>NZ_CP036319.1:4692500-5892500 GCF_007752935.1 Crateriforma conspicua | reverse complement strand
TCGGGCTGGGGAACGGATCTCGATTTAGGTCGGAGGCCGAGTCCAGGAATCGAGCGGGCTTTGTGGTCGACCGACGGCACAGCATTCGGAACGCAAAAAGTCGTCGTCCCGCAGGATCTCGTTTCCGAAGAAATTTTGAAAAGTTACGGCAACAGCATCAAGCCAGTTTCGGATCTTGCCTCGATCCGAACGGACAACAGCGGGCTGTTTCTTCAAATCGAAGGTTCAAACGACTTCTTCGAGATCCCCGAATCCCTCACTCAACATGGGGATCCCGTGCCGATTGGCCGCCTTGGTGACAGCTGGATTTTTCGCATCTCTCCACCGAACTCTCCTTTCGTCAGAGAACTTTGGCGGCTCGACGACGATGGTTCGCAGCCAGAACGGATCATCCTCGCGCCGCTGGACCAGATCGTGATCTCGGATTCAAAGATCTTCTTTGGGGTCTCGGAACTCACCGACGGCGTCATGGCCGGATTGTACGTTTCTGATGGTACGGCCGCGGGGACCCACCTCGTCCCGACGATCAGCCCTTTGGGTGGTCGTTCTCTAACCTTGGATGGGTTTACCGCGAATGGTTCGGTGGTGGCCAGCGGTGAAGCAACATGGGTGACCGATGGCACTGCAGAGGGATCAACTCTGATCAGCGACACTAGAGCCTGGAACATCGTGATCCTTGATGACGATTTTGTCCTCAATTACGTCAACCATCCGCTGATTGTGGACACGATCGACGTCGTGGACACGGCATCTACCGTCACCATTTCCGCAGACACTAATCAAACGTCTGTCAGCGTTGATCAGATCGATTTTGCAGCCTCAGTGTCGACGGAAGTGCACCTGAACCTTGAAAGAGCTGTTGGCGAAGTCGTGATCGACACCGCCTCGGTGGCCGCCGGCCCGGCGCGCCGACTTGATTTGAACGTTCGCTACGAGACACGGATACGACTGATCAATGGCCCCGGCGACTCCGTCACCTACAGCGACTGGCCCGACGGATTGATGATTCAGATCGACGGTCTGGACATTTGCGTTCGCCTCAATGATTCGGTCAGTTTGATCGATGACCTGGGGCCGCGGGAGCGTCGCGTCATCACCAGTGATTCGGGCGATTTGGTCCGCCTAAAGAACGTCGGTGACGACCCGACATTCTCCATCAATGCCAGTGGTCGTTTGTGGAACCTGCAGATCGCGGAAAAATCGCACTTGAGCAATCAGGTGGTTCGATTCGACTTATCGCGAGGTTCGGACCGAGTCATTGTCGACAAATCGTTTGATCCATTTGTTGCGGGAGGGTTTACGCGGCCCATCGATATCCGCTTCACGGAGCCGACCAATGGGATCGATCACTCGACCATCATCGTGCCCGATACTTACGAGTCATACTTCTCCAGTGGACGCTACATCCGTTACAGGCTGACCGAACATCCTCACATCCGACTGCACTTCGACATTCAGAACAATCCATACCAGAATCCCGTTGATGTGTACGACACCAATGCTGACGGCGTGGTCACAGCCTTCGATGCACTTCTGGTCATCAATCGCCTGCATTTTGCCAATGAAGCTGTTGGCTGGAGCGATTGGCAGGGCCTGTACGACGTCTCGGGCGATGGCACCGTCTCGGCGCACGACGCCCTGATGGTGATCAATCGCCTACGGCGAGATGCAACATTCGAGGCCACGGATAGCTTCGTAGACAGAAGCTTGTTAGTGGAAGATGACGACCCGCTGAGGGTTCAGCCAACGTCTAACACCCTTTTCTAGATACGCTTTTGCGGATCCGATGTCACCAGATCTCAGAGTCCTTGGATCGCGAAGCAATTTCGCCTAACAAAGTCAGTTGTCCATCAGAGCTGTTCTGCAACAAGAACCGTGACTGGGAGCCCCGTGTCTTGCGAACGCAGCCGCTTTAGCGCTTACTCAGCGAGTTCAAATCAGTGAAGACGCGTTAAAACTATCGAGGAGCACAACAGCCACTTGGTAGTCGCAGCACTGATTCACCCTACACGCGTCGGTTGAATCAGCCTATGCCGGTTCGGTTCGGTTTTGTTCTACGCCGGTCATCACGCCTCGGTGGTACGTTCAAAGCGACTCGCCTACTCCGCTTTCGTCGAACTGAGTACCGAACCAGAAACATCCGAGGATTGCGTGGTCGAGCAACCCTAGTGGCCGGCGCCGGATGGGCGCAGCCCGACGCCGATGTTCACGACCTAGGTTCTTGCTGATTTGGGGATTGATCTAACCCGATACGAAGATCCTGGGAGGAAAGTGAGTGTTCGTTTCGCGTTGGGGAATGGTCTGACCACCGGCGATCGCCGATATCGACCACCGCTGCGCAGATGGCCGGCAACGGCAATCGCCTTCGGCCGTGTTGGCCGGGGGCGATAAGATGAGGCAGGCGAAGTAGCGGCCGTATGCCATTTCCCGGAGCAGTGCTAAAAGATGCCAAGCCCGAATTTTTCGATACGAGGGCTACTAATGCTCGCCGGTCTTGTCGCGATTACGCTCGGGGCCATTCGGTGCCACACCCTTCAGGGACGCGGTGAAACGCGACAGGTGCAGAACGAAGTTAGGCCTGCTAGGCGAGCGGCTCGATTCGATGCCCACTGGAAAGGCCTGTTGGTCACCTGCGCAAGAAACGCCTGATTCGAAAGAGTGGCGATTCAGGGCGCGAAAGCTCGCGTCTGCGATCAGGCTCCATCGCTCGAGAGCCGGATCGCGGTGAACGGCCAGAGATCTTCGAGCTTCGGATTTTCTACCAGAAGAAAGATCGGTGCCGAACTCGATTGCCCCCGTCCCCTTCGATCGGTTGGGGTGGGGGATGAATATGTCGAAAGCCCGCGAAATGCGGGCTAAAACAGCGGAGGGCACGGGACTCGAACCCGCAGCCCCTTACGGGGTACCTCAGTTCCAGTGAGGCCGCTCACCAATTCGCTTACCCTCCTGCGGACGATCAGGCCGACGCGAGCGAAATCATCGCCCGATTCGTTTGATCGTCAGTTCGCAAGCTTAGCTCCTGCGATCAGCTTCAAGAAGGCCTCATTGTTTTCAAAACGGCCGAGCTGTTTGGTCAATTGTTCCATCGCGTCGATCGGATGCATTTCGCTTAGCGTTCGACGCAGCATGGTGACCGTTTCGTACGTTTCTTCGTCATGCAGCAATTCTTCGCGACGCGTTCCACTTTGGCTGATATCGATCGAGGGCCAGATGCGTCGGTCGGCCATCCGCCGATCCAAGACCAGTTCCATGTTCCCGGTTCCTTTGAACTCTTGGAAAATGGCTTCGTCCATGCGGCTGTTGGTATCGACCAGGCAGGTACCGACGATGGTCAGCGAACCGCCTTCTTGGAACGCACGTGCGGTCGCGAACAGCTTTTTCGGGATATCCATTGCTTTGATATCCAGACCGCCCGACATTGTCGCGCGACCGCGGCCGGTGCTGCCGACCCATTTATTGAAGGCACGGGCCAGGCGGGTGATCGAATCGAGCATCAAGAAGACGTCTTCGCCACGTTCGGCCAAGCGCTTGGCCCGGTCGATGACCAGCTGGCTGAGACGGACGTGACTGTCGACGTCCATGTCCAGGCTGCTGGCGATGACTTGTCCGCCCTGGACATTGCGGCGCATGTCGGTGACTTCTTCGGGCCGCTCGTCGATCAGCAGCACCATCAGCTTCAGGTCGGGATGGTTTTGTGCGATCCCGGCAGCGATGTTTTGCAGCATGATCGTTTTTCCGCTGCGTGGCGGCGCGACGATCAAGGCACGTTGGCCTTTGCCCAGCGGTGCCAGCAAATCGATGACACGGTTGGTCACCGGTTTTTGGCCGACTTCCAGGTGCAGCCATTCTTCCGGGTTGATCGCGGTCAGGCTGTCAAAGTTCTTCACGTTCAAATAGTCTTCCGGCGGCATGCCTTCGACTTCGGTGATTTCTTTGACGCGCGGACCCTGTTGGCGACGTGCCTGTTGGACCATGCCCTTGATGTAGACGCCCTGCCGCAGGCCGAAGCGTTCGATCATCGTCCCCGGCACGAACGGATCGCTCCGTTCGCGGGTGTAATCGTTTTCTTCGCTGCGCAGAAAACCGTATCCATTGGGATGCAGTTCCAGGATGCCTTCACCGGCTTCCATGGGTGCATCTGATTGGAAATCGGCGTCACCGTTGGCCTGCGGGTTACCGCCATTGCCACCACGACGGCGACGTCGGCCTCTCGATTTGGGCGCTCCATTATCGTTGCCCTGGCCATTGCCAGAGCCACTTCGGCTCCTGGGAGCCCTTTTCTTTTTCGCCATTTGTCATCCAAACCGCACGTTCATTCCGCGCAATTGCGGCCTAAACGTAAGCATCAAGAAAGGTCGCTGTGGTCCGAGAAAGGGAAAGAAAAACTCCGTCCGGTGCCGCGACAACGCAGCCGGTGGAATCAAATTGTTTTGGAATCGGTTTTGTTTTTGGAAAGTCAGTCAGATTCGACCCGGCAGGGACCGATCTGTCGGCCAGTCATGACGACTCGGGGCCGCGACTCGTTAGATTTTCAACGGGTGAATTTCGGCTCCGCTCCGATTGAAACCCGGCCAGCGATCGATACCTATGATCATGCCGTGCGATGCCGCCCATTTCGATTCATGCCGGGCGACGGATCAGAGAGAGACACTCCCGTGTCTGATTGGGAATGTCGACGGGATCAAATCCCGAGTCCCATGTTCTGCTCCCAAATATAGAACCCGTTCGCCTAATGTCAAGAGAAGATGTCGCGGGCAACCTGGGGGGGAATCGTAGCGACGTCGCCAGAGTCTGATGCGATAGCGAGGCCGTCAGCGTTCCGCAGATGTCGGCGCCCCCGGGGGGATTTGCCGGAAAACTTTGCCTGGTCGGTAATTTCGGTTCAAGCGGTACGACCGTGGTGGTCGATGGTCGGTGATGGGGCGATCTGTCTGCCATCGCTGAGGCAGCCCTAGACGCCACCCACCAAATTTCGCTACCTCCCCCCAAGAACCATGATCCGGTCCGAATACCGGTTCGACGCGAAAAAGGAATTTTGCGATGTGCCGTCTCCTATCAAAACACGCCGCCATGACCGCGATCGCCATGGTCGTCGCGCTGGCCGGCTCATTCGCCGGGGCCGCCGAGTCCGGCATCCCCTGGCAATCCAATTTGAAGCAGGCCCATGCCGAGGCCAGCCGTGACGGCAAGCTGCTTCTGCTGCACTTTTACGGCGACAACTGTCCTTGGTGCGATCGGTTGGAAGCCGGTGCATTCCAGAACGGTGCCGTCGCCGCCGCGATCACATCGAAATATGTGCCGGTGAAAATTCACGTCGGCAAAGATCCCGCGATCGCGAAGATGTTCCAAGTCAAAAGTTTGCCGACCGACGTGGTGGTGACACTGAAGGGCGAGAAGCTATCGCACAAGGTCAGCCCACAAGATCCACGTCAATACGTGGCGATGTTGAACACCGCGGCCGCATCGGCGGGTCCCGCGGCCGAACCGCAGACCATGATGGCGGCAAGCCAGCCGGCACCGACGCCCTCCCCTGCACCGTCGGCGACGCCGAAGCCGGCACCGGTGGTTTCGACCGTTGCGGGAAAGACTAACAATCAATTTGCTTTGCCCAACGCGGTGATCGCACCCGGCGGCGTTCAGACGACGGCCGCCGGCGCTCGCACCGATGCGATGACGTTGGACATGCCGGCGCAAATCGCCGTGCCGCCGACGGCCAATCAGCCCGCGGCCGCATCGCCCCAAACGCCCCCGGCGCAGCCCGCCGCGACCGATGCTGAGGCGGACGTGGCGGTCGCAGCCCCGGCGGTCGCCCCCAGTGCTGACCTGCCTCCGCTGGCTTTGGAAGGTTACTGTGCCGTCAGCATCAACGAAGACTACGCTTGGGTCGAAGGCAAGCCCGAGCACGGCGTCCTGCACCTGGGACGGCTGTACTTATTCAGCAGTGCCGAAAACAAGCAAAAGTTCTTGGCCGACCCGAAACCCTACACGCCGGTGATGAACGAAATCGACGTGGTGCGGTTCTTCGAAGAAAAACGCATCGTTCCCGGCAAGCGTGATTTTGGGGTGAAGGATCCGATTCACGGCCGCATGTTCTTCTTTGCCGACCAAGCGGCACGTGACCACTTTGAAAACCAATTCGAACGGTACACCGATGCCGCCATTGAGGTGATGGATCAAGCGATCGGCGACGCCAACCCGTGATTTCGGGGTGAGGTTCGCCGCTTTGGCGGTACCATCTGTCCGCTGTCCTTGGACGCGAAACGCTCGGCCGCGTGCAACGCGTCGAAGAAGGCCATCAGTACCGGTTCACCGGTGAACGTTGCGACTGGGGCGTCGCATAGGACGGCCGTATCCCGTTCAGGATGGACACACTGGCGACGAAACACATCGCGGCGACCAGCATGACCATGGTGCGGGCGGCGGTTCGCCCGAAACGTTCGTCCACGGCGCGGACCGAACGCAATTGAAACGGCACCTGCCAGGGACCCAATGCAACTGCGGCGGCGACGACCGCCAAAACCAGGGCGATGCCGCCCACCAAAGAATCGCCGTAACTCAAGAATCAAAATCGCGTTGACGGAGCCGGCGGCGAATCTGGCGGATCTGCAGTCGCGCCGATTCAACGTCCGGATTGATGCTGAGACAGCGTTGCAGGGCACGCAACGCACCTTCGGGGTCACCCAGGATCAGTCGGCATTTTGCCAAGCCTTGCCAGGCCGGGTAGTGGAACCGGCACCGCCACAGGCATGCGTGATAGGCGGCTCGGGCTTGGTCGTAGTTCTCCAAGCCGTGCCAGCAGATCGCCAATTGATGATGTGCTTCCGCATACATCGGCGCTTGGTCGCACAGGATCATCGACGGTGCCAACGCGGCGGCGTGTTCGCCACCGTCGTTCAGGTGCATCAGCTTCAGTAATTGCTGGTGATGTCGTGGGGCGGCCGAACGAATCAGCAGCGCGCCAAACGCGTCATCGGCGGCCAAGCGGACACCGCGGTCCGGATCGCTGATCGCACGACCCAGCGGGTCGATCGTTCGGTGATCTCCCAACATGCCCAACGCCAGCGCAGCGGCGCGACGCATTTCCACGTCGCCGCGTAACAACAGCGATGCGATGGTCGTTACCGAGTAATGTTCGTCAACTTGAGATGCGAATCGTGTCGAATCGGCCGTCGCCAAAAATTTGCGATAGGCGGTCGTCAGCCGGGTCGTCCGAACAACAGGTGAGGTCACAGCAATATCCGTCAAAGGGTGATGTTCGCAGTTCGGTCGCGAGCATCCTAGGCAGGTCAGCCGGAACGGCAACCAGGCATCCTTTGGCGGTTCAGGTCACCCGAAACGGTTGCGGCAGGCAAGACAACCCCGTCTCTGCGGACGAGTCTAATTACGAGACCACCGCCCAACAACTCGCTATGATGAATCCCAGGTGAATGTCCCGTGTCGGGCCGTCGGTGGGGACGGGGGGCGAATCGGGTCGGGTCTCCAAAACTGCCTAAATTGCGTAGCTGTTGCCGTGTTTTCTCTCTCGAATTCGACCGGATTTATTCCCCCGGCCGGACACTTTCGATCCACGCGTCGTCGGCCCGCCTTGACGGGGCTGTGGGGCGTTTTGCTAGCGTCATGTTTGGCCTTCTCGCTCGATGCGGCGACACCAGAATCCACCGTCGCCGATCGCGACGCCTACCGGGCCTTGGCCAGCCCGATCACGATGCGAGCCGAAGGCCAGACCGTTGGCGAGGTGGTCGACCAGTTGGCGACCACGCGAACCCTGAATTTGTGGCGTCAGCGGGATCTGGACTGGGACGCCGAGTTGCCCGAAATCAGTTTGGGGCCCAGCGTCGCCGCGGCGCTCCAGCAGGTCGCCGATCGGTTGGACGCCACCGTGATCGTGCGCAGCGGCGTGGTTCTTGTCGGCCGGTCGGCCTGGATCGAACGCAATTTGGCCGAGCTGCATCGGGCCGAACTGGATGGGGCCCAACTGAATGAGGCCCAGCGAGATGAGGCACGTCCCGGGAGTTCGCAACGACGCACCACGGGGGCGTCGGGTGCCCACCCCGCCGCCCACTTGGTTTCCATCCGCTGGCCCGACCTGATCACTCCGTCAGAATTGGTTCGTCTGGCCCGGCGTGCAGATGGCGTGCACACCGCGGAACTGTCCCCGGCGGACATCGCTGGTCGACCCAAAATTGATGATGAGTTTCCACATGATCTGTGGCCGGCCGGTCAGTTGTTGGGGGTTGCACCGGCGTCGGTGGAGTCGTTGGTGCGGGGCCAGTTTGCGGCAGGGGCGGACCCATCCGAATCGTGGCAGGATCGCTATCCCGGCGTGATCGGCAGTGGTCGGTGGGGACGGCGGGTACGCACCGCTGCCGGAGTCGGCAGAATGTCGACCATCAATGGAACCGTGACGCTGACCGGAACGGCGGCGACGCACCGCGTGGCACTACAAACACTGCTGCAAGCGTTCTTGGCACAGGCGAACCCGAAGACAACGGGCCAAGAGGCCACGTTTGACTTCAAGGTGGAAAATCAACCGGCGGCCCATGTGTTGGAATCGCTGGCGCAGGCCGCCGGAGTTCCGTTGCAAGTCGAAGCCGACGAACCATCTCGGGTGCAACAGCGTGTGACGTTTTCGGCTAAAAAGAAGACCTTGGTGCAATTGGCCCAACAGGCGGCATCCGAAGCGGGGTTGCAGATCCAGTTCCGAGACGATCGCTGGATCATCCGCTAATGTTGATGGCGGCCTGCATCGCCGATTCCAAGGTCATCGATTCCATCGCCTGTTGGCTGATTCGCACTTGGTCCACCGCATCGCTGCGGATCGGCCGAGCGATTTGAATGGTCGACTGGGACAGATCAATTCGTTCGCCGCTTTCGCGTTGCAGAACGGGCATCGCGTAACCATCACGCGGTCGGCGGATGACGGTTGCTATCGTGCCATCGGTTAGTTCCACGGTGCTGCCCAGTGGAAACAGTGTTTGGGTCAACAGGAATGCGCGAATCACGGTTGGTTCGAACAGACCATGTCGAGCCTGATGCAACAGGATGCCGATGGCGTCGTGTGGCAAAATTCCAGGGCGACGATCGGTCGGCAGGATCAATTGCAGGTAAGCATCGACAACGTTCAAGATTCGCGCGTAGGGGTGAATCCGATTGCCCGATAACCCACGGGGAAATCCGACGCCGTTGTACTGCTCGTGAACTTGTTCGACGGCCAAACGAATGTGACTGGCGACTTCGCCGACTTCGCTCAAGCACTGTTCCGAAAGGATCGGATGCTTGCGATAGGTCCACTGTTCGTCTTCGCTGAGCACGACGCCGACTTGACGAAACTTTTCGTCCATCATGAATAGGCCCACGTCATGCAGCAATCCGGTCGTCCCGATTTCGGACACCGCCTTGCCGTCGAGTCCCATTTCAACGGCGACCGCCATTCCCAGATTGGCCAATTTGACACTGCGTTCGGTCAAGTCGCATTGTTCTTGGGCGCTTCCGAAGACGCTGACGGTTTGGTCGTGATCGTCGATCAGATTGCTGGTGAACCGTTGCGAAAGATCGTCGATGGCCTCGATTGTTTTCAATTGGTGTTTGGAAACCGCTTCGCGAATCTCATCCACCTGCTCGATGGCCGACGCATAATCTTTCTTCAGCGATTCATATCGCTTTTCGTCCAAAGGTTCGTCGAATCGATCCACCAAGAAGTTTCGCAGCGGCCGCCCCGAATCGAGTGCGGACTGTTCTGTGTCTGCGTGCGTCGTGCGTTTGGCGGACGGTTCCTTGCGTTTGGAATCGTCTTTTTGGAATTGAGCCGCGTCTTTGGGGTGAACCTCTACCTGCTCGATCCCACGGTCCACGAGCCCCGCGATGACCGATTCGGTGATCTCGGTGTTTGCACCGAGCAACAGCACACCCGATTGATCAACGATCGGATGCGAACAGACCACCCCGGACTGTAGGTCCTCAACCCAAATCGTCACATTCGCTGATTGCCCCATCAGCGGATCTCCCCATTTAGTCTGGTAACGTCCACAATAGGCTTTGACAAAGCGCGAGGGTTGCACCGAGTCTGGTGCGTTTCCGCTTCGGTTTTCTTGCCCTGCATAATGCAACGCTAGGTTCAAAACGCACTGATTGCCTTATGAATTCGCCCTTTCCGGCACAGAATGCGGGTGGCCGCTACGACGTGGTGGTCATCGGCGGAGGGATCGTAGGGTTGGCGACGGCCGTGACGGTATTGCAGCGTCATCCGGAGTGCCGGCTGGCGGTGTTGGAAGCCGAGGCCGACGTCGGGCAACATCAGAGTGGCAACAACTCCGGCGTGATCCATTCAGGACTGTATTATCGTCCCGGATCGACCAAAGCCAAAACCTGTCGCGAAGGCAAGCAATTGCTGGAGCAGTTTTGCCGAGATGAGAGCGTTCGCTGGGATCGCTGTGGCAAGGTGGTCGTCGCCGTCAACGCGGACGAACGACAGCGGCTGGACCAGATCGCCGATCGGGCGACCCAAAACGGCGTGGAGTTCGAGCTGATCGATACGGACCGGCTACGCCAATTGGAACCGGCCGCGGCGGGGCTGGCCGCACTGCATGTGCCCGAAACCGGGATCGTCGATTATCCAGAAGTCTGTCGCGCCATGGTGCGGCGAATCCGTGCGGCCGGCGGACAGGTGATCACCGGTTTTCGTGTCGAAGCGATCGATGTGGCGGGGGACGATGTTGTTTTGAAAGCCGTCGGACACGACGATCCGGTCCGCTGCGACCGCTACGTCAATTGTGGCGGACTGCAATGTGATCGAATTGCACGAGCCGCCGGGGTAAAAACCGATGTTCGCATCGTTCCGTTTCGCGGGGAATATTTCGAACTGAAATCGGAAAGCCAGCGGTTGTGTCGAAATCTGATCTATCCGGTGCCCGACCCCAGCTTTCCCTTTTTGGGCGTCCACTTCACGCGGATGATACAGGGAGGCGTTGAATGTGGTCCCAATGCGGTCCTGGCGATGGCACGCCACGGATACCGCTGGTCTGACGTCAGTGTTTCGGACCTGGCGGAGACGCTTTCCTTCGCTGGTTTTCGAAAGCTGGCCGGAAAGCATTGGCGGATGGGGGCCGGCGAGATGTATCGCTCGTTCAGCAAACACGCCTTCACTCGGGCGCTGCAGAAGTTGATCCCATCAATTCGTCCCACCGATTTAAAGCCGGGACGTTCCGGTGTCCGCGCACAGGCGGTTACACCGGAGGGGGATCTGGTGGATGATTTTCTGATCCAACGTGGGCCTCGATCGGTCCACGTGCTGAACGCGCCGTCACCCGCCGCAACCGCATCGCTGGCGATCGCCCGTCACGTCGTCGACCGATTTGAATCGGAGGAAGACTGAACGGTTTGGGCCACCGGGAAACGGCGATTCGCGTCGCCGATGTTGGGCACGTTTAGTTGTCGACGCAGGTTTCCAGGAACCGAGCCAGTCGGTGGAAATCGCTGTCGGGCTGGATGAAGCGGACCTTGGTGACCAGCGTTTCGGGGTCCACCAGTTCTTGGAACGGCACAAAGTGCAGGTCCAGTTGTCCGGAGACCGACACCATGACACCGTTAAGCTTTTCTTCCACCAAGGCACGATACGCACCGACACCCAACTGAGACCCCAGCATGATGTCGTAGGCGTGCGGCGGTGCACAACGGGATTCGTAACCCAGTTGCAGCCCGTTCACCTTGCGAGTCCGGCCGGTGCGTTCGTTGTATCGAGCCGACAATAACCCGGACATCATGGCGGCCAGATTGACCGAGGAGATGTTGATGTGGCCGTGATCGTCGCGGCTGATGCCTTCCAAGTACTTCGACGGCAGGTATTCCGCCATGCCTTCGGCGACGACGATCGTTCCGTACTGGCGACCTTCGCGTTCGCGGGCCAGCATCATGTCGACCATGCGATCGATGACCCGATCCAGGGCCATGATTTTGCGGGTTTCTCCGGTTTCTTGGCTGACGACTTCTTCCTCGGCCATGGCGCCGCGGATGTCTTCGACGCTGAGGACCATGCTGGCTTCACCGGCGATCGCCGCACCATAGGCCAACCAACCGGCACTGCGTCCCATTGCTTCGCACAGGAAATAGGCTCTGCCCGCGGCGGCGTCAAAGTTCAGGTTGCGGATTTCTTCGGCCAAGGTTTCGACGGCGGTGAAGAAGCCGAAGGTGAAGTCGATGCCGCTGTAATCATTGTCGATCGTCTTGGGCAAGTGGACGACGGGGAAACGCCTGGCTTCGGCCGGCAATCCGTCCTGGAACATCTTCAGCTTGTTGGCGGTCTTCAGCGTGTCATCGCCACCGATGCTAATCAGGGCGTCGATCTCCAGACTGCACAGACCTTCATAAACCCGCCGCAGGGGCGCGACCAGTTCCGGGTCCTTCAGGTTCTCGGGGCTGCTGACGTGGCGGCCGGGGTTGGTGCGTGCCGTTCCGATCATGATCCCGCGGCTGCTGCGGGCGTTTGTCAGCGTGTCGTGGCTGAATCGGATGTAGTCGGTGCCTTCCTGCAGCGGTCCGGCGGCGCTGTATTCGGCCAGCCGACTGTAGCCGTGCTTGATGCCGAAGACCTGGGCGCCTTCTTCCAGAAACGAGAATGCCGCCGTGCTGATCACCGCGTTGGCTGCCGGTGCGGGGCCGCCGGCGAACAGGATGGCGACGCGTTTGATATCGAGGCTGTGATGATCAGAGGAAACTGGCATGACGAATCGGCTCGCGTGAACTGGATCGGCGACCAGGACGCCGGTCTTCATCGGACCGATTACGTCACCCGTTCGCTCGCGTGGTTTGGTTTTGGAGTCGGAAATTCTAGGCTTCTGGGGGCGACCGCCAAGGCGGCTGGTCCCACCTGGGGTGAATCGCGGCCCCGTCGCGGGTGGATTCTAGGTGGCGTCGGCTTGTTCGATCGCCTCTTCGATGGTCGCCTGGTATTCGGCGTCGGTCAGGTCGAAAATTTCTCGCAACCGCCCCAGAAGTTCCAGACGTGGGCCGTCCAGCGGTTCGTCGGCCGTGGCGGCCAAGAAGACGATCTGCAGGGCCAAACGTCGTTGCTGTTGGGTCCAGCGTCGGCTGACCGTCAAGATGTAGTGATCCGGCTTGATCCGGTTGTCGACGGCGATGGAACACAGTTGCCCCAGTTCTTCGCGGTCGATCGGACGTTGTAAAAGATCGTTGGAAAGCGAAATCAGGGTGTCGATTTCGCCCGGTGTGATCTGTTGGTCGATCAGCACCGTCAAAATAGCCGACCGCAGGGCTTCGTCTTTGAATTGGGCTTCCTTGGCCGCTTCGTGGCTGTCGCGGTCCATCTCCAAAACGCTCAGATCCCAGGTGGCGTCGCATCCGTCGCACTGGATGAATTCCTCGGCCGCCCCGACCGGCACGGTGGGGATGAAATAAAGCGTCAGGAACGGTCGGCGCGATCGGCGACGGTAAAACTCCGTCGTCCCGCATTGGGGGCAATAAAAACTGCCTCGGTCGCGGGTTCGGGTCAAGTTCATGGTGCCGATCAGGATCATTGACGGCGGGGCCTCGCAGGATGGGGAATCAAGACGGGCGGCGCGTCACCGGTGAAGAACCCCACAACCGGGGCCCGGGCCACGCAAACGTCCCATGGTGGTTCGAAATGATTGGTTTGATTGAATCGAATGCGAAAGGCTTGACGATACAAGATCGACGTCCGCTGTTCATTCGACGCAGGAATCCCGTCCGCCATGGCCATTTTGCCGGTCAACACGACGCGCACCAGCACGCCGCTTGCGACCCAGCGGCTGTTGTTCCAGCTGAACGCCGACCAAGTCGAATTGCAGCGGACCTATGACCAGCTGAGCACGGGCCGGCGTGTTTTGCGGGTCTCCGATGACCCCGCGTCCGCCGGGCGCGCGTTGGTGCTGCAACGTGGAATCGACCGCACCGATCAGTTGCAACGTAACGCCCAGGCCACCGAAGCATTCTATCAGTCGACCGATGATGCGTTGGCGCGAATCGACGATGCTTTGATCCAAGCCCGTGGTGTGGCGGTCGAAGCGGCCCAAAACGTGTTGTCCGAAGACGAGCGGGCGGCGTTGAGCGCGACCGTCCAGCAGGCGTTGAATTCGGTCTTCACGGCGGGAAACGTGATGTTTCGCGACCACCAATTGCTGGGCGGCATCCTGGAAAGTGAAAACGCACTGAACTGGATCGACGGTGGTGTGCATTTTTCGGGGACCGAAGCGGTCGGGAACACCAAACTGGGCGGCGGTGTTTCCACCGCGATCAACGTCAGTGCGTCCGAAAGTCTGGGGCTGCTGTCGACCGTGGTCACGGGCGATTCCTTGGGTGCCGGGCTGGCCCGCGACACGCGTCTGGTGGATATGAAAGCCGGTAAGGGAGTCCAGCCGGGAATCATTCGTGTCAGCGATGGCGGCAACTTTCAAACCATCGATCTCAGCCGTGCCGCAACCATCGGCGACGTGGAAGACATCATCGACCAATACGATCTGAACGGTCGCCGATTGTCGTTTTCGATCACCAACGACACCGTCCGTCTGGAATACAGCGACGGGCTGCCGGGGACTCTGGCCGTCGACGACGTGCCTGGTGGTACAACGGCCAGCGACTTGGGACTTTCCAACCCACAAGGGTTCACCGCGCCACCGCTGACCGGAACGGGGATGGCGCCCCGGGTGACCACCGAGACCCGGATCGATCAATTGGCCGACGGTGCGGGGCTGGATCTGACCGGTGGACTTCAAATCAGCCGCGGCGGACAGGATTTTGACATCGACTTGTCGGAGGCGGAGACGCTGGGTGACGTTCTGATCGCGATCAACCGTAGCGACGCCGATGTCCAGGCGGAACTGGATCAATCGGCCGGACGCATCGTGCTGAAAGCCCAGCGAAGCGGCGTCGATTATTCGATCGGTGAAAACGGCGGCGTCGCAGCCAGCAGCCTGGGAATTCGGTCCTCCGACGAACAGACTCGCCTAAGCGAACTCGGGGGCGGCCGAGGCCTGGTGCTGAACAGTCAAGACGATGATTTGGTCATCACTCGTCCCGACGGCGTCCAGCTGGGCATCAATCTGGAAGGTGCCGAGACGATCCAGGACGTCATCGATCTGATCAGCAATCATCCCGACAATCAGGACAGCCTGCGGGTGTTGGTGCGGTTGAATGCGGTGGGCAACGGGTTGGAGCTGGAAGCCCCGCCGGGCGCGGGAAACCTGGAAGTTTCACAACCCGGGCTGTCGGATGCAGGTTCACAGTTGGGGCTGATCCCCGACGGGGAAACCGTGGGCACCGGGGAATTGTCCGGCGGCTCGATGCGCTTGGTCGGTGGAGACTATGACCCACAGGAAGCCGGCGGAGCTCTTGATACGTTGATCCGGTTGCAACGTGCGGTTCTGGACGGTGACGTCGAAGAAATCTCGTTGTTGCAAGAACGCCTGGACGTCGATTTGGACCGGTCCAGCCGGACCCGCGGCCGGGTCGGTGTGTGGAGCCAGAATCTGCAGCAACTCAGTGAGGCCAACGCCCAAGAATCATTGCTGCTTCAGTCACAGCTGTCCGACGAAATCGACGCCGACTTGGCGACCGTGATCAGCGAAATGACGTCCCGGCAAACGGCGCTGGAAGCATCCATGCGGCTGATCGGACAGACGTCACAGATCACCGTGTTGAACTATCTGTAGCAATGGTCGACTGGTCGTTGACGCAATGGTCACGGTCAAGCCGCACTTTTTTCCGCATCGGTTTGTAACGAATTTGTCGATTCGATGAATGAACCGGCCGATACACCTTATGAACCGCGGATGTCCCTCGGTTCGATCTGCTGATTGACGCCTTCAAATGATCCGCAGCCATGCGTATTGAAACCAACCGATTCGGTAACCTTGTTCTGAACACCGAAGATCTGTTTCTGTTTCCACAGGGATTGATCGGTTTGGAAACGCTGCGGCAGTGGGCCCTGATTCCCGACCAACAGAACGACGCGGTGGCTTGGCTGCAAAGCGCTTCCCGCGGTGATCGGGCGATTCCATTGATCAGCCCACGCGCTTTCTTTCCCGACTATCGGGTGCACGTTGCCAGGCGTGAGATGGCGTCGCTGCACATGCGGCCTGGTGCCGAACTGTACGTGATGACGACGGTGTCCGGTCATGTCGGAAAATTGACGACGAATCTTCGCGCACCGTTGCTGTTGAACCTAGACAAGCGTCTGGGATGCCAAGTGATCACCAACGATGACCAGCCGATTCGGCAAGCGTTGCCGCTGGGCGCCCAAGGCCAGTTTGACATCGCACGCGCCGCCTGAATTGCAGGCAACGGTACGACGCATTCTTTAAGATCCGAACGGGATCGCACGGGCATTGCGCGTCATCGGCGTTTCGCCCGAGCACGCGTGTCACCACGATCATGTTTGTGACCCATCGTGGCGGAATCACGATTGCGTTGACTATTTTTTGGTTCATCTCAACCAGCGTTTGCGGTCAAGCCCAGCATGCGATAGCGCCAAGTGGCGGATCGAGCTGCGTGCATGTGATGACAGCCACGATACAGCCGCCTGCTTTGCGGGGCGTCATTGTTTCACCGATCGGACGAACCGAACGTTCTTTCGCGTCGAACCGCATCAACATGGTTGCAGTCGTTTCAAGGGGCGCGGCCGGGCGTTCCGTCAGAACCGGAAATGGTGGACCTTCAAAGGTGGTGGATCAATTGTCGCGCACTGTGCGTCGATAGCATGTCGTAGCGAGCGAGTTCTCCGGCGACCCCGTCGTTCGGACGGTCCGTCCCTGAGACCGACCCACAGGTCGAACTTGCACGCGGTGCCAAGACATCGATTCAACATGTGTTCGGTTTCGACGTCACGCCTTCAGTACCCTGCCCTTCATGTATCGAGGCCATCATGCTGGTCCTTTCACGACACCGCGACGAAAGCATCATGATCGGCGACGACGTCGTCGTGACCATCGTTGACATCCGTGGCGACAAAGTCCGTCTGGGAATCGACGCTCCGCAGTCCATCCCGGTGCACCGTCAAGAAGTTTACGACGCGATCCAACGCGAAAACAAACGCGCGACGCAGACCGGCAGCGGGGCGACCAAAGACGTTCGTCCGCCTCGGAATTGACGCGGCCGGCGGGAATCATCCGATCCCACAACGATCGGATGGAATCAGCGTTGACGAATCAGCCGACCCCATCGATGCAAATCGACGGCGTCTGATTCGGCATCCCCGTCGGCTTGTTGCGCTGGATGACGCATAGGGCGACCCATGGGGCGTAACGGTGCGATGCACCGGCGCCCATGATGATGTTGCGTACCTGAAATGATGGGACGCTACAAATGGATTGATTCCACGGGGACTTCCAACCAATCGGTGATCAACACCCGCTGGATCAGCTTGTCGGGCAAATGCTTAACGACGACGTCCATCAACCGCGCGCGGACTTCGGCCTGCTTGGGATCTTGTAGCCACTGGACGTCGGCGGTTCGTAACATACGCTCGGAATCTTCGACGATTTCCATCTTCATCTTTTCCAGTTGTTCGCGACCTTCCATGTGTTTGGCCGGGTCGACGACCGCGTGCAACCGAAAGTGATAGACGCTGTCTTTGTCCGTGACGGGTTGAAACCGGAAGTTGCCGATTTCAACCGCCGAGCTTTTCAAGTGTTTCAACCGGGCGACGCGGCTGCGTACGTACCCAATCACGGCGGCGTGAATTGCCACCATGATTAGGATCAGACCCGCAGCCCAAAAACGTCGAATGAAGCTCACCTGAAAATTCCCCTCAGCAGTGCGTTGCTGCCATCGATGGTCGCCCTCCTTGGGACTTGGTTCCCCGAAATCAAAGCTTCCTGCAGCCCAAGGCTAGGTCACCGACGATGACAGGCGGCCGAAGGACGAGAGAAATGAGCGGACAATCCGGGCGGATCTTGGGACATTTCGATTGCGCAATCCGCATCGTCGCTACGTCCCCACCGGATCGGTGATGACACGACGGGCATTCCAATTCGGCGGACCTTTCGCACGTGGATTGCCTTCATGCCGGGGATGATCCAAACTTCCCCGCCATGAACGCTGCACAACACTCCTCCGCCGGTTCCGGCTCCGACCACGATTCGGCGGCTGAAAATGTCGTCGTGATTCCTGACGCCAAAGGTGGCCCAGCTTTTCGCTGCGGGTCTGGCCAACCGCTGATGCTGATTGCCGGCCCCTGCGTTTTGCAAGACGAAGAGACTTCGATGCGGATCGCGGAGGTTTTGGCGGCAATCAACCAGTCCGATCAGGTCAATGTGGTATTCAAGGCTTCCTTTGACAAAGCCAACCGCACCAGTGCCGCGGCCAAGCGGGGGCCCGGGCTGGAACAAGGCGTGGCGATGCTTCGGCGGATCGGTCAGGCCAGCGGTTTGCCGGTGACCACCGACGTGCATTTGCCCACGCAGTGCGGCGTGGCGGCCGAAGTCTGTTCGATTTTGCAGATTCCCGCGTTCCTGGCACGTCAAACCGATCTGGTCGTGGCGGCCGCGGAAACCGGACGCCCGGTGAACGTGAAAAAGGGGCAATTCATGGCCCCCGAAGACATGCGTCACGTCGTCGCCAAAGCCACCGGGGCGGGCGACGGTGGCGTTCTGTTATGCGAACGCGGGACTTTTTTTGGTTACGGCCGTCTGGTCAACGACATGGCGGGCCTTGTCACCATGCGAAATTTGGGCGTTCCTGTGGTGTTCGATGCCACCCACAGCGTCCAGCGGCCCGGCGGACTGGGCGATGCGACCGGTGGCAACCGCGAGATGGTCGAACCGTTGGCCCGCGCCGCCGTATCAGTGGGTATCGACGCATTGTTTTTCGAAACTCACCCCCAGCCGGAATTGTCACCCAGCGACGGTCCGAACATGATCCCGCTGGACCAGTTCCGCCCGCTGATCGATCGGCTGTTGCGATTGCGGCAGTGCGTCAACGAACTGGCGTCGATCCGCTAGCCTGTGACGGGCGGCCCATGCGATTCCGCTTGTCCGTTCCATTCCATCGCCGTTCTTTTCCACCGGTTTGTGCGTTTCTGCCGTGTCATTGCTCCGCCCCCTAAGCCTATTGCTGGTCGTCTGTCTGTTCGCCGGTTGCGGCGACGATCGAGATCTTGTGCGAGAAATCCAGGCCTCCCGTCAGGCGCGGGTTCAAACAGAATCGAAACAGGATCACTTGGGCGAAGCGTTCAGCTTGTTGCAGCGTCTGGTCGAACTGAATCCGACCCGGGCCCAGCAACAGATCCGTTTTCATCTGAACCAGTGGTTGCAGACCCGCGGCGACGTTCCCGCATCAGTCACACCTGAGATCGTGTCGACGTTGCGTGGTGTGGTCCCGCAGGAAGTCTTGGACGAACAAATCGGCGGCACGAATTTCGTCGGCGGCGATGTAAAGCATCTACGCGATGCCTATCTATTTCGCCAAATCGTCCAGTGGGTGGACCGTCCCGGCGAAACGGATCCGCTTTGGATGTCATGGTTCGAAGACGGAGCCGGTGGATTGGACCCGGACTCGCTGGATTCGCTGCAGACTGCTTCGCGACTGTTCGATTGGACGGTGCGAAATGTTGCCTTACAGCCTCGCGTGCTGACCCAACCGGCGCCGGAGCCGCCACCGTTGCCCGAAGGGTTGGAGTTTCGCGGTGCCGGGTATCGGCAAAGTGATTACGAAACGATTTGGCGTGGCACCGGCGATGGATTGCAACGAGCCGGCGTCTTTGAACAACTGTGTCGCCAAGCCGGTTTGGCCGCAGCCATCCTGGCGGTGCCTTCGGATGATTCCGGTCGACTGACGCCGTGGGCGGTGGGAGTCATGATCGGTGACGAAGTCTATTTGTTCGAACCCGAATTGGGGCTGCCGATTCCAGGTCCCGACCAAGTGGGCATCGCCACGCTGAAACAAGCCCGTCGTGACGAATCGGTGTTGCGACGATTGAAGGTCCCGGGCTTTTTCGACTATCCATTCGACAAAGCCGACGTCCAGCAAGTCACCGCGATGTTGAACCTGATGCCCGAAGCGATCGCAACACGGATGAAGTTGTTGCAGGAATCGTTGACCGGCCAACGACGGATGACTTTGTACGTCGACGCCGACGAATCCAGCGAACGTTGGGATGCAATCGCGGGAGTCGCCGGGGCACGCTGGTGGCCGGTCCCGATCCAGGCTGAGATTTATCGCGCGGCGATGGAAAACCAATCCATGCGAGACCCGTTCTTTGCGTTCTGGTACCAGTCGCAATGGCTGATCATGGATGCCCAGGCCGAGATGCCACAAATGTTGTCCCAAGGTCGGTGGCGTCACCTGCACGGCGAATTTTCGGATGACGAAGACGATTTGACCGAGGGCGCGCGGACGCTGTACCTGAGCCAACGAGCCCCCGAGTTTGAGATTGCCGACTTGCGAATCGATTTGGAACTGCAAAAGGCTTACGGTCTGCGTCGGGAATTGGGGATGGACAACCAGCAGTTCGAAGCCCAGATCGCTCAGGTGCAAAGCTTGATGCGGCAGGGAAAGCGAACCGCCACCTATTGGCTAAGTCTGGTTCAGTACGACGACGGCCGCATCGAAACGGCACGCAATTGGTTCGACAAGCGAGTTCTGGATCCGGCCCAACCGACGCCGTGGGAACCCGCCGCACGGTACAACCTGGCTCGTACCGAAGAACAACTGGGACAGACCGAGGCAGCCGTGAAGCTGTTGAAAACCGTCGGTGATCCCCAGGAGCAGGGAAACCGGATCCGCGCGCGTCTGATCGGACGTGACTGATTTGGCAACCTCCCCCGCCCCGCCGGATCGCCCCTCGGTGGCGATCGTCGCTTGGCAAGCGATTGGAACGGTCGCCCCTGGTGCGGGGGTGCCCGTCGGCGGAATGGAAACTGCCGCGTGGACGTTTGCCACCGGCCTGGCACGCGACGGACGGTGGCATCCGATCTTTATCGCACGCTCCACGCGGCGTTTGCCAATCACCCATCCCACCGGCGTGACCATCGCCGCCCATGTCGACCGCTGGATGCCCGTGCGACGTGCGGTGGCGTCGGCACTCTCCGATCGGCCGGTACGATGGACCCCGCGGCTGATGTGGCAAGTTTTTACCTTGGCGATCACCAAGCCGTTTCGCGCGGCCGATCCGATGCCGCGCAAGCCGGATCCCAGATTGACGAAATTCGATCCACCGGACGTTTGGATCACGATGGGTGTCAGTGCCGAATCGGCGGGCGTGATCGCCACCGCTGTTGATCAACAACGGCCCTTGCTGGTGCTGGTGCAAAGCAACGAAGACCTCAATCCACGATTCGCCGACGATCCCAATTTCACGTCAAAGTATGGCGTCACATCGGCCGACGTGATGTTTGCGATTCGCAACGCCACTCATTTCGTCTGCCAGAATCAATGGCAATGCGATCGCTTGCAGAAACACTTTGCACGTGATTCTTTTCTAATTCGAAACGCCATTGATTTGAATCATTTCAATCAGTTGCGGAAACGCTTCGAGCCGACATCGCGACGCGACGATGAATCGAATGCATCGTCCACGCTGCCCTTCGACAAACGTCCGGTTGATGTTTTGTGGATCGGAAGATTCGAGGATTTCCACAAACGCATCACCATGGCAATTCAGATTGCGCGGCAATGTCCAACGCTGAAGTTTTGCTTCATCGCCAACCCGTCGGATCCGGCGGTCGAAGCGGACGTCCTTGCTGATCCGCCCGGCAATGTTCGCTTCATCAGCCGCGTTCCAGCGGACGAGATGCCGAACCAGTTTGCCCAAGCCAAAACATTTCTTTGCACCGGAGATCCGCGTTACGAAGGGTTTCCCAATGTGCTGCTTCAGGCCGCCGCGATGGGGACGCCGATTGTGTCGTTGGCCGATTTCGACCAGTTTTTTCAGCGATCGGGGGCCGGAGTCGTTTGTGATGATCCGACAACAGTGCCGGAGGTTCTGTCGGATTTCGTCGATCGACGGCGAAGCGTGGATCATTCGAAGGTATACGATTATCTGGAGACACATCACAGCGAACCGGTCATTTGTCGCCACCTGGCCGATTTGCTGGATCGCTGCTTTGACGACGTTCGGTAAACGGGTGATACCGGATCTTAGTTCTGCCAACTTTTGAAAGGCCATCTCTGTCGTGCGATTTTTCGTCATCGCCCGCATTTTGCGGGAACTGTTCCGCGGTCCCGTTACCCCCGGGAAACGTCTGGAAGCCCTGCAAAAACTGGGTCAACAGTTGGTTCCGGGATACCGATTCATGTGGCCAAATCCGGACTGGTGCCTTCGCGAATCGTTCGACGGCTACCTTCGCCAACAAGGCGAAATGGACGGCTTCAACACGCACAAACGATGGATGTTGTCACAACTGTTGCGAATGACCTGGCAAGTCCCCGGTGACACTGCCGAATGCGGCGTGTATCGAGGATCGACCTCGGTTTTGATTTGTCAAAGCAACCAGCGGTCTTCGCTGAATCGCCATCACTACTTGTTTGATTCGTTTTGCGGGCTAAGCGCCCCCGATTCCCAACAAGACGGTGATTACTGGACCGAAGGCGATTTGTCGGTCAGTGAGCAAACGGCTCGCGACGCTCTGGCCGCATTTGACCAGACGACCTTTTTGACCGGTTGGATTCCGCAGCGGTTTGGCGAAGTTGACACCAAACGTTTCAGTTTCGTTCACGTCGATGTGGATTTGTACGAACCGACGCGGCAGAGTGTTGAATTCTTTTACGACCGATTGAATCCGGGAGGCATTTTGTTGTGTGACGACTACGCAACGGAATTTTGCCCCGGCGCGACGCGTGCATGCGATGAAGTCTTGGCCGACAAGCCCGAAAAAATGATCGCTCTTTCACCCGGTGGTGGATTCATGATCAAGGGGCTGGAAACCGAAGCGGAGCCTTTCACAACGTGAATCACATCACGGGCGGCGAATCGGTTGTCAGTGTTTGATTTGGTCGTCCATCAATTCGCGGCAGCGGACCATCGCCGGTTGCCAACGTCCGGCTTTCGCGTCATCAATGACCGATCGCAGCGCTGACGTCGCATCGGTTGATAGCTGGCCGGCGCTGGCTTTGGTTTCGACTTGGTCTTGCAGTTGTTCGATCGCGACTTCGCTGCGTCGGTTACACGCGTTGTACAGCGCCATCGTCAAATCGTAACCGTCGTCGGACAGCGGAGTCGTGCCGGGCCAAAAGCTGACGGCCAATCCGATCAACAAGACGGCGGCAATCGAAATCCACAGCCAGGGCGTCGACCAAACGGGGCGGGTTTGATTCACAGTCGACTCCAGTCGATTTGTTCGCGTTCGTTCATGCTGGACATCTCCGCCCACAGAATCAGATCCACGAAATTCGTGACGAAGCGTACTGATCCGTCGCCGTATGCCACGTTGCCGCCGCCAACGTGCTGGCTGTACATCTGACCGACGTGATAGGTCGGAAAATTGATCGGGTGGATGATGGGTTGCCCGGTGATATCCAATTCGCCTCCGGACGGACCGGCGTGCACCAACGTCAACGTGGCCGCGGCGTCGGCACCGTTTTCGGGCGACAGGAACTGTGGATGCGTGAACGCCCCAGGCACGACACCGACCCACGTTTTTTCACTGAGCGCCGATGCGTGTTCGCCGAAGAAAATCGTCTGGCTGGTGCCGTCGGTCACATCACGAAATCGGGTGCGTGAATTTCGATAGAACGGGCCATCGGCAACGCGGCTGGCGTCACCGTCAATCTGTACCGTCCGCGTGGTGCCCTGATAGATGTCGTCAAAAACGATTCCCACGGCGGCGGAACCGCATTCGCCCCAGCAGCTTTCTTGGCCATGGCTGGCCACGTAATGACTGCGGCCGACTCGGACGCCGCGACCGGATATCGACAACGCATTTCCCGATTCATTCAAGACGTCGAACGGTTGGTCACCACCGGTCGACGAGGGACACAGGTACATCGGTATGGTCGCCGCGATCGCGGCTTCGTTTTCCGGGTCCCAAACCGGTCGATCAAAGCGAATCTGATCCGCAACGGCGGTCTGTTCGGCAAAGGGCAACAGCATCGATCCCCAGCCCCATCCCGAACCCGCGTCCCAGGTCGTCGAATCGATGGTGACCCACGAAGGAACGTTTCCATTGCTGGTCGGCTGCGATTGGTAGCCCGGCGGGAATTGCTTGAACGCCGAAGCGTAGTTGTGCGACGCCAACGCGATCTGCCGCAGGTTGTTGCTGCATTCCATTCGCCGTGCCGCTTCACGCGCACCTTGGACCGCCGGCAACAAGAGGCCCACCAAGACGCCGATGATGGCGATCACCACCAGCAGTTCGACCAGGGTGAACGCACCGCGTCGCGATTTGCGGTCGATGGGGGCGTCTTTCACGCTGCGAATTCGAAAAACAGGAAAGAACATCGGGCAACGCCAAGGCGAAAGGGTGAACACGTGGGCGTGGTGACGATTCTCGCCCGGCGAAAAACGGGATTTAGCGCAAGCTAACATTCAAGGCGGAATTAATAGCCGACAATCTGAATGACCCTGGAAAAGCCATGCATTGTGCGGCTCCCTGAGTTAGCCTGTGCTAACTTTCTGGTGTGATGCTAGACCGCCCGGGCTGTGGCGGCAAGGGTGTGGCTGAAAAAATGTCGCACCTGGTTGAGCACGTCGTCCCGGGATAGGAGGACAGGTTCGAATCGAAAATGTCTTCGGCCCAGCGGGTACACTTCGTGGTTTTCGGCTGCCAGACTGTGCCGTGCTGCATCCGACATACCGCCGGCCCCAGAAGCCGCTTTCTAGGCGGCGTTTGCCCCCGATTCTCGATCCGGTTTTTCTCGATCCCGTGACAGCGAACTCACACCAGCGAACCCGCGACGACCACGCCAGCGAAACGGCGGAGGACTATGTGGAAGCGATTGCCGATGCGATCACCCAAAATGGCGTTTGCCGTTCGGTGGACTTGGTGAATTTCTTTTCGGTGACGCATGCGACAGTCAATCGAACCGTGGCGCGTCTTCAGCGTGACGGCTATGTGACCACGGCGGCGTATCAGCCGATCGAATTGACCGAGGCGGGACGCCGCTTGGCGACACAAAGTCGACGCCGACACGCGGTGGTCTACGCGTTCTTACGGGCGATGGGGGTCAGCGAGTCATCGGCCGCCGCCGACAGCGAGGGCATCGAGCATCACGTCAGTGATGAAACTCTGTCGATGATGAAACGCGTAGTGGAAAAGGGATGGCCCCAGGCCTAGGCCTGCTCGATTAAGCCGAGGCTTGCTCGGTTGACTGGTTCAGTGGTTTTTCCCACCGCTGGCCTTGTTGGGCGATCGTGAACTTGAGGTTCGTCAGTTGCTCGATGCGTTTGGCGTCATCTTGGTTGACGCTGGTTTCGACTTCGAAGATTCGACGATTGGGCAGCCCGCTAACGATCGATGCGATCAGGTACGATTCGTGCGACAGATCCACGTCGGTGCTGTCCATGCCACCGGTGCGAAAGGAACTGGACAAGTCCAAGATGGCTTTGTCCACGTTCATGACTTGGGATTCCGGGTCGCTGATCCACAGGACGACCTCTGCCAGTACGGTCCCACTGCGGTGGTCGATCAATTGGTGTTGTTCCAAGTCCAAGTGGGACATGGCCGACGCTTGACGAGCCGTTCGCGGGTAGATTGCAAACGAGTCGGTGCGAGTGGAGCGGCGTAGCATCAAGCTTTCACGACCCACCGGCGGACGATAGGTGCTGGTTGCCGCGGTCAGCGCCTTGGCCGTGGTGGTGGGCGTGAAGCCTTGCCGCGACAGCAGCGAACTGGTGCGGGCGTCATGGCTGGGGACGCCGATCCCGTGACCGATCGGGGAAAGTCCCGCATAGCCGCACGTTTTGTCGCGCAGCGGCCCGGTCAGTAATCGAGTGAAGCCTTTGCGGCTGGCCGCCGACTGGACCTCACGCAGCAGGTCGTCGCACATGGCCAGGCCCCCGTCGCCGTCGAAGCAAATGGCGGCCAACACGGCGTCATGCGGGGCCGCGGGGTCTTCGACGTGATAGGGGCCCAGTTCGCTGGTGAACGCTTCGTCGGCCGACAGAAAGTGCGCCCAGGCGTGGGGACGGTTTTCTTCGTCCACGGCGACCAGTAACTGGGTTGCATCAAAAAAAGTTCGCGCCAGAATCGACTGTTCGATCATCGGCACACTGACCGACGGCGGCGGGCCGACAGCGGACCAGTGTCGGATCCAAACTTCCAGCAGACCCGGCAGGTCGGCGTTACAAAATGTCCGAATTGCGGTCATGAAGGAGTCGGATTTGATGCGGTGGTTGGTGGATTGCCCAGCGTGTCAGCCGGATTTGACCCGACGGGGCCGTGTTGCAATGGATTCGGCCGGTTCGGTCACGATCTGTAAATTTTTAGCTTAGCCCGATTTTATCCCCGCCCGATGGGGCCGTTTGCGATGCCACGATCCAACAAAAATCGCCCCCACAAACTTCCCAGCGATCACCGTGCCCAGCAAGGCGGCATGCTGTTTCTGTTGTCGTTGGTGATTTTTTTTCTATCCAGTCTGTTGTTGTACGGGTTGTACGCGTATTGGCGTCGCGATGATCCACAGTCGCAGATGCCACTGCCACTGACTTTTTTGATCAGCACGGGGTGTCTGCTGGCGATCAGCGGGCTCGTTCATGCGGCGACCCGGACCGTTCGACGACAGAAACGATGGCAGACCAGTATCTTACTGATTACAAGCAGCATCGCAGCGGTGCTGTTCATGTACGTCCAGTTCCGATCGATGCGGACGATGATGTCGGGATCCGATGTCGCCGAAGGGATCGGTCGCGGCGTGATCGGAATGGTGTTTGTGTTAGCGTTCCTGCATGCCCTGCATGTGGCCGGCGGGATCATTTCTCTGGCGATCGTTTCGGTGCGTTCGGTGTTGGGAAAGTATGATCATGAACGACACTGGCCGGTCGATTTCGCCGCCCACTACTGGCATTTCTTAGATGTGGTTTGGCTGATGATGTTGGCGACATTTTGGATGACCACCGGCGGATTCGCTTAGTCGATCTGTAGCCGAATTTCTTCCTCGGCGTTCACATTGCCGCTGGCTTGGAAATAAACCAAACGCCACCGGCGTGCTTGATCCTTGTCGGCCATGTCACGCAACCAGGGCAAGGCCGCCTTCCAATCGGCGGCCATGTGATCGCGAGCCATCTGGTTCAATTGGTCCGCAGTGGCCTGGACGCCCTGGCGCAGTCGTTCGTTCATCTTTTGAGTGCGATGAAACAACGATCGCTTCAATGATTTTGCCTGGACGTATTGATCCAGCCATTGATCCGAGTCTGTCGTGGCACCCAGTTGCGCGTCACAGCGTGCCAGCAAGTACAACGTTGCGACGTCTTGTTCGAACGTCTGCAGGATGGGCAGCAACGTCTCCTTGGCCTCTTGTGCCCTGCCCTGCTGCAACAGCGTTTTGCCCAACATCAATCGGGCGTCGTACAGTTCGGGACGCAAACGTAGTGCTTGACGCAAATCAGGTTCGGCTTCCGCGGGGCGATTCAAATCGGTCAACAGTTGTGCCCGCCACATCAATGCTTCCGCGTCGTCGGGACGTCGTCGGATCAGTCGTTTGGCAATCGGCAGCGCGACGTCTTGACGGTTTTGGCGTGCCAGGACTTCGATCAGCCCCAACCGGGCGTTGTCAAAGTCGGGGTCCAAGCGTAACGCTTCGCGAAAGTACGTCTCGGCGGTGACATAGTCGCTTTGTGTGTTCAGCATCGCGCCCATGTAGAACCGAGGCGTGGCCTGACTCGGTTCGGACTGCATCCACTGCGAAAGAACGCCGCCGGCGGCAGCAAAGTTTTGCGTGTTCAGCTGGCCGATGGTCCACGCTTGGAACAACGCATTCGTGTCATTAGGGGCGCCTTCCAACAAACGTTGAAGTTTCGACGAACTGGCTTCGCCCGTTTCCTGCAGCCGCAGCAATTCAGATTCGCGGTCCAAGCTGGGGTATTCACCGGGTTCCGCGCCGACCGCCGCCAGTGTTTCGTCGGCCAGAGTGTATTGCAGTTTCAGTCGCGCGATCCGTGCGTGCTTGACGGCTTGTTCGGCTGGCGAAAGCGGCCAAATTCGTCGCTGCAGGACTTCCGCGGCTGCGTCGTACTGCTGCGACGCCAACAGTCCGTCGAACTGTGATTCGATCTTTGCGTCCCAGCGGCCGATTCCCCACAGCACCGCGACAACCAGCAAGGCGACCAGGGCGACGCCCAGGACCAGCAGTCGCCCGCGAGACGACCGCGGCTTGGTCGTGGGCGATTCAGGGTCGTTTCCACGGTCGGCATCTTTATCGCCGGCACCCTGGGATGCTTGTCGGCTTGGGGGATTCCGTTTGCGATTCATCGGGGCGTTGGGCAAGCGTCACTGGGCCGCCGTTTGATCGGCGGATTCATCAGACGGGACAGGCCCGTCGATCGTGCGATTCATCCACCAAACGTACTCGGTTTGCGGCGTCATTTCGACGGTCAGTGGTGGAACATACAAATCCAAATCGCCATCGCGGTCGATATCGATCAGCCGGCAGGTCGCCGCATGGCACCGGTCGGTTTCCAAAACATGCGGTGCAAATTCCATGTCTTCGGTCTGTTCCAGCCATACGACCGACGGAAAGGAACCGGGGGGATAAGCGTCGACCTGGTGCTGTGACAAAAGCGAACAGGCCGCGATATCCAAATCACCATCTTGGTCGATGTCGCCGACCGTCGCGGTGTACACGCCGGGCATGCGGAACAACTCATGGGGCGTCAGCGGAAATGTGCCTTCGTTTTCCAACCATCCGATGTGGTGAAACGGTTTGGCCATGTTGTCATCAAAGGTGTCGCCACAGGTGTAAACCACATCCAGGTCGCCGTCTTTGTCCAGGTCGACCACTTCGATCCCGCTGCTGCCTAGCGTCGGTGTGTTACCGGTGTGCAGGTTTTTTCGTTCCAGTTGCCCGTCGCCCCGGTTCAGATACAAGTCGATTGATTCGGCGTTCTGGGTCACCAGGGTGATCAGGTCATCCAAGCCGTCGTCGTTGAAATCGGCAATCAGAATTTCGATGCATCCATCCCGCGGGTCCAGGACCTCCGTTTCGAATTGTGGGATGCCGTCTTGGATTCCCGTCTGACGCATGATTTCGACGCCGCCGGAAAAATACAGACCGAAATCAGCGATGATCAGGTCCAAGTCACCGTCGCCGTCGTAGTCAAACGGCAGAGCATCGGCCACGCGTGTCAGGCCCAAACGCAGTGCGTGTCGACGAAAGCCACCATCGCTTTGACCCTGCAGCCACCACACCGACCCCTGGCGTTCATCTTGGGGTGCCATCGAACCCAAGTCGGAAACGACGTAGTCCATGATTCCGTCGGCGTCCAAATCGGCTTCATGGATTCGTGACGGATTTCCGCCGCGGCCCAACAGCGTCGACGTCACGTCCACCTTGGACGTTTCGCTCGATTCGGAACGATGGAACTCCAGACGCTTGACGACGCCGGTCCACAAATCGGTCACCGCCAACGAAATCGCGTCTTCGGGAGTGCGCCCGTCGACCAACGGCAACGTTGATGACACCGCCATCAAGTCCTTTTCGCCACCCCATTGCAGCGGCACGGCCTGGAATGTGTTGTCCAGCGATTCCACGGGTGGCGGAAATTGATATCCCGGCGGTGCGTCTTTGACGAAGTAGTCGACGATCGCCTGGTAATCAGGAATCACCAAGTCGTTGCGTCTGGATTGGTGATAAAGAGCGATCTTGTCCAACACCTGCTGGGGCCAATACCCGGCGGGCAAGTGCGTGGGGTCCGGCATCGGGTGACAGTCACCGCAGAAAGCTCGAATGGAGGCGACGTCGGTGGGAGGCGCTTCGTTGGCGGCGACCCGGTGGAGCGGCAAGTTGTGCCGGTTTGATTGCGACGCGGAAACATCCACCGCCGACGATGCACGCCGATTGTGGCCTGAGGAATCGGACGCAGAAGGCCGCGGAAACGCCAACGTGGTGGCGGCCCAAACGGCAACGCCGAACAGGAAAAGGTTCCCGATTCGGCGTTTGGAAGTCCAGAATACCGGACGATCTTGGGTGTCCGGCGTGGTGGGATCGGCGTGACGTTGATTCAAAGGTGGTTGCCTTCGACTGCGCCGATGCCCGGCGATCAGATCGACGGTGTCGGCTCGTAAGGGATGTCTTCGATCAGGTCCATCGGTCGCGGAGCGACGTGCAGGCCGGCGTCGCTGAGGATCGCATCGACGGCTTCTTGGCCGGCCTGAACGATACTTTCGCGGGTTTGACCTTTATAGTTCGCCGTGCTGGCAGCCGGGCCAATTGGACCGTCGAACTCCGACGAATCCAGATGCTTGACCAGGGCGACCAAGTCCAACAGGCCTTGTTTTTCGGGCAGCACGCGGTCGGTGGGCTTCGCCGTCGATGCGTCGACCGAATCGGACAGCGACGACAAGCGGACGGCCACGATCTTGCTACCAGGAATTTCCGTAATTTGATCCATCGCGCCACCGCCGACGATCCAATCGAAGGTGTCCAGCAGGTAGCCAATGTTGTCGGCGGTTGTCGCGGAGATCAACGCCATGAAGCCTTCGACGTCGCGGACGAACGGGAATTGGACTTCGTCACCGGTCGGGCAAGCCGAAAAACCGACGGCCAGGCGAATGTCTTTACCGGCCAAAACACCGGCGATTTGGTCCAGGCGGCTTCGCTGGACTTCAAAGTATTCCGGATACGGCAATCGGTCGGTGCCCGAGGGGACGCGCAAATAAGCACGTTCGACCTGCAATTCGGCCGCCAATTCGGTCAGCGGGTGCAGGGTGCCGACCTGTGCGGTGAACGCGTCGTCATCGGCGTCCAAGTCGATGTCCAGTTCAAAACCACCAATTTTGATGTCGGCCGCCCGCAGGTACTTCGTGGCGTCTTCCACGCTCGTGCGTTGCGATCGACGCAGCATGTCCAGCAGATCGACGTCCATCCCACGGAACGCGTAGGTCAATGACAATTCGATCAATTCGCTTTGGCGGCCGTTGATTCCCAGGGCTTGAGGGGAAAAGTTTTTGAACATGGGCAAATGGGGTCCTACTGGTGACTTCTTTGTATTCGCAATGGGCCGGCGGTCTGTTTGAACCCGTCCGACCGGGATATTCATCGGCCCACACGGTCGTCGGCGGGCGGGCAAATCGGCCATGGAAGCCGGTGGAATCGCCAACACGCATGGCCGGACCAGGCGGCGCGGCGACGGTCGTCCAGGACGATTGACAGCTTGAGGCGACCGGAGAGTATCGCAGAATCGCCCCGATCGGGCCAAGGGGCAATTGCCCCGGATTATGACAGCGGGCAAGATCGGCGGATCGGCCCTGCGGTAGCGCGCCGACCGGATCCACTTTTACCGAGCCTTCGCGAGTGACCAAGCCAGCGTCTTCGTCTGCCGATTTGCCGTCCAACGCGTCGTCTGGCCGGGCCAAAACGACCCCGGCGCCGGGGGATCGTCGCCCGGCAACGGACGCGGACCAGGCCGACCGATCGGCTGATTCGTCGCGTCCGGAGGTCGTTTTTCTGGGCACCGGGACCAGCGTGGGTGTGCCGGCCATCGGCTGTGATTGCCCGGTTTGCCGCAGCAGCGATCCCAAAAACAAGCGAACACGCTGCGCGATCGTCTTTCGATTGCCTGACGGGGACCTCCTGGTCGACACCCCGCCCGATCTGCGGACGCAGTTGCTGCGGGAAGACATCGGGCTGATCCACGCGATCATGTTCACGCACGAGCACGCTGATCACCTGTTCGGGCTCGACGACGTGCGTCTGTTTCCTTTTCGTCTGCACGCCCCCGTGCCGATTTATTGTCAGCAACAAGTGGACGAACGGATTCGCAAGTCATTCGACTATGCGTTTTCCGATCGCGTGGAAACCCATCCGGGATCCAAGCCGCGGTTGGAGCTTCGCCGCATCACTCATGATCGCTTCGAAGCGTTGGGCGTCCCGGTGACGCCGATCCCGATGCTGCACGGGCCACATTTCGAAGTGCTGGGGTTCCGCATCGGTGATTTCGCCTATTGCACGGACACCAACGGGATCCCGGACGCCTCGATGGAGTTGCTGCAGGGGCTGGACACGCTGGTCATCGGCGCGCTGCGGTACAAACCCCACCCGACGCACTTCACCGTTGATCAGGCGATCGAGGTGTCTTCTGAACTGTCCCCCAAGCGGACTCTGCTGACTCATATCGGGCACGATTTGGATCACGGGCCGACCAACGAATCCTTGCCGCCGGGAATCGAGTTGGCCTACGATGGTTTGCGGGTTCCTTTGGTGGGCCTGTAAATCTTCACTCAGGTGGATCGCCGAAAGACGCTTCCACCCTGCCCTGCTCCTTTGCATGACCGGGTCCGCATCGAACGGACCCCACGGATGAAAGATTCGAAGCTGCGCCGTCAAATCGCGTTCGAGGCGGCCAGATTGATGTACAGCCGACAGGAAACGGAATACTTCCAAGCCAAGATCAAGGCGTCGCGACGGACAGTGCGTGGCTGGGTCAAACCGGCCGACTTGCCCAGCAATGCCGAGGTTCGCGACCAGATCCAGGTGCTGACACGGTTGCACGAAACCGACGCCGATGCCCGCCACGGACGATTGGGGCGAATGCGTTTACGCGCCTTGTGGTGGCTGCGGCAACTGGACGCTCACCATGCCAAGTTGATCGGCAGCGTGCTGACCGGATCGGTCCGCGACGGCAGTGACATCGACATCCATGTCTTTGGAAATCATCCCGACACGATCGCCGACGAAGTCGATTCGTTGGGGTTCGCCTGTCAGGTGGTTCGCAAGCAAGTGGTCAAAGACGGCCAACCGCGTGTGTTTACCCATATCCGCATCGATGACGAATTCCCGATTGAACTGACGGTCTATCCGTTGAAGTGGATCGGACATCGATTCAAGAGCAGCATCACCGGCAAAGCGATCGAAAGGGCTTCCGCGTCGCAGTTGGAAAAGCTGTTGGTGTTCGCACACGATTACGATGCCGCGTCGCTGTCGACATCCCTGCAGCAGATCCAGGGACGTCCCGACCGTTTTCAAGTTTTCCAGGCTTTGATGGTCCCGCTGGAAAATGTCGTCCAGTCGCCGCGTTGGCACCCCGAAGGCGATGCGCTTTATCACAGTCTGCAAGTGTTCGGACTGGCCAAGGACGAGTCACCCTATGACGAAGAATTTCTGTTGGCCGCGCTGCTGCATGACATCGGCAAAGCGATCGATCCCGATGATCATTCGGTCGCGGCGCTGGAGGCCCTGGATGGCTACATCAGTCCGCGTACCGCTTGGCTGATCGCCCATCACATGGAAGCCCACAAAATTCACGACCACACGATCGGTGCCCGCCGCCGACGTCGTTTGGCATCGCATCCGTGGTTCGAGGATCTGCTGTTGTTGGGGGATTGTGACCGCGGCGGTCGTGTTGCCGGTGTGTCGGTCGATACGCTGCAGCAGGCACTGGATTACATCGAAAGCATCGAAGAAATGTTCGGCGGCGACCCGGTACAGCCGTCGTGGTCACCCCACGACGACGAGCCAATACGCTAGAAACATCCGCCACGGCTCGCACGCAGTTTGCGACCCGCTGGATGTCCCGATCGCGTATCGTTCTTTGCCAAGGTCCGCCGATGACCCAAACGTCTGTCGACGCACAACGCTTCAACGCCAAGTTGGGGTTGGTTTTGTTTGCGTTGTATTTGTTGTGTTACTTGGGGTTCGTGCTGACCGGCGCGTTCGCGCCCGATGCGTTCGACCGGGTGTTGTTCTGGGGGCTGAACCTGGCGATCGTTTATGGGTTTGGATTGATCGTCGTGGCGGTTTTACTGGCGGGCATCTACGGCTGGTTTTGTCGTGTCGAACCGGACGATGAAGCTGCCGAAGCGATGGAGGATCGCTCGTGATTTACGACGCATCCGTCGCGGCAATCGTCGCCTTTGCGGCCTTCGTCGCGCTCACGCTGGGCATCAGTTTTTACCTGGGACGCCGAGCGACGTCGTCCGAAGGCTACTTCGCCGCCCATGGTCAAATCCCATGGGCGATCAATGGTGTCGCGTTTGCCGGGGACTATCTGTCGGCGGCATCGTTTTTGGGCATCTGCGGGATGATCGCGTCGTACGGGTACGATGGATTCCTGTACTCGATCGGTTACTTGGCGGGCTGGGTGGTTGCACTGTTCGTCATCGCCGAACCGATGAAGCGGCTGGGGCGATTCACGTTTGCCGATGCGTTGGACGCCAAGTTTCAATCACCCGGCATTCGTGGTGCGGCGGGCGTCAGCACGCTGGTCGTCAGCGTTTTCTATCTGATTCCGCAGATGGTCGGCGCCGGTGTGCTGATCCAGCCCCTGCTGGGACTGCCCCACTGGATCGGTGTCGTCGCTGTGGGTGCGGTGGTGATCGTGATCGTCGTCACCGCAGGAATGGTCAGCACGACCTGGGTCCAGTTTTTGAAAGGATCTCTGCTGGTCATCTTCAGCGCCGTCCTCGTGGCAATCGTTCTGTCCAAGGGATTGAAGGTCGACGATGGCGGATTCCAGTCGATCGGGCCGCTGGATGAAAGCGAGGTTGCCGCCGAGCGCACGGGATCCGGTGATGCAATGATCGCGGGACGGACCGTGGTGGCACCGGAGGATGGTTGGGCGGAGGCCCAGGATTTCATTCGATTGACGCGAGACGACGGTCGAGGCTTTGATTTGTTTCGGATCGAACGCTCCGGTGCACAGGTTTGGTTGCGCCAGGCCCAGTCGGTTCGAAAAACGGACGCAGCGACGTTGATCGACGGGGCTCCACTTGGACGCGATCAGGGCCAACGCGAACTACTGACCGGCGGCTATGTCAGTCGTTTGCCTGATGATCAACAGCAGACCGGACCACTCGGGCCCGCGGCCTATTTGTCGACGTTGCGTCAAAGCGAAGTCGTGCTTTGGAAAAAGACCAGCGTTTGGCATGATGATGAAACGATGTCAACGATCTACTATCCAAAAGCGACCGAAGGTTCGCAGGTGTTGCGGCCGGGCGAACACCCACGTTTTCAAGGTATTCGCGGTGATAGCTGGGTCGGTAAGATCAATTTTCTGTCACTGATGTTGGCACTGTTTTGCGGGACCGCTTCGTTGCCCCATATCTTGATTCGGTATTACACGGTCAAGGATGCCGCGGCGGCACGCAAAAGCACGATTGTCGGAATTGCGACGATCGGTTTTTTCTATGTGCTGACGTTGTATCTGGGCTTGGGCGCGATGACCAACGGGGCGCTCGACTTGACCAGCAACAACATGGCCGCGCCGTTGTTGGCACGCAGTTTCAATGATTGGTTGTTTGCGATCATTTCGGCGATCGCGTTCACCACGGTGTTGGGCACCGTCAGCGGGCTGATCTTGGCCAGCAGCGGTGCCGTCGCTCACGATTTGCTGGAAGGCGTCTTTGGTCTGCAACTGTCGGGGGCTCGCCAGGTCCGCGTGGCGAAAATTTCGGCGGTCATCGTCGGCATCGTTGCGATTGTGTTGGGCATCCTGTTCCAGGGCTTGAATTTGAGTTACCTGGTCGGCTGGGCATTCAGCGTGGCCGCCAGTGCGAATTTGCCCTCGTTGGTAATGTTGCTGTTTTGGAAAAGGACGACCCGGCAAGGGATCGTCGCCAGCATCCTGGTCGGAATGTTCAGCTCGTTGGCGTGGGTGTTGTTGTCGGCCGATACGTTTGAATCGGTCTACGGTATCGATCCGGATGGTGCGCCGACGCCGTTTGGCCAACCCGGGATTGTGACAATCCCCTTGGCGTTTCTGACTTTGATCGTGGTCTCGCTGATGACCGGAAATCGGTCTGGTGACGAATCCCCGGTTGCGGGATGATGAATCCAGCGGGTGTGCCGGTACGCCCGCCGGTTTCCTGTGAATTCAGGGCTGAAGTGACGGATCACCTTCCACCGAATTGGATCGATGCAAGCTTGGAAGCGACAGGCCACCGATGCCGCCGCGTACCTTTTGGTGCGGCTGTTGGTTTCGGTCGTGCAGGTGTTGCCGGCCGACATGGGCGATCGTATGTGTCGGGTCTTGGCCTGGTTGCTGACCGGCCCGATCAAGATTCGCTATCGCGTCACACGCGAAAACATCCGCCGTGTCTTTCCCGACGCCACCGAAGAGCAAGCCGCAGCCTTGATGCGGTCGATGTGGCATTCGCTGTTGCTGATGGGATGCGAGATCGCCTGGGCCCAGCGTCGATTGCACCTGTGCAACTGGCCCCGTCACATTCGTTTTCGCCAGAACCGCGCGATGTTGCGAATTTTGTTGGGGCGACGACCCACGGTGACGGTCACCGGGCACTTCGGGAATTTTGAAATCGGTGGCTACTTGATCGGGTTGATGGGCTTTCAAACCACGTCGATCGCGCGGCGGCTGGACAACCGATTCATCGATGATTGGGTCAAGCGTTTTCGCAGTGCGAAGGGCCAGCACTTGGTCGACAAGGACGGCAGCGCACCGGAGGTCGAACGGTTGCTTCGCAGTGGTGGGGCGTTGTCACTGTTGGCCGACCAACACGCGGGTGACAAAGGATGCTGGGTGAATTTTCTGGGCACCCCCGCTTCGTGTCACAAAGCCTTGGCGTTGTTCACATTGTCGTCGGGGGCCCCAATGTTGGCCGCTTACACCCGCCGCATCGACGGACAACCGATGACGTTCGAATCGGGATGCGTCGGCGTCGCTGATCCGGCCGACGATCCGAACAAGGTCTGCGCGAGCGTGCAAACACTGACCCGCTGGTACAACGCGCGGTTGGCCGAAGCGATCGACATGTCCGTGGAACAATACTGGTGGTTGCACCGACGCTGGCGCCAGCCGCCGCCAAAGATCGCCAAGCGTCTGCAGAAAGCTGCGATGACACAGGCGGCGTAGTCACGCGCCGGCACGGTTGCGATGTGCCAATTGCCAGATGCCGATGACGGCGTGACGGCACCTAGCCCTTATCCGTCGGCCAGTTCCGCGGCTTTGACCGTGTTGTGCAGCAGCATGGCGATGGTCAATGGTCCGACGCCGCCGGGAACTGGTGTGATCGCGCCGGCGACTTCTTTGACGCCTTCAAAGTCGACGTCGCCGACCAGTTTGTCGTCGACTCGATTGATCCCGACGTCTACGACCGTCGCACCGGGACGGATCATGTCGGCGGTCACCAGCTTTGGGATGCCCACTGCTGCGATGACACAGTCGGCTTGGCGGACAAGGTCGGCAAGGTTTTCCGTCCGGCTGTGGGCGATCGTCACCGTGGCGTTGGCCACATCGCGGCCGCCTTCCGCGTCGCCTTGATTGGCCATGTTCGTTCGCTGTGACAGCATCGACGCGATGGGTTTGCCGACGATATCGCTGCGTCCGATCACCACGACGTGTTTGCCCGCGACGCCTCGGTCACAGCGATGCAGCAGTTGAACGACGCCATGCGGGGTGCAAGGCAGAAAACGTGGCCGCCCCTGCATCAGCAATCCCACGTTGACGGGGCTGAACGCGTCCACGTCCTTCAGCGGCGAAACGGCGTCCAATACCCGTCGTTCGTCCAGTGGATCGGCCGACGATTCGGATTTAGGCAACGGCAATTGGACCAGGATGCCGTGCACGGTGGGATCGTGGTTCAGTTGTTCGATCCGCGCCAGCAGTTCGGTGCCGGTGGTGGTGGCGGGCAATCGGTCGACCGTGCCCGCAATTCCCGCTTTTTCACAGGCCCGTTCTTTGTTGCGAACGTACACCTGACTGGCGGGATCATCCCCCACCAGGATCGCGCACAGCTTGGGCTGCGATTTCCCGGCCTGAACACGCCGGCGAACCTGTTCGGCGATTTCGGCTCGAATCTCCTGTGCGATCTGTTTTCCGTTCAGAAGCGTTGCGGTCATCGGTGGTCCAGCGACTGGCATAGTGATGAAGAAGAGCGGCCGTTATAGTTGACCAGACGTCGAAGAATGTGAAGGCTGGGCAAAGTCTGCCAGTCAGCGAATTTCGCGTCGTGCACTCACCATCGAATCCACTCGCGTTCAATCCACGCGGCTCGAATCCTAATACCCGACTGACATCCAAACTATGTCCACGGACGCTCCCAAGCTTAGCCCCGTTGAAGGGATCAAAGAAGGCAGCCAGTACCTGAAAGGCACCATCGGCCAAGAACTTCATGAAGATTCCGATCACTTCAACAAAGACAATTTGCAACTGTTGAAGTTCCACGGGACTTACCAGCAAGACGACCGAGACAAGCGGGCCGAGCTGAAGAAGACCGGCGGCGGCAAAGCCTATTCGATGATGATGCGGTGCCGGATTCCCGGGGGCCGATTGACGTCGGACCAATTGCTGGCCCACTTGGATCTATGCGATGAATTGGGGAATTCGACGCTCAAGATCACCACCCGACAAACGTTCCAGCTGCACGGCGTTGTTAAAGATGATCTGAAGGCTGCGATCGCACGCGTCAACGCGGTTGGATTGTCAACGTTGGCCGCTTGCGGCGACGTGAATCGAAACATCATGTGTTGCCCCGCCAAACGGACCGGGCCGCTTCACAACACCATCCAACAATTGGCGGATGAACTGACCGTCGCGTTAGCACCACAGACGCCTGCTTATCACGAATTGTGGTTGACCGACGATGAGACCGGTGAGAAAGAACTGGTCGGCGGCGGTCCCGGTGAAGTTGTCGAGCCGCTGTATGGGCCTCGCTATCTGCCGCGAAAATTCAAAATCGGCATCGCGCTGCCGGACGACAACTGTATCGACATCTACACCCAAGACCTGGGCTTCCTGGCCGTCGTCCGCGACGGTGAAGTCATTGGTTACAACGTTAGCGTCGGTGGCGGCATGGGAACCACCCCCAGTGCATCCAAGACGTTCCCCGCGTTGGCCAAGCGGATGGCTTTTGTAACGCCTGACCAAGCGGTGGATGTGGCCAAGGCGGTCATCAAAGTCCAACGCGATTATGGGAACCGCGAAGACCGCAAGGTTGCCCGTCTGAAGTACTTGATCGCCAATTGGGGCATCGAGAAATTCCGGCGTGCGGTCGAGGAATACTATGGCGGGCCGCTGCAAGATCTGACCGACGACGATGTGACCGATTTCGACGATCACATGGGATGGCAAGAACAGGGCGACGGCAAATGGTCCTATGGTCTGAACATCGAAAACGGACGTCTTTACGACAATGACCAGCGTCAGTTGAAAGCGGGATTGCGGGCTGTATGCCAGCGATTCAAACCTGAAATTCGCTTGACCGGTCATCAGAGCATCATCTTCTGTGACTTCGACGAAGATCAGCGGGATGAGCTGATTCAGATTTTGCGGGATCACAAGATCGTGACCACCGAAGACACCAGCACGGTGCGGCGTTGGTCAATCGCCTGTGTCGCTCTGCCCACCTGCGGTCTGGCGATCACCGAAAGCGAACGACGTCTGCCGGGAATCATTGATGGGCTGGAACAGCCTTTGGCCAAATTGGGGTTGGACAAGGAACGGTTCACCCTTCGCATGACGGGATGCCCCAACGGTTGTGCTCGCCCCTACAACGCCGACCTGGCGTTGGTGGGCAAAGCCAAGAACAAGTACACACTGTTCGCGGGCGGTGGTTGGCTGGGAAACCGGCTGGCGTTCATCTACAAAGACTTGGTGCCTGACGCCGAGGTGGTCGATGAACTGGTGGCGATCTTTGCCGCGTTCAAAGCTAATCGCCAGGGCGACGAATCACTGGGTGAATTCTGCACACGCGTTGGTCAGGAAGACTTGGCCGGCTTGGCTGCTGCGGCCCCCAAACCGTAGACCGACGACACGACCACCCAACCGCCCACCGGTCACAACTTTGGCTCCCTCGCGGGGACCAGCGTGTCCGACGGCGGTTTTGGCGTGCTGCGGCGGGCGATTGACCAACAGATCAGTGCCCAAACGCCACCCGCCGCCCATCCGGCCAAGACGTCGGTGGGATAGTGCACGCCCATGTAAACGCGGCTGATCCCAACCAAGACCGTCACCAAAGCCGCAGTGGCCAGCACATAGACCCGCGCCCAAAAGTGCTTCAACACGGGAATGATCAAGACACCCAGGGTCAGGTAAACCACCGCAGACATCATCGAATGGCCGCTGGGAAAACTGCTGGTGTAAACGTCTGACAGATGCGGGACCACATCGGGGCGTGGGCGATCAAACACTCGCTTCAGCAACAAGCTGATGGCGATGCCGCTGGTGGTGGAGGCCACCAGGATCGCCGCCAACCGTCTGGCTCGGTTGACCAACAGGAATCCGGTTGCCGCGACGATCAACAAGGTCAGGTTGGCGATTCCACCCAGGGCCGTGATGTCTCGTCCCGCTTCGCCCATCCACTTGGGGCCGATCGGAATGGACGGCGCGTCGCTCTGACGCATCAGACTGACTGCCCAGCGATCAAAGTTCCGTGTCGAGCCTTCGGTGACCTCGTCGGCCAATTCGACGAATCCCCAGATGCCTAACACCACGGTGACCCATACCAGCATTGCGATCGGTTCGCGGCCGCGGATGAAGTGGATCAGTGTCGCGCTTCCCGAGCGGATCAGTCGGGGGAAATGACGGTTTCGATCTGTTTTGGTCCGAGGATTGCCGCCCTTCATAAGTCTCCGAGATAGTTTCGTGCGAGGAATTTGACAGCGGGTTATCAATTGAAGATGGAATCGATGATGTCCGACACGACGGCCACGACGCAGGCCGAGCCCGTTGCGGCCGGCGATGTGCTATGGATTTGGAACCAGAGTTCAGGTCGGGGGTTGGATGTGAGCACCGCGCGTGCCGCCCAGTCCCAGTGGGGCGGTCGTTGGTTGAAACTATCGCAGCAAATCGATCTGGGCCAAGTCATCTCGCGAGCCGTCAACGACGGGTTCCGCACTGTTGTCGCAGCCGGCGGGGACGGGACCGTCAACGCGGTTGTCAACGCGATCATGCGGCTTCCGTCCGAGCGACGACCCATATTCGGCATTCTACCGCTGGGGACCGCCAACGATTTTGCTGGGACGCTGGGTATGCCGGCGGATGTTCAGCAATCGGCCGCCCTCATTCAAAACGCTCGAGTCATTCCTGGTGATGTCATTCGGGTCAGCGATGGGCGGCGCGACCGTTATTTTGCCAACGTGGCCGCCGGCGGAAACAGTGTTCGAGTCAGCGAACAACTAAACGATCAGACCAAGGCGTTTTGGGGGGCGTTCAGTTATCTGCGTGGCGCGATGGATGTGCTACCCGACATGCGGTCGTACCATGTCGACGCACGGTCCGATGATCATCGGGATCGGATTGATTGTTGGGCCGTGATTGTTGCCAACGGTCGCACCAACGCGGGACACATTGAAGTCGCCCCGGAGGCATCAATTTGTGACGGGCGAATGGATGTCGTCCTGATCCGCGATGGCGAGGTTGCCGAGATGGCGAAGCTGGTGGCTTCCAACCTGCTTGGTCGATTTCTTGAATCGGACCAAGTGCTGTTTCGTCAAGTCAGGTCATTGCACCTGAGCAGTGATCCGCCGATGCGGTTCAGTATCGATGGTGAAATCGACCAAGACGTTCCAACTTCGTTCGAGGTGATCCCCGCCGCAATCCGCATGATTGTGGGGGACGGTTTTGTCGTTCGCCCACCATCCTCGTCGCACGCGCCGGCCATCTGAATGCCGGTCGCGATTCATCGATGTCCGGGACGGAACGGCAGTCGACTATTTTCCGACCCGGATCAACGAATCCCTTGTACGGATCAGCAATCCGTTTTTTAGCGGCACCGGGCTGGCCACAGTGATTCCCGGCTGTTCGCCCAAGTCGTTCTGCGCGACCACTTCGGGAGCATCTGACGACAGCGGTCCGATCACGTAAGTCTGGGAATCTTCCGCCGTGACATACAAGTGGTCGCCGGCGATCAAAGGCGAACTGCTGAAAGTCACACGGCTTTTGGGTGTCGCAACGGTCCATTTGGTTTCACCGGTCTTTACGTCGACGGCGATGACTTCACCACGGTTCTGACGGCCGTCTTCGATGAAGTAGGCGACGCCATTATCCACCGCGGGAGTCGGAACATCGCTGCCGATGTCATCCCGTTCCCAGATCACCGCATCGCGACCGACATTCTTTGCCAAGCGATCCAGAGCGATGGCCGTCACGGTATCGCCACGTGAATACGGGCAAATCAAAACGCCGTCGGTCACCGCGGGTGATGAAATGGAACGAAAGAAGGCTTCGCCGGCGGGATTGAACCCGCCCACCGTTCCCACGGTCATGCCATCGTTCACACGGTGCAGTGATGCTTGGTCAGCCCCCAAGACGGCGAACATGTCAACGCCGTTGACGTTGCACCGCACGGGAGTCGTGTAGCTTTGCGACGCCTCGACCGGTGCGTCGGTGTTTCGATCGACTTTCCAAGCCACGTCGCCGGTCTCGGCATTCAACGCCACCACGTATCCGACGCTGGTCAGTGACCGCCGATCTTCGCCTTCACTGGAATGCATGACCGGAATGATGACTTTGCCGTCGGCAATGATTGGTGAACTGCCCAGATCCCACCACAGTGTGTCTTGGCCGTACAAGTCTTGCAGGTTGTGATGCCAGCGAACGGTTCCGTCGTCCGAAAGACAGCCGACATCGCCGCTGCGAAAGTACGCGAAAAGAGATTTTCCGTCAGATGCCACCGACGGATTGCTGCCGCTGCCTTTTTGGTGCTTGCCACCCCGGTCATCGCCCAGTTCTCGTGTCCAGGCGATCGTTCCGTTGGTCAGGTTGACGGCGATGACATGATTTTTGTCGTCGAAACCGGCGGTCAGATAAGCGGTGTCACCCACGATGACGGGGGTGCTGCCGCCGCGTCCCGGTAGATCAAGTGTCCAGGCAATGTTGGACTCGCTGGACCACTGAACGGGATAATCGCCTGCTGGTGCGACCCCGTTTTGCTGGTTGCCCCGCCATTGTCCCCAGAACGCATCCGTCTGGGCGTGAAGTTGGGCCGCCGCAAACAGTACCAAGCACGTTGCAATTCCCAGTGATTGATAGCTTGGTTGTAAGCGGTTGCCATGCATCGATCGGATCGGAATCAGCCGATTCGAATGTGTTCGGTGACGACAAATCCGCGGTCGAAAACTGGGGGTGGGCATCGGCAAACTGGCTTGGGTAGGCGGGAAATTCGGGCGGGGGCATGGCCAAAGGAATCGAAAGACGACACGCCGAGCGGGTTGAACATCTCGCGGCGACGATTGCGGTCTCGAGCCTTCGGTGGCTGATCATCTTAACGACCGGCGAACGAAATGTCCCTTTTTCTGGACCATCGGCTAAACTTCATCAATGCTTCCGGGTTTCAATGACTGGCGATGTATCGCGGGAGCTGACCATCGCAAGGCCGCCCCACACCGGACGATGGTGATCGGACGCTGTGTTTCTCCTGAACGAATGCTCAGGAACGCCGGCGTCAATCGTATGGATTTTCTAACAACGGGATCGTGTCTTTGCATTATCGACAACTGCGATCGAATGGTCTGTGTCGTCGCGCGTGCCGGACGGGGCTGGTGCTGGCGGTTTGGGGGCTGGTGATCCCGTTTCAGACGATCCCGGCAACGGCGGCGGATCAGCAGGACCCTTCGGCCGCACATCATCAACGAAACACGTCAGATGTGACCGGCCAGGCCGAAACGCCACCACCGGTCATGGCGACCGAGGGCGCTTGGGCACCCGAACAACTGTCGTCGGACGATTATCGAATGCGTCAACGTACGACGTTGCAGATGTGGCGTCATCGTGATGCGACTCAAAAGTGGGTGCGTGAAGCGGTGCGTGATCCAGATCCGGAAGTTTCCGGCCGGGCTCAATGGATCTTGGAACGATGGCGACGGGGAATTTTGCCTGAGACTCCCGCAGAATTGTCCAAGCGGTTACAAGAGGTCGATCCGGCCGAAGCGATGGACTTGTTGTTAAAGGCTGGTCGCTTCGAAGCCGCTGCAGTTGCGTTGGATGAATCCAGTGGGACACCCGCATGGGACGGTTTACGCGACCGTGCCGCCACGTCGATTGAAAACCTGTATCCGTTGTTGGTCGCCATGGCCGTCTCGGGTGACAGGGTCCCTGACCTGGTAGACCTGATCGACCGCGTGGCCGAATCACCGTCGATGTTGGTGTGCCGTGCTGAAGTGATGCAAGTCATGGGCATGCCCGTTTCCGATGACACGTTGCTGCCCGATCGTTCCCAACGTTGGTCGGGCAACCAACAGACGGTCAATCGCATCCAGGTATTGGACGCCTTGGGACGACGTGACGATGCGATCGAATTGGCCGAATCTGCACTTCGCAGTGAACAGAAAAATGCGGATCGGATGGGTGGGACGCAAATTAGGCCAGGCATCACCGATGAAGGCGCGTCGGACGGCGAATACTTGAAACAACTGCGTGAGTTACGATATCGCTGTATGGCCTTGGACGGTCGCTGGCGCGAACTATGCGAATGGTTGGATGAAGTGGATGGATCCGCGATGTCGGCCATCGGTCCGCCACGTTCGTTGTCGTGGACGCGTCACCAAAGCCGTCGCTTGGTCGCCGCACATCGTGCCGGTGATTTGTCGCGACGCCAAGATGCGATCGACGCCCTGACCGGGACCCAGTGGAATACCAAGGACGTCGCCGCCGGAGTGGATCGTAATCAGGCCGCGTTGATCGGTCAGCTGCGTTGGGGAACGCTTGCCAGCTGCGGCGAAATCGATTTGGCCATTGAAGTCCTGTCAGAAACTGATCCCGATGGTGCCGCAAACTTGGCCCGTGCGTCATCACGCTATCGGGATGTTTTCAAAGCCATTGGCTTCGCCGATGACACAAACGAAATTGCCGGCGATCGTTCGAATCATATGGCACGGCAACTAAACCAAGCGACGGGGGATTGGTTGGAACGCCTTGCGTCTGGCACCGAAGACTCAACGACCGATGTGAACCATGTCCAGTTGGTGATTCGAAGTTTGTTGTGGTGCGGGCGGCGAGATTTGGCGTGGCAAGTGTGCCAAGAACTTTGTCGCCAGACCAGTATCGGGCGCTATCCATCGCGATTGTTGGTTTGCTGGTCGCTTCAGCAGGCCGGCGAACTGGATTGGGCGGTTCGCTTTGCACATGACTCCGATGACGATCAAGTCAGCGAATCGACGGCCAGCGTGCTTGCCAGTTTTTTTGGCGATGAAGGTGCCAACGGCAGCATGTGGGGACGCATCAGCCAAGTGTTGGCATTGTCTCATGCCGGATCAAGCGTCAGGACACGCAATCGGTGGACCGCCGATTTACTGCGCGGCCGGTTGCCACATTCGTGGGATTCGGCGATTGATTTGGATCGGTTCAGTCACATGCTGATGACCGCGCCGGCGACCAACCGACGCAGTCGGCTCACCCGCTCGATAGCGGAACCCGAAATTCACTCGGGTTACCCGCTGATGTTCCAGCGGTTGGGCCGGCAAGACTTGGCTGATCTGTGGCAGACGGAATTGGTGCGGCGTGGTGATCGCCGGGCAATGTTCCTGCTGGCCGAGCGACAACAGTTCTCCGGTGACGATCAGACGGCAGCGACGATCTATCGCCAAATTTTCGAACAGATCTTGCACCAAGTGCAAACGACAACGACGCCCTCGCCCAGCGCCGATGACGAAGCGCTGGCCGTGCGAATCCTGGCGGCACAGTGGCGCTTGGCGAAACAGGGAACGGACGCTTCGGCCAGTCTGCACAGCGACCGGACCATGCAGTTGTTGCTTTGTTCCCCCCAACCGCGTCATCGCAGGCGTGTGATCGATTACCTGGTGACGCATGGTCTGGATGCGGAGGCTAAAGCCGCGTACCAGGGACTGTTGGCGTTGACAGCGCTTGATCCCAAGCATGCACGTGACTTTTCGGCAGCGGTGCACACCTACGCCGAGATGATTCACGAAACGCGTCCTTTTGATGCCGCGATGATCTTGGACCAAGCCGTGGCCACACTCTTGGACGTCCCTGATCGATCCGAAGTCACCTTCGTCTGGTATCCCACGGTCGTCGAGGGGTATCGGATGCAAGCGGCAATCGAATCCGGCGACGAAGAAGCGGTCGACAGATCGCTGGCTTTCATATCAAAGCTGGATCCGTTGGCAATCGATCACGTCGAACGGTTGCTGCCTAAAGCGGCCGAGGCCGGCATGGACGGTTTGGTAACCAAAACGCTGGATCGAATCACGGACTTGGGCCATCAGCACTTTGCCAACTTTCCCAGCGACGCCATGATGCTGAATAATCTGGCCTGGGTACTGGCGGTCAACGACAGCCATTTGCCGCTTGCCCAGCAGTGGGCATCCCGGGCGGTGCGTCTGGAACCCGACAGCGCCATCTATCGCGATACGTTGGCGGAAATCTTGTATCGCCAAAACAAAAACAAGCAGGCCGCTGCAATCGAGCAAGCCTGCTTGTTGGATACCCCGGCGGATCTCCACCTACATCAACAGGTGGCGAGGTTCAGGAAATGACCTTGATAGAAATCATTGTTGACTCAGTTAGATCATTTGACCAAAGTTCGCACGAAACGCGGCAAAATCCTGGATTCCTATCCCAATATCGCCGTCGACATTGAATTCATCGATATAGGCTGCATCGGCTTCCGTAGCTCCAAACGACGCGCGGAAATCTGCGAAGTCCGTGATCCCGACGCCACGGTCACCATTGATATCGCCGAACAGACGGAACAAGCCGTCGGCCGCGTCGTCACCGAAGACTTCGTCCGCCAGCATGGCGGTCGTCAAGTCCACTTGCGACGTAACCTTGGTGCTATCCACCGTCAAGCGATAGTTTCCGTCGGCCAGGCTGTTGCCGGTCGGTCGGGCATCGATAGAAGGCGACATGCCACCGGCACCGAATTCAATTCTTACGATCTTCGGCGATACCTGGACGATCGATGCAGCCGATAAGTCGATTTCGATGTTATCCGTTGTGTTTTCCAACTTGAAAGCATCGCTGGCGATGTCCACCGCTTGAGTGAATTGGACCGTCAGTGATGTCACCATCGATCGCTGATCGGCGCCGTCGTTGACGGTCACATTAGCGACCTCCGGTGCAACCGTTTGGACGCCGAAGACCCGCATGTTGTTGCTTTCCTCGTTGGTCACCAACAACAAAGGCGTGCCCCCTGGGCCGCTTGGGACGAAGGTCAAGCCTTCCGGTGCGACATCGCCATCTACTCGGGTGTAGCCAACGAACTGAGCATTCATGGGGTCAGTGATGTTGAAGATCATCACTCCCCCGCCAGCACGCTCCAGGCCCAAAAAAGCATAGGTTTGACTGCCGATCGTTGCCAAGGTTACACCCTCGGGTTCGGCACCTTTGTCGTCGCTTCGGTCATCAAATTCGCCGGGATCTCCGTCGTTCGCGTTGAACAGCGTGGGCGTCATCGCTGCAGTAACACGACCAATCAGGTCACCGCTATCGAACACCAGATTGCCCGTGGAATCGAAGATTGACATCGATCGACCACCGTAAACGTGTAATTTGTCGATATCGCCATCGCCATCCAGGTCGCCATCGACATTCGATGACTTCAAACGGCCCAAGACAGCGTCATCCTGGACATCGGCCTGCACGGTCGTTCCCAGCAAGGTGGCGGAAGGATCAAGTTCGGAAACGCTGTAGTCCCCAATGCGGGTTTCGTCGATGTCGCGACCGTCACCTTCGTTGGCTGTGACAAAATAGGTTTGTCCACCGACAGCAAACGATGCGATGGCGTCGGGCATGTACATGCCGAAAACCGGAGCGTTTTGTAGTTCAATGCCGCTGTCGCGATTGCTGGGGTCCAGCATGTTGAAAGGCAACGTGTGGTCTTTCAGCCCCAGAGGCAAGATGTCACTGAAAGTCTGGGTACTTAGGTTCAAAACGGCCACCGCATTGGCTTCCTGCAGCGTCACATAGGCGGTTGAACCATCCGGGGCCACTGTGATGTACTCCGGTTCAAAGTCCTGTGATGCACTCTTACCGGGGAAGATACGGACGCCCATGTCACGCAATTCAGCCTCGGTGCCATTGAACTGACTGAAACCGACCTGGTTTGCCGTCGCCGACGCCGCACCAGCGGACACATCAATGATTGATACCGAACCGACCGGATCGCTGGTCGGCTGCGTTGAGGTCGCAAAGGCATTGGTCAAAAAACTCAATTGGCCTCCCTGGACCAGAGCCGCGTTGCCGCCGATTGCACCGTCACGCACCGAGTGGGCTTGAACATCGAACAAGAACAACGATCCGGCGGCTTCGCCGAACAAGCCGGAAACGTCGATGATCCCCGACGATTCCCAATCGCCCAGGTCCGTCGGGTCGCCGTCGGTCGCGTCACTGGGCAACACAGCGGTACGATCGATCTGTCCGACACGTTCCAGCAGGCCGTTGTTCGGATCGATCCGCCAGATGCTTGCTTCTTCGCCGCTTTCGTCGCCAAAAGCGCCAACGCTTCTGTCTTCTTGGATGTAGATCAGCCCGTCATCGGCCCAGTCCAGGTTGTCCGGGCTGCGGAGTCCAAAATCAGGGCCGGCGAATTGGCCTGAACCAGCGTCGTCGCCATCGTAAATGATGTCCAACGTGGCGACCGTCGGAACGCCGGCGGCGAAGGTGATATCGACCAGGTAGGTCGTTCCCCATAGGTCGGCGTCACCGGCAAACCCGGTGCGTCCGGTCGATGCCAATACGGCGCGGCTGCCATCGGACGGGTCGGTGGCAACGTCTTCGGGACGCGAGAACTCGAACGCGCCGTTGGCGTCGATTTCGGCATCCTGTGCGGCGATGGAGGTCGTGTTGGTCATGGCCACCCAGGTTCCAGCCCGACTGGACCCGGTTCCGGCCCAATCGGACGGGTCTTGGGATCCGTCGTCCGCCTTCCAGGCGTACAGGGTTCCGTTGGTCAGCCCGTTTCGTTCCAAGAACCCGGCACCCACGGACACGTCTTTGTCGCCGACCCACAGGTACAACGGTGCCGCTTCGCGGTCGTCGCCGATTAACAGTGCGGTCTTGCCGGCGTCCCCGGTGTCGATGGGGGTGACGTTTTCCCAGGCGGCGTATCCGAGTGCCGGCAGGGCATAGAGGGTTCCGTTGGCGGCGTCGAGGGCGTATTCCAGTCCACCGAGTCCACCATTGGCGTTGCTGTCTTCTTCGCCGGCGAAGTAGATGGTGTCGACGAAATTATAGGATCCTGCCTCGACTAAGATTCCGCTGCACAGGCGGGCCAGCCCACCACCGTCACCGATGCCACCCTTATTGGCGTCATCAACAGCGACACCTGCGGCGTTGACGATGGTGTCAAAGGCGAGTCCGCTGTCGACGATTTGACGAGTGGCCTTGTCGATGTCGAAGTAGCTGATGCGTGCGCCGGTCAGTGTGGCGTTGTTGGCAAGATTGAATTCCGCACCGACGTTGGATGTCAATTCATGGTTGGCAAAGACGCGGATGGTGTTGGCATCCAGTTCATAGGCCCCCAGTCCGTCCAGGATCCCGACCGGTTGGTAGTCACCCGCCGTGGTCGCATTCAACGCGCCCGTCGTCCCAGAGATGACATCTGCGACCGTAAAGATCGGCTGGACTTCAAAGCCAGCCAAGCCCGTCATCATGGATGCCAAACGTCCTTCGTCGGTGGGTTCACCTTCATTGGCAACGACGATCTGTGAACCGTCCGGCGTGAACGTGATCATGTCGGGAAGTGCCCCAACTTGCACTGCGTTGACGAAGACGATTTGGCTGATCGCATTGGTGTACGCCGACAGATCGTACAAGAACACGTGACCGGGCAACGTCTTGTCGGCATCCGGAACCGCCATAGCCAAGAGGTCGCCGTGGACGGCCACGCTGGTGACTTCATCGGTTGCTCCGGTGCTGGCCGATGGTGCGATTGGTCCGACCAACGCCGGTGCGGCGGGGTTGGACATGTCGATGACTTGAACGCCTCCGGCGAAGGTCACAAACGCCAACGCACGCGCATCGTCGTAGACAACAATCTCGGCACCGGCTAGCGAGATCTGGCCAAGATCGACCAGTTCTAATTCGCCGCTGGCGACGTCCGTGGTGACCGTATCGATCATGCCGTTGGAAGCTAGATCTACAATGCGTCGGTCTTGCTGGACCGGCGTGTCGTTGGTGTAGTAAGGCACGGTGGCGTGGTTGGCCAGCAAGTATTCGGCCAATGCATCCTGTTCGCTGCCCGGGTTGGCAAAGGTGGCCGCTCCTGCCGGGCCCGCCGGATCAACCAAGTCGACTCGGTTTTCCCCGAAAACGTCAAAGGGATAGCTGTCGCCACCGTCGGCCAAAAAGTTCAGGGTGACGATGCGGATCACTTCGTTGGGGTCAGCCAACATTCCGCCGTCTTCCATCACAACCTTGCTGACGTTACCCAATTCGTCAGTCAATGCCAGGCTCTGGACGCGACTTCCCGATGGCAGACTGGTGTCATAACTGAATCGCATGCCGCCGATCTGTGGGAACTGTCCGGGGGTGTTGCCCGGGCCGGAGGCGGCGACACCGTGTTCAACGACCTGCACCAACTCGGCAAGTGTCAAATCCAGCAACGTTAACCCATTGTTGAATCGCAGCGTGTTTTCGATGTCCAGTTGTGAAATGTCGCCGACTGCTTTGCCGGCGGCTGCGTTGCCCTGCGGCGGCAGCAGTTCACCTGTGATGCTATCGACCTCGCCGATCGGGGCGCGGATGCCCCCACCATTCTTGATGGATACAAGCACCGTCGCATCGATCGACTGGGCATAAGCCAGGTTGGCATCGGCGGTCAGGTTCCCGATGTTGGTTTCCTGAGTCCTAATCTCGCTGCGGTTTCCTTCCAGGTACACGCCGGTCCGACCGACGATGTTGCTGTCCTTAGCAACGACGACGCCGCTGACCGCGTCGGTCAGTTTCTTGACTTCGGTGCCTTTGGTGCTGGCGGCGACCGCGTCTTCAATGGTTGCACCTCCCACCACCGCCAAAGTGTTCGCATCGGTGGTTGCATAGGCGCCGCTGATCGGTTCTTGGACCGATCCCGGAATGACAAGACCGTTGGCATCAAAATCGATCACCAAACGCCCCAGGTAGCTGTACTCCCCATCGGTGCTGACGATTAACGCCGGGTCGGTGTCCAGGTTGCTTGTCATCACTGGATAGGAGCCTTCGGCGGTGTCGCCGGGACGCAGAACATCGTCGCCGTCGGCCAGCAATGTATCGCTTCCGCCTGCAATGACCACGTCGACGCCGGACAGCAATCCGATCAACGCCTCTTCCAGCGCCAGTTGCTGCAGGTGGCTGACCAGCACGACCTTGTTAACGTCGTCGCTGTTACCCGCAACGTCATCGTCGCCATTAAGGATATCATCAATCACCGGTTGTAGGACCGCCGCCAATGCCGGCATGTCATTGACCGTTCCGGCCGTACCGAGGGTTCCCGAGGGGGACGAAATGCTTTCCAACAGCTGCGTGGTGGCACCCACCACGCCGATGGTTTCTCCGCCGGTCTGGACCAACGTTGCCGGGGCGATTTTCCGAAGAGCGCCCGTTGCCGCTAAGTCGCCGAGGTCGGCTTGGAACGCAGTGTTCGGCAAGATGTCGGATGTGAACAAATTGCCCAGATCGGCGTCACCACTGAAATCAAGGTTTGCCGACAAATATGGGAACTGAGCACCCAGCCAGCGAACGTCGCCAAGTGTGCCGCCCCGAATGTCTTCTTCGATCAGTCCTTCAAAGGTATCACTTCCAAAGTCAAACTCATGGTTGCCGATCGCCGATGCGTCAAAGCCCAGGATGTTCATGATGGAAATGTCGATGCGTCCACCACCTTCGCGGATATTGTTCAGACCCGGTTCTCCAAACAAAGTCTGATAGGCGGCTTGCAATTCGTCACGAACTGCAAAGTCCCCTGCCCCGCTGAAAAAGGGTCCGCCGATATAGTTGTCACCGGCTGATAGCAATACGCTGCCGTCAAAGTCGGCCGTTTGACCTTCAAAGTGGTCGACCAGCGTCGCGAAGTTTGCTGCTCGCTCGATGGCTTCGACGCCACCTTCCAAATCAGATGCGTGCAAAATTTGAAGTGTGAAATTGTCGACCGTCGCCTCCGGCGCCACTGCGATATCGTCCACCGCGATTTCGTCACGGCTTCCGCCGCCCGAAACATCGTCGGTGGTCCACTGGAGGTACAACGATGTTCCGGCGGGGACCGAAACCGGCAACATCAAACTGCGTCCCACGGATTCCCAAGCCGGGGTCCCCGAGGCGGCTTCGCCCGTGATGAAGTCCGCCGCCGCAACCGGTGTGTAGTTCACGTCGTCGGTGGAATACTGGAACAGAACGTTGTTGGCTCGGTCGGTGTCGTTGTAACTCCAAATGGTAAAATCAACGCTCCAGTTGCTCTGTGTTGCGTCGCTAGTGTTGTCAATCTTTAGGGTGAGATTGCCTGGGGTGTAATCGCTTCCACCGGGCTGGATACCAAGTGCGGTGTTGCCGCTACCGACGTCAAAGGCATAAACGCCTCCCGTGGTGACGCCACCTGTGGAAGCACCGCGGGCATGATCACCACTGGAGAAATCACCGCCAAAACTCGTGTCTCCATCGCTGGCTCCCACGACGCGCCAATCGTTGCTGTTTAGTTGACCCGGCACTGGTGAAGAAACAATGCCCGCACCGGTGAAACCGTCGAAGTTTTCGCTGAAGGGGGCAGCTGCCAGCAATTGCCGATTCTCTAGTTGCTGAAGCAGAAACTGGCGACGTGTATGTCGGTTGCTTCGTGGGTTATTTCGTTGCTTTTGATTGTCGGCAGACCGCTGAAGACCGTTGTATCGATGCATGAGAATCTCATAGGGGGTATTTACGATGCCATGACACGCGTACACGCGTTCGATTGGGCCGGTAGTCTAAGAATTGATGTTTGGGCGATCTTTCGGATTAGTTGAATCTTCACTGAAACTTTGGCGGTCGTCATCGAGAATTCATCGAAATCAATGCTTGACCGATTCGACGAAATGATTGAGTGAAGAAAGACGCGAAGTCGACGCGAAGTCGACGCGAAACGAGGGCCGTGGAGAAGCTGTCGTGAAGATCTTCACGCTGAATGGTGAAGTCTTGGTGAGCATGCCAATGCAGCAGGCGGGCAATGCGGACCGATAGGTGATAATGTTGCCGTGCCGCGTCTTTTGGCGAACATTTTTTGCGTCAATGTCTACTTGACGACAGGGTCTATTAAGTTGCGTGGAGGCGTGTGGTTGACCGGTTGAATGTCAGCCTTTGGAAGCCATCGGTCGAAGGTGCGTCCAAACACGCCCTTGGAATCAAGTAGGTGAAAAACCCTGTTGATTTTGCTCACCGAGTCATCGTGCCACGATACTCTGGGATCAAAGTGGCCTGTTGCGTGTAGCTGGTTTCGGTGGGGGCCGGCGGTGTGGCCAAAGACAGCTTGGTCAAATCGCGAATGTTCGGCGCGGTTTGAGGCATCACAAATAGATTCGGGTCACCACTCAAAATTTGATTCACCGAGTAGTCACCGACTTCGATCATCAGATTCATCTCCGGTGCTTCGGTCGGAAGCAGACGAAGCAGAATCTTATGCGGCAGCACACAGGCCGGATTTTCATAAAAACGATGGTCTGCCGTGCGACTTTCGGCAATCAGAATCTCACCACCGCCGATCGTTGGTTTCGTCAATAGTTGTTGCGTCACGAAACCACCATCGGCATCGATGTAGCAAACGCGTTGATGGATCCCGTCGGGCATTCGGCTGCGTATTTCCAACAATCCATCGTCGCGGCGCACCGGACCTTGAATGACCAGGGCGGGATCCAAATGGACCAAGCCGATCGCTTCGATCAGCCACGCTGGATTGACGGGGATCGCGGCGTGCTGCAATTGATTTTGATACTGGTCATGACGCGCGAAGTACATCGTCCGGCTCATCCCGTCGGGAACCTCGAACCAAAACACATCGCGGTTGCTGCCGATGTCCAACCCCGATCCCAGGATGATGGGAAGGCTAGCCCGCAGCCGAAAGTCCTTCTCGCGTTGCAAATGGACGTTGGCGGTAAAGCGAGGGGTTTTTTGGTGGATGTCTTGGATCGATGCGGAGTTTGTCGAAAGTTGTTGGACCGCGTCGTTCCGGTTGACCGCTGCGATGACGTCGTTCAGTTCCGGCACATCGGATAGGACCGGTGGTGGAGCGGGGAAATCAGTCACCTTTCGTTGTGGCATGCATGTCGCACCACCGCATACGAAAACGACAGCTAGCATCAACCAGGCCGATAGTTGGCGGCCAAGTTTGGGAGTATTACTGTGATGGGGCGCGGTCGTGCGAATCATTGATCTTCGTCGACCTCGCAATACAGCAACTCTTGCAGGTTCTGATTCAGCGACTCGACTTCGCTTCGTCGAATCTCGGCGACCGGAATTTCCATCGTGTCGCCATCGCTGCTGACTTCGATTCGCAGAACGTCCGGCGATTCCGGGCTTGTTTCGCCGGCGGCCGCCTCACGAACGATTCTGCGGCGCAGCAGCAGTAGTGCCAGCAAGTACTGATTCTTGCCCTGCGCGGGGTTATCGCTCATTTGCCGTAGTAATTGAATCAGAACTTCCGGCGGCGCCAGTGTCAGCTTTTTCTTCTCCGCCGATGGCATTTGGTTCTTCCACCAGCCGATCGCACCCTCGGGCGGTTCGGTCCAGGCTTCGGCGGAATAATCGCGGCGTTCGAACTGTTCCCCGTCTTCAATGACGACGCTGTAATACCATTCCGCTTCTTTCAGCGGACGGCCGAGCGTGAAACACCGTCGGGTGCATCGATTGACTTTGTATTCACCAAGCATTCGGATCCGTGCAACATCGAGGGACGCGTCGCGACGGTAGCAAAACGATGCCTGCCGCGAAAAGCGGAATCCGCGTTCGAATTTGCCAGAAGGCCACCGCCGAACTGTGGCGTCAACTAACCGGCGGAAAAAAAGCGAGACGACGAACCGCCGGGACCCACCGGTACTCGGATGCGACGACGGCATTTGGGGCACGCACCGTCGTAGGCCGTCCCCGAATCATCCAAATAGATTCGGCCATAGGTGCGACAGCATTCGAATCGAATGCCCAGGAACGGTTTGCTCTGGGGCAAATCCTCGGTTGCTTTCGGTCGCCCGCCGTTGGGCGAATTGGTCAAATCCAGACTCGGTTGGGGGTCGTCCATGATCGCGATCGTCGAATCGATATCGTCAACGGGCGTTGGTCATCAACAGAACGTCGGCCGGACGGCGTTTCCACGTTGCTAGGGACGCGATTGCGGACGCGAGGTCTGTTCGTCTTCCAACTGTTCCAAGTGTTGTTTCAGTTGGCGTCGGGCGCGGTTCAGCCGGCTGCGAACGGTGCCAATGGAGATGCACAGAATCTCCGCTATCTTCTCGTAGTCATGTCCCTCCATCTCTCGCAAGACCAGAATCGAACGATGGTCTTCGGACAACCTCGCCATGGCGACACGGATCATGGTGACACGCTCGGCACGCAGCAGGTTCTCGTCCACCGCGTCGGTGGTTGCCGTCAACTCGTGCCCGGCCGATTCACGTGCCTGGTCCAGGGAAATTTTGACTTTTTGGCGCCGTCGTCGCGTCAGTGCGGTATTGAAGGCGATGCGATACAGCCAAGTGAAAAACTGGCTGTTTTGCTGGAACGTGTCCAGTTTCACGAAGGCACGGATGAACGCCTCCTGTACCACTTCCTCCGCTTCGTCGGGCGACCCGGTCACCTGGATCATCGACGCGAACAGGCGATCCTGATTGCGACGCACCAACGTCGCAAAGGCGTCGCGATTGCCGGATAGGGCGTCGGTGATCAGGTCGGACTCGTTGTCCACGCCGTCAGTCATGCCGGTCAGTGCGAGGAAGGGGTGGGCTGCAGGACAAGGTATTCTATCAGGGGGCGCGGGGGGGAAAGTTCGAGTCGCCGCCCGCGTCGGATCGCCGCAAACCCTTTTCAATTTCAGTCGCGATCATCCGCATAGCCGAGGGCGATTACGAAACGGCGCCATCGGATGGGGACATGACGGGAAAGCCGAAACCCAGTGCGGGCCGATAGAAACTCGGGCCCGCCGGGATCGACGTTGATCCTGGTGTCAGTTCAGATCCGATTTATCATCGCCCGACAGATGACGCTGCAAATAGCTCGCACGCCGGATGTTTCGGTCCGATGAGGTCAACACGCGACCATGCAGTTTCTGCAGGTGAGCCGGTTGGGTGTGAATGAACAGCTTGTTCAGCGTTGCCGTTTGAACGTCGCTGATCAGCCCCAAGTTGACGCCCATGCGAACCTTGGACAGGTAGTGCATCGTTTCTTCGCTGCTGATCTTTTTGGCCGTGCTCAGGATCCCCAGGGCGCGGCTGACATCGTCGTGCAGGTCTTGCTGGCCTTGATGCACCAGAAAATCGCGAGCCTTGCGTTCGTATTCGATGATTCGCGGCACCACTTCGACGCCGATCAGTTTCAGCAAATCTTCTTCGCTGTGCCCCAGCGTGACCTGGTTGCTGACCTGGTAAAAATCACCGGTGTACTGGGACCCTTCGCCGTACAGCCCGCGAACGGTGACATTGATCCGCTGCATGCTGCGGAACACCTTTTCGATTTCACCGGTGATGACCAACCCCGGCAGGTGAAGCATCACACTGACCCGTAATCCGGTTCCCACATTGGTCGGACACGCGGTCAGATAGCCAAATTGGGGATGAAACGCGTACAGGATCTTGGCTTCCAGCTGGTCGTCCAGATCGTTGATTCGGTTCCATGCCGAATCCAAATCCAAACCACTGTGCATCACTTGAATCCGCAAATGATCTTCTTCGTTGATCATCACGCTGGATCTTTCCGACGGATCGATGGCCACGGCACGGGAACCATCGGCATCGGCGATTTCACGGCTGATCAACTGTCGTTCGACCATCAATTGACGATCAATTTCCGACAGTTGGTCCAAATCGATGTAGCAGATTTCGTCCCAGCCACGCAGCGATTCCATTTTGCTGCGGACGGTGCGTTCGATGCTCAAGCGGTCTTCATCGCTGCAGCGGCGGATGAAGGGAAAATCGGCCAGGTTGCGTGCCAATCGGATCCGAGTGCTGATGACGATGTCGGATTCCGGGCCGGTGCCACGGAGCCATTCGCCACTGCGGTGCGCGAGATCACTGACGTCAGTTTGCAGCTTCACGAGGGTCCTTGCGTGCTGTTTTCGGTAGGTTCGTCACCGGCGTCTTCCTGATTCTCAGCAGCAGGACCGGACGCATCGCCCGGGTCTTCGATGACGGCGGGTTCCATTTCTTTCAACCGGTCGCGGATCTGCGAAGCCAATTCGTAATCTTCACGTTCGACCGCTTCTTCCATGTCGCGCCGCAATTGGATCATTTCCGCTTGGGCGTCGGCCGTCGCCGCGGCGCGTCGGGGCCGTTTGCCGGTGTGTTCGGTGGCGTCGTGGATGTTGATCAGCAACGGCTTCAAATCGGCTTCGAAGTGCACGTAATCATAGGGGCATCCCAGACGCCCCGAGTTGCGGAATTCGAAAAAGCTGATTCCGCAAACCGGGCACTCTTTTTGATCCAGCTGTTCGATTTCTTCCTTGGTTTGACCCAAGTGCAGCTGCTTCGCAATCACACCGGCCAGCGATGCGGTCGGGCTGGCAGATTCTTTCTGCAAAAACTGCTTGGCGTGCAGTTCACACAGGTGCATCACCTGCGGACCGTCGTCACCGGTCAATTCGGTGATATGGAACGTCGCCGGTTTTTCACAGTAATGGCATTTCATGACGCGTGCTTCCCCCCCGCAAGCCGGCGAAATCAAAACGTGGGGCGAAACCCTTGTTCAGGCGTCTCGCCAAATTCGGGTCAACACCTCGCCGACCGCGCCACAGACGGGCCGGTAATCGATCCGAGACCACCCACAGGCAGTCATTTGTGGATTCTATCGAGGCCATAAACACTGTCAACGTAAGTCCTTTTGACGGATCGGTTCCGCCGCACCGGATGGCGAATTCGCCGGGCAGACCGCTTGCACGTCCTTCATCGGCGTCCACACTTGCCGGTATCCGCGCGAAGGCCGACGGCGAAAATTTTTCGATTCGTTGTCGAACCCCCGGCGGCGTTGAAGATTCTTGCCTGGTAGGAACTCAAGCCACCGACGGGATTTCCTTGGATCGTGGAGCCCCGATTCGCCGATCCCCGTTTCGCCGATCCCCGTTTCGCCGATTCCGGTCCGCTAGATCGAGGGAGCCGGCGCCACCGACGACGACCACCACCGCAAGCCCATGCACCAGCCCAACTTTGATGATTTTCGTTCGCTGGCCCAGCGGCACGACTTCGTGCCGGTTTATCGGCGAGTTCTCAGTGATACGCTGACTCCGGTGACCGCGTTCAAATTGCTGGACGACGGCGGTCCGGCCTGTCTGTTCGAATCGGTGGTCGGCGGCGAAAAAGTCGGACGCTACAGTTTTCTGGCCACACAATCGATGCGTCGTTTTACCGCGACAGGAAATCAAGTTCTGGTCATCGCAGACGATCAAACGGTCCAATCGTTTCAGTCCGATGATCCCCTGGATAGCTTTCGAAAGTATTTTCAGTTCACCGTCGCCGACCCCGAGGGCTTGCCCCCATTCATCGGCGGCGCGATCGGGTACGCGGGATACGATGTGGTGCGTTATGCGGAAAAGTTGCCCAACGCGCCCCAGGATGATCGGCAACTGCCCGATTTCGATTTCGAGTTCTATCACACCCTGTGCGTCTTTGATCACGTCGACAAGACGATTCTGGTCGTCCATCTGGTCGATTGTCGCGATGTGAAAGACGACGGAGATTCGGTGGGCGGAAACGACGTTTTCCAGCAGGCCTATGACGAAGGCAAACGCCAAGTGGATGACGTCGTCGGGCGGCTGTCACAACCGCACAGCTTTCCCGTTCAAAGCGTTGCGGTGGTCGACGACACGCAGCCGCACCTGGAAGTTCGAAGCAACTTCACCAAAGAAGAGTTTTGTCAGGGCGTTCGCAAGTGCGTCGAATACATTCGTGCCGGTGACATCTTTCAAGTCGTCCCCAGCCAACGCTTGTCCGTCAAATCCGACATCGATCCGCTGGAGATCTATCGTTCACTGCGAGTGGTCAATCCCAGCCCGTTCATGTTCTTTGTTCGGTCGCGTCAATGCACGTTGGTCGGATGTTCCCCGGAAATCATGTGCCGTGTGGATCATCGTCGCCTGACCGTTCGCCCGCTGGCCGGGACACGGCGCCGCGGCAAGAACGATGCGGAAGACAAAGCACTGGAACGAGAATTATTGGCCGATCCCAAAGAACGTGCCGAACACGTGATGCTGGTTGACTTGGGGCGAAACGATGTCGGCCGGGTGGCCAAATTCGGCACCGTCGATCTGACCGAAGTCATGGTGATCGAACGCTATAGCCATGTCATGCACATCAGCAGCGAAGTCCAAGGCCAACTGCGCGACGATGTTGATGCCTTTGACGCGCTCAAAGCCTGCCTGCCTGCCGGTACGGTGTCAGGCGCACCGAAAGTTCGCGCGATGCAAATCATCGACGAAATCGAACCGCATCGCCGCGGCCCATACGGCGGCGCGGTCGGCTATATCGACTATCGCGGCAATATGGACACCTGTTTGGCGCTGCGGACCATGGTCGTTCAGGACGGAACGATCTATGTTCAGGCCGGTTGTGGCGTCGTGGCCGACAGTGATCCCGATGCCGAGTACGAGGAAACGCTGAATAAGGCGAAGGCCATGATCGCGGGGATCGAAATGGCCGTACGCCGATGCCGACCCTAGCGTTTCGGCATCGGCAGATAGAGCAGAACAGTGGTCGATATCAGTCTTCGTTTCGGTCGTCGTCTTTCCAGTCGTCATCGTTGTCCCGGTCACGACGGTCGTCCCTATCCCGTTCGTCCTCGCTACGGTCTTGGGACGAGCTAACTTCTTCTTCTTGGCTTTCAACCTCCTCACGTTCGAATTCTTCGTCGTCCTCGAATCGATCATTCAGGTCGTCAAGGATTTCTTCCATCTCGCGTCGCAGCTTCATCACCTGCTCCCGTGCCTCCTCGGCTGATTCCCGTGCACTATCACGCGCATGTGATTTGGCTTGTTGAGTGATTCGTTCGGTCAGCTTGCGGGCGATGTCGCCGAAATCTTGTCCGTCGCGAAACACTTTGACGTCCACATCAAACTCGCGGCCCGTTTCCCGGTCGAAACGACGAACGGTGGTCGGAAAAGAGAATCCGTTGGGCCGCCAGTTTGGATTGTCACGACGGGATGCACCGAGCGGAAGTCCGGTGTCGCCCGCATTCGCGGTGACGTTGGGCATCGGTCCCATCTCCCAATTCAATGGGCTGGGCTGGCCCAGGAGATCCGCGACGCGACGGTTGATAATCTCCTCGCGTAATCGATGACGCTGTTCCATGTGTTCTTGAACGATTTCCAATTGCCGCCGCATCTGTTCGATTTCTTTTTCACGCGTTTGCATTTGCTGTGCAAAAGCTCGTTCGGTGACCTCCATCAGCTCGCGACGAATTCGTTCTTTGCCCTCTTCATCGTGCTCTCGTCGAAAAGCGTTGGCTAGTTCGCGGGCTTCCTGATCCAATCGACGAAGTACATCGGATTGTGGGAACACAGGCCCGACGTGGTGAACGTCTCGTCGAACGATCTTCCCTGGTCCCTGCGGTGCATCACCAAAAGTTAGGGCAAATGGCTGCAGACGTTGGTCCGAACGCGGGCGCCGCTGGTTGTCTTGTTGGTGACGACGCTCGGGTGCATCGGGTTGTGTCGAAGAGGGACGATCCCGGCGACGGTCGGTGTCGTTTCTGGACGCGTCCGATCGCTGAGCCATCACGTACGCGGCAGGCAACGCCGCAATGGCGACAACGACGAAGGCCCAAGTCGTCACGGTCGATCTTTTTAGGTCGCGCATCATTGCTTTCTCCGGTATCGGGGATCAAGGGAGGTTGGGGTGTGTTTCAAGTTGTTTCAGGCGCGAAAGCCGTTCACGCAGTTGGGATAGGACAGGCTCCAGTCCGTCGTCCCAAGCGGTCACGTCCGTCGGCATCGATCGAAGTGCTGGTGATGCGGCGATCGGAGTCTGAGACGACGCGTCGATCGCACTGCCAGGTGGTGCACCCGATGGGGCCGCCCGTCTTGTCGGATCGATCGCAAACGGTGGGATCTCTCGGCCACGAGCGTCGGCCGGGCCGAACGAATCGGCCGGCGGCGACGGACGAGGCGGATCAATTGTCGCCGGCGGGCTGGTGGAAGGTTGAATCTTCGGGACGTCGATGGACGATTCGCGATCGGTGGGGGGCAATGAAGTGGAATCCATCGTTGGCCAATCCACGGTCGACAGCATCATCAATAGCAACAGTGCGATCGGGATCACCAAACGTGCGGCAGACGCCCCTGGCCGGAATCGCCCCGCATCGCATAGTTCGACCGGCAGCGGATGATCGTGCGGGGCCGAACGATGTGAAAGGCATTGCCGTAGCAGCGCCGCGGTTTGCTCGGCCGATTGCAGACGCCGTTTGGGGTTCTTGGCCAGCATCTGCTGCACCAATCGATCCAACCAGGTTGGAATCGATGGACGGATCGCAGCGATCGGACGTGGCGTGTCTTCTTGGATTTGGTTCAGCACCCGCAGACTGGAGTCCCCGCGAAACGGGGGGCGGCCCGTCAGCATGGCGTAAAAAACACTGCCCAAGCTGAAAACGTCACTCCGTGCGTCAACTGGCAATCCCCGGGCCTGTTCCGGTGACATGTATTGGGGCGTGCCGGCAATGGTACCACTGCAGGTTTGGCCTGCGTCGTCGAGCGCCTGGGCCAAACCGAAATCCGTCAGCATGGCGCGGTCTTGGCCGTGATCCAACAAGATGTTCGCCGGTTTGATGTCGCGATGGACCAGTCCCTGGCGATGGGCAGCCGCCAAGCCTTCGGCAATCTGTAGACCGACCCGCAGGCATTCGTCGATTTCCAACGGACCATGGGCATCGATGCGGTCTTGGAGGGATCCACCGGGAATGAAGGCCATCACCAGGTATGGCGGATCGTGGTCCGCGTCGACGGCATGGATCGGAACAACCGACGCATGGTTGACGGCAGCGGCCGCTCGAGCCTCACGGCTAAAACGCTGACGTGCCGGCCCGTTGGCGGCCAAATGTGGATGCAGGACCTTCACGGCCACCGGGCGTGAAAGACGCGGGTCAATCGCTTTCAACACAAAGCCCATGCCTCCCCACCCGATCAAACTGTCGACTTCGTATCCGTCCAGTTGTCCCAGGCTGTCCGGGCAATCCGACGGAGCAAGGTGCGGCAAAAAACGCCGGATCTGGTCTTCCGGGGAAACCGACTCGGTTCGCCAAGGATGGACCGTTGACTGCAACGCACCATCGGACAGGTAACGCCGAGTCTGGATCCAAACGGCATCATCGGCCGCCAAGGATTGCAATCGAATCTGGCAAGATTGACAGGTTTCCAGATGCTTGGTGATCTCGGATTCTCGATCCGGGGCCAAGGTTTGATCCAACAGGTCGGACAGCCATGCCGTTGGACAATGTTCGGGCAATCGAATCATCTCTCATGGCTCCGGTGCAGTGTGTTGTTCAACAAGCTGGCGGATCCGGGCGACAATGCGGCATCGCGCCACATGCACCTGCGACCTTGACAAATTTAAATCGTGTGCGACCAAGTCGATCGGTTCGCCTTGGACGCTGGTCCGCCAAAAAGCCTGCCAATTCACCGGGCTGAATCGGGGCCGCAGGGTCTCGGTGGCCCAACAGAAGATTTGGCGACGATGTTCATCATCAAACTTGCGCCGGATGATCTCGTCCGGTGGATCACCGCTGCACATCAGCTGGTCCCACTGGATGGCGGTCGCGTCGTCGCTGACCACTCGTTGACGCGAAGCCTGTTTCAGTTGATTGATCGTTTGGTTGCGAGTCACTGTTCGCAACCAGGCCCGAAAGCAGCCAGGCCGGCCGCCGTGTTCGAACTGTCCGATCGAACGGCTGACCGCCAAACAGACCGACTGGACGACCTCTCGTGCATCGGCATCTTGCAATCCACAGGTGGTCGCCAGCCGATAGATCAACGGCTCGTAGATGTCATAAAACTCCGACCACGCCAGCTGGTCATCGCGGTCTTTCAGACGGACCAGCAGGCTGTGGCGGGTTTCGGGCGACTCGGTCATCGACACGGGCATGGGGTCCGGCGGTTGGCGATCCGATTCGGCGGTCCGTTCCGCCTACGATCATAGAACAACCCGAACCGGTTCGTCTTGCGCCCTTGGGACCAAAAAAACACAAAAAAAGGGCGGCCCGGATGTCTCCGGGCCGCCCTGACGCTGTTTTTGAATGTGAAACGTTCGGCTTTGACGCTTTATCGAAGTCGACTTTCGATTTGATTCCAAATGCTATCGGCAAAGCGATCGGTTTTTTCAGCAATCTTGTTGGTGATTTCCGCGATCGACTCATCGGCTTTTCGCATCAGCTCGTTGGCTTCGTTCTGGTGCGTGGCCAGCCACTGGTTCAGGCCCTGCGTTTGTTTCAGGTATTCGGCGTCCACCTTTTGGGTCAGCTCTTTCTTGCTCTCGGCGACTTGCAACGAAATCGCATCCCGTACGGCACGATTCAGAACATTGCTGAGGTTGGAACTGACGTCGAAGGCAAGGTCGTTCCAAGTCCCGGTGAAGTTCGCGTCGACTTCGATGCGGTCGACTTCCGAAAGACTTTGACGCATGGACGATACCAGCGCCGTTTCGGCCGCCGACGGGTCGACGTCCAAGCCGACGTTGACGCCCAACTGTTTGCTGACCACACGACCGGTCAGTTGCCCGGCATCGTCGCTGATCTGAACCCACAGTTCGCGATCGCCACCTGTCACGGTCAGTCGGACGTCGTCACCGCTGCCCATCTCGATCGGCTTTGCTCGGGCACTGGGCCAATGAACGGTCAACATGTCCAGGTCGTTGCCGCCGCGACGATCGCGGACGATTTCGACGTTGACCAGTTCGGGGCCGTCCAATTGCAATCGAGCTTTGGTCGGTTCATCCAACAGTTGGGGATCGGGGGTGATGTTCGTAACCACACCCGTCATTTCATACGAGTTGCCGTCCGCACGCATCAGCCCGCTGACTTCGCACTGGCGGACCAGTGTCACCGGTGGCGGGTTGTCGCCACGAAGGTCAAAGTACTGGCCACGCGATCGTTCCGATTCGGGGGCAAGGACGGTGTAGTCGGCGATGGTCTTGCCGCCTTCGAAGTAGTCGCGAACGGTTTGGATTTCCTGACGAATCGAATTGGCGATCAAATCGATGCCGAAGTTTTTCGATTCCGACAGATTGCCGGGGACGTAGGAATCGATCAACTCCATGTCCATTTGTTTGGCTTGCTGGAGCGCGGTCCAGTCCGTTCGCACACGTGACGGCATGCTGTCGATCTGGTCACGGACTTGAACCAGTTCTTCACGCACATTCATGGCCTGTTCCAACAGTCGCGGCAGTTCTGACGTGTCACGCAGTTTGTTGTACAGTTCGTCGCCGGACATCAGGTCGCGGGCCTTGTCGCGGATCGACCGAATTTGGCCTTCCAAGTTTTCGGCGCGTACCATCAGAGCGTTGTAATCGGATTGCCATTGATCGCGGATTTGTTCGCCACGACGAATGGTTTCCAAGTCGCCCGTGAAGTCGTCCGCAAATTGTTGGGTCTTGCCGGTCAAGCCTGACAGCAACTGACCCATCATCGACGGACTGTCGTCAACGGTTTCCGGTTCCACTTGGTCAAAGTGTCCGCTGGTTTGGCGGGCCTCGCCGATCGTGATTCCCGTGATGCGGCCACTGCTGGCCACAAACCGGCGGTGCAGCAACGCGTTGCCGTCAATCACCAAGTCGATCGTGTCCGCACGAAAAGCGTCACGCATGGATTTGTCGCTTCGCGGGTCGGCGATGCGGACGTCTTGATAACGAACGCGGGGCGGAAACATGCCGATCTGGGCGTGGTCGATTTCGACCTTTGCACCCGTGACCGTTTCCAGGCCGCGTACGGTGACATACTTCGCGACCGGTCCCAGACCCCATCGGATTAGGAATAGAATCAGTACGACGATGAACAGTCGCGTGAAGACGAATTGCCAGCGGATCATGCTACGTCCTTTTGCTGAGAGTCACGCAATTGGCGAAGCAAAAAGTTCAACGCTTCGTCCATCTCGTCTTTGGATGTGCGGGGGCCGGCGGACGCGTCATTCGCGGCGTCGGCATCGTTTTCGGCCATGCGGATCACGTCGATCCGAGTTTCGACCGACGCGGCGGCCGGCTGGTCATCGAACGTACGTGCCGATGCCGTGTGTGCGGCGTCAATTCGCTGCCCGGTCGATGCGGCGGGGCTCGTGACGTTGCGAACGTCCGACGGACGAGCCGTGGTCGTGCGTTCATGCGGCTTGCCGACGTGGCCATGGGGCTGGTCAACAGTGACGTCACTGCGCCGTCGTGATGTGGCGGCCTTTTCTTGTCCTTGCTCGTCCTGCACGTGCAGACGCTGAATCAATTGGAAGATTGGATAGGTCGCCAAGAAGATCGGCACCAGTAAAACCAGGCCGATCAGCAGACTGCCCAAGACCACCGTGTTGTTCAGGTCGGTCCATGGGACCAGCGGCATTGCCCAGGCGTTGACCGCCGCGTCATGAAAACGCGGTTGGTTCAGCAGGAACTGGCCAATCGTGTCGCTAACCGGATCCAAACGTGGTGCAAAGATTGCTGTCAGAATCGCCGTCAACGCTGCCATTGCATGGTTCAGCCTTAACGACAAAACCAGCACCAGCACGGCGATCGCCAGCAGGTTGCCATGGGGTATCACGCCCAACAAAAATCCGAACGCAACGGCCCAAGCCAACTGGGACGGGTGTTGTCGACCCGCGAAGGCTTTCCGCACGTTATTTATGAGCTTGATCGTCCATAAGATCATCGGGTGCGTCTCCATCCGCACGAGTCACCGACGGTCGCGAAGGCAAAACGCGCAGTTCGCCCCTACCGCTCGGGTGTGTTCCAATGCCGTTATCGGTATCCTGCCGTCCAAACTTTCGGCACAGCTGATAAATTCTACCTTGTCGCTTTAGTCCGACGTCAATCTGATTCGGCGTCGAAGGGGGCTGCGATCGCGTGCGGTCGATTCCGGACGTTCGGTGGAAACCAGTGACGACCACATGAAACGTTCGCGTGAAACCGCTGGTGACCAAACGTGTCACGCGTTCCCGCGACAATCCAAATTCCGAAGCCATTCGGTGTGATTGTCGTACGCGTCGCCCGTCCGGTGATGCCGCACGGCTGATTCGTCGGAAAAGCCCGCCGAATTTACCGTGTTGGATAACCATTTTCTGCTACCAAACTCCAGTCCACTTATTGCCATGCCGGTGAAAGCAAACAGGAAGTTTCTCGATTGGTCCAAGCCACTGTTGCACAGCGTGGTCGATGCGTTGGCTGCGGACTTCCCCGTCCGCGAATCGCCTGAGGGCTCCGCAGGGAAAAAATGCTGGCCGTTGTCGTCCTTATTGGTGGTCGTTCCGACAGCTCGTGGGAAAGTTTTGCTGGGCGATCGACTGAAGCATGTGGCGACGCAGCGAAAGGTCACCCTGCACTGGCCAAAGATAGTGACGACCGGTGAATTGCCCGAATACCTGTATCGCGGCAACGGCGAAGCAGCGTTGCCGATCGAACAGACCTTTGCCTGGGCACGTGTGCTGCAAGAAGCTCGCATCCGCAGTGAACAAGATCCGGATGATCGTCTGGATGCATTGATGCCGACACCGCCACCGGCCGAACCGTTGACGCAATGGTTAGAAATTGCCGCGATGATTCGCCGAACCCACGAAGCACTGGCGGCACAGTCGATTCGGTTTGATGAATGTTTGAATCATTGTGTCGGTCCGCGTGAAACCCTAACCTGGCGACTGCTGAATCGTTTGTATCCGCGTTACGTTCGCACCCTGGCGGATGCCGGATTGATCGATCCGCATCACGAACGATTGCAAGCCATGGAATCCGGCAATGCCGTCTGTGATCGGACCGTCGTGCTGGTCGGAACAACGGATTTGAATCAGGGGTCGCTGCGGCTACTTGCCGACTGTGATTGCGAAGTCTACGCCTACATCGCGGCCCCGGAAAAACAGTCTGATCACTTCGATGAATTCGGACGTGTCGCACCGGAACGTTGGAAATCGTATGCGTTTGAACTTGATGACGCGTGCTGGATCAACGCTGATGATGTGCACGACCAGGCAGCGGCAGTGGCCGAAAGCTATGTCGCTTTGAAATCCGATGCTTCGGTTGAACGCCTGACATTGGGGGTGACGGATGAATCGCACGTGGTCCCGATCGAGAATCAAATGCGTTCGATCGACGTGACCACCTATCGTCACTTGGGATGGAATCTGGCGCAGACCGCCATTGGTCGTCTGCTTCGTCAAGTCGGCGCCTTGGTGGCGACACCGACGTGGGACAACTTGGCCACGTTGGTCCGTCACGCCGACGCATTCCGTCGGTTTGGGAAGGTGACTTCCCTGGCGCAGTTGGACGCCTATCTGTCGGAACATTTCCCAGTCCGAATCGACGATCCGCCCGTCGATGAGGCGTTGCCGAAGTTTGCCGACGTGATCAAGGCGAAGGACGCCATTGTCGACTGGATCAAGCCGCTCAGCGGTGGTTCGCCCCAAACGCTTTCCGTTTGGTGCGGCGTCGTTGCTGATTGGTTGCGTCAAACTTACGAAGTCGAACCGTTGGAAGGTCCGCCGGATGTGGAACCGACCGATAGCGATCCTGTCATTCCGTTTCGGTCCAGTTTGGCTGAACGAACGCGGTCTGAACTTGCGTTGGCAAAGACGTTGGATCTTTTGGATCGCCTGGCCAATCTGAATGACCGCTTGGACGTTGTAGTTGATTCGGCGGAAGGCTTGGAATTGATCGTCCAACGCATCTTTGAACTCAGGGTCGTTCAGGACAATGATCCAAACGCGGTCCCCGTGCTGGGATGGTTGGATTTGCCGATGGATGACGCACCGTCGATGATCATCACGGCGATGAATCATCCGTTTGTTCCTGAACCCGTGTCGGCCGATCCGTTGTTGCCACTGACACTGCGAAGCCGATTGACGACCGAAGGGAACGATCGGCGTTATGCCCGTGACGTTCACGCCTTGGTTCTGTTGTCCAATTGCCGACCCGAAATTCGGCTGGTGGTCGGCGAAAAGTCTGCCGATGGAAGCCCGACACCTCCGACTCGGTTAATGGCGGCGGCTGAACCGGATCGTGTGGCGGCACGCTTGCGGAATCTACTTGTGCCCGCGAATCGCAAAGAACGAATCGCCAATCGGTGGGATGGTGGGGCAAGTAAGACTCGTCTTCCCGTTCCCGATCTGGGCGAAATCCAGCCGGTCAACGTGATCAGTGTCACGGCGTTCAAGGAATATCTGACGTGTCCGTATCGGTTCTATTTGCGACGTGTGCTGAAGCTTAGCCCATTGGACGATCGTGCCGATGAAATGGCGGCCAACCAATTCGGAAATCTCATTCACGACACCTTGGAAGCCTTTGGCAAATCCGATGTCGCCAATTCGGACGATCGTAAGGTGATCCAAGATACCCTGTTGGACCATTTAAGCGATCTGGCCAGGAAACGGTATGGCGATCACTGCAACGCAGCGGTTCGCATGCAAATCATGCAGGCCCAGATGCGTTTGCGTCACGTCGCCAAAGCACAGGCCGAACGTCGGGCGGATGGATGGAAAATTGAACATGTCGAAAAACCCGTGGACGAAAAAACCGGCGGCCAAATCATCGTCGATCGAAAACCAATGGGTGTTCGCGGCCGCTTTGATCGTATTGACAGACACGAATCAACAGGGGCATGGGCCGTGTTGGACTACAAGACGCATGGTGACAAGCCGAATGATCGACATTTGAAGCAAAAGAATGGTCAAACCGTTTGGGCGGACCTCCAACTGCCGCTGTATCGATTGATGCTGCCGGCGCTGGAGATACACGACGACCCCAAAACGGTTCAGTTGGGGTATTTCAATATTAGTGATAAAGAAAACGAAACCACGATCAATATCGCGGACTTTTCGGAGGAGTTGATGCAGCAGGCGATCCACAAGATTCATGAAATCGTTCGTGCCATTCGACTTGGCCATTTTGAGCCAACGGATGATCCCGTTCCCTTTGACGATTACCCGATGATCCTGCAAACCGGTGTGGCGTCGCAAATGTTGGGCCGCGAGCAAAGCGAAGTTGAGGAGGCGGTGCAATGAGTGCCGTCGCCGAAGATCGAAAAGCCATTCTGCAGCTGAAACCGACCGTGGTACGTGCATCCGCTGGCACCGGCAAAACGTATCAGTTGACCGCTCGATTTTTACGAATCCTATTGCAAGGGGTTCCGCCCGAATCTGTTCTGGCGACCACGTTCACGCGGAAAGCCGCCGGGGAAATTCTGGCGCGTGTTTTGGAAGCTTTGGCAAAAGCGGCGGATGAGAAGGATCCGGAATCGCTGAACGGCTTGCGCGCTCAGGTCGACCTACCCACCCTGCCCCGCGCTCAATGCAGCCGTTTGGCCCGAGACCTGGTGTTTGACATTCACCGCTTGAAAGTGTCGACGCTTGATAGCTTGTTTTCCACTCTCGCCCGCAGTTTGCCATTCGAATTGGGACTTCCCGCCGGATGGAATTTGACCGATGAAATCGAAGAACGATGGTTGGTCGAATCTGCTGTCAACGATCTGGTGGCTTCGGCTGATTTGACGGAATTGCGTTCGCTGCTGGCGATGTTGTCCAAAGGACGAGTTGTACGCAGCGTGTCCAATGAAATTCAGCGTGTGGTGACCGATGCATATGCCATTCAGCGTCGATGCGACCCGGAAGTCTGGAGTGCCGTGCGGGTTCCGCGCATGCCGGGGACGCAAAATGTGGAATCGATGCTCACGGATTTTCGTGCCGCCGATGTGCCACAGAAAAGCTTGGTCAAGTGTTTGAACAAAGCCGCCGATGCGGCCGAGCAATCCCAATGGGACGAGCTGGCCGAAGAAACTCTTTTGAACAACATCGTCAAAGCAAGACGCAGTCGCACAGAAGTCAAATTCGGCCGGTCAAAGTTTCCTGATCAATTGAATCCCAGTTTTGATGTTCTGCTGGAAAGCGTCCGCAGCCATGTCCTGGCATTGCTGGACGCGCAGAATCGTGCGACCGGAACATTGGTGGAAACCTTTGATCAGCGGATTCAGCAGATGAAGGCCGCCCGCCGCAGGTTCAGCTTTGACGACGTGGCCGTTCGGCTGGCTGATTATTTCGGGCAGTTCGATTCCGACCGGCATGATGCGATTGGAAACGATCGGTTGGATGCGCCGATCGATCACTTGCTGTTGGATGAATTTCAAGACACTTCGCCGATCCAGTGGGCCGTGCTGCGTCCCTTTGCGATTCATGCCACATCGGCCGAATCGTCCGACGACGATGAAACACGCACCGCCCGATCCTTTTTTTGTGTCGGTGATACCAAGCAGGCCATCTATGGCTTTCGCGGCGGCGTCGCGGAGATCTTCGATTCGGTGACCGACGACTTGGACGGCGTCCGCACGGTCGAACAAAACGAAAGCTACCGCAGCAGCCCGGTGGTGTTGGACTTCGTCACCGACGTGTTTAAAAACTTGAAAGCGTCACCGCCTTCGGGGGCTCAGCGTGACTGGGATTCCGATGCGTTTCAGGCTGATGCCGTGCGACGCTTTCGCGAAGCTTTCCCGCCGCATGTTTCGGCAAAGCCGAATTTGAAAGGACACGTCGCGATCTGGGCCGGTGACACTCCCGAATCCGCTGATGCGAATCCGAAAAAGGCCCAGTGGAAGGAAGCTTGCTTTGACGCAGCGGCCCGCGTCGTTACCGACCTTCATCTCGGATCTCCGGATCGCACGATTGGTGTTCTGACCCGGTCACGTCGGGCGGCAGCGGAGATGATGTGGCGTTTGGACGGTCGCGGATTGACCGTCAGCCAGGAGGGTGGCCACCCGCTGACCGATTCAGCGGCCGTCGAATTGGTGTTGTCCGCTTTGATGATGGTGGAGCATCCCGGCGACGGACGTTGGCAGTTCCATTTGATGCATTCACCACTGGGGGATGCTTTGTGCGATGGCGTTGCCGATGATCAAGCGATTGAACGGATCGAGAATCGGATCCGTCAAAGCTGGACCGATGGCGGATTGGCTGAAACGGTTTTCTGGTTATGTGATCAGCTTCTGGATCGATGCGACGCTTCGGATGCCCTGCGTTTGAAACAGTTGACCCAACTGGCCGCGTCTCAAGCTTGGGTGGAAACCGGTCGATTGAGCGACTTTGTCAGATTGGTTCGCGAAAAAGGTGTCGAACGCCCCCAGGCCGCCAACGTCCGGGTGATGACCGTGCACGCAAGCAAAGGGTTGGAGTTTGACGCCGTCGTGCTGCCGGATCTGGATGAACCGTTGACCCGTCGGCAAGGCGGATGCATCGCCGATGCCCCGTCGGTGACCGAACCCGCCACCGGTTTGACACGTTATGTCAGCAAGAAGCGTCGGCACTTCCTGTCACAGCGTTGGCAGGCGGCATTCGGACGCTGTGAAGCCGGGGACATGACCGAAGCGTTGTGTCTGTTGTACGTTGCCATGACGCGGGCCCGGCAATCGCTGCAGTTGGTCGTTCAACCAAAGGAAAAACGCAAAAGCGGTTCCGCGAAAACGGCCGCGGGTCTGATTCTGGATGCGTTGGAACTGGGGGATGTCCCTGCGTCACCGGAACAACCGGTTTTCGAAGTGGGAAATCATCAATGGTGGCTTTGATCGACGGATTCGGTTGCCGTTTCGGCGTCAGCGTGTTCCGCTTCCGTCGCGACTCGTTCCAGCGTCACGCCGTCACCCGTATCTGGAATCAGCCGGAAAACGCGATCGGCGAACCGTACGAAGTGTCGAACGTCGTGATGGCTAATCATCAACACCTGAAAGCCAAGTGCACGGCCCGCTTCTTGAACGATCCGCACCAAACGCGGCACCAAATCCGGATGTAGCCAGCAGTCTTGTTCATCCAAAACCAAAAACTTACGGTGCTTGGACTCGTCCAGCATGGTGATGGCAAAAAGCCGCAATCCGACTGAAAGAATGTTGGCAACCGAACCGCCCTGCCCTCGGATAATGTCTTCGTCAAATCCGTCACGTTGGACGACGAATTCAACGCTGGCCGCGTCACGTTTGAGTGTCGACGTCGCTTTGAAAACGATGGGCTGATCAAGAACCTCTTGCAGGGCTTTGGTCAGCGTCGTTTCGATGACACGCAGCTGTCGATGAAAGACATCTTGGCTTAATTTGTCCAACGCATCGGTCACCGCATCAGCGATTTTCAGAAAGCCGTCCGCTTTTTCGATTTCCGCAGACAGCGACCGTTTCTGACGCAGCAGTTCTTCGCGTTTGCCGGAAAGCTTGTTTAGACGACGGCGCAATTGATCCGACGATACGGAAGCGTCACCGATCGGGATTGAGGCCGCTGATTGTGTCGATGGCGTGATCGGATCATTCATTCCGTTGGTGTGCCCGATTGGTTGTCCTGTTCGACCTGTTTCAGTTGCCGGGCAATGTCGTCAAGCAAGGCCTGATACTCCTGACGATCTTTTTCATTCTGGGTCTGCATTTCGTCCAGCATCTTTTCCAGCTGTTTGATGTCGCTGGTGCCGAATTCCTTTTCCGCTTCCGCCTGCAGTTCCGCCAACTGACGATTGGCGGATTCCAACTCGGTGCCTGCTTTGATCCGCTGTTCGTTCAGCGTTTCAAATTCGGCACGCAGTTGTTCGATGCTTTTCGCTGTTTCACGACTCATCAAGGCTGTCCTGATCGGAATGTTGGGTGACTTCGCCGGCAAGTTTAAGGATTTCTTGTCCGACGTCGGGTGCAAAATCATCAAGGTTGTCGTTTAAGAATTGGATCAGGCCGGCACCGGTTTCCGTTTTGCGGGTGATCAATTCTTGTAAGTCCGCGATGAAACCGGAACCTTGGTCGTCGGTCGCCGATTCATCAGACTCAAGGGCTTCATGAAAAACGCTGTCGAAGGTTTCGTGCGGTACGGCAACCCACTGCAATTGCCAATCGTTACCCAAGTCATATTGATTGACCACCGGCCGTTGGAAATCAAGGTCAGAGCCTTTGCGTGTCAGGCAGACGACCGATGGAGTTCGTGAGCGCGTTGCATCACTGCGTGTTCGGCGTGCGATGTTCCCCGCCGTGATCCAGTGCGTGTCACCGGTTTGCACCGGAGGTAATGGGCGATGGATATGGCCATTGATGACGACATCGATACCTGAAAGCGGTTTGGGACGAATACGACCGGCGTCCTCGTATCCCGGGATCAGGATGTCGTGGTGTGTCATCCAAACAACCAGATCTTCGGACCGGCGTTCGTATCGCTTGGGCAACTTTTCACCCCACGATGTTCCCGACACCGCGACCTGTTTGCCGTCCACTTTGCCGATCCAGGGATGTTCTTCATTGATGCGTCGCAGCGTTCCGCTGTTGAACAGGATTTGAATGCTGTCGTTTTCGCTGATGCGGTTTTCGCGGACGTCGTGGTTGCCATGGATGGCTGGCAATGTCTGTGGAACGCTTTCGATGATTTGGCTGATCAGCCAGTTGGGATTGTCTTGGGGTAACTGGAAAAGGTCGCCCAACAGAAACGGTTGCAGTCGGTTCTGAACTGCGAACTCCAAACACCAGCTGAACTTTTGCAGGATCGTCGACGGGTAATCGTCCTTTCGAAAACCAGGCACTCGGGCTTCCAAGTGTGGGTCGCCGATGAACAGTAGGCCCCGAAACGCCGCCGGTACAGTGTTTGAAACTTCGGTGGATGACAGCATCGTGCGGTGATTCAAAGGGACTGGTCGGGTTGTTGATGCAACTGTGGCATGGTGGACATCAAATCATTGACATCGATTTGCTGTCCGCAAGTTTCGCATCGCGGGTGTTTCCGTACCCAAGATTCCAAACGTTTGACCGCTTCTTCTTTAAGCGATTGGGCCGCTTGAAGCCTGTCTTTTTGCGAGGCGACGGCGGCTTCGGCGGCAAGCAGACGCGATCGGGTTTGCGACAACAGCGATGCGTCCCCAGCGACGGGCACCGCATCCAAACGGTTCAACGCATCAACGATTCGGGTGAATCGTTGACGGTCGGTTTGCAATTGACCCAGGGCCGCAATCATTCGAACCAGCGGTTTGGTTTCGATGGTCACGGGCGGTGACACCAACGCAGCCAATGATTGGTGGACGTCGTTCAGGCGCACGCATCGCGTTTGTAGACGCTCCAGTTCAGCGACCACCGATTGACATCGTTGGGCCGGTCGCATGTCCGGCGGAGATTTAAGGCCGGAAAGAGAACGGTCCAGACGCTGACACTGTGAACGCCGTTGAGTGACCGAAAGAATGCCACGGATGCTCTGGCTGATCGGCTTGATGTCGCGAACCGTTGGTGGTTCGGTCAACGTGTGCAAAACCTTTCGGACCGCTTGTGCCAGGTGACGGGTGGATTCGGCACGTTGCATCCGCTGTAGTGTCAAACGCAGCGATTGGGCTCGGTTGAAGCTGCTGGCAAGCGTCTCGGCGCGATGGGGACTGTTATCCAGTCGTTGCAGGACGGATTGTTGGCTGATCAGTTCACGACAACGTTCATGTGTTCGGCCGAGTTGTTTCAATAACTGTTGTATTCGGTCGATTCGCTTTGCTTGGTCCTGAACGGCGTTGCCTTTTGCTTCCGCCGCATCCAAACGCTGTGACAGGTCATCCAACGGTTGATAGGCCGCCAAACGCTGATCCACCTGTGTAAGGTCCTTGGTCAGTCGCCTGTGTTCGGACTTTACATCGCGGTGTCGATTACGGTGCCGGTTCTGCATCGCCAACAGCAACGCGGCATCGGATGACGAAGCGAAGAAAGTGGCCGCACGGTTGCCCGATTCATTCAGCAGAAAGACGGGAGATTTCTGTTCGCCGAAGTGGATGTCGTATTCGACTTTTCCATTGTCTCCACTGACTTTTGCCAGCCGAAGTACATCGTGCAGTGATTCGGGCGTTGCTTGGCCGACGCGACCGATGTCTTCCCCGTTGATGGTGTAACTGACACCGGAACGCCGTCGCCAAGTGACGTTTTGGCCGTCATCGGTTTCAACGGTGACGCTGGATTCCTTCGCGCCGTGACGGGTGACATGAGTCGTCCGCCCGTTGCTGGCCAGCACCTGCAATGCCGCAACGATCGCCGATTTTCCGCAATTGTTCGGTCCGGTCAGCACGGTCAGACCATCGGCCAACTCGATTTCGGTCGACCGATGAGACATGAAATTCTTAAGCTTGATTTTTCGAATCATCCTTTGGTTTTACCCGATCGTTCGGGATCAATCATCGGCGTCTGCGGCGTCTTTGATGACAAACTTGGCACGCAAGCGAGCCACCTCCGTGGCCAAGCCCGCTTTGGAAACGCTACGCAACACTTCGTTGAAATCTTTGTAGACCGCTGGCGCCTCATCACGCGGATAACGACGGCAATTGGTCAAGATGTCGGCGTCATTGAATGACTGGTCAATCGATTCTTGGTTCAGCTCGCGAATCGCGCGTCGTCGTCCCAGCACGCGGCCTGCGCCGTGATTGACGCTGTAGCAGCTGTCTTTCGCACCGGTTGCGGCGACCATCACGCTGGATCCGGCCTGCGGATTGCCTGGCAAAAGAATGGGGTGACCTGTTTGGGCGAAAGGTGTCCGCGCCAACGCGGGGTGGCCGCCGGGAAACGCCCGGGTGGCACCTTTTCGGTGGACCCAACATGCCTGTTGGTTGACCGTTTCTTGCCGCGCGATGTTGTGACTGATGAAGTACACCAAGTGACCACGCGTGCCGGGAATGATCTCTTGAAACGCTTCCAAGACCAACGCGTTGATCAACAAGTGATTGACGGTTGCGAAATTGGCACCCAGTGCCATGTCATCCAGGTAACGATCGGCTTCGACGCTGCCCAGCGGGGCGTAAACCAGTTGTTTATCGCTGCCCGGATACGGAATGCCCCACTGGTCAAATTTTTGTTCCAAGACCTGGAACTGATGCGAAGCCAAGCGATGTCCGATCCCGCGGGACCCGCAGTGCGATAGGAACGCCACGTGGCCATCGATCAACCCAAAGACCTTGGCGGTCGCTTTGGCATCTTCATCGTCCGCAATCTGGACGACCTCGCATTCACCGAAATGGTTTCCGCCGCCATAGGAACCAAGTTGCTGGACTTTGTCGCGGAACTTTTTGAATCCGCGTTGTTGTCGAAGTTCGTACAAACGCGACTTTAACGCATCGATTGTTCCATCGTGTCCGCGGTGGTAAGCGTCTTCGCATCGGTCGGGCCAGTCGATCGGAATCCCCAGTCGCGACAACACGTCGGGCGATGCGCCCTCGGTCATTGCCGCACTGCCGATCTTTTCGTCGATTCGTCGGGCTTTGGGAACGTCACGCGAACCTTTGCCCATGCCGGTGGGAATGCGGCGACACACGGCATCGATCAATGCCCGGCGAGTTGATTTGTCTTGAACTGCATCCGCGGGCAGGTCAGTTTGCAACAGGCTCATCGAACACTTGATGTCGAAACCGACGGGCCCGGGATAGACGTGGGTGGGCGACGCCAGCACGCATCCGATGGGTGCACCGTACCCACAGTGTGCGTCTGGATTAAGCACCAGTTCGGTTACGCCCGGGGCGCAGCGGGAGTTGATCGCCTGCTGTAGGCATAGGTCGTCGAACGTGTTGCGGATCGCTTCGGTACCGAACACCTTGACCGGTGAATGATGGTCGCCGGCCGGCAAGATTGCGGTTGCCTCGCCGGTGGGAATCATGGTGGTTGTCATGGCTGGTCCGGGCAGGAGTGCGACAAGTTGGTGGTCCCGATTCACGGAATGGGGATCCGGATTTTAGCCAACAGAGGCGATCGGACCGATTTAGGTTCGCGGTTGGTCAGGACGCTGGATCGACGATACGCCAATGAAGCGGTTCGCGTTGAATGCTTGTCGCCGTAGTTTCCCATTTCGCGGTGCGTGCTTTAAACAACGACCGGCCACACCCGCAGACGATGGCGTGGCGTTACGATTCGCCCCATCGAGGCACTGAACGAACCACAGGGCACCGAGTGGGAATTGGGTGCGGCCGGATGACGATGGTTTGCACCGGAGCGGTGTACGCGAGCGAGTTTCCGGATCAGGTGTCGTCCGGTTCGCTTTCCTGCGTCGGTGGCACCGAGGATTCGGGTAATTTTTGAATCTTGGGGCGACGACGACGGCGGGTCTTTTCAGGCACCATTCCCCGCATCGCTTCCATCTTGCCGAAGCACAGCAAGCGATCATTGGGCTCCAACGTCCGCTTCAATCGTGGATTGGGAATCACGGTGGTTCCCCGATAAAGCGTTAGCACGTTGATGTCCAACTCGGGCAAGCCGGAACTGTCGATGGACTTTCCGACCAATTCACTGCCTTCGCGTATGAGGATTTCCGTGACCCCGTATCCACGGCTGACCGTCAGACGTTGCCGCAGATCCAGTTCGGGAAAGTCAACTTGGGCCGCCATGTATTCGATGATGGCACCGGCAATGTCCAGCTGAGTACAAGTTTCGATGCCCTCCAATCCGGGGGACGAATTCACTTCCATCACCTGAGGACCATCGGCACCTTCAAGCATGTCAACGCCGGCGACACGCAGCCCCATGATTTGGGCACATCGCACGGCGGTTTCGGCATAGTCGGCAGGCAGTTCGACCATTTCCGTCGTGCCGCCGCGATGCACGTTGCTGCGAAACTCGTTGCCTTGGGCTTTGCGTCGCATCGCGGCCACCACGCGGTCGCCGATCACGAATGCACGGATATCGCGACCACGGCTTTCACCGATGAATTGTTGCACCAAAACGTTCTGTTGGGTGCTCTGCAAGGTTTCGATGATCGCCTCGGCGACTTTGACGGATTCGGCCAGGATCACGCCGACGCCTTGGGTGCCTTCCAGCAACTTGATGATCACCGGTGCGCCGCCGACCCGATCAATTGCCGGCAGGATGTCCTTTCGATCGCGAACGAAGGTCGTTTGCGGAATGCCGATTTGATGTCGGCTAAGGATTTGAAGGCTGCGCAGCTTGTCGCGTGAATTGACGATCCCGGTGGACGTATTGGCGGTGAACACGTCCATCTGTTCGAACTGGCGAACCACCGCGGTTCCAAAGTAAGTGATCGAAGCGCCGATTCGCGGCAACACGGCGTCATAGTCGCTGAGCGGTTTGCTGCGATAGTACAGGTCGGGATCACCCTGTTGCAGATCGATCGCGAATTTCAACGTGTTCAAGACGCGTGTCTTGTAACCCCGTTGCTGGGATGCTTCCAAGAGTCGCCGGGTGCTGTAACAGTTGGGACTGCATGACAGGATGGCCAGTTTCATCAGTATCCGAAGGGTGGGCGTCGTGTGATTGCCAAAGGACGGCGATAGAACAGAGCAGTTTTGATGTCCTTGGTGTCGGCTGGTGGAGCCGGAACGAAGGTGGTGCGGAGCCGCAAGAACGGACCTAGCTGGATGGGCGTCGCGTGGACGGGCCCTTGGCGGTGCTACGGCGCAATCGCCCGCCTAAAAACGATTGGTTTGAATCCACCAGAAATCTGCCACGTAAGGCTTCGCGTCCGACCAGCATGCGGAAACCCATCGCGTCACGATTGGCAAGTGTTAGGTCGACCGGAAACTCTTCGCCCATCAGCCTCAGCGCCGTACGGATCACGATTCGCTCGCTGGCTTCGCCATTGCTACTGCGAATCATTCGGTGTTCCAAGATGGGTGCGGTGGCAACGATCGGTTGGGAATCCCGATGTTGATGCGGGTGAATCGCAAACCGGACGAACTCCTTGCCTTGTTCGCGAAACGTTTCCAAATCAAACGCGTGGAGCGCACTGCTGCGTGCTCCCGTGTCGATCTTGACCTTGATTCGTGGAACGTTCAGCTGCGGAAGACTGGCCCATTCACGCCACCCACAAACAAAAAGAGGCGTGGTGGGGGCGGGGCCTGGCGTGGGAGGCTGGCCGGAGGAATCGGTCGTCATGGCACGCGGGCTCCTGGCGTGTTGAACAGGCGAAACCCATCATCGTGAAATCGGCGATATTGATGGGGCAGCCTCAAGGGAGACAGGCCGAATGGATGGCAAACGGGTGGGACGACCTTCGATCCGATAAGGCGGTCCGGGGGCGACACTTTGGTTACCGAACAAGTTCGGCATCGCCATGGGCAAACTGCCGGGGCGAACCAGCACCATTGTCGGAAACCGTCACCGAAAATGCCACCAGGCTAACGCTGATGCGTATCCAAAAAAGGACCACGCCAACTGGGGCCCAGCACGGAATCATCGGGCGTAATGCCCGCTTCGACGTGCCCGCGGTGATTCACCCAAGGGTCATCGACCACGGTTTCGAACGATCCCACGGTCACAAACCGGACGTGGCCGTCTTCATACAACACGTTCAGCCCGCGACCACCGTGTCCCCACAATTCCGTCGGCCCGCCATTGCCCCAACGCCCGGCCAGCGGAGCGTCGGACATGATGGCAAACCCGGCACGATGCTCGTAACGCGGTGGACGCAGATGGCCGCCATCACGGACCCCCAAGATGTAGGCGTAGTTCCCGCCGGTGATCTGCTGCAAGCGACGCAACCGATCGACTGATGCAGCGTGCAAATCGTCCAAGCTGGGGATGTCTTGCAGAAAAGACGCCATTGATGCGACGGGGATGGTTGACGCCTCGGGTGAAATACCAACACCCTGCACGACCTGTGACGATGCGTCTGTGATGTCCAGATCCGGCTTCAGCATCGGTAGATCGAACGATGGACACCAACGCACCGAACCGTCATCCAACAGACCGGCTTCGTTCAATCGGACCGCAAAGACACCCGCATGTGCTTCCGGGCCGGTTTCGTGAACGGCGGGCAAGCGATTTTGTTCCTGTCGCGATACGAATTGCGTGATCGCCATGCCCAACGATCGCAGTTGATTCTGACAGGCAACCTTGCGGGCTTCGAATCGACCGTTGGCGACCGCCGGCAGCAACAGTGCAAGCACGACCGCCGCCGACATGGATGCCGCGAACCAATCTTGCCACCGCCAACCGCCGCTGGCGATTCGGTCTTCAGTGGGGCTTAGACGAACCGTTCCGGCTTTGTTGGGGCTTCCCACTTCGTCGCCCAGGCCCGGGGTTGCCGCATCGGCAAACAGCCTTGCGGCGAGCGGCGAATCGGTTGATTCCGCTTGCTGATCAGCCGTGCCCATCGGTGGCAGGCCTTCCAAAGTTCGGGCGACCAAGTCAATCGGCGGAGGTTCGACGGCGTCGAATCCGTCTTCCAGCGGACGCAGCGACGCTTCGATCCGTCGCAATTCGTCCCGCATTTCTGGGTCGGACCGTAGCATCCGCTCGACCCGATCCATTTCATCGGGGTCAAGGGCACCAAGCAGATATCCAAGAAGGTCTTCGCTCATAACAGTCAGCCGCTGGGATCCGAGAACTCGCCGTCCTCAAGCACCTATCATCGAAAACGCCTTGAGAAAACCGGCAATCGAGGACTCATATCCTCATCCCAATGAACCACTACGCGCCGCCCAGTGGCATAGTTCATTCAGCAGCGAATTCCTGCCGATTCCGTACCGTTGGGAATCCTGGATTCGGAATCCTTGGGGCACCGGGCGTTCGCCGTTGGCTGTACCGCCGGACGACGCCATGACCGGGACGCCCCGACTTGGCTATTCCGCTGCTTCCAGCGACTGTTCGTGCGACTCGTTCCAGATCAAGCCCAGGCGGTTGACCGCGGCGTGAATTCGGCTTTTCACGGTGCCGACAGGAATGCCCAGAATTTCGGCCGCTTCACGGTATTTCAGCCCCTGGTAGTACACCAGTTGAATGACCTGTTGCATCGGCGTCCCGAGCGACTGCACCGCTTCGTGAACCCAACGGCCATTCTCTTCACGCGATGCCGCGGCCAGCGGATCCGTCAGTCCGCCGACTAGTTTTTCCGACCAAGTTCCCGGTCGGCTGTCATCATCATCACCGATGGGGCGGTCCAAGCTGACCATCCGATGTCGCTTGTTTCGCCGCTGGACGTCGATCGCCTGGTTCGTCGCGATGGCGTACAACCAAGGCCGAAAGCGACGGGACGAGTCGAACTGTTCGCATTTCAGGTGTACCTGCAAGAAAGTGCCCTGGAACGCGTCCTCGGCCATTTCAGCATTCCCGATGTAGCGACGCAGGTAGCTGTAGATCTCCCGCTCGTAGCGGCGGATCAGCGTTTCAAACAGCGTGCGATCACCGGTCTGGCGGTAACGTGCGATCAGAGCCTCATCGGAGACTCGGTCATCGGCCAAATTGTGGGCGGATTCGTCGGTCATGGTGGGGTTCTTGACACTTCGGCAGGGAAAACGGTTCGGATATCTTCGGTGTCCGGACGCTAATGTCAAACGCGGATCAGGGCGTTGCATTCCGCACGCCGCCAACCACGCCCAAACGGACCCGACCGCCGCCACACACCAAGTCGATTCGTACCCCGGCTGCCTGTACTCCAAACGGGGCGTAAGACGAGCCGATCAGCGGTGGCAATGGCTGCCATCGCGCAGTTGGTCAATCTGCAAGGGTGGCGGAGTCACCGCTATTGTTGGCTTGGTCCCCGACAAAGTCAAAGCAGATTTGACGCACACTGACGAATTGACAGACGTCGCGGGCGGCACACCCGAGAGAGGCAAGCGGTGTGCCATCACGGCCCCACCACTTCGATTGGGGACACATTCCGGGGATTCACCCAGGCAGGGCGACGTTCGAATTGTCGCACCAGCCATTGGTCACAGGTGCCGAAGACCGCCCGGCGGGCGGCCGACGGTATACAGAACGGTGATCTCGGCAAATTCGTGTTCGATCGAAAAACGTCAAACTTCCCCAGCAATCCGAATTTCCCCAAGCGAAAAGAATCGGCGACCGGGCCGATCCGATACCTCCAGTCACGGACATCGGCCGCGAAGATCGTTCGAACAGATCAGCATTTGTTCCGCCAACCCTTCCCCTGAGCATCCGCCATCCACCGAATCGCCGATTGGTGATGCCGCGCCTGCGACCACCCAGCCCACCTCCAGCAAACCCGCCAGACTGCGATGCGTTACAGCCACCACGTCCGTCGTATTTTTCGTCATCAAGATCGCCCACGTTTTTTACGGAGTCTCTTCGTCTTGGTGCTGGTCGCCATTGCGTTCAACGGATCGCTGGCACTTTCGGCGGAGGATCCGGATGGGGATCAAGTGGTGCTCGATCTGAGACATGCCGACGTCGTGAAGTTCGACGCCAAGGCCTTCGTTCTGGACGCCAACGATGTGGTCGATCAAATGGTCGCGGCAGGATTCGAGGTCGGTGCACCATGGCCCGGCATCACCATCGAAGCCGATCAATTGTGGGGACACGTCGATGGAGCCTGTGATTGGTCGGGCTTTCAACAAGTTCAACTGGATCTGGTCAACGAGAGTGAACATCCGGCATCGGTCCAGTTGCGCATCGACAGCGGACCGGATGACAGCATCGTCAGCGTTACCCATTCATTGGATCTGGCTTCAGGAGCCGCAGGGACGCTTGTCTTTCCGCTGAAGCGGCAAACCCCAGAACATCTGCAAGGCAAACTGTTTGGCATGCGGGCCGCTCCCGCGATGATCGCCGACAAGGCGGGGAATCATGTCGATCAAATTCGAAAACTGATTCTTTTCATGAATCATCCCGATCAGCCGACCCGTGTTCGAATCGGAAAATGGCGTCTGGTCGGTCGCTATCACGAAGATCAATGGTGGGATCCGAACAAGAAGCCGTTCCCCATGATCGATGCATTGGGTCAATACGTGCACCGTGACTGGCCGGGCAAACTGCGATCCGCATCGGATTTATTGGAGCGTCGACGATCCGAACAGATTGAATTGCGACAACACCCCGGTCCGGAAAACTGGAATCGTTTTGGCGGCTTCGCGACCGGGCCACAGTTGAAGGCGACTGGAAATTTTCGTGTCGAAAAATTCCAAAATCGCTGGTGGTTGGTCGACCCATTGGGAAAGCTGTTTTGGTCCAACGGGATCGATTGTGTTCACAGCGGTAACGCCACCACCCCGATTACTGATCGCGAGTTCTACTTTGCGGACCTTCCCGAACCAGAGTCACCGCTTGCATCGTTCTATTCGTCGGCCAGTTGGGCACCCCACGGGTACTATCAGGGCAAAGGCCGCTATCGAACCTTCAACTTCACCGCTGCGAATTTGCACCGTAAATACGGATCGGGTTGGAAGGAGACGTTCGCGGCGATCACCCATCAACGTTTGCGCAGTTGGGGGATCAACACGATCGCCAATTGGTCCGATGCCGATATCTATCGCCAGAAGCAAACGCCTTACGTGGTGACCGTGACATCCGGTGAAGCAAGGATCCAGGGTAGCGATGGGTATTGGGGGAAGTTTCCCGATCCTTTTGATCCGCAGTTTGCACAGCAAACGCTGAAGCATGTTCAATCCAAACAGAACGACATCCGTTCGGAATGGTGCATCGGCGTTTTCGTTGATAACGAATTGGCTTGGGGCGATGAAACGTCCTTGGCGATCGCGACGGTGATGTCGCCGGCGGACCAACCGGCCAAAGAAGCCTTTCGTGACGACTTGATCGCCAAATATCAAAGCGTCGAAAAACTGAACGCCGCATGGCAAAGTGACTATTCGTCTTGGCAAGATTGGATGCGGCGAACCGACAAGCCGTCAGAGACGCACGCCGAAGCCGACCTGAAGGCTTTCTATTCGCGGATCGCAGAACAGTACTTTGATGTCTGTCGGGACGCCGTAAAAACGGTCAGCCCATCGACCCTGTATTTGGGCTGTCGGTTTGCATGGTCCAACGATCGTGCCGTTACCGCTGCAGCGATCTCCTGTGATGTCATCGGTTTCAATCGATATGCCTACTCCGTCGCCGACGATCGGTTGCCCCAAGGCGTGGATCGGCCGGCGATCATCGGCGAATTTCATTTCGGCGCGCTGGACCGTGGACTGTTCCACACCGGTTTGCGAGCGACCGAAAATCAAAACGCTAGGGCGAGGGCCTATCAAGATTATTTGACCGGTGCGTTGCGGCATCCGAATTACGTGGGGGCCCACTGGTTCCAGTACGGAGATCAGGCGGCGACAGGACGCGGGGACGGCGAAAATTATCAAATCGGTTTTCTGGATGTGTGCGATTCGCCCTACCCCGCGATGGTCGAAGCGTCTCGTCAATTAAGCTCGCAAATGTATTCGCTGCGTTTGGATCCTTGATCGGGGTTGCGGCCAACTTGATGGCCGGGGGCGTGTTGCCGATCCGTCTCATACGCGTGTTCCGGTGCCGGTGGACCGGGCGGCCTGCCGCGTCGCGATCACCTTGGCAGGGGGGATTGATGCGGATGGGCCCCGCCTGGAGTCCGTTCCGGTCTGCCGTTAAAACCTTGCGTGTGAAGGCGGGCAGACAATCTGAACGAGAGGCCACCCAATATCGTGAATCTGCTGGACCAGCCCGCGGACGCCTTGGCGTCGAACGGATCAATGAAATACCGGTGGGCTCAGCCCGGCGATGTGAACGCGTTCTTTGGCCTGATGCTGGACAACCTGGCCGGCCTGTTATTGATGGTCGGGTTGTTAAGCGGCGGGTTCGGGTTCCCGGTGGAGTTCGCCGTCGGGGCCATGGTTCCCGGGACTGCTCTGGGCGTGTTGATCGGTGACTTGGCGTTCTTTTGGTTGGCGTTCCGCTTGGCAAAGCGAACGGGCAATCCCGATGTCACGGCGATGCCCCTGGGGCTGGACACACCGTCGACGTTCGGAATGGTGCTGTTTATTTTGGGCCCTTCGTTCACCGATGGCGTGAATAATCTAGGGCTTGCACCGGAGCAGGCGGCCCTGCGGACCTGGCACATTGGCATCTGGTGCATTGTCATCAGCGGAATATTGAAGCTGGCGCTTTCGCCGACCGGTGAATGGGTGCGACGGGTCGTGCCTCGCGCTGGTCTGCTTGGTTCCCTGGCCGCCATTGCACTGGCCATCATTAGCTTTTTTCCCTTAGTCGAAATTCTGGGGCATCCGCTGCCGGGAATGATCGCTTTGGTCATCGTGTTGATGACCTTGATCGGTCGGTTGCCCGTTCCGGGTCGCGTCCCGGGGACGTTGGCTGCGTTGCTTGTTGCTGGGGGCATGTATTACTTGATGTGCGCGATTGGGGCGGATGGATATGAATTTCCCCAAGCCATGACGGTGACTTGGATGCCCACCGTTTGGTTGGACAGCTATTCCTTTGGCTGGGTTTCGCGATTTACAGATGCCCTGCCCTATGTGCCGATTGCACTGCCATTTGCTTTGGCGACCGTGGTCGGCGGGATTGATTGCACCGAATCGGCCGCGGCCGCCGGCGACCAGTTTGACACACGCACGGTGCTGGGCATCGAAGCGGTGGCGACCTTGGCGGCCGGCTTTTCCGGTGGTGTGATCCAGACGACGCCGTATATCGGCCACCCCGCGTACAAGGCCATGGGCGGCCGCGCCGCTTACACGTTGGCGACCGCGCTGGTGATCGGCTCGGCGGGCATGATCGGTTACTTCGCCTTTCTGAATGCCTGGATCCCCAAGCCTGCGGTGTATCCGATCTTGGTGTTCATCGGATTGGAGATCACCGCGCAAAGCTTTTTGGCCACACCAAAGCGTCACTTTCCAGCCGTCGCTTTTGCGTGTGTGCCGGCCTTGGCTTTTTTGGCGGGAAGCCTGCCGGGACAGATCTTCGGCGATGCTGCGACTTTGGAAGCCGGCTTGGGGCCTCAGACACTGGACCCACTGCTGGGAAAGAATCTGCAGGTGGTGACGATGCTGAGCAGCGGATTCATTCTGACCAGTCTGTTGTGGGCATGGATGCTGGCCGCCGGAATCGATCGCAAACTGAAAGTCGCCGCTGCGGTGATGGCGTTGTGCGGGACACTCACGTTATTTGGATTGATGCATTCCCCGTTACCCGGCAGTCAGTTGTTCGTTCCCTTCGGACCGGAATCGTGGGGCGAATTGGTTTTGGCACCTCAGTATCGCAGCACGATCTACGAATTCGTTGCTGGTTACTTTGTGGCCGCCGGCATGCTGTGGGGCTGGTCCTTGATGCCCACCCGCGGCGAAGACATCGATTCGATCGAAAACGCCTAGTGGACAAATCATTTCATCGCAGGCGTGGTCTTCGTGCCTGTCGTATTTTCAGGCGGCGGTGAATTGCCGCTTTCCAATGATTGAACGGTCCGTGGTTGGTTGCGTACGCGAGTGATGATGACGTCGAATTCGGCGGTGGGAATTTGGCGGGCAAAATCACTTGCCGCGGACTGGTTTTCAAACCATGCGAACACGCCGGGACCCCAGCTGCTTTGACCCACACCATGTCCATCCAGTGACTTGGCTCGTTCAATGGTTTTCGCGACGACCGGGCCGCGGTACGGTCCGCCTTGGACCTGTGCGAACAATTCACCGCTGTGATAGTTGTAACGAGCCACCGCTCGGGTGAAGCCGTTGAAGTCGCCAGCTTTCGCGCGGGGGACGATTTCTTCACGTAGCCACCGGGTCAAACGTTCTCGTTGCTCCGGTGTCGCGCGATTGATCGTGGCGAACAACTGTTTTTCTTGCCGACCATGGACAAGCGAGGTTTCTGCTTTCGGAATCAAGATCACCACCCGCCAGTGACTCGGTAAGTCACATCGCATCGCCAGCGGGCGAAGCACCCGGTCCGATTCGGACGTCGTCAGTAAATCGGGACTTTCAAGTGATTCTTCGCATAGAAACCCACCGTGAAAGTAGCCGTGACAGCCGATCGCTGAACGGTGGCCTCGATTGGCAATTCGAACCAACTGCTGCGGTTTGGGTGGCGACTGGCCGGCGGCACAAAATAGAGCTTCGCAGACTGCCAACGCCATTTGGGTGCCGCTGCCCAAGCCACAATGGCGTCGCGGGTGCCGTGACACGTGCAGCCGGCACGATGGGATGCTTGGTGCATCGACGAACTGTTGCCAATGACGGGCCAAGCGATGGACGGACGTGCTGTCATCGATTCCGGTGACGCTGAACTTGCTGTCTGGCGTGATGGTGATTTCGACGCCACCGTCTTCGATCATCACACCACAACCGCCGAATGGTGCCGCCGTATCCAGCAATCCGAAGTGCAAACGTGCACCGGTTTGAATGGCCGCGGTTTGTACCTCGCTTGTTCGGCCGTGCGGCGGAGGATCCTTTGGCGGACTCATGATTCCATCCGCTGGTCGATGAAGTCGGCGATGGCGGCAAAGGCCTGCTGTTCAATCTTTCCGCCGGTCTTTGTCACCGCAACAGCGAATGTTTTCATTTGGTCACGAATGTCTTGGGCGTCCAGAAGATGAATACGGGTCGCCAAGATGCAGGCTTCGATCACCGCATGCTTTGCACGATTGAATCCGAAGAACGGATCCTGGATCCCCGACGCAACCATCCGTGTTTGCATTTCATACTTTGGATCGCCGCCGGAGATGTCGGTAACAGCCACGGCAAACCAACGATGGCAACGCTTCAGACGCCAAAAGCCCTCTCCATCAGCGGTGGTCACCGGAACGACCAATGCGTCCGCATCAATCGAACCAATCGCGGTCTTGGCGAACAGGCTGACGTCGTCGCAGACATGAATCGTGGCGCGACCGGTTTCCAACAAGTTTGCGCAAGTGGTCGAACCCTGGTATGGACGCAGCACAAAACGCCTCAGTTGTGGACCGTCCACGACCGGACCCATTGGAGCCAAATTGAGATGACCGTTTTGATCAATCGTGGTGACCAATGATTCCAGAATCATGGCTTCGCCACCGTATCGTGGTTTGCGACCACCGCCACCGAATCGGCAGACGCCGGCGATTGATGAAACCGATCGGCAAGGTTCAGAAAGTTTTTCAGCGTGCGATCGCCTTCCGGGGTCAACACGGATTCCGGATGAAACTGCAACCCATGAACGGGGTGCGTGCGGTGCGAGATTCCCATCACGATGCCGTCGTCGGTGCGCGCGGTGATGGTCAATTCGCGGGGAATGGTATCCGGATCCACTGCCAGTGAATGGTAACGGCCGACTCGCATCGGGGTGGGGCAGCCCGCGAACAATCGGTCGCCGTGGTGTCGGATCGGGCTGTCCGATCCGTGCACCGGTCCACAACGGATGATCGACGCGCCGAACGCAGCACCGATGGCTTGATGTCCCAAGCAAATTCCCAGGATCGGAATGGATGTACCCAAAAGCCGGATGACGTCAACGCTGCAACCCGCATCGGCGGGATCATGGGGGCCAGGCGAAAGGACGATTGCGTGCGGTTGCAACCGTCGGCACTCATCCGGGGTGATTTGATCGCTACGGACGACCGATGTTTGGTGGCCCAGGATTCGAAAGTACCGCGCCAGGTTATGGACAAAGGAATCGTAGTTGTCCAACACCAAAAGCATGATTGTGGGGCGGCGACTTAAACGGCAAAGCGGCGGGCGGGGACGAACGGGACAACCCCGGTCGACAGGCTACATTCGCGGCTTTGCGAATTTAACCTTTTCGATCAGTTTGACAATTTGGTTGCCGTCTTTGTACCCGCTGACCGCCGTGAACGCGCGAATGACGTTTTCATATCGCAGCGAATAGTCCGCATCGATTTCAATTTCCGGGCCCTCGTCGCCTTCGATGGGCGCCGTGGTGCCCACAATGTCAACGATGCTGGCACGCAACCGGTCAAACGCTGCCGGGTCATTGCCCAGGGAAGAATCGTTCAACAGCATGGAGGACAAATTGCCATTGGCATCTGCGGTCATTCGCAATTTCAGTGGCAAATCGGTCGGGTCGGTGACGGCGGCGGCATCGCTGGCCAGCGGCATGCGGACGCTAAAGTCGCCTTCCATTTCGACGATCTTGAAAGTCATCACAAAGAAAATCAGCAACAGGAACACGACATCGATCATGCTGGTCATGTTCAGCTGGTTTTTTTCCGCGCCGCGTTCGCCTCGGATTCTCATGATCGATCCTCCTTGGCACGTAGCTGAAAGTTTTCCAATTGTTGTTCTTGGGCCACTTGGATGATTTCCTGGACTTTACCCGTTGCGGTGTCTTTATGTGCGCGAATGATCACATTGGCGTCGGCCGGTGATTTGCCTTCGGCTTTGATCACGGACAACTCGCGATTCAAACCGATTCGCAACGTTTCAGTGGTGTAATCGTCTCCGCCCAAAAAAATCTGACCGTCTTTGGCGACGTGCAGGATGATTGGGAATTCCAACGGCGCATCCGGCGGTTTGACCAACTGGCTGTTGGGCAACACGACGTTGTCGTTCGATTCCGTTTGGGCGAAATTGATCAGCACCATAAAGAACGCGATCAACTGGAACGTCATGTCGATCATCGGCGTCAGATCGCCTTCGGCTAGATCGACAGGCTTTCGCTTCAGACGCATTTACTTCGCCGTATTGGTTTGGGGTTTCCAATCTTCAAAACGGCTCATCAAGTTTTCACTGGTCACGCCGACTTCCAACAGCAATCGGGCCACTCGGTTGCGTAGCACGTTGTAAGCAGCAATCGCGGGAATCGCGACGGCCAGTCCGACCAGTGTCGTGAACAGTGCCGTGGAAATCCCGCCGGCCAATTCAGCCGGCTTCGGTGTGGATCCACCGATCGCAATCGTTTGGAAAGCACTGATCATCCCTTGGACGGTTCCCAACAGTCCAATCATGGGGCTCAGGTTGCCGATCAACGCCATGTAACTCAGGCGATGTTCCAGCTTCATGCTTTCTTCTTCGCCGACTTCCTGCATGCCTTCGATGGCTTTGTTGTACCCACGTGACAGTTTGGCCAGGCCGGCGGACAAGACTTGTCCCAAGACGGATTCGTCGGTGCGTGCCAAATCGTACGCCGCCTGGAATTCTTTGTTGTTCAGCTTTTCTTCGAAACCGTCGACCAGTTCTTGCGGGCACAAGGTTTCCCGCCGTGCGGCGACCAGATTGGTGACGAACAATGACAACAGGGCAACCGACAATAACAGAAAGACGCCCATGTAACCCGGCCCCAGCGATTCGTAGGTCCAGCCCAACAGGGTTTTGCTGCCGCCAGATGAATCGTCGTCGCCTGCCGCATCGGCGTCGGGGGCGGCGTCGTTCGCCGGCGGTGCGTCTGCCGGAGCCTCCGCAGCCGGTGCATCGCCGAATTCCAAGTCGGCGGCGTCCTGGCCCAAGACCAAGGGGCAATACGCGATCAGGACCAGCCAAGCCAAAGCGGCCGCACCGGCCGATCGCATCCAAGGTGTCATTCGTTCAAGCATCTTTAGGGGTCGGCAATCGGAATCCGAGAAACGGGTGGGTCAAGAAAAGCATGTCGGGCGCCGCGACGCCCGCGGAAATCGGTTCACCGCAGAACCGCAATATAGTCTTCATTGGTCATATCCCGGATAGCGCTGGCCCAATTCTTGTCTTGCCTTTGCGCCACGTTCCGGTTTTCCGACTTTCGCCCAAAGCTGTGCCAAATGCGACAGTGACTCGGCATGGGATTGGGGAACGCTATTAAACAGCAATTCGGTATGCAGGAATGCCAGGACGGCGCCTTCGAAATCACCGGTTGCTTCGAAGATCATGCCGCGACTGTTGTAGACCTTGGATGCCAATTCCAGGTCCAGTGGGTCCAAGTCTTCCAGCACCGCATCGGCCAATTTGATTGCTTCGTCGTTGCGTCCGGATCTGGCGTAACATTCGGCCAGCTTGATGCGGCCCAGCGTTTTGGTTTTTGCCAAGGCGACGCTGTCCGCTTCGATTCCGGCGACTTGTTGCAGGTCATCCGCGGCGGCCTCGGTATCGCCTTTGGCCAGTTTTGCCACCCCCGTCAGGAATTTCGAACGGACTTTGGTGTTCTTTGTCGGGGCGGAAGCCAGCGATTTGAAATAGGCGATGGCTCGATCATTGTCACCAAGGGCCAGCGCGAGTTCGCCCAGCATTTCGGCAGTCTGATAAAAATGCCAGCTGTTGGAATTTTCGCCAGCGAAGGCTCGCAGTCCAGCGACCACCGATTTGCGATCGCCGCGTCCGGACAACGCCAACTTGGCTTGGCACAATAGGCGATAAAACTGTACCTCGGTCCCGATCACCTGGCGTGGCACGTCGTTGGGATCGACCGATTTCAGTTCTTCCAGGGCTTCTTCGTACTGGCCTTCCAGTGCGAACTGGCGACCTTTGACCAAGCCGGGTGGGTCGCCCTGCAGCAGCACCTTTTGGATATCACCAGCGGGAATGTTCTCGGTCTTGCCGCCCGCCTTGAACGAAATTCCCTGACGAACCACTTTCTCCAAACGGCCGCTCATCACATCGCCGTTGTTCAGATAAACACGATCCGATTGCGCGCTGGCCGAGGTGCACCAAAGACACGCGATGGCCAGCGATGTAAGCATGGCCAGCCGGAACGATCGATTCGATCCACGGTGGGTTCGTTGGTCCATTCGCATTGTCGAAACTGTTGTTTGGGGCGGCAACGGCCGAAGGGAATCGGGCATCATGAAGTCAATCGGACGAAAAGACAGAGCTCGAACAAGGGAGCGTGGGAAGGTCGTACAAAGCCGCTGCAAAGGCATCATTTGTTTTCTTCTAAACCGACCGCCGGGACACCCGCCGCGGTTTGAATGCGTTTGAGCAAGGCATTGAACTTTTTCTTTTGTGCGGGACCACCCATGTCTGGATAAATCGCGTGCACTTGTGTGACATCGCGGATCGCTTGTTGAATCACACGATTGTTGTTGGTCGCCTTGCCCATCAGGAAGCGGCAAAGGGCAACGTGGTACCGAGCGTCAAAAAAAGTGTCGCGAAACTTTGGTGATCGCGAGGTCGCCGAACTGATCTTGCCCCAGCCCCAGATTGTGTTTTTGCCATCGTCGCCCGGACGTCCGCCCAGCATGGCAGCCGAATAGGCCTTGCCGGCCAGCGCGGGGCGAATGCTGCCAGCCCATTGTTCATACGTCAGTGCGGCTTCGACTTGTGCGTTCAGCATTTGCGGCGTTTCGCTCAGCACCGACTGGAACGCGTCCAAGGCCGCGGAATAGTTTCCCAACAATCGATTGGCACGTCCGCGTTGAAAACGCAACGCCGCCGAAGGCTTCGCTTCCTTTTCCGCCAATTTGTTCAAGGCATCCGATGCCGTTTGGATCAGTTTCAATGACCGGCCGGTCGCCTTTTGTTCGCCCGGTTGCATCAACGATTCCCCCAGAGTTAACGATTCTTGGGCGACCCATTGGATGATATCGGGATCGTTTGCGGTGGCGCCGATGCGTTGCAGAAAAAGCTCGAAAGCCGTGATGAATCCATCACGCTGACTGGGGGCTGCGGATTCGATGTCGTCGCGTAAATCACGTGCCAACGTGAACAGCGTGTTGGTCAAGCGGTCTTTGGCACCTGATTTGTCTGCCGATTGACGAAGATTTGTCATGGCAGCGTCGATTTGCTTGAACAGATCTTGTCGTCGCGACAAGTTGCCGACGTCTTGCTTCAGCAAAGCGACCAATGCGTTCAATTCGGTGGCATAGACGTCCGTCAAAAACGACTCGGTCGGCGGATTGACCTTGCCGACTGTGGTGATCGGACCGTGGACCGGATGGCGAAGTGTTTCCACTGCATCATCCGGTGCATCGGATCGTAACTGGGCCTTGGCAAGGGACAATGAGGCGGCGATCGCCTCGGGGGCGACCAGCTTTCCGACGATCGCATCCAGACCGTCACCCAGCATGCCGATCGATCGTTGACGCATCGCGTCGGCGGCTTCCGTTTGCTGGTCACGACGCAGTTTGGAACTTTCGGTGAAGAAGACTTGCCCGGCCAAACGCTTCATCGCACCTTTTTCTGGGCCGTCGGGCAATTCATTGATCAACGTTTCAGCATCGTCCCACTTGTCTTTTCGCAAGGCGATACGAATCATCACGCCCTGTGCCTGGGCCGTCTGTGGATCACCGGGCCAAGTTTTCGTCAAATACGATCCCAGGATTCGAACCTGCGATGCCAGGCCATCATTGATATCGTCGCCCGATTCGACCAATAACTGTTGCAATGCCGACAGGGCCCACAGACCACAGGTCTTGCCGATCTCGGTGCCCGGCGCGGCGTACGCGGTGAAGGAGCCGACCACCGCGGTTTCGCGATAACGCCGTTCCTGCAGCAGCAAGTAGGTCAAGTATTGTCGCGCATCGTTGACCAAGTTTAGGTCGGTCGACTGGTCCACCAAGCCCAGGCCTTGTGTCAGCATTTCAATGCCCTTGGTCCGCGCCGTGGTAAGGGCCTTTTGTACGTTGCGGATTTGGTCTTCCGGAGCCTTTGCCGCGGTCAGTTTTTGAACTTCATCGCTTAACGTTTCGACTTGGTCCAAAATCTGGCGTGTCGCCAACACGGCATCATCGATGCTGGCGGGGGTATCGATTTCGACATCCGCAATTTCAGATCGTTCGATTCCGATTTCGGCCAATCGTTCTTTCACGGCCGCTTGGTGCGTCCCGGCAACTTTCTCCGCCGCCAGCAGCAAGCGGCGGGCATCGGTGACATGCCGCTTGCGGATGGTCGCATTGATGCTCTCGTCTTTTGATTTCGAAAGATGAGCGTCGGCCAAGGCCAAGCGAAAGTCTTGAACCGCGGGCAGTTCGACTTCGTTGGGTCGCAGAGAATCGGCGATGCGTTTGGCGCGATCCAGCACGACCGGAAAGTCAGTGGATGATTCATCGGTCGCGATCTGTAGCAATCCCGTGATCGCCTTGATCTTGCCTTCGCGCAACGGGTCCGCTTCGGGCTGTTCCAGCATTTCCAAATAGCTGGCCTTGGCGGCTTCGAACTTTCCCGCAACCTGCTGAACTTGTCCGCGTGAAACGGCGGCCAAAGCGCCCGGAACGTAGTCGCCGTATTTGTCCATCAATTCGGAAAACTGCGATTCAGCGCGTTCCAACAGCTTGCTGCCTTGCTTGGACGGGTCGTCGTAGGTTTTTGCCGCCGACAATCGGGCATCGCCGCTGCTCAGTTGGGCCTGCAAAAATTCATAGCGAAAGCGATCACGCTGGGCGACTTTTTCGGGTTCTTTGGCAGCATCGATCTTCTGCCCACGCATGTCACGCAGGGTGTCGCGAAGGTTTTCGGTGATCGTGTCGAATGTGACCGCGGCGTCTTGATAGATCGATCTGGCCTGTTCCCGTTGCTGTGGTGTCGGGTCTGCGGCCAGCAATTGCCCGGCGCGGACCAATTGCAAACGTCCCAACTGCAGTCTTGCTTCGGAGGTGCGGGAATGATCCGGATACTTTTTGATGAAGGCCTGGAGCTGTTCTTCGGCCAAGCGAAAAGCGTTTTCCTGTTCGTCGGCTTGGCGAGCCGACAAAGCGGAATCGACGAAGACTTGCGCCCGTTCCAGATCGATCGATTGACGCCACTGTGGGTCGATCCCCGGATAGCGATCGATTCGGTCCAGGTACGCGGTGGCCATATCGAAATAGCCCGCTTGCCGCAGCGCATCCAGGAACCGTTGGGACGGTTCGCCGGCGGTCACGGCCGGTGACCAACCCAGATGGATTGCCACAATCGCCACGACAGAAAACAAACAGCACCCACCCCCACGCAATCGACGCGCGTTGGTCGGTAGTCGCCGGTCCTGTGGGCCGGCATCGGAGACGTCGCGATTCATAAGATAAGAGGTCAGTGGAATAGGATCGGGGACGCCGTTCCGGGATGCGAAGACGTGTCTCGGATCAGACGCGGGTGCCAAAATCTGAACGCGGCGGGTCGATCGGATCATCCCACACCGGCCACTCCGACGACGCGGCACGGCGTCTCCTATCCCTAAGTGCGATTCCTGAAGCCAAAGCGGACAGCAAATTGACGCGGCATCCCGGTCAATCCTTTCTTTTCACACCCACGTAAAATACACCTTAAGGTCGGTCGGAACCCGCTTCAAGCGATTGGCCGGTCCGCTTCGCCCCCAAATCCGAATGTCTCATGCGAATACCGTCACAGTTGGACCAAGACGGCCTGTACCCCATGCCAGGACGGCGATTTGCCGCTCCCGGAGGCCGGCCCGGGGGGGGGCAGTCCTGGCGAAAAGTCATTCGCTTGGCGATCGCGTTGGCCCTTGTGCTGGTGGTCATGGGCCGAGCGGCGGATCCGAAATACTACCGCGTGTTCTTTCCCGAAACGCCGCAAAAGGTCGCCTTTGCCGCATCGGATCAGCCGGCCATTCGGCCCGGTTCGCCTCAGCAATCGTCGTTCTCCGATGCGGTTGACGAAGCGATGGCTGGGCAAGGCGGCGTCGCGGAAGCCGAAATGGCGAAGCCCGAACTCGCGGATTCCAGATCAAATCCCGGTGCAGAAGCGGATGAACCCGGCCTGGGATCCTCGAAAGGTGCCGGGGACGTGTCCGATGAAGAATTGGCACAGATGCTGGAACGCGTCATCGACGGCGCGACCTGGCGCGGCGAAGACAATGACGCGTTTCGGGCGCTCAGGGCGATAGCCGACCGGGCATCGACTGAGGATGCTGCGGAGATCGGTGTGTTGCCGCTGTTGCAGCAACCGGATCTGTACCGTGGATCGAAGGTTCGTATTCGTGGAAGAGCCGTGCGATGCGACGTTGTCGAAGACTACTTTCAGGTCTGGATCAAGCCGGCCGACGGGACGAACCGCCCTGCCCTGGCAATCGTCAACCAAGTCCCCGATTCGTTGCGAAAGCTATCGGGTGGCACCTACACCAACGGCCCGGAATTGGAAGTGATCGGGCGTTTCTTGAAACGTTTAGCCTATCGATCCGGGAAAGGTGCGGATGTCGTTCCGGTGGTCATCGGCCGGATTGATCAGATCGAACGTTCGGCTGTTTCGGACGCCCTGTCGATTCCCGACGTTTCGACGCCGATTTCCGCGGGCACATGGATTTGGTTTGCCGCAGCGTCAGCGGCGGGTGTCTTGCTGGCGGTCGGCATTTTCTGGCACAGTCAGCGTCAGTCTCGACGCATTCGCAAACAACGCCAATCCGGTCGTGACAGCACCTTGCACCTGAGTGTCTGGGTGTTGTTTTTGTCTCTGGTTGCTACGAGTGAGAACGTACTGGCGGATTCGGCGCTGGAACTGATCAGTGGTTTCGATGCCGCACGCATGGAGAATGTCTTTCCCGTCGACGGCGACGGGGAAGCCGTCGCGGAAATGGCAAAGCTGGTTTACCGACTGGATCGGCTGGACCCCACGTCGTTGGCCTCCCGTGCGAATGCGGCTTCGCTTGACCATGAACTCGGCTTGGGGGATGCGTCCGCTTTCCGAGGGAATGTGGATCAGATTCAGTCGATCCCGGTCCCTGCGGATCTTCGGTCTTACTTGGAATTTCCAAGGCTCTATCAGTTGATCATCCGGCCAACGGAATCACCGAAGGAAGCTTGGGTGGTGATTAGTTCGGGCGTTCCACCCGATTTGCAGACCGGCGATATCGTATGGGGTGTCGGTGTCAGCGTGCTCGGATCCGCGGTCGACGACATGGTGGTGCCGATACGACGTGCCTTGGCGACCGGTGGTCTTTCTTGGCAGCCACAAGAGATTCGCTCGGTTGGTTGGCGGTTGCTGGCCGATCAAGGATTCGATCTGGGATTGTTGGATGACATTCGTCGCGCGAATCGGAAGCCTTTGAGGGCGGAAGATCAAAGGTCGTTCTACGCGATGATGGATGCGTCCCGATACGTCACTGGCGACACACCCATACCCAAGCGTGTGCCGATCGTTGATCTGTTGACCCGGCCGGAACGTCTGGCCGGTGATTACGTTCGAATCGACGCGGAATTGGTTCGTGTGACCAGGGTGCAGGTGGCACCCGCGAGACAAGCGAGCGGCGAGGTTTCGGCGACGTCGTACTATCAACTGGACGCGATGGGGAATGTCGGTGACGTCGAAATCCAGATCGAAGCACCTGACAGTGGTGGGCCGCCACTGCGATTGAAGAATCGCTTTCCGGTTTCCATCGTTGTCAACAGACTACCCGAATTCTTGGAAGCCGCGATGACCGGCGATCCGGTCACCGTGGCGGTTCGCCGGCCGGTGGTGGTCGATGGATTCTATTATCGGCTTTGGAGCTACGAATCGGATCTATCGCAGCGAGCACAGGGATCGTCGAATCAACTGAGTCCCCTGATCATCGCGACATCCATTGATGCACGTTTGGTACCCGAGGGTGATCCGATCGGTGTCGGAAGGATCGGATGGCTGGTCACCGGAGCCATCTTGCTGGGCGCGGTCGCGATCCTCGTTTGGAACTTGACCAACCGTCGACGCGATCGATTCGCGGGGCTGTCACGGCCCGAGCCCGAATTCGACCTCAACCGGCTGAAGCCGGATGATCAGCAAAGATAGTCCTGGCGTAGTTGCTGCAGGAAACTGAGCACGGGACGCGGTTTACCACCGACATCCAACAATCCACTGTGGCTGTTGACGTGCGGTTCGGCATCGGACCAGCCGTCCCAGACGATTGCGTGCACGCAGTGTTTGGCCAACAGTGTTTTCAGCAACGGAACGGCGATTTCCGACTGCTGGGTGCCGCCGTCGGTCCCCGTTTCGCCGGGAAGGTTTGTATCGCTTGGGGCCGTCGCGTTGGGGTCAATTCCGCTGCCGCCCGGTACACCCAAGTGCACCATCAATGGCAGCCCGAGGGTCGACCACCTGTCAAGCATCAGGCTGAAATCGACGACCGAGCGTGGGTCGGTGTGATCATCGCGATAGTGGTACCGCAGATCCAATCCCAGCCCGGCCATTCCCAAACCGCTGCGGGCCAAAGCGTCCGCAAAGTGCAGCGGAGAAATTCCGTTGCGTTCGCGTGAAAGATATTCACCAAACGGCTGGTCGAAACTCATGATCGCCGGTGTGCCGGGATCCAAGCGACGGACCGTCTGCAGAATGCCGACCGCGATCCGCATCGCCTGTTCATCGTCCAAGCGGATTGGCCCCTGGGTGTTCAGCCCGCTGGCACAATTCCAAAGATGAACCTTGCCTTTGAGTTGCTTTACCGTCTGTTCGGCGAACTGGATGATCGCGGTCAATAAGGTTTCAAAGTTGTCTTCCAACACGTACAGCCAGTGTGGCATCAAGCGGGTTCGGAAGTCGATCAGAGGACCACCGACCACTCGCAGGCCGCTTCCGATACACCAGTCGATACTCTGTTTGGCCGCATCAAAATCGTAGCGGCCGTGGTCGTTTTCGATGTCACCCCAATTCAGCCGCACCATCGCGGCGTTGAACGTCTGCTTGAACGCATCGCGAGACGTTTCGGATGTCGGGCCCGGGGGCAGAACCGACGCGGCGACCATCGTTCCGATCCGAGGCTCCTGGCGTTTGCGAAACGCGATCGATTGTGTGGTGTAGCTTTCGCCCAGCCGGTCGATGGCTCGCTCGAAAAACTCGATCGCTTCCAAGGCGGCTTCGGGCGGCGAGCCTTTGCGATCGCGATCACGCACCGAATCCAGGAAACGCTGAACACCCTGGCGGACCAGTTGGTCGAACTGTTTGTCCAGTGTCAGGCCCGCGCGTCGCCAGATGTCCGCTTGGTTCTGAGCACGGTAACAACAACCGCGGGCCAATTCGACGAACAGAGAATACGGTTCCTGGGACTCGCGTAAGCTACAGGTGCTAAGCGTGCGGGGCCCTAGATCGCCGACCGGACAGACCAAATGCAATTTGCCGGAGGAATGGATCGCACGGCTGATCGTCAGCCGCGGCGCCTGATACTTCACCTGGCACTGCCAGGGAATTCCCTCGATGCCACATATGTACGCTTCTGACCAGCGTGTTTGGTCAAATAGTGATTGCGCCGAAGATGGGACTTCGAAGTGAATTTGCCCCATGGGCCAATGACCAACCAACCGACGGATACGAACTGGGCGAATTTTAGGGAAACCGACTCTGTCCCCAATCCGACCGGACGTGTCGGATTGCCGAGGGCGGGTTATCTTAGCCGCCTCACTTTGAACCTGCGAGACAGCCTGACGATGAATCCCCAATCCGAAAACCCGTCCGCCCAGAATCCCGCAAACTCTTCGGATCTTTATCAGTTCGATGGCAATGGGGCGCTTCTGTCAACGGCTTTGCCGCTCCCCCGCCGCAGCGGTAAGGTTCGCGATGTGTACGATCTGGGCAGCGGTCTGTTGATCGTCAGTACCGATCGAATCAGCGCGTTTGACTACATTCTGCCCAACGGCATTCCAGGTAAAGGTGAACTGCTGACCCGGATGAGCGGGTTTTGGTTCGAATCGTTGGACATCCCCCACCACCTGGTCTCATTGGACGTTCCGGACGACCTGGCGAACAAGTTTGATGTGACGCCTCTGGCCGGGCGAATCATGGTGACCGCCAAAGCCGACGTCGTGCCCTTTGAATGCGTCGTTCGTGGATACCTGGAGGGCAGCGGGTGGCGCGAATACCAGGCCGGCGGTTCGGTCTGCGGCGTCGAATTGCCGGCGGGGCTTCGGCAATGTGATCGATTGCCACGGCCGATTTTTACTCCGGCAACCAAAGCCGACGAAGGCCACGACGAAAACGTGTCGTTTGACGTCATGGCGGCCGCACTGGGGGCCGAGCGTGCAAACCATCTTCGCGACCTTAGTCTGCAGGTCTTCGACCGCGCCAGCCGAATCGCGCAAGACAAAGGGATCATCATTGCCGACACCAAGTTCGAATTCGGTGTCGTCGATGACGATCGGGTCATCCTGATCGACGAAGTGCTGACACCCGACAGTTCGCGGTTCTGGTCGGCCGATATTTATCAGCCCGGCCATTCGCAACCGTCGTTTGATAAGCAATTCGTTCGTGAATACTTGTCGCAATGCGGTTGGGACAAAAACAGTCCGCCGCCGGTGCTGCCTGCGGAAATTGTCGAAAAGACAGCCGAGAAGTATGCCGAAGCGTATCGTCGACTGGCATCGTAACGGCGACGCCGTCGCGGTGGCTTGGTGGTGATGGGCTTCTTTGTGCGGACGAGACGGACGATCGCTTCAGGGCAATTCGTCCAGCGATGGCGGATCGGGCCGATGCTTTTCGTAAAACTTCGTGATGTCCAAACTGGCCCGACGTTCTTCTTCCATCAACTGAATGCGAGATTCCAAACGCTCGATACGTCGCGCCATTTGCGGAATCAGATCGATCGTTTCGTCGATCGGTTTGGGGCGCGGGACTTCCGGGTATCCCAGATGCCGTTGCATGGCGGAAAACAGATAGACCGGATCTTTGCGGCGGTTTGCCAATGCAATGCGGCCTTCCTTCTGACCGAATAGAAACGGCCCCTTTCCGTCCAGCGTTAAGCCTTTTTCCTGCAATTGCGATTTGTAAAACGCGCTGGCCAAATAAAGCAGATCGGCGAAATCGACCAGTCCGATCTGAGCCCGAAGATCCAGGATCCACTTGGCAAACGGCCGTGAATAGATCGGATCACCGCTCATCGCCGTCAGCCCGCGGTCATAGTTCAGCCGATTTCGACACAACACTTCGAACTGGAAGAAGAAGGCCGCTTGGGATTCCGCCGGCGGGTCATCGGTAACGTCATAGCCGGTCGGGCGTGCCGGCTGGTCGTCATTGCCCACACGGGTCTGGACACCGATGCGTGAACGAAATTCCGCGTCGCCTTGCAGGACCAACAATGCGGATTCGATGCTGAAACGTCCCGTGTCCTTTTCTGATTCGCTGATCAGATAAGTTTGAAACGGTGTGAAATAGTGTCCCAATCGGCTCATCGCCGGCGACATCAAACCGCTATGTTTCAGTTCGGTCAACAGAAACGAAATGGCCAAAGGCAGATTCGTCGTCGACAACAATTCGTGCCGGGTCTGTTCCAGCAATTCCTGCATCGGGACCTGCTTGGCGATGCGTTCGCCCAGCAATTGAAACAGGTAGGCCTGTTCGACGTATTCGGTGCGGTCAAGTTTGGGGCTGGGTGACAACAAATGGCGAATCGTCGACGTGGGGAATCGGGCTCAGTTCGCGGATGAAGCGTCGTCGTATTTGCCCACGACGATGCAGGCGTTGTGGCCGCCGAATCCGAAACTGTTGCTCATCGCGATTTTGACATCAACATTGCGTTTCGTATTCGCACAGTAGTCCAGGTCACACTCCGGATCCGGGTTCTGCAGATTGATCGTCGGAGAGATCGTGGACGTTTGCAACGTCTTGCACAAAATGACCGCTTCGATGCCACCGCTGGCGCCCAGCGAATGGCCCAGCGCGCTCTTGGTACTGCTGACGACCAGGTGATCGGCGTGCGATCCAAAGACCCGGCGGATCGCCCGGGTTTCGGCTTTATCGCCCAGCGGCGTGCTGGTTCCGTGGGCGTTGATGTATTCAATCGATTCCAGCGGCAAACCGGTGTCGGTGATGGCGGCATTCATGGCCGCTGCGGCGCCGGTTCCCTCCGGATCCGGAGCGGTGATATGGCCGGCGTCGCTGGTCGTGCCGTACCCCAGTACTTCGCCGTAAATCTTCGCTCCACGATTAAGTGCGTGCTGCAGTTCTTCGAAGATCAGCAGGCCCGCACCTTCGCCCAAGACGAATCCGTCGCGATCGGCGTCGAACGGTCGGCTGGCTTCGGTCGGTGCTTCGTTGCGGGTTGAAAGCGCCTTCATGTTCTGGAAAGCGGCCAGTCCCATGCCGGTGATCGCTGCTTCGCTGCCGCCCGTGATGACGACGTCTGTTTCGCCCAGCCGAATGCTGCGCAGTGCATCGCCCATCGCGTTGGTGGCGCTGGCACAGGCGGTGGCCACGGCGTAATTGGGACCGGTCAGTCCGTAGGTGATGGAAATGTTTCCGCCGGCGGCGTTCAGCATCATCTTCGGGACGGTGAAGGGGCTGACGCGATCCGGGCCCTTGGTCAGCATGCGGCCGATCTGCATTTCGATTTCGCCCAGGCCGCCGATGCCACTGCCCAGGATCACACCGCAACGTGAGCGATCCATGCTGGTGAAATCGATGCCGCTGTCGGCGACCGCTTGTCCGCATGCATGGACGGCAAATTGGGTGAACCGGTCCAGCCGTTTGGCTTCTTTGGCTTCGACGTATTCGGTCACGTCGAAATTCGGAATGTCGCCACCAAAGTGGATTTTGTATCGCGACGTATCCATGGTTGTCAGTTCATGGATGCCGCTTTGACCAGCGGTCAGTTGGTCCCAAAACGTCGGAACGTCTAATGCGATTGGCGAAACAACACCGAGACCGGTGACGACAACACGACGTGACTTCGAATCGGGCATGATAATGGTGCTGTGGATGCCAAGCGGGGCGTGATGTGTTCCGCGTGTCCTGCCCGTCCCCGCTGGCGATTGCGACAGGCGGGCCACATCCGCGGCCCGAGATGGCGTGGGGATCCGGCCGTGACGGGCATCATTTCGGATCGGGAAAAGAAATGTCGGACTTTGGTGGCATGGGCGGCGTTGGAAATTGCCGCCGATTCAAAAGAATCAACCACGTGTGTCCGGGTTGAGGCACGTGACGGTTTCGAATGCAAGAGATCTTTGTTTCGTCGCTGACCCATCAAGCGATGGCGACCGCAAAAACCGCTGATCCGAAACCGTGCCCTGGAAGGACCGCAAAACGCGGTCCGGCGATCAGGCGTCTTCGCCTTTGGCGGATTCGATGAAGTCGACTGCTTCGCCGACCTTTTGAATCTTTTCAGCCGATTCGTCGGGAATGCTGATATCGAATTCTTCTTCCAACTCCATCACCAATTCAACGGTGTCCAGGGAGTCGGCGCCCAGATCGTTCACGAACGAGGTTTCGCGAGTGATCTTTTCTTTATCAACGCCGAGTTGTTCCGCGACGATGTCGACGACGCGTTCTTCAATACTAGCCATGGGCTGGGTTCCAAAAATTTTCGTTTATCAGGTTGGGACGGGGGGCTGTCACAGCCGATCGAATCGCAACGACTGGTTGACGGCTCATGGATTCAAGGAGCCCAAGACTTCGCTTCGAATGCGCTTTCGACCCGTCGGCGTGGCAGGAAAGATAGGTGAAAGATTAGAAATCCGTCAAGAACGGGAAACTGGATCAAAACGTGCACCGCAGCGGGCCACCCGTCGGGGGCCCCGGTGCGGCTGGGGTTATTGGATCAGACCGCCATCGACGACCAGCGTTTGCCCGGTCACATATCCGGCGTCCGCCGAGGCCAAAAACAGGACGGCGGCGGCGACATCTTCGGGTTTGCCCAGACGTTTGGCGGGGATCCGTTTGGTGACCTCGCCCAGCACGACGTCGCCCAATTCAGCGGTCATGTCGGATTCGATAAAGCCGGGGGCGACGCAGTTGCAGGTCACGCCACGGCTGGCCAATTCCTTGCTGATCGTTCGCGTCATGCCGATCATCCCCGCCTTGCTGGCGGAATAATTGGCTTGCCCGGCGTTGCCAATCAGGCCCGACACGCTGGCCATGTTGATGATTCGGCCGTACTTGCTGCGACGCATCAGGCCGGCCGCGGCGCGACAGCACACAAAGCAACTGGTCAGGTTCGTGTCGATGACCGAATCCCATTCTTCGTCGCTCATGCCCCGCATCAATTTGTCGCGAGTGATGCCGGCGTTGTTGACCAGAATGTCCAGACGGCCGTGCGTCTTGTGGACTGACGCGATCGCGTCGGCGGCTGCTTTGCGGTCGGTGACGTCACAGGCGACTGCTTCGGCCTTGCCACCGGCGGCTTCGATTTCGCCAACCGTCGCAGCCAACTTCTCAGCATTGCGGGCCATGCAAGCGACCGTCGCGCCATTGGCGCCTAAGGCGACGGCGACGGCTTTGCCCAGACCCTGGGAGGCACCGGTGACGATGGCCACTTGGCCGGAAAGATCGATTTGGATGGGTTTGTTCATGGGGTTCCCGGTTTCGGTGGGACGCCCGAAGTCGTTTCGGGGCGACAGGGCAAAAAGGGGGCGTTGAAAATGTGGCTGGCTTCGACGGAGGCGGCGTGATTGCTAATCGCCAAAACCGTCGGTGGGGAATTTTCGATTGATCCGCTTGAGAGTGCCTCGCAACACACGGCCGGTTCCGGATTCCAAAAATCCTTCGACTCCGTCGTCCATCATGCGGCGGATCGAGGCTTCCCAAAGAACCGGGTTGACCACTTGGCGGGTCAACAAGTCGCGAATCTCGTCGGCCTTTTGGTGCGGCGCCGCATCCACGTTGCTGTAGACCGGGATGCGGGTGTCCCGGATCGGCATTTCCTGCAACGCCTGCTTCAGCTGATCCACCGCCGGTGCCATCAGGTCGGTATGAAATGCACCGGCGACACTTAACGGAATCACCTTCATCGCACCGGCTTCGCTGGCCAGCGGTTCCAGCCGAGCCAAGGCCGAAAGGTGTCCGGACGTGGCGATGTTCCCCGGGCACAACAAGTTGGCCGGACGCAGGATCTCGTCGTCCTGGCGGGCGGCGTCACAGACGGCGGTAACTTGTTCTAAGTCCAAGCCGACCACGCTGGACATGCCGCTTTTGACCGCGTCGGCGGCTGCTTGCATGGCCTGTCCGCGGCGCTGAACCAATCGCAGGGCGTCCGCAAAATCCAGGCCGTCGGCGAAACATACGGCCGTGTATTCACCCAGGCTCAGCCCGGCGGCCGCGACGATTCGCTGGGCCATTTCGGGCTGTTCATCGGCGTAAACCTTTGCCGCGGCGATGCCCGTCACGAACAAAGCGGGCTGGCAAAATTCCGTCTGGTTCAGCTTTTCCGCCGGGCCCTCGAAGCAGAGTTGGGCCAAGTCGTAACCCAGGATTTCGTTGGCTTGGTCGAAAAGCTCGCGGGCCAAAGATGCTCGCTCGGAGAGGGCTTTACCCATTCCGGGAACCTGGGCCCCTTGGCCGGGAAACAGAATCCCGACCCGTTGCACGTCGAATGTCACGGCTGCTGTCCTTTCTGTACAGAATCGGCAGAGTCCGATTCTGTCCGTCGACGTCCGGCCACGGCGACGACGGTCCGAAGCACAGCATCAGCCGTCTAGGTCATCGCATTTTCAGCGGGAATGCACGTGTTTTGATCCCACCGTTCGCAGCGAACCGCCGACGTTGATGAAGTGTTTATTCGTCTTTGGGTTCGACCACGGTGCGTCCCATGTAATACCCACACTTGGGGCACATGGTGTGCGTCGGCACGGCCGCGGAACATTGCGGGCAATAAGCGATTTGACGTTTCTTGACACGGTCGTGGCTGCGTCGCTTGCCCGTCCGGCTGTTGCTGTGTTTACGTTTTGGAACGGCCATCGTTGGCGGTCATTCAGAAATAAGGGATGTTCGGTTCGAGCCGCGTAGCTTACGAACGCACCGTGGAATTTGTCAACGCGGCCCGCGGCAATTTCTGGGCCAAGATTTTCAGACCCCGCCAATGAGGGACGAAAGCCGCCGATGTTCCCCGTACCACCGATTCCTTATACGCAAAATTTTCAGTCGGTCCGCTCGGCTCGGACCCCGACCAGCATGCCCAGGTTGATCCGGCTGGCGGCCAAAAAAGTGAACTGCACGTCAGTCAGACCACAGCGTTTGGCCCGCTGGGAACTGGTTTCCAAGTCCCAGACACGGCCGCCATCGGTTTCGATTTCCAGCCGTAAAGCCTCCAGCGTTTCGGCCAAACTGGGCTTGGCCGGGGACGCAAACAGATCGATCACGACCACGCGACCGCCGGGAGCCGCCAAGCCAGTGGCAAATTGCAGCAGCCGGTCGCCCGTCGCTTCGTCATAGGCATGCAGTCGCTGTGCCAGCAGCACCAAATCGTATGTTTCGCCCGCCCAAGGATGCTCCGCTGCGGCCTGATCCATCGGCAATTTGGCGACCTCCGCCGGGTCGGCGGGATGAAAGTCGAACCGTCGGGTCAAGTCGATACTGGCCGCCATGTTGGCCGCTGCCACTTGCGTCGCTTCGTCGTCGACCGCGGTGATCGTCGCACCGACATCGCGAAATGCCATCGCACAACTCCAAACCGCGCTGCCACACCCCAGATCCAAGATTTTGGGCCCACGGGGTTCGTCGGCGCCACCGATGTTCAAGATTTCGGCCGCCTGTATCGCCGAAGCGGTGTGCACCCACTGAGTGGCCGCGGTGGCATCGAAATGGTCGCGAGCGCGAAAGGGCGCCGCATCGTCCCCGCGGATTTTGTCGGCCAACTGACGCCATCGACCGTCGCCGAGATCGCTGTCGTACTGGCACAGCAACTGTGCCACCGGTGCGAGTGCAAAGTCGTCGTCGTACTGCTCGACAATGCCGGTCCGCACCAAGGTGGCTAACAACAAACGAGTCGGCTCCGAGCGCAGATTGAGTTCCTGGCGAAGCTGATCCAGTGTCCGCTGGCCGTCACGTAAACCGTCCAGCAAGCCGACTTGTTTGGCGGTTCGCAACACGTGCGATACCGCATTTAACTGCATCAGTTCCTGGTACTGGTCGATGGTTTGGTCTTGGGCGGACAACGGATTGGCGGCTTTCGGTGGTCAAAAAGATTTGGTTCGACGTTTCGGCGTCACCGACCGGACGGACTGATGACCTCACGATCCGATGCGTTAATCGGCCAAGGCCTTTTGCACCTTTTGAATCCGCCGCATGGTGTTTTCGAACTGGGCGTAATCCTGGCACTGGTATCCGTCGCTGGCGGCATTGGGCGGATCGGGGTGGACTTCGATGATCAAACCATCGGCACCGGCGGCGACCGCGGCGACCGCCATGTCGTGAACCATGTAGGTGTGGCCGGTCCCGTGGCTGGGATCGATGATCACCGGCAAATGGCTTTTCGAATGCAGGTAGGGAACGCTGGCCAGGGGCAAGGTGAATCGCGTGTGGGCTTCGAAGGTGCGGATGCCTCGTTCGCACAGCATCACGCGTTCGTTGCCGCCATCCAAAATGTATTCGGCAGCCAGCAAGAATTCGTCCATCGTGGCCGACGGTCCCCGCTTCAGCAGGACCGCTTTGTCGCATCGACCGACGGCTTCCAAAAGCCGATAGTTTTGCATGTTCCGTGCACCGATCTGCAGCACGTCGGCGTACTTGGCGACCAAGTCGACTTCCTCCGGCGACATGACCTCGGTGAACACGGCCAACCCGGTTTCATCGCGGGCGGTGGCCAGCATCTTCAGCCCGTCTTCTTTCAAGCCTTGGAAGCTGTAGGGGCTGGTCCGTGGTTTGAACGCGCCGCCACGCAGTCCGGTCGCTCCCGCCGTTTTGACCGCTTTGGCGACTTCCACAATCTGTTCTTCGTTTTCGACGCTGCAGGGGCCTGCCGCGACACCCAAGTGCCCGCCACCGGCCTGAAAACCACCGACGGTGATCACGCTGCTTTCGGGTCGGACTTCGCGGCTGGCCAGTTTGTATTTGGCCACCACCGGCATGACTTCGGCAACACCATCACCGGCCTCCAGCGACGGCGCGTCCAGCACACGTTCGTCGCCGACGACGGCGACAACGGTTCGTTCGGTGCCAACGATGACGTTGGCCTTCAGGCCCATTTTTTCCACCCTCGCGACGGTGGATTGGACCTGCGCTTCGGTGGCGCCTGACTTCATTACGACGATCATTTGGGGTGCCTTGGGGATCGATTACCGGAAAAAGGACGTCGCCGACGCCTGAGAAGTTCACGAGTTTGTCCCACGGCGTCGATTCTTCCAACCGGACACCGCACGCAACGGGGCCCGGGTTCTCGGCGATTCCAGGCGACTACGGCAGCGGTACTTGGCCGGGCCCCATCAAATACTTCAGTAACGACCGAACATCGTTATCGGACATCGGTTCCAGTTGTCCGACCGGCATCAAGCTGACATCGGATTCGATCCTTTCCTCGATCTCATCTTTGGGAATCACGACTTGCTGTTCGGCGGTCTGAATGGTCACCGCATCGTCGTTCTCGTCACGGACAATTCCACCGACAATGCGTCCATCCAACAGCAGAAAATTGGTCATGCGATAATCGCGACCGATCAAGGCATTGGGATCCAGAATGTTTTCCAGCCAATACCGCACGTCCGATCGGTTGGCCCCAGTGATGTCCGGTCCGATCTGGCCGCCTTCGCCGAAAAGCCGGTGGCATTTGCCGCAATTGGCCTCGTACAGTTTGCGGCCAAGCCGGGCGTCGCCCGATGCGATCCCTCGCGGCGTCAGGATGGCTTGATAGCGTTTGAACTGCTCCTGCGTTTCCGCGTCGCTGCGTCCGACTTTGCCCCAAACGCGTTCCAATCGTGAAAGCAGATCGCTGTCTGACGTACGTTGGGCAAGCGGAATGATCTGGCGGACCACGTACGCAGGCACCGATCGCGGATCGATATCACCGTCTTCCATCGCCGCAACCAATCGATCGGCGTTGGGGATTCGCGTGACCAGTGCTGAAAGTGCGATCGTTTGCGTTTCAGCGGGGAATTGGTCAAACCGTGCGATGATTTTATTGGCGGACCCGGGATGCGACAGTTGCCCCAGGACGCCCAGGGCCGCGTCGCGGATCGCTGCGTCGTCCAGCAGTCGATGCAGTTGGTCCGCCAGTGTTGGATCGCCCGCCGTCATCAGCGATTGCAGTGCTTGTTGTCGACGCACCACGGGGTTTTTAGTGTCGGCTAAAACTTGCCGAAAATGCGGCAGGACCGTCGTGTCACCCAGTTGGACCGCCAGGTTGCGAGCCAAGCGTTGCACCTGAGCATTGGGGGCGTCGGCGAGCGCGTCCATCGCGGCCGGCCAAGCCTTTGGCATTTCAATGCCGCCCCGGGAGATCGAGGCATCCAGCAAACGCTGCAGGATTGTCAGCCGCAGGCCACGCTGTTTCGGATCCGTCAATCGCATCGTCAACGATTGGCGGCCATCGGCAGTTTCGGCGGTGCGGCGGATGACGAAATCCGGCAAAGGCTTCATCTGGCTCTGCAGCGCGATCTCCAGACATTCGTTCGGGTGATCCTGGACCAACGGTTCCATCGCATACCAGAACAGCCATGGCAGATTGCGGTCATTCGCATCAATCGTGTGCTTGGCAAGGGACCGCAAAATCGGCAAACGGTACTCCGGTGCAAAGTTCTGCGTTGACGATGCGATCTTTCGTCGAACCGAAGCGTTCGGTTCCGTTGACGCGATTTCGGCGATATGCGCAGCGACATCGCGTGTCATGTCGCTTTGCTGTGTTGCGTGGTGAATCGCCCAGCGACGAATCACGGGGTCAGCATCTTGAATCCAGTGATTGATCGGATTGGCATCGGAACCAAGAATCGCACCGGCCAGCCAGACGGCGCGACGTCGGCCTTCAGCGGACGTCATCCGGTCGGGAAGGTTGACAATCTGTTCGTTTGACAGGTCCAAGACGCCATCACTGTGACGCTCCTGCAGGATTCTGGCCGATTGTCTTGCCACAAAGCCATTGGTCCCATCCAAGTTGCGAATCAAATCGCTCGTGTCGGATGACCATAGGTCAAGGCTGATCCCTTGGGCATCGCCATATCGGATTCGAAACAAACGCCCGTTGGTGCGGTCCCAGATTTCCGGATCGCGATGGTGACAAGTCTGAACGTCATGCCAGTCGGACGTGTACAACGCGCCATCGGGACCCACCATGATCCCAACGCCGACTTGATAGTGATCTTGCGCCAGGGCAAAGTCCGGACGATGTCGACCCACGTATCCGCTGCCGTCGCGTTCAACTTTTTCCCGGACGATGCGGTGGCCGTGCAAGTTGTGAAAGAACAGATCGCCACGATACTGGGCCGGAAAAACGTCTCCGTCGTAGATAGCCAAACCACAATGCGCGTGGCCGCCGCCCAGCATGGATGTGTCCATTGCGGCGGGCGGTCGAGTGATCTTGTTTTCACCCCAGTACGCGTGTTCTTGAATTCGTCCGGCGAAGTGCGCGTGGTCGGCGATCGTCTTGATGTCGTCATAGGTGTAGGGATTGAAGTGCCGTCCCGCTTGTCGCTGATATCGACCACCCTGCGATAAGTGATACAGGTGGGGAATGACGCAGGCACTGATGAACCATTCGCCTTCGTCGTTGAAATCCACCCCCCATGGATTGCTGGTTCCGTGGGCGAAAACGTCGAACTCGTGACGCGTCGGATGGTACCGCCACACACCGGCATTCAATCGAACACGTTGATCTTCGGGGGTGCCCGGTTTGCCGACCTTGGAATGCGTGAAGACCCCATGACAACCGTACAACCATCCGTCGGGGCCCCACGTGAAGCTGTTCAAAGTTTCGTGCGTGTCTTGGTGTCCCCATCCGTCCAGCAGGACCACCGGGGCGCCGTCCGGGGTGCCGTCGTGATCGGCGTCCGGAATGAACAACAACTCGGGAGCCGCACCGATCCAGACACCGCCGAAGCCGACTTCGATGGCACTGGCCAAGTTGATGCCTTCGATAAACGTCGACTTGGATTCGAACGTGCCGTCGGAATCGTTGTCGGCGAAGATGACGATGCGGTCCCTGCCCTGCCCCGCCGGCGCTTTGTTGGGATACGTGTGGCCTTCGATCACCCAAATGCGGCCTCGGGCGTCAAAGCACATCGCGATTGGTTGTGTTAGATCTGGTTCACCGGCAATCAGGTCCACCTCAAAGCCTGGTGGAACGATCATGTTTTCGGCCGCCTGCTGTGGGGTGAACCCCTCGACATACTTGGACTGGTCGCGGCCTTCGGCCACCTGCCATTTGGGTTCGGCGGTCATCGCAATGTTGGGGTCGCGCAAGTGAACCGTCAGCCCGTGTTTGCTGCTGGACACAACATCGACCCATGAATCCGCATTCAGGTCGGTGACCAGGACATCGACACCAACGCCGCTGTCATCGTCGATCAGGTGTGGGACGAAATCCACAGATGATTCGGTGCGAACACAGCGGAACCAGACCAAAACCGGGGGCTGTAATCCGCCGATGTCTTTGCCGCGATGAGCCATAAAGCGTTTGCCCGTCACGATGTCTTTGACGCCGTCGCGATCCACATCCGCCATCGCAACGGCGTGCAGTTGGCTGAAAGCGACGCCGTACGGGTTGTCTTGGGACGATTCGCCCATGATGTCGTGTCGCGTGAAGATGTCGCCGCCGCGGTTTTCAAACCACGCCAACCCGTAACCGTGTGCGTGCAGCGACGTCACGATGTCCGCATCACCGTCGCCGTCGACATCGTTGACGCAAATCTGGGAACCACCGGGATAGTTGGCCAAATCGTTCCAACGTTTGGCGGGCCAAAGGGCTTCGGCATCATCGTCGGCGGGTTGACTCCACCAATGACTCTTTCCGATCACGTCCAGCCGGCCATCCCCGTCAACGTCACCGACACCCATGCCGTGGGTGAATCGGTTCGGGCATGCACCTGGCCTTGAAATCGGCGTCCAAGTCCAAGGCTTTGTCGCATCGTCGCCGGATCGGTAATAACCGTATTGGCTGGCATTGCCACAAACAATTTCTGGATTGCCACCGGGGATCAGGTCGATGATCGCGGGCGATTCGTTATCGACCGGCCCCGTGATTTCATGAACCGGCCAATCTTGATCGACAGGTCCGGCGTTCGGGTTGACGTACAGACGCGCGGGCTTGCCAGGAAAGCCGATGACCAGAACGTCGACGGCCCCATCACCGGTCACATCGGCGACGTGGCTGAAGAATTGATCGCTGTAGACCTCCACCGGAAATTCTTTGGCTGGGGCGATTCGAAACCGCTGTTGAAAATCGGGGCCCCGGAAACAAAGCGGGCCGGCGACGATGTCCAAGTGACCGTCGCCGTCCAAGTCGCCGGCCGATGCGCCCTCGGTGAAAAAACGATCGTGGACTTCCTTTCGGTCCCAGCCGTGGGCACCGGCATCGGCCGTCGCATCGTGTCCCGGCGTCATCCATGCGATGATCAAAAGAACGCCGATAACGGGCTGAAGTCCGAACAACAAACGAATTGGAAACGCCATTGCGGGCTCCGTCGCTGCGATAAGGAATGGGGAATAGGGAGGGCCGTGGCATCATTGGTCTTGGCAAGACCAGCGTGTGCACGCGTTCATGCGGGATGTCGGCGTCGTGGTCACGTTTTCGCGCGACACAGGGCGAATCGACGCAGGCGGGAGAAGTCATCTTAAGGAATGCTGACGACAAAGGTGCCATCTTTGCCGATTGAATCGATTGCGAAGGTAAAACAGAGAAGTAGGATGGTGTTGCCCCCGATAGAGGGATCAGGATTCTCACCTTCAGCAGATTTCGAAATCACACGTCCATGAAATCGACATCCACCTTCGGCCGTCTTCTTCGCCGCGTTCTCTCAGGGAAAGGCCCCCAGGTATCGAAGAGCCGGCGCACTGATTGGTCGATCAAGTCGTTGGAGCCACGATTGATGTTGGCCGGCGATCTGGGCCAACAGATCACCATTGTGGCGGCCGGAACGACCGGCGAAGAAACCATGGAATTGCGGATCGACGATCAAGTCGTGCAGACGTGGGAAAACGTCGGCGGCGATCCCGGTGCCGGACAACTGGAAACGTTCACTTATCAAACGACGGGTTCCGTCAGCGCCAATCAAATCAAGGTTGCATTCACCAACGACCTTTATGATCCCGATCAAGGGATTGATCGAAATCTGGTTGTCGTAAGTATGGCCATCGACGGCGACGTGTATCGCTCCGATGACCCGTCCGTTTTCAGCACCGGAGTTTGGTTGCCAGAAGACGGGATTCAGCCCGGATATCGTGAAAGCAATTTCTTGGCGGCGGACGGATACTTCCAGTACCAGGAACCCGATACCACCGCGATCACTATCGATGCGGCGGGCAACGAGAACGACGAAATCATGGAACTTTGGATCGACGACACCAAAGTCCAGACTTGGTCCAACATTGGTGGGAATGCCTACAACAATTCGTTCGAATCTTACACGTACATTTCCGATACCGATGTCACCATCGATCAGATTCGCATCGCGTTCACGAACGATTTGTATGTCAACGATGGCGAAATCGATCGCAACCTTCGCGTCGATCGGGTTTCGATCGGCGAAGACGTTTATCAGACCGAAGCCCCGACGGTGTTCAGCACCGGTACTTGGGAACCGGGGGGCGTGGTTCCCGGATACAAGCAAAACGAATTCTTGCATTCCGACGGTTCGTTCTATTTTGGTGGCGAAGTCCCACCGCCACAGCCTGGCGTGATCTCGTTGGCGACCAGTAACGTCACGGTGGATGAAACCGCCGGGTTCGTCGCGTTGGATGTCGTTCGCAGTGAAGGTACCGATGGCACGATCACGGTCGACTATGCCACGTTCGAAAATTCTGCCGCCGAAGGCATCGACTACACACCGACCAGCGGTACGTTGACTTTCCTCGACGGCCAAAGCGTCGCGCAGATCCAAATTCCAATTCTGGATGATGACCTGGCGGAAAGGGCTGAACAGTTCAATGTCACCATTGACAACGTGGTCGGCGGCGCGACTTTGCTGGCCCCACGCACCGCGACGGTGACCATCGTTGACGATGAAGTTTTGCTGCCCAACTATGACGACTTCGCTGATTCCACTGGTTTGATCATCAACGGCGACGCGACAATCAACTCAGACGAATTGCGTCTGACCCCGGCGACGAATTGGAAAGCCGGCAGTGCTTTTTATGAAACGCCCATCGATCTCAGCAACGATGGATCCTTCCGGTCTGAATTCGGGTTTCAAATCACCGGTGGTTCGTCGGGCGCCGACGGCCTGACTTTCACGATCCAGAATGATCCCGCGGGGGCCGCTGCCATTGGTTCAAACGCCGGTCAATTGGGATACGACGGGATTGCCAATTCGATCGCCGTTGAATTCGATACTTGGAAAAATTCACCGTTCGACATCAGCAACAACCATGTGTCGATCATCCAGGGCAGCGTCCAGAATGCCCTTAAAACGACGGTGGCTGATTTCGATCTGAACGGTGGGTCACGGCTGTACGCGTGGGTCGACTACAACGGCACCAGCGATGTTTTGGCCGTCTATTTGTCCGATCAAAACGAAAAGCCCGAACTGGCCGCCATGAAGACCACGGTCGACTTGGAAACGGTCGTCGGCAATCAAGCCTATGTGGGATTCACCGGTGCAACGGGTGGGTCCAACAACGTGCATCGGATCACTAGCTGGAATTTGGATCAGCAAGATCCCCCTCAAGATCCGCCCACCCAGGTTCCCGATACGCTGGTCGCCGTCGATCAGGTTTCTGGTTTGATTGCCCCCACGGCGATCGACTGGTTGCCCGGTGGTGCAATGCTGATCGCCCAGCAAGGCGGTGTTGTGGACGTGGCGGTCGACGGCGTTTTACAGTCCGAACCTTTCATCGACATTTCCGCGATCGTCAACGGCACTCGGGACCGCGGTTTGTTGGACATCGCCGTCCATCCCGACTTTGAAATCAATCCGTACGTCTATCTGTTGTTCACCTACGATCCACCCGAAGTCGAAGGCAAAACCGGTCTGGCCGGGCCCGATGGCAAAGGCAATCGCGCCGGGCGCCTGATCCGTGTCACGGCGGATCAAACCGAAGGGTATTTGAAGGCGGTCGAAGGAAGCGATGTGATTTTGTTGGGTGCCAACAGCACCTGGCAAAACTTCAATGGCTTTGCCAACAGCACCAACGATTTCGAAGAGCCGCCGGCCGGGGAAGATGAGTGGGGCAACTACTTGCAAGATTTCATTCCCAGTGACAGTGAATCGCATACCGTCGGCAGTCTGGCCTTTGGTACCGATGGCATGCTGTTCGTGTCGATCGGCGATGGTGCCAGCTACAACCGCGTCGATCCACGTGCCGATCGGGTCCAACACGCCGACAGTTTGTCCGGCAAGGTTTTAAGAATCGATCCGATCACCGGCGAAGGGGGCGCCGGAAATCCTTACTTCGAAGAAGGCGTGGATGATCCTAACGCCAATCGAAGCAAGGTTTATCAAATGGGGCTGCGGAACCCCTTCCGAATCAGCGTCGACAGCGAAACCGGCCAGCTTTACGTCGGTGATGTGGGGTGGACCAAGTGGGAAGAAATCAATGCCGCCGGCGCAGGGGCGAATTTTGGTTGGCCGTTCTATGAAGGCGGTAACGGTACCAGTTTGGTGAACAATTCTTATGCAAATACCCCTGAAGGCGAAGCGTTTTTTGCAGAAGACATTCCGGTCGACGCATCTATTTACGCTCTCAGCCACCAGGCCGACGGTATCAACGCGATTGTGATGGGCGACGTTTATCGTGGCGACGCATACGGCGGCCAGTTCGATGGTGACATCTTCTTCAACGACCTTGGCCAGGGGATCGTTCGGCATGCCACGATCAATCCCGATGGCACGGTTGGCGATGTTAACGTTTTTGACACCGGTGCAAACATTGTGGTCGCCCTTCGTCAGGGGCCCGATGACCTGATGTACTACGTCGATCTGGATGACGGTACTGTCGGCCGCTGGGAATTGGCTTGACGAGATTTAGGACTTGCCGGGTCAGCGCTGAAAAGCCTGGGGCCCCACTGGCACCCGGCCACGGCGACCGTTCGGCCGTGTCGCAATTGCCCAATGCCAGGTGTCGTCACGGTGCAAACGTGGCGCACGTTTGGGGGCGACGATTTCTTTGACGGGGGGCCGAGGTACCGGCGACACGCTTCGGCTAAACTACCGAGCACCGTTGATGTGTCCTACCTCCAACTTTTGCACCTTCCATGAAACGTCGATTTTTCAACTCGATCCTTACCTTTGCCGGCTTGGCTGTCATCTCCGCATCGGGTTCCTCGGCAAACGCCAAGGAATACCTGAACGGCATCACTTGGGAAGAACCCGCGGTCGTTACTCCGGGCGTCATCAATTCCGATCCGCCCAGCGACGCGGTCGTTCTGTTTTCGGGTGATGACCTTTCCCAGTGGAAGGTCAACGATTCTTGGAAAGTCGTCGACGGGTGCATGTTGACGGGCAAAGGCAAAGCGGTTTCGATCCCGAAATTCGGCGACTGCCAGCTTCACATCGAATGGTCTGCCCCGACGCCGGCCAAAGGCGAAGGCCAGGGACGCGGTAATAGCGGCGTTTTCCTGATGGATCGCTATGAAATTCAAGTTTTGGATTCCTATGAAAACAAGACGTATTTCGATGGCCAGGCGGGCGCGATTTACAAACAAACGCCTCCGGCGGTCAACGCCACTCGGCCCCCCGGGCAATGGAACACGTACGACATCTTTTGGACCGCGCCAAAATTTGATGAAGACGGCAATTTGGTTTCGCCCGCCTACATCACCGCGATGCACAACGGCATCCTGATTCTGAACCACTTCGAATTGAAGGGCGACACGCCCTACAACCGTCCGCCGAAGTACAACGCCCATGATTCCGAAGGGCCGATCTCGCTGCAGGATCACGGTAACCCGGTTCGCTTCCGCAACATTTGGGTACGCGAATTCACCCCCGCCCAAGGCGAACAAACTCGGTCGCCCTTCATCCGCGACGGTAAGAAAGAAACGCCGATCGAATCGTCAGGCGACGATCAAGAATAGACCTCGGCCATCCGCCCCTGTTTGCGACAGACGCGTGACTGACGACGGGGCGCAGCGTCCGCCATCCGAAAAGGCGACCGGGCAAATTTCGGTCGCCTTACGGTGCCGGTTTCAATAGCTCCAGCGTCGCGGCCGTCATTGTCATAAAGGCGGTGCGGAGCGATTTTTCCGCGTCGGGATAATACTGGCTGCTGTGCAAGCTGGGCGGCGGGATTTCAAGTTTCTCGTATCGTTTCAAACGCGCCGATTCAACGGTCCCCAATCGATACATCAAAATCGGCACGCCCTGTTTTCCGTATCGGCTGAAGTCTTCGCCGCCCATCGATGGTTCACTCGTGCCGACCTGGTCTTTGCCGATGGCGGCGGCGAAAACGTCTCGCATTCGCGCCGCCAGTTCATGGTCGTTTTCCAGCGATGGCGTCCCTTCGCTGCGTGTGACGGTCGGTGCGTCCGCACGAAAACTAGTGGCAATGCTGTTGGCTTTTCGTTCGATGGCCTCCAGTAAATGTTGCCGAACCGCTTCGTCGTAACTGCGGACGGTCAATCGCAAATGACAGTCATCGCCGATGATGTTGTGCTTCGTCCCCCCGTGAATGGAACCAACGGTGATCACCGCGGGCTTGCGAGGCGATATCTCGCGGCTGACGATCGTTTGCAGATCCACGACCAGCATCGAAGCCATGACAATCGGATCAATCGTCGTTTCGGGTGCCGATCCATGACCGCCACGGCCGTGCATCGTGATGTCGACGCTGTCGACATTGGCTTGGGAATATCCGGGCATCAGTGAAACTTGTCCGGCAGGCAGATCATGGCCAACGTGCAAAGCGATCGCGTAGTCCGGTTTGGCGAACCGTTGAAACAAGCCATCGTTCAGCATGGATCGGGCGCCCGCACCACGCTCTTCCGCCGGTTGGGCAATCAGCATCAGTCGTCCCGACCAGTGATCGCGATGCGTGGCCAGAAAATGAGACACCGCCAAGACATTGGTCATGTGGATGTCGTGCCCGCAGGCGTGCATCACCCCGAGCGTTGTTCCATCGCTTTGCGTGACCTTTTGGGTCGATGCAAACGGAAAAGGAGTTTGCTCCGTAACGGGCAATGCATCCATGTCGCATCGCAGCATGACGGTGGGGCCTGGGCCGTTTTCCATCATCGCGACCACGCCGAAACCGCCCACGTTGGTAACGACCATGAAACCATCGTCGCGCCAACGATCCGCGATGTACTGTGACGTCGCTTTTTCTTCGAAAGACAGTTCCGGTGATTGATGCAATTCGCGATAGGTGCGCAGCCACGTCGGGGTGGTTTCGGAAAACCATCGCTCCAAATCGTGCTTGATTCCCGCCACCGCCGGTGTCATGCCCGTTGGTGACAGGGTGTCGTCGGCGATGACAAGTGAACACTGGACGCTGCCAATCGCCATCAGTGACAGCACTAAAAAGATCAACCATGTGCGAATCAAAACCATCGCCTTTTCCACCAAAGTCACCCAGGTCAAACATCGTCGCTGATGTCCGATTGTAGACTCGGTCGGCGGGCCCGGCACGGTTTACGTGATCATGCTCGCATGCAGGGCGGTTTTTCGTGCGGGCTGTCGGCGTAGAAAACCCCGGGTTCCGGGCGGTTTTCGGCGATCGATTGTTCAAAGCGGTGGAAGATGCTTTCGCACCCTTGCGCAAGATTTTTCATCCGTCGAAGCAGCTTTGCGTCGTGCAGATTCTCACCCGCGACGTCAATCTGTTTGGACTGATCGATCACTTTGTCCCAAAGGTCTGGCCAGGACGGTGGAACGGTCGTGACGACACCGGGGAACCCTAACGTAAATTGCAAAGCCATCCGAACGTGTTCATCCGATTCCACCGTTCGGTACCACCATTGCCGTGTCTTCTCGACACCCTTTGGCCAACGCCCATAGCCCAGCGTCTTCATGCCCAGGATCGCTGTGCCGCGTTGGTTGGCAAGTTCAATGATCTGTTTTCCAAAACCGATGGTGTAGTATTCCGCGAAATTGATGGGAAACATCACCGTGTCAAAGTCGAAGTGACGCAACGCACGAAGTGCCGATTTCGTGGTGTGTGCACTGAAACCGATGTGCCTGATCTTCCCCTGCTTTTGTGCCTCCAGGATGCCTTCCATGGCACCGCCAGGACCCAAAGCTTCGACAACTTCTTGAGGCTTGATCAAGCAGTGAAGTTGATACAGATCGAAATAGTCCGTCTGTAACCGATCCAGCGAACGCTGCAATTCTGCCTGCATGCCGGCTTTGTCACGAGCCTTGGTCTTGCAGGACAGCACGTAATCATTCCGGTTCAAGCCTTGCAAACCCTGCCCCATCTTGATTTCACATTCGCCGTCTTTGCCATAAGCAGGCGCGACGTCGAAGTAGTTGACGCCACGTTTGAACGAATCATGTAGCGAACGACGGGCCCCGGCGGCGTCGGTTCGCATCAATGCCAAACCGGGATACGTCGCAATCGAAACATGAATCGGCGTCCGTCCCAATTTACGTCGCGGCATACCGTCAACCGGTTCGCTGCGGTGTGTTGGCGGAACGTCGGCGTCCGGCTTTTGGTTCATCCCCGCCAAATCGTCGGCGCGACCGGCGGCCGATTGGATCGACCCGATTCCCACGGTGGTTGAAACGGAACCTAAAAATGACCGGCGGCGCATGGTGCACCTTCGTGGGTGGGCGGGTTTCGGATTGAGGGAAGACCCCAAAAGCTTGGGGTGTGAATCTTCCTGCCGTCGCGCTGGCGTGTCAAACTATTCTGACGGGTGCGAGCCAATTTGTCGCAGCCAGAGACCAATCATCAGACAGGGCCAACGTATTGACCACGACGCTGGGCATTTCCGCTTTCTTTCATGACTCAGCAGCGTGCTTGGTGCGTGACGGGCGGATTGTTGCTGCCGCTCAGGAGGAACGATTTAGCCGAATCAAGCATGATGCCGGTTTTCCGGAGTCCGCTATCCGGTACTGCTTGGATGCCGCAAAGCTTTCGCCCGGTGATTTGGACCATGTCGTGTTTTATGAGAAGCCGATCCGGAAGTTCGATCGGCTGATGGAATCGTTTCTGGCAACCGCGCCGCGATCTCTGCGTCCTTTCACAACCGCAATGCCGTCCTGGATCAAAGGCAAATTAAATCTGCGAAAAACGCTTCGGCGGCGATTGGACCAAGTTGCGGGCGATGGACGACGGTACGTGGGCAAGATGCACTTTGTCGACCATCATTTGGCGCACGCGGCCAGTGCCGCGTGGACATGCCCCTGGCCCAATGCCGCTGTTCTGGTGTGTGATGCCGTGGGCGAATGGGCGACGACAAGCCTGGGTTGGTCCGACGGTCAGCAAATCCAGTTGACCCATCAATTGCGTTACCCGCATTCGCTGGGGCTGTTGTATTCCGCGTTCACGTATTTCTGTGGGTTTACCGTCAATTCAGGCGAATACAAGTTGATGGGCTTGGCGGCATACGGAACGCCAAAGTATGCCCAGGCGATCGAATCAGAACTGCTGAATGTCGCTTCGGATGGTTCGTTTCGTTTGAATCAAGAGTTCTTTGGGTTTGTCGATTCATTGAAGATGACGAATCAACGATTCGCCGATGTGTTCGATCAAACACCGCGAAGGGCGGATGAACCGATCACGGACTTTCATCGTGACTTAGCGGCATCCATACAAAAAGTTACCGAAGACATATTGTTGCGAACCGCGAATCATCTGCATCGTTTGCACGCTGCCGATGCATTGTGCATCGCAGGCGGTGTGGCCTTGAACGGAAAGGCTAACGGTCGCTTGTTGGTCGAAACCCCGTTTCAGCATCTCCATGTGCCGCCCGCCCCCGGTGATGCCGGCGGTGCCGTGGGCGCCGCGCTGCTGATCGATCGAGCAGTGTTGGACGACGCTGCTGTGGAGGGCCAAGCGGTTTCGCAATACTCGATGCAAAACGCGTGCCTGGGGCCGGTCTATGATTCACAGCAATCCAGTCAAGAGCTAAGGCAAATCGGTGCGAACTTTCGTTCCTTAACGGACGAAGCATTGATCGACGAAGTGGCGCGGCGTCTGGCCGACGGTCAAGTCGTCGGATGGATGGACGGGCCGATGGAATTCGGGCCTCGCGCCGTCGGCCGCAGAAGTATCTTGGCCGATCCACGCGGCGATGACGTGCGTGATCGAATGAATCAAGCGATCAAGTTCCGTGAACCTTTTCGACCTTTCGCACCAGTCGTTTTGGCCGAACGAGTGACCAAATATTTCCAAGTATCGGGCGATTTTGAAAGCCCTTGGATGTCCTTCATTGTTCCGGTCAAAGCCGCGGCCGAAATCGCACCGGCGATCATCCATGCCGACGGCACCGCTCGGGTGCAGACATTGACCCGGGATCAGAACCCTAAGTTGTATCATTTGATCCAACAGTTCGATCGGATGACCGGATGTCCGATGCTGGTGAACACCAGCTTTAACGTGAAGGACGAACCCATCGTTGCCAGTCCCGTCGATGCGTATCGTTGCTTCCAAAAATCTGGGATGGATTGTTGTGTGATTCAGAATCATCTGTTGGACAAACGCGAATCATGTTGAAGTCTTTTGCCCACAAGATGGCGTCCTTCGCCGCCGTCGTTGCTCACGCGGTGACGACCGTGGCGTTGATCGTTGTCTATATGTTGGTGGTTTGTCCGATCGCGCTGTTTCGCAGAATCATGGGCAGCGATCCATTGGGCCGTCGCGACAGAAATCGTCCACAGTGGTTGCCCTGTTCGGTGGACAGTCGGCGTCAGGACTATGATGCGATGTACTGAATCCACCGTTCTTGGGCCGTCATGGGGATCCCGGCGATGCAACGACAGCACCGCACGTGAGTGTCAACCGAAAGAGAAATCGCATGCCCGCCGAAGACAGACCGCCGGCTGATCCCGGATTGATCCGCGAGTTTTGGCAGTTCATCCGGCAGGAGAAAAAGTGGTGGATGTTGCCGATCCTGGTCAGTTTGGCCTTGGTGGCATTGGTGACGGTGATCGCATCGTCACCCGCGGCTCCGTTTATCTATACGCTTTTCTAAACCCGGGGTTGTTCCGATGGTCTCCTCGGTGGCCGTCGTACAATCCAGCGAGGGGGCCAGCATTGGCGGCCGCCAACTCGCACCGCGCCGGTCCGCTGGCTAAACTGTCGCTTTGCCTCGGGTGGTGTGACGTCGAACCCGGGGAACGACCCTCCTTGCTTCCACCCCGTTGAAACGCGATGAAAACCTTCCAATCCAAAACCGCTTCACGCCGTCAATTCCTGGCCGCTTCGGCCGCCTCGGTTGCCGCAGCAACCATGGCGTCACGCGGCCTGGTTCCCTCCGCCGCATTCGCCGACAGTCACGGCGGCGACGCACCGTTCAAGATTTCGCTGGCCGAATGGTCACTTCACCGAACGTTGCGTGATGAATCCAAGTCACTGACTAACTTGGATTTTCCTCGTGTTGCCAAAGAAGAATTCGGTATCGAAGCCATTGAATACGTCAACCAGTTCTTCATGGACAAGGCGGAAGACAAAACGTACTTGGCCGATCTGAAACAACGCTGTGATGATCACGGTGTTAAAAGCCTGTTGATCATGGTTGACCGCGAAGGTCGCATCGGCGATCCCGATGAAGCCAAGCGGAAGGAAGCGGTTGAGAAACACCACAAATGGGTCGACGCCGCGACGTTCTTGGGATGTCACAGCATCCGTGTCAACGCCAGCAGTGCGGGCAGCTACGAAGAACAGCAAAAGTTGGCCGCCGACGGTCTGGCCCGTCTCAGCGAGTACGCCAAGCCGCATGGTTTGAACGTCTTGGTTGAAAACCATGGCGGATTGTCCAGCAACGGACAGTGGTTGGCCGGCACGATCGAAAAGGTCGGCATGGATAACTGTGGTACCCTGCCCGACTTTGGCAACTTCTACATCAAGCGTGGCGACAACCCCGAGATTTACGATCGCTATCAAGGGGTTCGCGAATTGATGCCTTTTGCAAAGGCCGTTAGCGCGAAGTCACATGACTTCGATTCGGAAGGCAACGAAGTCAACACGGACTATTTCAAGATGATGGATATCGTCCTGGAGTTCGGTTATCACGGGTACGTCGGCATCGAATACGAAGGCCGCGAACTGGACGAATTCGAAGGAATTAAACGTACCAAGGCGTTGCTTGAGAAAGTCGCAAGCAAAGTCGCCCAGCCGACCGGCTAGTTTGTCAAACCGTGGGCGGGCTGTGGTTCATCCCACAGCCCGTCGCCGCGGACTTCTTCCAGCATCCGGCGCACTCTTTCGGGATGTTGCCCGGCCATGTCATTCTTTTCCGCCGGGTCGTTCGCCAGATCGTATAAACGCCATCCGTTTTCAGCGATCGCCGCGATACCGGTTTTGGGGCGTCGTTTCTGCGTCGGCGGATAATTCACCAGTTTCCATCGACCGCGTCGGATGCCGACGGAGGTATCGCCTTCGGAACTGGCCCAGTAAAGGTATCGATCTCCACCTGCCGGGGTCTGACCCAGCAGGGCCGGCAAGTAGCTGACCCCGTCAATGGATGCTGGCGGGTCGACACCTGCCAGATCGCAGGCGGTCGGCAAAAAATCCCAGAAAGCGGACGGCCAGTCACTGGTGCTGCCCGCGACAATCTTCCCCGGCCATCGAGCGATGAAGGGGACCCGAATGCCACCTTCGTGCATCGAACGTTTCGCCCCTTGTAGAACGCCGTTGCTGTCAAAAAACTCTTCGTCGTGACCACCCTCGTGGTGCGGGCCGTTATCCGATGTGAAGATCACCAACGTGTCTTTGGCAATATCTTTTTCGTCCAGCAAGTCGAACAATCGCCCCATGTCGCTGTCCAAGCGGCCAATCATCGCTGCGAAACCCTTTTCCGGATTCGGCCAAGATTCGTTGGCGTAAACACCATAGTCGGGAACTTCCATTCCATCGCCATGAACGCGTCCGGCTTCATTATTGGCGTGGGGAATCGTCAGGTGCATGTGCAACAAAAAAGGGGCCGATGCATTGCGGCGTATAAATTCAAAAGCCTTTTCCACCATCACGTCGTGGCTGTAGGTCATTTTGTCTTTCGCCACGCGGCCACGGCCGTTGGGAATGTCATCAATAACGTTTCCTTTCAAGGTGACGATGCGATCATTTTCCCACAGAAAAGCCGGATAGTAGTTGTGAGCGTTGGACTGGTTCATGTATCCGAACCAGTAATCAAAGCCGTTGTTGTTGGGATGCCCGGCGTTATCAATTTCATCGGGCGTATCGACGTTTCCCAAAGCCCATTTGCCCACCCCGCCCGTCGCGTAACCGGCGTCTTGCAACAGTTTGGCCACCGTGATTTCCGAACCATTCAGGTCGCGGGACGCGTTGCCAATCAGTCGTGTGTGGCCGACATGCTGGCCGGTCCAAAGCACCAAACGCGAAGGCCGGCAAACGGTATGCCCGGCATAGTGATCGGTGAAACGAATGCCCTCAGCCGCCATCTGATCCAGGTTCGGGGTGCGGATTTTCGATTGTCCATAACAGCCCAGATCACCGTATCCCAAGTCGTCCGCCATGACGTAAATGATGTTCGGACGTCGCGTTGCCGATTGCTTTTCGTCCGCAGCCTCACCTGCCTTTTGGCGTCGCTTCATGATCCCGTCGAGTTTCTCAGCTTCTTTCTTTAGCACGTCGTCCGAAATGCTGGCCGGCGTGACCTCCGACCGCTGCAGCGATTCTTCGTCTGGGATGGCTCGCAAATAGATGTTGCGAAACCACACCGGATCGCCATGGTCCTGAAGCCATAGTTTCCCATCACGATCGGAAAGATTGCCGCCGCGTTTGCGCAGCAGATCGACATGGAACTGCCATCGCGGATCTTCGTAGTCAAAATCGATGACCTTCACACCGTTGCACCAATGCTGAATCACGGTGTCCTTGCAGACGATGCGGCCGGTATTCCATTGACCGGCCGCGCGTGTCACATCACGCGACGGCTGCATACAAAAGTACAAAGACGCTGCGCTAGTTCGTGGGTTCGCTCCATCGCGATGCGTGGTGTTGTCCAGGATTTGGTATTCGTACTGGCCGGGCCGATAGTAGATGCCGCTGTTGCTACCTTTGGCGACCTTCCATTCGAATCGTAACTCGAAATCGTCCGGCAGCGGTCCGTCTTGATAGGTCAATGGTCCGCCCGAACCTTCACGAGCGACCACCCCGGAATTGATCGACCAATTTCCCTTGTGCGACCAACCGTCCAGCGAATCATCGGCCAAAAGAGCGGTGAATCCGGCCGGTGGTTCGTTCGCGTATCCCGCCGGTGTCAAACCGGCGACGCTGATCAAGGTGGTCAGAAACGAAAAGCCGAATCGTAGCGTGAAGGAGCGTATCAATCGCATGGCGGGGATCCAATCAGTGATGAAGGCGGGGGTGGGAAAGGCACTGTTAGATAAAAGCGAATGCATCGTCAAACCTGCCGCCGCAGTGGCGACGCGGCGATGCATCAAGACGTCGGCGGCCTGGCATTTCTGCGGACGGACTGGACGAACCGACCGGCGTGCGATTGGTTTATTCCGCTCGGACCTGTTTCAATTCTTTCGTCCACATTCGGTGCATGATATCGTCAAACGCGACCAGCGTAACGCGTTGAATGCCGGGTTCGGAAAGCACTGCTCGGTGGACGGCGCGAACCGAAATCGTTGCCGCTTTGTCGATCGGAAACCGATAGGCACCGCAACTGATTGCGGGGAAAGTCAAATGCGATAGACCCAAGGAAGCGGCGATCCAGATCGCACGTTCATAGCAAGACACCAGTTGCTGATGTTCGTCGTGATTTCCGCCGCGATAGATGGGGCCGACGCAATGAATCACATGCTTGGCGGGCAGACCGAACGCGGGTGTGACGCGACAACCGCCCACGGGGCAGCGTACGTTGGGTTCAATTTCAGGTAACTGTCGACAGGCTTCGCGCAGTGCTGTTCCGGCGACACGGTGAATCGCACCATCGACCCCGCCGCCGCCCAGTAGGGTTGAATTGGCTGCGTTGACAATTGCATCGCATGATATCGTGGTGATATCGCCGACTACGGTTTCGATGGACGTCATGCGTTTGCCTGAGTTTCCAGTCCGCGAATTCCAGCGGACACGCTGCTGCCGAATTGATCAATTTCGATGCCCACGCCTTGGGCGATACCAACGAACAAGTTGGCAAGCGGTGTGTTTTGGTTGGGATCGTGCGCGACGTATTGTCCGTGCCGATATCCGCCACCGGCGACCAAGATCGGCAAATTGTGCCAATCGTGCGAGCTGGCGTTTCCGAGATTGGAACCGTAAACGACGGTGGTCTGATCCAGCAGGGTACAGTCGCCTTCTTGGATATTCCGCAGCCCACCCAGAAAATTTGCGAATGCAGCGAATTCGGCCTGCTCGATCAGTTTCAATTCTTCGATTTTTGCCGGGTCTTTCCCGTGATGGGATAAGCCGTGCCAATCGCTGGCGACGCCGGGAATCTTGGGTGCAGCATTCAAGCCGCTGATTCCAAAAGTAATGGTTCGCGTGCTATCGGTTTGCAGGGCAAGCGTGATCATGTCGTACATGGCCGATTGACGCTCAATTGCCATCAACTTGTCACGGATGTCGTCCGGCTGTTCCGCGTCAACCTTGGGTTTGGGACGCCGAACCCAACCTTCCGATTGTGTCAGCCGGTGTTCCAGTTCACGCACGGACTGAAAATACTCTTGCAGCTTGTGTCGGTCGTTTGATCCCAACTGTTTTGCCATCGTGTTGGCACTCTGGGTGACGGTGTCCAGGATGCTGTGTCCTCGACGTAGCCGAGCGATCTCTGATGCGATTTGTTGTTCGTTTCCTTGCAGAAACAGTTCGCGAAACAACTGGGATGGCGACATGGATCCCGGAATCGGGACACCGCCGGATGTCCAAGAAAGGGATCGCCCCGATGTTGACAACGCTAAATAGGGAAAGCGTGTCTGCATTCCGATTCGCTGTGCGATCAATTGGTCGATCGAGATCGTGTTCTTGAATCCGGCTAATCCGGGGCGTTGGGCCGACGTCAGGAATGTCAACGATGACGCATGTCCGTTGTTGCCCTGTTGTTCGGGATGCGAAAGTCCGGAAAACAAGGTCACCTGGTCCAAGTGATCCCGAAGCTGTTTTAGGTAGGGCGTGTTCGGCTTCAGAGGACCCGGTTCGGCAGGGAACAAGAACGGGGCATGGAACCCCAGTCCGGCACAGATCCATACCGAACGCTTGGGCGGCGAACTGGTATGTGTTTCCCCGGCCGACACGCTTTCCTGCATGCATTCCAAAAAAGGCAGGCTGATTCCCACCGCACCCCAACCACGAAGTAGTTGGCGTCGATGAATACGCTTCACGCGTGAGATGTTGTTGCGGCGGGATGACATGGTTGGAAGCTTCACTTGGTTCGAAAAAGTTCGCTGGCGACAACGCTGTGAATCAGCGAACGAAATCCGTATCCGCTGTTTCGCGTTGAATCAACGATACGATCGATTTCTTCGCGATCCGAAAAACCGGGTTCCCGTCCGATCGCGAACGTCAACAGTTTCTCGACAATGGTTTGAGCAATGCGGCGGTCATTGGCGGCAACGATCTCGCGGAATTGGACAAAGCTGTCAAAGCTGTCGCCTTGAACGGTTTGTCCGCTGGCATCGACCGGTTGAGCCAAACGGTATCGGACCGATCGGCCGTCGACCTTGCGATTCACGCGATCACCTTCGCCCAGGCTGCGGTATCGCGTCCGCCACCCGCCGACCGGATCAAAACACTCCAGTGCGAATCCCGGCGGGTCAATGATTTGATGGCACGCCTGACACGACGCCAAGTCTCGGTGTTTGTCCAATTGTTCCCGCAGCGTCGCGGCGCCGCGGATGTCAGGTTCCACCCCGGGAATGCCTGGTGGCGGTGGCGGAGGGATCTGGCCCAAGATCCGTTCGGTAACCCATACGCCACGGACGACGGGCGAGGTGTTCGTGCCGTTGGCACTGGATTTCAAAATGGAAGCATGTGCCAACAATCCACCGCGAACGTCCGACGGGTTCAAATGCACCAGTCGGATTTGCGGGCCGCCGACATCGGGGATCTCGTAGTGTTTCGCCAAGCGTTCGTTCAGCATCGCAAAGTCGGGATCGATCAACTGGCCGCTGGGCAAATCAACTCGGATCGCATGCCGCAGAAACTCATGCGTTTCGCCCTTCATCGAATGCAACAAATAGTCGTCATACTCCGGAAATAGACGCTCATCGGGATTGGTGAATTCGATTTCTCGCAAATTCAGCCACGCGTCGGCAAAGTCTTGAATGAAACGATCACTGCGTTTGGATTCCAGCAACCGATCCACCTGGCGGCGTCGTTCATCGGGATCGCTTAGGCGTCCGTCGTCGGCAGCCTTTCTTATCGAAGCATCCGGCGCGGTCCGGTTCAGAAAGTAGGACAAGCGTGTCGCGACGGCGTGGTTATTCAGCTTGCCACCTGGTTCGACGAAGTACAAGAAATCAGGCGAACACAAAATTCCTGACACCGCCGTTCGCAACGCCTGCTCGATCGAAGCGCCGCGGTCACGTTCGCTGCGATACAGATCGAAATACAACGCAACTTCATCGTCGCGGACGGCGCGGCGGAACGCCTGTGATGCGACTCGTCGAACCGCTTCGTGAACTTCTTGGTCCGGATCGTCACTGACAATTTCAAAGGATGCCCGGTAACCGGAGCGAAGCCGATGCTTTGGATTGCTGGGGGGGATCTCACGGCGGTCCATTTTGCCGAAAATCAGCCGATGCCCTCGGCTGGGGAACTCATCCACCAAGGGGCCGACCAAGCTGACGTTCTTAATGGCCAGGCCTGGTCCCTCGTAATCGTCCGGGCCGGACTTTCGAATGTTGTACTGACCGGTATCCAAGCCCCAGGGAGTGACTTGGATCATGTACCGTTCATCGATCCATGCTTCCAATTGAATCGTGGTCGGTGGGCCGGGCGGAAAGCTGACATAGCCGTAGGTCGGTTTCTCCGAGCCACGTTGGAAGCTGGTGCCGCCGATGTGAGCAGTGATCGGCTGGTCGGATTGGTGGGCGTATCCGGTGACTTCGATTCGGTATCGCCCGGGTGTCTTCACGCTGGTGCCACGCAGCATGCCGGTGGGGTAACCAAAGTCATCAAAAAAGACGACTGCATTGTCGTCCAGTTTCTTCCACACCTTGCCGATAAACTGATCGCCTTCGCGTGAATCCGCATAGTTGGCGTTGATCGTTTCCGTGGGCGTGGGTGTGCTGGATTTTGCGATTGCGGCATCCACGACGGTGTCGGCCGCGTCGATGTACTGACGCAAATGGACACTGGAGATGCCAAGCGCGTGGCCCACCGTATCAAAACCGTGCGACTGGCCGTCTTCGGGCAATCGATCCATCAAGTTGACGTGAGTCCCGAACATGTCGTTCATCGTGTTCTGGTACTCGCGGCGATTCAGGCGTCGTAGCGTCGCGCCGTTGTTTCGACGATGTTGGGCTCGCAGGATTTCACCCAGTGGCTGCAACAGCGCCGCGCGATCCCGGCGGGGAATCGTGTCATAGTCGGCCGGCGGCATTTCGCCACGATCGATGCGGTCGTGGATCCGAACCCAGATCGCATGATTCGCGGCGTTCGAATCGTTGAGCGTATCGAGGTCGATGGCCAAGCCACCTTCCTGAGCACCCTCCATGTGACAGTCGGCGCAGAACGACTTAAGAAATGTCGTTGCGTCATCGGGTAAAGTCAGCACATCGGATTCTGTTGCCCGACTGTCGACGCCAAAGATGGAACCCACCGCAATCAAGCAAGTCATCCAGCATAGGCAACGGCAGCTCAATACTCGGGGCGTCACAAACGTTCTCCGCCGGGGAAGCAAGGATCATCGTCGGGGGGCGTCAAGCAGCCGACGACGCGCCAGTATATCCGCCGCATCGCTCAGATGGCGGTTTTCCAACGGGCCGCTCGATCGCGGGGGCGATGTCGCTGCTATGGGCAACGCTTGATCGTCAGCGATGCGATCCTTTAGGCTCCTTCGGCTGATCTGATTCCGCGGGACGCGTGCCAGCGACGGCTGGTCATTCGCTGTCCCGGCATTTTCTGCCCCCTTCTTTCGATCCAGGACATCCACGGACGTATGAACGATTTTCCACTAAAGGGCCGCCGAGTCCTGTCGCTTGTCGGTGAAATCTACGAAGACCTGGAGCTATGGTATCCCAAGTTGCGGCTGATCGAAGCCGGAGCGGACGTGGTTGTTGCGGGCCCCGATGCAAATGCCCATTACAACGGAAAGCATGGCTATCCCTGTACCAGCGACGCCGCCATCGCCGACATGAATTCCGATGCGTTCGACGCGTTGTTGGTTCCGGGCGGATTCATGCCCGACAAGTTGCGTAGAGACCCGGTGGTGTTGGACTTGGTGCGTGCGTTTGACAAATCGTCCAAACCGATCGCCGCGATTTGCCACGGCGGTTGGATCCCGATTTCCGCTGGGGTGTATCGGGGTGTCTGCGTGACCGGGTCGCCGGGTATCAAAGACGATCTGGTCAACGCCGGGGCGATCTACGAAGACGCGGCGGTTGTCGTCGATCGTCACCACATTACAAGCCGACGCCCCGATGACCTTCCCGAATTCTGTCGGGCGTTCATCGAGGCGATCGCGAATCAATCGTGTGAATAGCCGGCGGGTCCCGCAGCACGGAAATCCAACGATTGGTTCCGTGCTGTTGACCCAAAGGCCCGTTAACCCATGGTGGCCGAACGCCACCACTTGTGGTGCTTCTCTTCCAGTTCGTCGACGCTGGGATACGCGTATTGCTTGATCCCGGTCGAATCGCCCACATAAAAGCCGCTGGCAATCGTGCGATAAAACGCGGTCAACGGTGGATCGCGATCGACCGTCTTGGCGAACTTGGCCGGCTTGTTGGTGATTTCATCCAAGCAGTCTTCGATGTGAGCCGGATTGTTGTAAGGCAGATAGCCTGCCAAACGACCATCGCTGTCCCTGGCCACTTGCGTTTCGGCGAAGAAAATTCGCGGGACGCTGACCGGGTTGGCTGAATCGGTGATCTTTTTGGTGAACTCCAGGGGATCCAATTTGGTCACGATGCGAGGTGTCAAAGGACACAATTCCGCATACATGAATGCTTCGCTGCGGCTGGCCGGTGCCTGATAGTCTTGGCTGTCAAGCGATAGCACGCGACCATCACGGGTGGTCAGGTGCAACTGCCCATAGGCTTCCAGCGGAACATGTTCCATGACGCGATACACGCTCATGTATTTACTGCGTCGCGGTTGCCCGGAACTATGCGGCACGCAGCGTTCTTCCAATTGTTCCAAATTCAGTTCACTTGAACGGAACGACGGATCCAATTCAAAGAAGACCACGTTGCCGAACGTTTTCTTCCGAGTCCCGACGGCCATGTAAGCGCCGAATTCTTCGGCCGATAGGTGCGACGCAACAAGAGCTTCGTGACGATAGCACATCAGATAAAGGTGGATGTCCATGATGATTTTGTCTGCAATGTGAATTGGGGTTGTTAGTAATCAGGTTTTCATTCAAGCCGGGCGATCAATTGCCCATGCCTAGGTAGGCACCGATCAGCGGCGCGAACTTCACAACCAATCCCGCAAAGACAATGCTGACCATGTTCATCAGCTTGATCAGGATGTTTAGCGAGGGGCCCGTTGTGTCTTTGAACGGGTCGCCCACCGTATCGCCGACAACACTGGATTTGTGGGCTTCGGAACCCTTGCCGCCGTGTTTGCCGGTTTCGATGTACTTCTTGGCGTTGTCCCAGGCACCGCCGGCGTTGCTCATGAACACTGCCATCGCGTAACCGGCACACAGACCGCCCACCAGCAATCCCATCACGCCGCCGACGCCCAAGACCAGGCCGACGCCGACCGGAACCAGCACGGCCAACAAAGACGGACGCAACATTTCCTTTTGGGCACCCGATGTCGAAATCGCCACGCAACGTGCGTAGTCTGGTGTTCCCGTGCCGTCCAGGATGCCAGGGATTTCGTCGAATTGACGGCGAACTTCCAACACCATTGCCATCGCAGCGCGACCAACGGCTTTCATCGTCATCGCTCCGAACACAAAGACCATCAAGACGCCCAGGAACACGCCGACCAATACCTTCGGGTTCATCAGGGTGATCTTGTAATAGTCCATGTAGGCTTCGAGACCTGCCGGCGGCGTCGCCGCAATTCGTTCTTTCAAACTGGCATCGGCGGGAAGTTCGCCCTCGGTGTGATGGCCGATCGCCGCGCCGGCGTGGTTGACGACCACGTGAACCGGTTGGTCGTCGACCATGATTTCAATAGCGTTTTCCGAGTTGCTTTCGATCGCGCTGACGGTGTAGTGATCGTTGTGATTGCCATCGGTGGCATCGCCACCGGGCAAGAACATGCCGTACTTGCCGTGACCGAGCGGTACGATCGTGAAATCTTCCGTTTCGCTGTCCATCACTTCATAGGCTGCCGCAACTTCGCGGTGGATACCCACGCGAACTTCTTCGACATAAGCGGCCAGCAAAGCCAGCGACGTCAGCGCGGCTGATCCGATGGCAAACCCTTTACCGATCGCCGCGGTCGTGTTGCCCAGCGAATCCAAAGCATCGGTGCGTTCGCGGACTTGTTTGGGCAAGCCCGACATTTCAGCGTTACCGCCGGCGTTATCGGCGATCGGGCCGTAAGCATCCGTCGCCAGTGTGATTCCCAGTGTCGACAACATGCCGACCGACGCCATGCCGACGCCGTAAAGTCCCATGACCAAGTTTTCAAAGCCATCGCACGCTGCAAAGGAAACCAGCATGCCAAGACTGACGGCTACGATCGGAATCCAAGTCGACAGCAGTCCGGTGGCCACGCCGTCGATGATCAGTGGGCCGGTGCCGCTGACCGCTTGGTCGGAAATGCCTTGCGTCGGTTTGTATTCGGCACTGGTGTAGTATTCCGTTCCGTATCCAATGATCAGACCGACGATCAAGCCGGTAGCCACTGCGATCACAACACCCCAGCAAACGCTGGACGGCAACAAAATCGGCATGATGATCATGGCAGCGATCAAGACCATGCCGCTGGAACCCCAGATTCCTTTGTTCAATGCCATCATCAGCTTTTTCATGGATGCACCTTCTTCGGTGGCGACCAAGAAAATACCTGCCAACGAAAGCAGAATTCCAACACCGGCCAAGACCATCGGGGCACCCAGGAAGGCCAATTGCGCCGAGATTTTGTCGGCAAAACCCTCCGGAACGCCGCCCAGGCTGACGGCGGCCACGCCCAGTGCCATCGTTGCCAAGATCGAACCTGCGTACGACTCGTAAAGGTCGGCACCCATACCGGCCACGTCACCAACATTGTCACCGACGTTGTCGGCAATCGTTGCGGGGTTGCGGGGATCGTCTTCGGGGATACCGGCTTCGACTTTACCGACCAAGTCGGCACCCACGTCAGCAGCTTTGGTGTAGATCCCACCACCGACACGAGCAAACAGCGCTTGGGATGACGCACCCATGCCGAAACACAACATCACGACGGTGATCGTTTCAAGACTCATCGGTTGGCCGCCGAACACGACGTGGTGGAACTTGTACAAATACAGGAACCACAGGCTGATATCCAGCATTGCCAGTCCGACCACGGCCAAGCCCATCACGCTGCCGGCGCGAAAGGCAATCTTCAGGCCACGGTCCAGCGATTCGCTGGCTCCCTGCGCCGTACGTCCCGACGCGTTGGTGGCGGTCTTCATGCCGAAGAATCCGGCCAAGCCCGAAAAGAAACCGCCGGTCAGGAAAGCGAATGGAACCAAGCGGTGTTGGACTTCCAAGCCGAACGCCATCACTGCCAACAGGCTGCTGACGACGATGAAAAAGACGATCACCACCATGTACTGACGTCGCAGATAGGCGTAAGCACCTTCACGGACGTACTTAGCGATTTCCTTCATGCGGTCGTTGCCTTCGCTTTGTTCCATGATCCATCGATAGAACATGAAAGCGCTGACCAAGGCGACCGTGGCGGTGATCCAAGTCAAGTGCCACCACAGCGGCAACGGGCGAGACTGGTCGAGAGCGGTTTCGACAATCTCGCCGGTGGCCTCAGACCCTGCCGCCGCAAGCGGCGGCAGTAACCAGTTGGAAAAAATGTCGGGGATGGAAGGAAGTACATGCATGATGGGACCTCGGGTTCCTGCGTGTGGAAGGGGGATAGATGACAGGCAGTCGACCGTTGGGCCCGACGCGACGGTTAGGGCAGCCATCGTTCTGGGCCGAAGGGATCGCGGTCTTCGCGATGCATCGGAGCTTACCGATTCAACTTTTGATCTGCTACGCAACAGCACACTCAAAACAGTCCGATGTGTGCGAGTGAGACGATTTGTCATCAGCTAGCAAACGCGTCGGCCATGAATCGCCACAACTTCAACGCGCCGATAGGTTTTGGAGCGGTCTTGATGCCGCCAAGAACGGGTGTCTACCGGACAATCTGTCGCTGAAGGCTGGGAAAATTCCCCGCACGCATTCACGAGATGCCGATCGGTTCAGTACCATTCGACTCGTTCCATCCGGCGACCGAGCTTTCATCGGTTTTGAGTGCCTCTGCGACACAGTGGCACACTTTGGTTTTCGGTGGGACACGGTCAGTGTGGCGATTTGACGCAAATGGTTCTGCCGACCCGAACACAAGGTCAGCGCCTGAGTGACAGATCTCGACACATCGCCGAAAACGATTGTCGCAAACGCGATGCGTCGCCGAAGCGAAGTTGACGACCTTTTCGCTCCAACAAACTCAAGCTATACGCCGAGGAGATTTCCCGATGACACGTCACGTGGATGTCACGGAATTGGTACTGCGCGACGGGCACCAAAGCATTTTGGCGACCCGTATGGCGCTCGAAGACATGGTGCCGATCTGTGAGGAAATCGATCAGGCCGGTTACTGGAGTGTCGAATGCTGGGGCGGGGCGACGTACGACTCCTGCATCCGCTTTTTGAATGAAGATCCTTGGGAAAGATTGCGAACGTTTCGCAAACTGTTGCCCAACAGCCGCCTGCAAATGTTGTTGCGGGGCCAAAACTTGTTGGGCTATCGCCACTACGAAGACACGGTCGTCGATCGGTTCGTGGACAAGTCGGCTGAAAACGGTATGGATGTCTTTCGCGTTTTCGACGCTCTGAATGACATCCGGAATCTGAAGCGTGCAATGGAAGCGGTTCGCCGTACGGGCAAGCACGCCGAAGGCACAATTTGCTACACCACCAGCCCGCTGCACACCAACGACCATTTCGTCGAAATGGCGAAGCGTTTGCAGGACATGGGGTGCGATTCGATTTGTCTGAAAGACATGGCCGCCCTGCTGAAACCGCAGCCCGCCTACGACATCGTCAAGGGCATCAAGGAAGCGTGTGGCGATGACATGCTGGTGCACGTTCACGTGCACAGCACCACCGGTGTCACCTTGGTCAGCCTGATGAAAGCGATCGAAGCCGGTGCCGACATCGTCGACACCGCGATTTCCAGCCTCAGTTTGGGACCGGGCCACAACCCGACCGAAGCTTTGGTCGAGATGTTGGAAGGCACCGGTTACACCACTTCGCTGGATAAGGAGCGGTTGAAGAAAATCAAGCAGCACTTTGCAAAGATTCGACCCCGCTATGCCGAGTTTGAATCGAAATTCATCGGTGTCGAAACCGACATCTTCGACAGCCAAATCCCCGGCGGCATGATTTCCAATATGGAAAGCCAACTGGCCCAACAAGGCGCCGCGGATCGGCTGCAAGAAGTGCTGGAAGAAGTGCCACGTGTTCGCGAAGTGGCCGGTTTTCCGCCACTGGTCACTCCGTCCAGCCAGATCGTTGGTACACAAGCGGTGTTCAACGTTCTGATGGGACCCTACAAAGCGCTGACGGGTGAGTTCGCAGATTTGATGCTGGGATATTACGGCGAAACCATCGCACCTCGCGATCCCAAGATCATCGAAGCGGCCGAAAAACATGCCAAGAAGTCATCCATCACCAAACGTCCGGCCGATTGTTTGAAACCGGAATGGGATGAGCTTCGCGACAAGGCATCGGCACTGGACGGATTCGATGGTACCGACGAAGACGTGCTGACCTATGCAATGTTCCCGCAAGTGGCACCGGGGTTCTTTTCGACCCGTGGCGAGGGACCAAAGAACCTAAGCAAAACCGCCGAACAGGTCGCCGAAGAAAAGGCCAAAGCCGAAGCGGCGAGGAAAGGCATCAAGTCCGAAGTCAACTATGAAGTCAAGCTTTACGGGAAGACCCATAAAGTTTCGGTAGAACCCGTTTAGTCCATCCCGCAAAGGATCCCAAGCAATGACGGCGAAAGATAAAAATACAATGGATGACTTGGTCGACGACCTGCGGCAGCGTCGTGACACGGTCATGCTGGGTGGCGGTGAAAAACGCCTCGAAAAACAGCGTGATCAAGGCAAGATGACGGCACGCGAACGGGTGGACAACTTGGTCGATGATGCCAGCTTTGAAGAATTCGGCATCTTTGCCGAACACCGCCAAACCCAATTCGGTTTGGGCGGTCGTGTCATCCCGGCCGATGGCGTGGTGACCGGTGCCGCATCCATCGATGGGCGTCTGGTTCACTTGGCCAGCCAAGATTTTACGGTGTTGGGTGGTTCCGCCGGCGAGGTTCATTCGCTGAAGGTCGCCGATGCGATGAAGCGTTCGCTGAAGACGGGCAGCCCGTTCGTCTTCTTGAACGACTCCGGTGGTGCCCGGGTCCAAGAAGGCATCGATTCGCTTTCCGGCTACGGACAAGTGTTTCGATCCAACGTGTTGCTTTCCGGTGCCGTGCCGCAAATCAGTTTGATTTGTGGTCCCTGTGCCGGTGGAGCGGCCTATTCGCCGGCGCTGACGGATTTTGTGATTCAAACTCGCAAAGCCCAGATGTTCATCACCGGGCCCCAGGTGATCAAACAGGTGACCGGCGAAGAAATCACCGCGGAACAGCTCGGTGGTGCCGATTCACATATGATCCACTCCGGCGTGGTTCACTTTGTCGCCCGGGATGATGCGGATGCACTGCACATCTGTCGTCGTCTGCTCAGTTTCCTGCCGTCGAATAACTTGGAAGATGCCCCCATCGTTCCCTGTGACGACAACTTGGAACCCAACCCCGAGCTGAACAACATTGTGCCCGTCGATCACAAGGCCGGTTACGACATCCGTGCGGTGATCGCCGAAGTCGTGGATCGCAAGGACTTCTTGGAGGTCCAGGCCGGTCACGCGACCAACATGGTGGTCGGTTTCGCTCGAATCCTGGGACGAACCGTCGGGATCGTCGCCAACCAGCCGATGGTGCTGGCCGGTGCGATCGACAACCATGCCGCTAACAAGGCGTCACGGTTCATTCGGTTCTGCAACGCATTCAATATCCCATTGGTCACCATGGTCGACGTTCCCGGTTATCTGCCGGGCGTTGAACAGGAATACAACGGCATCATTCGAAACGGTGCCAAGTTGTTGTTCGCCTATTCAGCGGCAACCGTGCCCATGGTTCAGCTGATTTTGCGGAAGTCCTACGGAGGTGCCCACGTCGCGATGTGTTCACGTGATATCGGTGCCGATGCCGTGTTCGCTTGGCCGACCGCCGAAGTGGCCGTGATGGGTGCTGAAGGCGCCGTGGAAATCGTGTTCCGCAAGGAAATGGCCGAGGCCGAAGACCCGGTGGCACGCAGGGCCGAATTGATTGCGGAATATCGCGAAGCGTTTGCGTCGCCGTATGTTGCCGCTGGTCGCCGGTTGGTCGACGATGTGATCGAACCGGCCGACACGCGAAAACACATCGCGCGTGCGTTGGAATACTTGCGAAACAAGCGAGACCAGCGTCCGCCGAAGAAGCATGGCTTGATTCCGCTGTAGGACGCCTTGCGGTCACACCGGTGTGGCCGTCTGGCACGTCCATCCGTCCAATGCGTTTCCAACTTCGGAATTCTATGTCATGACCGACGATCAAAAGAACAACGATGAAATTGTCGCGATGCTGAAGTCGTTGCGGCAAGACATCCAGGGACTGCAGTCGCGGGTCGCATCGCTTGAAAAGGCGATGGAATCCGTTGAAAGCAGCAAGCCCCCAATTGACGAACAACGGCTGATGATCATCTCCAGTGCGATCGCAGCCTACTTGGGTGTTAAACCACAGATCCGCCAAATTCGCCTGATCAGTTCCAAGACTTGGGCACATCAAGGTCGGGCGACCATCCATGCTTCTCACGCCTTGGCACGTTAATTCATCAGGGAGATTCCAGTGAAACTAAAGATCAAAATTGATGGTGACGTGTACGAGGTTGAAGTCGACGTCGCCGAAGAAGAATCCCCGCAGCCGGGGTTTGTTCCGGCCAGCGAAAGCTATCAAGCACCAGGCGTCGCTCCGCCGGTAGCACCACCGTCCGGCGGTGGTGGTCAAGTCGTCGAAGACGAAAGCAAGGTGTGCCGCAGCCCCGTGTCCGGCGTCGTGATCCGCGTGCCGGTCGAAGTGGGCGAAGAAATCGAACAGGACCAAGAATTAATGGTCTTGGAAGCGATGAAGATGGAAACGGTCATCACCGCACCCATCGCGGGAAAAATCGCCAAGCTGAACGCTGAAGTCGGCGGCAGCGTCAAGGCGAACGATGTGTTGATTGAATTCGAGTGATTCTTTGACCATCGATCGATCCGCGAGAAACGATCGCTAAATCAACCAAACACCGTGGCGTGCACCCACACGCTGCGGTGTTTTTCGTGCGCATCGATGCCCTGCCCTGCTCCGCCAAATCGCGTGTCCCATGATCGATCTGTGTTCCGCCGGCGTTGATTAGGGAAGCCCTGGAGCCCTGGGCCAATCGGCTTCGGAAATCCAAGGCGGCTTATCACGGGTTTCCCACAGCCACCGATTCGGATCGGCATGCGGATTCTGCGTCGGGATGGGAGCACCCGCGTTGCGAATCCAATCAATCAAGCGCTGACGAAGCTCATTGACCAGTTCAGGTCGCTCCGGTGCAAGGTTGTGCGTTTCGGCAAGGTCCGCTTCCAAATCGTAAAGTTCCGTTCGCTGCCCGGTCCGATACTGGCCCTTGGCGTCCACATGATCGCCGAAAAACTCAATCAGTTTCCAACGTCCCCGGCGAATGATGGCTGCCGGCGTGGCACCCCATCGAAGATCGTATAGCGGCATGTACCAACAGAGATCTCGCGTCGGTGCGATGTCACCTTGCAATACGGGCATGACGTTCAGGCCGTACAGGGTCACGCCGGCGTCAGTGCCAAGTTGCGATCGATCGACATCCGCGGCGGCTAAGAATGTGGTTAGCCAGTCGGTCACCTGGACGGGCGTGTCAATCGTCTTCCCCGCCGGAACGGTTCCCGGCCAGCGAACCAAGCACGGAACTCGGATGCCGCCTTCGTAAACGGATCCTTTGCCGGCACGCAACGGATCGCTATCAAACTCCTCCTTGTGGACAAGCATTGGTTGGCTACCGTCAAGCGGCTGATCGTTCCATTGAGGCAATGCAAGCTGGGTGTCGACACCACCGTTGTCCGAAAGAAAGACGATCATCGTGTTGTCCGCCTGCCCGGACGCCTGCAAGTGATCCAGGATTCGCCCAATGGAAAGGTCCAGGTGCTCGATGGCGGCAAGGTAGGTGGCATTGTTCATGCCTTCGGCGGGATGTCCGGCATTCAAATACTTTTCTACAAGCGGAACGGGCGCGGAAACTTTGCCATGAAGGGTGTGGTGGGCCAGGTAGAAGAACCACGGTCCTTCGTCGGAATCATCCATGAATCGAATCGTCTGATTGGTCAGATGATCGACCCACTTGTCGCCTTCGTTTTGGCTGCCCGGACCCGGTGACGCGACGAAATCGAACCCGAATTGATCCGCGGATTCCGCTTTCAAGTAGGTGTAGTGACCGTGTTCGTTGTTGGTCAAATGCCACTTGCCCGCCATCCCTGTTCGGTAACCGGCGCTCCGCAGCCAGTGTGGCATGTGGCAGCTTTCCGGATCCAAGCTCTCACGATACAGCGGTTCGGTCACCGGCGCAAACGGTGTTCCATACCAGCCGATGACATGCCACATGCCGTTGCGCGGTGGAGACTGGCCGGTCAAAAGTGCCGCGCGTGTGGGAGTGCACTGGGGCGTGACGTAGGCCGACGTCAATCGCACTCCTTCGGTGGCCAATTGATCGATCGCAGGTGTCGACACCAAAGTGCCACCGTAACACGACAACGATGAACAGCTTTGGTCGTCGGTCAAGATCAGCAAGATGTTGGGACGGTCGTTTTCGGCGGCGCAGAAATTGGTTGCCGCCAAACAACACAGACACACCGCGATCAATCGTCCCGCCGGAAAACGCAGGCACCGCGAAAGCAAAATCATGATTGTAAACCCGAACGACTGCTACACATTTTCCGGCACAACGAAGGGTTTTCGCGATGGTCGGGAAACCAATTGGTTGGCCTCCGCATCATCAACGAATGTCTCCGTTTTCGGGTCGAAATGGACCGTGCGGTCGACGCGATAGGCGATGTTGGCCAAGTGGCAAAGCGACGACGACATGTGCCCTTGAAGAATCTCCGCCGACAAGTCCTCGGGATTGCGTGATCGCAGACTTTTGATCCAGTTTTGGAAATGCGGCAGGTCGGAAATCGGGCTTCCCGGTTCCGACGCGTGTGGTCCAAGTTCTCGGTCACGCCCCAGGAACGTGTAGTAGCTGGAATAGTCGGGGAAGATCATGGTCCCTTCGGAGCCGAGGAAAATCACACCAACGGGAAAGTCTTTCTGCACAAACGGGTACTTGTCGCGGAAACCAGCTTCGGCGTTGGTGTACCAGTCGCGGACCGCGAACTCGATCATTCGGCCATCGTCCCACTTCATCGACGTGGATAGGACACCGGGTGTTTGGGCGCTGCTGTCATGGACTTCCTGTTGCATGAAGTTGGTGCCCACCGACGATATCTGATTCGGATGATCGTCGATTTTGAGTCCCCAGCGAATGATGTCCATTTGGTGAACGCCCTGGTTCCCGATTTCGCCGTTGCCGTAATCCCAAATCCAGTGCCAACGACGAAGTTGGAAATTACTGAACTCGTGGACCGGGGCGGGGCCGCACCAAGCATTCCAATCCAATCCATCCGGGACCGGACGCGGCGCGTGCTGACCAAGATTGCCGCGGATCTTGTAGGCGATCCCTCGAGCAAAATAGACCTTGCCGATGATCCCGTCGTGCAATTGTTGAATGCCTTCGACAATGTTTTCGGATGAACGACACTGGGTGCCGTGCTGGACGATGCGGTCATACTTTCGGGCCGCCTCCACCATTTTCCGGCCTTCGAAGATGTTGTGTGAACCCGGCTTTTCGACATAGGCGTCTTTCCCCGCTTGGCAGGCCAAGATGACACACAGCGAATGCCAGTGATTCGGGGTCGCAAAGGTCACCGCATCGATGTTCGGGTCATCGAAGACACGACGCATGTCGTCATAGGCTTCGATGCGATGACCGGCCCGTTCGCTCCATGCCAACTGTGCCGACTTTCGGGCCCCTTCGTTGCAATCACAGACGCCCGCGAATTCGACATTCGCGGAGGAATCCTTTTCAAGTTCCACAAAGCTTTTGCCGTGCGCGTTGGAACGCCCACCCATGCCAACCACGGCGATCCGGATCTTGTCATTCAGGTTTCGGCCGCGGACGACCGCGGGGGCGGACGCCGCGCCGACCGCGAGCGTCTTCAGAAGGCCGCGACGGGTCGGTTTGTCATTGGGTTCATGCGTCATCGTGATCGCTCCGTATCAAATGAATCTTAGAAAGTGGGGGGATGGTTTCAATGAACGTGGGCTTCAATGATCTGGGCTTGATGGTTGCCAGAGGTGCTGAAAAGTCTGGCGAAGTTGCAATTCTGCTGGGGTGCCCAGGGCTTGGTAGGTCGACCAAGCCGGCTTTTCCGGACCCAGCGGATGCCGCTTACTGCCCAAGCCACGCAAACCCAGTCGCAATCCACCTTCATTCGGATGGTCGATGGGGCGGTGATAGTCGAAAGCGATGATCGATCGTAATTTGCTTAGTTGCTTCCATGTGTAAACCAAGGCGGCACTTTGGCCTTGCAAGCTGGCGTCATCGCTTTCAGGGGCATGAAAACCTTGCTCGCTGCAAATGACCGGTCGAACGCGACCGGATGAATCCAAACATTCGGGCTGGCTTAAGAATCGATCGAGTACCGAAAGGTTCTTGATCGTGATCAACGGCGTGTCGAATGAATCGGTTGGCAAGTCATCATTCCATGTGTCCGATTCCCACAGACTTTGTGGGTAAGGATGGTAGGCGACACCCCAGGGGAAATCGCCTTCGGTTTGACCGTGTTTTTGCAACCACTGCAGCATCGCTTTGGGGGCATAGGTCTTGTTTTCTTGGCAATCCTGGGCGTTCCAGCGATGCGTCAGTGAAATGAAGACGCGGGCATTGATGTTGAAGTCACGAACCGCGGAATCAACGATCCGCATCGAACGGACGTAATGATCCATGAAGATGTCCATGGGCTGGGGACCCATGTTGGTCCACTGCCACCCATAGTCCACTTCGTTATGTATGATCCAGTGATCAATGGTGCCGGCATCGGAATTGGATCCATAACGTTTGCCCAGTTCAATGACGACGGCGCGATAGGCCTGTGCGTTGGCTTCGTCGATCAAGTTCGGCATTGCATAGGTGCCCGCCGGATCGGCGTCAGGATGAACTAGTGGGGCGGTCGGCGAATTGGGAATAAGCAGAATGCCCGCCAATTGAATCTTGGCTTTCGATAGATACGAAACCGTGGCATCCAGTCGCCGAAACCCGGCTTCGTCCAATCGATAGCTAGCGTCGTCTCCATTGCCGACTCGCCGCACGAGTGAATTCATGTTGATGTTGATGCTTCCGTGTTGCAGCCCCAATTCGTCAAGCATCGTCATCGGAAACCGCGTCGTCAGGCATGTCAGCCCCTTTCGCACTTGGTGGTCCTGCTGCGCCGGTGCCGAAGCTTCCGAAAGATCGGGTGCAAACCAGTGGGCGGCGGACATCAATGTGAATGACTCGGTAGGCTCGTGTTGCCGAACAAGCTGAAAGCGATCGCCCCACTGCGCTGCGCGACCGGCGATTTCATTGGGAATGCGACATGTGAATGACAGTCCGTCTCCGCTTTTTTGAACGATCCATCGATTGGCCAGTTCGTTCTGGGACGGCGGAAGGGCTGTGACCGAGTAAAGGTTTCGACGAATCAGAAAGATGCATTGATCGGCGATGTCCATCGCAAACGTTCCTTCCACGCGGATCGCATCTGGTTCGATGCTGATGTGATCAATGCGTGCCGGCCAACTGCGTTGGTGGTAACTGCGGATGGACGCAGCCAACGCCTGTTGTGCTTTCTTCTGGCGATCGGATTTCCTGCGAATGGCCAACTCGCGGTCCGACATGGGACGCGTTTGTAATCGTCGGATTTTGATATGCCGGTCGGCACGCGTTCCCAGGTCGATTCGGATTGCCGAAGTGTCCGTGCTGTTCGTGTTCTCGCGTTGCAGCTGGTCTAGGTTGACCGCGTATGGCATCCAGCCTTCGGCTTTGGCAAAAGGTTCCAGGTCGATCATTCCCACCGCACGAGCCGGAAGGCCCAGGTGCGCTTGAACAGACGCGATCCCGTCTGGGCAGAAATACTCCAAGCCCAGCATCCAATCGGTTTGCAATTCGGGACGCGAGGGAAGCGAAAGCCAAAAGTATGGATCATTCCCCGTCGTTTGGATGACTGCAACGCCGTCTTGAAACGTAAGATCAAGATCATGCCACGTCCTGATCAAACGGTTCGCATCCATGGTTTTCGTGACACCTGACCGTTCCCATGAAGCATGTCGTGTTTCGTCGGGGCGATCACTAATCGGCGTCGGGGGTTGGCACCACGCGTTCGCGCCGCAGCAAAACAACAGACTTAGCACATAGGTCAACATGCGGGTCCGAGCATCGGCGGTGACATGCCAATACGGTCGAATCAAATCAATCATTGTTGACGAAAGCATCAGTGCGGCTGGGACGATAGGTGGGCCGTGGGGTGGGTTCCTGATTGTATCCTGGCCCACTTGGCTTTGCGCGATCGATGACCCGGTCAGCTACAATCGAGCAAAACGCAGGTGTTGCTGTTGATCGCGGTAACGACGATGGTCAGCAAGCGAGCGTCACTGATCAGATTGTTGATTGTTGGCGGTATCGAAACCAAATTGAGATTTTTCGAATGAACCATAGATGGATGATTGGTTTGGCTGCTTTCACGAAATCGGCAGCCGGGCATTCCGGTGACGCAATCCGATCGGTGGTTGCCACCGGCATTGTTTGTGTGCTGATTGGCGGTGTGTTTGGCAACGCAGTGGCGGACGAATCGCGTCGTCCCAATTTGATCTTCGTGCTCAGCGATGATGTCGCTCAGGGTGATCTTGGCTGCTACGGACAACAACTGATTCAAACACCCCATTTGGATCAGATGGCGGCCGAAGGTACTCGATACATGCAAGCCTATTGTGGTACCAGCGTGTGTGCCCCCAGCCGATCGTCATTTTTTACCGGCCTGCATTGCGGCCATTGTCCGGTCCGCGGCAACTACGAAATGCCACCGGAGGGACAGTTTCCATTGCCTGACGAAACGGTGACGATTGCCGAGGTGGCCAAGGCCGCCGGCTATGCGACGGCAACCTTCGGGAAATGGGGCATGGGATTTTTCGACACGACTGGCAGCCCGATGAACCAGGGTGTGGACCACTTCTATGGCTACAACTGCCAGCGACACGCGCACAGCTATTTTCCGACGTATCTATTCAACGATGACCAGCCGTTTCGTTTGCCCGGCAACGATGGGCGGACGGTCGGTCAAACGTATGCGCAAGAATTGATTCAGCAAGACATGATCCGGTGGGTTCGTGATCACGCCGACCAGCCATTCTTCTTGTTTTACGCGGTGACTTTGCCGCACGGCAGAAACGAAATCGATGATCTTGGGATCTATGCGGCTAAGCCGTGGAGCTTGAAGGAAAAGTCCTATGCGGCCCAGGTCAGCCGGTTGGACAGCGACATGGGACAACTGTTGTCTGTGTTGAAAGAGAAAGGGATCGACGATGACACGTTGGTGTTGTTCAGCGGCGATAACGGTTCATCGTTCAGTCCCGATTCCGCCATGGGAAAACGATTTGAACAAGCGTCCAACGGTTTGCGCGGATTCAAGCGTGGCATGTACGAAGGGGCGCTCCGCCAAGCGGCCATCGCTTGGTGGCCCGGCACCGTGCCCGCCGGTCGGGTGACCGATCAGCCTTGGGCGTTTTGGGATGTGATGCCGACCTTTGTTGAAATGGCCGGGGCGGAACCACCTGAGGGGTACGAAACCGACGGGCATTCGCTGGTGGACTTTTTGCGCGGCGGCGACGCACCCAAACGCGATTACTTTTACTGGGAACTGCACGGCGGTCGTCCGATCCAGGCGGCGAGGTTCGGTGACTGGAAAGCGGTACGTCTGGGGGTGGATCGCCCAATTGAGATCTATGACTTGGCCCAGGATCCCGCCGAATCAAACGATTTAGCCGAAAGTCGGCCGGATCTCGTAGCGAACGCCGCGGAAATTTTTTCCGAAGCACATCGCGAAAGTCCTCATTGGCCGCTGAGTGGAAAAACGCAACACCGGGTGGATCGGGAAAAAGCGGCTTGGCAGATCACCCGACGCCGGAACGCGGAAACCTACGTGCCGGATGCGGCTCGCTAAGTCGTTCGCTACCGCCAACGCGTACCACCCAGTCGCGTTTTCTTGGTTAAACTAGTGGGCCTAGGCGACCGATCGTAAATTCAGTCCGGTGGAATCCATCGGGCGAAGCACCCAACAGCGGACGCGCCAGGCTGAAACCCGCTGGCGTGAACGATCGCGTCGTGGCAAACCCACCTTTCTTTCCTTCCCGTTGAAAGACCCCTGTGATGACCAAAGATAACGCATCCAAATCGTCGGATCGGCGATCCTTTTTGAAGACCACCTCGGTCGCCGCAACCGGAGCCGCTTTGGCCGGCTCGGTGGCACGCACCGCGCACGCGGCAGGTCTGGACGAAATCAAAGTCGTTTTGATCGGTTGTGGCGGTCGCGGAAGCGGTGCCATCGTCAACCTGTTCAACACCGAAGGCAACGTCAAACTGGTTGCCGTCGCCGACGCTTTTCCGCAGAAGGCTGAAGGTCTGCTGAACTCGCTTCGCAAGCGTAAACAGTATGCCGAAAAGGTCGCAGTGACTCCGGAAAACATTTACACGGATCTGAACGGTTACAAGGCCGCAATGGATGTTGAATGCGATCTTGTTGTGATCGCGACACCGCCCGCCTTCAAGCCGCAGCAATTTGAACATGCGGTCAAGAAAGGCCGGCACGTGTTCATGGAAAAACCCGTCGCGTCCGATGCACCCGGCGTCCGTCGTGTTCTGGAGTCCGTCAAGGAATCCAAGAAGAAAGATCTGTTGGTCGCGATCGGATTGCAACGACGTCACCAACCCAACTATCTGGAAACCGTTCGTCGCATCCACGATGGTGAAATCGGCGACGTGATCTCCCAGCAAGTTTATTGGAACGGCGGCGGGATCTGGTACCGCAACCGTACCGATGATCAAAACGAAATGGCGTTCCAGTGCAACAACTGGTACCACTTCAACTGGCTTTCGGGCGACCAGATTTGTGAACAACACATTCACAACCTGGACATTGGTTGCTGGGTCAAGGGTGAATACCCGGTCGAATGCAACGGCATGGGCGGTCGTGGGCAACGAATGGACGGTGATCCCACCAAGTCACAGATCAACGATCACACGTTCTGCGAATTCACCTTCGCCGACGGCAGCAAGATGTTCAGCCAAGGTCGTCACCTGAAAGGTGCTTGGACCCACGTCGGCGAACATGTGCAAGGTTCTAAGGGAACGGCCGACCCGAGTGGTTGGTTGGCGGGTGCGAACGAGTGGAAGTTCGATGGCCCGAATCTGAACGGCCACCAACAAGAACAGCACGATTTGATCGCTGCGTTGATGCGAGGCGACATCTACAACGAAGGTGAATACGGTGCTCTGTCCACGTTCACCGCAATCTTGGGCCGCGAAGCCTGCTACAGCGGCAAGGTTTTGAAGTGGGACGAGTTGCTGGAAAATGGACGCAACTTGGCACCCAACATCGACGATCTGACCCTGGAATCACAGGTGCCGGAAAGTGCACGTCCCGACGATGAAGGACGTTATCCGATTCCGGTCCCCGGCAGCTATAACCCGTTTGCCTAATTACGTTTCTTGAATGCGTTTGAAACCGAACGCATCAGGATCAATCGAACAAAAAACCCCGGTCGCATCCGATGCGACCGGGGTTTTGGTTTTTAATTCGTTAGGTGAACCGATCAGGCGATGCCAGCGCTCGAGAACCGGTGACCGATGGCATGCTGCTGGGAATCCCGTTGATCACTGCAAGCAATACAGTGCATCGTTGCTCCGCACCAGAATCTCGGATCCTGCCGGCACGGGACTGGCGTTGACGCGGCTGTCATCCAAGGCATCGTTGTGTTGAAGCATCTGAAATTCCGGCTTCGCGGCGATCACGAATGTCCCGCTGTCGCGGGTCACGACATAGTATTGGTCTTCCGCCAACAGCGGTGATCCGTACACGGTGCCGGGGCGAGGTGACAGACGTTCGCGATAGACGATATCGCCGTCTTCGGCGTTCAAGCAAAACGCCAAACCGCTGCGCTCATTCAGAAAATAAAGATGCCCGTCGTGATAGACCGGCGATGGAACGTTCGCGCCCGCACGTGCTTCCCAAAGCGGTTCGACATCGCCACGTCCGCCTGCTTTGACGGCGACGGCGGTGTTCCGACGGCCGCCAATGGCATACACGACTCCGTCATGGCTGATGGGCGTTGGACAGATATAGTCGTCGACAAAGGGGCACGTCCAAAGCGTCTTGCCGGTGGCCGGATCAAATCCACGCAAGCGACCTTTGTCGGCGAGTACCAACTCCTGGGGGCCCGATGCGACATCGACCAACAATGGGCTGCTCCAAGACCTTTGGACATCATCGACACGCCAGGCTTCGGTTCCGTCGCTTTTGTTCAACGCGACCATGCTGCTGCTTTCCACGCTGGCGTTGACGATCACCAGATCGTCAAACAACACAGGGGATGTTCCTGATCCCCATCCATGAACACCGTCGCCGACACTGACTTGCCAACGTTTCTGACCGTCTTTCGAAACGGCTGCTACGCCGGAGCGTCCAAGGAAAACGTAGATGTCTTGGCCGTCGGTGACTGGCGTCGATGATGCATAACCATGCAACGCTTGGAAGCCTTCGAACGGTTTGTCACCACCATCGGATGGAAAGTCAACGGTCCACACGTGATCGCCGGTCGATCGACGGTACGCCGCAAGATGTCGTGATAGATCCTGGATGTTGCCTGGCGAATCTTCGTCGATTCCGTATCCGTCGTAGTACGTCACGACGACCAAGTCATCCAAAACGATGGGACAAGAACCGCCTGGTCCTGGAAGGTCCGTTTTCCATCGAACCGAAGTGGCCGCATCCCATTGAACAGGCAAGGAACCTTGCGAAGTGGTCGCCGAACCATCGTCGCCGCGGAACTGTTGCCAGTCGTCGGACCATGCCAACGCACCGTGAAACAATAGGATCCAAACGCCAAAGATACGTGGGAATGTTCTGGACATGAGGGCTGCTGTGGAAGGAGGGCGTTAAGGGGGGCGGAAGACAAATGACCGAAGGCAAACTTGCTTTGCAATGCTTCCGCTGTCGTCTCGGTAGTGATTGATCATACCGAGACGCGACCGCACGTTGTGTATCGGAAATGCACCGTTTTGCAGTGCGTCGTATCGTCGCGGATCGTAGGTGCGAATTCTCAAAACACCGCGATTAGCGTGCTTTCAACGCACAGCCCGTTGCACGTGCGACTGTTCGTCTGTGGCACACGTTGCGACGATCCGCCCATAATCGCCCGAAAGATAAGACAGCGGGAAGGATCACCGCCGAGCGATTCGAATCGAGTCCTGGAATGTCAGGATGTTCCTGGTCTCCGGCGGAATCGTGTTGCACCCACAGCGGAACTGGAACCGTGAAACCATGCATTCAGTTTATCGAACACGTTGACAACGGTCGGACGTCGAAATGCGCTGACCGTGGGCTTGAAATGCGGTCGCCGACGCGCCGATCGCATGCCTTCGATGTTGCACGGCAATGGTTGTGGGGTCAAAGCAACGTGTCGCTTCGTCAGTCCTTCAGTGATTTCAAGGCGGAGACATGAAAGCCTCCGCCGTAGATCGTGGAACGTTGGGCTTGGTGGCTCTAATCGCCGTTGTCGTTGCTGTTGGATGGATCAGTGTCCGGCCAACGCAGCAGGTCCGCATGCGATTGCCGGGACAAGACGGCGCACCCGCGACGGTCAGTCTAAAAAGTGATGCTGTCGCCGTTCCGATTCCTGGGCAACCGGTTGCGGGTGCCGGTGTGGCGGGCGTGACCGATGGAACGTGGATGGGATTCCGCGGGCCGAATGGTGGCAATGTCGTCACTGAAACACCGACACTGCGGACCGACTGGACGTCTGATGGACCGGGCAAGCAATGGGAAATCACCTTGTGTGAAGGATACGCCGGTGCGGCGGTTTCCAACGGTCGTGTGTACGTGTTGGACTATGACGAGACGGTTCAATCCGATGTGCTGCGCTGCTTGTCGTTGGCGGATGGACAAGAGATTTGGCGGAACAGCTATCCGGTCCCGGTGACGCGAAACCATGGCATCACACGAACCGTCCCCACGATCGCCGGCGGGTTGGTCATCACGCTGGGGCCCCGATGTCATTTGGCCGTTTGGGATGCAAGCACGGGCAAGAATCTTTGGCTGAAAAGCTTGGTGGCTGATTACCAGGCTGTCGAACCCCGCTGGTACGTCGGGCAGTGCCCTTTGGTGGATGAAGGAAAGCTGATTCTTGGTGTGGGCGGAACCGCATTGCTTGTCGCTTTGGATATCAAAACCGGCGATGTGATCTGGGAATCAGCCAATCCGCGTCAGTGGGAAATGACGCATTCCAGCGTTGTGCCAATGAACGTCGGCGGAACACACATGTACGTCTACTGCGGCAGTGGCGGGATCGCGGGAGTGGACGCCGATTCGGGAAAGATTCTGTGGGACACGACATCCTGGCCGGTCCAATTCGCCCACGCCCCATCGCCCCTGGTGCTGCCGAACGGTCGATTCTTGGTGTCCAGTGGTTACGGATCCAAGGTCGGTGCAATCTTGTTCCAGGTATCCGATACCGTCGATGGCGTCGACATCGTGAAGGAATTCACTCCCAAAGAATTCAATTCCGAACAGCAAACACCGATCGTGTACCAACAACACATCTTTGGAGTTCGCAAACGAGGTGGCGGCGTGTTGGTCTGTATGGATTTGGATGGAAACGAAGTTTGGTCCAGCGGGCGGGATCGATTCGGGCACGGACCTTATCTGATTGCGGACAACAAAATTTGGTTATTGGATGATCATGGCACGTTGACGGCGGTTCAAGCCAATACCAAATCCTACGAACCCATCGCGCAGGCCGAGATCTTTCCCGATGGACATGACGCTTGGGGGCCGATGGCAATCGTGGATGGAAAATTGATTCTGCGTGAAATGACTCGGATGGCGTGTTTGGACCTTCTGCCGGCATCCGAACCTCAGAACTAAACACGGGACAAAGTGATGAATCGAATGCATGCTATCCCGATCGTTGTCGCGACCATCGCGATCATCGGTGCTGCAGGCTACTTGGTGGTTGATCGACGCGTTAATCCCGACATTCCGGGCTCCGCGTTTCAGCTAGATTTGGATCCACATCTGCGTCCCAACGCTGATTCATTCGAGTGGAAACAGGTCCGAGAGATTTCATTGGCGTTGCAGGACCCCATTGCGATCGAGGTTTCCAGTGCCGACTTCATTCTGGTCCTGGGGCGTCGATCGGATCAGCAAGGCGACGTGGTATGGATGGATCAGAATGGCAAAGTACACGGGGCAATGGAACTGTCATTCGTTCCACAATGCGCGACAATCGATTCCGCTGCGTCCGGCGAAGTGCCATCGATTCTGGTGGCATCGGCCAACCAGGTGCATCGCGTCGATTTCGCATCACGTCAAGTGACACCGTGGGCTTCGATGTCGGCCGACGCGATTATCACCGCCATCGCGATGTCCGATGCCGGTGTCTATCTAGCCGATGCGGGGCAACGTTTGGTTCATCATTTTGATCATTCCGCGGGGCTGATGAACCAATGGAATGGATCTGATCGAGTTCCCGATGGACGGCGTTTCAACGTTCCCAGCAATCATTTCGAATTGCTTTCCTCCGACGACGGTTTGTTGTACGTCGTCAATCCGGGGCTTCATCGCGTGGAGACTTATTCGTCGGACGGGAAGTTTGAACTGGCCTGGGGCGAAAGCGGTGTCGATGTCGAAAGCTTTTTCGGTTGTTGCAACCCCGTCCATTTATCCCGTCTGCCCGACGGCCGGTTCTTGACCAGCGAAAAAGGCATCCCGCGCATCAAGGTCTATACCGCCGATGGGCAGTTCGATGGATTGGTGGCCGCGTCGGAGGACCTGCAGGTGGATTCCAGTCGCTTGGGCGATCCACGTACCGACATGACGCCGGCCATTTTCGACGTCGCATCAAACTCCGCCGGCGAAATCTTGGTTCTCGATCCGCTGCAGCACTGTGTCCGCGTCTTTGCCCAGGCACGCATGGCCGACGATTTGGAACTTGCAGGCAACTGAGATGATTCCCATGAACGATCCCAAACGGCAAACGAGCAATCATCCGAACAGGCGATTCATCGATCGCCGGGAATGGTTCCGACAATGGATGCGTGGTGGTACGACGTTGGTGATTGCACTGATCGCGTACTTTCTTGTGCAGCGAAGAATGTCGGGACGCTGTATCGACCAGGGAACGGGCTGTGACCAGTGTCGCTTAAGCGTGGCATGTCAGATTCGCCAACCGTCGCGGTCGGATTCACGTCCAAGGAAGCAACGATGATGAACGCGGATCATCGCGAATCACGGCGTCAATTTGTCGGTGATATGACTCGGGCTGTCGGCGTTTTGGCGGTTGGTGCCGTTGCCGGGGGAGTGGCCGGACGCTCAGCGGTCGGACAAGAAATGCGTTGGCAGATCGACCCGGATCGCTGTGTGGGATGCAGCCGATGTGCAACCGAATGCGTTCTGGATGAATCCGCGGTCAAGTGTGTTCAGTGCTTTGACATGTGTGGGTATTGCGACATCTGCACGGGTTACCTGGACCCCAACTACACCGCCGTCGACACGGCCGCGGAGAACCAACTTTGTCCGACTGCGGCCATCGAACGTCGATTCGTTGAAGAAAAAGCGGGCCAGAAGTTTTACGAATACACCATCGACCCCGAAGCCTGCATTGGTTGTGGAAAGTGCGTGAAAGGCTGTGCGTTGATGAACGGTTCGCTGTACCTGCAGGTCATGCAGGACAAATGCGTGAATTGCAACGAATGTGCGATCAGTCGCGCCTGTCCCACCGAGGCATTCCTGCAAGTCCCCGCCGAACGGCCGTATCTGTTGAAACGCCAGGCACAGGAATTGTTGACCAATAGGCCGACACCGACGAATCAATCGAAGGCCCTTCTGCATCAGGTGACGCTGCGATGATTCAAACGGTGTGTGTGGCGGGCATTTGTGAATCGTCGGCGGCGTTGTGCGGATTCATGCTGGGAAATCTGATTCCGACGCCCCAGTTTTCCGATCACGCGATTCCGGTATCGGAACAACCGGCAGCCAGCGGTTTCTGGTGGGAGTGCCTGGACTTGGGGCTCCTTTTGGTCGCGCTAGTCCTCGCCAGCTATTTCGCCCTGGTCGTTCGATCGCGTCGGTCGCTGTTTTGGTTGTCCGCATTTTCGTTGGTCTGGTTCGGATTCATTCGTCAAGGCTGCGTTTGTTCGGTGGGTTCGGTACAGAATGTTGCCTATGCGATGACCAACGCGTCTTATGCCGTTCCGCTAACAGTGATCGGGTTTTTCTGTTTGCCGATTCTGTTCGCTCTCTATTCTGGGCGTGTCTTTTGCTCGGGCGTCTGCCCCTTGGGGGCGATCCAAGAAATGGTGGCTGTCCGAAACGTTCAAATCCCCAAATGGATCGATCATGGTTTGGGTTTGGTGCCGTGGATCTATCTGGGAGCCGCGGTCATCTTTGCAGCCAGCGGAGGCATGTTTTTGATCTGTCGTTACGATCCGTTCGTCGGCTTCTTTCGATTCAACGGAAATGCCGGAATGATTCTGTTCGGAACGTTCCTGCTGCTTGTCGGTGTGTTCGTCGGAAGACCGTATTGTCGCTTTCTTTGTCCGTACGGTGCGTTGTTGTCCGCGTGTTCCGGAGTTTCGCGATCGAACGTGCGGATTCCACCGGGCGACTGCATCCGTTGCGGGCTTTGTCGGGACGCTTGTCCCTATGGTGCGATCGAGCCACCTACCGAAACGGCCACCGATCAAGAGGCTGTTTCGGGGAAACGACGTCTGATGATTGTCTTCGCCGCCACCCCTGTGCTGATCATTGGCTTGGCAATTGTGGGCTATCGCCTTGGACCAGCTCTTTCGGGCTTGGAATTCGATGTGCAGCTGGCAAGTCAGTTGCAGCATGAAGCGGTTGATCCCCAGTGGCCAACCAACGACGCCAGCGATGCTTTTCGCGCCGCACAGGGCGACGCCGATCAGTTGTTATTGGACGCGGTTGCAACACAGCATCGGTATCGCTACGCCGGTGTGGGGCTTGGCGTTTGGATTGCACTGGTCGTCGTTGGCAAATCGGTTTCTTTGTGTCGCCGTCGACAACAAGACGAATTTGTTGCCGATCGATCGGCATGCGTTTCCTGTGGGCGTTGCTTTGAATATTGTCCCGTCGAACATGCCAAACAAGGCGTCGTGGGATTGCCAACGATTCAGGGGGAACATCGTCCATGAATCTGTTTCAACTGTTCTATCGAAACCGCAACGGATTATCGGTGGTTGCCACCTGGTTTCTGTTGTTCGTCGGAGTAGCGTTGTTCTTCGATTTCGGCGGTCGAATCATCGACCCGTATAGCGATTCGACGTTGCAGCAATTGAAACTTGAATTGCGTGAACAACCCAATGACGATTCGCTAAAACAGCAGATCCGCCAACGCGATCAACAGGTACGACAACAGTATTTTCGTCGAAAGGCGTTCACTTGGTGGGGCGCGCGTTTGTGTTTGGTCGGTGCGGTGATCGTCTTCCTGGCATCGCGGCGTTTGGGACCAATGTCCGACCCATCGCAAATGCAAATTCGGAGTGGTGATCCAGAACCAAGTGACTTTCATCGCAAATCCACCTGGGGCATGTCCGCTGTCACCGTTCTGGTTGCGGCGTGTCTGATGGTGGCGGTGTTGTTGCAAAGGAATGGCCAACAAGACCTGTCAGCGGCCCTCGCTGCGTCACGTGCGATCGAGGATTCTGCTGTCGAACGCAATCAAGCCGACGGTGGGGAGGCTGCCACCGCCCCTCCCGAGATCCAGAGTGTAATGGCGTCGGTTTCGGCTGAAGAATTTGCGAGCAACTGGTATCGATTTCGTGGGCCACGGGGTGATGGAACCAGTGCAATGTCGTCCTTGGATTTTCGCTGGGATGCAGATACCGGCGAAGGCATCCTGTGGAAGGTGCCGGTCGAATGTCCCGGTAATGGATCCCCGGTGGTGTGGGGTGACCGTGTGTTTTTGGCGTCGGCGGACGAAACGCGACGTTGCGTCCAGAGCTTTTCGGTCACCGATGGGACGCTGCTTTGGACGAAAGAGGTGGAGCATCCGGATCCCACGCGTCCCGCGGTCGAAGTCAGTGAAGACACGGGGTACGCCGCGTCGACGATGACCACCAATGGCCAGTTGGCCTTCGCCATTTTCGCGGATGGCTTGTTGGTGGCACTGGATCGTGATGGCAATGAAGTGTGGTTAAGGGATTTGGGCCCACTGGAAAACATCTATGGGCACGCTTCTTCCTTGGTGCTGTCGGGTGATCGATTGATCGTGCAGTTGGACCAAGGCAGCAAGTCCGACGATGCATCACGAATCGACGTGTTGGACGTTGCCACAGGCGATGCGGTTTATTCCATTGCACGAGAGGTGCCCGCGTCGTGGTCGACCCCGATCGTCGCTAATCGAGACGGACAGGATGTTTTGATTGCTTGTGCCGATCCTTGGGTCATCGCCTACAACCTGAGCGATGGATCCGAACGCTGGCGTTGTGCAGCACTTCGTCAAGATGTCGGTCCGTCTCCTGTTTTTTCGGACCAGCACGTGATTGTGGCAAACGAATCGCCCGGAGCGACGGCGGTTCGTTGGGGAGGCACTGGGGATGTGACGGAAACGCATGTCGATTGGACAGCGGAATTCAGCATTCCGGATACAACCAGCCCGCTGATCGTCGGCGACCTTGTCTTGATGCTGACGTCCTATGGAACCCTTGCGGCATACGATGCCGACAGCGGTGGCGACCCCCTATGGGAGACCGATTACGAGGACAATTTCCAGGCTTCACCCACGTGTTTTGGTGACGACGTCCTACTGGTCGGTGAAACAGGATTGTGCTGGACGGTTCGTCCCAGCGAAGACGGGTGCGAAACAATCACGGAATCGAATTTGGGCGAAGATTGTGTGACCAGCCCCGCCGTCGCCAACGGAAAGATCTTCCTGCGAGGTCGTGAACACCTTTATTGTTTGGGACTCCAGTCATGAGTGCGGTTGTCAAGGAAACGGTTGGGGCGGATTCGCCAACGACGGACGTGGATTTGACCTTCGTCGACGATGCCGTGCGGCGCATCGGACGGACACCGGATGCCGTCGTTCCGCTGCTGCAGTCTATTCAAAAACATTATCGCTATCTGCCATCGTCGGCGCTTGAGCGTGTCTGTGAATTGACCGATATCACCCCCGCTTCGATCGCCGGAGTGTCCACGTTTTATACCCAGTTTCGGCATCGGCCGATGGGACGCCATCACGTTCAGGTTTGCTGTGGAACGGCATGCCACGTGAAGGGGGCCGATCTATTGATCGAAACGCTTCGAACTGATTTGAGGATGGATCCGACGCAGGATACCGATCCAAATCAACAGTTCACGATTGAACCGGTGGCATGCTTGGGATGTTGTACCCTTGCACCGGTGGTACAAGTCGACGACCAAGTCTTCGGGCGGCTCGCACCTGCCGAAGTGGCCAAGAAGGTTCGATCAGTCGACACCAGAGTGTCCGGACCAAAGACCTCGATTGCGATGCCGCGTCGTATGCCCGAGGGTGCCGGCGAAATTCGCGTCGGCTTGGGGTCATGCTGTGTCGCGCAGGGCAGTCGACGCGTGTTCGACAAAGCCGCCGCGACTGCGTCTGAGCTGGGCGTGGATGCCAAAGTCAAAAGCGTCGGATGCGTCGGAATGTGTCACCAGACGCCGCTGCTGGAAGTCTGCAAACGCGACGGGACGACCGAAACATTCGCACGAGTCGTTGAATCGGACGTCGATCGAATCTTGCGTTCAAGCTTTCCGCGAAAAAGCTGGATTTCACGATTCGCATCGGCTGCAAATCACCTGTTGGATGTCGTTTACGAAGGACAGCCGCCGTCCGACGACGCGACGACACCGCTGGAAACCGAATGTGGTCCGGTTTGCGATTTTCTGGGACCGCAGAAACGAATCGCCACCGAAAACAGTGGTGCCATCGATCCTTTGGATCTTGCGGAGTACAAACGGTTCGGCGGTTTTCAATCGTTGCGACGCTGTGCTCACGAGCGTTTGCCGCAAGAGATCATTGACCAGATTCGTGTGTCTGGATTGCGAGGGCGTGGGGGCGGCGGCTTTCCATCGGCTGCGAAGTGGCAAATCGTTTCGGACACGCAATCCGACCAGAAGTACGTCATCTGCAACGGGGATGAAGGCGATCCCGGCGCGTTCATGGATCGTATGCTGCTGGAATCCTTTCCCTATCGCGTGATCGAAGGATTGGCGATCGCCGCGCTGGCTGTCGGGGCTCGGCAAGGATACTTCTACATCCGCGCGGAATACCCACTTGCGGTGACGCGTATTGGCGAAGCGATTGAGCGGTGCAAGGAAGCGAAAATTTTGGGGCCGAACATTCTGGGAAGCAATCATTCGCTGGAATTTGATATCAAAGAGGGCGCCGGTGCGTTCATTTGTGGTGAAGAAACCGCGCTGATTCATTCGATCGAAGGCGGTCGTGGAACGCCGCGTTTACGTCCGCCCTACCCTGCCCAGTCGGGACTTTGGAAAAAGCCCACGTTGATCAATAACGTTGAAACCCTGGCAATGGTGCCATGGATTCTGCGTCACGGCGGCGAACAATACGCGTCCGTGGGAACACCATCCAGCAAAGGAACCAAAGTGTTCGCGTTGACCGGAAAGGTGCAACGCGGAGGGCTGATCGAAGTCCCGATGGGAATCACGATTCGCGAAATCGTAAACTCGATCGGTGGTGGTGTCCCCGAAGGCCGGACGTTCAAAGCGGTGCAGGTCGGCGGCCCATCAGGTGGATGCATTCCTGCAGAATTGGCCGACACGCCGGTGGACTATGAGGCATTGCGTGGTGTCGGCGCGATCATGGGAAGTGGTGGTTTGGTTGTTTTGGACGACACCGACTGCATGGTGGATATCGCCCGGTACTTCCTGCGGTTCACCCAGGACCAGTCATGCGGCAAATGTACGTATTGTCGTGTGGGGACCAAGCGTTTACTGGAGATCCTGGATCGCATGTGCGAGGGGAAGGGAAAGAAGGCTGATCTGGCCACCTTGGAATCGCTTTGCGAAAGCGTTTCCCAAGGCAGCTTATGTGGACTTGGTAAAACCGCCCCCAATCCCGTTCTTTCGACGCTGAAGTATTTCCGAGATGAATACGAAGCGCACCTTCGTGGCGTGTGTCCCTCGGGGCGATGCAAAAACTTGATCTCATACCAAGTTCAAGACAATTGCATCGGATGTACGCTTTGCAGCCAACAGTGCCCGGTGGATGCGATTCCAATGACGCCCTATCGCATTCACTCGATTGATGACAGTCGATGCACACGATGTGACGCGTGTCGAACGATCTGTCCCGAAGATGCCATTCGAATTGTGTCGGGCCCGAAAGGTGAATCGCGATGACAAACACTGGCACTTGTTTGATCGACAATCCGGTGGTGACTTCATCGAGACGTCGGTCTTGGGAACACGCGGTGCAAACAGCGATGCAGGAGATTAGGGATGCCAACGATACGCATTGATCAGACGGATGTTGTGGTCGATCCCGGCACGACTGTCCTGGAAGCTGCCCTGTCGGTTGGGATCGAAATCCCCACGCTGTGCTATCTGAAGGGCTATGACCCATCGGCGTCGTGCCAAGTCTGTCTGGTGCGTGATGTCGCGACCGGGCGGATGGTTCCCAGTTGTGCCACCGCTGCGACGGATGGTCTGCAGATCGAGAGTGAGTCGGATGAAGTCCACGCGGCGCGCCGAACGGCACTGGAATTGTTGCTTAGCGAGCACGTGGGGGACTGTCTGGCGCCGTGCCACTTCGCCTGTCCCGCGCACATGGACATTCCATTGATGCTGCGTCAGATCGGTGATCAGGAATGGTCCGCAGCGATCGAAACGATCAAGAACGACATCGCGTTTCCAGCCATTCTGGGACGCATTTGTACCAAACCGTGTGAAAAGGGATGTCGAAGAAACGCTGCAGATGACCCGGTCGCGGTGTGCCAATTGAAGCAAGTGGTTGCCGATAAAGACTTGGCGACCGGTGACGGTTATCAACCCGAACCAACAAACGCATCTGGGAAACGCGTTGCCGTCATTGGCGCCGGTTTAACCGGTCTGTCGGCAGCCTACTACCTGACTCGGCTGGGGCATCAATGCCAAGTTTTAGAGAAGGCGTCGCAGCCTGGTGGTCGGCTGCACGCATTGGGGGGCGATGCTTTGCCGCCAGCGGTTCTGGCATCAGAGATTCAGCGAGTTCGTCAGGTCGGTTTCGAATTGACCTGTGATCGAGCGGTCCAGTCGAAGGATGAATTTGAGAACCTGTTGGAAGACTTTGATGCGGTCCTCGTGGCTTGGGGCGAAGACCAGATGCAGGCGGCACAGCAGTGGGGATTAAAGACGAACCGAAAAGGCATCCAGGTGGACCGTGCGACCTACGCCACGGATGTCGATCAGGTATTTGCTGCGGGAAACGCCGTTCGTGGAAACGCACTCTTTGTACGCAGCACGGCGGACGGGAAAGAAGCGGCTGTTTGCATCGACCAGTACCTGACCAAGGGAAAAATGACGGGAATTTCTCGAGCGTTTTCATCTCGGATGGGCAAGGTCGCACCTCAAGAACTGGATCAGTTTGTACAAGACGCCGGGCACGCACCGTTGGCCACGGCACAATTGGTGGTGGACGAATCGACCGGCGGTGTGGATTCCGTCACAGCCGCCAAACAGTCCGGCCGTTGTCTGGCTTGTGGGTGCGTGGCCCACGGCAACTGTCGATTGGAACATTGGGCATCGATATACAATGCCGACCCGGGACGATTCGGGTCTCGTCAAGCGACTTACGAAGTGGTTGGCCGCGGTGGTGACGTCTTGTTCGAACCCGGGAAGTGCATCAAGTGCGAGTTATGCATTCAGATCGCTTCAAAATCCAAGTCAGATCTTGGGCTGTCATTCGTCGGTCGTGGCTTTGATGTTCGCGTCGGCGTTCCGTTCGACCGTTCATGGGAAGATGCCGTTCACTCGGTCGCCCGGGAATGCGTCGATGCTTGTCCGACGGGTGCCATCTATTTTCGCTGGCGCGATGTCGATGTGGTGGATTTGGGCGAATCAAAGACGGAATCCGAATGAACAATCATTCGAACGACGGTGCCGATTCCTGAGATGCCAGAAATGCTCGCAAGCGTGCCAAGTGATCGGTGTTGATCAAGTCGACGTCCAAGTCGACAAGAACTTGCCAAAGGTTCTGGTCTTCGGGAGTGGCCCAGAATCGGAGCACGCGACCCGCACGATGAGCCTTCGCAACGATTTGCCGCAGCTTTAGTTTGTCGGCATCCGCGATGGGCCCTGCTCCCCGATAGGCGAAGTGACTGGTCCAGCGATCACTGATCATTGGCATCAGGTGGGCTGGCATGTCGGAATCAAGATCACTCAGCCGACCATCAATTCCGGCGTAACGCGTCGATTGTTCGGACATCATTTCGATGGGGCGGTTGCCGCTGATAACAACGCTGATTGCACCGGAGACTTGCTTTCCGTCTTTGACGTGAGTCAACATGGAAGCGTACTCGGACAACAATTCATGCAGCGCCGCATAGGTCGTTTCGCCATCGTCTTTGATGTCGACCAGCAGGATGAATTCGATGGGTTGCTGATAGACCGATCCTTGAAATTTCCGGACGCGGCGACTCAGTGGATCCAGATACATTGACCTCAGCGTTCGCTCGGGTCTGATTTGATCGGCTTCGTGGGCCACCACCAAGTCACCATCGCGCAGAAAGATGTCCGCTTCCACGCTGCGAAATCCGTTGGCCAGGGCATCCGTCAACGGCTGTGGACGCGTGTAATCGTTGTGGGAATGTGCCGCCGGATAGACACGGTCCGGCGATTGCGATTCGGCGTTCGGTGACGTTCCGATCAAGGCAACGCACCACGACAAAATCAATCGAGTTTTCATCGAACAGTCTTTGCTTCATGAAATGATCACATGATGTCACTTTACCGACAAAACACGCGGTTGATGACATCGATCGGCACCATAGCGGTTGCCGATTGGATGTGCGATCGGGCGCGGATGTTCACAAGCTTTTTGACTGTTCGGTGATGCCACACGCGGTTGGGCACGAGCGGGTCGCCAAAGGCAACTTGTCGTTTGTTGAAAGAGAACATGCGAGTCGTGTCACCGGCAACCCACCACCCGATGTTCCAAGGCATCCGAGTGATGACGCGACGAGTTTTCGTCCGGTGTGATCATGACGGCGTGGGTGAACAGAAAACAGATCCACGCCGAATGCATCGAAACGCACGCGACCGACTCGAATGAGCCATTCAGACTAATTGCCGCTGCGATGTTTCATGGGACGACCCATGGGCGAACATGGCAAAAATACTGTGGCGTCGGCCACCACGTGACGGTTTGGAACGATTAGGCGGATCGCGAACCGCAAGTTTCCGAGCAGCGTTCTAGCCAAACGACACTAGCCCGTGATGATCGACCGTGATCGGATCTGCGGAACGATCACGTCCGACGAATCCTGTTCCGCTTCGGCGGGAGGAGCACCCACCCAGTGACTCGACCGGCCTTGGATTGTGACTTGTCGTTTTGAAAGATTGACGACCATGGTGGCAAACAACGGATCTGCGTAGCTGACCCATTTTCGTGGTCCTCCCACCCAATGATACGAGGCCGAATTTACGTGCATGTATGGGATGCCGCTGATCTCCAGCAGTTGGTCAATGTGCGTGTGTCCGTTCAAGCACAACACGATTTTGCGACGGTGAGCTTCAAGAATTTCACGAACAGCATCGGCATTGTCGACGGCAGCCCGCCCCGCAAGCGGTTGGTGACAGCAAACAAAGACGGGCCGGTCGGCGTCAGCCAAACTTTGGTCCAGCCATTCCAGTTGCTCGGGCCCGACGTAGCTTGGGTATCCACCATGTTGATCGTGTGTCGGAGAACCCTTGTCATTGCCGTCCAGCACAAGCACGCACAGGGGGCCAACGTCATGACGGTAAAAACGCCGGGGGATTCCCCACGATTCGACACAGGTATCGGGCGTATGTCCGAAATCCAGATCGTGATTTCCGATCACGTGAATCGGGTGTTTGGTGATCTGGTTGAACGAATCGACCAACCGCTGATGGCGTGGCTCGGGAAAGGCAAAATCGCCCAACTGGATCAGCGAATCGGGCGACGCTGTGGACATTCGGTCCAGAAACACACCCAGGCGATCTTGAGCATCTTTCGCCAACCCGACGTGCGGGTCGGCGATCAATCCAAAGGTGACCGGGGGACCGGCAACCGGTATTTCGGACAAGGCGGATGATGCAATCGTGATGCCGCCGGCCGCAAGCATGGGGAACAATCGACGCCGCGAGAGTGCTGGGAACTGCATGTGTTGGAAGCTCTTCGTCTGGGAAGGATCGGCGCGTTGATCACGACGACATTGGAGGTCGTTCTGAGTTTGTCCGCTGCCAAATGACGGAACAACGACTTCTTACGCAATCTTCATGGTTTCACGGAGGTTGGCGTCAGGAATCGGCATGCCGCCGCGTTCCGAGTGGTTACGGTCGCTGCGGGTATGGCCGATGCGATGGATCGCCGAAGCGATACAATTAACTGCTCGTTTCAGTGATTCGCCGGGAAATTCGGACGACAAGGGTAACTTTGATGGCAGCAAGCACAGCCGAGACGGCGTTTCCAAAGCTGAACGAGCGTGAGATGGAGATCGTGTCCGAAATCGGGGATCTTCGTGACGTTGCCGATGGGCGTGTGCTTTTTCGCGAAGGTGATCGTGAGTTTTCTTTCTTCGTTGTTCGCGAAGGAACCGTCCGCATCACCGAGGCGTCGTCGGGAAGTCCAAACGAAATCGCGGTTCACGGCCCCGGCGAGTTTACCGGCGACGTATCGATGTTGACCAATCGCCCTTCGGTTGTAACGGCCGTTGCGGTCGGGAATTGCCAGTTGATCGAAGTGCCGTATTGCCAAGTCCGCCAGATGATTGCGGATCTGCCGGAACTGAGCGACCGTTTGTTGGACGCCTTTCAGGTACGACGCCGTATGTTGGAGGATTCGGGATTTTTGGGAATCCGAGTCGTCGGCGCGGCCAATTCTGGTGAAACGCTACGCTTTCGTGAATTCTTTTACAAAAACAAAGTGCCCTACACATTTATTGATGTGGCCAGTCCCCAAGGGCAATCAGCGATCAAGGATTGGGGCATCGAGAACGAGCAAACACCGGTCATCGCATGCAGCCAGAATGTCATTCCGCGACCGTCGCTTGCAAAGGTCGCCGAATGCTTGGGGATCGCCAGAGATGTCCGCAGTCGTCCCTACGATGTGGTCATCGTCGGGGCCGGGCCGGCCGGTTTGGCAGCAGCGGTTTACGGTGCCTCCGAAGGTTTAGAAACGTTGCTGGTCGATAGTGTCGGACCCGGCGGTCAAGCGGGTCAAAGTTCACGTATTGAAAATTACATGGGGTTTCCGGCCGGTTTGCCGGGAACCGAGTTAGCCAATCTCGGGTTTCTTCAGGCCATGAAATTCAATGCTGATTTCTTAGCTCCCGTTTCCGTCACCTCGGTCACTCCGACATCCGACGGCATGCATCAGGTGCAGTTTTGTACGGGACAATCGGTCAGGACCAAAACGATCCTGATCGCCACCGGCGTTTCTTACCGACGGTTGCCCGTCGATGGTGCCGATCGTTTCGAAGGATCGGGGCTCTACCATTCCGCGACCACCGTCGAATCGCGGTCATGTCGGGATTCGATGGCGGTGGTGGTGGGAGGCGGAAATTCCGCTGGTCAAGCAGCGATGTATTTGTCGGGGCATGCCAGCGAAGTTCGATTGCTGATTCGCGGTGACAATCTGCGCAAGAGCATGTCGGACTACCTTGCGCGTCGAATCGAATCCAACGCAAACATCCACGTCATGTTGAATACGGAAATCGATCGGTTGGATGGTGAAGATTGCGTCCAGCATATTGTGGTTCGCAACAACCAAGATCAATCATCCCAAACACTCGGCTGCCAGGCCGTTTTCGTTTTTGTCGGCGCCAAGCCGCACACCGATTGGCTGGGGGAAACGCTGGCACTGGATCGTCGTGGTTTCATTTTGACGGGGCCTGCTTTGCGACAGGCGGACGCGTGGCCGGTGTCGCGTGAACCCTGCGAATTGGAAACCAGCCGACCGGGAATCTTTGCCGCCGGTGATGTCCGCAGCGGAACGACAAAACGTTGTGCGTTTGCCGCGGGCGACGGCGCACTGGGAATCACTTGTGTTCACCAATACCTTCAAAACCATGTCGAACACTCGGCAACTTCGGATCACCCGAACTGATCACGACTGTTTGGGTTTCATCACCGGACAGTGCTGAGGGATTTATAAAACGCGGGCTCGGAGATACCGACTCCGGAGTCAAGCGTTGTTGGTTCCACCGACGCAAACCGCTGCGGTGTTTGTTCTCGTGTCGACTCTTGCGACGGGTGGGTAAGTCGTTTCCAAAGGTGGCGACTGCGACGATTTGCGTCAGCCACCGCATGGCCGATTTCGGTGTGAAAGCCGCTATGGTGCAAGTTGGTCGTTCGGCACGCGACGCTCGCTGGCACAGGGCACTGCTGTGACCGCCACCGCATTTTGACCGTCTTGGCGGAACGATCTTCTTTCCGGTCATTGATTGACTGAATGTGCGACATGTCGTGATGTCGCGATGTTTTTGCTTTGTGGAGTGTTCTGATGGATCCGCTGGCAGTCGCGTTCGGTGCGATCGTCGGTTTGGCTCTGGGGCTGACCGGCGGTGGGGGCGGAATATTCGCCGTTCCCTTGCTGGTCTATGGGTTGTCGGTTTCACCCAGGGAAGCCGTGGGGATTTCTCTGGCGGCGGTGGGGGGAACCGCATTGCTGGGCGTCGTTCAAAGGGTCGCTCGGCACGAAGTGGAGTTCCGAACGGGAATCCTTTTCGCCGTCGCCGGTATGGTCAGCGCCCCGGTTGGTGCTTTTGTTGCAACGCGGTTGCCGGGCGGGTTGCTGTTGGTGTTGTTTGCGATCTTGATGCTGGTGGTGGCTTGGCAACTATGGCACAAGGCGAATCATGCACCCGATGTCGCCCCAAACAATTGCCAGTCGGAAGACGGTGAAACTGATCGTCGACGTTGTCAGCGGGATGCCGATGGTCAGCTTCGTTTGACTTCCCGGTGCGCACGCTTGTTGCTGCTGATCGGCCTGATGACGGGTTTCTTGTCCGGAATCTTTGGGATCGGCGGCGGGTTTGTGATCGTCCCGGCATTGGTCTTGGCCAGCGGTATGTCGATCCACCGAGCCGTCGGGACATCGTTGTTGGTCATCGTCTTGATCAGTGTTAGTGGCGTCACGTCACACCTCGCCGGGGGCAATCACATCTCTCTCTCGATCACATCGCTGTTCATCGTTGGTGGTTTCGCCGGCATGTGGCTGGGAGGGGCGGTCGGAAAGCACTTACCCGCCGCGTCACTGCAGAAGGTCTTTGCCGTCGCAATCGTGTTGGTTGCCGTCTTTATCGTGTCGAAACAGATCGTCTTGCAAATGTCCCTATAGACAGGAGTGTCCAAGGTGTTGTTGAAATATTTTTATGATGACAAGCTGGCTCATGCCTCGTATCTGGTCGGGTGTCAACGAGCCAACGTTGCTCTGATTGTCGATCCAGGGCGTGATATCGAACAGTATCTGGCCGCTGCCAAATCCGAGGGCATGGAGATCACGGCGATCGCCGAAACGCACATCCATGCGGACTATGTTTCGGGCGCGCGTGAACTTGCGGAACGAGTCAATGCGAAGCTGTACGTTTCCGACGAAGGGCCCAGCGATTGGAAGTATCAATACGCTTCCCAGTATGACCATCAACTGCTTCACGACGGCGATGAATTTTTGATCGGCAATCTGAAGTTCACAGTCATGCACACGCCCGGACACACGCCCGAAAGTCTGTCCTTTTTGCTGACCGACATGGGCGGTGGGGCTGATCTGCCGATGGGGATTTTCACCGGGGATTTCGTGTTCGTGGGGTCGATCGGACGGCCCGATCTTTTGGAGGAAGCCGCAGGAATCGCGGACACCGCGGAACCCGGTGCTCGTGATCTGTTCGCATCGATCGAACGGTTTCGTGCATTGCCCGACTATCTGCAGGTATGGCCGGCACACGGGGCGGGCAGCGCTTGCGGAAAAGGATTGGGCGCGATCCCGTCGTCGACCGTCGGGTACGAAAAACGGTTCAATCCGGCGCTGCAGTATCAAGACGAACAGGAATTCGTACGGTACATCCTGGCGGATCAACCGGAGGCGCCAAAGTACTTTGCGGTAATGAAACGCGTCAACAAAGAAGGCCCGAAAGTTCTTGGCCCTGACCACCGGCATCAGATGTTGTCGGCGTCCAAGATAGAAGACGCCATTGCAACGGGAAATGTGGTCGATCTGCGTTCCGCCGATGCCTTCGCCGAAGCACACGTTCCTGGATCAATCAACATTCCCGTCGGCATGCTTGCGGGATGGGCGGGGTGGTTGTTGGACTATGCAAAGCCGACCTATTTGATCACCGGCGAAGAAACGCTTGAGGAAGCCGCCAGGGTATTACACAAGATCGGATGCGATCAGATCGCCGGTGGTTTTGATGCAAGAGAGTTGATCGTCGGCGGGCACGCTTCGGAATCCTATCGCAATCAATCCGTTGATCAACTGAGCGAAGCGGTGTTGTCCGGCAAGGTCACTTTGCTGGATGTGCGATCGGCGGATGAATGGAATGCCGGTCACATTGAAAACGCACGCCATCATTTTCTAGGACGCTTGCCGGACACGGTCACATCCGTCTCGGCGGATCAGCCTGTCGTGGTGCAATGTCGCAGCGGGGCCCGATCTGCGATCGCCGCGAGCGTGCTGCAAGCAGCGGGGATTAAAAAGGTGACGAACCTAACAGGTGGTTACATGGCTTGGAAATCCGCGGGCTTGCCCACAACCACACAAGACAAATCTGTGCCCGTGTGATCGTCAGGGCTTACCCACCGACAGAACAAACCTGACAACTTTGATTGATGATGAAAGAAAAAGAAACGATGGAAACCTTGGCTCGGTGCATGTCCGTTCGCGCCGTGGCGTATTGTGGTTTGGCTTTGATGGCGGGCGCTTTTTCCACAGCAGCCTTTGCCCAAGACTTAGAACCGCTGCCCGATTCCGCAGCCTTATCATCAGATACCGTTGCGAAAGTGCAACTGGGAAAGAAACTGTACTTTGATCCGCGTCTGTCGGTGACCGGTACCGTTTCTTGCAATACTTGCCACAATCTGATGGAAGGTGGCGATGACGGTCGCATCAGTTCCATGGGCGTGCACGGGCTGACCGGAGCAAGAAATGCGCCGACGGTTTGGAATTCGGCTTTTCAAGAAGCGCAGTTCTGGGACGGTCGAGCCCCGACGCTGGAAGAACAGGCCAAAGGTCCGCTGGTTGCGGACGTTGAAATGGGCATGGCACACCATGATCAAGTGCTTCAGCGTATTCGTAAGATACCGCAGTACGTCGACGAATTTGCCAGCGTGTATGGATCCGACGAAGGTGTCACCATTGAATTAGCGGTGGATGCGATCGCAGCATTCGAGCGTACGTTGATCACCCCAGACTCTGCCCTGGACCGATACCTACAGGGCGATGCAACCGCGTTGATGCCCGCCCAAAAACGCGGCATGGAACTGTTCGATGGCGTCGGGTGCACCGAGTGCCATGGCGGACCCGCCCTTAACGGATGGACCCCCGGCGAAGAGATCGAATACGCGGAGTTTCCGCGGTATGTCGATTCGCCGCTGGTGACAAAGTATGACTTGGCTTCCGACACAGGGCGTGGCGCACTGACCGAGGAGGCGTTGGACGAAAATATGTTCAAAACACCGACGCTGCGGAATATTTCACTGACAGCCCCTTACATGCACAATGGTCGAGTGCCGACGTTGGCTGAGGCCGTTCGTGTGATGGCTGTAAGTCAGTTGGATATGGATTTGGACGAACGGGACGTCACCGACTTGGTACGCTTCTTGGAAGCAACCGAGGGGCCGTTTCCGGAAATCAGTCTTCCAAGGCTGCCATCGTTGTCGGGCCAATCGATCGTCAAGGATTGATCAGTCCAAAGCAGCGTGTGTCGGCGTGTTGAATCCGGTCCCATTTGTACCGGATACAATGAACGAGACTTCGTTGGTCCCTGTGCTTCAAGAGTACGTTTGCATTGACTGTTCGCCGGATTGTTTTGTTGGGCATCGGTCACACCAATGCCGATTTCGTCCGGCATTGGATGGATCATCCGTTGCCCGACGTGGAATTGGTCTGCGTTTCAAAGTTTGACCAAGCGACGTACTCCGGAATGCTGCCCGGAACCTTGGGTGGGCAATTCCGCCCTGATCAGATGCAAATCGATTTGCGTCGTTTGGTGGACGATGCTGGGGGTAGTCTGGTCGTCGGCAACGTGGTCGCGATGGACGCGATAGCAAAAGAGTTGCAGTTGGACGGTGGAGATCGTTTGCGTTACGACGTGCTGTCGATCGGTGTTGGTTCCATCCCGGCGGGGTGTGAAAACTACACGGATGTGTCGGGCTTTGTTCCCATCAAACCGATGCAGACGTTTCTGTCTCGCTTGCACCGGGCACTGGACCTTGATCGTGCTGCAAGGACGCCATCGATCGCCATCGTTGGTGGCGGAGTTGCGAGTGTGGAAATCGCCTTCTGCCTTGACCAGTGGATACGTTTGCGTTCGTCCCAATCGTCGGCACAACTTCAGATCTTTTGTGCCGATGAACACGTTGCAAGCGGAATGTCGCGGCAGAGCGTCAAGCGATTGGAAGTGTTGCTGGCGAATCGTGGAATTAATGTCGTCGCCAACGCTCGGGTGACCAATGTCCAGACCGGCAAAGTCGTTGTAAATGATGAAAGTCCTTTTGACGCCGACATTGTGGTTTGGGCGACCGGGGCCGCGCCGCCTCACGTCATTCGATCGCTGGGGCTTCCAACCGATTCGCGAGGTTTCATTTCCACCCAGAAGACTCTGCAATCAACGGGCGACCCTGCCGTGTTTGCCGTGGGGGATTGTGGAACCGTGGTGGATTCGCCACATCCCAAGGCTGGTGTCTATGCCGTCCGGCAGAGTCCGGTGTTGTGGCACAACATCCGCGCTTTTCTCGGCGGCCACACTCTGAAGGAATTTCAGCCGCAGAATGATTTCTTAAAGCTGTTGAATACCGGCGACGGGAAAGCAATGTTGGAGTATCGCGGTTGGACGATTCATTCCCGATGGTGCTTGTGGCTGAAAAATCGAATTGATCGAGGTTTCATCCGCCAGTTTCAACGCTAGGGCTGGCATTGTCGCCTTTGGTCGAAATCGCACCCATCGGCTTTTCCAATCGATGGCATTTATGGTTGGGCGTAGTGAAGGCTGTGGTCGTAGTAAGGGTCATCGAACGGTGTTTCGATGGCTAGTGGCTTCGCTTTTCGATCATCCAAGTCGATGATGCCCAGGGGATGTCTTCCGCCGACCCAGTGATTTGTGTTGGCGAAGCGGACCGCTGGTTCACCATTTGCGGGATCCAAAATGGCTATCGCCAGGGCATACGACCCCGTCGTCGCAGGAAGTGAAAACGTCTGTTTCACGGGAATCGTCTTTGGTGGGATTTTCCATTGGGTCGTTTTCGATTCCCAGGTCCCAGCAACTCCCGGCCAATCGTCGCTGGTGTTCCAGATCGGAGGCGTCCATTGATCCCCAGGGAGCCACGACCGCAGATCGACGTTCGTAAAAATTTGTTTCCAAACAGGCTTTTGGGTATTCAGATCAAGTAGCGAGATTTCCAATGGCCAAGCGTAGTAAAAGGGAGCGGAGCCCTCGTTGCGCACCTTTAGGGAAACGTCCAGTTGAGCGCCCGCGACGGAAAAACTTGCTTCTTCGATGACGAAACGATAGCCCAGTGCCTTTTGAACTTCTTCAGCACCGGCGTTCGCCCCCGGGGCGTCGGGATCATACTTCGCAATCCACTTCAGTTGGGTGCAATGCAGCCAACGTATGCTGTTGATCACGTGGTTGCGGTGAATCGGATCGACCACTGAATCGGTGGGCGAACTGCCCGGTTGATTTTGGTAGTCGCCCCAGTTGTAAGCCACCTCGCCACCAATGTAGGCGTGTTTCCATCGGCCATTCTGATTTAGCTTTGCGATCGCGTTTCCGTGCGGCCACATTTGTTGGATGTGCGCCCACGAATCCCAGTACGCACCGAACGGTTGGCTTTGAAATTCCGACCAGGGATGTCGGACCGATACCAATTTGTCCGGAAATGCTTCTCGAAAGGCGTCCGCCGCGATTGATTGCATTCTGGACGTGGGGGATGGGGAATGTTGCTCGCCCCATTTTCCAAAGATTCCCAGTTCGACGAATGCGACTCGTGGATCGTTGTTCCAGCACTGACCCAACCGCTTGATCAGCCGCAGGAGTCGCTTTTCAAACTGCGGACTGGTGTAGTCACCGGCGGACATGTCGGAGGGCCAAAAGTACTGGTCTTCCTTTTCCCAGTGCAAGTAAACCCGTGGAATCGCTTTGATGTTCTTTTCCTCAAAGCCATCCCATTTTTGATTCGATATCGCAATGATCCGATCGATGCCGTCCGATTCATCATCCTCCAACTCGTTCCAACGAATGTAGGTGTGTTGCAACGTCTGCCATTCGCTTCCTGAAGTGAATCCTTTCAACGGATTTCGAAGTGCACGGGGATAAGCGACCGGCCGGAAAACGACCTCCTGCGCCAACAGCGTCGGTGCGATGATCGCCAACAGGAAGCAGCAGGCAATCCAAAAGATCGGCCGACGGTTGGGCAATCGTTTCATCATGGCTTTCTTTGGGGGCAGATTCCCGGAATGGTGGTCCCGCAATGGATTGCCGGTGCTGTTCGATGCCCATGCACACGGCTGTCTTCTATCAGGCGTCTCGTCGAACCAAGATCACCCAATCCCGATCAGGTTGGTTTGGTGGCAGGCCGATGCCTTGCGACTGGCCCCCTTCGACAGATTTGACGGTTCCGGTTTGCAATTTGCCACCGTTTCGCGGATCCAACCATTGTATACGGTAGGAGTGTTCCGAATCGGGAAGGTCGATGGCCAACTCCGGTTCAGATTCCTTGGCCGGTCGGTAGATCACGTAAAGGTCTCCCGGTTTGCACAGGCAGTAACCGTTGCCTCGAACGATCAAGGCATCGTCGTTGGAACAATCCATCAACGGGAGTTTGGATTCGAAAAACTCTTTAGCAATTCGGGTCTGTTGCCATAGGGATTCCCGTGAACGCCAATCTTCCGCCATCAGATCGTTATGGTCGTATTCATAGCCGAAGTACCATTCGACGCCGGACGCACCGGCCATCAGGCTCCCCCATAGTACAGGGCCGCGTACTTGGTCGTGCATTGGATCGTCGGCATCGGGAACGGCACCTCGTTTAGCAGGGCCGATTTCATCCATGGATTGAATCCATGGGTGTCCTGACTCGGTCGACAAACGTCGCCATTTCAATACATCCGAATGGACCCGTTGGGGATCGCTTACTTGCAACGAAACGCCGTCAAGCGTGTCATGACCCAACAGTGGTTTCAGGATGTGTTCCTGGGCATCGCGGGCGGCGTGCGAGTGAATCAATACCGGGTGGTCATAGGGATCCGCACCGGCGAAAAAGTCGGACATTGCCATTTCTTGTTGAGTCGTTTGCCCGATCGGCGAAAAGTTTGCCGGGCCGTTTTCTTCACCCAGGTTCCAGACAACCGCCGGGTGATGGGCAAAGCGAGAGATCAATTCGTGGTAATACAGTTGTCGAAATTGTCCGGTGTCGCCCTCATCAAGCAGGGTCTCGTTCTCCGTTTCTTGGGTAACGATGTGCAGCAAAATCCCTTTTTGTTGCATGTGTTCGAAGACAATCTCCCACTGGTCCAACTTGCTACAGTCAAAGCGTGAAAAGTCGTCCGGTGAACGGTAGGGCCACACGTCTTTCCCATCGCCGCCGATGTTCATTGTTAGGAAGTAGCACGAATTCATTCCCACCTGGGACAGGTAATTGAACGCGCCGATCAGTGACTTCCCCTTGCCGTCTTGCCAGGTCGGGTCCCCTGAGTTCCAGTCGGTCAAGTGTGCCGTGAATTGATGCAGGTCCTTGGTCGTCTTTGCTTCGCCACGGTTTTCACTTTTTGCCATCCGATAGGTGTCATCAAAGTCCGCGTAGGCCAACAAATTTTCCGGCGAATTTGCACCGCACTTCAGAAAGACCTCACCGCCGGGGGACATTCGGAAATAGTGACCGTCGGCAACGATGCGGCCACGGCGACGAAAATCGACGTCGTCATCGGTCGGCCAATCGGAAACCCGAATTCGACCGCTGCTGGAATCCAACGGCAACTCCGTGCCGGTATCGGGATCGGATCGGATCGCGATCCAATCACCCCGCCGTAAACTGGCTTCATAGGTCCAGTCGCCCGGTTGGTCCAAGGCGACGCGGCATTGCCAGATTCGCCCGCTGTCAGCGCTCGTTTCTGCGGCAGTTCCGTCCGCCGCATAGAAGCCCCGGACGATCAACTCCTGGTCTTCGTGTTTTAGTTTGACCAGCAAGCGTGTATCGGTGAACGGGTTCTCTTCGGCTGTTTCGGATGTATCGGGGCCCCGAAACGTTAGTGTGATGGTTTCCAGGGTTTTGGCATCCAACACGGAATCGGACGCTTGTCCGTGCGACAATCCGGTTTGGACAAAGACACCAAGAAGTAACGCAAGCTTGGACAAATAGGAACGAGTCACGACCATGGAGCAGACCTGAACGATAGCGTGGGATCAATGTTAAGCCCACTAATTGTATCCGTTCCGGACGGCTAAAGATGGAGGGATACCAGCCCTACAGTGCGTGGCCGCGGGAACGTTGGTGTCACGTTCTGGCCGACACGTTTGGTTTGTTTTCGCATCAAACCACCGAATGATCCGCTGGCAATGATCGGCAACCGGAGCCTGGCCGCTTTACGCGTGAATCTTGGCGACTTCGCTGAACCATTGATTGACAGCTTTGTCGTCGCCGTCGTCCACATCGATGGTCTTGAACATGCGACTTGCCCCGCTTGATTGCAGCCATTGATCCAATTGACGACCAAAGGCGCAGTATTCGTCGTAACTGCTGTCACCCAAAGCCAGCAACGCGTATCGCAGCGATGTCAGTGGTTGGGGACGCCCCATCACTTCCAAAGAAAAGTCGACCGCATGCCCAGGCGGTTCGCCTTCACCCGCGGTGCTTGCAATAAAGAAAACCGTGGACGCATTGGCAAGCGAATCAATAGATACGGCATCGATGGGTAGCATTTCCAAATTCGGAAAGCTTTTCCGTAGCCGCGAAACTGTTTGTTGAGATAGTTCTTTTGCGAATCCGGTTTCGGTGGCATAGATGACACGTGCGTCCACGCGAGCCTGTAAGGCCAATTTACCGGAGGCCTTGGATGGTGTCGAAGAAAAACTGGCGAGGAACCATCCAAGGGTTGCGAGGTAGACCGCGGCAACCCCAATGGCCAACGAAATGCGGTCGGACATCGGTGTCGCGACCAGCCATGGACCTTCATTCCAATAGGCAAGTCCCAGTGCAATCACCGATAGGATCAGCAACAGGGTACCGTTGACTCGTTTGGAATTCCAATGAAACAGCATCATTGACGAAAGACGAAGTTCGAAACGGCTGTGAAGACAAAATGTCCGGCATGCCACGGATGGCGTGCGATCACGATTCCATCGTTAAATGAGTTCGATCGATCACTGTGGAAGGACTTCCAGGGTGGCGGTGTAGCCCAGGCGGCGCGAATTCGCTTGATCCACACTGGTGTGTGAATCCTGGATGCTGGTTTCGATCCAGTACATGCCAGGTTTCGGCCACGTGATTTGAAATTCACCGTTCGCGTCCGTGGTCACGTGGATCTCATCCTGTGCGTTACGATAACGAGTTCCTCCACGCAAGATGGTGACTTCCAGCCCTTTGGATGGCTCCGCGTTGACGACCAGGCGAAAGGTTGCCTGTTCCCCTTCGAACAAATCGTTTGGGTGTGTTATGGGAACCAATTCAATGCCATTGCCAGTCGGCTGAAGATTTTCCGTTGTCAGTGGTCCGTTGCTGACAAACGTCTCGATTCGACTAACGCTTTCAGTCACCCGTAAATTGGTGGCTTCTTTCGGGATCTCGGTTGCCATGGATTCCGGCTTTCCACGCCATCGCTTTCGTTCACCATTCAATTCGTATCCGGCGAAGACGCCATTGCTGACGCGTGCAATTCGATAGGTGCCCCGTTGAGTCAGTGGCACATCAAAGACGCTGCGGTATTTCAGCTGTGCAGCGTTTTCAGGTTCAACGGAATTTCCGTCGGGTGCCGTGATCTGCAAGCCTTCCAGCCCCAATGGGAAATGGTTGAAATAGAACAGGTCATTGGATACCGCGGCGTCAACGGTAAGCCATGGATCATTGCCGGAAAATACCGTCTGCGAGGGAAGCAACCATGTCTTGTGTGCAGATGCTGTGATTGGAATCAGGCATCCGGCGGCAAGAATGGTAAGTAGGAAACGATGCATCAGAAGCTCCTGAAAACTGCTGGTAGAAAGTACGGAAAACGCTATTTCGAAGGTTGGATTTTTAATGCGGCGACGCCCAGTTCTTCTTTGCCTGTTGACTGTGCCGATTGGCCGGTCGTCGCAGGCCAATCGAACGGTAGTTCAAGGAGTTCCCGTCCCCCGACTTCCCGCGATGCTTCGATCATCACGCTGTATTTTCCTGGGGACAGATTGGTCAGCCGTTTTTCGTCCAAGGCCAATTCAATCGAATGCTTCCCCGCCGGGCGAGTTGCCCCCGAAACGCCATCAACGGGCATGTCCAGACTTCGGCCCGATCGTCTCCACCACTGTCGCAAATCTGGCAACCATTTGGTTCCGCCCCCTTCGGAAGATCGTTTCATTTGGTACCAAACGGCCAAGTTGGCAACCGCCTGTTTGTTTTCGTCCTGAATCCAGACGGCAACATACGGTCGGTGATACTCGGAGACGTTCAGTCGTGGTATTTCTATCGAAACGGCGAACTTGCCTCCGGATTCATCCGCATAACTTGGCAGTGAAGCGAGTAAGAACAGGATGGCGGTGCATCGAATGGATGGCATGACATCTCGACGGGGTAACAGGGAATCAATGAATCAACAGGATGGCCACAAGCATTGGTGCAGCAATGCCCAAGCCGACCATCGGCCAAGTCAGTTTCCGGCGTGGAGCATGCTGTAACAAAAGCAGCAGCCCGGTAATGCAAAACACCAGCGTCGCAAGGGCATAAAGATCCAAGACCCACTTCCATGCGGCGCCGGTGTTCCGCCCTTTGTGTAGGTCGTTAAAGTATGAGATCCAACCACGTTGGGTCTGTTCAAATTCGACGTCGCCAGTTTCGCGATCGATGGCCAGCCAAGCGTCCGAACCCGGGCCGGGCATCGACAAGTAAAGTTCGTTATCAGACCAGTCTGCGGCGCGAGATCCGATCGGTACGTCAAGTTCATCTCGCAGCCATGCCGCAATTTCCCGAGGAATTGCGGCAGCCCCGTCGATGTCCTGTTCAGCAAGCAGCGCATGCAAGTCTTGGGGCAGCTCGAGTTGGGACTGACGAACCGACGGCGTCGTTTCGATCTGCGAAGCATGGTTCAGTGTGATGCCGGTGATTGCAAACAACAGCATGCCGAACAGGCTGACGGCTGAACTGATCCAATGCCATGCGATGATGGTACGTGACCAGGACATGGAGGAGTTCTTTTTGCCAGACGGCTCGGGGCCTAATGATGATGTGCCAATCGAAGCGGTCATTTACTGCGCTGAGGATATGGTTTGAACTTCGCGTCCGTGTCGCGTCCAGCTTGCGTGCCAGGCATCCTTGTCAATGGAATCGGTGACGTTGTTGACGCTGCCATCAGCCATTAGGACCTTCACAAGTCCTGTGTGATAGCTTCGAGGGCCGGTCAGTTTGGATGATCGATAGGACAGATCGGGAATCACGCTGTTGGGCGTCAAGAATCCATTCATGACCGGGCCGTTAGGCACGCTGCCACGCAGCCAATAATGATTCCGATCGCCCGACCAGTTTCGGATCGATGCGGTGATCAGTTCATCGTCTTTGTCTTCAGCGGCAGCCAGCAATGAATCATTGAATGAAGTGGTGGTGGCGGCGCGGTAACCGCGAACGTCCATCATCGCTGTGGGATCGGTCGATTCAGCACCGGCCCCGATGGTTGATTCAGCAAAAACGATGGTATTGGATGTTCCGTCAATGATGTCGCGAAAGCGAACGCGAGCATCAACCCAACACAGTCCGTCCGAAGGCGTGCCGTTTCCCGGGTGAAAGACGCCGTCTAGGCCACTGCCCTGGTTCATGCTGTAGCTGGTACCCGCGATTTGGATCGTCTGGCCCGAGGGCATTTCCAAATCATGCAAACTAGAACCAATATCGCTGGGGCACTCGAACGTTGAGACACGCGTACCAGCCGCGACGTGTAACTCGACGGGTAAATCCGCGCGGGCAGGGTGCCCCATGTAGATGTTGAAATCGATCAAGTCTTGAAGATTGGACTGTTCCATGAACGGCAACAGCTTGGCATGGGGCGAATAATCGCTCGGATAGCCGCCGGGCCAAGAGTAGCCGTTGTTCGGAAAGGCCCCTTTGAACGCCGAGGCGTAGTTGTGCAAGGCAAGTCCGATCTGCTTTAGGTTGTTGCTGCACTGCATCGATCGTGCCGCCTCACGCGCCGATTGCACCGCCGGCAAAAGTAGTCCCACCAGGACACCAACGATCGCAATGACGACCAGCAATTCGACGAGAGTGAAGCCCGATTGATTCACACCCACAGTCGAAGATTGAAGTGTTTTTTCCCCGGTGAGAGCGGGGGACGGGAAACAGGGGAGCGTCGATCGGTTGCTTTGCAAACGGTACATCGAATTGACCAGCCTCGTGAAAGGAGTAGCGCACTTGTGGTTAGGGCCTGTCGGCAATTGCCGAATCGAAGCGTGGCACCCGTTCAGGCCGAACGTAACGTGGCTGGCTAAAAGACCCTAAAACGGGCCCGTGGCTGGCTAAAGATCATTCTCGCTGGGTGCTATTGCGAGTCGTTCTCAACAAGATTGCGGTTTTCACCCTAGGACACAAGCCCCGTCTTTGGATTTCTTCGTTTCGACCATCGTCTGTCACTTTCCCAACAGTGAAATCGCAGCAGGCCCAGGGACAAGTTGGCGCTTTTCCCAGCGTTTTTAACGTCGCTGTCCCTCCCAACCGACTTCGCGGTATTTGTCGCCTTCAGTAATTTCGCGGCCTTGCCTTCAAAGCCAAATAGCCACCATGCAATCGACTTTCCGGTTTTCGTCCGCCTTGCTGGGCAGCCTTTTTTTCACGCTGACGTCGACGGTCTGTTCATCGCAATCGGCCGATAACGCGCCGCCGATCACAGTCGCAGACCAAACGTCATTCGATGACAACAGTGACACCGGCCCGGTGCTCCGCGGTCGTTCCAGGGGAAATGGCGCCCGTGAAGGTGGCAGGAGTCGAGGTGGTGGAGGGAGTGACGAAGGGCCGACAGTTTTGGATCGGCAGTTCATTGAAGGCAAACTGCCTCGCGGCGTCCGCTACGTTTCCGATGTGTTGTTCAAAGAAGTGGATGGATTGGAGTTAAAGCTTGACTTGCTTTTGCCGGCGAAAAGCGAGTTGGAAAAAACACCGGTTGCTGTTTGGATTCACGGTGGTGCGTGGATGCGTGGCAATAAAGCCCGCGATCTTCGACGCTTCGATCAATTGGTTGCCCGCGTGCTTCGTCGTGGCGTTGCATTCGTCTCCATCGAGTATCGTCTTTCGGGGCAAGCGACGTTCCCGGCACAAGTAGTCGACTGCAATGATGCGATCGCCTTTCTGCACCGGAACCGAGATCAGTACAACCTTGATGTCGGCTCTCTCATTTTGATGGGATCTTCGGCAGGTGGGCACTTGGCGACCCTGGTCGGCGTGACTCATGCCAAGGGCATTCCCGGCTTTTCCAGCGGCTACGATTCGTCCGATGTCCACATTATGGGTGTCGTTGATTTCTATGGTCCCATTGACTTGCTGAAATTGCAGGGCAAGCGAGATGCGGTTGACCTGAGTTCCGATCGTTCGCCCGAAGCAAGGTTGTTGGGGCATTCGCCGCGGCTTCGACCTGAATCGGCGCGGTTGGCATCGCCGTCGACGCATATCGATCCTGAATCGCCACCGTTTTTGATCTTCCATGGCGATCAGGACAAGCGAGTGCCACTGGACCAGTCCGAGTTGCTTTTGTCATTACTTCAAAAGCATGGTGTGCAAAGTCGTTTGGTGATCGTGGAGGGAGCCGTGCACGGGGACGAAAAATTCGACGAGACGTCGTACAACGATGCCGTCCTTACATTCATGGATTCTCTTCTACGCGAATCGCCTGCCAAGTAGCTACCGCGAAGACGGTAACCTCCTTCTTCGTCACCACACGCTGGTGATGGTGATCCAAAGCGTTCTCTATTGATGACCTGGCCAACTCACAGGTTTTTGTGTGTGTGGCGCACGGATCACAGGCCAGATTGTTAAGATAGGCCACGTTTGGAGTCCGTCTCGTTTATTGAGGAGGCTTGGGTGGTAAAATTCTTCAAGTTACCGTTGATCGTCACTGCGATCGTCCTGCCATTGATGCTGATTGTTGGCGTCCTGGTCATGATGTGGTTGGACGGCCAGGGGCTATCCAATCGTGAGTTGTCCGAACGAGCGTCCAAGCTGGGATCGGCGACCGCGGTCATCGGATGCATCATCATCGCACCTTTTTGGTTGATCGCTGCGGCAAAATTTGGAAAAGCCAAACGCGAATCGCGTCTCTAGCCGTTCACGCGGCTTGGACAGCAAAAATCACAATTGCGAAATTGGCGTGATCCAAGCTTTGCACGTTCGTGATCCAGGCGTTTCGCCGAGCCCGACCGTCAAGGTGTGCTAAACCGCTGGATTATCACCTGATGGGGGCCCTGATTCGTGGCACCAAAGACGACGTCAACGGAAAACGAGAACTTCCCGCCAGGCAAAGCCATTCGGATTTTGTGACCGCGTCGTTTTCCTTGCTGAATGATTAGTTTTTCTGCGTGGTCGCCTGCTCGTATCGTGGCCTGACCGGAGTTTTGCGCGTCGGTGAAAACCAATTCAACGTCGTAGGTGCCGGGTTTCATACTTTCCAACAGCCAGAACCCGTTGGAATCGGCCGCCCAAGCTCGGCCTTTGGTGTGACGCCAGTCTTGTCGGGTCAAGACGGTTGTCGGTTCATGGTCAGTTCCGATAACGATCCGCGGCGGGGCATAATTGTTCGGGCGTGTTGAGCTGACGTCGGCGAACCAAGCTTCGTACGCCTTTTGCAATCGGGCTTTCACATCGGGGAATTCGTCGGATACGTCATGCTGCTGTCGAGGGTCTTCGCGTAGGTTGTAAAGCTCAAGCTTGGGCGAACCGGGAAAAGTTTCTTTCCCGAAGCCGCTGGGATGGACCAGCTTCCACGGATCTTCGTGCAGCGAGAAGTGATGATACTGTTGCGGGACATCACCACGGTGGGCTTGGATCACGACTTGCCGTTTTGGCCAATTTGCTTCTTCGTCCATCAATAGCGGCAAAAAGCTACGACCGTCAATTTGCAGATCCGATGGAAGGTCCACATCACACGCATCCATCAGCGTCGGTAGAAGGTCGATGTGGGCACACAATTCATCTCGTACAATTGGTACGGCGATCGCAGTCGGCCAGTGGAATACCAGTGGTGATCGTACGCCGCCGTCATCGACATGCGTTTTCATGCCCCGCATGTCGCCGACATACCGCAGCGTGTTGGGTCCGTTGTCATTCAAGTAGATGAGAATCGTGTTGTCACGGATCTTTAGATCGTCCAACTTGCGCAACAACCGCCCGACGTTTTCGTCGATGTTGGTGATCATCGCCGCAATCCGAGCAAGCTTGTCGACCTCCGCTGGCACTCGCTTTGCAGGAAGATCCTTGACGAAAATCTCGCTTAAATCGGCCGTCAGGTATTCCTTGTAAAGCTCATCGGGGACGTCATGGAATGGTCCGTGTGGCGCATTGGTGGCGATGTACGCAAAGAAACTGTTCTGTTCGGCGACCGCCGATTCGATGAACGACATGGCGGCGTCGAAGTAGATGTCAGTGCAATAGCCTTTCATCGGGGTTTCGACCCCATTTTTCAACAGCGTCGGGTCGGTGTATTTGCCTTCGGCGCCGATTGGATCCGACGGTTGTCCGATACCGCCGCCCCGATGCACCAGACAGTCTTGAAACCCTTGATCCATCGGTCTTAAGGGGTAACTATCGCCCAGGTGCCACTTTCCATAGATTCCCGTTTGATAACCGGCGTCACGAAGCAACTCTGCAATCGTGACTTCCACCGGGTCCATCATTGCGCGTCCGACATAGGTGTCGATGCATCGGGTCCGATAGTTGTATCGACCGGTCATCAAGCTTGCCCTCGTCGGGGCACAGACCGGGCTGACGTAGAATCGGTTCATCAGCGCACTATGCTGAACCAAGGCATCCAATTCGGGAGTCTTGATGACTTCGTTGCCCATGAATCCGTAGTCGCCGACACCCTGATCGTCACTCATAATGACAATGACGTTTGGACGTGCCAACGCCGATGCCATCCAGGCAATCGACGTAAGTGTCAGTATGGCGGTGCGGAAAAGCACGCGATGGTGATCACCAATTTTCATGCGAACGATCCTCTGTTTGGATGGACTTGGGGTTGGTCGATTTGAGTTCAAAGATGAATTCCGTTCCACGCGTTGGACGAACAAATCACCAAGCAGGATCCAGTCTCAATGTGACTCTCGTCTGGGGGACGGAGCGTGCAGTGTGACGCACTTGTATCGTTCCTGGCACGACACGATGTCAAAGGAGACCAACCGCTGGTCTGGCCGAGCCGCGCTGATGGAAACGCTCAGTCGTTCTATCGCCAGGTAGTATAGCGACCGCGTGTTCAGTCCGTGGCGTTTCGGACGGTGGTGATCCCGTCAGAATGACCGGATAGGGCCGTCCATTCGTCGGTGGAACACCGCATGTCTTCGGAGGTTCGGATGCAGCCACACGCCGGACTGGTGCAAAATTGCCGGCAGATTTTTGGCTTGCCGAGCACCGTTGCGTTTTGGACCAATCGGACGCCTGCTACAGTGGCGTGACTTCCGCCTGTCGTCAACTTCCATGAATCGGGATTCGTGATGTCTTCTCGTTCGCCTGCGGTGCGTGTCGCGTTTGTCGTTTTGCTGATTGGATGGTTGACTGCTGGCGAAAAGCGTCTGAAAGCAACGGATCCGGATCGCAGCAAGGTGCCGATGCGTTTGACTCCGTTTGAAGGAGAAATCGGCAAGACCTACAAAGACTCGGTGTCCGACTGGCAAGGGCCCGTTGCCGCACCAGAAGGAGCCCCCAATGTTTTGTTGATCCTGTTGGATGACGTGGGGTTTGGCCAGACTTCCACGTTCGGTGGATTGATTCCGACACCGAATTTGGACGAGTTGGCATCCGAGGGCATTAAATACAATCGATTCCACACGACGGCAATTTGTGGGCCTTCGCGTGCGGCATTGCTGACCGGACGGAATCACCACCAATGTGGAAACGGATTCTTGATGGAGTGGGCCACTGGGTTTCCCAATTATTCCACGATGCTGCCAAAGAATACGGCAACCATCGCGGAGGTCTTGAAGCACAACGGGTACAACACATGGTGGTATGGAAAAAACCACAACACGCCTGACTGGGAAACCACTGTTGCCGGTCCTTTTGATCGCTGGCCGACGGGGATGGGTTTTGAGTACTTCTATGGCTTCAATGCCGGGGAGACCCATCAGTATTACCCGGTCGTTTTTGAAAACACGGTGCCTGTCGAGCCAAACAAGACGCCCGACGACAGGTACCACTTCATGACCGATATGACCGACCGCGCAATCGCTCGGATGAAGCTTGCCAAGTCGGTTGCCCCGGAAAAGCCATTCTTCATGTATTTCGCTCCCGGTGCGATGCATGCACCCCATCACGTCACCGCGTCTTGGCGTGACCAATTCAAAGGCAAATTTGATATGGGGTGGGAGAAGTATCGCGACCAGGTGTTCCAAAACCAGTTGCGGATGGGAATCGTTCCCCAAGGAACACAGTTGACGCCACGTCCCGAGTGGGTGCCGGAATGGGAAAGCCTGAGTGAAGAACAGAAAAGCGTTTACTGTGCGTTGTTTGAGAATTTCGCTGGCTACTTTGCCTTTACGGATCACGAAATCGGACGGTTGTTGGATGCGGTGAAGGAGTTGCCCGACGCTGAAAATACCATGGTGATCTACATCGTTGGCGACAACGGAGCATCAGCCGAGGGTGGGCCCGACGGAACTTTGAACGAAATTCGCAACTTGAATGGGTTACCGACGGATCTGGACGAAGTCGCAAAACATCTGGATTTGTTGGGTGGCCCCGAGTCGGAGCCGCACTATCCCGTCGGCTGGGCATGGGCGGGCAACACCCCATTTCAGTGGGTCAAGCAAGTGGCGTCGCACTTGGGCGGAACCCGAAACCCGATGGTGGTCAGTTGGCCGGCGAAGATTCAGCCCGATGAACGTTCCCGCGATGCATTTCTGCATTTGGTGGATGTTGTCCCGACGATTCTGGAAGCCGCAAACGTCCCGATGCCAAAACAGGTCAATGGAATCACGCAGCTTCCATTGGCGGGTAAGTCATTCGTGGAAAGTTTTGACAATGCCAGCTATCAAGGCCGGCAAGAACAATATTTTGAGATTTTTACCAACCGGTCGATTTATGCCGACGGTTGGAAAGCCAATGCCCAGCACACCATCCCCTGGCGACAAGACTTGGCACCGGGGAACTGGGATCAAGACCGTTGGGAGCTTTACAACTTGGAATCAGACTTTTCGGAAGCAAATGATCTGGCGGCAAAGATGCCTCAGAAACTCGAAGAATTGCAAGAACTTTTTAATGCAGTCGCGGAACGGAACTCGGTTTATCCGTTTGATGATCGCGGTGCCGGTCGATTGGCCATTCCCAAGCCATCGGTTCCGGGCTGGGATCAAGAGTCAAAGACGTACATTTATTACGCAGGAGCCACCCGGATCGCTGAGCCAGCTGCTCCGCCCATGAAAAACCAAAGTTGGTCGTTGACGGCCAACATCGATGTCAATGAGTCGACGGCCGAAGGTGTGATCATGGGATTCGGTGGGGTTGCCGCCGGAATGGTGCTTTACTTGAAAGACGGTGTGCCGGTTTTTGACTACAACTTTTTTGAAGAGCACACGTTCATTCAAAGTGATAGTCCGGTTCCGAATGGGAAATCAGTGATCAGAGTAGATTTTGATTATGACGGCGGCGGTGCCGGGAAGGGGGCGACCGTCCGGCTTTCGGTCGGTGACCAAATGGTCGATTCAGCCGTCATGTCGGCGACCGTTGGGGGCCGTTTTGGGATCGACACGTTTGGAATCGGTGCTGATACCGGACAACCCGTGACCAAGGACTATCAGCCGCCATTCGAATTTGTCGGTTCGATCGACAAGGTCGTGATCGAGATTCGATAGCCACGTGATGGCGGCCCAACTGTCCCGCTTTGAAATCACCGCTTGATGTGTTCTCGGGGGCGGGTGCGGCATTCGTGGGCGAATCAAGCCAGGGATGCGGCACAGTCAGCTGCACCGTCGGGCCCGATCAGCTGCAGGTTGTAGGTGTCCTGCAATCGCTTCATGATATTGGGCGAGATGAATGCCGGCGCCGCAGGACCGATGCGGATGTTGGTGACCCCGAGCGACAGCAGCGTCAGCAAAACGGCGACCGCTTTCTGTTCGAACCAACTGAGGACAATCGTCAGCGGAAGATCGTTGACGGAGCAATCGAATGCGTCGGCCAAAGCCGATGCTACCGCGATCGCGCCGTATGCGTCATTGCATTGGCCCATGTCCATCAGGCGCGGAAGGCCCAGGTGGGTACCGTAATCAAAGCCATTGATCCGATACTTTCCGCATCCGAGGGTCAGGATAAAGCTATCGTGCGGCGTGGCTTGTGCAAAATCGCTGTAGTAGTTTCTGCCGGGTTCTGCGCCGTCGCACCCGCCAATGAGAAAGAAGTGACTGATCTTGCCCTCTTTACAGGCGGCGACAATCTCCGCGGCGCGATCCAACAGGACTTCACGATGAAATCCGATGGTGCTGGTGCTGACCCAGTTGTCATCACAGGGAACACATCGCAATGCCGATTCGATGACCGGACCATAGTCATCACCGTCGATACGAACACCCTCGGGGACGGCGGTGACGCGTGTGTGGAACAGACGGTCTTTGTAACTTTCACGTGGCAGTAGCAGGCAGTTCGTTGTGGCCAATACCGGTCCGGGGAATGCGGCGAACTCGGTCTTTTGTTTTTGCCAGGGGCCACCAAAATGCCCCGCCAAATTTGGGTGATCGCCAAGGACCGGATACATATGCGCCGGCAGCATTTCGCCGTGCGTGTAGACGTTGATGTTGGTGCCCTCGACCTGCTTCAACACATTCAGCAAGTCCAACATGTCGTGACCGGTCACCAAAATTCCCGGACCTTCGGCGGTGCCATGCTTCACCTCCGCGGGACGCGGGTGGCCAAACATTTCGACGTGTCCGCTGTCAAGCAGTTCCATGACGCGAAGGTTGATGGTCCCGCATTTCAGAACGAGTTCCAGAAGGCTGTCGACATCGAAGTTGACGTTCGTCACTGTTGAAAACAGTGCCTCTTCGATAAACTCGCTGACCGATTCATCCGTCTTTCCCAGGCGGCGTGCGTGGTGTGCGTAGGACGCCATGCCTTTGAGACCATATAGCAAGATCTCCTGCAGTGACTGAACATCCTCGTCTTTCCCGCACACGCCCGGGTGTTCGGCAATCATGCATCCACGCCCCTTGGAGGTTTGTTCGCATTGGTCGCACATCAGCGGCGGTCGGAATTCATTCATCGACATTGTTGGATTCCCGTGGAAGGGTGAATGGCATCAGGTTCCCAGCGGCCATTATGGAGCCCGCTTTGGATTTGTCCTTGACCAAGATCAAGGGGGCCACGCGATGAAAGAAGTTTCTGATCCGCGGCCTGTTCGTGATGTGTTGGCCGCGTGTGGTTTGTTTCAGGGGCTGGATGATCAACAGATGTCGTTGCTGTGCGACATGGGGCGTCGGTGCCGATATCGGGCCGGTGAAACTGTATTTCAACAACAAATGCCCTGCCCCGGCATCTTCGTTGTCGATCGGGGGTTGGTGCGTGTCTTTCGCAGCGGCCCGAACGGACAACAGCATGTGTTGCACCTTTGTGGCCCCAACCAAACGTTCGCCGAAGTCGCGGCCATCGGTGGTTTTCCATTACCAGCATCCGCATCAGCCGCCGAGCCGACCGAATGTGTATTGATTCCCACAGATCGGTTGCAAACGGAGTTGTTGTCCAATCACGCGTTGTGCCACCAATTGCTAACGGGGATGGCGTTTTGGGTGCGCCACTTTGTTCAGCTGGTGGAAGACATCGCCCTGCGTGACGCGATGTCGCGTGTGACCCGTTTGTTGTGTGACCTGCCTTGTGACGCGAACGGCAGGATCGCCCTGCCCGGGTCAAAGAAAGACATCGCCAACCACCTGAACTTGACCAGTGAAACGTTTTCACGCGTGTTGCGTCGTTTAATGGAAAAACAGGTGATTGAATCGGAGGGAAGTCGGACGATTCGCGTATTGGATGCGGATGCCTTGGGCGACATCAGCGATCATCGAGAGTAAGCGGCTGCCCGGTCGGCTGGTCCAGACGCAGTGCGGCTTGACCAACAGGGCTCGCCGGCGAGTGCGTTGGAATTGGGGGGGGGCACACGGTTTGCTGCGAAACCGTGATGTCCATAGAGGGCCGCAATACGTGGTCGATTGACCTGCCTCAGTTCGATTCCGCCAGGCTGGCCAAGCGGTCAGCTTCGTCGATCGTCTTGGCCACATCGGCCGGTGCCGACGGACCCATCAGCTTGTAGCACATGGCGATTGCTTGGCGACTGTAGTCGACCGATTCGGCCAGGATGCGGGCGGCTTCCTGGCGGGCGTGGAATCCTTTGCTGTTTTCGCTGGCGATGTAATCCAGCCGCCACATGGCCTTGCGTTGCAGGTCACGAACCGGTGCCAAGTCGTCGTCGGAAACGCCGGCTTCCTGCGCCGCTATGATCGCGTCCAGCATCTCGGTCATTGCTGCGGCAGCACGATCGATCAATTGTTCCGTTCGGTCTTGGATCACGGCCACGCGATCAACGATCTCTTGTTCGGGAATGTTGTGGCACGTCTGGCACGCTTTGTTGATGTTCAACATCGGGCTGCGGACCCAGTGGCTGCTGACCTTAGTCGCACCCTTCTTTTCGTAAGGCATGTGACAGTCGCTGCAACTGACACCGCTGCGGGCATGAATCCCTTGACTCCAAAGCTCAAACTCGGGGTGTTGTGCCTTATAAACCTTCGTTCCCGTTTCCTTGTGGACGTAGTCATAGAACTTTCCGCCGTCGGGAAATTCGGTGCTATCCCATTCGGCTTCCAGTTGTTCCATTTTCAGGCCGTTGCTCCACGGAAACGTCAGCGTCATCTTGTTGGCACAGTAGTACTCCACATGGCACTGGCCGCAGACAAACGATCGCATTTCCTGGCGGGTTGCCATGGTGTTTGGATCGTAGTTGCCTTTGCTGCCCTTGTCGCGCCATTCCTGGATGCTTGGCAGGTGCGGGACCGGAGCATCGCTTTTGGCCAATTTGTCGATCCCCAAGATGAATCCCGGGCGGGTCACTCGAATCGACATCGTTTCCGGGTCATGGCAGTCGATGCATGACACCGGGTGAGCGCCGCCCATGTGCGGATCGCCGTCTTCCGCTTTGGTGACACCGTCGGGCGTCTTGGTCAGTTCGGCGTGAACTTCTTCGTAGTTCTTTTGACTGACCGCTTGGAACCCAGCCAAAACCGCGTCCCATTGGTAGCCTTCGGTCATCGCTTCTTCAGTCGCTTCTTTGCCCATCGATTCCAAGCCGATTCGTCGGTACGTGGGAATGATCGATGCGTGGCAGTGAAGGCAAGCGCCGGCTTGTTGAACCTCGGTGACGCGTTTGGTGACCTCTTGGTCGGACAGCATGTGGGCATGGCCACGTGCTTCGCGATAGTCAATGCTGAACGCATATCCGGCGAACAACCGCTTCAGCCAAGGATGCTTTTCCAGCTTGCTGGGCGGCAACGCGTGGTTGCCACCAAAGTCGGTGTAATCGTCGTTCACCGTCTTTAAGTAATCTTCGTATTGCTGGGGGAAATTCAGGCCCCAGGGTTTAGGGTCGGTGCTGACCTCGGTGACTTCGGCCACCTTCACGAATGGATTTCGAGCTTCTTGTTTCCGCTCGAAAATGTTCACCAATAATGCGACCACGCCGAACGTGACCGCAGCCACGATCGCGGTTAATAGGGCCAGCCAGCCGAAACTGCGTTGGGTGTTCGATGACATGGTGATGCTGGATTCGTGAAGGGATGAAGAAAGAACAGTGGATGGCAAATTGCTTCGGTCGGCGGATCAGCGACCCGCGTGGCCGACGTCGGCATGGCAGTGGACACAAGACTGCATGTCGCGGCCGGCGGCGTCGGGCAACATGCTGTGTACGACCGATTCGTGACAGTGGACGCAGGTGCCTTGTGTGACACGGCGATTGCGGGGTTTGATTCGGATCGGATCTTTGAATCCACCCGTTGTGAACGCGAGCGAGTGAAAGAACCCGTTGTCAGCTTTGGTGACCCATTTGCCGATGGGGTGATGTGGCAAGTGACAATCGTTGCAAACCGCGACGTGGTGGTGGCTGCTTTGTTGCCATGAATCCATGTGACCCTGCATCACGTGGCAGTTGACACACGTTTTGGGATCGTTGCTCAGATAGCTGGCTCCCTTGCCGTAGCCGAAGGTGAATGTTCCAACGCCGGCAAGAAGTCCCAGACAGCCTGCGAACAGATAGGCGCCGGGCCCAAACAGCCGCTTGCGCGAAGGCTTAGCTGTCATGGGGTCGTCTGGTGAATCGGAGTCCGACGATGTTCCATCTTGATCGGATTGCATTACCGCTGTCTCCCGCCCCGTTCGGCAATGGCGACCTGGAAATGGGCTGCAAAACGATTGGTACGCCCAAGGTCGGTCGCTGGTCTACGCAGAGTCTATCGAATCGGCCGGCTGGATTCCATCAGTCACCGAGGCCGTGCTTGATCTAAGTCAAGTTTCGTGATGATCGGCGGCCAGTTTACGCCTGAATACCTTGGTTTTGCGAGCAACGCGATCCGTCGCGAATCCAAGTCGTTGTGGCTCGCCAATGTCTTTGCGTGTCAGGGATCGGACAGAAGGCTTGACCAGCCGCACGCGATCGCAACCGCGACCTGGGCCGATTGAGTCTGCAACAACCGGCGCTGCAACAACCGGCGCTGCAACGACGGGCCGCGAGTGCGCGGTCCAGCGTCTGGATTGCGTTGGGGATCCCAACACGCGGGCACGGGTGGAAGGGGGGGCGTGGATCTCTCCGATGTGATTGCCTGCAGCAGCAATCTGTGCATCGGTATGCTCATTGTCCGCGGGTGAAAAAAACACAGCGTGCCTGTGAATTGGGCCGGGGTGCTTAGGCACTGCGCACGCAGAGGCCCCCGTGAAACTTTTGAGAAACGGTTTCGGCGTGGCACTACGGTTGTCTTCGGCCACCTTGTGTCGATTTAGCGATCGCCGTCGCCGCCTTCGCTCGAGAAATCGGAAGACCGCGACGTTCTGGCGCACTGCCTGCGATGTCAGCAAGTCACGTTTCGGTCTCGGGCGCCTCGTTGCACCGGAGGCATTTCCGGTTTCTGGGGCGACGGCATCAATTTCAAGGCACAAGAGTTGTTAAGCAATATCAAGGGTCAGTTAGAAGAGTTAGGTCGCTGGTGTACGGCAAAGCGGTGGCGCACAGCGACCGTCGGGAGGGGCATGACGCAGGCCGGTGTCGCGTTAACGGTCTTGGCGTTGTCCGGGTGTGCACCCGATAGCGTCACATTGGAAGATTTGGAGGCTGCCGCGGCAAAGGTCGATCTGGGCGATTTGGATGCCGAGCAGTTGCTGCAAGAAAGTTCGACAAAGCTGGATTTGGAAAAGACCGACCTAAAGTTCGGCTTCATCAAGTTGACCGATTGCGCGCCGCTGGTGATTGCTAAGGAGAAAGGCTATTTCGCCGACGAGGGATTGAATGTCGAAATTGAAGCCCAGTCGAACTGGAAGGTTCTGCTGGATCGGGTGATTGACGGGCAGTTGGACGGAGCTCACATGCTGGCCGGCCAGCCAATTGGCGCGACGATTGGTTTCGGTACGAAAGCCGACATCATCACCGCTTATAGTTTGGACTATAACGGAAACGGCATCACGGTCAGCAATGAGATTTGGGCCAAGATGCAGGAGAACGATCCGAAGTTGGCTGTCGACCAACCGGAGCACCCCATCACGGCAGATTCGCTGAAGCCGATCGTTGAAGAATACAAGCAGGCCGGCAAAGACTTTCAAATGGGGATGGTCTTTCCGGTCAGTACCCACAATTATGAAATACGATACTGGTTGGCTTCATCCGGAATTCATCCGGGCATGTACACCGCCCAAGATATCACGGGGGTGCAGGACGCCGATGTGTTGCTTTCGGTTACCCCGCCGCCGCAAATGCCGGCAACTTTGGAAGCCGGCACGATTTTAGGCTACTGCGTGGGGGAACCCTGGAATCAGCAGGCGGTTGTCAAGGAAATTGGTGTTCCCGTCACCACCAACTATGACATCTGGAAAAACAATCCAGAAAAGGTGTTCGGGGTGACGCAACAATGGGATCAGCAGCATCCCAACACACACGTCGCCGTTGTCAAGGCATTGATGCGAGCGGGCAAATGGCTGGATGCCGTTGATGAGGACGGCGTCTTTCTGAACCGCCAAGAAGCCTGCGAGATCTTAAGCCGAAAAGACTACGTCGGTGCAGACGCTGATGTGATCGACAACAGCATGACGGGAACGTTCGTGTTTCAAAAAACGGACGTTCGGCCCATGCCTGACTTCAACGTCTTCTTCAAGCACAACGCGACTTTTCCGCACTACAGCGATTGCGTTTGGTTTCTGACGCAAATGCGTCGCTGGGGTCAGATCACCGAATCAAAGTCGGCTGAGTGGTATGACGAAATGGCGAAGAAAATCTATCGGCCTGACATTTATCGTCAGGCGGCAGATTTGCTGATCAGTGAAGGAAAGCTGGATCCCAAGGAAATCCCGGCGCCGGGCTATGACGGATATCGCCCAGCGTCCACCGATTTTATTGATGGGAAATCCTACGACGGCAAAGACCCGCTCGGATATTTGGCTGGCTTTGAGATCGGTCACAAAGAATAGCGTGTTCGGTTGCGATTTTTGACGGGCACGCGTTGTTCGTCGTCACGGAAGTCTGGTGCCGCAAGGATCGCGGCTGATCAAAAAGCGACGATGGTCGCATTCGATGACCACCTTTCAACAGATAAGAAGATAGTGATGAATTGGCGCGGAAACGCATTGCGATTTTGCAACGTTGCGGGGTTGCCCGTGTTGGAACCGTTCGTTCGGCTTGCGGCCGGCGAAGATCCGAAAGAGCAGATGGCGGGGATTGCCAAGTTCATTCTGCTTCCCATCGTGACCGTCGGCATCTTTTTGGGGCTCTGGTCGTTGGCAGCGAAAACCATCGTCACCGGAAGTGCCAAATTGCCCGGTCCGGCGGCAACATGGAACGCCGGCGTGGAATTGTTTGAAATGCATCAGACGCAGAAGGCCGCCGATGCCGAGATGCGTCAGGAAAAGCTGAACCAAGCGGTGGTGGCGATGGCCAAGGCACGCTTGATGGACGAGGCTGCGGCAAAGTCCAGCGGTGAAGAAGCGGAGAAGTACCTGGCGTCTGCCACGACGTTTCGTCAGGAGGCCGTTCGAGCGGCCAATTATGTACCCTCCAGTGCACCAACTTTTGTGGATCAAATCCTTACCAGCCTGAAGACCGTGTTTTTCGGCTTTGCCATCGCAACCTTGATCGCGGTTCCGCTGGGTGTGTTGTGTGGTATGAGTCCCTGGTTCAATGCGGCCATGAACCCGTTCATACAGGTTTTCAAGCCGGTCAGCCCGCTGGCTTGGCTACCCTTGGCGGGGCTGGTCATTATCTGGGCGTATTCGGGTTCGACAGCGGGAGAGACGTTTTTCGAGAAGGCGTTCTTGATTTCTGCGGTGACGGTTTCCTTGTGTTCGCTGTGGCCCACGCTGGTGAACACCACCCTTGGGGTCGCAAGCGTTGATAAGGATTACATGAACGTTGCGAAGGTGTTGAAGCTTTCGTGGTCACAGCAATTGTTCAAGATCATCCTCCCGGCCAGTCTGCCGTTGATGTTCGCCGGGCTTCGTATCAGCCTGGGTGTTGGTTGGATGGTGCTGATCGCCGCCGACATGTTGGCCCAAAACCCTGGTTTGGGGAAATTCGTTTGGGATGAATTTCAAAATGGCAGCAGCCAAACGTATGCACGAATCGCGTTCAGCGTGATCATCATCGGCGTGATCGGGCTGGTCCTGGATCGCATCATGATCTGTCTGCGAAACATGGTCAGCTTTGGGAATCCTTCCCCGGCATGATGCCTTGTGCGCAACCGCTATCCGTTTTATTTGAAGATTTCCAGTGGCAATCACACCTTTCATCCGCGTCGCTTTGCTAGATGGCTGGACGGAGAACGTATGAGTATTGCAACCAGTTCGGAGATTACGGCCGATCACTTGGCTGTCATTCCGAAGTCCGTCGAGACGCAGCCTCCGGCACCCGCGCCGATCATGGCGGTGCGGAATGTCAGCAAAGGCTACGGAAGTGGCGCGACACGCGTTGGTGTGTTGAACGGGATCAATCTGAACTTGCGGGAAGGCGAGTTTCTGGCTGTCGTGGGTTTCTCCGGTAGCGGAAAGACCACTCTTGCGCAATTATTGGCAGGGCTGGTCAAGCCGGATTCCGGCGAGATCACGATGGATGGCGAACCGGTCACTGGCCCGGGGCCGGAACGGGGGTTGGTGTTCCAAAATTATTCGTTGCTTCCTTGGTTAACGGTACGTGGGAACATCGCGCTTTCGGTCGACCGTGTCTTTCAGTCTTGGTCCAAGACGCAACGCCGCGAGCACGTCGATCGATTTGTTGAATTGGTGGGCTTGACACACGCAATTCATCGGCGGCCGCATGAGTTGTCCGGTGGGATGCGACAACGCGTTTCGCTCGCACGGACATTGGCCATGAAACCAAAGGTTCTGTTGCTAGACGAACCGCTGTCGGCGTTGGATGCACTGACACGAAGCGTCATGCAGGATGAGATTTTGAAGATCTGGCAGGAGGAGAAACAGACCTGTCTGATGATTACCAATGATGTGGATGAAGCAATCTTGGTGGCCGACCGGATCGTACCACTGAATCCGGGGCCTAATGCCGGCTTGGGACCGGCGTTCACCGTTGGCTTGGAGCGGCCCCGAGATAAGACCGAGCTAAATCACAACGAGCGGTTCAAGCACCTGCGAAACGCAGTGACCAACTATTTGGTCGCCGTACGGCAAAGGGCACGATCCCGAGAAACGCAGAAAGGCGGCGCTGTGGAGATTCAGCGTCCCGACATCCAACCGGTGGATCTGACGTTGCCTCGAAAAGCAATACTGAATTCACCCATCTGAAAAGGCGGTCACCGATGAATGAATTTGTAGAGATTTTCAATCTCGGAAAAACATATGATACGACCAATGGGCCGGCGGTCATCGTCGAGCAATTCAACCTAAAGATGGCTCAGGGTGAATACGTTTGTGTCCTGGGGCACAGTGGATGCGGCAAGAGCACCGTTTTGACGATGGTGGCAGGCTTGAACTCGATCACCACCGGAGGTGTGGTGATCGCCAATCGTGAAATCGATGGCCCCGGTCCCGACCGTGGGGTGGTATTTCAATCACCTTGCTTGATGCCGTGGATGACCGCGATTGATAACGTTTTGTTGGGAGTGGATCAGGTCTACCCCCATGCGAAAAAGAGTGAACGCCACGACATTGCTGCGTACTACCTGTCTCTGGTCGGCCTGGGAAGCTCGTTGCACAGTCGCGCGGCGGATCTAAGTCAGGGCATGCAGCAGCGGGTCGGGATCGCACGAGCGTTTGCGCTCCGTCCAAAGATGCTGTTGTTGGACGAACCATTTGGCATGCTGGATTCGCTGACGCGGATGGAGTTGCAAGAAATTTTGTTGGAGATCTTGGTCAAGGATCAGGTGACCACGATGATGATCACGCATGATGTCGACGAGGCATTATTCATGAGTGATCGCGTAGTGATGATGACCAACGGGCCGCGGGCACGTGTCGGTAAGATCTTTGAAGTTCCCTTTGATCGTCCCCGAGTGCGTACTGAGGTGCTGGAGCATCCTGATTACTACGACTTGCGTGGCGACATGATCGGATTCTTGGAAGAACAGGATCATAAGAAATTGGTGGCCGATGCTGCCAAGCGAGAGCACGCTAAAGCGTCGGAAGAACAGCAGATGGCGTCGGTGGGATGATGCACCGATTCGTCAGTCGTGAGAGAAATGGGGGAGACACCCGATGAACCAAGTCGCAACCTTGTCGTTGCCGCCACACAGCTTTCTAACCGACGCTGTGGTGGCGAACGTCTCGGCTGAGGGTGTTTGTACCTTTGGCGACCTGAAACTAGATGCTGCCGCGGCCAAGTGCATTGCCGATCGCAATGCATTGGTGGTCAAACAGCCGTCGGACTTGCCCGACGCTGTCGCGTCAGCGGTCTTCATCCCCGTTTTTGTGGAACAACGCATCACGTCGCTGGTGATGCTGACATCCCGCGATCAGATGCCTGCAGATTCGGTTGTTCCCGAACCCGTCGGTGTGTTTGAAGTTTGGCAGCCCGTGGGGCCGTACGAAGAAGTGGCGCTGTCAGGCGGTTACTACGGAAGAATGGAACGATTTGAAAATGTCAGTTCATTCGTACGTTTCGAACGCGGTACCGGTTTGCCTGGTCAAGTCTGGGAAAAGCTGACTGCGGTGATTCACGATGATCTGGGAAATCACCCGGGGTTCCTGCGGGCCGCTGGCGCATCCGCCGACCTGCTGCAAACCGCGGTCGGCATACCGGTGGTGGATCAGGATTTCATTTCCAGTGTCGTGTTGATCAGTTCCCATCGGTCGCCGATCTTTCGTGGCGTCGAAGTATGGCAAGCGGCGTCCGACGGATTTGACTTATTAGGTGGTGCATACGCTGAGTTTCCTGATTCCATGACGCTGAATCGTCCAGTGCGTATTGCGAATGATGAAGGATGGCCCAAGTTGTTGTCCGATGCGAAGGCGGCGGTGTCTAGTTTGGACGTTGGAACGATCTATCCGGGGCGTGAAGCGGGGGCCAGTGAAACGCTTCCGGATTCTGCAATCGCGATCCCTCGGTTTGACGGACAAACGCTTCACAGTTTCATCGTTTTGATGTTTTAGGTTTGCCGTCCGCCATGCACGCAACAGACGTCACGAATGAACCGGAAACAGCCAGCGAATCGAATTTCGATTTGGTGGATTTGTTGTTGGAAGAACAACAACAGTTGTCTGCGGTCGAACTGTTTGCACGCCGTCACGAGAGTGGGCAATGCGAGTTGCCCGCAGACCGTGCCCCAGATCAAGCAAAATACTATCGGTCATTGCTACCCGCGTCATCGCCCACGCCTGAGCAGCAGTTCGCTTTCGAGGTGGACTTGGACGCCTGTAGCGGTTGCAAGGCGTGCGTTGTCGCCTGCCACACTTTGAACGGTCTCGAGGAAAATGAGACTTGGCGATCAGTCGGTGGTGTGATCGCTACCGAATCAGCATCGGGTTCCGATTCGGCGACCGAAGGCTTGCCGATTGCCATTGGTGTACGTCACGTCACGACCGCGTGCCATCACTGCGAAGATCCCGGGTGTTTGAACGGGTGTCCTGTCAAAGCCTACGACAAAGACCCCGTGACAGGGATCGTTCGTCACTTGGACGATCAGTGCATTGGTTGCAAGTACTGCACGATGATGTGTCCATACGAAGTTCCCAAGTACAGCAAACGTTTGGGAATCGTTAGAAAATGTGACATGTGTTACAACCGTTTGGCGGTGGGGGAAGCGCCGGCGTGTGTGCAGTCTTGCCCCAACGAAGCGATCAAGATTCGTCTGGTCGACCGCAGCCTTACCGAAGCCGACCGAAAGGTTGCTGGTTCGCGAATGATGGTTGCTGGCGCTCCGTCGTCGTCACTGACCCTTCCCACCACGCGGTATGTCAGTCAAGCGGAATGGAACGGTGCCGCGGCGATGGATTTGGGCATTGATGAAGTGTCCGAAAGCCACTGGCCGCTTGCGGCACTGCTGGTTGCAACACAGATCGGTGTCGGGATGGTTTTTTGGGACCGAGTGGGTGCCCTGATCAGTCTTGTTGCCGGCGATGACATTTCGGGCGGTGCAACGCCAGTTTTGGCCTTGGTCGCCTTGTTGGTCAGTGGAATCGGGTTGAACTTGGCTCCGCTGCATTTGGGGCAACCTCTTCGCGCGTGGAGAGTTTTCCTGGGGTTGCGAACCAGTTGGCTATCACGCGAGGCCGTGGTGTTGGGGAAGTTCGTCGGCGCCCTGGCTTTGGCGTGTCTGTTGCTAGGCTTGCCGTCAATCCAGGCCTGGTTACCTGAGAGTATCAATGAAGCGGTCGGAAACTACATTCCGAGTTGGGCCGGCTCGGTGCTGCTGTGGGCTAGTTTGCCTTTGGGCATTGTTGGGCTGTACTGCAGCGCGATGATTTACATCGCAACGGGCAGGATTTGGTGGCGTTTTGATCGAACGATGGTTCGATTCGCCGGTACCTTTGTCGTCGTAGGATTGATCGGGGCCTTGGCGGTCGCCGCGTTGACGCAGCTTGCCAGAAATGATGCGGGTGTTGAGGCATCATCGGTGGCATTGATGCTGGGCTCGATCGTCGCGTTGGGATTGGTGATCGCAAAATTCGTCTATGAATGGCGGATTCAATTGGGGCCGTCACGAAGCACCGATGATGCGATCGATCTGCGTTCACGACGATTGACGATTCGCTCGCTTTCCCAGTTGCGATTGGCCCGTGTTTTGACATTCAGTCTTTCAGCAGTATCCCTGTTGGTCGCGACGATCGCGATTGCCACGGTTGGTGCACTCACACCACTGGTCGGGCTGTCATTGGGGATCGCTTTTGTTGGGGCGGCAGGTGGCGACATGATTGAAAGATTGCTGTATTTCATGGCCGTCGTCCATGATCGGATGCCTGGAATTCATAGGTAACGGAGCGTTTCGATGAGTCTAGTGCCACCGGAATCCGCTTCGGCGGACCTAACAAAGGGAACGGACGAAGGGTTCCGATTCCAGTTGCCTCAGTTTTTGCAAGCTCGTAGCGGGGCGATGACCCGCGAACTGCTGTTGCAACCGGGAAAGCATGGTCTGGGGATGACACCAGATTCGCTGCTTGCCGACACCACCACCACCGCCACGTGCGGGTACTGTGCGACCGGATGTGGATTGCGATTGCATCTTCGTGACGGGCAGGCTGTTGGCTTGACTCCCGAAACCAACTATCCGGTCAACATGGGGATGGCATGTCCGAAGGGTTGGGAGGCACTGCGCGTATTGGATTCGGAGCATCGGGCCACACATCCACTGGTGCGTGATCCGTCCGGGGAATTGGTGACGACCGATTGGAAAGAAGCACTTCAGAAGTTTTGTGATGGATTTCGGAAGGTTCAGCAGAACCATGGGCCTGAATCCGTCGCGTTTCTATCGACGGGCCAGATCGCTTGCGAAGAAATGGCGTTCTTGGGTGCGTTGGCCAAGTTCGGGATGGGGATGCGACATGGTGACGGGAACACGCGTCAATGCATGGCGACCGCAGTCACCGCGTACAAAGAATCGTTCGGCTTTGATGCGCCACCTTTCACTTATGCGGATTTCGAACAGAGTGATTGCCTGGTATTCGTCGGGGCCAATCCGTGCATCGGTCACCCGATCATGTGGGAACGCGTGCTTCGCAATCCCAATCAGCCTGACATCATCGTGTTGGACCCGCGACGCACCGAAACCGCGAATGCAGCCACGCAGCACCTGCAACTTCGACCCAAATGTGACTTGAAGGTCCTGTATGCGATCACGAATGTTTTGATTGCCGAAGGATTCGTTGATCATGAATTTGTCAACTCGCATACCAGCGGATATGACGATCTGGTGCGTTGTGTTCGGGACTTCTCGGTGGAATCGGTTGCCGAAGAATCGGGGCTGGAAGCCGAACGCATTCGCGAAGCTGCACGGACCATCGGTCGATCCAGCGCGGTGTCGTTGTGGTGGACGATGGGTGTCAACCAAAGTTATGAGGGCGTGCGAACGGCACAGGCCATCATCAACATCGCACTTTTGACTGGAAATATCGGACGACCTGGCACAGGTCCCAACAGCATCACGGGGCAATGCAATGCGATGGGGTCACGGTTGTGGAGTAACACGACAAATTTGTTGGGGCATCGCAAGTTTGAATGCGAACAAGATCGAATGGACGTCGCCGACATCCTTGGGATTGATGTCGGCCGTCTTCCAACGGAAGGAAGCTGGGCCTACGACCGAATCATTGATGGGATTCGAAACGGCGAAATCCGTGGGCTGTGGGTGATTGCGACCAATCCGGCTCACAGTTGGATTCAAAGAAACGAGCTGCGCGAATTGTTGGGGCAGTTGGATTTCTTCGTCGTTCAGGACATGTATCGAAACACTGACACGGTGGCACATGCTGATTTGGTGCTTCCCGCGGCAGGTTGGGGCGAGAAGGATGGGACGTTTATCAACAGCGAACGGCGGTACGGGCGCATCAAGAAGGTGAAGCGAGCGCCGGGGCTGGCGTTGGCGGATTTTCAAATCTTTCGAGCGATTGCCCACGCTTGGGGATGCGGCGACATGTTTCGTGGTTGGACCGATCCCGAAAGCGTCTTTCAGATAATGAAACGACTCAGTGCGGGCCGACCTTGCGATATCACCGGTATCGAAGGGTTTGATCAATTGGATCAATGTGGCGGTATCCAGTGGCCTTGGTCAACCGAGGATTCCCAACGCGGTGCGCCCGACCAAGAGCGGCGACTTTTTGCCGACGGTGCATTTTGTACCGACGACGGTCGTGCAAAACTAATCGTCGACCAGGTTTCGCCAGCGCCCGAGACGCCCTGCGACGACTATCCGTTCTGGTTGTTGACCGGGCGTGGTTCAGTCAGCCAGTGGCATACACAAACCCGCACCGACAAAAGCCCGGTTCTGCGAAAGCTATATCCCAACCAGCCCTACATCGAAATCAACCCGAGCGATGCGGCCCGGTTGATGATCACCAACGGTGGGCTTGTCAGTGTTCGTTCACGACGCGGGGAAGTCACTGTGCGATCCGCCGTGACAACCTCAGTTGCCGCCGGGCAGCTATTCATGCCGATGCACTATGAAGAAGCCAATGTGCTGACGCTTTCGCATTTCGATCCGCATAGTCGTCAGCCTAGCTATAAGGATTGTGCCGTCGATTTGGAACCTTTGAAAGACTAAGACGCGATATCAAACATGAACGGTTTTACGGAAGAACAAAAGCAGTACCTTGCCGGCTTTACGATGGGCAGCGACGTCGCGCGTGCCGTCAACGGTTTGCCTGTGGTATCCGGAAGTGGCGCGACGACTTCGGCAATCCGTATCGGATCTGGCGGAGCGTCAGTTGATGGGCAACCTCTGGTTGCGGGACCCGATCAGTTGGCGTTGGAGGCCCAGGATCGCTTCACCGCTGCGGGGCAGAAGTTAGCAAAAGAAGAGCAGGCGAAGCGGGACAAGAACCCGTTGGATATGTGGGACGAAATCATCGCGCGCAGCGACGCGGGAGAGTTTCCGAAAGGAACTGATGTGTTCCTTCACAAATTCCACGGCATGTTCTACGTGACACCTGCCCAAGATGCCTACATGATGCGTTTGCGAATTCCCGGAGGCATGCTTCGCGGTTGGCAACTGACCGGCCTGGCTGATTTGTCGGACCGATCTGCGGGCGGCTATTTGGACATCACAACTCGCGCGAATCTGCAACTGCGAGAGATCCCTGCTGACCAAGCCCGCAGCGTCTTGTACGGCGTTCGCGAACTGGATTTGGTCAGTCTCGGCAGCGGAGGAGACAACATTCGCAATTGTACGGCCAGTTGTCTTTCGGGAATTGACCCTGACGAATTGGTGGAGACGATTCCTTATGCCCGCCGAATGCACCACTACATTTTGAATCATCGCGAGATGTATGGCCTGCCCCGCAAATTCAACATCGCTTTTGATGGCGGTGGACGCATTGCATCGTTGGACGACACCAACGACATCGGGTTTCGCGCCGTTCGTGTGCCGGAATCCAGCGCGGGGCCCGATCTGACCCCGGGGGTCTATTTTCAATTGACCTTGGGCGGTATCACGGGGCACTGCGATTTTGCACGGGACACCGGGGTCTTGTTGACGGGTGATGAAACCATGGCCGTTGCCGGTGCGATTGTCCGTGTCTTTGTCAAGAACGGTGATCGAACCGACCGCAAGAAGGCACGCTTGAAATACCTATTGGATGACTGGGGGTTTGACAAGTTCTTAGAAGAAGTTGAAGCCGAATGGGGCCAAAAACTTCGGCGTATCAGCGACGACCGCGTCGAGGCGGTGGACCATGAAGATCGCTTCGCGCATGTGGGGGTCCACCCGCAAAGGCAAGTCGGCAAAAGCTATGTCGGCGTCGTCTTTCCCGTGGGACGAATGACCAGTGATCAAGCGAGGGTTCTTGCCCAGTTGGCGGACCGCTACGGGAATGGAGAGATCCGGTTGACGGTTTGGCAAAACCTGATCCTGCCGAACATCGACGACGCCGATCTTCCCGCGGTCTTGCAGCAGATCCGTGATTGTGGATTGGAGTGGCAGGCCAGTTCGGTCCGGGCAGGATTGGTTGCCTGCACTGGGTCGGCGGGTTGCAAGTTTGCAGGTGCTGACACCAAGGCCAATGCAATGGAACTAGCAAAGTTCCTGGAATCGCAATTCGACTTGGATGTTCCGATCAATATCCATTTGACCGGTTGTCATCACAGTTGTGCACAACACTACATCGGTGATGTCGGGTTGATCGCATGCAAAGTTGAGAAAGGCGATGACATGGTCGATGGCTATCACATCGTCATCGGCGGTGGTTGGGGTAGTCGGCAAAAGATCGCAAGGCAAATCTATGAATTCGTCCCCTTTGAGAATGTTCCGGCGGTCGTTGCCGCGGTGATTGCCGCATACATGGAAAAACGAAACGAGGGCGAATCGTTCGATCAATTTGCCGCCCGCCAAACGAATGATGAATTGAAAGGAATGGCCGTGGCCGCGACCTGAATGCGATTGACCAATCGATTTCGAATTCAAATCTTTCTACTCAAGCTTCAATACATACTATGTCCAGCTTTATTCCTGAATCGGCGCCCTTTAACGAAGAACAGCGTGCTTGGTTAAATGGATTCTTCGCGGGACTGACGGGGATTCAGGGGGATGCTGGAGCGACCGGTCAAGCCGTGCTTGCCGGTGTCGACCAAGCCGCAATCACCGCTGCAACTGTGGAGGAACAGGATGATGATTGTCCCTGGCATGATCCTTCGCTCCCGATCGTTGATCGGATGGACATGGCGGCGGATCGCCCGTTGAAGCGAAAGCTGATGGCCGCGATGGCGCAACTGGATTGTGGGTCTTGCGGCTATGTATGTGAATCTTACGCCGAGGCTATTGCATCGGGTGATGAATCGAATTTGTCGCTCTGCAGTCCAGGCGGCAAAGAAACCAAACAAATGATTAAAAGGTTGTTGGCCGATGCACCCGCGGAGGCCAATGGGGCGTCGTCGGGAAATGGCAGTGCGATGTCCAACGGGAACACTGCAGCGAAAAATGGCGATTCCGGGTACAGTCGCAAGAACCCGTTCACCGCGAAATTGCTGGAATCGCGGTGTCTGAATTTGGAAGGTTCCGCCAAGGACACTCGGCATGTCGTTATTGATCTGGTCGGGTCCGGGATGAAGTACAACGTCGGCGACGCGTTGGGGGTCTATCCGACGAATTGCGGTGATTTGGTCGAGCAGATCGTACGGACTTTGGCGGCCGATCCGAATGTTTCGGTGGAATCTCCGCTGGGTGGGATGAAACCCTTTGCACAATCGCTTTGCGAGGATTGTTGCCTGAAAGATCCCAGTGACGAATTGCTGGAGTTGCTAGCCAGTCGCGTTGTCGATGATTCGGTTCGCGATCAACTGAATCAGCTGATCCGTGACGGTGTGCCCGACGGGTTTGATGTTTTGGATGCGTTGGAGATTGCGAAAGACGTGCGTGTTGCTTCCGGTGAGTTCATCGAACGTTTGGAACCGCTGAACCCGCGCCTATATTCCATCGCCAGCAGTATGAAAGCGGTCGGCGACCAAGTGCATTTGACCGTCGGCAAAGTGACTTACGATCGTACCGGTCGCACCCGAAAAGGCGTTGCCAGCACGATGCTTGCCGATCGAGTTCCACAGGGCGATTCCGTACGTGTTTTTGTGCAGCCGAACCATGCCGGATTTACGGTTCCATCGGACCCCGCATGTCCCATGATCATGGTCGGCCCAGGGACCGGAATTGCCCCATTCATCGCGTTCCTGCAGGAGCGTGCCGCCACCAAGGCAACCGGTGAGAATTGGTTGTTCTTCGGTGACCAACACGAGTCAAGCGATTTTCTGTATCGCGAGGATCTCCAACAGTACAAGGACGATGGTGTGCTGACCCGTTTGGACACCGCGTTCAGTCGTGATTCCGAACAGAAATTGTATGTGCAAGACCGAATGGCACAGAATGCGTCGGAATTGTACCAATGGTTGCAGCGCGGGGCTTGTTTTTACATCTGCGGTGACGCATCGCGAATGGCGAAAGACGTCGACCGAACGCTGCGTAAGATCATTGCGGACGAAGGCCAGATGTCGCCCGAAGCTGTGGACAAGTTTGTCGACCAGATGATTGCCGACGGACGATACCACCGCGATGTCTACTAGCGGTAAAGCCCACCCGACAGTGTGTGCTCGGACGTCGCATTGATGTCGATTGGCCTGTCAGACTTTAACGATTGCAGCAGATCTGGAGGGGTTGGGCCATTTCCGGCAGCATGTAATGAATTTTCTTTCCTGTAATTCTAGGTCCGTGGCCTTTCAACCGGTCGATAGATCCATGTGGACACGGAAGGGTTTTGTGCGCCAGGCGGGAAAGATTGGGTGGCTGTCAAACGGCGGTGCCCCGTTCGGTCGTATCGATGCACCGAGGAAGAGGTAGCAATTCCCGCTGTTCCGTGTTTGGAACGACCACTTACCTCTTGCATGAGTGCATGGAGCAATGCATAGATCGAAAATTTCACGGATGCTTTGGGACTCGCGGTGGATCGCCACTCCATTGGCCGCGGTGCTAATGGCCGCCGGTGCCAACGCGAATGACTACTTGGCGTCGGAGGGCGAGCTGCAGTCGGTCACCGTCCAGACGTCGGGCGAAGAAATTGCCGGCGAATCCATCCAGCCGATGGTGGATTTTGAAACGCTGGAGTCTGAGCAGGCGTACAACGCCCAGGTCGGGTTTCACGAATTTGCACCCGCCGCGTCGTGCAACTGCTGTCAGACGACATGTTGCACCAAAGAGAAGAAAGAAGCCGCCACGAAGGCGATGAAATCGGCATTCGCCGGTGTTTTCTATGCCAACAAATTCGACTATTTGAATGATCCCTGCTATGACGGTCCGTCATTTTGCGGTGATTGTCTGAAGGGGATGTCGACGCCGCTGGGGACGTTAAGTTTGGGTGGCGAAACACGCTTTCGCTATCACAACGAGCGGAACCACCGAGGCGTCGGTATCACCGGTCGTGACGACAACTTTTGGTTGTTCCGTCAACGGTTGTACGCGGACTGGAAGCTGAACGACATGGTTCGGTTTTACGCCGAGGGCCTGCATGCGGAATCGATGGGCGAACAATTCAACGCTCGTCCCATCGAAGTCAACAACATGGACTTCTTGAACCTGTTCGTGGATGTCAATCTGCTCAGCGGTGACGCCGGTAAATTGACGGCTCGTTTGGGGCGCCAAGAGCTGTTGTATGGTGCCCAGCGAACGGTATCGCCTTTGGATTGGGCCAACACACGGCGAACGTTCGAAGGTGTTCGTTTGCTGTACCAGAACGATGACACGTCATTGGACGGATTCTGGACGGAGTTTGTGCCTGTCGACCCGCGTGATGGTGATGAAGGGGACAACAACCAGCAGTTTTATGGTGTCTACGGCACCCAGAAGAACACCGCATTGGGGCAGTTGGAAGGTTACTACCTCGGCTACGACAACGACACTGCGAATTTTTCGTTCCACACCATCGGCGGTCGCAGCAGTGGCAGTTCCGATGGCGGAATCCTGTATGACTTCGAAAGTGCGTACCAATTCGGTGAAAACAGCAACGGCTCAGATCACTCCGCCGCTTTCGTCACCGCCGGCTTGGGGCGCAAGGTGAACACGGCGTTATGGAGTCCCACGGTTTGGTTGTATTACGACTACGCCAGTGGTGATGATGATTTTGCCAATGCCGCACCTGGTGACGACGGGTACAACCATCTGTTCCCGTTGGCCCACAAGTACAACGGCTTCATGGATTTGTTCGGGCGTCGAAACTTGCACGACTTGAACGTGTTTTCATTGACGCCGCTGAACGACAAGGTCTCATTGATCCTTTGGTATCACTACTTTGCTTTGGCCGAAGCGACAACGCCGTACAGCGTTGTTATGACGCCTTACAACACAACGTCTCCCGCGGGCGATCGAGAGCTTGGGCATGAAATTGACGTGCTATTCAATATCAACCTGAATCCACGTAACAATATCTTGGTCGGGTACTCGCACTTCTCCGCTGGTGACTACTACGACACGACGATGGGCTTGCCCGCCGGCGTGGCGGACGATGCCGATGCGGACTTCTTCTACGCCCAATTCCAAACCCGCTATTAATCGGCAGTGATGGCTTAAGGCTACGAATCGGGCGACGCCATTGGGTGTAATGCTTGATTGCAAAATCGAAACGCGACGGGTGGAAGTTCACTGGACTTTCGCCCGTCGTTTCTTTTTCGACCTACGTGTGGCGACTGAGTGCGTCTAGATTCGTCAGAATGGTCGACACTTTTTGACGTTCGGTCGGTTTGAAGTGATGGAACGGTTCGGCCATGAAGTCACTGCAGATTTCCAGGATGGACAAGGCGCTCTTGGTTGCCTTGATATGACGCGATGCGTATTTGCCGATTTCGTAGATCTGTTGCAGATCATCAATCGAACATTGCAGACGGACGCATGCGGCTTCATCGCCATCGCGAGCGGCTTGAAATACCTGGGTGAAGATCTGTGGGAAGATGTTTGCACCGCCGTTGACTCCACCGTCGGCTCCCATCTGGACGCCCGGGATCAACAGGTGTTCGGGACCCAGAAAGAATGACCAATCCGGCCGATCATTGCGCAGGGTCAGCAAGTCGGCGAAATAATCCATATCGCCGCTGCTGTCTTTGACGCCGATGATCTGATCGACCTCTGCCAATTTCCGCAGTGTTTCCGTTTCGAACTGAAGCTTTGTCAATGCCGGCATGTTGTATAGCATCAATGGCAATGGAAGCTGTGGCGTCAGTCGACGGATATAGCCCAGCAGTTCTGTTTGTCCAACCGGAAAATAGTAGGGCGTCGTCAGCACAAGTGCGTCGGCACCCGATTCGGCGGCGCTGTTGGCCAGCGAAACGCTTTCGACAAACGCGGTGTCACTGATCCCAACCAAAACCGGCACGCGTCCGTTGACCTGACGACAGACGAGGTCGATCAGTTCACGACGCAGTCGGTAACTAAGGTTCGGGGCTTCGCCCGTGGTTCCAAGTAGAAAGATCCCGCTGACTCCGCCCGCGATCACATGTTCGACCAAGCGATTAAGCCCATCATGGTCCAGAGAGTCGCGATCCAGCAACGGTGTTACCAGGGGTGGGATGATACCCTCAAGCCGCTTCATTTTTGGGTGTGCCTTTGAAGAAGATGCCGACCGCAAAGCCGACAAGAATGATGGTGGTCGTGCCGATCACAGGAATCAAGAATGCATGCAGTCGGTCGTCCGTACCCGCCGCGGATGCCGTTGCGGACAGTTGCGGGATCGAGAGCCAGAGTATCATTGACACTCCGGCGACGACGCCGGCGATCGCCCCAGTGTTTTGGACTCGTCGGCTGATCATGCCGAGCAGAAACAGACCGCACATGCCGCCGCCAAAAATGCCCGACAGTGTCCACCACATGTCCAACGCACTTTGGGTCAGTCTTACGAGTACCAGCGAAAGAAGCGTGCCAAGGATACCCCACAGAATCGTCCCGGCATAAAGGACTCGCATTTGCTGTTGCTCCGATGCTCGGGGCGAAACAAAGCGTCGGTAAAAATCGCTCATGATCAGCGTGGCCGATGAATTCAAGCTGGTCGACACGGTGCTCATCGCGGCCGCAAAGACCGCCGCAATCAACAGTCCTGTCATTCCCGGTGGTAAAGACGTTCCGATGAAGTGCGGAAAAACACGGTCTCCGATGTCGGCAAGCTTCAGGTCGACCGCCGTTTCTGACTGGAAAGCGTCAAATTCGGGTGTTCCCTCGTCCAGGCCTGATTGAAGAGCTTGTTGTCTGGCAACGATATTCTCCACCGCCGCGATGCGATCGGATGCCTGCGGTCGGTCGGCGGCGTAGTAAACGTAAAGGGTGGTCCCGATCAGAAAGAACAGTGCGCTGACCGGAACGTACAACAGTCCGCCAAGCCAAAGACTTTTCTCGGCTTCGCGGTCTGAACTCGATGCGACGTATCGCTGGACATAGCTCTGGTCGATCCCAAAGTTTTGAAGATTGATGACAATTCCATAGATCAGAACCACCCAGAACGTTGGTGTGGTCGTGGACCATCCGAAATCCCCCAACGAAAACTTATCTCGGCTCTTGGCAACTTCGATGACCGCAGGCAATCCGCCAGGGACGTTCGCCAGCATCAGTCCCAAGCAAAGGACTGCACCGGCCATCAAGACAATGGCTTGGATCGCATCGGTCCAAATCACCGCCAGGATCCCGCCGATGAACGCATAGAAGGTCACGCAAATCCCCGTGACGACAAGAACCACTTGTATGTCCCATCCGAATAAAACCTGCATGGGCAAGGCCATCAGGTATAACACCACCGCAATACGTGCAATTTGTGTCAATAAGTAAAAAACGCTGGCATAGACACGCGCCCACACGCCGAAACGAGTTTCCAACGCCGCGTAGGCTGATACTTGCCCCGAGTTTCGGTAGTAAGGAAGGAACCAACGGACGGCGATCCATGTGACCAGCGGGATGGAAAGCGAAAAGACGAACGGGTTCCAATTTTCGGCAAACGATTTTCCCGGAAGTGCCAGGTAACTGATGCTGCTAAGGAACGTCGCGAAGATCGACAATCCACAAACCCAACCCGGCAGCGCATGATTGGCCGCGGTGAAGCCTTCGGTGTTGCGAGTCTTTCGATAAAAGAATGCGCCGATACCCATGGTCGCCACGAAGTACAGGCACAGCACGACCCAGTCGGCGGGATAAAACGATGGGGTGTGCATCGACAGATGGTCTCCTTGCCGGCGGGCGGATGGCGAAAGCGTTTGGGCGGGTGTGGGCGGGTGTGGGCGATGTCGCGCTGAAACTAACCTAGCGACTTGAAGCATCCCACCAGCGATGGTCGTCGTCGGTGATCCCAGCGAGCGAAATTTCAAGGCCATTGCGGATATGCACCGCCATTGCATCGCGGGCCGCGTCGGGTTTCTTGCGTTGCAGTGACGTTAGGATGCGTTTGTGGTCGTCGCAGGTCGCTTGCATCACCCCCGCGTCGTATCCGTGACGGGCCACCGAGAATATTCCCGTCAAAAGGTGTGAATTGCCAACGGTTCGCAGCATCGTGCGATTTCCCGTTGCTTCGATGATCAGCATATGAAACGCCAAGTCAGCTTGTTCAAAACTGCGAACGGTCTTCTTGGGTACGCTTTTCGATGATGATTGACGCGTCCGTTCGGTCAACTGGGTCATGCGATCCAGTTGCTTGCCGATCTGATCAAGTTGCGATTGTTCGATCCGTTCGGCCGCTCGCGCCGTCGCGTAGGGTTCGATCGCTTCACGCAATTCGTAAAGCTCGATCACTTCGTCGCGACTGATTTGTCGAACCACCGCGCCGAGTTGCGGAACCAATTCGACGAATCCTTCGTTGGCCAATTGGCCGATTGCTTCGCGCACTGGCGTTGCACTGATTCCCAGTTTTTTTCCGACCGGTCCGTAGCGGATGCGTGCGCCCGGAAGGAATTCGCCCTGGACCAGGCAGCTTCGAAGATAGTCATAGGCCCGTTGGGCGTTCGTTTCCTGCATCTGCTTGCAGTCTCCATAGAAGTCTATAGACTTAAGGATTGTACGGCCAACTTGACGCCTGTCAAAGGACTCTCAACATGATGACCGCATTTCGGATCGCATTGCTTCTTTCCATGCTTGGTGTTTCCGCCTACGGCCGAGCGATGGCTGCGGAGCCCGATCAGTGGAAGTTGCAGCCGCTGAAGTACAACCATCCTGGGTTGCAAGTGGACTTGGGCGTCGGGCTTTGGGCCTGGCCGCTGCCCATGGATTACGACGACGACGGGGATCTGGACCTGTTGGTTTCGTGTCCTGATAAGCCGTCCAATGGTGTGTATTACTTTGAGAACCCCACACAGGATCCGTCGGTCAAAATGCCGGTTTTCAAAGCCGGGGTTCGGTTGGGGCCGACCAAAACGAACACACAGGTCAGCTACGTCGATGGGCAACCGCGATTGCTGGTGGAAAACAATGAACTGACCGCATTTCGCGACGGTGACTTTTCCACCCAACGCAGCATCTATCCCGACGCGAGTTTTCATGTCGGAAAGACAAGGGCACGGATGTGGCGTTATGTGGATTGGGAAGGCGATGGCGACCAAGATCTGATAGTTGGCATTGGCGACTGGTCCGATTACGTCTGGGATCAAGCTTTTGACGCGCAAGGACGCTGGCAAAACGGGCCGCTTCACGGCTATGTTTATTTGATCGAACGGATCTCCGGCGATGACTACGCACGGCCACGAAAGATCACCGCCGGTGGATCACCGATCGACGTTTTTGGGTGGCCCAGTCCGAACTTTGCTGACTTCGACGGCGACGGCGACCTGGATTTGATTTGTGGCGAATTCCTGGACGGGTTCACCTATTTCGAAAACGTGGGGTCGCGATCGCAGCCATCCTATGCGGTTGGCGTCATGCTGAACGGGGACGACGGACAGCCGCTGGTGATGCATCTGCAGATGATCACGCCCACCGCCATCGACTGGGATCGTGATGGAGACGTGGACCTGATCGTTGGTGATGAAGACGGTCGCGTGGCGTTGGTGGAAAATGTCGCGTCCGGTCAAACAGGCACCCCGGTGTTTCGGCAGCCGGTCTATTTCCAACAAGAAGCGGACACGTTGAAGTTCGGCGCGCTGGCCACGCCCTTTGCGCACGATTGGGATGGGGACGGCGATGAAGACATTTTGTGCGGCAACACGGCGGGCAACATCGCCCTGTTTGAAAACCTGGACGGCAAAGGCCAGCGTTGGTCGGCACCCGAATTGTTGCAGGTCGACGGTAAGGTCTTTCGAATCATGGCGGGGCCCAATGGGTCGATTCAGGGGCCTGCAGAAGCCAAGTGGGGATACACCACGTTGTCGGTCGCAGATTGGAACGGAGACGGCGCTGACGACATTTTGGTTAATTCCATTTGGCCTCGCTTGACGCTGCTGCGCGGCACTAAGAACGGATTGACCGAACAGCCGTTGCCGTTTTGGAATCGGGAACCGCCGCCGCGTTTTTATTGGTGGAATCAACCCGCGGAAAACCAGCAATCCCAGTGGCGGACGACGCCGTTGGCCACGGATTGGGATCAAGACGGTCAGCTGGACTTGGTCATCTTGGACCAGGAAGGTTATCTGACGTGCCAGAGTCGAGCGACCGATCAAACGCGAGTCTTTGTCGACGAAGATGGCAAGCCCGTCCGCATGAATGCGAAATCTGCTGGAGGTAGCGGGCGTATCAAGCTGGCGTTGGTCGATTGGGACGGTGACGGACGACAGGACATCTTGGCCAACAGCGAGAACGCGGTCTGGTGGCGGAACTGTGAAGAACGCGATGGGAAAGCGGTGCTCAAGCGGATCGGCAATCTAGCCAAGCGGAATGTTGCCGGTCATACGTCCAGCCCCGCCGTTTGTGATTTTGACGGCAATGGAAAGCCGGACCTTTTGGTGGGAGCAGAAAACGGCAGGATCTATTTCATCCGTCACGAAGACTGCACCCAGTTTCCTACCGACCAGTTGGTGGCACGAAAACCGAAGCCGGCGGACACGCCGCGGTTCCCCGGTTGGGTCGACGACGAATTCATCTACACCAATGCGCCCTTCCCGCAGTGTCATGCATCGACAATCTGCGAAACGAATCGCGGTTTGGTAGCAGCATGGTTCGGTGGGACTCGTGAAAAGCATCCCGATGTCGGGATCTGGTCCAGCTATCACGATGGGAACCAATGGAAGCGACCGGTCGAGGTGGCCAACGGGATCCAGCACGATGGCCTGCGATATCCCTGTTGGAACCCAGTGCTGTTCCAACCACCCGGTGACGCGCCGCTGATGTTGTTTTTCAAGGTCGGTCCGAACGCACGCGATTGGTGGGGCGAGGTCATGTTCAGCTATGACGGCGGGCGGTCCTTTCGCGATCGTCGTCGCTTGCCGGAAACGATCGACGGTCCGGTGCGTTCCAAGCCGATGCTTTTAGGTGATGGTACCCTGCTCTGCCCGTCTTCCAGCGAACACGATGACGATTGGCGGATGCATTATGAGATTCTGTCGGATCTCAGGCACCCTGAACTGGGAACTTCGTGGCGAAGAATCGAACCGGAGAATCAGCCGTTTCAAGTGATTCAGCCCAGTTTCTTGACGCATTCCGACGGCCGCATCCAGGCTTTGATGCGATCGAAGCATTCGAAGATCTTTCAAGCTGTCACGACGGATTCCGGAAATACCTGGAACGCGATGACGGAATTGGGATTGCCCAATCCCAATTCGGGTATCGAAGCGTTGACGTTGGCCGATGGTCGCCACCTGTTGCTTTACAACCATGCCGGTGGCAATCGCAAGGACGGTTGGGGATCACGACAGACGTTACATCTTGCGATCAGTTCCAATGGCATCGATTGGAACAAGGCCGCGGTGGTCGAACACGTCGATAAAGGTGAGCTGTCATATCCGGCGATGATCCAGTCACGTGACGGCAAAGTCCACGTGACGTACACCTGGATGCGCAAGCGAGTGAAGCACTTGGTCATCGATCCCGATGGTTTGGAAACAGGTGCCGAGCTGGGGTTGGACCCATGGGAAGCGAACTGAATCTTCCGACGCAGGCTTCAATGGTCAATTGGCAAAGACAATCATAAAGGGGGCCCTGATGTGTTGGCGACGAATCGTATGGTTGGTTGTGGCGGCCGTCCCGATCATTCCATTGACCTGTTGTGGGCAGGCGACAGCGGATGCGAAGGCGGGATTCGGATCGCCAGAGCGTCCCAACGTGATTTTGATCTTTGCGGACGATTTTGCGCTGGGGGATTTGGCTTCGAACAACGGTGGTGCCAGTCGGACGCCCAATTTGGATCGGTTGTCGGCCGAAAGTGTCCGGTTCAATAACGCCTACAGCGGATCTTGTGTTTGCGCACCGGCTCGTGCAGCGATGTTGACGGGGCGTTACCCGCATCGCACCGGCGTGGTCACGTTGAACCAAGAAAGTTTCCCCAAGTTGTCTCGATTACGTTTGGATGAAACCACGCTTGCCGATGTGCTTCGCGCGAACGGTTACGCGACCGGGTTGGTCGGCAAGTGGCACTGTGGAATCGAACCGGATTATCATCCAATGAAACGAGGCTTCGATGAATTCGCCGGTTTCATCGGTCCCAACTCCTATTTTGGTTTTCGGTTGGATGTCAACGGAACGGTTTCCCATGGCAACAAAGGGTATTTGACCGAGGAACTGACTGAGCGAGCGATCCGTTTTGTTCAACGACACCATCGCGACCCGTTCTTTTTGCACTTGGCCCACTATGCGCCGCATCGGCCGCTGGAGGCACCGCAGGAATTGATCGACTTCTATGTCGATCAAGGATTGGAGCAGTCAACGGCGACGATTTACGCGATGATCGAGGTGATGGATCAAGGCATCGGCCAATTGCTGGCCGAATTGGATCGTTTGGATCTGTCACGACGAACGTTGGTGATCTTTGCCAGCGACAATGGGCCGGATCCCGTGACGGGAACGCGTTTTAATCTTCAGCATCGCGGCACGAAGTATGAGGTCTATGAAGGTGGAATACGTGTCCCGTTGTTCTTTCGCTGGGCTGGCCAATGGCCGTCGGGCGAGCGAGAGCAGGTGGTGCAGTTCATCGATTTGTTTCCGACCATCCTGGACGTCTGTGGTGTTTCGCATCCGCCGAAGCTTCCGATCGACGGTACCAGTTTGAAGGGTGTTTTATCCGGGGCCTCGGACCCACTTTCACGTCCCTTGTTTTGGCAGTGGAACCGGGCAAACCCCAATTACACGCACAACGCAGCGATGCGAGATGGCAACTGGAAGTTGGTGAAGCCTTTTGTAACCAGGAAATCAAATCCAAAAGATTCTGATTTGAAGCCCGTCTTGTTCGACTTGTCCGCCGAGGAACCGGAACAACGGGACGTGTCGGAACAGCATCCGGAGCGATACGTAAAGATGTTGCGGGAGTTGAACGCGTGGACCCGGGGTGTGGAACGGTCGCGAAAAAGAAAGATGTTTGCCAACGGACAGTGATGTGACACAGCGAGACAAACGAGATTCGGAAATTTCAATTCTCAAGCTTCGATGTCAACGCCGTTCATGCAGTCGGCTTTGCACAATCGCCATCATGCTTGTGTGTGGTATCGGGGTGGAGACCACGCACGCGAGTGACAACGTGCTGCTGATTTTGGCCGACGATTTGGGGTGGGCGGATTTGGGGTGTTACGGCAACCCATGGTTTGAAACGCCTCATTTGGATCGTTTGGCATCCGAGGGCGTTCGTTTCACTCAGGCTTATTCCGCGGCACCGATTTGTTCCGCTTCACGAGCCAGTTTGCTGACGGGAAAATCCACCGCTCGACTGGGGTTCGAATTCGTCACCAAGGACAGGCCCGGATACCAGCCGGTGGTGGCCCCGCTGCGTGCGCCGCCCTTCACCTTGGATCTTCCGCTGAGGGAAGTCACCGTCGCGGAATGCCTTCGCGATGCAGGGTATGAAACCGCGTTTTTCGGTAAGTGGCATTTGAATCGCCACCACGAACGATATTTGGGTTGGAGCCCGACGCATGGTCCCGCGAAGCAAGGGTTCCAGGTCGCCGAGGAGGATTTCGGTTGTCATCCCTATTCCTACTACAGCGACCATGCAAAGCGTGGTTGGGTCGAAATACCCGACGGTGAATTTCCGGTCGATTCAATGACCCGGCGGGCGATCGGTTTTTTGAAGAAGCCGCACGCTGGTCCGTTCTTCTTGATGGTGTCACACTTTTACGTGCACACGCCCGTTCATACTCGGGTGAAGTGGCTTTATGATCGCTGTTTGGCAAAAATCCCAGAAGGTCATCCGCGGCGTGAAGCGTTGGCAAATTACGGGGCCATGGTGACGACCCTTGATCATCATGTGGGTGAATTGTTGGCAGCGTTGGATGCATCCGGGCACGCAGATACCACTCTGGTCGTGTTCACATCGGACAATGGCGGGCATCCTGAGTATGCCGGCAACGCTCCGCTTCGCGGGTCCAAATGGAATTTGTACGAAGGCGGCATTCGGGTGCCTTTTCTAGCTCGGTGGCCTGGGAAAACGCCGCCAGGGGAAACCTCCGCTGCCATGGTGACGGGCACCGATCTGTTTCCGACCTTTGCGGAGGTGGGGAAGGCGTCACTGCCGGGCAATTTGGACGGCCAGTCGGTTGTGCCCGTGTTCTTGAACCCCGAATCATCGCTTCAGCCGATGCCCGTGGTTTGGCACTTTCCGTACTACCATCCGGAGAGACGGTTCGCCAAAACGCCGCGAGCCATCGGGATCGATGATGGGTACACCAGTCAAACGCGTCCTCATTCGGCGATGCGTTCGGGATCATGGAAGCTAATGCACTTTTATGAAGACGGCCGAGACGAACTGTACCATTTGCCCACCGACTTGTCGGAACAGACGGAACGATCACAAAGCGATCCCGCGATGGCGAAGCAGTTTCGTGCTGACCTGGAACATGCGTTGAAGCAGCGCAAGGCTCGCATGCCGATACCGCATCCCGATTGGCAGTCGCCGTCACAGTGATCCGTCAAGCGAATCGCTCAATCGGCTTGGCGGTTTACCAAAGCGCCGGCTGGTGCGATCCGTTGGTGGTCAGTCGTGGGTGAATTCCAAGCGGCGGCATCGCGGGTCATCAAAGTCTTTGGGGCCCTCGGTTTCACCGGGGCGGCAGGCGGCGATTTCCAGGCGACCATCGGCGAATCGATAGATGCCCAGCGATTCTTTGCCTTTGAATTCGTCGATCGCACCCTCCTTGATCATCGCGTTGATTTGTTTGGGCGATGTGGACGGATCCAAACTGAATTCTGCCTTGAACCATTCGCCTGTTTTCGGGTTGCGATATTCCAAGTTGTTTTTGGCGACCACCATCACGACCGTTTCTTCGTCGTCGATTGCGGTCCATTCACCTTGCATCCGCTTCAGATCCGAATCGGCGGAATCCTTCACCGCGAAAGCCGCCAGTATTCCGGCGGCAAAAAGAATCAGCATCGTTTTCATGGAATCTTCTGCGTGTAAATCTGGCGGGACGAATTGGCGAATTTGTCTAGGTTGCGGCTTCCCACCGCAAGGCTTCCGCTGCGCCATCATAGGGATCTGGAAGCCGTGGGCGGAGTCGCCAGTTGGATTTGGTGTGTGTTCGGGCGTTCACTGCTTTTGCGAGGCCGTTCTTGCAGAATTCCACTCTTGGTTGGTGGCGGCGACGCGGATGATGAAGAACCCATGTGCGGGCATTGCTGGGAAAACCAAATGCGTTGACCCTTCGTAATGACGCAGGCATACTGGATTCCGCTGTAAATATCGGCTGGGACCGGTCGCGCGTCGCCGTGCGTCGCTGCTTGTGCATTCTGGTCCTCTTCTTGCGCTGTAGTAATCTGTGTTTCCGTTTCAACGAGCTGTCGCCAGCCTGACCGTGCTGCTGTTGCTGATAGGCAACTTTGCCGGGTGGCTGCACGTCGGTTGCGTGAGTTCGTCGCACTGCGAGTGTGTCGGCGAGACGGAGTTGTGCTGCTCGGGTGACGTTCATGGCGGGCAAGTCCATGTCGCGGCCGGGACGCGGCATCATACGTCCGGACACACGGCGGAATGCTGTGACCACGGGCATCCGGCTGACGCCCAGCAATGCCAGTTGCCGCCGGGCGAATTGACGCCCGAAATGCTTGCCGACGCGGCAGACGCACCCTCCGGTGATTCGTCGCCGGGGAAATCCCATGATTCGGATCGCTGCAGCGTTTGTCAGAATTTTTACACCGCGCGGCACGCCGCTCCGGTTGTGATCGCGGCCGTCTGCTTCGGCACCATCGACGTCGCCTTGGACGAAATTTGGGTCGACGTTTGTCTTCCTCGCGAAGTTTCTCTCTCAAGCATCTCGTTACGAGGACCGCCGCGAGTCTGAACGACTTGCTGCCTTTTTCTTCGTTCTCGTAGATAGCTTGAGATGCGCTCATGTCGATTGCGCCTGATGCGTCCAAGGCATCCAGTTGGTTGGTCCGTGCGTTGACCACCGACTTTTGTCCCTGGGCGAATCGATTTGTTTATTGGTTGAAGGAACCCGTCGGCTGGTTCGTCTTGGCGACGGCGGCCAGCGTGATGATTGGGGCTTTTCTGGCTCCGATTGGCTGGACGCTTGCGGCCGCTTTGGCGGCGGTCATCTTGGTGGGAATGGTCTGGCCGTGGGTGGCCGTCCGGGCGGTGTCCTGTCGTTTGACCCCGGAAGTCGATTGTGTCCACGAGGGCGATCGATGCCACTTGGCTCTCTCCGTTCGAAACGTTTTGCCGATGCCGGTATGGGGCTTGGCCGTCGAAGGGTTTTTGGATCGTGTTTGTGATGAGGGGATGGCCACGCATCCGCCCACGGCCGCGTTGGCGTACGTCCGACCCTGGGCAGTCAGCACGTATCGCTTTGGCGTCCAACCCGAATTGCGCGGACACTATCCCGATGGTGTGACTTCGTTGACGTGTTCCTTTCCGTTCGGTATTTGGACGGCGCGGCGTCGGATGGGGGACGTATTGCGAGTGACCGTTTGGCCCAAGGTGTATCCCATTACGGGCCAGACCGCGTTGACCGGGCGTCGTCGAGCCGAGACCGGCGACGGGAACCGGATTGGCCGATGTGGGGACATCGTCGGTGTCCGTGAATACCGGTTGGGCGATGCGGCCAAGCAGGTGAACTGGGTGGCAACCGCACGCGCCGATCGGTTGATCGTTTCCGAGCGTAGTGGTCCGGAATGTCCCCGGATCCACGTGGTGATCAGTGATCAGGCCGGAAGTTCACGGGCCGAACTTGCGGACCGGATTCGAGTTGCGGCCAGTTTGATGGCGAATTTGCATCGGTCTTCCATCCCGCTTCGGATTCGCATCGGCAATCGTCAAGTCATCCCACGAGTGGGGCGTGACGGATTCGTTCAGATCATGAACGCGTTGACCGATGTGCCGATCGATGGTGTGGATCAAGTCACGCGGATCGGCCGAGCCGACGGTCACACAATGATCGCGATTGATTCCGATGCCGACGGGAATCCGAGGGTCAGTATCAGCGACCCCGGACGGAACCATCGCGTCAAAGCCGAACACGACGATCGGGTGATCCGCCGTGACTTGGCTTTGGATGACCAGTTGTTGGCGTTGTGGACGGAGGTGCGTGATGCCAACTTGGTCGCGTAAACGTTTCGAAGCCATCGTGCTTTCGCTGATCGCCTTTGCTTCCCTGGTGCCGCTGCGGATGCCTGTGGAACATCGGCCAACGTTTGTTTCCGAATTGGTCTGTGTATTGGTCCTGACCATTGCGGCGGCCTGGAAGCCGTCTCGGGTGCAACGTGTTGCAACGTTATTGTTGCCAGTGACGCCAATCGCGTTCGCCGCCCTGGCGCGGTACTTCACGACGCCGATCGCCTATGAAGTCACCATGTTGTCGGTTTTCGGTGCGGCGGCCATTGCGATGGCCGTCGGCGGTCGCGGGGAACGCTGGCATGCACTGTCGCTGGTGTCCAGTGGTTTCCTGGTCTTGTTTGCCGCCTCGATTTCCGATCACGCCTATGCCGTGGTGTATCCGCTGGCGTGGATTTTGGTGTGCGTTTGGCATTTGGTTGCCAACCATTGGGAACGCTTGGATCTGGCAATGCCCGATCAAGTCACGCGAACGTGGACGCTACGTCCGGGATCGGTCCTGGTTGCGGCGGCCGTTTTAGCAGTGGGTGGCCTCGCCGTCAAAGACCGGTTTACCGAATCGAAACACTTGACGTTTGGTTTCATGCCGACCAGCGGCGGATCAGATTGGTCTGACCCCGCAGCCAAACGTGGCGTCGGTTCGGGTGACGCCGCGATCGCCGCAAAGGACTTTGCCGAATCTTTTGGTGCGGTGGATTCAGAACTGTTTCTGGAGTCTCAGGAGTCGACTCTGTTTGACATGTTCAATGATTTGATCGGCGAACCGAAGAAGAAAAAGAACAAGATGGAACGTCGCCAGGCGATGGCGAACCAAAAGATCATCCCCAGTCATGAACGTGCCGCCAAAAGCGAGCAAGGTGGCGGATCGTTTTCCACCGACCGTGTACCGCCGGAAAAACATCAGCACTTTGATGATGCCAATGATCCGGGAATCGTTCAGTGGGATGGTCCCGTGGGAATTCGTCTGGCCATGCATCGTTATGACGCGTTCGATGGCATCGATTGGACACAAGAAAAGGATCTGTCCGAAGACGAGTTGTTGCGAGTCGATTTCGGTGAAGATGCTTGGTTCTTTGACCCGGGGCGAAACGATCTGATTCATCAAGATCCGGACAAGGTGCAGGTTGGGTTGCTGAAGGCGATCAAGTTGGGATCGAATCGTTTGCCTGTGCCGATGCTGACCGGTGGGATTCATATCAAAGAGGTCAATCGTCAAGATTTCTTCGGCATTCAGTCCGACGGATCGTTTTACATGCCGGGCCGGGACAAGGTGCCACCGCTGACGGTGGTTCACATCGCAAGTGAAAAGCTGACCGAGGATGAGATTCGAGAACATTTGGTTCCGTCCGAAACGGTCATTCCCTGTGGCATCGGAGAAATCGCCGACCTGGCGGAGCAAATCGTCGATGATCATGATCACCCCTATGATCAACTGCGGGCTTTGATCGGTTACCTACGAAGCAACGGTACGCTGGATCGACAGGCCGTGAGTGATTCGGATTTGCCGATCAGCGAGTTTGCTGGATCCGCGCGAGGCGGCAGCCATCTGTTTGCCACAACCGCTGCGTTGTTGGCCCGAGAAATCGGATTGCAATCACGTCTGGTCACCGGTTTTTACGTCCGCCCCAGCGGATTCGACGTGATCGCCGGTCACACATCGGTTCGGCCGGACGATGTTCACGTGTGGGCTGAAATCCGGCTGAGTGATGGTCGCTGGTTCGAAGTGGAGCCCACGCCCGGGTACCGTGAACCTCATTACCATCCGTCGCTGTGGCTGCGTTGCCGCCAGTTCGTTGCCCGGCAGTGGCCAGCCATTACGGTTGGTACCGCCGCTGCATTTCTGGCATATGTGACCCGCCGGATTTGGATCGACTGGACGTTGTATCTGGTCTGGTGGCTTGCCCCGATGCTTCGTCCACGACGTCGACTTGGTTTGGCAATGTGGACGATTGAAAATCGCGCCAAATTGGTGGGCCAACGTCGACCACGAGGCCAAAGTCAGCGTGATTGGATGGAACAACTGACACGCGATGATCATGGTTTGCAAACGGCGTGTCAGCAATTTTGCGATGCCGCCGATCGCCTTTTCTATGGCGGTAACGATGACCGGGTTGAAAAGTCATCCACCCGAATCGTTCGGCTTTTAAATACACAAACGATATCCAAGATTACAAAGGAGGCAGCCGTATGAGCGTTGCCACCGACGAAGAACAGTCAGATTGCCAGTCGCACGCCCAGTGGATCTCGGGGCTTCAGTTGCATTTGCGGCACGTGTTGCTGGGCAAGGACGAACAAATCGATTTGGTCATTGCTTGTTTGTTAGCGAAGGGGCACCTGTTGCTGGACGACCTTCCCGGGACGGGAAAGACGACCTTGGCAAAAGCCATCGCCGATGCGCTCAACAGCCGTTTGGCCCGTGTCCAGTGCACCCCCGATTTGATGCCCGCGGACATCACCGGTTTCAGCGTCTTTAACCAGAAAACACGGGAGTTCGAATTTCACGCGGGGCCCGTTTTTGCGGACGTCTTGCTGGCGGACGAATTGAATCGGACAACGCCACGGACACAAAGTGCACTTTTGGAAGCGATGGCTGAACGTCAGGTCACCATCGATGGAAAGCCGCATCCGCTGTCGTCGGCGTTCTTCGTCATTGCCACGCAAAACCCGATTGATTCGCATGGTGCCTATCCATTGCCGGAGGCACAGTTGGACCGCTTTTCTATCAAGCTGAAAATCGGCTATCCGGACCGTCAGGCTCAACTGCGAATCCTGGAACGTCAGGTGTTGGGCAGCGGCGACGAATCCGCAAATGGACCGAACCCGACCGCTTCGTCGCTGACCCTGGATCAGTTGCGGCGTTTGCAAATGGACGCGCAAAGCGTGAAGGTTCACCCGCGTGTCAGCGAATACTTGATCGATCTGGTGGAAGCATCACGCGATGACGCCGGTGTCGAATTGGGCGTCAGCCCCCGTGGGATGCTTTGCTGGCAAGCAATGGCCCAGGCTTGGGCGCTGATGCAGGGGCGGGATTTTGTGACTCCGTCTGATGTCGCCAAGGTTGCCCAGCCCGTTCTTTCGGTGCGGTTACTGACTCGGGGTGAAGACGTCGACACGGTCATTGATCGAATCATGAACTCGGTCGACACCCCGGAGTACAAGTGATGAATCGTTACGTGGTTTTTTGCACCGCTGTTGCTGAACACCTTCCGCCCATTGACTTGGTGGTGCATCGTGTCGCCATGATGACACGATGCGGGGTGGGGATCTTTTTCTTGTTGCTGCTCGGTTGCGGCGCATCTGATTCTTCGTCGCCGGCGACCCCGGTGGGGCACGATGGCGAGATGGTTGATTTGCCTCTGTCTCTTGGTCAGCTATGCGCGGAATCCAGAAACCTTGTCGGGAAATTGAAAGATCAACCTGATCATGTCCCGTCGCAGCAAAGACTCTCGCAATTGGTCTCGCTGACACCAGAGTATGCCGCGGATACCGCCATCACCGAACGTCAGTGGATTCCAATCTATGAGCTGAGCGAGACAATTCGAACGTCGATCAATCGTCAGCCCGAGCAGTGGGACGCCCCACGGATCGACGAAGTGATTCGGCTGTGCCAGATCAGTGAAGACGCGTGGGAAAGCTTGGGACCGGAAGGCCAGAAAGAACGGTTGCTGGCTCTTGAACATCAACATCGTGAGGACGAGCACCACGATCACGATGACCATGATCGGGACGACGACCATGATGAGAATCATGACGGGCGGGCGGAGGATGCAGATCGTCGACCCCCAGGGGATGGTCAGGCACGTCGTGGCGGTCGCCGAACCGATGGTCTTGGCTTGGCATCGGTGTTGAACTTGCTAGCTGAAGGAGGCCTGTCGTGAACAACCCGGTTTTGAATGCGGTCTTCGGCGGTCTTTTGCGAATGACCGAAGCGTTGATGGCATCTGCACCGACGCTGTTGGTCGGCCTGGCGGTCGCTGCGATCTTGCGGTTTTACTTGGGAGCCAACGGAACACGACGTCTGTTTGGTGGCGACAGTTTGCGTGCACTGCCCCAGTCATGGGCGGTGGGCATGTTGTTGCCGGTGTGCAGCATCGGCGTCCTGCCAATCTTGATCGAGATGCGTCGTGCAAAATTGAAAGCCGGAGCGTTGTCGGCTTTTGCACTGGCCGCGCCCTTGTTCAATCCCCTGTCACTGCTTTACGGCGTGACGCTATCGCGGCCCTACGTGATCTTGATGTTCGCGGTCGGTTCGTTGTTGGTCGTGACGTTGGTGGGGATGTTTTGGGATCGCTATTCGGCCGCTCGAGAACGCGAGGACGACAGCCAGGCCCTGGCGAGTGAAAAAGATCCTACGGATATCGGTGTGCGTCGCTTGTTTGCGGTGATCGGTTACATGTGCCGGCAACTGGTCGGTCCGGTCGGCGTCTGGACATTGGTGGCGGCGTTGGGCGTCGGGCTACTGGCCTGTTTTCTGCCGTGGGGGGCATTGCAGCACTCGATCAATCGTGACGACTGGTGGGCACCCGCGCGGATGGCCGGTGTTGCGATTCCCGCTTACGCGACGCCGATGTTGGCGATGAGCCAACTTGGGATGATGTTCCAGCACGCCAATTCACCCGGCGCCGCCTTCATTTTGCTGGTGATTGGCGCCGGGGTGAACCTGGGCACCATCGGATGGTTGGCCCGACATTTCAGCAACCGAAGTGTTGCCGTTTGGTTCACATGTTTGATGGTCATCGTGGTGGGCATTGCCTATGCACTGAACCGGCCGCTGATCCCGCCGGGGGTCACACCATCGGACCACACGCATGCTTTTGATATTTATACGAATCCGATTCACTTTTTGGATTCGAACGTCGGCGCTTTCGCACGCGAGAAGCTCGCAGAGAAGTTTGGGCCGGTTGAACAGATCTGCCTCGCCATCTTTGCTGCGATGGGGTTGGCCGGGGCAGCCTTACGTTTGCTGGATCGGACCAAAGGCGATGGGACGGAATCGGTATCGGCTGGTTCGGAATCCGTCGATACGCCACCCCAGTCAACGATGCTGGGATACGATCGCATTGTCAGTTCACAGGTCGTTGGCGGCACGATGATCATTGGATTGATCGTCATCAGTGTGGTGATGTGCTACAGCTTCTACCCTGCCCCGGAAGAATGCATGGAAGAAATTCGGTTGATCCGAGCCGAAGCGATGTCTGCTGCACTGAGTGGCGACACCGAGCATGCCAAGTTCTGGGTGCCGCATTGGGACCAGTGGTCACGTCGTGCGGAAGTCGGAGCGTTTTTGCGTCGTGGCACGATCACTCCCTATCAACGGATGCAAGGGTTCTTGTTGCGTAAAAAGTTGGACTTGTTCGAACACGAATTGGAACATGAGCACGACGACCCGTTTGAGATCCGTGGCTTCGTCGACGATGTGATGGCAACCGACACTCGTTGGCGGACTGCGTATCGCGAACCCTATGGATCCAGCGATGAAGAAGTTGTCGTCAACAATGTGGTCATCCCAAGCGATCAGGACCTTTAACACGGTCTTCGTGCAGAGGAATCTTGGGTGATCTTGGTGACACGGAAGCGGTCGCTCCATGCGATCGTATCCGGAGTGCCGGGTGACGTCGGTGAATTTGGTATGGACTTTGCTTCTGGAAGATTCAAGCAAAAACGTACCCTTTCATCACCGTCAGAATCCCCACACAACCCATCATGTCGATCTCTACGCCTGCGAAACACTCTGCGTCGTCCAACCAAGCCAACGCTTCTGATTTTTCTTGGCACGGATTCAAGACACGATCCATGCCCGAAGTCCCGTCTTGGGTCGAAACCTTCGGGCGATTTGGTCATGTGGCCAAGGGCGTTGTCTACTTCATCATTGGGCTCTTGGCGTTTCAACTGGCGATCGGTGCCGGAGGTGAAATATCCGGCTCGCGTGACGCTATCCGGGAAATTGGCCAGCAACCGTTTGGTCAGTTCTTACTTGGATTGATGGCGATCGGGTTGATCGGTTTCACCGCATGGCGATGGGTGCAAGCGGTCAAGGATACCGAAGGCGCCGGGAACGAAGCCAAGGGGATTGTGAAGCGAATCGGGTATACGGTCAGCGGTTTGGCCTATTTGCTGCTCGGCTGTTTCGCCGGCTCGCTGGCTCTCGGATTCGGCAGTCCTTCCGGTTCGGGCGGTAACAACGCCGCCAGCAGTCTGCTTGATTCAACCTGGGGACGCGTCGTCCTGGGAATCGCCGGCGCAGTGACGATCGGTGTGGCCATCTACTTTGTTTACAAGGCGTACAAAGCAAAGTTCATGACGAAGTACCGTATCGCCGAAATGAGTGACACCGCGCGAGAACTTGCGTTGAAGGCGGGACGATTCGGTTTGTCGACCCGTGGCGTGGCGTTTGCGATCATTGGAGCGTTTATCCTGGTTTCGGCGATTCGCGGCACCGCTGATGGACAGGTCGCGGGGATCAGCGATGCCTTGGCCGCGATCGCCGCTCAATCCTACGGGAAGCTGTTGATTGGCGTGACTGGATTCGGGCTGATGAGCTACGCTGTGCACCTGTTTTTGATGGCACGCTATCGCCGTTTCAACGTTGCGTCTTGATCGTCGACGTCAAAGGATCGCAAGCGTTTGGCCAGACGCCCCGTGGCCTTCTCGGTGCGGATGTCTGCGAAAAGGACTCCCGCTTCACCGTAAGGTTGATGCGTTATCAGAACACCGTCAGGATCCACCACCGCCGACGTTGTTGATGCGCCCGGCAGGGCGCAATTGACCGTGGCAAAGTAACACGTGTTTTCCGCGGCACGACACAGGGCCGCCTTCTCATGAAAGCTGTTCGTCGGATCGGCAAAACCTGATGGAAAATAGTCCGTGGCTTCGACGACTTCGAAATGCGGGTGAAACACCACATGTGCACCATTGTGTGCGGCCCAGCGAACGGTTTCTGGATAACGCCAACCCTCGTGGCAAATCACGACGCCGAACACCAGTGGCCCGCAATGGAAGATCTTGCGGCTACGCCCGCTGATATAGACGGCTTCTTCGGATGGGTCGAGTTGAACCTTGTCTTGAAAGCCCGCAGAACTGCCGTCGAGGTTTGTGACCCGTGCCGTGATCTTACGTCCGTCTTTTGCGACTCGTTCGGTGCCCAGGATGACACAAATCGAAAGGTCGGCAGCTTTTTCATCCACCACGGCCCAGGCTTGATTCAGCCACGTTTCACTTGGCTGCCGTACAGAAGGCTCCGTTCGATACCCCGGCAAGAAACACTCGGGGAAACAAACGATGGACGCACCTCCCTTTGCCGCCGCCACCATCGTCTCCAATACGATTTCCAAAGCATGATCGGCGTCGCGGGCGGGCCGCACGTTGGCAAGGGCGATGCGGATGGACGGCATGTTCGGATGGTGGGGTGATGCGATTTGCAGCAGAAATGGACACGTCAGCGGGCGCTTGTACTCAAGACCACTTTCGTCCTTATCCATGGTTCGTGAAGACGAATGGATGATCGCAGAGGTTCGCGTTCGAAGCCGAAGGGTCCGCGTGGTCGATGAAGTATCGACATGAGAAGCCAGCGGTCACCGTGATAAGGCGGGGCTGAGCCGTTGTTCGATGTAGAACTGGCGAGTCATGTAAGTGTCCACATCCGGATAACCATCGGAGGTGGGAAGCAGCGTGTCCCAATGATTCGGCCGAAACATGGATTGGCGGACAAGCGTTTGCCGCAGTGCGTCCTCTGTCGGTTCTTCGGTGGTGTCCAGCATTGTCGGCGGTAGGGTTCCGTCGCCCTCGCGGCGGACCGCCCACCGTGGCGTTCCATTGGCATCGACATCAAATTGCGCGGCTTCTTGGGTGTGAACCTTGGTGGTCACCGCGATGCCCAGGCCCCGGTCAACGCCCGGATGTTCAAAACCAACCATGAACGCGTAGCGACGTCCTGATTGCAACGTGATTTCGTCTTCGTCAGTCAAGTCGAATCTTACATATCGAAGATGGCCGTCTTGAATCCCAAAGGGTTCGCCGGGACTGCGGCGGTACGCGTACCGTGTGGTCGGTGGGATCGATGTCGGAAACACGCCACCGGTCACGCGGCGGATCGGACGATAGGTGACGCCTTCGATAAAGTCATCGGCACGGTTGTACTTCATGTCAAAGCCATGTGTGGCACGTTGGCCCTTGGTCGTTCCGTTTTCGTTGATGCGAAGTGTCTGTTCGGGAAAATCAACGACTTCGAAGAACTGCAGGTACATCTTCGCGCCGGGCGTTCCCGCCATCACTGCGTTGTTGCCGCGTGCGGTTCGCAAGACGATCGCATCGATGGTCACGTCATCGCCGTCAGGAATGTTGATCACTTGGCCTAGATCGCGATTGCGTTGGAAATAGCCGAATCCGTTGGCATTGGGATTGCCTTTCCAGTCCAAGTGATCGGCGGATTCATTGCGAATGCTGGTGTTACCGCCGATCACGTCTTCGTCGCGTTCGATGTGATTCCGCAGATGAGCAGGCGTGATGCTGGGGTCAAACGTGTAGTGCTTTCCCAGATCAGAAATGACCAGTTCTCCGGACGACGGTGTGTTGCACGAAGCCATCCATAGGACCAGAAACAGACCCGACAGGGGACGGAGCGTGCTGCGGCGGAACATGGCGGATCCTGGGGGGCCGATGTCGAAATGGGACGATGCCAAAGTGTAATGCGCCAGCTAACCGCCGGCACGCCTTCAGACATTCGGCATGCGCCCTTGGTCGGAATCGGTTCCGCAACCCCTTCGCCCCGCACGCTCAGCCAGGGCTCGCATGCATCGCACACGAATTGCATGTGCAGGGTGTTTGCTTTAGTCTGTGCTGTCTTTGGAGGTTGCGGCCTCTGGCAGTGAATTTCGATCTTGGGTGGCCTTTGCTTTGTTGCCAAGCATGAGTATCGACACGGCTGAGTGCACCGGTTCGGATCCATTTCGCACCACGTTGGTCGGCGAATACATCCGGGTGTTGTTGTCGGTCACCGCGGTGGCAACGGTTGCGTGTTGGTCGCCGTCTGCGATGCAGGGGCCGGTTGCCTTATGGTTGGTGGTGGCTAATCTGGCGGTTCTGGCCACCTGTATTGATCTAGGTCCATGCGGGTTGCTGCGGATGCTGGGCCTGGTGACGTTGGCGGTGGCTGCGTCGCTGCGTTTTTCGACCGAGGATGTCCCTTGGTGGGGCCCGATTTGGTTCATGTCGCCTGGTTCGACATTGGTGTCCCTTGGGGTTTTGGCCGCGCGGGATCTGCTGGCCATGCTTTCGCGACGAGGTCGCGATGGAAATGGAAGGCAGGACTCGGGCGAATCGATCGGGATCAATCAGATGAGTGAAAAATCGAGCGAGGACGGGGGGCGGACATCCGCTTGGTCCTATCGACGGATTGCCATCGTGTTGGCTTGTATCGGGATGACCATCTACATGATCATCGTCCCATCGGGATCGGCGGTAATGGAATCGTTTGCCGAGCGCCCGACCAGTTACGCGTTGGAAGACCTGACGGTGCTGGAACTCTTGCGGGTTCGTACCGCAAAGCTTGCCGTGTTTCTGGTCTTTGCCAGTTTTGGGGCCTGTCTGGGCAGTTTTCTGAACGTCGTGGCGGCAAGTCTTCCGCGTGGCGACTCGATCGCGCTGCGGTCGTCGGCATGCCCCCAGTGTCACACGCCAATCCGACGAATCGATAATCTGCCGATCTTCAGCTATCTGAATCTTGGTGGACGTTGCCGTCATTGCCAGGCGGCGATCCCCGTGCGTTATCTAGCTGTCGAAGTCTTGGCGATGCTGATCGTGTCGCTGTTGTTTTTCTGTGAATTGATCACCGGTGCGGCCAACGTTCCCGGATTTCCCTTTTATCAATTCACCGGAATCGTTTGGATCATCCTGTACACCAAGTGGCCGGTGGTCGGGATCTTTTTTTTCCACGTTGCCATGATGTGCATGGTGATGACGGTGGCGCTAATGGAACGCGACCGTCTGCGGCCTCCGGTCTGGTTTGCCATCACGTTGTGGGCGTTCTTTGCGTTGTTGCCGGTGCTGGTGCCGACGCTGCGCCCGATCGACTTTGGACGGCATCTGCCTTCGATACTGCAACTGACGATTCCGGAAGTTGCCGACCGGGCGGTGTCTAGTTTGTTGGGCGGAAGTGTCGGATGGTTGATGGCATTGTTGGCCGACAGGATCGTCAAAGTTTCGCGAAAGCGCGGCTTGGTGACGGCGTTTGTCCTGGTCGGCATCGCGATGGGGTGGCAGGCCGTTGTCACAATCACCGTTATCTATTGGTTGATGGTGTGGGCCCTGTCGCTTCGATCCTTCGGCCGGCGGTGGATGTTTCGCAATGGGGCGACCGCGGTCCTGCTTGCCGCGGTAGTTTTGCATCATCCGTTTTGGAAAATGATCGATCGATGCTGGTGATGCACCGACATGAGATGTCGGATCGCTAGAGAGCCACAAATTTCGGAGCGTCACAAGTTACTGCGACGCGCAATTCTTGCAGCGTCCGCGAAGCAGAATTTCGGTCACTTCGCCCACCTCTTCGCTGGCGCGCCGGCTGCTCGCAGTTAGCTTGACGCTGTCCATACAGCAGACCGAGCCACAGACGGTGCAAACGAAGTGGGGGTGGGCGTCGGCGACCGTTTCTCCCGACCTCACTTCTTCGAAGCGATAGACGTGGTCCCCCAGCTCGGTCCGTCGCAGCAATCCCACGTCGGTCATGTCGCACAGATTGCGAAACGCGGTGGCTTTGTCGATCCCGTTTTCGGCCAGACGCTCGGCGACCTCCGCGTGCGATAGCGGCGAATCGGCATCGCGGACCATCTGTAGCGTGGCCAAACGCGCGGGGGTCGCACGCAGACCGGCCGCTCGGATCGAATCCCGGATGGAATCCGTTGTCGTCATCGCTTGTTTCATAAAGAGAAGGGTGGGGATTCGGAAGCGTCGCTTCAGCTGACGACGTTTACCGGACCATGGTCGTCGCAGTGGTCGCCATGGGGGTGGTGCAAATGACCGTCGACCAAATAGTCGATGTGATCCCCATGCGGAATCGGTTCGTGGCCACAGCCCGGACCGTGCACGTGGTTCGGGTCATGCCCGCTGCACTGGTGTGCCGGGGTGCAAGTGTCGGGGTTGGTCTCGGTGACTTCTACGGCATGTTCGACCACCGTTCCGTCAGATTCAACGTGATGCATGTGACCATCATGAAGATAGTCGACATGGTCGCCGTGCTGAATGCCCGTGTGTTCACAATCGGGCCCGTGTTGATGGTCGTGGTTTTCGTGAACGTGCGACATGTCAGTTCCTTGGCGAAAAATTTGGAATGGTCAAGCGTCTTCCATTGCATGCATCACGCCGTTGGTCACCAAACGCGAAATGTGACCGTCGGCCAGACTGTAAAACACATGCTTGCCTTCGCGACGCGATCGAACGATCCGCTCGCTTTTCAGGACGCGCAGTCTTTGCGAAATCGCCGGAAGCGGTTCTCCCAATGCTTCGGCCAATTCCGAAACACAGCAAGACCTAGCCTCCAACATGATCAGCAAACGCAGGCGTTGTGGGTCGCCGAGCGCACGAAAGATTGCCGCGGCGCGTTCGCAGGCGACGTCATCAAAACCCGTCAGCGGATGCTGATGGTCGTCGCTGCAGCAGCTGGGCGAATCGTCTTCGGTCGCGGCTGATCGGTGATTGGTCGGCGTTTTTTGCATAAGCTTACAGTTGCATGACTGTGCAAGTGTAGGATCGTTTGCCGCTCGGGTCAAGCAATCATCTTGTCCGTCGCTTGCGTTTTCTCTGGTGGACTTGCAGCCGGCGGATAGGCTCGGCCTGCGACAAAAACCGGATTCGGCAGCCCATGACGGCATATGAAATCCGATTGCATCTGGGTATTTTGCCGGGATGAATACGTTTGCACTGCTTGCCGTCTATTGCTGTCTGATCGCCTTTGTCTCCTTGGCCGGTGGGCGTCTGACGTCGCTGATCCGGATGACGCACCTCCGAACCCAGTTGCTGATGAGTGGCGTGGGAGGATTAATGTTGGGCATCGCTTTGCTGCATTTGCTGCCACACGCCACTGAGATTCTGGGATCGCCCAGTCGGGCCGGTACGGGCGCACTGTTGGGGCTGACGGCGATGTTCCTGTTGATCCGGCTGTTTCACACGCACGACCATGCCGTGCCCGTGGTGGATGATTCGGGGGAAGGGGCGTCGTGTGATGGCGACGGATCCGACCGTTCACACGGCGATTCGGGACGTGGTCACGCGCCGGTTTGCGACCATCACCATCACCACGGCGTGAAAGGTATTAGTTGGGTCGGATTGTTCTTCGGGCTGTTGCTTCACACGTTGGTCGACGGCATCGCGCTTTCGGCCAGTGTCATTGCCGAAGCCGACCACGGTGCGTGGCTGGGGTTGGCGGGACTGGGGACGTTTCTGGCTGTTGCCCTGCACAAGCCGTTGGACGCGTTCGCGATCACTTCGGTAATGAATCGCCAGCGATGGTCGGTCGCCGCACAATGGGCCGCCAATTCCGTGTTTTCCCTGGCGTGTCCTGTCGGAGCGATCGCGTTCTATTTTGGCGTCAGCGGGTTGGTGGACCATTCAGATCTATTGGGGTGGGGATTGGCCGTGAGCGCCGGATTCTTCATCGGTATCGCCCTGGCCGATTTGCTGCCGGAGGTCGCGTTCCATGATCATGATCGCGGCAAGCTGACTCTGGTGTTTCTGTTGGGAATCGTGGTGGCGTTTGCCATCGAAAATCTGCCAGGTCATTCCCATGATCATGGCCACTCCCACGGCCATGAATCGAGGGCAGATACGCACGACCACGGCGAACATGATCCCAGTCACGCGGATGGTCATTCGCACTAGCGGACTCCAGTCCGAATACTTGTGCGATCGGTCTGTCGCTGCGGCGAAGCCCTTTGGATGTATCCGCATCCGGCATCGGCGGCTCATCTGTCGACCTACATGTATTCGCGTGCCGCAGCGACACCGGTCGTTGATGCAAGTGGAGTGTACGCGTTCTTTGAGTCGGAGGATTTCCTGGGGCTGGACTGGTCAGGCCAACCGCGCTGGCATCGCAATGAAGCCGATGTGTTTGGGCAATTTGGCAACAACCACGACATCGGTTCGTCGCCCGCCGCCGATGATCATTCGTTGTATCGATTGATTGAGCATGACGGTCCGTCTTCCCTGGTTTCCATTTCAAGGAAACCGGTGAACCCCAATGGAGCGTCGATCGTCCGTCGGTCAAATCGTGGTCGTCGCCGATCGTTACCAACGTCGATGGATTCACTGTAGCGACCGCCGGTCAAATCCGATGTGCCGCCAATCCCAGTGATGCCACGTCGCTTCACTCCGGCGGTAGCGGGCACATTACGCTGGCTGCTGTTCCGAATCGTGTCGCCTGTGCGGCCTGGATCGCCCCCGCCGGGGTCGATGCGGGACGAGTGGACGTGGTCGGTTTGGGGGAAAACCAGGGACGTGGGTATTCGTTCCAGTCTCCGTCCGGAATGCTGCACGGTGCCGCGGTCAATTCCGGCAAAGCCTTTTTCGCTCCCGCCGACGGAGTCTGCTGGGTATCGGTGGACCCGGAAGTCGACGACGCCGACAACGTCAGCGTTCACCACCTTTCTCTAGGGACGGATGCCGACGATCAGCCGCTGCGAACGGGGGCAGTCGAAGCGATCGGACGCCATGTTTTGTTCGCCGCCGGCAAAGGCATGACACCAAATTTCGTGTCATCGAAGCAAACGCTGCGAAGCCCACCGTCGACCGCCTGGTTTTTCCGTTGTCCGATGGCGAAGCAATGACAACCCCAGTGGCCACCAAGACGCGGTACGGTCAGACGTTGGCCATTGTTTTGTCGAACAGAAAGATGCACCGGAGAATGACAGGCTGAAGATCATCGATCAGGATGTCAATCGTGACGGCAGCTTGTGGGTGATGTCGCTGACGGATTCTGACGTCTTGGCCAAGTTGGTCTCTGGCGGCGCACCGACCCGCGTCGTCGCCGTGGGTGGCCCGTGATCGTGGGTGGCCCGTGATCGTGGGTGGCCCGTGATCGTGGGTGGCCCGTGATTTGGTTACATCTGGTCGCGGCTGTGCGAATGATAAGGCGGCACCTGCCGAACGGCCGAATCAGACGACCAGTCGCGCGGTGTAAAAGACGCCGATGCACAGGATCAGCCCGGCCCGAATGTAAGACCAGGGCAGTCGCGACAAATTTGATTCGGCCGAAAACAATCGAGTTCCAAACACCTGCACGATGATGCCAAAAAAGGTGATCGAACAGGCAATGCCGGCGGCGAACAGCCCAATGACGGCGTATGCCGCCACCGGTGTCCCGGTCGACATGCTGGTGAAATAAGCGGCCATCGCGGACGGACAGGGAAGCAGGCCAAATGCGACACCCAAAAGTGCGCTCATCGAATAACTGGTGCGAGACCCAAAACCTTTCTTGGTGTCGCAAGCTTCGTCATGATGGCCGCCACAGCCGCACTTCGAAGGCTTGCCGCGAAAAGCGACCGCCAGCATCCAAAGGCCGACACACAAAACAAGGCCGGCACTGATCCACTGCATCGCCGAGGTGACCGCCACATCGTCGTGATGATGGTCTCCGGTGACCAGGTGATGGGAAAGGTGCACCGCTGCGGCGATCCCCATCATCGACAGACTGTGCGCCGCGGCACTGGATAGGCCCATGACCAGGGGATGCAGCCAACTTCGCCGCTCGCCAGACAAATAAACCAGCATCGCGGTCTTTCCGTGTCCGGGTTCGAGCGCATGCAGAGCTCCCAAGCCGAACGCCAGGCCCAGGGTGAATTGATGAGCGTGATCATGCATCGTGTGAAAAGCCGCGTTTGGGGGCGTGCTGATCCGTCGTGCAGTCTACGCCCCACTTTATCCGCCGGTTCGCTCAAAACCAGTCAATTTCATCCGTCCGAACCCATCACTATCCCGCCGTCCCCTTAGAACCCTCTGTCGGCCCTTCGGCGTAGCTGGACTCGCCAGAGTTCAGTCACCGTCGCCTTGCCCTCACCAGCTGAAGCCGCCGTCTTGTTCGGGTTCAGCCGCAGAAACACGGCGACTCCCCCTTCGAACCATTCGCCACCGCTTCATCCAAAGATGCGTCGTCCACACCATCGCCGTCCACTCGGCTACCAAAAAAGACCTCCGTCCCCTTAAATCGCTCCGCATCTACGATCGCAATTTGTTCGGTACGTTGAGCAGGCGGGGCTCACGCCTTGGCCGCGGATATTCCAAAATCTGCGAGCGACGGCACTGACCGACTTGGCCGACGCGTACCCGATCAACATGGTTTGCAAATGGCTGGGCAACCAAGTGCAGGTGGCGATGGACCACTACGTGATCCTTCGTCGCCGTGAATACGAGGGGCCCCGCACGGGCGCTGGAGGCAAGACGTCATGACAGCCACATGTTCGACCCCCTCGATCAAAAAGGGGACCAAAAAGTGGACCATTTGGGGACGTACGGAGTCGTACAGAGACTTGCCGGAAAAAAGAAAAGCCGGAAAACACGGGGATTCACGTGTTTTCCGGCTTGGGCAGTACCCCCGCAAGGGCTCGAGAATCGTGCTGGTGAAGGGCGATTTGGCACTTGCGCGGATGACGTGGTGTCATCTGTGGTGACATTGCCGTCTGAATTGACCGAGCTCTGGTCGCAGATGGATCGTTCACAGCGTGACCTGCTTCTGTCGCTTGGACGCCAGATGGTGAACGCGTCTGGTGAGAACGCATCGGTATGAATCCACAATCTTCTTTGGTAGGCCCGAGGTGCTCTGAGGTGCTCTCGTTTGCGCGGGCTGTCAGTGGGAGCTGAAAAGGGACAAGCAATGGACGCCTGAAAGTCCTCCGCCTTGTTAGGGGGGGGGCGTTGTCGATTTTGCCTCGTGCGAAGCAGTCAGCTAACGCATTTGAATATTCTCTGGAGCTGGTGCTCACTGATGAAGCGCTGGTGCGTGGGAATCGCAAGATCGATCGCGACGCCCGCCGCGCGAACTTTCGCGATGAAAGTCAGCTGAAAGACTTTGGCTTCTCTTTCAACCGTAGCGTCGATCGAGCGCGGGTATTCGACCTGGCCAGCGGTCACTTCCTTAGCGGTGCCAAGGACGTGTTGATGTGCGGCCCGCTCGGTACCGGCAAGAGCCACGTGGCCCAAGCGATCGGTCACGCCGTGATTCGCATCGGAGCCGTCGTCTTCTACCAAAGTATCTTCGACGTGGTGCGAGACTTCTTGCACGACGAGGCGATGGGAGGCGAAGAGAAGGTGTTGACGAAGTACCTGAAACCGGACCTGTTGATCATCGACGACATGGGAATAAAGCAGTTGCCCAAACGCAGCGGTGAATACCTATTCGAGATCATCATGCGTCGTCACGAGGTTCGCAGCGTGATGATGACGACGAACCGTCCACTGGAGGACTGGGGCAAACTGATCGGCGACGTGCCCGGCGCCAGCGCAATTCTGGATCGGTTTATGCAATCGGCGGAGATCATGAAGATCGCCGGCCGAAGCTATCGTCTGAAAAATGCCGAGAAAAGTTCAAAGGGGACCAGAGACGCCCCCAGGTGGCCCCTTTTCAAACGCCCCGTGACAAAAAGAAGCCAAATGTCGAGGGTCGCGTTTTGTGATTGCGAGCGTATGGAAAAGAAGAGTTGAATTTTGAACTAGCGTTTTCTCGACGTCGTTGAAACATCACGAGGAGTGCATACCCTCCAGTGGGAGGATGAGGCCGAGCAATTAGCTCATCCAAAGGACGATTAAACGGGAATGGATGCCTGGATACTGCCGTGCAGACTTTCGTCAATGAACGAGAATCACGTAACCATTCGAGCGATGTGCCGAGAAGTCGATGCTTTGATGCGAGATCATGGCATGGAGTTCAGCGACGCCTGCAAACTCGTTGGGCTAAAGTCGCTGGATTACCTGGTTGGGTATGCACCGATGGAATGGATTCCCACACCCGACTGCATTCGCAAAGCAACTAGTGAAATTCAACAGCGTCCAGATTTTGATCCGATTTCACGAAGTTACGAAATGCCAGACTAAAGTTCAGGCAAGAAATCATCTGCGTCCCTCGATTCCCACTGGGCTTCTTTGATGAACCCAAGCAATCGGTTAGATGTCAATTTTTGACAATCACAATTTCAAAATGCCGTCGAAGTGGATGTCACCAGTGTTGGTCACGCGGGAGTTACCTAATTCAGGTATTTGTTTCGGTCGCCGCGCAGTGAGCTTCGGGAATCTGATTTGGAACGCCGTCCTTTTTGGCGCTGCCGGAAGATTCGCGCACACGCAGCAAAGATTAGCATTGACGCCGCTGCCCGATACAAGCTCGGTTCGGGAACTGGAATGACTGCAAATACGCTGGTCCCAGAAGCTTGATCCCCAGCCGAAAGCGAGAAACGAAACTGGGTGTGCATCGACCTGACGGCGTCATTGATCGAAACGATCCCATGGGAGTCTGAGGCTGCACTGGTTTGAAAGAGTCCTGCCGAATCGTCACTCAGTAAGGAAGCAAAGAGTGTTCCGCTCGCACTGTCTCCGTTGTAATGGGCTGTAAACGACTTCCCGTCAAGCAGGCCCGATCGAGTAACTGAATCGCCAGTTGAATCTGAAATCGAGATTCCCGCGCTAGCGATTCCCACGGTCGGAAAAAGAGGACTAAATTCCAGCAGTCCCGACGAGATGGTGACAGTCGTATCCGAAGCTCCTGCAGTGACGGAAAAATTGAGCTTCACCACCGGGTCCGCTTCGTAATAGACAAAAGTCTGTTCGGCCTGAATGGTTGCAATGACCGAATTGTCTTGGTCCAGAATCTGGACATCGCTTGGTAGCCAAGCCTGGAAATGGCCGTCTTCCCAAGAAGCCGCATTCGTTTGCCAAGTATAGCCACCGCCCTCCCCTTCACTCGTCACTGCGTCCAACCTCAATATCTGATCGAGAAATGCCGCATAGGAACAGGTTGGGGAAAAGAGAGCTGCGATAATCAGTATAGCGGTTGTTCTATACATAGAAATTCCAAATTGCGTAGCGGTGCTATCTCGCCGATTACGAATGCACCGCCAATCGTTTATGCCGAATGAAAGAAAACAGCTGGATGGCAAACGGTGTTTGAGGCGGAACACGAAACCTAGTTGGTCGCAAGCGATTCGCGGCCATCGTTCAAGTGACCAACAAAACTACCGTGTTCACCAGTAGACGTATGTTATTGTTGTGCGTCCGGAATTGTACAATGAACTTTGTTAAAACCACGGGAATTGTATGTGCTAAATATGAAGTGAGTTTTGGTTGGTGGAAACCAACGATTTTCTTCCGATTTACATCGTGTTGATTTGCCTTTCGATCGGGGGTCGTGTTGGCGTGGCATGGATGATCGGAGACCGGTTCAGTGTTCCGGCGATGGGTTGCAGAATGCGGCCTCAGGCGGCAAGTAACGTCGCGTATTTTGGCGTCCTAGGAAGGCTTTTGCAATTGTGAAGGTGAGCAGGCGCGTGTAGACGAATTTTTAATTTGACGAGACTTGTGGTTCGGATAAAACCACTGGTGGATTTGGACCACATCCTAAAACATGCCCATCACGCTATTGGTATCCGAAACATGGACAAGCTTAGTCTCAGCTTCAATTCGAAGAAATGTTTAAGTGTGCACCTTGGCGACGAGGCTGGTGAAGAGATAGCCGCATTGCTTCGAGGGTTAGCGGAAGAGATTGAAGATCTGCGTCGGTCCAAAGTAGATGTCACCCAAGTGGCTCCTTCCACGAATACGGAAGGCAAGGGATTCAATGATGCGGCTTCCGGCAAACGTTTCCTGGGCCCAGCCTGATATTGCCAATAAGTCACGACGAAAGAGCCCCTTTGGGGCCTTCTCAAGTCGTTCCACCGTGGCCGAAAGCTAGCTCGGGTGCCGTCGCTTCAGCTTATAGTACTGAAGCCGACGGTTTCTTGATGCCAAGACAATGACACCCAGGCCAGTCAATGCCAAACTCGCAATCGAAGTCGCAACCTTGGGGGAGTGGACACGGACAAGTTTATAGTGGATGTCAATATGGCCGGACAAGGAGAGTGGTTCGCAACCATGACTCGAATCGTTGCCGTGCGTCGATAAAGTATCGGTGGAAGGCGTCAGCAGGAGATCCCAACTCAGGATGGCTTGCATCTCAAAGCCAGTGGGCGGAATCAGGAAGATAGCGATCCATGCGTCAGTGGGTTTGCCGCAATCGGGACCGTCGGAAACGATTGAAATCGGCGGCGAATGCCCTGAACGCACAACCCCCGGGGATATTCCAGACGCAGTCCCGCCGGCCGAAGGAAGTAGATTTGACAACGCAAGAGGCGTTCGAGCTGTCTTTTGAATTCCCGGCGGTTCAATAACTGAATCGGCGTACGGCGAAAACGCTGCCGAGGCGAATTTGGCCTCGTTTGTAGCTTCGCGTTTAATGGAAGGCGTTCTGCTTCCAACGATGGGTTGGCCCGAGGGTGGTGCTTGGACTAACGCACCAGCGACTCGGGGACTTTCTGGGCCGACTGCAGTATCGGCAATCAGCGGAAAGATCACGCAAAGAGCACCAAGCAAACCGGTCACGACTCAATTCCGCTTCTAAAAATTTGCCTGGGCACTTTGGTTTCGAAATGAGTCTTGCTATTGAAGAGTCGAAGGCTCGCAAGCGAAGCACCTGTTTGGATTAATCGGCATCGATTATGTGCCCATGATCAGTTGCGAAAACGGTGCAATGTCTAGCGTGTCAATGATGCCATCTCCGGTCAAGTCACCAAGCACATTGGGGTCGAATCCTGGAAAGGCTTGTGCGTAAGCCTGTGGGTCAATTATGGCGATTGAAAACGGCGCAATGTCCAAACTGTCAATGTGACCGTCTCCGTTCATGTCTCCACGTAGGGTGACATCTTGGATTCCAACGGTAATGTCGTTTGCAGTCAAGTTTGCGAACGCTTGGTCCGAACTTTGTGAGGAGATTGAAATCGCGGACCAGTGGTATCCTTCCACAAACCCATCGATCTCCGCTGAAACGAAAACGCTCTGAGGGATTCCCGAATCCGCTGGTGTAAATGTCAGTACCAGAGGAACGCCCGTGCCAGCGCCCAGGTCGATCTGTGCATTGGTCGGCGTTAGAGTAACGAGAACGTTTGAGTTGGGGGTTCCCGTAAGCGATACCTGAATGCTGTCCGCTATTCCGCCTTCGTTGACAGCAGTTGATCCATGGGACTCGGACACTATCAAAGAGGCGGGGGCTGGCAATGCCGGGAAATCGCCCGGAGATCCGACGTCGGTTGATGAAAACGGCGATGAAGCAGCACGTGCTCCATCGATCCCCACGGAGGATCGCGTCCAGTTGTCGCCCATGCTGTTGTCGGCCAGCAAGTCAGTCAGGTAGATGCTCGGTCCATCCGGGCTATCGGAGGGCCAGGGGAACGCATCATCATAATTCACGTAGTCGATTTCAAATGCTCCGGCATCGAACAGCCGCAGTACCTCATTGCTGGATGAAGGAGAATTGGAAAGGCTTCCCCATTGGACGCCGGAAACAATCGCGTCGCTGGGGATGTTCCATGCAGACCGAAATACTGAGTCGGATGTAAAGCGATTGTCGTAGACGACGGCGGCCTGATTCGGCGGAAGAATCGTGCCGGTAGGAAAGGATCCCCAGCTTGCGTCTTCATCGGCAAAGTACCAGCCACTGAGGTCGACTGGGGATGAGCTAGTGTTGACAATTTCAAGCCATTCCGGAAGCGAGCCAACTTCGCTGGTATCCGGATTGTACATGATTTCTGAAATGACCACGGACTGAGATGGCGATAAGTCATTGTCCGCAACCTGAGCGAATAGTTGCTCGATTGCCAGATCATTGTATGACGGGTCGCTGCTGGATGTCGCATGGTATATTCCGCCCAGGTGTGGACCCTCTATCACCGCATCGTCGAACGCCACAACGGTAACGGATTGAGGGGACTGCCAATTTGATGGCGTAAACGTCAGAACGACTGATGTTGCCTGGCCAGAACCGAGATCCAGTTGTCCATCCGGAGTAACTGTAACAGACACGTCGGAGCTTGGGGCAGTATCCAAAACAACCGAATAGCTGTCGGATTGGCCACCTTCAGCAACATCCAATCCACCACCACTGTGCGTGATGCTGATTCCGGGGCCGTAATCATTGTCAATGATGTTGACAGAAATGTTTTCGATCGATAGCCCATTAAAGTCTGGATCGGAACTGAAGGAAGAATGGGAGATTGTGCCAAGATGGGGGCCTTCGACGACCGAGTCATCCACGCCAGTCACTGAAATCGTCTGTTCCGAAGACCAATTTTGAGGTGTAAAAATGTATGATCTCGCCACACCCGCTCCGTAGCCCAGGTCCAATTGAGAGTTGGGATCAACCGATACGGTGACGGAGTGGCTGGGCGGATGGCTTAGCTTAAGCGTGTAAGTATCTGAAACTCCCGATTCCGCAACCGACGTGCCTCCACCCGTCTGATTGACTATCACCTGCACCGAGTCCGAAACCTCAAAGTCCGAAACAACTGGAAGGTGATCACTCGCTGACTCAAGAGCGTGCAAGACGCTTGGGCTCGCACCCGTACCTGTAAGGATGCTTCCGTTCAGTGTGTGTGTCCCATTGTTCCCAAAAACATGGTATGACCCATCGATGTAGTCAATGCCCACACCATCGAAGAATTCACCACTGGCAAATTGGATATCGAAGCGGTCGTCCATCCCGGCACCGCTAGTCCGTGGATCTTGGGAGTGCAGGTGCTTAAAGTTTCCGTTATCGTTCCAGCTTCCTGCACCCCCCGGCCCATAGATGTCCAAGACCTGTCCGGGGCCGGCAGCGGTTAAATTGCTCCACGCGGGCTCACTGCTCGTTTTCATATTGAAATCGCCAGTGATTAGTACATTTGCGCCCTCCCCCAAACTGTTGGCATCATTGTGAAGCAGCGAGGCTTCCGTTCCTCGCCTGGACCGGTCGGAAGAACTTGTTCCTGCCTTCAGGTGAGTCGAGTAAACGAAAAAGTCTTCAGTTCCTGATGTGCCGATGGGGCGAAACTTCGCACGCAACGTCGTGTGGGTGAACGCGCCGGGGACCAGAATGCTTTCTTGTAGAAGCATAGTTGACGTGTCATAGACAAAACCCGTTGCGTCGCCGCCCCCGTCCGATGGTGAGATGACGTAACCGAAATCCGTGTGAGGATAGAGTCCGTCAAGAATCGACTCAACGCGAGAGATCGAACTGGAGTCTGTTTCGCTGAGCGTTAATAAATCCAGTGATTTTGTAACAGAGCCCACGGTCTCGTTGCCAATTGCTTGCAGAACGGTCCGAAAGTCTGCATCTTCCGTCGTGTTGTCAGGATTGTTGAGGACATTCCATGTTGCGACTCGCATCGCTGCGAGCAACCGCCGCGTTTCAAGGATTTCGAGAGTGAGGCGATTGCGACGACCGCAGCGGACAAAATTTGAGCGCATCCAATACACCAAGGAATTCAGCGGAGCAAAACGAGGGCCAGAATATGTGCACGCAGCAAACCGCTACGCTGCAGACTTGCGAGAGTCTTGAACGCCGCAAGAACGGAAAAAGTGTATCAAGACAGCAAAGTCAATGAGTATAAGTTTCTCATGATCTCGATGAATTGAATGTGAATGGCAAGGGGCTGTGTGACTATCAGGCAATGCAAAGTTGGTCGCAGCACACTGGCGATCGTGTTCGTGTGGGGCGGTTCTCATAAGGCAGTGAGCGTCTCGATCGCTCCGCGGTCCGCTTGGGGCAACGTACGGCAGAACTGGCGAGTTGCAGAAAGATTGGGGCCGTTACGCCGTACTCGAGCGAGCTTTCGGCATCAGGATGCGTTCGGCTCGTTATTTGGCAGTGACGACGCAGAGGGGTGTATGCCAAAGCAGATCACCGAGGCGGCTGAGCTTCGCCTGGCTATTTGAACGCCACCACAAGTTGACAATCTGTCTCGTGCGGGCGTTCAGAAGGGCTTCGGCATGATAGTCAGCGGACTGTTGCGGCACAGGCAATGCAGCATCGCAGATGGTCAGCGTCCCAGGCTGCGGCCGTCGTGAATGGCTCACTGAGTTGTGGAATGCGTGAAGCATTGAATACCGATTGCGGGTTACCGGTACTGAGCCCCCCCCACGAGATGATGGTGCTTTAAATCCCTGGCGGAGGCTGGACTTGGCGGTCCAGGCGTCGGGCTTTTGCGAATTCTTCACGTGCGGTCGCGACCTCGCCTGCCGCGGCATAGACAGCTGCACGAAGGGCGAAATACTCACCTTCACTTGGTAGGCCTTCACGCATGATGTCCGCGACTCCCAATCCTTCTTGCACCATATTCAAGTGACCCAGGCATTTCGCACGTGCCACGCCAGCCTCCACGTAAACATCCGGCTGCAACGCGCCTGACATGGCCTCGGCAAGCAGCGGCTCCGCTTTGGCGTATTCTTCCAATTCAAAAGCCGCCATTCCTTCTGAGAATGCCGCCGTGGAACTTCGGCGAGTTTCAACCGTCGTCCCACTGCAGCCAATAAGGCAAAGAATCACCGTGATCGAAAAAGCGAGTGCGACCAGTTGTTGCGTTCTTGCTAGGTCCTGTGAACCGCGTGCAATCATCGTCATTGGGTTCATTGAACGTCTTCCACTGTTTCGTTGCCATTGCGTGTTCCCATGGCCCTCCATGCATCCAAATCAATGCTCTCAGACACGAACGTTACGGAGCCATCGGTCTTCAAACCGTTCACGCCACCGGGGTGCATGCTTCTGGCCGAAATGATCGCTGCTTCGCCAGGAGTGTCCGGAATTGCACTTGCGGCGCCGCAATCCTGGCCCCGCCAATTAGGTGGTGCCACGTGGTTGTACATCGTCGATGAATAGGCCGCTGTTGCCCAACCGTTGGACCAATCAGATCCATCAAGCCATCGGCCTGCGGAGAAAAAGTTGTACCCACTGATGGACGGCGTGTAGTTGAGGCATTCATCAAAAATTTGATCGCGGTCAACAAGGCCTGTTGTCACCCGCGACGGCATCGTAATGATATCCGATTTGGTCGGCAGAGTTCCTTCAAAACCGCTGCCCAAGGTCCGCTCTGCGAAACAAAACGAGTGACTCGACCCATCCGTGAAATCACGGAATGCCAACTGCTGTCCGTAGGTAAACGCACCATTGCCTTTCGCGATCGTCTCGCATCCGTTTAGGCAATTGTTGTCGTACCAGTCGTTCGCTCCCGCGTACGGAGTATCCCCACCGAAGTTGTATCGAAAGTTTGTGTTCGTCGGGCGACCGTCATTATTGGCGTCAGACGGACATGTATACAGTGACACACTTTTGCTGAACGCTTCGTAGTTGTCATGGGCCGGTTGCCCGTTGACCGTCAGTCTGGGGGAACTGGAACCCGTGTGGTCTACCAGATCATAGATGGCCGTGTTCTCGTGATACGGCAATAGCGCCAAGTGCACGGGCTTGTTCCCGTACCAAAACATCTCGCCAATCGCCAAGTAGTTTGTGTAGCGGTTCTTTTCAGGATTTCCGAACAGTAGGCGGTCATAAAGCATGCGCCCGTTCGGGAACGCCTTGAACGAGGAATGGTAATTGTGCAGGGCTAGGCCAACCTGCTTCATGCGGTTGGTGCACTGCATCCGACGGGCGGTTTCCCGAGCCGATTGAACTGCGGGCAACAATAACCCAACCAATATGCCGATAATGGCGATCACAACCAGCAATTCGACCAGTGTGAATCCCTTGCGACTTTCGTTTGTCATTGGTTTGCGTATTCCGAGATAAAGCATGAGTGCCAACAGCCTGATTTGGCCAGCGATTTGTTGTAGCCATCTCTCTGCACGCTGAACAATCCCTACGAAGCGTTTTGCCGCAACCTTCACGGGTTAACCGAAACTTCATGAAAAGAGAGAGGGGCGGACCATGCCGCTGCTCAGGCCATGCGAGGAAAGAGTTCAATAAAAAAGCGGCACGACAAATCGAGATTTGTCGTGCCGCGAATTCAAAACTTGTCGCTCTGAAAGGTCGATTACTTGCGGCGACGGCGTGCGACGATTCCGCAGAGTCCCAGAGAAATCAGTGCAACCAGTCCGGTCGGTGCCGGAACTGCAGCGACGTCACCGGTGAACTGGACGTCCGTGAAGCTGCCGTTGTCGAAGTAGTCCGTCACGCGGAAGGTGCCACCGTTGGAAGTGTTTCCGCTTCCATCGGCTTGGGTATTTCCGATTTCCATCAGGCGAACCTCGAACGCCCCAGTGATTCCACTGAAAGCTGAAAGGTCGATGATGCTATTTGCGTAGTCGGTTCCCTGCTGTGTGATCGAGTACACCGCCGAGGTGAAGCCATCTTGGTTGGTAAAGACACCAATGGTTCCGGGGCCGGTATTCGACGATCGGGTTCCGATGATCAGTTCATCCAAATCAACCGCTTGGCCAGCGTCGACGGTGAAGCCCATCGAGATATAGTCGGTGGTGTCGGTCGATCCCCAGCCGCTTGAGCTCAGTGCGTTGCCCGCCCCTGAAGTGCCCAGTCCCGGGCCAAGTTTCATGGGATCGGCGGTGACGAACGCAGCCGACGCAGCGGGGTTGACGCTGGAAACGGTGCCGACACCGTACATGTCCCATGCGGCAAGTTGGGCAGCTGAAACGCTTCCCGCCGAACCAAGGACAATCAAGGCTGCGACAGCGAAGCCCAGAATTTGCTTCTTCATCTGTTTCTCCAAGAAGATTCTACATATCAATATTTCGAGACAGTACTTCTGTCCCTAAGCAACGCTTCGCCTGCACCGTGCAGGAAAGCACATACTTTCTTTGAGTACCGAAGCTAATTTCGCATCGGTGGCGCATTGTAGGGCGTGCTTCTTCGATATTATGAATTTGAATTGAATACCGCATCATGCTGGCGTTTGCCTGCACTCAAAAACTTCATTAAGGATGGTCAGGCCGTAGGTTTCGCCAAATGTCGGAACGACCGTACTCGCCTACCAGAAAACGCAAGCTTCATTGTCCAAGCGAAGGGGCGTCTACGAATGATGCTGGCCAAGAGGCTCGGACGTGTCCTCCATTTGCGCGACATAAAGTCGTCACATGCGATGGACTTTGCCTGACGCACGACATGCGTGTGCGCAAAGTTAGGCATATAGCCAAGATTGCCGCGCATCGATCCCGTTGGTTACTTTGGCATTTCCGACTGATTCGCATCCGCAAGTAATAGCGGCCGGAGATGCCCTTTAGGAAGAATTCCTGAATGTTGCAGATGCAAATGGCCGCAAGATGAACAAACCTGAGGTATCACGAACCAGTGTTAGGCGAAAAGGCCTATTCATCACGCTCGAATTCTTCGTCATAGATCGCTGCTTCAAGTTCCTGCTGCAACGAACTGTCGACGTTGCGAGGGCGAACCGGAGCAACTTTGGGCTTTTCTGAGCTTGCATACAACTCTTTGCGTAAAACGCCAGGCTCACGCAAGCGATCCGGAAACGGAAACGGCTTTCCTTTCATCTCGTCCAGCTTCTGCTGCTGCTCAGGATCCAACGCCGCCAGCACGTGAACTTCCATTTCGTCCTTGAACCCATCAAGCATCTGTTGCCTCGCTTGACGGTTCTCGTTTGCGGACAAGTCTATTTGCCCCAGTTTCCGCAAGAACGTCATCTGACGCTTCAGGATGTCTTGTCTCTGTGTGATGGTGATCTTTAGGTCACGCATGACCTCTGGATCTTGCAGGATTGAAATTCCGCGAAACTGAAGCGAGATCTCCGTCAAACGCTTTAATTGAGCGTCCGAGAGGACGTCCTTCACTTGTTTACGTCGCTGCTGAAAAAACTCTCGAAGGTTGGTCTGATGTTGGATGGTCGCGTCATGGCGAGCCTGCGGATCCATGGTTCCCCATTCCGACCTGTCGAAAGTCGGAGGTGGGGTATTCATTCCATTCGCTTGTAACTTGGACTTTTGGGAAGAATCCAACTCCAGTTCATCTTGGACTTCGCGCAAACGAAGCAACGGAATGGCTCGGTCCAGGATCGTTTGCACGTATTTGTCAGATCGCTCGCGATCGTTGGTATTGCCGGCACAAACTCGTATGCCGTCACTGGATGCCAGGGATACGGCAAATGCAAGCCAGCAGACCAAAAACGGCCCGCGGCATAGGAATTGGACGTTACGCATCAGTGCTTCCCATTCGGTAAAACCATATTGTCTTCCTGCATGAACAGTTCACGCAGGGACGAAATTGTGTACGATAAACCAACATTGGCTTCATTGGTGGCGATTAAGGACCAACCAGAGCCCCCGAAAATCCACTGATATCCAACGAGTCAATGACAGAATCGCCGTTGAAGTCACCGATCACGTTGGGGTCGATGTGCGGGAAGTTCTGGGCATACGCCGACGGATTAACCAGTGCGTCAGCAAAGTGGACGATGTCGAGAGTGTCGACACTGAAATCTCCGTTCATATCGCCCTGAACCGTGACAAAGATTTCTTGGTCGAACGCAAAGTTTGGGTTCGCGGCTTGTTGGCTGTTCGTCGATACCGTCAAGTTCGCGGTTTTCAAGCCAACGCTTGTCGTATCAACCTGTATCAACTCGAATTGACCTGCACCCAACGCCGGTTCAACACCGGAACCGGCGCCGACCAGCCCCGCGGATGCAACAAACGAATAATCCAGTTCGTCGGCAGCCAAAGAAACCGAAACGGGGGCTGTGTTTTTCACTAGAAACGCAACATCCACGGTGCTTCCAAGAACCGCGGAATACGGTACGGAATCCATCTGGACGTCCATCACTGCCGGGATTTGATAGTCGGCAACCACCGGAAGGTGATCGGACAATTCATAGAGCGCATCCAGCACAACATAAGGCTGTTCGCGACCTGGCGTCGCGACATTGATCGGGCCGTTGTAAACCAGGCCATCATTTCCAAATGCGATGTAGGAGTGTTCAAATCCGGGAAATCCCGAGCTGGAGAATCCAAGGTAGGAAAGCCCTTCCCCGTCCAGAAACTCTCCACTGACAAGCTGCAGATCGAAACGGTCGTCGATCCCGCCGAAGGCTCCCCCGTCAGGGAGCGGGATATCTCGTGTCGATTGAGTCAACCAGAATCGAGACGACACTCCCGGCCAGGTCGGCAAGAGCAGCGGGTCGACTGCTTGACCTGGTCCTGGTGCATAGAGTGTTAGGACACTGGACTCATTATGCCCCACGAAATTGAAGTCGCCCATGTAGATCACATGTGTTCCTTCGCCCAGTGCATCGGCGTTGGAGCGAATGTTCTGTGCCTCAAGATTTCGCTGATAGTTATCGCCCGCGGAATTGCCCGCCTTTAAGTGCACGCAGTAGGAATAAAATGAAGCGGAGCCTCCATAGCCGAACAGATTCCACTGCGTGCGAAGCGCCGGACGAATGCCGATATAAACTTCGGATGAAGACACCGGGGTCACCGTTCCCGCGTCGTAAACGTATGCGTGACGGAACGATCCGTTGGACAGCAAGACTTGTTGATAGTTCGCGGACGGAAATTCGGCATTTAGTGCGGATGCGAAGTTGCTGACCGTCGCAAGGCTCGTGTTTTGCTCTTGAAGGCCCACGATGTCCACCCGCTTCGCAACTCCATTCGCGGGTCTTGTCGCGATTGCTGAAAAAATCGTGCGAATCTCACCGATGTCAGTCGAATTCGCAGGCTTGGAAAGCGTGTTGTACGAGCAAATCCGTAGTTGCCCGTGGCACACGCTAGGGCAAACCGAAATGCCAGACAAAGCGACCGAAGCAAGCAAGAGCCAGCCGTTCGTTTTCGTTATCATATGACCGTCGTCCATAATGGTTTACATGAATCCACCACGCCCACGCCGCCGGACACCCGCGGATGACGTGGGCAAATCACCAGTCAGCGCTACTCAAACGCTCTTGGCGTTTTGCAACTTTCGTCGTCGGACCTGAAACGCGGTGGCGGCCAGTCCGCAGGCGATCATCGCGAACGACGAAGGTTCCGGGACCGCACTCGCGACGACGGTGGCAGTACGAAAGTCCAAACCCGGAACTGCGCCGTTAGAAGCAATGTTGCCAATGCCTCTTTCAAAGCCGAGTTCCGTGGTTCCGCCGCCGATCACGTCGAAGGTCAACACACTGTGTAGGACTGGTCCATCACCATTTTGGATTCCCTGGTAGAACGCCAAGCCACCCAAGCCCGGAAGGGCAGCACCTAGGGAATCGTTGACCAGAACGCCGGAATCGTTAAGAGTTCCGTTGCTAATCGCCAAGTTCCAACGATCCAATCCCGGGATGTCTTGAAAGACGGGGTTCTCAATCACGTGAGACGTGGCAACGACATTGCCGTTGTCCGCAGTAATATCTAGACCCAAGCCTTCGATGTACGGCTCGACGCTCGCATCGCCCGACAACTCCGCCCAAACGAAAAGCTGATTTCCTGCTGATCCAGGATTCACGAACAAGCTGCTTCCAGCGTTCGGATCAGTTCCGGAGGTGCTAAACGTCATCGTTAGAGTAGCACTCGCGTTCCCGCACACAAACGCTGCCAGCACGAGTTGGGCTGCCAACAAAGCCTTCATTCTCATTTTAATTCTCACTTGTAAATCGCCGGCATGCGGCATAATCGTCGAAGTACGAAACTCAAATAGCGGCCACACGGTTCGCGACACTCCGAAACCAGGTCGCCGTACACATGACACGCCGAAGAATCTAATCGTCGTTGGGGGCAAATCAATCGTGCGCACCTGGATTTAACTGGGCGCGTCAATACTTAATAAACTGAAGAAGCTTAGGCTGCCGGAACTTAGCCTGCCCCTTCCGTTGGTCGACGCATGCTCATGACACCAATGGCGGTGTCCGTAATCGCAATAGGTACCGTCTATCGGCGACGACCACGTATGAACACAGTGCCGGTGGCAACCAGAGATAGCAGGCCGGCGATCGAACCCGGAGCGGGGCAAGGCGTGGGAGCAAGGCTTCCCACAAATGCGCTGCCAAAGTTCAAGGGCGGAACTGCGCCGTTAGAAGCAATGTTGCCAATGCCTCTTTCAAAGCCGAGTTCCGTGGTTCCGCCGCCGATCACGTCGAAGGTCAACACACTGTGTAGGACTGGTCCATCACCATTTTGGATTCCCTGGTAGAACGCCAAGCCACCCAAGCCCGGAAGGGCAGCACCTAGGGAATCGTTGACCAGAACGCCGGAATCGTTAAGAGTTCCGTTGCTAATCGCCAAGTTCCAACGATCCAATCCCGGGATGTCTTGAAAGACGGGGTTCTCAATCACGTGAGACGTGGCAACGACATTGCAGTTGTCCGCAGTAATATCTAGACCCAAGCCTTCGATACCGTTTTCATTGCCGGTTGCGTCGACCCAAATGTACAGCTGGTTTCCGGTCGATCCGGGAACAGTGGACAAGACGTTTCCAGCGTTGGCATCGGTCGCCGAAGTGCTAAACGTGATCGTCACGGCTGGGCATGTATTTTCATAAATAAACAATGCCAACGTCAGCAGGACGACAAAAAAGCTGGTTCTCACGAATGCAGGTTCTCTCGAAAGCTAAGTGGGCGGTCAGAAGTTTTGTGACGCATGGCAACCTGACGAGCAAGCGAGGGACCCCGTACATTGCCGGTTCGGTCCTTTCTTACGCGTATTGAAGTTGCGTTTTTACCCGAGGCAGTGTTTTTTTGGTCACCCGAAGTGCCAGCGAGGCGATGTCAACATCATTCTTTCTTCGCTCACGCGTCGGGGTACCAGCAAAGCGATGCTGCAAGACTGACGCGTCGGGTTACAAAACCCGACGACTTTTGTCCATCTGCTATTCATGTTAAGCCGCCGGCACGTGGCATAATCGTCGAAGGGCGAAACTCAAACAACGGCCACATCGTTCGCGACGCGTCGAAACAAGGCCGCCGCGCACACGACAGGCCGGGAAATCGAATCGTCGAAGTGGGTAAATCAATCGTGCGCATCTGGATTGAACCGAACGCGTCAATACTTAATAAACCGAAGGAAGGGCGGGCCGCCGACGCTTAGCCCACCCCTCCACAAGTCAACAAAGGCTTGTGACACTGGTGGTGGTGTCATCTATCCTTATAGATGCCGCTTAACGGCGACGACGACGCATGACGATGGCGCCGGTGGCGACCAACGACAGCAGGCCGGCGATCGAACCCGGGGCGGGAACCGCCGCAGCGTTAACGGTAGCGCTACCAAAGTTCAACGTAGGAACTTGGCCGTTAGCAGCGATGTTGCCAATACCCTTTTCGAAACCCAATTCTGTGGTTCCAGCACCCAGGGCATCGAACGTCAGAACACTGTGCAGCACCGGACCGCCAACGTTTTGAATTCCCTGGTAAAACGCCAAGCCACCCAAGCCTGGAAGAGCAGCGCCAAGAGAATCGTTGACCAGAACGCCGGAATCGTTAAGAGTTCCGTTGCTAACAGCCAGATTCCAACGATCCAATCCCGGGATGTTTTGAAAAACCGGGTTTTCAATCACGTGAGACGTGGCAAACAGGTTGCCGTTGTCCGCTGTGACATCCAGGCCCAAGCCTTCGACGCTGTTCGGGTCGCCGGTGGCATTGGCCCAAATGTACAGTTGGTTGCCGGTCGATCCAGCAGCAACGTTTAAGACGTTGCCAGCGTTGGCATCGGTCGCCGAGGTGCTGAACGTGATGTCCAGCGCGTTCGCACGACCTGAAACGGCCGCGATCACAACAATTGCCATCAAGATGGACTTTTTCATCGTAAATTCCTAAACCAAAAACATGAAACTCAACATCAAACAACAAACGTGGCACGCCCAGCAGGCGGCCATTGAATCAGGGGCTGGCCAACTTGCTGCCGAAGGGCGCGATGTCCAGCGAATCGAAAACGCCGTCGCAGTTGAAGTCCAGCACGAAGTCGGGGTCGATTCCCGGGTTGGCCAGCTCATATGCGGCTCGGTCGACCAGCGCCAACGCGAAAGGCGAGATATCCAGCGTGTCGACAGTCAAATCACCGTTGGCATCACCCAGAACGGCCGATTCCAGTAGAATGTTGTCGTACGCCATGATCTCGAAGCTTGCGTTCTGTGCGGCAGTCATGTTTAGATCAAACGTCGTGCCTACGCCCTTCACGACAGCGGTGAATTGCTGCATCTGGTTGTCTAGTTGGACACCTGAAATCTGTTCGACCATCGGGTCTTTAAAGGCCTCGATTTCTTGCTCGTCGAACGAGCCATCGGTGTAAGCACGGGTGACACCGGCGGGATCGCTGAAGGTCGGTTCGGCGATGAATCCGTTGAATGCGGTTCCATCGTCGTCGGCGCCACCGTTGTCATTGGGGTGGTAGGTCACGCTTCCCGATGGTCCGTTCAGAACAAGGTTGTTCCATTCGTTGACGTCAAAGAACGCGCTGGGCTGGAAGTAGAAGTCGTACACTCCACCGGCTTCCATGGTCACCTGATACAATGTGTCCGCTGCATCCTGAGCGGCCGAAAGGCCGAAATCGAAGAACGTTGCACTCGGCTGACCTGTGACACCGCCGCTGAATACCACGTTGTCATCGCCGGATTCGAAATCGCCATAGGCGACCATCGTCAGCGAGATACGGTGGACGTCGAACGGGCTTGCTCCCTGTGCGGAAATGTCGAATTGCCAATCAGCAAACGCCAGTCCGCTCAGGTTGTCGTTGTTAGCCAAGTCGGCAATTGCGACGAAGTTGTCGTTTGGGAACAACGATGATGCAAAGCCAAACTGATCAATCGGGAACGTGCCAGCCGAGTCGTCCGCGACATCAAAGTTGATACGTCGGTCGGTGATTCCGTAGTAATCGAAGTTGCTGCCGCCGAAAATTCCCCACCAGAAACCAAAGTTTCCAGAGTTGTCTGGGGTGATGGTTCGGCTAGTGAAAACTTGGTTGCCGCCGGTCGGCGTGTTGCCGCTCCAACTGTCACCAAAGTCGTCTTGCCCGGTGATGGTTTGCGCTTGCAGCGACGGAGCACATGCCATCAAGCCGGCGATCGCAAGTGATGCGATTCGTACTTTCAAACGTGTCATTCTTTTGTTCCTACGGGTTCAGATTCTGAAGTGGGGCGAGCGCCTGGCGGATCGTTGTCCAGCAACACGTTTTGACGTCGTGAGTGAAAGCAGCGAGAACGCTCTCGCTATTTCCGCACTCGATTTAGTGTTGGACAGCATCAACCGATGCGATCAAGTATCGAAACGGCATTCGAGACCAAAGCCGTCTGACGCTCGGTTTATAAGGGAGGGTTCCGCCGGCGCAATCACATTTGCGGTCGGATTCACCACCATTTCACCGCCTTCATCGAATCGAAATGACTACCCTCGATTCGGCGGCGAAGGTATATGGTTTCTCCAATATGCGCACCCCACGAGGGCTTCATATTGGCATCATGAGGTTCGGCGAAACTTCATCTGTCGCTGTAGTGGGCGCGACGGCGTATATCGAGTTTTACGCTGACTTCTCGATACGGCATATTGCGATTCATATTGTTGCGTGCCAGGCCGGTCGCAAAACCATTCCTGCTTGTTTGACCATCATCTGGGGCGAATCAGCGACATAGTGTTGCCAAGGCAAGTGTGTTGACGCCGCCGCATTGGGGGATGGGGGCCTATCAGAAAGAGCGTTCCGGCTCAGAAGGGGGGGGCTGTTCGAACGATTCCCAACTAGGACCGGCCGAATTGGCCCGCAGCCCACAGAATCCCATTGACCGTCACAGGCAGAATGCGGATGGGCATTTTGAATGGCCATGCCCGCCCTTTTGGGGCAGAAGCAGGCGTGGGATCACCGAAAACGCTGAATATTCCGCCGAATCTTAGAAGCCGCCGACGACCTTCCGGCAGATCAAATGACTTTCACAACGATCGGGCGATCCCATGGTCCAAAGACACGTCACGTTTTCGCGAATGCGGCTTTCGGCTACCAATCAAGAGATGGGGGTCCCTATCCGCATTGCTCTTGCAGTATTTTGCCTGGCGTTAGTCCCCGCATCTGGCGGGTGTGTTTTTCATTCGGCGTTCGAGTTGCAGGGCTGTCACCCCCCCAAGCATGTGCGTTGCTACTATGGATACCAGCCGACGCACTGGAACGACGGTGATGCTTGGTGTGTCGGCAGGGGTAATTGCAGCAACTCCTGCATCAGTCAAGACGGGCTTGATACTCACATGGGCTCGAAAATTGTCGGTCATCTGGACGTTTCCGTCAGCCAATCGGTTGCATCCGATCAGTTGAATTCCGTTCCCGATTTAGGCGTCGAGGAGTCGTTCCCGGAGGAAGTTGAAATTGATGGAAGCTTTGAACAGTTGATCCTGTCAAATTCACCATAGCTGTCGGTGGCGAAAAGAAGCAGATCGCCAGACTTGTTGGTAAACTTCCGCCTTTCGGGTGCTTTTCATGGAGACGAACGACGCTTAGAAGTTTGTTCGTGGGTTGCCGCCACCACTTAAGACTTTGCCTGACATGCGGGTGGCCGTTTCGGCCCCCAGAATGCTGAAGCCCATGATACGCTCCAGCGGAGCGGTCAACTTGGCAATACCATTGTCGAATGCCATCATCGGATCATGGTCGATATAAAGGCGATCGCCTGGCAGCAGCTGATAGTTCGTCTCGGTCGCGGCGAGCGACGTCAGGTCCGCCCAATCAATTGGCATCGTGACGTACTGTCCTTTTTCTGGTGTCGGACGTGCAACCCACATGCGATAGCTGGAGCCCTGAGGCAAGCCTTGAATCAGCGACAAGGCATCCAAGACGGTCTCATTCCCCGTGACGGGAAACCGATAGACACCGTCGCCCAAACCACCACCATTGGCGATGATGTAGAACACTTTGCTGTTGTATGACAGAACGGAGGTGGCAACTTGCGGCTCATCCAGGTAGATCGCAAGCTGGGCTTCGACCAGTTCGCTGACCTCTGCAACGGTCAGGCCCGCCACCGGCACCGATCCGTAGATGCCAAGGGTAATGCTGCCATCAGGTCCCACCATGTGTTCGCCCACGATCTGTTGCAAAATGCTTGCTTGCAGCAAATTGATTGTAATCGCCGGAGCTTCAAAGAATTGTTTGAAGTGTTCGTTCAGCATTTGGCGGGCTTTGGTGATGGTCAGCCCGTCCAGGGCGACGGCACCATAGGGTGCTCCGAAATCGACCGTCCCGTCCAGTTCGATCGAAAATTCACCGTCCACCGGAACTCCCGCTTGGGACAGCGCGACGTAGGTCTCGGGAAGCTTCAAAATTTCATCAAGCTTGGTCTCAATTCGTTCCTCGGCTTGTTCCAAGGTGTCCCCGGCGATCTTCACACTGCCGTAGTTCGCACCCAGGCTGACGGTGCCGTCGGGCTGAATGAGAAACAGGTCATCAATAGGGGCAAGTGCCGGCGCCGCGGGAACGCGGATTGTGACCGTGTCACCGGGGGCCAGACGCCGAAATTCAGCTCGTTTGACCTGAATCCGCAATACATCCGTGGTGTTCAGTCTGTAGTCCGATCGAGGAACGATACGCACCGCCTCGATGTCTAGGATGTCCGGTGGCTCGATGCGATAGGTCGGAAGCGTCGTCTTGCAAAGCTCTCTTGGGGTATTCGCTGGTTCGATGGCAACCTTCTGGGCTCGTGCGGCGATTCCCTTTTGGTGACGAGTTAGATGGCATCCACTTGCCAGTGGCAAAATCCCTAGAATTACAAGGACGTGAATTCGAATGGTTGGCACGGCGTGTCTCCGCAGGGAGCCCAAATCGAGTAGTGGACAGTCGTTCGTCCCGGGATTTCCGGTCAAGTAGAAACATCTGGATCTATCGCAACGATCGGAGTATCCGCTCCGTCCACTACAACTCGAACAAGGTAATCCGCAAAGTCAACCAGATCCGCAGTCCGTATTTGGTCGCTGCATCTATACACGTGTATCGATTGTGGCAACAAATTCAGGTATGTCGGTGAAACATCCGTTTCATGACGTACTTGGGTATCTTTCTGTATGCGATTTCGAATGGCCACGATGCATTCGCGCAAATAAAATGGGCCTCCGGATGCGGTGAAACGCATCCTTTGGCCCGTCGATGGTTGCAATCGTCCCGAGCGATAATCAGGAATCGATCGGTATGGTCAGCTGTCGCTGAAAGTCGTCATAAAATAGGGCGTATCGGCCACCTTCAATCTGCGACCCCTCCAAGTGGGCGGTCAATTGTTTTTTAAGTTTCGTAGCCCGACGCGTAAGTTTTAAAGTTGCGTTTTTTTGGTAACCCGACGCGTGAGCAAGGAAAAAATGATGTTGACATCGCCTCGCTGACGCTTCGAGTTACCTAAAAACCAATGCCTCGTGTAAAAACGCAACTTCAAAACGCATAAGCAAGGAACGAACCGACAAATGGGGCGATCACTCGCTTACCGGCGTGTTGCCATGTGTCGCAAAACTCCTGTCGGTCTGTTTAGATGAAGTACCAGTGTTTTGTGACGGCGACGCCGACCATTAGCGTCAAATTGGCGGCCACGTGAACAAAAACAAGTGACCACATGGATCGTCGCCAATAGAACCACAAATTGGTAACGGCTATCCATGGGATGGCCACCCACCACTCCCAAGTTGCATGAGCAAACGTAAACAGGACCATGGTCCCGATGAAACTTCTTAAGCTGAAAACGCCGATGGGATGATCACGGAATGAATTCGACGTTTCGCTATCGTAAGTATCGATGAATCTCATTGAGAAACTGCGTGTAAAAATTTCTTCCAGCAACGGTACAGCGATCACCATTGCTGTGCCTCGTGCAGCCCAATCCATCAAAGTGCTTTCGCCCGAAAGTGAGCCCGTTTCCGGTGTCGGCAACTGGCCCAGAGCGTACGGCAACATCCACCCCATTCCGGTGGCAATTCCGAAGCAAAGGTCGACGGGAATCCATTGGAATCTCAATTCCGTAGAACGCAACTCGGGATAGAATCCTCGATATCCGAAATACGCGATGATCAGCAGGGGCACCGACGCCTCCAATAGCGAACCCCATGGCGAACCCGGTTCCAAACCCGTGCCACGCATTTGGACGAGCAATAGAAATGCGACGTAGGGAAGCACATGGGAAGCCATTCCGCCCGCCGCATTCTCACGATTGGAGGTGAAGGGCTTTGGGAGATCAACGGAAACGTCGGGCAAGGCTCTTTTCCTTGGAATACGGAACGCGGTTGGGGCACTATTTTTGCAGCATCTGGAACCAACCCAGTTCCCGTTTACCAAACTGGTCCGATTCAAGCCCGATTGCGATGGCTTTTTGAAAGTCGGCATTGGCCAGATCTTGATTTCCCGCTTTAAGCTGGGCAACCGCCCTGTGAAACAGAAACATGGCGTTTGGTTCTTTTTGCGTAGCCTCGTTCAGCAACTCCAAGGCGACTTGGTTCTCTTTCGATGCGATTGCAATGACTGCTCGAGTGTCCAGTAGTGCCGGCATGCGCCCCGCAATCTGGATGGTTAGATCGGACAGGTTTGCTGCCTCGGCCAAACTGCCGTCGGATTCGCTTAGCAAGACCGCCAAGTTGTTCAGTGCGATCAAATTCTGCTCGTCGGAACCTAACACATCGCGATAGATTTTGCTTGCCTGATCGACGTCACCCTTCGATTTCGCAAGTGAAGCACGGACCATCTGAAGAGACGACCTTTGCCCAAAATCTTCTATCAACGACTGCGTCAAAATCTCAAGCCTTTCCAGCTGTTTTTCGTTAAGCTGCTTGGATACGGCCAAGGTGTCGAGCGCCCGTATCGCCAACCCGAGTTCAGCTTCCTGCACAGGGGTACGCTCTAGCTGAGTGATTGCAGCATCAATGTTGTTCTGGTGCAAAAGCGATGATGCCAAATAGAATCGTGCACTGGCATTCAAGTCGGTTGCACGCTGGAACGCGGCAGTTACAACTTTCGTGTAGCGGGATCGAGCATCGGAATCGACGCGATTTGCAATTCGCTCTGCTGCTTGCCCAACCTGGGTTAGCACTGCTGCGGTTGCACCTGCTGAATCGGAATCTCCATCCTTGGTGATGGTGTTCAGGATGTCTGTCAGTAACTCAGTTGCCCGGGTGTGATCTCCCTTTCTCGCCGCCAAATCGGCCCGAATCAAATGGGTGGCTTTTGATGCCTCGCTTTCGTCTTCGAGATTTTCCAGCCAGATTTCCGCTTCGGACAACTGGTTTTGATCCAGCAGCCATCCCGCGTACTGGGTGACCATACGGTTGCGTTCTCCGGTGGTCTGGGCCGCCGCAATTGCAGATCTTTGCTCAGCCAGAGCGCCCTGAAGATTTCCCGATTTCATTCGAGCAAACGCTAGACTGGAGTAATCGCTCGCCGTCCTTCCCTGGGAAGATTCGGTCACTGCTTCCCAAGCGGATACGAGATCTTGCACCTGAGTTTCCGGTGAATTCGCCAGCAGTCGAGCTTTGACCCGCAAGTCGGAGGAATTCGGGCCTGCTTCGTCCAGATTTTTCTCAATCAGTGACAGTGCATTCTCGTTTTTCACCATTTCGGGGCGCATGAGCGACATTAGCGCGATCTGCCGCCGAGCCCAAAACAATTCTTGTTCGCTCGTTCCGTCTGTGGAAGTCAGCACTGTCAACGCATTCTTTGCTTTCTCGAACAGGCTTTTCGACAGATAGAATTCGCTTGCTTTTCGCAAGACAGCCGGATTCGGGTTTGGCGACGAAATCAATTCGTCGTACGTGTTCTCGGCCTGAGAATCTTTGCCTGTCATCCACTGTATTTGTGCCCGCAACGCGGCTTGATCCGCCTCCGCGACGGCCTCAATCGCCTTTTGCGAAAGCTTGGCCAAGTCTTCCGGTTGCTCTTGCCGGCGGACAATATCGATGAGTGAGATCCACGATTGGGGGTTTTCTGGGTTGATTTCGCAGGCGCGACGGAATGCGTTTTTCGCTTCGAGTAGCAACGCATTCCGGTCCACATTTGATTTTTCGTCGGCACCCATCGTTTGTGCCGTGGCAAATGCCACACGCCCGTACCACAGGTGATCTTCAAATGAGTCAGAAGCTTCGGCCGCCTTTCTTGCTTTCTCTAGCCCACGCTCGGTGTCTTCCAGCCCTAAGGACACAACGGACGAAAGACGCCCCAGTTCAGGGTCCGCGGTGTCGACAAGATTTAGGATTCGGTTTGCTTCTTCGAGTTCGCGGCGTTGGTAGAGTGAAGCAACCGCTTTTTGAACCACTGCCTTGGACCGCACTCCGTTCTCAATGGCCGAAACCAATTGTGTGATGCCAAGATCGTCGTCCCCTTGATCCAGAAGAATCTCCGCTCTCAGTACTGCGGGAAGTCCCCAACCTGGACGCATCTCTTCAGCACTATCAAGGTGCGCGAAAATCTTTCGTTGGTCGAATTCTTGTTCCTTGCCTTTCACAGCCGACCAGTCTTTCACCGCACTGAAGTAGTGCCATAGAGAACTTTCGCCCTGGATTGCACGGATCCGATCGAGGCTTTGAGTTTGGAGCAACCGGTCGTTTTCGGACAGCGCTAATTCGAAAGCTAACTGCCACACGGACACTCTTTCTGGGTGTTCTTCTAGATAGGGCCGCACCATCTGCAACGCCGTGGAAGAATCTCCCAAGTCACGAACGATCGCCGACAGTCGTTCAGCCACCCTGACTTGATCTTCGCCGTCCAGGCCAGTCGCATTCTGGGCGATGTCTTGGATCGTTGAAACTCCGTCGCTTCCGTCACGCCGTGCGATCAACAATGCCCTCTCGATGATCAGATCAGCCGACATGCCGAGCTTCATCTCAGCTTGATCAATCAGGGATTGAGCCGTTTCCCAGTTGGATTGCCCCTGAGCAAGCCTTGATTTGGCAAGCAAGAGTGTCCAGCTCGTGTCGTCGGAACCTGCGGCAGCATTTGAGGAATGATCTTCCAGTAGTTTGCTCGCAGTGTCAGTGTGGCCTTGAGCAATCAACAATTGTGATTTTAGGACCGCGACATCTGGGGTATCGCCCAGTTCTGCGACTGCACGATGCACGATCTGCTCGGTCGTCGCCCAGTCACGCTCTGCGAACGGTCGGCGTGAATTGATAGCGAGTGCGAGTCGTCCCAGCTGAATCAGGCCCTCGCGGGGCGCACTCGGAAGGGCCATCAGATCGACCATTTCCGCGTATGCCTTTTCAAGTTGGCCGGACGCTTCGAGAACACGCACCAGCGCGAATCTAGGGGCAATCCAGTCCGGAGCCGACTCAATCGAACGTCGAAAGGCCGACATCGCTAACTCGGGTTGTCCCAAAATCTCGTGTCCGGTCCCCAGAACGAAATCCAACTGTCGAAGCACCTGTAGGTTTCCCACCAGGGAAGGCCGCACAAGCTTCAGTTGTTTGACCGCATCCAACCATTGGCCCTTGGCTGCTGCTACCCTGCCCTGCAGATATCCCAGCATGGCGGGGGCCGCTCCGTGTGATTGCATCTGGGCAATCGCCAGCTCCGCGTCTTCCAGTCGCTGTTGATCCAAGTAGATGCCCGCAAGGCTTCCGTACAAGGGTACCGTTGCGGGGGTGTCTCCGATTTCTCGAATGCCGTCGGTCAGCCACTCGATCGCTTTGTCGATCTCATCGGCACGGACTTCCAGCTCTGCAAGAAGTAGTGTTGATCGCGGATCACTCGGCGACAGAGTCTGCGCAGAAAGTGCAGCCTTTTTCGCAGCCCCGGGATTGCCTGCCAATAAGTGAGCATTTGCCAGCAGCACCAAGCTGTCGGAATCCTCTTGGTCCAGCTCCACAGCATTTTCAGCTTCCTTGAGCGAACGGGAAACCAACTCAATAGCGTCTTCCTCCTCGCCGATTGACCGCGCGTGGGACGATCGCGACAGCAAATACTGTGAATAAAGCCTATGAGCGATCGTTGAATCTGCGTTAGCCGAGATCATCTCCTCCATCACATCATCCGCCTCCGTCGGGCGGTCCATGACGCGCGAAAGCAGGTTTGCTAGACGGAAATGAACTTCGGCTTGGTTGGGGTCAATTGCGATCGATGATCGAAATAGCCGCTCAGCCTCCTCTGGCTCCGAACGATATTGGGAACACTGTGCCAGCCAGTCAAGCAACTCAGCATCCTGGCCGTATTCTTCAATTCGATGAATGTGTTCATCTGCGTCCGTCGCACGTCCGGTCAGCATCGCGCAGCGTGCAGCGAGTCGGCGACTCTCGGTGGCGTCCGGTTCCAAACGCAACGCGTGCTCAAGCTCCTCGCTAGCGGTGCCATACAACTCCAGGTCAAAGAGATACTGTCCAAACTCTTTCCGTGCCTCATTGTCGTCGGCTCGAAGTTTCAAATACGACTTGTAGCTGCGGATGGCTCCCTCCACGTCAGCCTCTTCTGCGGATTCCCGTGCAGCCGACAGGAACAGTTCCGCACTCCGACCCTTCTGGAAGTAGTGTAAACCGACTGCGATCGCAGAAACGGATGTAACCGCGATCAACAATATGAGTGCAGCTTTGGTATTGACGGTGCGTTTCAATTTGGCTCTCGGGCAATCTTGGTTGGAGGGAAGCCGAAAGAAATCCGGGTTAGGCTCGAAACTTCGAACACGCGTCCGGCATCGTTGCCGAAGTGGCGGTTCGGAGCAGCATTCACACTGAAGACATTTAGTTAGCCAGGCTGATGCTTGCCACCACCACGGCTGTGGCCATCACCAAGGATTCACCTGAGCCACGTGAAATGCTAACGCTTCGTCGGTTGCGTCGCCCGTGAAGTCACGCTGTCCGAAGTTTCAGCATTTAGAAGCGGGAGGTCCGCAGACCTCGACCACGTAAAAAGGACTTTCGCCTTTACCAAGCATTCATTGTATACGAATGCAATTTTGCCAACCTGCCCGCTGTCAGAGCAAGAATCAGCCATTTCCAGCAGCAGTGGAACCTACGTCGCAGTCAGATTCCACACGGCAGTATTTCCGCCGTCTATGGATTCAACGACGGATAAAACGTCGAATACCGCAGGAAGCTCGCGCGAACGCCCGTGGTCAAATTGCCGGGTGCTTGCGGAGTCGAGACACGGCGATCCAGAGACCGGATGGCACGCCGCTGACGCTGGATTTCATAGTTTTGACGTTCGATTTGTGCTCGCAGTTGAATCTTTGGCCGGACAAACTGCTGGTAATTTGGGAGCACACCACCATCGTTTCGAAGTAAATCCAGATAGGGGCTTAGCGTCGGTGACCTGGGATACGAAGACCCGATCCCTTGCCCGCAGATCGCTCCAGTTGATGCGAGCACCAAAAAAGTCAGCAATGTCAATCGCACCATCGATCTGCACGCCCGTGGGCGCCTCCCCGGTTTTTTTGCCATTCCGTGTGGATGGCCTCAACTATCCATCATACCTACTAAGCGGGGATATCGGCATTTGGAAGATGGTACTTGAGCCTGTATTGGTGGAATCAACGAAGACCTCAAGCCATCTCGCGGATGAATCACATCGGTCATCAATTCATCGAGGGCCGTGATAATCTTCACATCCGAATTCTGTCAATCGACTACGATGGACACGCGACGAAAACCAGCGGACGATTTGACGAGAACCAGCAAAAGGTGACTGATGGAGAAGTGGTTTCGGATTTCCCTGTTCGGGCTACTGTGGTGCGCGACCGTGGTCGGGTTCACTTCCGCTCGTGGACCGGAGGTTCTGTCTCTGATCGTCTTCGAGAGCGAGTTCCTTTTGAACTATGTCCATTTTCTTTCAATGCTACTCCTCAGTGTCGCAGCAAGCTGGCTTCGTGTCCCCCCTAAAATTGCGACCCGATATGTGTTTCTTGCCTGCTACGCAATTGCGATAGAGGCAACTCATCTTGTAAGTCCAGCTCGCTCATTCGAGCTCGTCGATCTGGCTCAAAACCTTCTCGGGGTGCTAATTGGATTCCTGATCACGGCGGTGCTTCGCATTGGATGGACCAAGCAAATCAAAACCGGCTCTGATTCTCCCAGCGATTACCTGTCTCTTCTTAATCGTGTGGACAGTCTCGATTAATCGATCGGCTGACCGTTAGGAAAACGGTCAAGCGTTAGATATCGTCAAGCGAGACGCGGTCGCTTGGACCACGTCACAAACGCGATCCACAGCGTCGTCGCTCATTGATGTGCCGCTCGGCAAACAGACGCCTTCGGTAAATATTCGCTCACTGACACTTCCGCCGCGAATAGTCGCTCCCTCGTACAAGGCTTGCAAATGCATCGGTTTCCAGGTTGGGCGACTCTCGATGTTTTGTTGTTCCAACGCATCGATGACGGCGTCACGTCCACAGCCAAATTCTGATTCGTCAATCAAGGCAACCGTAAGCCATCGCGAGCATGTGTTCCCAGGTGCCTCGGGCATGAAGCGGATGCCCGAAAGGGGCCCGAGCCGAGAGACGTATTGATCAAAAATTTGTCTCCTGCGTCTCACGGTCTCATCAAGTCGTGCCAGCTGAGCACGCCCGATCGCGGCCAGGAGATTGCTCAGGCGATAGTTGTAGCCGAGCTCGGAATGCTCGTAGTGTCGTGTCGGCAACCTCGACTGTGTTGCCCAGCGTTTTACTGATTCAGCCAGCGCGGCATGATTGGTGACAAGCATTCCACCACCACTGGTTGTGATGATTTTGTTTCCGTTGAATGAGAAACAGCCGATTTCGCCAAATGAACCTGCCGACGCCCCATTGCATTGTGCCCCCAGTGCTTCCGCCGCATCCTCAATCAACCGAACACCGAATTCGTTGCACGTATTTCGGATTCTGGTGTAATCGGCGCATTGACCAAATAAGTCGACGGCAATCACTGCTCGGATCGGAGTCCCCTTGGCATCTTGTTCGCGAATCTCTTCCCTTAAGAGCTGCGGGTCGATATTCCACGACGCTTCTTCACTATCAATGAAGATTGGGTGAGCGCCAACGTAGCGGATCACATTTGCTGAAGCGACAAAGGTCAATGTTGAGACAGCGACTCGGTCTCCCGGCATCACACCGCAAGCGAGCAAGGCAAGGTGCAAGGCAGCTGTTCCGCTGCTTAATGCAACGGCATGACGAACCCCAACCCTTTCGGCGAACTCGGTTTCAAATGCATCAATCTCTGGTCCGATCGGGGCGACCCAACCCGAATCAAAGGCTCGTAAAAGCGCAGTCCGCTCCGAGTCAGTCATGCACGGGGGGGACAAATAGATTCGGCTATGGGATCCAGTTTGTGTCGGCATGTTAAGTCTTCTTCATCTCTTTGGGCGAATCGTGTCTGTTTGCCGAATCGGGCGGGCTGGTGTTCCCACCACAACTTGGCCATCTGCGATGTTGTTAATCACTGTCGCGCCGGCCCCCACCACGGCCCACCTGCCCACCGAGACCCCTGGCGTGATGGTGGCACCCGCACCGATAAGCGTGCCTTGTCCGATCGAGACATTACCGGTCAGGCATGCTGCCGGGGCAATGTGGCAATAGTCGCCGACCGTGCAATCATGTTCGATGGTCGCGTGCGTGTTTACGATTGTGTGCCGTCCGACGACGGCATCGGCCTGAATGACCGCTCCGGCCATAACGACGGCCCCTTCCGAGACGGAAGCCGATAGGTCCACGGTTGACGCGGGATGGACGATTCCTGGAACAAAAACCAGTGTGTCGCAATCAATCTGTGCCCTCAGACGATTGCATCCGATGCCAATGAATTTTCGTACGTTCCAGTACTCGTCGATCTCGCATAAACGACCTAGAATTGGAAGACTCGTCTGGCCTTGTGGGTGGTCGTCAAGGGCGCCAATGATGTTCCACCCGAGCAAACGCAACGTGGAACAGACGACTTTACTGTGGCCGCCCGCGCCGATGACCAGAACATTGTTTTCGTGCCAGATCCGGCCTTGTGAATCCGCGTTTTCTGTCAACTTAGCTTGTTGAACCATGATTTCAGGCACCCTTTATATTTTCGGAAGCCATAGCACGGCGCTCGAGATTGCGGAAGCCGCCCTCGCGAACAGCACAACCTTCAATAGTGCGAAGTTCGTTGTGCCAGAGAAGGAGTATTCTGACCGAGATCTGCAGATCCCGATCAGCGACATTGCAACGATCAAATTCTCGGCCCATTGTGGATACATTTTGTCGATGGCGAACCAGAGGGTTCGACGCAGTTGCCTAAGCATTGCCAAGTCAAACGGGTTGACTCCCTCTACCGTGATTCATCCCACGGCATTGATCTCCAAAACGGCTCAGATCGGAGAGGGCGTATACGTCGGCGCGCACTCAATCATCTCCGTCAATGCAAAGATCGCAGATCATGCAATGATCAATTTTCAGGTGTCCGTCGGTCACGACGCGTCGATCGAAAGCCACGCGACGGTGAATCCCGGTGCCAAAATCAGTGGTAACTGCTCGATCGGTGCGCGTACCCTGTTGGGAGCAAACTCATTTGTTCATCAAGGCCGTCGGGTGGGTGAAGACTGCCAAGTTGATGCCCTGACGCATATTGATCGCGACATCGCGGACGGCATGCTTTGCACCAGCAGGAATTTGAAGATTGTGAAACGCCCGTTCATTCAATAAGACCTTGCTGGTTTCACGCACGGCTGCCTGCGTCCACCACGATGTCTGTTCCAGTGATGGATTTTGCGTCCTCACTTAGCAGGAATGCCACCGTGCCTGCTACCTCTCGGACGTCGACCAGCTTTGACATTGGACTTCGGCGGGCAATTGTCGAAAGCTTATCGGCCGACATTGACTTTGTCATGTCGGTTTCCATGTAGCCAGGGGAAACACTGTTGACGGTAATTCCAGCTTTGCCCAGTTCCCGCGACAACGATCTGGTGAAACCAAGCATTGCCGATTTGCTTGCCGCGTAGACGCTTAGTCCGCTGTACCCAGTGTGTCCAATAATCGACGCTACATTAATGACTCGCCCAGTGCGGCGTTTCAGCATCGACCGTGCTAGATGCTTAGTCAGCAAGATCGTCCCAGTGACATTCACATTAATCAGCTCAATGATCTGTGTTTCATGCATGGTTGCAAGAATTCCATCTGTGCCAATTGCAGCGTTGTTCACAAGCCCAAGGATCGGCCCGTGTTCCTTCTCGATCGTCCGTGCCGTTTCCCGAATCTTGGTGTGATTCGATAAATCAAGCTCGGCAAACTTAACGTGGTTCTGGATTTGGCGGTCGTCTTCGAGCTCGCAAAACTGCCGGCTTTTTGATCGACCGGTGGCAATCACTTGAAAGCAATCGTTTGCGAGTCGCGCAGCAATGGCCAAACCCAGGCCACGGGTTGCCCCAGTGACGACGACAGTTCCTCGATGTTCATGGTATGGTTCGTCAGGCATCATTGACGCAAACGGAAGGGGGGCAGTATCGATTCGGTAGGAAGCCGCATCGGTCAGACTTTCAATTTGAAACTGTGGTGAATGTCTTAGGGTCAGACGATTCCTGTGTCGCTCTACGAAGCTTTCCATTGTCGGACAGCTGCAGCGAATCCACTATTCTCAAGCTGGCAGGAACCTGATGTGGCTGCAGATGTCCCCTACAGTGGTTCATGAGGGACGTTTTGATTTCTCGTGTGGGACTCAAGCCGGTTCGCAACACAACATGGGCCTGTACAAGCGAGCCAACGATAGGGCTCCGCCGAGCAAAAACATGGGCCATCGAGACACTGTCATGCCGCAGCAAGCAAGACTCAACTTCAAACGGATGAACTTTTCTTCCTCCCACATTGATCACCCCATCGGCACGACCACAAAACACAAAACGATCTGCTTGGCGACGGACAAGATCACCGGAGTCAATGAAACCGTCGGCGTTTTGAATCGGCCGTTTGGAACCAGCATAATGTTGGTCAAAACATTCAGGGCGAATCAGTAAGGTACTGTTCGAGCTGACGCAAAGTTCCAATCCTCGGGGGGGAGTGTGCAAGTAGCTCGCTGGGAATCCCTCACGTGTATCCGATATCGCAAAACCCGCGCCCGCTTCCGTTGAAGCATAAATATGAGTGACCCGACTGTCTGGAAATGTTCTTTGCAACGTGTCCAGTATCAGTTGATCCGCAGGCTCTCCCCCCAGTGTTACTTGCTTCAATCGCAATGACGCAATCGCGGTGCTCATCAGAAGGACGCGCCATGTTGATGGAGTCGCTGAAACTGCATTGCATCCAGAATCGGCCAAGAAATTCACTCGATCCTGTATCGGCTCTTGATGGTCGACCATCAAGAGTTCGGAACCGGCATACCAACTCTGTAGAAATACTTGTAGACCCGCGAAACTGGAAAGATCGTAGATGGATGCCCAGCGAAATTTCGCACCAGCCTCCGTGTTTCGTTTCAATGATTTTGTCAGCGACCGCAGCGTGTGGCTAACCCATTTCCGTGGCCCGCTTGTGCCAGACGTACACATTTGCCATCGGGTGGCTTGCCCGGTTCGTTTGGTTGCATTCCCTTGAGGCGAGCCCAATGCGAATTCTGCACTCGATTTACCCAATTTGCCAACTGCGATAGGGTTCGTTGAATTTATCGATTTCAGGCGTACGGCCGGAAAAAACTCTGTGACAGGCGCGTTTTCGCAACAAATCACCCCATTGGCGCCGGAAGATTTCAGTAGTCGATTGCGTGTGGTCTGATCAACGCCTGACGGAACGATGGAAATCTGCTCAAGGGCACCGTCAAGGACCAATAGCAACCAGGCGAGATCAAGACTGGACGTGGCAACGATAGCGACACGACGAGGAAGTCGGTTCAGGGTTTCGCCAACGGTGTTCAGTTCGTCCAGCAATCGATTCGCCGTGTACGTTCCCCCATCCTGTGTCGACCAGAGACGCCGGCACGGATCAACGTTTCGAAGTTGATCGCGGAGGCTCATGTAGGCGAACCCGACTCTTTCGACTCGGGCATGTTCTTGAAATAGAAGTCGACAAAATCGCCAAAGGTTTTCGGATAGAACGCATCATCCGAGGCAGCGAAAGGATCCACGTCGAGATCGTCCTCTAGCCTAGCAACAATGATCGCAAAATCTAATGAGTCGAGACCAGAATTCAGCAGAACAGTGGAATCTTCATCGCGCAAGGCAAATTCTTTTTCCCCGTCCTTTGCAACTTCTTCAAAAACTAATCGAATTCGATTCGACAATTGAGATCGGTCAAGACTATGGAACGAATTTTCGGGCATTCGAATTACTCCAGGTGTGTGCGTTCAGTTGATGTTCGGCAATGCGTCTGCTGGATCGTAGACGCTGTTCGACGAAGGCCTTCGTTCAAACTTTGGCATCGTGGCGTGCCCATCGGCACTAATGTCACTCCGCCGAACAACCTTCCACGCCGTCAGCATCAGGATGTAAAGATCCAACCACAAACTTTGATGGTCGACGTACCAAACGTCCAGCCGGAATTTTTCTTCCCAGCGAATCGCGTTTCGTCCGTTGACTTGAGCCCAGCCAGTAATCCCTGGACGCACCTCATGCCGACGATTTTCCTCTGCCGTGTACTTCGGCAAGTACTCCATCAACAGCGGCCTTGGTCCAACCAGGCTCATGTCGCCACGGATGACATTTAAAAGCGTGGGAAGCTCGTCCAGGCTACTCGATCGTAAAAACCGTCCGAATCTTGTCATTCTTTGATTGTCCGGAAGCAAATTTCCCATTGCATCGCGCGCATCGGTCATCGTCCTGAACTTCATCAGTTCAAACGGCTTGCCCTTTAACCCGGGGCGACGTTGCCGAAAGAAAATGGGCGATCCCAAGCGTAGCCTGACCAAACCAGCGACCACAAAAAGGATCGGGCTCAGCACCACTAACAAGCATGACGAGGAAAGCAGGTCAAACGTGCGTTTATGCATATTGGTTTTTCTGCAATAGCGTCAAACAGCCGCGAATTCCAGAACTTCGTCCACATAGTAATTACAATACCAATCCACGAAGTTTGCGATACCTTCTTCAATGCTCGTCCTCGGACGAAAACCGACGACACGCATTAGATCATCGACGTCCGCGAAGGTTTCCAATACATTCGCCCGGTTGCATGGGTTGGTAATTGATGTTGGCCTTGACGCCCAGACTCTCTTCAATGATCTCAATAAACCTGGAAAGTTCGACCGGTTGGTTGTTGCCGAGGTTTATACGCGGTACAGTGCCGTACTCGATCCCGGGTCAGGGTCATTGCTGTTCCAGGAAAGATTGGATGTGGCTGTATGGTCGACAATGCGAACGATGGCCTCTACGATGTCGTCGACATAAGTGAAGTCTCGCTTCATACGGCCATGGCTCAAAAGACATTGATCGGTTCCCCACGCAGAATGGCCCGCGTGAACTTGTAGTACGCCATATCCGGTCGCCCCCAGGGACCGTAAACGGTAAAAAACCTTAGGCCGGTTGTCGGCAATCCGTATAAATGGCTTTAGCAGTGCGCTATCAGTTCATTCGATTTCTTCGTCGCTGCGTACAAGCTGATCGCATGATCGACGTTGTCATGTACGGAAAAAGGCTGCCGAGTATTCGCCCCACAAGCACTGCTGCTGCTGCTGGCGTAGATAGGGTGTTTCACACTATGGTGACGGCAACCTTCCAAGATGTTTCCTGTGGCAACCAGATTGGATTGAAGATAGACCTTTGGATTATCGATTGAGTAGCGAACTCCCGCCTGGGCGGCAAGGTGGATGGCCCTTTCAAAGTCAAACCGCTGGAACAAATGCACCGTTTCAGCATCATTGGCAAGGTGAAAATCCTCGAATGCAAATCTGTCAAAAGACCTCAGTTTTCGCAAACGGACACACTTCAGGTCTACGCTGAAATATTCGTTGAGATTATCGACACCCACAGCACTCTCACCGTCTTCAAGCAACCGCTTTGCAAGATGAAAGCCGATGAATCCAGCACATCCAGTGACCAAAATGGTTCGTTTTGACTGTTCAGAAATCACTAAGCAATTCTTCTGTTGATTTCAGATATTTGCTCTGCAAATCCGTCAAGTCATCAATCGATCTAGGGAAGTATTCCGTTCTCGGAAAGCTGTTAATTCAAGCGAGTTGCGAATACAATTCAGCTAAACCATTCCAGATGATTTGTTGTCGAAAATGATCGTGTACTCTCTTGCATCCTTGCGTTCCTAAGCTCATTCGCAGGTCTGGAGCAATTATCAATTGCTCAAGAGCTCTTTGCAGTGCTTGTGTGTCTCGCAGTGGCACTAAAATGCCTGATTCACCATCTTCAATCGCTTCACGCAATCCCATGATGTCGAATCCCACGACGGGCAGTCCCGCGGCTCCAGCCTCCAAGGCGACGTTGCCAAATCCCTCCCGATAGCTGGGCATGGCGACGATGTCTGCCGTCCAAAAGGCGCGTTCAGGATTGGGCAACCACCCGAGTTCGTGAATTCGATCGTTCGATTTGATTTCAACTTCGGTTTCGGAGTTGATCGGGTCTGAAGATTCCGGGCTTCCCACCATCACCATGTGCAAATGGGGGTAGTGGTTCAATAGTGGCTTCATGGCCTCGACCAATTCATTGACTCCCTTCTCGCGTCGAATTCTTCCCACGAACAAAACGACGATGTCTTGATTGTCGATGCCGAGTTGTTTCCTTAGATCAGTAGCTGTCGCTTCGGCTTCGGCGTCACGATGGAATCTTGAGGCCTCAATCCCGTTGCTGGATCCTTTGCCGACAAATCGCAGCTTCTCTCGCCGACAAATCCCTTCACGAATCACTGCATCGCCAAGTTCTCTGCAAATGGGAATCACCAATTTCGCTATTGAACAGGTCGTTCGATCAAGACCGGCAAAAAGACCTCGTTTAAGACCCGAAAGGTTTTCGTAGGTGCGACCCCGTAAGGTAAACACAATACAAGGTTGACAAGCCAATCGTGCAGCCACGGCACCCAAGAACCCGGCTTTGGGTGTCGAAACATGCACGATGTCAAATCGTTCCCGTCGCAGAAACCGCCACAAACGATACAGTGACATCAAATCGCGGGTGGGTCTGGGCTCTCGCTCCATGGCAATCGGCTCCACTCGTACTCCGAGTTTCTCAATCTCTTCCAGATCCGCTCCGGGTGCAGAGACTGCCGTTACTTGCATTCCCTCGTTAATGAGAAAATCAAACTGTCCGCGATAAAGGGCACTGAGAGTCACTGAGGCCGTGACAATCACACAAAGTTTTTTTCCCTCAAGTGGTCTTTCCTTGAGGCACATTTCAGGCGTGGCGACGATACCAGCGTTGTCGATAGCCGTGTTTTGGGCGAGTGGAGATGATTGTTCTGTCGCTATAAATATACGGGCTAGTTCTGAATTTGACACTGTTGCACCACACTACTGGGATTGTCGATACGCTCTCTAATTCTAGTTGCGGGGGCGCCACCTACAATCCAATCATCTGGCATGTCTTGGGTAACGACTGAGTTTGCTGCAACCAGGCAGCCTCCGCCGATGCTGACGCCAGCGGTCACGACGCTATGAGACGCGACCCAGGAGCCTCGTCCAATACGAATTGGCGCCGGATGGGCGCCTCCAAACCGTACCGATCCATTCCTGAAGCCATGGTTACTTGATGCGACTACGACGTAGGGAGATAAGACGACTTCGTCATCAATCGTTACTCCTCCCATCGCATTGAGCCACGTTCCTTTCGCAAAGTAGCAGGACTGTCCAATGGTAAGCCGATGTGTGTTGAGCAACGTTACGTCCTTTCCCAGTTCAAATTTTCCGTCGCATTTCTTGACGAAGAACGAGACCAACCAACCACGCAATCGAATCGCGATTCGGTTGTCCGGCATCCAACCGGTGACCAATAGGCAGAACCATACCGGCAACGCCCAACGAATTTGAAGCCAAAGAGTATTCACTTTTTCGGTCGTTATATGATGGCGTCGTTGCAACCGGCTTGATTGGCAAGTGCCTGATACATTCGCGTTCTGCGAGGCTCAAGGATGGGAGCCGTATATTGACGTGCCGTGTTGATGGCGTGCTCACTTGCAGCAGAAAGTTCTTTGGCACTCCCGGCAAAACGTTTAAGTATTTTCGCAAGATGGTCTACGTCGCCTAGGGAAAATACCTCGGTCTCCCTGGCCAAGTCGGGAATTCCTCCAACTTCCGAACCAGTCGCAGCAAGCCCCCGAGACATCCCTTCCAGCATGGATCGCGGCAAACCTTCCTGTGCAGAGGGAACAACAACCACGTTGCATCGATCAATGATTTCGTTGAGTTCCTGCGCATCAGCCACATAACCGTAAAACGTCGTTGCATCGGAAATTCCCAGCTCTTGACAGCGTTGAACGATAAAAGATTTCTCCGGTCCGTCACCTGCCATGTGCAAATGAAAGCTGATTCCTGCTCGATGGAGTATCTCGGCAGCGTGTATCAAGTCGATGTGACGTTTGTAACCCAGAAAACTGAGTAAACAGAGGACCTGCAGAGTCTTTGGGGGGGCATCATAAGCTTTTGATTGAAGCAGTCTATCTGCGGATAGTCTGACCGAACTGTATTCCTCGACTAGAGCATCGTCGGCAGCCGGATAACGCACACCGAGAATTCTCCGACTGACGTAAGATGCCAGTTTCTGTTGTTTCATGAACCGTTTGAACCGCAGATAGTAAATCCACCCGAGTGCCTGAAACGCTGGCCCTTTTCCATAGTTCGAGATCGAGTCCAGGGGATCGCCGACAACCTCAGCCAAAAATGGCTTACGCAACTTCTTCGCAGCATGATATGCAATGAACCCCGTAGTCGACGGAACGCGTGAAACTAATGCATCGGCCTTTTCGGCAGCAGTCGAGATGGAGGACCGAATTCTAGTGTCACATCCGAGCAACCATCTAATGCCATGGACGTTGGGCAGGCCGACAAAACGAATTCGTTCGCTGTCGGTCCGCGGTAGATCCTTTGGACGTTGATCCACTTGCTGAACTCGAGCACAGATTGTTACAGTGTCAAAAACCTTTAAGTATGCATCGAAGAACTCTCGGCCGAAGACGCGAAGCCCAAAGATTTCATTCTCATGCTTTGTGTAGACCGAGTCGGCGACGAAGAGCAGATTGCCATGATATTTCATTTTTAGATTGCTTACAGCGCACTCTTTGAGGGTGATGAGAAGAACTTGATTTTCGAAACTCCGAGAAACGAAGCGCACTAATTTAACTGGCCTTCAAGCTTAAGCGGTTCGGTCAGTCCAGCGTTTGACGGACCTGAAAAGGTCGTATGGATCCCGTGGTTGGTCAACGCCTGCCGTCTTGACACCAGGATAACAAAAAGTAGCGGAAAGGCGCCATTCTTGAACAACGCAAACACTACATTCGCTTGATCAAGCATCCAAATAGTTAATAGAACTCGAAAGACGAAGGGATAGGCTAGAAAACGCATGTCACACAAAGGTGTATTGCGAACAAAGGCTCTCGACCTAGACATGACGATCCCCACAAGGAAAAATGCAACGGGAATGAACCAAGGTCCGAAATTCAGCATCGCTTCACCTGCAACCCCGAAGATCCGTGTTGATCGAACAGCTCCCTTGCCGTAGCCTGTGTAGCTTCCCATCCCATATAGCAAGTCTGTGCCGGCGATCGTACTAGTCCGCAGCGGTGGCCTGAGCGACCTTGGCGCCAGCAATGTTACTGCGGCAAGGTAAGTGCTTCCCTTCGCATATTCGTAGTCGTCTCCTGTTGATAGTTTATATAGTGTATAGGCTTCGATACTCGATCGACCAATGTCGCCGATGATCATTCCCTGCCACGTTCGATTATGTGTGGACGATACTTCAGAAAACTCTTCAAGTGATTCAACTTCAACGATTTTGTGTCTTAGGCTCTTGTAAACACCATAAACGACCAGGAATGCAAAGATGGGAATTGCACTCATGATTAGCCAACGCCGCCTTATACGCTGCTGTGTGTAGTGCATCAACGTTGCAATTGAGATCACGCCAGCCAAAAAGTTGCTCCGACTGCCTCGTAGTCCACCGAATGCAAACATCAGCAAAATCGTTGCAAGGAATAGCCCAAGCAATATTCCAGAGGGTATCTTCCGGCCATCGATTCGAAAGTATAAAACGATTGAAACAAAAAGCAAATAGGGAAATGATTCGGAGAAAAGGAATAGAATTCCCATTCCACTGAGGTTGGCTTCCTTGGTTACAACTGCACCCAAACCGCCGACTCGCACCAGGAACAATGCTTGTGCAGCCAAAGATAATGATAGTAGCAACGGGGCCACAACAAAAAAGCGCTCCGGGCAAACTTGCCAGGACTTTCCCCTCCCCGGTTTGGCAAGGTCCGTCAACGCCCGTGCTGAATAGTAGGCTAGAAGCCCTAGAGCATTGAATGATGCAACCATCCCAATCCAAGGTCTGTAGTCTTCCGGCTGATCAAAAATAAACGCAAGCCTTGGACCGAACGGAATGCTGAAGACAGGGATCAGAAAAAAAAAGATTACACCAAATAATCCTGTCACATTGTATAGGTCAAGGGAATCTCCCTCGCGTGCAAACCAGGCCACCGCGTCTGGAGATACTAGCAGCCCACAAAGGGTTAGGGGAAGCACGTACCAATGGTGGCACTCTTCGAAAAACAGAAGTGCCGACCCTAAAGCTAGCAGGCAGAATGTCCACCCAATCGATATTCGAAACAAAAGATTCAACGCGATTGTTCTTATCAGTCTATTATTATTGCTGGAATTCGCTCAGCGTCACCGGGAATCGTGCGAGCCGGTATCCCCACCGCGACGCTTCCAGGACTAATGTCCGAAACCACCACGGAATTGGCCCCGACAATGACGTTGGAGCCGATGCAAACAGGGCCGAGGATTTTCGCACCCGCTCCCACTACAACCTGGTCTCCAATTACGGGCTGGTGACGACCATCGGCGTTTTTCTTGATTCCTAGATGATTAAAGCTATTGCCGATAAGAACTCCCTGAAATATCACGCATCGACGTCCCAGTCTCGTTCCACCGCCAATGGTGATCGCGCCCACGTGCGCAATTTCTAATCCCGGACCAATTTCTGCTGCTGAACTAATTTCACAGAAACACAATTGGAGATTGAGGATGTCAAACAATCTCGCCAGAATACTCAAGCGATGCGTTCGAAACCATCTAGCCAATCGATAGAGAAACACGGTTCGCAATTGCGGTAGAAATAGAACGGAGGCCGAGACCGCAGCGAGAGTCACCAGCGGTATGCGACTGGAGAATTTCCTCCGAACTCGCAAAAAGTCTTCTTTTAAGTCGTCAATCATGAAACTGCCGCGTGACGCAAGTCCCTCACCACACTGGCAAGAAATACCGCATACAGAATGCACATGATGATATTGCTGACCACCAGTGAGTATGCAGCACCATGCAAGCCGAATCTTGGTATGAAAAGCAATGCCGCAATCAGTGCCATAGAGCACTGCGAGAGTGAGGCAACGAGTACTAGCGAAAAACGGCGTGCCGAAGCGATGATCATGCCGCAAATACACCCAGCAAAAGAGCCCGTCGCCGCCAACATGCAAATCACGAGTACAGACTGATATTGCGAATACTCTGGTGTGTAGAGCAATCGCAATAATCTCTCCCCAATGAGCGAAGAGACGCAGACCGCAGTAGTTCCAATAGCGATAGCTACGGCAATCGACCAAAACGTCAAATATACAAACTGCTTGACGTCACCTTTTTGATGAGCTTTAGACAGTCGCGGCATAAATACGGTTCCTAGGGCTGTTATCACCATGGAACCGATTGCAATTACCTGAGAGATCGAACCAAAAACACCGAGAGCTTCCAGTCCATTTTGGTAGTTTAGTATGAGTCTGGGGATCTGCGGTGTTAGCGAGCCAGCTATCGCATTGATCCCCAGTGGGAGGCCTATGCACGTCAATGTGCGTGTCGATTCCCAGGAAAATTTGAGCCCAAATTCGGGATTGGGTCGCCAAGTGCGTTGTTGTCCAAAAAGCGAATTCGCAAGAGGTAAATCATGAAAGAGTACAAGGAAGATCCGAGCGATTCCCATCGCTGCGATCGACGCGACGACATTTCGAGTTGAGCAAAATGTGCATGCGAAGGAGCCAAAATTAAGGATTCCCCGAAACATGGTGGTTCGCGCGGATAAATCGAGACGTTCCTGTTTTTGAAATAGCCCACAGAACAAATCTGAAATTGACAGTCCAGCTGCAGCTATTCCCATTGCGACAAGAGATAAAACGATGCTTGTGTTTGCATCTGGCATTATCAGCCCGATAGCGACAACGAAAACCAACAGAAGCACGCTATAGACTAATCTTGCACACACGAATTCTCCAAACCGTATGTTTGCAGCAGCGTCCGTTACCCAGACAACACGGAAATTAAAGTTAAAAAATAGAGCAGCGGGTGAAACAATGGCATGCGCTAATAGAAACAACCCGGCTGCTTCGGTGGACCCTACCTTATTTAAAACCGCAAGAATTCCCCATTGAGAGGCAGCGTAAACGGAATTGCCTATGAACGTCCACTGAAATCCAGTACGCAAGCTCGTTCGATACGAGCGGTTTGAGCGAGGTATGGACTCCTCGGTTCGACCAGGCAATTCTTGGATGGTGGGGGAATTGGCCTTCACTACGGCATCCGCCAATGGGCTCACCGCTTCATCGCCCTTCCGATCTTCTTCCTCGAATTCTCGTATTTGAATCGAAAAAAGTATGGATAGAAGAAACGTGGACGTCCCAGCCGACGGATCCTATCGTCATTTAGTTCCCCTGGGAGTTCGACAATTTGGTTGGGTACAACCAGGAATCGATCGATCTGCTCAGGCGATACGCTTAGCCCCATCGGGCGTTTCTGAAGGTGCAAATATAGCAACTCAGTCTCAATAATCCTATCTTGGGCAATTCTGTGTCGTTGCAACCGTCCACGATCGAAGGAAAAAACCGAACGGCTAGTTGGATGCTGTTCAGGAAGATGGGTAAACCTGGACAGTTCAAAATGTCCTTTCGGAATATGGATATTGGCAAATGGCCGTTCATCAAAAAGCGAAAGCCCGCTATCAAGTAACAGATCGTTGACACCGTAACGTTTCAGGCTCCACTCATCAAATGCGTAGCCATCTTCTGTGGAAAACACCGTTTCAGCGATCGACGCTTTGGTGCTCTCCCATCTGCTGAGGTTGAGCTCCCACTGATCGCGGTGACGCGACTCCAATGGTCCCAAGTAATCTCGACGATACTCACGCGAGCAACCACCATAATCCGGCCGACCAACTATCGCCTCATTGACGATTGTCGCATTGCGAAAAAGTGCCAAATGCCCAAATCCCAAACATTTGTCGTGGCTATCAAGAACGGAATCGGTAAAGTACTGTCGGATATTCCCGTAAAGAAGATCAACATCCGTGTGTCCCCAAAAATCAGAATTGACGAGATAGTCTTCGAAGGCAAGTCCAAAGACAGGTTTGAAGTCACATAGCTTGTAAGGATGGTCGAGTGATATTTTGAAGGGAAAGATTTTTTGAAAACGCAGCTTCAACTGATCGAAAGTGATAAGTTCTCTGTGAACGTTGGGGGGGAATTTGTATTCCGTTTTGTCGTCCGTGAAGACAATCCATTCAATAGAAGGGTTGAACTCGCATGAACGTAACCAAAAAGGAAATAGCTGCGGGAGCTTTCCGACATAAACAACGATAATGGTTATTTTGGAGCTGTATTGCGTTTGCATGATACGACTACTTTCTAGGGCGACCATTCACGATATCACTTGCAACGGTTCACAGAACAAGCGTCGACTAAGCGTTTGTAGCGTTACAAGAAATTTGCCGTACAGAAAATGAACGTTTTGAAAACGGCGCGTAACGACTAGAGCTTTTTTCAGGTGTAACTGCGTTTATTGTGGGTAGAGATCGAGTCCGCCGCAGTAGAGATGGATTGATGGTCTGAAAATTACACGATTGCGGTAACCGCCAGCGAGGCGTTTGATCGACATGTTCTTGCTGTTGATCCCTGCGGTGACGGCGTTGGTGATCTCGTTCATGCAGTAGCTCATGACGTTGGTAAAACGTTCTTGATGGTTCGGGCAACCTTTTTCAGCGGATCCAATTTCGTATTGATGACGCGTCGATACCTATGACAGAAAATCTCCGTTGCAGTTTCGACGCTTTCGTTGCGCCAAAGGTCCCGAAGTATTTCTCTGTATGCCCACGCCTTTCCAGTCTCGAGTTCCTGCTTGTAGACCCGACAAGGTCGTGCTTTTTGGTCCTCTGTCAGGTTCTCCTGGTTGGTCAGCCAAGGAAAGCGAGTACCGGTCAAGCGAGCGTCACCTTATTGTCTAAATTGACGGTGTTCGCCCCGACGAATCTTGTCGACTGCTTCACCTGCCAACTTCATGACATGGAAGCGATCGTGAACGATGTTGGTCTCGGCCGGAGGGGTATTCCTCTTGGCACTTTTGGCGAAGGCTGCACTCCTATCCATCGCGATGGTCTCTACCGACTCGCGTTGCCGCGGAGAAAGCTGAGGAAAGGCAGGCGTTGCCACTCTCGGTGTCATTTCCGTCGGAGATTGCCTCGACGGTGCTGCGGTCGAGATCGTAGATCAGTGTGATGTAGTTCTGCCCTTTGCGGAATGTCTTCTCGTCGATCCCGATTCGAAGCATCGGCTCTCGAGTCTTACGTGCCTTGCCACGGGCGACCGCCTTTTCAAGGATGTGCCAGGTTTCGACCCAACTCGTTCGCAGGATGCTCTGTGCGCCCCTGACAGTCTGGCTTACCAAGAGGACATCAATCGCGAATCGTAAATGCAAGATCGTGAACTGACTGTTCTTCGCTGCCCAAGGTAAACGCGGTTGCTTGACTCCGTGTTGGGATTATTTCACGCGAGGAGGTTGGGCGTGCCGGATTGTCCAAAATTGCATTGTGTCCAGATGTCTCCAACGACGCCTGCCGGTGCGGTCATAAACTGCACACGGCTTTCCGCATTCGGGGCACTCAAAGGTAGTGGAATGCCCCCATTTCCTGATCCATGGTTATGAGAGTACGGGTTGGTTAAACGATTCCACAGTGGGCTGCTTCCGCGAAGGGAGCGCAGCGAACGAAGCGGAAGTAGCCCACTGTGAAGCAAAATCTGCTGGGGCCATTCCACCGATGCCGCTGTGCGGACGTCGATGGTTGTACGTTTGACGCCATGACTCAATGATCGACTGTGCCTCGGACAAGCTGCTGAACAGCTCGCACGATAAACACTCATCGCGAAGCCTGCTGTGGAAGCTTTCGACGTAGCCGTTCTGCCAGGGACTGCCCGGTTCGATGTAGGAAGTCCCCACCTCAATGAAGTCCAGAAAGGAGCGGACCGCCTTGCTGATGAACTCCGGGCCATTGTCGCTGCGGATGAACGACGGGATGCCGCGGCTGACGAATAAGTCGCTCAACAGCGCCACCAAATCGTCGCCGGTGAACTTTCGACCCACTTCCAGTGCAATGCACTCACGAGTGAACTCGTCGATCAGAGAGAGGATCTTCAACGAGCGACCGTCTTCGGTTCGATCAAAGATGAAGTCGACCGACCAAACGTGATTGGGGTACTCGGCCGATCGACGAATGACGCCGCCTTCGGAGTTGCCCAATCGTCGCTTTTTCGCCTTTTTGACCGGCACCTTGAGACCTTGTTGTTTCCAGAGTCGGTGGATTCGTTTGAAGTTCACACGCCAGCCTTCCTGCCGCAGAAGACGAGTGATGCGTCGATAGCCATAGCGAGGAAACTCGCGGACGAGTTCCAGTATTCGAGCAACCAGACGTGGTTCGTCTTCTTTTGTGTTTGGCCGGTATCGTTGGCTACTTCGCGATTGGCCGAGCGTTCTGCAAGCCCGACGCTCCAAGACGCCGAAGCAACTCTGCAACTTGCAGGCTGCTTCACGGCGACGCGTCGGGCTTAGAAGTTTCCCTCAGCGATCACCTTGAGCATTCGCTTATCGAGTTCTGCTTCGGCCAGCAGTTCTTTGAGCTTCTGGTTCTCGATTTCGAGTTCGCGAAGCCGTCGAGCCTCATCGGACTTCATGCCGCCGTACTGCTTCTTCCATCGCATCCAGGTCGATTCAACAATCCCAAGCTTCTGGTACACCTCCGCCAGGCTCTTGCCGGCGGCCAACATGGCTTCACCCTCGGCGATCGCCTTGACGATCTGTTCGGGCTTACGTCGCTTTCGTGCTTGTTTCATCTCGAGAGTCTCCTTGGCCGTTATTGGCCGGTACACTCTCATAACTCATGGACCAGTTTTTGGGGAGCACGCCAGTAGTGCTTTCGGGATGCTCGACAAATACATCATTTTGCTAGATTCGGTGGAAAGCATGACGTGCGCGACGAACCACGTATCTTCGAGACCGAGGGTCTATAGCAAAAATTTAGTTTCCCGCATCCGTGCTCTCTTTGCCGGAAGATTCACCCGAACCCACAGGCTTCCCGGATGGACCCCAAAAAAGGTGTTTGAAAGCCAAGGGGCTTGGTCTTGGCTGCATCGATGACAGACCAAACGTATCTGCCCATCGAATCGAACAGTGCCTTCAATTCATTCACCAGTCCGATGTTCACCGCCCGGTAGGTGTTTTCGAAGATGTTGAAGGCCTCTGCAATCTCGATTGAATCGACGGGAACGACACCTACGACGGCATGCGCTCACAGTGCACACGCCAGTTCTCGGCTGGTCGCGTCGAAGCCAACGACAACCTTTAGGATATTGGTAGATGCATAAACTGGATTTCCTAAATCGTCCCGTTCAGGACTATAGGCGACGAAGCAATCTTCTACGCTGTTCAACCCCTTCGTGTTTTTCTCAGGAAAGTGAACCATGGCATCTCGAGTGGTCGTCGGAAGGGTTGTGCTTTCCAGGACAATCAGATGCCCCTCAAGAAGACGTTTCGTGGTCACTCGCGTCGTGGATTCATTCTGGGTTTGGTCGGGATCACGGCAATCCAAAAGCGGCGTGGGAACAACGACAAAGACTTCATCAACTTGTCAATCGCCGACATATCTGTCGGCGTCCCATAATGTCTTGTACGGAAATTGCTCTTTAATCGCGTCGGAATCATATTTTTCAGCATAGTTCTGGTCTGAATTCAGGAGTTCGACCTTCTTCGGATCAGCGTTAAGCCACTGATAACGAAAGCCCGATTTGACAAATGCATCAATCAGAGGAAGGCCAGCACAAACAAGGCCGATCATGCCGAAAATTTCCGCCAGATTGACGACGGCAGACCGAAATTCCTCTGCATTAGTTTTGATCTGTGGTTCGATAGTGCTCGTTGCTTTCTCTAGTGGGTCGTTACGAATGAATCTTTTCGAATTTTGAATCAGCAAATCTTACTTCGTCGATTCGAAGTAGTTTTTGTCGAACGAGACTTGGATCGCCTTCGTATTCAAGCATCTTCTTTACGGCTTCTTTGAAGGCGACTTCATCGACCGGGACTGGCTGGATCGACATGATTTTGGGATGGCTTGTGGGCGAAATCATCCCATCGTCGTCAGCCAACTCTTCATGCATCTTTTCCCCAGGACGCACGCCGGTGAAGACGATTTCAATCGCGTTCTCGGGCAACCCGGACAGTCGGATCATGTCTTTCGCGAGGTCGACGATGCGTATGGGCGATCCCATATCGAGGACAAACAAGTCGCCGCCTTTTCCGAGTGTGGACGCCTGCAGGACCAGTTGAGAAGCCTCGGGGATCGTCATGAAAAATCGAGTCATTCGAGCGTCAGTAACCGTGATCGGACCGCCTTCGGCAATTTGCCTTTTGAATAACGGAACAACGCTCCCGGCGGATCCCAGGACGTTCCCAAATCGCACCGTCATAAACCGCGTACTTGATCGACGTGAGATGCACTGGACGTACATTTCAGCAGCCCGCTTTGACGCGCCCATGACGCTTGTGGGATGGACCGCTTTGTCGCTCGAGATCATCACGAAGCGGGACACGCCAAAACGATCCGCCGCATCGCATACCGTCCGGGTGCCAACCACATTATTGACAATGGCCTCGCGGATACTTCGCTCCATGAGCGGAACGTGCTTGTGGGCAGCCGCATGGAACACACAGTCGGGTCGGTATTGTTCAAAGACCGCTTGTATCGTGTGCGCATCTCGAATGTCGGCGATCACCGGTTCTAGTTTTGTCGCTGTTACTTGGTGTCGCAACTCTTGCTCGATGTGATAGATGCGATTCTCGCCGCGCCCCAGCAGTATCAGCTGTTTGGGTTCAAAGCGAATCAATTGACGGCAAATCTCTGATCCAATACTGCCGCCAGCACCGGTTACCAAGACACACTTTCCTGACACGATCTCGGCAATACTTTGAAGGTCAAGCTTTGCTTCATCGCGACGCAAGAGATCGTCGATGCGAATCTCGCGAGTCGGAATTTTTCCTTTGCCATGCATTCGATCTTCGAAGCGAGGGACGATTTGTAGCTGCGTGCCGAGTGCATTGCATTCATCCATTACCCATCGCATATCACGGCCGTCAAGGATCTCCGTATGAACTAGCAGGGTCTCGATACGGCTGTCTTGGATCACGTTGCGAAGTTCTCGCAAGTTTCCAAGTATCGCGAGCCCGCTTGGAAGATGCTTGTTCCTCTTTTGTGGAGAGATGGAAATGAGCCCGCAGACGTTAAGTGAAAGTCTGCCGTGTGACTGAATTTGACTTGCCAGGAAAATCGTTTCTTCGTCGGTGCCCAGCAATGCAGCACGTTTATACCTGTTGGTAGCCAAAACCGGCTGAACGAACTCAGCAAAGGTGCGAATACTGGACCGTAGACCGCCAATGAACAGCAGGGTGAGCAAGGCATCAAGGACGAGTACGCTTTGCGGAACTGTAATGCTGTTGGAGAAATATGCCGCTGCACCCAAGGTCGCAAGTGACAAGACACTTGCAAGCGAAACCCCCAATAGGTCTCGAAACGCGAGAGTTCGCCACCAGCCACTGAGTTGTCCGGAAATCGCGAACACGATCAACTTGATCATCACGACCGCCGGAAGGGTCGCCTTAATGGACACAACGAAGGTGGAAGGGATATTGAAATCAAAACGCAAGAGAAACGCCGAAAGGTACGTGGCAGAGAAAATTCCGACATGCAACAGTGGCAGCAAGATCTGTCGGTGCCTTACCAGAAAGTGCTGCGCTACGTCTCTCGGTTCTTCCATCGTTTGCAATTTGGAAGCCATGCTGTAGGTGCTTTTTGCTCGATCCAGAATTGTCAGCGATTCAGCTTTCTTCGGATTCCATTGCGTGGCAATAGAACTGTTCCGCGAACTCCACGAGCGATTCGCCGGAACGTCGCACCGGATCGTATGGTGTTTCAAGCATGAACTTCATTAGCGGCGGCCACTCCTTTTGTCCCCAGCACACTTGGCGGCGTAACATGCGATGCTGGAATCGGTCAAGAAAAGTGTATGGGCCAAGCTGGAACCAGTAGAGTACTTGGATTTTGCGGTCACCCTGCGCGAACGTGATGATCCGTCCGGTGAAGTTATCAAAGTCCTTCGGATTTAGCTTCACGTCGATCGAATCCACTTGCTCCCATCCCGATTCTCGATAGCACTGCTGCGGAAAGTGCAATTTCAGGTAGTCGTCTGTCCAGACACCATGAATTAGGACCCGCGATCCATCACGTTTTCGATATAGACGGTCGATGCCAGATTTGGCACACAGGATTTCGCGGAGTCTTGGATCCTCGGGGAGGTCTTCGCCCTGCCAACCGGCGAATGTCAGCGGGCTATCCTTTAGGTCGGTCGTGGGTGGAACCACTTTGCCAAACGAGTATCCATCTTTGACATACTCCACAACAAAATGCCCGCAAACCAAAACCAAGCATACGATCACAGCACGACTTACCATTCCCATCGATTGCCTCTTGAGACTTGAAGATTCGAAGGATGCCATGTTGGCATCTTTCGAATGGTTCACTGATTTCAACAACTTTATGCCGGCGCTTCTCTTCGGGATGTGTCTACGTGACGACGGCCAGGGGACGTGCCAAGGTCGGCGTGTTTCCCGGGTTTCGCATCGCTTTTAAGCGGTTCTACAACCACGGCGCCGCAGACGTGGGTCTCCGCCATTCGGAGGTGATCGATAGCCACCTGGATGTCGCCAACGCGTGAGACGTCACGACGAGCGACGATGACGACACCATCGACATGTGGACTGACGCATTCCATGTCTGCGGCACTGAGGACGGGGCCCCCATCGACGACAACGATGTCCGCGAGAGTTCGAATTTCTTTAAGATGTGACGACAGTTTGTCTTGAGCGAGAATTTGAAGGGTTGTCTCGCAGGGCGCCCCGACTGTCAGGGCTTGCAGCCGGTCTTGTTCCGTCTTGTGGACGACGGTGTGTGCTTCGACTTCGCCACGGAACACTTCGGAAAGTCCCGGTGACTGGGGAACACCATAGACGCGATGTATAGCAGGTTTGCGAAAGTCGGCGTCGACAAGAAGTACGTTACGCCCACTTTTGGCCAAAGCAGTTGCCAATTGTGTTGAGACGGTCGTTCTGCCCTCGTTTCTGTTCGCACTGGTGACGATCAGCATTTGTCCGCGGTTTGACGGAAGGCTGTTGTTAATACGACTGGCAAGTCGCTTCATGGACTCTGAAAGCCGGTGTTGCCAGAAAAGGCTGCGTTTGGAACGGCGATTCTTCCCGCCGATACTTCGAATCGGCACGAGGGGAATAGAGCTGAGCAACCGAATTCCTGTCTTCTGACCGAGGCTGGCCGCTGAATTCACCCGATTCTGTAGCAGGTCAAATCCAATGCACAGCCCCAGCGGGATGATTAGCCCTGCCAGGCTTCCCATACCAGCTAGGGCGACACGCTTCATGCTGCCGCTCGGCTCTGCTTCCTCCGCACGCTGCAGTACCTCCACTCTGGGCCGGGATCGCAATTCCACTCGCAATTGCTCACGTTGCTGCGCAATAACTCCTAGGACCTCGTCCAGCTGAGATATCTCGCGTCGCATCATCTCGATGTCAACGGACTGATTTCCAATGCTTCCAAATTCCTTCTTTAGCGTATCTGCTTGTGTTTGGAGTTGATTCTCCAGTTGATCCAGAACTTCGACTTCAGCGGCAATACGAGATCTCTCCTGTTCCCGTTCCTGCCGTGTCCGAAATTCCTGTTGGCTTCGTCGCAGAGGCGCCAGTTCTTTAAGTTCGTCCTGGATTTGTTGCTTGCGGGATTCAAGTTCCGAATCTACAAAACCACGCAATTCGTGAAAGGTTGATGTTTTGCCCGTTTCCTTCATCGCCGATTCCGCTTCCGATTGAAGTCGAAAAGCGTTAAGCCGATCTCTCATTAATTCGACATAGATCGGATCGTTCAATAATGCCGCCTGCACTTCGTCCAGCGGTACCTCTTCATCTTTCTCTGTGGTGTGTTCGGTCTGCAGGTCCATCGCGTCAAGTGACCGCAGGGTGGCTTGAGCGGTCCATTTTCGCAGCTGAATGGAGATGAGTTGAGAACGCACATCGCCGAGTTCTTGCATCAAAAATTGTTGGGCGATGGACAGGACCTCGGAATCACTGGTACCCAATCGCTCAGCCAAGGATTTCAGGTCTCGTCGTTTTCGCCGCAGTTCAGCGTCTTTTTCGTCAAACACTCGTTCGATGCTATCGAGACGCGCTTGACGTGTGGAACGCTCTCGGTTGACGACCTGTACCAAGAATGCGTCGACGACCGAGTTGACCAATTCAATCGCTTCTTCAGGATCTATTTCCGAAGTAGAGATCGTCATGATCTCCGTCTGTTTGGGCGTATCGACTTTGATGTTTTCAAGCATCCATTCGACAGGAAACTCTTCTTCACGGACCACGCGGCTATCCGAAAGTGTTGGGTCTCGCAAAGCTGCTGTCATTACCAATCGACTCTTGACAAGCTCTCGCTGTGTTCCTTGAAATAGCTCAAACTCGCTATCTTCCCCGTCTCCATCAAACACGAGACTGTTGTCCGTAGACGAAAGTTGCAGCAGTGCCGAAGACGTGTACTTGGGGGACTGTGACAGAAAGGCTGCGGTCCCAAAAACGGCGGCCAATGGAATCGACATCAACACAGACATCCATCCGACGCGGCGAAGGCTGTGTAGGATATCCGTCGGCTGAAGTCCGGCTGGGACCGGATTCGTCACCGTCGGCATGTTTGGAAATAGATCACCAACGCCATGTTGGGAAGCCAGCCCATTTCTTTCGTGTACTGCGGTGCTCACGCTAATCAGTCAATGTGTTTTTGGGGTTTGCAGCGCGGGAAGGTATTCACCGCGAGCAAGGTGCGGCACAAAGGCGAGGCGGGGGCCTCTTTGTAGATGATCGAAATCAGCTTGCCCCCAATTCAGCTCCCGCCTCGCTTGAAAATTTGGGTGATGCAGTGTTTCAGCCGGTAGCGATAGAAGTGTCCATCAACAATGGGCCTTCATCTTCGGTAGGCACTAAGAGCATCTGAACAAGAAGAACCACGCCATAGACCATTCCGGCAGCCAATGGAAGCATTAAGAAACCGAAGAAGTCATGAAAGACCGCGGAGGCAAGTTCCGCCGACCCAAATTGGTAAAGCAAGCCCGTGGCGACAATACGTACAATATTGGCGATGACGGCCGCCGGTATGGCGGCTAATAACACGGCCAAACGTTCGGGGGCTGATTTCAATAGGAATGCTGCTCCGGCGCTGACTGCCAAAAATAAGACGGTGGAACGCAGGCCCGAGCAAGCCTCTTCAACACCAAGCTCTGCATTGCTCAACAGAATGACGTTGCCAAATGAAGCGGCTGGGACTCCCAAAGTTTGCAGAACGCCCGTGCTCGACACGGTGGCAACTCGCTGAAGAACCAGGTTGCCCCAGCTTTCCATGAAGTTCGGTAAGGGAATCATGAACAGCAGAAAGATAAATGAAGGCCACAACCAAAGGCAATAACGCAAGCCTCCCCAGCACATCGCGACGCCAAATAGGCAAATGACCAGTGAGGCTGGTGCCAAAATGGGATCCGACATATAGGCTGAAAAGCAACGTAGTCCCACTGCGGCCAGAACAAGGGTGATTCCCCAAAATGTTCCTTTTGCCTTGGCGGGTATCATCGATCGTCTTGACCACGCCAAATAGACGGCAAACGGTATGACAAGAAATCCGTGGACATAGTCAGAGTTCGACCACCATCGTTCCACCAGTTTGGAGACCTCCTGGTGGTAGGTCCAGCCAATGACTAGTCCTAGGACGCCAACGACAGCGTAAACTTGCATGGGCGCAATGTCGCGTGATTCGTCCGGCAGCCCCATTGCGGCATCATGCTTTGGCCCCATTTCGCTACTTAGTGAACTCATGTTGTCCTGATGCGATTGGATACTTGAAGTTTTCTAGCGGATCCGCACGGCAACTTTTGTCAGTGCAAGGCTTCGCCGTCGCCGGTGACACCGAGGTCTTTCTCCTCAAAATCACAGAGCACGAGTCGTTTGCGTGACGTCAACCGCGGCTGATATCGGATGCAGCTGGTTCGGCCGCTCAGTGCGAACGACTCGATTCAGGTGACGCAAGAGTATCCGGGGAGCCGCACTCGACTAGAAGATCGGGCGTTTTCTTCATATGCATCTCACGGTGCAATTGCGTGGGTCACATAATTCACTGGACAGGGCGGTGAACAGTGGCGAATCTTTGCGAAGGTACGAAGCGATCGTTTGTGAAGCATCGGTCACACGCTAGGAGCTTGACACACTCATAGGTCTCTTTGCCCGGTGGTCTTGCAGTTGTATCGTTGGCTAACCAAGAGCAGCGGGCGCTGCTTGCGACCGGCAGGGCTAGGTCCTGGCACGGGTATTGGCCGGGAGCTGTTTCGCACTTGCCGAGACTGGAGATCGCTCGGGAAAAGAAGCAGGAGGCGAGAAACTGTCGCAAAGGAATGGTGGGCCAGGTCGGCTCCGCGGTGTGTTGGGGCGGCGAGTTACGCGTAGATCGTGCGGGCTTGCTTCTGCGGGGCATGTCGGGTGGGCTGAAGTGTTCCTGTTGATGGGGCGTCCCGACATATCTAGTCGTGTCAACATGGCGGTTCGCCGTTCAGCATCGTGACGATTCAATGCGTGGGGGCATGCGACCCGATTTTGGCTGGAGTGAAAGGTGGCAACCGGACCGCTGGGGAGTCAGCTTGAGCAAACGGCCGGAGACGCGGTTGGAAGGTTTGTTTTGCCTTCACTTGATGTCCGCATTTTGTATTCTGGATCTTCATGGTTGGCGTCAGTTGGAGCCACGCAGGCTTGCTGTGTTCACCGACTCCTTTTGGGGGGAGGTGTCCTGATCGTTTTATAGGAGAAATCAAAAAGAAAGTGATTGTGACGGCGTCGGCTTGAAGCGTGTTCAGTGGGGTCCTGATAACACGGATTCTGTTCAGAAATTCATGCGCACGTCCCAGCTAATTTCCTAATCGCGTGATACCCTGGTCATCACAAATACAGTTGGTCCTGCAACTCGAGTTAGCCAAGTCACGAGGCAGAGTCGGGTTGCTAGCAAGTTGTGGGCGCGACCAGATGCCTCGAAATGGAGGCCTTGAAGCTTGCACGCAATGCGATGTTTCGCTGAACGAAGGTCTCACTGGACAACACTTCGCGGGGACATTGGCGGAGGATGTGCTGTACCCAAAAGAATTCTTCGAACACGGAAACCAAGATGGTACTGGAGATTACACGATTGGAAGTAAGGCCGAAGCAAAAAGAGGCCTTTCAGCTTGCACTGGCAGAGGCAATGTCCATTTTTACTTCTGCAGATGGGTATGTGAGTCATACGGTTCAGCGAAACGTCGAGAAGACGAATCAGTACCTTCTGTGCATTCGCTGGAAGTCCCGCGAGTATTCTTCCGAAGACTTCAAGCGTAGCGGTCGCTTGGCTCGCGTCCGAAATTTGTTACACCACTTCTATGAAATGTTCCCGGAAACGGAATATTATGAAGAGCTTTCACAATTAGTGGAGTCGAGCTGAGTGTGTCAGCTGTTGAGGCTATCAGGAGTTCCCTGTTTGCCATTCAGATTTGCCTTCTCATCGTTTGCTAAGCACATAAACAAGATTGTTTGTGTTTAATTGGCAAGCAAATTGCACGATGGTTTCGATAGGAATCCTTCCTGGTGTTTCGAATATTTCGCCTGCGTGCTGGGATGCCCCCATTTGCTGATCCACGGCTACGAGAGCACGGGTTGGTTATGACCTGCTACCAAAACCTGTACCAACCTTGGTGAGAAAATCGGAGTCTTCAACTGGCCAGGCTAGCCTGGCCAGATGAAGCGAAATCTCTGGGGGCCAGGTTGCCCAGAGCGCTGTGTGGTGGGTGTTCGTTGTAGTCAACTCGCCAAGCTTCGATTTTCTCCCGTGCGTCCTCAAAGGACAAGAACCAGTTTTCGTTGAGGCATTCAGTTCGGAAGCTTCCATTGAAGGACTCGATGAAAGCGTTGTCCGTCGGTTTTCCTGGACGACTGAAGTCGAGTGTCACCTTGTTGTCGTACGCCCACTGGCCCAGAGCCTTTGAAGTAAACTCGGGACCGTTGACGAAGCCATAATCCGTGTGCGTTCCATCGGGATTGATTGCCACGTCTGGTGCCAGTTTGAGATCGAATGTAGCGCTCAATCGAATGGTTTTGGAACTGTCTCCACCGTGCACGACTCGAGGGAAGACTAGCAACCCGGATGCTTGACCAACGCGTTGGTGCAGTCCATTGAGTTTGCCCAGGACAGACACCGTGTCACTGTTCAGGTTGAAAAGCTCCAGGCGCAGCTGGTCCCAGTCGACATCGGGCGGCGGCGGGTTAGGGACGAAGGTCAGGGTTTGGGTGGACACGGGTGGTTTTAGCGGTCCATCGGGGTACTCCTGCATGGTGACAGGGACCAGTTTTCCCGGTGATTGCTTGCTGAAATCGCTCGTTTGCATTAGTAAAACCGGCTTTACCCTGGCTAAACGCTAGTAAGGTATCACGGGGCGCTCAAAGGGGACCAAAAAGTGGACCATTTGGGGACGTACGGAGTCGTACAGAGACTTGCCGGAAAAAAGAAAAGCCGGAAAACACGGGGATTCACGTGTTTTCCGGCTTGGGCAGTACCCCCGCAAGGGCTCGAACCTTGGACCCAGGGATTAAGAGTCCCTTGCTCTACCAACTGAGCTACAGGGGCGTGTACTTCACAGAATCTTACCAAATGGATCGACTCTGACAACCAGTTCCATCGGCGTTTTGACGGTCGGAATTGAGCGTTTTTGTGACCGCATTTTCCCCGCTCCTTTTCCGCTGTCTGGCGGGCGGGGACGGCGGAAGCGTTCCGCTCATTGGTCGTTCAGGTCACGGAACGCTTGCAACATGCCCTCGGCCTTGGACCAGGTTTCGTCCCACTCGGCCGCGGGATCGCTACGTGCCGTCATCCCGCCGCCGACGGGCAGTTGCCAGGTGCCCGCGGTGGCCGTGACGGTGCGAATCAAAATGTTGAAATCGGCGTCGACCTGGGAACTGATGTAGCCCATCGATCCACAGTAAGGGCCGCGACGATGGGGTTCCAATTCGGCGATCGTCCGCATCGCTTCGATCTTCGGCGCCCCGGTCACCGACCCGCCGGGAAAACAACATCGGATCAAATCGACCAAGCCGTGCGTGGGGTTCAAGCGACCGCGAACGACCGACACCAGGTGTTGGACGTATTGGTACTTTTCCAAACCGCACAGCGTGTCGACCACGACCGAGTCGTCCACGCAAACTCGCGACAGATCGTTCCGCATCAGATCGACGATCATGATGTTTTCGGCGCGGTCCTTCTCGCTATGACGCAACGCATTTCCGATCGTTTGGTCTTCATCGGATGTCCGGCCACGGGGACGCGTCCCTTTGATCGGCCGGGTGCTGACCAGACGATCGCGGACTTGCAGGAAGCCTTCAGGCGATGAACTGAGGACCTGAAAATCGCCGGCGTCAAAGTAACCGGCAAAGGTGGCCGGGTTGGCTTGTCGCAGTTTTTCATACAAACGCGGGCTATCGCAAACCGCGGGCGTCGTCAAACGCTGGGCCAGGTTGACCTGAAAAGAATCGCCACGGCAGATCCGATCGACAATCTGAGCGACGCTGGTCATGAAGCCTTGACGATCGAAATTGCTTGTCAGGTCGATTCCGTTTTTGGAAGCGGAATACACAGGAGACCCTGATGCGCCACTGGTGGGCTGTCGTCTCGGTGATCGGTCGACACCCGGGCGATCGGCAGACTTTGATACAGATGCCTCGTAAACAATTTGTTGCACCGGAGAGACGTTGGCAATCTTTTGGGCCAAGTCGTGGTCGTCGGTTTCCAGCCAACGCTGGAATTGGTCCGCCCGGCGGACGGCTTGTTCACGGGATCGAGTCGCGGTGTCGTCGAGAAAACCTTGGCTGAATAACCAGTTTTGATTGGCGTGGTGGTCGGTTGCGATGACGACGTCGTACAAACCGGCGGTCAGGGCGGGGGTCGGCAGGTCGTCATGCGGGCTGACGCCGACGGGTTCCAGCGATGCGCCGGCTTCGTAGCCGATAATCGTGGCGATCCCGCCTTGAAACGGCGGCAAACGGATGCCGTCGTCGTGTTGCAGGTTCTCTGCGGGCAACAGGTCGACCCAATGTTGCAGGCGCGACCATTCCAGATGACCTTGCGGCGGTTGACCTGAAGCAGGGGCGTCGGGCTGGTCGCTTGCGGATGCTGGCGGAGCGATCTGAAGATCCAGTCGCAGCCAAGCGACCGGCGCGGCGGCCAGGAAAGAATATCGGTCCAGCGGGCTGTCGGCGGGAGATTGATCCAGCGACGCGGTCGCTGAGTCGAACCAAACGCAACCAGGCAGCCGGCTGAAGCGTGAAAAGAGATTGGCGGTATCGAATCGCTCGGACAACCGCCGGACGATCGGCAACCCATCGTCGACGTCGTCATGTTCAGAACGTCGATTCAAAGGAACACCGAGAGTGCGATTTCAATGGGGACAATTACGTCGGCGACGTGATGCGACGACGGCCCGATGCGAACGTCGAAAGATCCATGGGGTACCGCCGGAGTCTACGACACCGCGACGGCATCATCGACGGGTTGACCGCTGTGCCAATCGCGGAAATCGGTTTCACTGCGGTGCACGCGATGATAGACGGTGTCGCGTTCGACCGGTTCGCGTCCGGCTTCGGTGATCAGCCCGCGAATGTCGTCCACCGACAGGCACTGGGGCGTGGTCGCACCGGCGTCGTGGTAAATCAGTTCGTGCCGTACGGTCCCATCGATATCGTCGGCACCATAGGCCAATGCCGTTTGCGCCGTCGGGATACCCAACATGATCCAGTAAGCTTTGATGTGTTGAACGTTGTCCAGCATCAGCCGGCTGATCGCCACGGTCCGCAGATCCATCAGGGCGGACGGCTTTTTCAAGTTGTCCAGTTTGGTGTTGTCCGGATGAAACGCCAAAGGGATGAAGACCTGGAAGCCACCAGTGATGTCTTGCAGTTCACGCAACCGCATCAGGTGGTCGATACGGTGGTACGCCTGTTCGACGTGGCCGTAAAGCATGGTGCAGTTGGTGCGGATGCCCAGTTCGTGAGCGGCCTGGTGGATCTGTAACCATTCATGCGTGTTGGCTTTGTGTTCGCACAGTTGGTCACGGACTTCGGGGTGAAAGATTTCCGCGCCGCCACCAGGCATGCTGCCAAGACCGGCCGAACGCATGTCGTCCAGGACCCATTGTTTGGACTTCTTGGTTTGAAATTCGAACCAGTTGATTTCGACCGCGGTCCAAGCTTTCAGGTGGATCTTGGGGAAATTGTCTTTCAGCAAAGCGATCAGATCGCGGTACCACTCGTAGGGTTTCTGGTGGTGCAAACCGCCGACGATGTGCATTTCGGTACAGCCGTTCTCGGTGGCTTCGCGACCGCGTTGCAAGATCTGTTCATCGGACATCGCGTAACCCTTCGGGTCACGCAGGTCGCTACGGAAAGCACAAAAGCGACAGCGGTACACGCACACATTGGTCGGATTCAAATGCGTGTTGATGTTGTAATAGGCGACGTTGCCGTTTTTTCGTTCGCGGACCAGATTGGCCAATTGGCCGACGTCTTGTAGCGGAACCTCCGGATCGTACAGAAAGATTCCATCGTCCATGGAAAGACGTTGGCCGGATTCGACTTTGTCGCGAATTTGGCGAAAGCGTGCGTCGCGGTCGGTCTTGTTCATATTGGTTTCGCGCTTGGTTGGCGAAGGATTGAATCTGGCGAAAAAAATCGTGTCAGGAACCCGCGGGACAACCATTCCGACTGGCCGAGCCAATCCCCGCTGGGGCCAGGCATTGGATCGTTTGGTTAACCGTCATGACGCCGGTTGCCGCAACGGCCGGTCGGGCTGCGGCGACGATGGTTTTACGTCAGGCAATCGACGACGCCGACGACCAGGATCAGCAGACTAATCATGGCGTTGGTTTGGAAAAAGGCCTCGTTGATTCTGCGCAAATCGTCGGGGTTCACCAGGGTGTGCTGGCGAACGACCAGCACGACGACCACGGCCATCCCCGCCAGGAAAGTCCACCCCAGCGGGGTCGAGGCGGCCACAAATGGCAGGGCAAACAGTGCCACCAGCATCACAATATGGAATGCGGCGGCGATCCGGAACGCGCCGGTCATGCCGAAGCGGGCGGGGATGCTGTGAAGCCCGGTGCGGCGGTCGAAATCGGCATCCTGGCAAGCGTAAACGATGTCGAATCCGGTGACCCAGGCGGCGACGGCCAATGCCAGCACCAGTGGTGAAACCAAGTCGATCGGATGAGTGACCGAAACGGGGCCGCGGATGGCGACCCAAGCGCAGACCGGCGACAGCGACAGGGCGATTCCCAACCACAGGTGCGCTGCCGAGGTAAATCGCTTGGCCAGGCTGTATCCACACAAAAAAAGAATCACCGGTACCGATCCGGCCAACGGCACCCAATTGGGCCAAAACAACAACGTCGATGCGACGAACCCCAGCACGCACAGCGCGGTGAACCAGGCGACTTGAGCGGGTGAAAAGATGCCGGCCGGCAGATGACGGCCGGCGGTCCGCGGGTTGTCCGCGTCCAGTTTGCGGTCGGCCCAGCGGTTGAAGGCCATCGCAGCACTGCGTGCGGTCACCATGCAAAGCAAAATGCCGATGATGTCGCGAAGCCGCAAACTGGGCCAGTCACCGGTGGGCAACGGAGTCGACAGAGCCATCACGGTTGCCAGGGCGGCGAAGGGTAACGCGAAGATCGTGTGGCTGAATCGGATCAAGCCCAGCCAATCGCTGATCCCACCGCGGCGGCCGGTGGCGATGGGTGCGGTCGAAGGATCGACGGGGGACGCATCAGGTTGGTTCATGTCGTTTGTTTTAGGTTTCACCCCAACGACCAATCAATGCGTTGTCGACGTCCAACTGGTCCAGAATCCGGCTGACCACAAAGTCGACCAGATCATCGGGCCCGCTGACGCCGTGGTACCAACCCGGCATCGCGGGCAACACGACCGCGCCTGTGGAGGCGATGCGACGCATGTTTTCCAGCTGGATGACCGACATGGGCGTTTCGCGGGGCACGATGATCAAACGGCGGTGTTCCTTCAGGTGGACTTCGGCCGCACGCTGGATCAGGTTGGATGCGGCCGAGCGTGCGATCGCGCTCAGCGTGCTGCCGCTGCATGGGCAAACGATCATGGCGTCGGTTTGAAAGGAACCGCTGGCGATCGGCGTCATGAAGTCATCGTGTCGGTGAACGATCACTCGGGCGTGGTCGTTCGCTGTCGCCGCCAACGCGGATTGTTGTGACCACTGGCCCGGCCAAGTGGGGCGGAAGTCCAACAGCGCTTGCACGTCGGGATCGGCGACGTTGATGTCCAAGGCACATTCCTGACGCAGCACCGCCGCGCCGCTGGGGCTGATGGCCAGATGAATTTCTGCGTCGCTGTGAACAAGGGTTTGCAACAGGCGGACCGCATAGGGCGCACCGCTAGCACCAGTCATCGCCAGGACGAATCGTCGGGGGCGTTTTGAGGCTGTCATGTTTGCGGTGGGATGGTTGATGGAAGATCAAGGACCGATCGGGGCCGGCGAAGCCCTGTCGATCGGTGAAATCGCGATGTGGCCCAAAAAAGATGGGCTTGGTTTGCGCGATCGGTGAGCCCGGGTTCAGGGTAAGCAGGGGATCAAGAATCTGGTTTGCGTCCGATATAGATCGAAGCCACACCCAGGGTCAGCGGTGTGTATCGCACGTCGGTTAAACCGGCGGCGGTGAAATGTTTCAACAGGTCAGGCCCGGACGGAAAGTGGCCGACCGATTCGGGCAGGTACTCATAGGCCGATTGGTTATTCCGCGCCATCCACTGGCCGATGCGTGGCAACACGTGCGAAAAGTAGAAGCCGTAAATCTGTTTCAAAACGGGAATGCGTGGTTTGGAAAATTCCAACACGACGACGTGGCCGCCCGGGGCGCACACACGCGTCATTTCTTGAAGACCTCGATCGGTATCGGCGACGTTCCGCAAACCGAACGCGACGGTGACGTATTGAAAGCGGTCCGATTCAAACGGCAACGCCTGGGCGTCGGCTTCCAGGAACCGAACCGGTTTGACCGGGCCTTCGGGTTCGGCGTTCTTGTCGGTGGCGATCCGCAGCATGGCGTTGCAGAAATCGCTGCCAAAGACGCGCACGCCGTGGGGGACTTTTCGGGCGATCGAAAGGGCCAAGTCGCCGGTTCCCGTGCAGACATCCAACACGGGGCGGGTGGGCTGGAAATCCATCTTCCGGACCGTCCGCCAACGCCAATAGCGATCGATGTTCAGCGACAGCAGATGGTTCATCCGGTCGTAGCGTGGAGCGATCTGGCGAAACATTTCGCGGACGCGGTCGCCGCTTTTGTCGACGGTGGATGAATCAGACGTCTGGCTCAAGTGATCAACGATGGGAAAGAGAAGGAAAACCTGTGTGATGAAAGCGGCGTCGGACACGTCCCGACAATCCGCCGCCCAGACATTATGATCGTCTGGGCAGTGGGGGCCGTGGTCAAATGCGGCGGATCGATTCCGGGGACGACGGGGCCGGGGACGACACCGGTTGAGTCCCGGACCGGGCGGAATGTTGAACGGGCCGAGCTAGTATCGGAATCCGCGGGACGATGGGCTAGCGGGCGACTGGGCCGCGGGCGGAAGAACCTCGGGTGACGGGGCCAGACGGATAGGCGCCGGCCGGACAAAACACCAGCGATCGCATTGCTCCGCCAGGGGCCGCCCATGCCCGAAGACGCCTTGCCGTTTCATCCTTTACCGGTCCATCCCACCATCATTGAATTTGATCTTCGCCGACTGAACCATGCGGACGTTATTGTTTGACATCGATGGAACGTTGTTGACCGCGCACGGAGGCGGTCGTCGGGCGATGCTGCGAACGCTGCGGGAAGAATTCGGCTTGGAGGATCCGGAAATGGTCGGATCGTTTCACGGTCGCACCGACATGGGGTTGATGGCCCAGATGTTGGAGATGAACGGATTGGAGCCCACCGAACAGCGACGTCGGCGATTCCGCGTGGGGTATGCGGAACGGTTTCCGGGGGAATTGCAACGCAGCGGTGGCGAAGTGTTCGTGGGCGTTGCGGAATTGTTGAAGGCGTTGGCACCGGCGCGATCTTGCCGGCTGGCATCGATGACGGGCAACTTGCCGGAAACCGCGACTCGCAAATTGGAACACTTTCATTTGCGACACTACATCCAGTGGATCGTCGGCGGGGACTTGGATGCCCAGCGGAACGATTTGGCATCACGGACCTTAGATACGATCCGACGCCGACACGGCGACGATGCTTGTCGTGATGTTGTGGTGATCGGTGACACGGTGGCCGATATCGTTTGCGCGCGTCATATCGGGGCGTCGGTGGTCGCGGTATGTACCGGGGGCGAGACGTACGAGGAATTGTCGGCGGCCGGTCCGGATGCGATCTGGCACGATTTTTCGGATCACCAGGGCGTGGCCGATTGTTTGTTGGGCGACTTATGAGCCGTCGCGAGATCACGGTCATTTTTCAAGCGAACGTTGGTGCGGTTCGCCGACCCGACAATGATGGGATGATCCGGTCGGTGCGATTGAGTTTCGTATTGACCTCTTTGACGTTCGACCAGCGGACAACGGGATGATTCTGCATGTCGACATGGACGCGTTTTATGCGTCGATCGAACAACGCGATCGTCCCGAACTGCGTGGCCGACCGGTGGTGGTCGGTGGAACCGGTGGGCGAGGCGTCGTTCAGGCGGCCAGTTACGAAGCACGTCGATTCGGCATTCACAGCGCAATGCCGGGACGACGTGCCGTTCAGTTGTGCCGCGATGCGGTGTTCGTCAAAGGTCGCATGTCGCACTATGTCGATGTGGGGCGACAGGTCCGCGAGATCTTTCATCGCTTCACGCCGCTGGTCCAACCGTTGTCGTTGGACGAAGCGTTCTTGGATGTCACCGGCAGCCGACGGTTGTACGGTTCGGCCGAAACGATCGGACGCGCGATCAAACAGGCGATTGCTGATGAAGTCGGCTTGACCGCCAGTGTCGGGATAGCGCCGCTGAAGTTCGTGGCAAAAATCGCCAGCGATCTGCAAAAGCCCGATGGCTTTGTGATGGTCGACCCGGCGACGGTGCAAGCGTTTTTAGATCCGTTGCCCGTGTCACGATTGTGGGGCGTCGGCAAAGTCGGACAACGAAAACTTGGTGAGCTGGGGATTCGTCACATCATTGATATCCGAAAGCAAGACGCCGACCAATTGCGACGTCGTTTCGGCAGTTGGGGCGAACACTTGTGCCGACTGGCCAACGGAATCGATCCCCGCGGGGTCGTGCCCGATCGTCAGGCAAAACAAATCAGTCACGAGCGAACGTTTTCCGAAGACCAGACTTCCGGCGAAGTTCTGTCCAGCGTCGTCAGTTACCTGAGCGAACAGACCGCGTGGCGGCTGCGTCGCAGCGATCGCGTCGCAAAGACGGTGACGCTGAAGTATCGCCGCGAGGACTTTGAGACATTCACACGGGCCCGGACGCTGCCGCAGACGACGGATTCGACCGGGCTGATTCTGGAAACGGCGATGACGTTGTTGGACGAAATGCGACAACGCCAACCCAGGCCGGTACGGCTGATCGGTGTTTCCCTTGGAGGGCTGACCGACGTGCGACCGGTGCGTCAAATGTCACTGTTTGACGACGAGACCCATCAGGCCGACCAGCGAGCGATTGATCGCGTGTCGGACAACCTGCGCGACGCGATGGGGGACGGCGTCATCCACCGCGCCAGCAGCCATGTTTGGTCACAGCGAAAGAAACAGAAACCGTCGGATCCGCCCAGCGATGCGGATCCGACGGGCGATTCGCAGGACGGTCATCGTCGCACGTAGATCGGGTTGCTGATCACGACCGGCGGCTGCTTGCCGAAATTGTCACCGTAGACCCGGCCCAGTTCACGTTGTTCGCCGATCGCGGCAACGACGATGAACGTGTCGCCATCAATCGACAGCGGCAAACGTTGGTCGAACTTTATAACGCCATCGGCAAAGGCATCCGGATGGGTTTGACGGCGGCGTGTCAGTTCGTCCACGCGGCGGGTGCCGACGAAGACTTCCACGCGAGTGACGTCCAACCAGTTGGGACATTGGATTTGGACCGCTAGTTCGGCGTTGCCGTCGCTCAGGGTGACTTCGTCGCCGATCTGTGCCGGGCGGTCCAGTTCCTTGGCATGCAATTGGACCGTCATGAACGGGCCCGTCGACATGATCGCGCGACCGGCTTCCAGATTGGCCGTCATTTCATCAATGTCGATCTGCGCCGGATCGTCGGTGGATGATGCGACCCAATTGCGAAGCCAACCGCTGCCGTGATGGTTGTAGTGGGCATCGGTGTTGACGACGCCGGGGATGCGTTGGCCTTCGCTGATCAATCGCATCCACTGCAAGATTCGGTTGTCTCGCAAATCATCCGGAGTGATTTCCTCGGGATCATCAAAGATGGCTTCCGGCGGGTGAACTTCAATCACGTCGGCGAACTGGAACATCGACGCAAAGCCACCGTCTTCGGTGCCATCCTTGTCTTTGTCACGAGCCATCTGGTTCAAGTTGGGGTGATTGATTTGAATCACTTTATCGGATTCATCGTCCCACATCGCCAATCGCTGGATTTGGGTGATCGGATTGGTGTCGGTGCGCGGGCCGCCGCCGCTTTGGGCATGGGGCGTCCATTTCAAGGGAAACGCGTTTTGGTGATTCAGCGGCAACGGTCCGCCGGTCAATTCCATGCCGCTGCAGGTGGCCATCAGGTCCATGGCGCCCAGTTCGCCAAGGAAGTCTTCGTATGATTCGATACGCTGGTGTTCGGTGCACGGTCCGAATTCGATGTGTTCGCACACCAGGTTTTCGACGCGTCCACGTTGGGATGACGTATTGTCGCCCGACGGGGTGCTGTGGCTGTGCAGTTCGGCACTGACCCAACCATCGGTGTTGATCACCCGGTTCAGCGTGACGTCGACGGTGGTCTGTTGTCCGTCGGCAACCTGAATGGTTTGGATTTCGGCGTCGAATTCCGGCCCCCGGCTGATGATGCATTCGTAACGTCCGGCCGGAATGCTGCGAGTGAAGTTCCCGTCGACGGTGTAGACACAGTTTTCCACACTGCCGTCGGCGCTGTCGGGGCCGAACGTCGGGTTGGCGGTTCCGTCGATGCCGTAAAAGGTCCACTTGGCGGGCGACGGGTTGCCGTCGCTGTCGCGAGTGGAGGCCACAATGCTGGTGGCGGCCGAAAATTCGATCGTGTGATCAGCGGCACTTGGCCCCACCGTCAATTCGGTGATCACCGCTTGATGGCCGATCGCTTCGGCACGTACCTGATATTTTCCGGGGCTCAGGTGCAACGAAGTGTTCCCGTTTTCGGGGAAATGAATCTTGGTTTGCAATTCTGGTGTCAGCGATGCCAGTTGGTCAGCATCGGCCGACAGGATTGTCAGCGTCGGACGCGGTTGGTCACCGACCAATCCGTCCAGCTGAATCGTTTGCGGGGCGGATCCGCGAACAATGCCGACCAGATCGACCAAGTTGGCGGCCGGGTACAGGCGAACGGTCCACCGGATTGTGTTGTCGTCATTGCCCGGATCTTCGCCGGCGGCCGGCGGGTAGGTCACGCGGCGCATCCGTTCCTTGTCCCATTGCATCATCCCGTTGCCCAAACCCTGTCCGGTGATGCCATAGCACTGGCGAAAAAACTCGTCACGAAAGAACGCCACGTTTTGGTCGTCAACACTTAAGGTTCCGAATTGGAACGTACGGTCGGCACGGACACCGTCGGCCGCGGTGTCTTCGCCACGGAGGGTCGTGGTGACTGTCACGAAATCGTCGCCGTCGCGCAATTCGTATCGCACCGTCGCGTTACCGCCGGAACCGTTGCGGACGGACGACGACGTGCATTGCCAAAAAACGCCGCCGTCGACATCGCCGGTTTCGACCGCTGATGCGTCTTCGAACAGAAATCGTGAAGCGGCCGGATAAAATGCGCTCAGTTGATCGCTCATCCCGTCCCGCCGAGTCAGGTCGATCAAGCCCGCACCCGCATCGCGGACGGTCATGTTGGCATCGCGGCCCTCGACGGGGTTGGCGACGACGGCGATGATTTTGTCGTTGCGAATAACAAAGTCGCCGTCGATCCAGTCGATTTCCTTACCGCCAATCGCCGGTCGGTTGGTCGGATCAATTTGGAACAGGTCGGCGGCGGGGGCAACGGCGGTCAGCGTGCAGCATCCTAGGCACCCCACCAAAACAAATTTGCCAAATGACGTCGGCATACCAGCGGCTCACTACTTTGTGTCTGTGCAGAGACTTGAATTCCATAAACCAACATCGCAACTTTCCCGACAGGAAAGTTGCGTGGGGTGGGAATTAAAGCAGACAGCGGTGCCAAACGCTTCCGATCTTCACGTCGAATTGATGTTTCGACTGTTCAGATGTGAGTCAACCTGGTGGGGCGAGCGGCAATCGGAGTTTGCCAGCCGCCTGGTTTTCACAGGCGGCCCGAGTGGTTGCTAAACCTGGGTCTGGTTATCGGATCAGGCTCATGTAGAAGCTGAACGTGCGCTCGTCGTCGGTGTCCGCTTTGGCGACCGGAAAGGCGAAGTCGAACGCCAGCGGCGCGGGCCCCATCATCGGGATGGCCACTCGCAGACCGACCCCGGGAGCGACCCGGAAGTTGTCTTTGTTGATTTCGATATCTTGTTCGACGGTTCCGAAGTCGACAAAGGCGACGCCACGGAACGCATCGTCCGCGGTGATCGGGAACATGTATTCGATGGCGTTGAGCCATTGGAATCGACCCCCGACTTCCACACCGGCGATCGACGGGCTGGCACCACGGAAGTCAAAACCACGCATGGTCGCGTAACCACCGGCGAAGAAGTTTTCAAAGATCGGTGTTTCTTCGCCGCTGATTCCGATTTGAGTCGAATACGACAGCGTTTGGCGGCCGGATCCGTCGGCACGTTGCGCCAGCAACCAGTACTGGCGGAACTCCGTTTCGAATCGGGAATAATCGTAATCGCCAAAGACTTCTTCGAAACTGAATTCGAAGTAGTGGCCTTCGCCGGCTTGGATCGGGCTGTCACGTGTGTCGTGGACCAGAGCGATTTGTCCGCTGTACAGTTCGTTGTCACCCAGGGCGTTGTCCAGTTGGGGAATCCCCAAGACACGCGGGTTGGTGACGTCGACGTTTTGTCCGCTGATGCCCAGACTGATCGAAAGGTCGGGCGTGATGCGATAGCCAAAACTCAGGCGACCGCCCAAGCGTTCTTCGTCCCAGTCGTCGAACCGTCGGTCGTACAAGAAGCCGCTGACGTTCATGCTGATGGGCAGGTAGCCGAACAGATTGGGGTCACCGAACGATGCGGTGTAGCGTTGGAATTGGCTGCCGGGGACCGCTTCGATCCGCAGGGTTTGACCGGCACCGCGAAACGCCGTTCCGCCGATCAGGTCGGACCAGGACGTTGGAAAACGAGTGATGTCAAAGTTGCGTTCGTCGATCGTGATTTGACCGGTGACGCCGGCGTCGCTGTTGACGGCACCGCCAAACATGATCCGGCCGGTTCGGGCGGGGTATCCGTTGACGATCAGATCGGCGTCACGAATGGGCGGCATCATGGGTGCCGGCGGTGGCGCGTTCAGCACATCGCCGCCCATCGGGGAACCGAACGGCGAACCGTATGTGTCGACCGTGTTGCCCGGCATCGGTGCGGGAACAGGGACGGCACCGGGTGTCGTCGGGTATTGTCGCGAGACATAAGGTTGGGGTTGGCCAAAGCCCACGCCGCTGTCGACGTTACCGGCATGGCCGGTTTGTCCAGTGGTCGGCGTGGTGGCCGATGCGGGGATCACCGTTGAAGCGGGAATGGCGGTGGTGCCGGGATTCGGAGACGAAGCTTGGATCACCGATCCGTCGGCGGTCGCCGGGGCACCGGCCGTAGCGCCGCTGGTGGCCGAAGCCTGAGCGATCGACGGCGTGGCGGTTTGCAAACTTGGTCCGGTGACCGGCGGTCCGGCGCCCATCGACAATGATGATCCGGAACCGGGGTTGGGGCCGAATTGGTTACAGCCGGTCAGCGCGATCAGTCCGCCGATCATCAGCGTCTTGGCCCAGCGACCGGTTCGGTCGGCGGTCTTCGCAGGTTCACCGTGCGTGTTGTTCATGCAGAAACGTTCCATGGTGTTCATCGAAGCTCCTGCCTTGGCACGACTTTGATGTCCGGTGGTTCGGCGATATTCATGTCGGCTTCCAACAGTGGGCTGGCTCCCAGACGACGACGGTCGCTTTCCAGTTTCCGACGGTCGATGACATCGCCTTCGCGCAGTTCCATCAGGTTCAGGATGGTGCTTTCTTTCATCAGGTGAGGTTCGCCGTCGATGTTGACGTGAATTTCACCGATCCGCCAACGATCGCCTTCTTCGATTTGGTAAACCAGATCGACCACGCCGGCTTCGTCACGGATGATGGTTTTCGGCTCGACTTCGGCATAGATGAAACCCAGTTCGCCGTAGCCGTAGATCATCGATCCGATGTCCAGTTGCATTTTGGTGCCACTGAACGTTGCACCGGAGATCAATTCGTGTCGGGCACGCAGTGATTCTTCGGTGACGTATTGATTGCCGACGATTTGAATGTCGCCGATGCGGAACCGGGGGCCTTCGTGGATGTCGAAGGTGACCGACATGAATTTGCCGTTTTCTTCGTACTCGATGCTGCGGCCGACCGATGCGGTCAAGAATCCCAGGTTGTGGTAATAGGCCTGCAGGATGTCGACGTCACGATTGATTTTTTGCAGATCGGCGGTGTTACCGACGTACAGCGTCGCACCGTACCGAGCGTCACGGCTTTTGATGATGCTTTTTAGTCGCGAGCCACTGACAATGGTGTTTCCCACCATGCGGATGGTGCGAATGCGTTCTTTTTGGCCTTCGTTGATGCGGAAGACGACTTCGCCGCTGGACAGTCGTTGGCCCTCCGGTGCATCGGGTTGTCCGTATTCCACGGAGATCGCGACGCGGTTGAAGCCTTCTTCGTGATAGTAGTCGATCAGGCGGCGTTGGGCCGATTCGATGGCGTAGGGGTTCAGTGGGTCTTTCTTGGTCAGCCCCGCCCTGCCCCGCAGTTCGCGGTCATTGATGCGAGTGTTGCCGAAAAAGATCACTTCGGTGATGACCGGACGTTCGCGAACTTTGAAGGTGACGATCACGCCGGGCTGGGCCGCGTCGGCGGGTGTTTCTTGGATGTCAAACGTCACATCATCAAAGGATCCCATTTCGATCAGACGATGGACGTCGGCCAGGACGGTTTCGTAGTCGAAGAACCGGTCTTTTCGGGTCTGCAGTTTTTGATGGATCAGGTGAGGGCTGACCGATCGGTTGCCCACCAAGCGGACGGCCAAGACGATTTTGTCGCCTTCTTCCCGCCCGATGGTCAGGCCGTCGGTTTCGTGGATTGCGTCACGGAATTTGGCTCGCTGGGGTGGTCCTGGGGCGCCCGCGCCACCGCCTGCGCCGGGCATTCCGCCCCCCATTCCGCCCATTTGGCCGTTGGCCGGCGTTGGGAAACAGGAAAGGATCGTCAGGGTCAGGAACAACCCCAGCCACGACGCCGCCATGACCGGCGGACGCGCCGCGGGGGCGCGTCGGGCGCGGACCCCGATCGGGCCTTCCTGCCCGACCGGACCGGCGTCACCTCGAAAAATGTCGGTTTGCCTAGCCACAAGCATCCTTGCACAGCCGCATCGCGAACGAGACGGAATCGCTGTTTATGAGTCGCTAAAGGGGGATGAAACGTCTTGGGTGGCCGCATCCGGTGGGGCGCGGCTTTGCGGGAAAAACGTCCCGGTTGCTGGCTAAGTACCAACGTGGCAACGGCAGCGGCAAGGCGGATTGTGACGTTTCTAGGGAAGATGCTGGATTCCGGCCCGATTCGTTCAAGTTTGGCCAGCTTTTGTAGGCCTAAAAGTTTGCCAATTTTTCGCCGTGACCAACGTTTGCAGCGGAAGGCAGAAAAGTGTTGCTGCCCTCCGGCAGGTGTATCGGTGTTCGGTGCCTGCCCAAATTCGAACGCACCGCTGCCCGGTTGAACTTGTTTGAGCGGCGGAACGCACATTCCGCCGGCAGCGATGCCGCAGCATAGGGGAAATCACCATGACACGGATCAACACCAACGTTTCGTCTCTTGTCGCCCAAAACCGACTTCAATCCAGCAACGCCGACCTGCAAACACGCCTGACGCGTTTGTCGACCGGTTTGCGTATCAACACGGGTGCGGACGATCCGGCCGGTTTGATCGCCAGCGAAGCCTTGCGGGCTGAAATCACTGGTTTGAACAAGGCGATCAGCAACACGCAACGAGCCAGCCAAATCATCAGCACCGCTGACAGTGCCTTGGGCCAAGTCAGCAGCCTGCTGAACGACGTCCGCGGCCTAGTCGTCGAAGCAGCCAACAGTGGTGCCCTGTCGTCCGAGGAAATCGAGGCGAACCAACTGCAAATCGACAGTTCGCTGGAAGCGATCAATCGGATCGCCCAAACGACCACTTTCCAAGGCCGCAAGTTGCTGGACGGAAGCCTGGATTTCAACACCAAGGCCGGCACAGGCTTTTCCAACGTGAAAGACCTGGAAATTGACCAAGCCAACTTGGGCAACCTTGGCAAGATCAGCGTGAACGTTGAAGTTCAATCCGCTGCGACCAAGGCCGCGGTTACGTCGACCGGGATTCCCGCGACGACCACGGCGGCCAACTCCACCGGAACGATCAGCTTCGGTGCACCGTCGGCCGATGCCGAAGCAACCGGCACCGCGTCCTTCAGCAATTCCTACACCGTTGGCGCCGAAGCGACCGGAACGATCAACTTCGACGATGCGTTCACGCCCAACGCCGAAGCCGGCGGTACATTGACGCTGGGCAGCGGCGTGACGTTGGACATCGATGCGGTCGACGGCGGCCTGGCCGATGGTTTGAAGGGTGACAGCACGATCATCGAAGTCGTCACGCAAGTCGGCGGTGATTCGTCGGCCAGCTATGATGCCGACAGCGACACGCTGACGTTGACCTTGGTCGAAGGCGATGATGCCGCGGCAATCGTGACGGACCTGACCGGCGACCCGAACTTCACCGTCGCAGCCAACGGCGGCACCTCGGGTACGATCGCCGCGGGCGATGCGGGCACGTACACCGGCCAATTGACCGGCGGTTCGAACACGACCAGCGGCACGACGGGCTTTGACCTGACGGCCGTCAACGGTGGTGCGGCCGACGGTGCCAAGGGGAACGACACGGAGATCGTGTTGACCAGTGGTGCGACGACCGGTGCGGCCTACGACGCCGACAACGACTTGCTGACGATCACCGTTGCCGACGGTGACACGATCGCCGACATCGCCGCGGCGATCAACAATGACGTCGGTGACGATTTCATCGCATCGAACACGGTCAACGGCGACTACGCCTACGACGCTGCCGACAACACGGCGATCGGCAGCCCGCTGACGGCTCAACTGGCCAGCGGCACCGACCCGACGTTGGCATCGTCATTCGACATCGAAGCGGTCAACGGCGGTGACGCCGACGGCACCGCGGGCAACGGTGTGACGTTGAACCTGACCAGCGGTGACACGACCGAAGCGGTTTACGACGCCGATAACGACGTGATCAACATCACGGTGGCCGACGGTGCGACGACGGCCGACATTGCCGCCGCGATCGACAACGAAGGCACGTTCATCACCAAGAACGTGCAAAACGGCACGGCTCTGTTCGCTACGGCGGATCTGGGTGCGAACGACCCCAGCCTGACCGGTGGTACCGACGCGACGGCCGACGACGTGATCACGGTCACGGCGGATGAAGCCAGTGCCGATAGCGACGGCGTGACGATCACACTGAACGCGGACAACTCGCTGGCCGCCGGTGAAGCTCAGGCATCGCTGGATGACGACGGCAACATCGTCGTCGCGGTCAGCAGCAACGGTGCGGTCAATGTCGGAACGATTTCCGCCGCCATCGATGATTTGGAAGGCTTCAGTGCCGAAGTCACCGCGACCGATGGTGACGGCAGCTATGACATCGACAATGACACCGCGGCGACCACGACCGACCTGTCCGGCGGTGTGTTCGGCGGTGGACTGAACGCCGACTTGGTGGTTCAGTTGACCGGTTCGCTGGGTGCCGAGGTCTTCCAGTTCGACAAGGGAGCTTCGCTGGACGACGTGATCCAGTCGATCAACTTGGTTGCCGACGCGACCGGCATTCAAGCCGAAGACGACGGCGGTTCGTTGAAGCTGACCAGCACCTCGTACGGTTCGGATTCGCTGATCGATGTCGAAGTCATCAGCGAAGGCGAAGGCGGAACGTTCAAGAGCGGCCTGTCCGCCGAACGTGCCACCGGTACCGACCTGTCGGCAACGGTCAACGGAATCGCGGCCAACGCATCCGGCAACACTTTGTCGATCAACACCAGCACGTTGGACTTGACCATGACGGTCGAAGAAGGCGTCAGCAGCGACATCAGCTTTGACATCACCGGTGGCGGTGCGACGTTCCAATTGGGACCGGAAGTCACCAGCACGCAACGAGCCAGCTTGGGCATCGGCAGCGTCAGCACCGGTCAGCTCGGTGGTGCCAGCGGTCGACTGTACGAACTGGCTAGCGGCCAAGCGAAGAGTCTGACCAACGACATCAGCGGTGCGACCGAAGTGATCGACGAAGTCATCAACAAGGTCACCGGACTTCGCGGCCGATTGGGTGCGTTCCAGGCAACGACGCTGGACAGCAACATGGTCAGCCTGAACGAAACGAAGGCCAACTTGCAGGAAGCCGAAAGCTCGATCCGCGACGCCGATTTCGCCGAAGAGTCCGCCCAACTGACCCGGGCTCAAATCCTGGTCCAATCGGGCACCAACGTGTTGGCGATGGCCAACCAAAACCCGCAAAACGTTTTGTCGCTGCTGCGATAAGTTTGCCGAAACAGATTCCGCCGGCCGAAACCCGACTTTCGGGGCATCGGCCGGCCACCGGAAAGCCGCGAAACGCCTCGTCGAATCAGTTCGACGGGGCGTTTCTTCGTTTTGAACAGGGACATCGGCTCAGGTCGGAGGCCCGAGAATGTCAAAGCTTAACGGTCGTTTCGAATAATGCAGGCACCGGGTCGACAGTCGTCCAGATTCGGCGGCTGTTCGGCCAGATTTATGCGGAAGGAATTCCGATACCGAGTGTGACGCAAACAGATTTCCCGATCGGTGACGTGAGTTTCACGCCGCTCCGGTTCGGAATGTTTTCCGGTCTTCGCGTGGCCGGGCCACGCGGTCGGAAGAGACTGCGATTCATTAGTCTCACTTGATATGGAAGTCCCGCCATGACACGGATTAACACCAACGTTCCTTCGCTTGTCGCCCAGAACCGGCTGCAAACGAGTAACCGGGATTTGCAGACCAGCCTGACGCGGCTGAGCACCGGCTTACGCATCAACAGCGGATCGGACGATCCGGCCGGTTTGATTGCCAGTGAAGCCCTGCGGAGCGAAATCACCAGCCTGGGCAAAGCCGTCAGCAACACGCAACGAGCCAGCCAGATCATCAGCACCGCCGACAGCGCCCTTGGTGAAGTCAGCAGCTTGTTGAACGACATCCGCGGTCTGGTCGTCGAAGCGGCCAACAGTGGTGCCTTGAGCCCTGACGAAATCGCTGCGAACCAGTTGCAGATTGACAGTTCGCTGGAAGCGATCAACCGGATCGCCCAAACGACCACCTTCCAAGGCCGCCGGCTGCTGGACGGCAGCTTGGACTTCGTGACCCAGGGTGGATCGAACTTCGGCACGATCACCGATTTACAAATCGATCAAGCCAACTTGGGCGCGTTGGGTGCGATCGATGTCGATATCGAAGTCATTGCGGCGGCGACCAAGGCGGAAGTCAGCACGACCGGGATCCCGGCGTCAACCACTGCCGCTTACTCCACCGGCACGATTAACTTCAGCGCCCCATCGGCCGATGCCGAAGCGGCCGGTACCGTGAACTTTGCCAATTCGTTCACCGTTGGCGCCGAAGCCACCGGGACGATCAACTTCGACGATGCGTTCACGCCCAATGCCGAAGCCGGCGGTACGTTGACGCTGGGCAGCGGCGTGACGTTGGACATCGATGCGGTCGACGGCGGCCTGGCCGACGGTTTGAAGGGCGACAGCACGATCATCGAAGTCGTCACGCAAGTCGGCGGTGATTCGTCGGCCAGCTATGACGCCGACAGCGACACACTGACGTTGACCTTGGTCGAAGGCGATGATGCCGCGGCAATCGTGACGGACCTGACCGGCGACCCGAACTTCACCGTCGCAGCCAACGGCGGTACCTCGGGTACGATCGCCGCGGGCGATGCGGGCACGTACACCGGCCAATTGACCGGCGGTTCGAACACGACCAGCGGCACGACGGGCTTTGACCTGACGGCCGTCAACGGTGGTGCGGCCGACGGTGCCAAGGGGAACGACACGGAGATCGTGTTGACCAGTGGTGCGACGACCGGTGCAGTTTACGACGCCGATAACGACCTGTTGACCGTGACGGTTGCCGACGGTGACACGATCGCCGACATTGCCGCGGCGATCAACAATGACGTTGGTGACGTGTTCATCGCATCGAACACCGTCAATGGTGACTATGAGTATGACGCTGTCGACAACACGGCACCGGGCAGCCCGCTGACGGCTCAACTGGCCAGCGGCACCGACCCGACGTTGGCATCGTCATTCGACATCGAAGCGGTCAACGGTGGTGACGCCGACGGCACCGCGGGCAACGGCGTGACGTTGAACCTGACCAGCGGTGACACGACCGAAGCGGTTTACGACGCCGAAAACGACGTGATCAACGTCACGGTGGCCGATGGTGCGACGACAGCTGACATTGCCGCCGCGATCGACAACGAAGGCACGTTCATTACACGGAACGTGCAAAACGGCACGGCCTTGTTCGCCACGGCGGATTTGGGTGCGAACGACCCCAGCCTGACCGGTGGTACCGACGCGACGGCCGATGACGTGATCACGGTCACGGCGGACGATGCCAGTGCCGACAGCGATGGTGTTTCGATCACGCTGAACTCGGACAACTCCTTGGACGCCGGCACCGCAATCGCATCGCTGGATACCGACGGCAACATCGTCGTCGCGGTCAGCAGCAACGGTCCGGTCAACGTCGGCGCGATCTCGCAAGCGATCGACGATTTGGAAGGCTTCAGCGCCGAACTGACCGCCACCGATGGCGACGGCAGTTATGACATTGTCAACGACACCCCGGCGACCACGACCGATCTGACCGGCGGCGTTTTCGGCGGCGGACTGAACGCCGACTTGGTGGTTCAGTTGACCGGTTCGTTGGGTTCGGAAGTCTTCCAGTTTGATAAGGGAGCTTCGCTGGACGACGTGATCCAGTCGATCAACTTGGTTTCCGATTCGACCGGCATTCAAGCCGAAGACGACGGCGGTTCGCTGAAGTTGACCAGCACCTCGTACGGCTCCGAATCGCTGATCGACATCGAAGTCATCGAAGAGGGCGAAGGCGGAACGTTTGAAAGCGGTTTGACCGCGTCGCGGGCCAACGGAAAAGACATCCGCGCCACGGTCAACGGAACGTCCGCCACCGGCGACGGCAACACGTTGTCGATCAACACCAGCACGCTGGACTTGACCGTGACGGTCGAAGAAGGCAGCGACACCGACGTGTCCTTCAGCATCACCAGTGGCGGTGCCCTGTTCCAACTGGGCCCCGATGTGACCAGCAATCAGCAAGCCCGCATGGGGATCGGCAGCGTCAGCACCAGCCAACTGGGCGGTGCCAGCGGCCGGCTGTACGAATTGGCCAGCGGCCAGGACAAGAGCCTGACCAATGACATCAACGGCGCCGCACGCGTCATCGATGACGTCATCAATAAGGTCACCGGGCTGCGTGGGCGGTTGGGTGCGTTCCAGGCAACGACGCTGGACAGCAACATGGTCAGCCTGAACGAAACCATGGCCAACTTGAAGGAAGCGGAAAGTTCGATCCGGGACGCCGACTTTGCTCAAGAATCGGCAAACCTGACGCGAGCCCAAATCTTGGTCCAATCCGGTACCAACGTGCTGGGGATCGCCAACCAAAACCCGCAAAACGTCCTGTCGCTGTTGGGATAAGCCGATAATCAACGCTGACCGACCGCCGCCATGGCCTTGGGCATCCGGCGGTTCGGTCCGGCATCGGCCACGAAATGTCCGACAAACCGCGTTTTTTCGTGGTTTCAGCGCCGATCGGCAAGCTAAGTTTCGGACGGGGTTAAAAGCAGATCATCCGCACGGGTGGTCAGGCGGCCGGTTCGGTCGCATCGATCCGATCAGACTGAATTGGTGAATGCTTTGGCCCGAGTTTGACGATGACAAGGATTGAATCGATTCGATCGATCCTGATTTTCACCGCTTGGGCGTTCGTGTTGCCATGGGCCGTATTCAATCTTCTGTCGGTTTGGTTACCGGTACCGATATTTTGGGTACCGTTGATCAGCTGATGCAGATCAGCGCCCAGCCGCGCGATCGGTTGTCGGCGCAAACCGAATCCTTGCGGCAAGAACAGTCGGCGGTCAATTCGCTGATGGCCATGGTGATCGGCGTCCAGTTGGCCGGAAACGGACTGGGCAGCGAAGCGCTGTATCACAGCAAATCGGCCAGTTCCAGCAACAAAGACGTGCTTTCAGCCACCGCGGGCGAAAACGTCGAAACGGGCGACTACAGCGTCCGCACGCTGGCCACCGCTGCGACCCACAGCGTTTCATCACGGCGGCGATTTGATTCCGCCGAAGAAGCATTGGGCTTTGAAGGAAAGCTGACCGTTGCACCGGAGGGTTTTTTGGACCAGTCCGCCAGCCTTGCGGATCTGAACGGCGGGCGCGGGGTCGAAGCGGGAACCATTCGTATCACCGACCGCAGCGGCGCATCGGCGGAAATCGATCTTTCCGATGCACGCACCGTGGATGACGTGATCACCGCCATTAACGACGCTGACGTCGACGTAAGGGCGACCACGGTGGGCGGTGCCTTTCGTCTGATCGACGAAACCGGACAATCGGCGTCCAATCTGATCGTCGAACAACTCGGCAGCGACGAAACCGCCGCCGATCTTGGACTGTGGGGCGTCAATGAAGCCTCCGATTCGATTACCGGCGCCGCACTGGAACTTCCCGACGGCGTGCAAACGCTACGCGGGGTCGCGTTGGACGAATTGGCCGGCGGTGCAGGCCTGGACAGCCTGACGACGCTGGACATCACGTTGTCGGACGGTTCGTCCGCGTCGGTGGATTTGTCGTCGGCGACTTCCACCAGCGAAGTGATCGACTTGATCGACGCCGCGGGATTGGACTTGATCGTTGGACTGAATGATGCGCGAAACGGATTACGTATTCGTGACGTGTCGGGCGGTTCGGGCAACCTGCAAATCGATTCGGCCGACGACACCGCATCGGCTTTGGGCCTGCAGGCCGACACGACCGACGACATCGTCGTCGGTACCAATTTGAATCGTCAATTGGTCACGGCCGATACAAAGTTGGAAGACATGAACGGTGGTGCCGGTATCGGGCTGAGTGGTTTCACCATCAAAGACAGCGCCGGGGTAACCGGGGCGATCAACTTGAAAGCCGACCAGATCAGCACGATCGGCGAATTGGTCGACGCGATCAACGATTCATCCGCCGACGTCACCGCGTCGATCAACGAAGCAGGCGATGGCATCCAGGTCATCGACAACGCGGGCGGCGAAGAAGCACTGACAATCACCGATGGCGGATCGGGAACCGCGGCGGCCGACCTGGGCATCGCGGGAACCGCAACGGAGCAGACGATCGGCGGTCAAACCGTGTCGGCGTTGGTGGGAACGCAAGCCGATGTTATCGAAGTCACCGCCGAAGACACACTGACGTCGATCGCCGAAAAAATCAACAACGGGCGATACGCCACCGCCGGCATCCGACAGAACGACGACGGAAGCTTTTCGCTTTCGGTTCGCAGCCAAACCGCGGGGGAAAGTGGCCAGCTGGCGATCAACACCAGCGGTTTTAGTTTGGACTTGGACACCACGTCGATCGGCCAAGACGCGTTGATCGGTGTGACCGACGCTGACGGCAGCGAACGTTTTTACACGTCAACCGACGGCGTGTTCGAAATCGGCGATGCGGGATCCACCGGATCGGTCTTGGGATCGTTGACGGCGCTCAGCGATCTGGGCATCACCAACGGAAGCTTGAAAATCCAGGATTCCACCGGTGCCACGGGGGCGGTCAACATCACGACCGAAGGCATCACCAGCGTTGGCGCATTGGTGGATCGGATCAATGCCTTGGACATCGGCGTCACGGCGTCGATCAAGGAAGACGGTTCGGGCGTTCAAATCATCGACAACGCCGGCGGCGACGAAGACTTGGTCATCGAAGACGTGGGCAATGGCATTGTCGCATCAACCTTGGGATTTGCGGGAACGGGCGAAACGCAAACCATCGACGGTGTCGAAGTCTTGGCCGTCACCCCTGAGGAGTCCGACAGCAGCGATTCCAGCGGCGGGTTAGTGTTGACCGTCAAAGAATTGTCCGACGAAGCCATCAAAGTCACCGTCGGCGACAATCCCGACGCGGCGGTCAATGCGGTCAAGCGACTGGTCACGCAATACAACACGTTGGTCGATGAAGTCGGCAAGCTGAGTTATTTCGACAGTGAAACCGACGAAGTCGGGCTGTTGTTCGGCAGCAGCGAAGTCTTGCGAATCGAAACCGGATACAGCCGGCTGATTTCCGGCCAGATTCGCGGTGCCGGTGACATTCAATCTTTGGGCCAAGTCGGCTTGCGATTGGATAGCGAAGGCAAACTGCAGTTCGACGAAAGCAAGTTCAAAGACACACTGTCCGAACAACGCGAATCGGTGGTCGATTTCTTCACCACCGACGACACCGGTTTGGTTGCACGTATGGACAGCCTGGGGGAACGCTTGGCCGGCGATTCCAGCAGCCTGTTGCTGACACGAACCCAAACGTTGACGACCCAGATCGAACGGAACGACCAGCGGGTGGAGTATTACAACGCACGTCTGGAAACCGAACGCGAACAATTGTTGTTGCAATTCATCGGTATGGAAGAAGCGATCGCCAAGTTGCAAGGCAACATCAGCGCGATCGAAAGCATCCAACCGATCGAGATCCCGGAATAGGCCGTCTTGAAAGACGACGTCGATCCTTGATCCGACCGCTTATCGCCAATCACTCGAAGGGAGTTGAGAATCTATGAACGAAGCCACCAAGCAGGGAAGCGGACAGTACCTGGAATCTGCGGTCATCAATGCCCCGCCGGCAAAATTGCGGCTGATGCTGATCGAAAAAGCTGTCCAAGTGGCCGATCGCCTGTCGCGACGCTGGCGGCACGAAGACACGCCTGCGGTTTGCGAAGATTCGATCTGGTTGTTGGACTTGTTGAATGAGTTGCTGTCCGGCGTGACGGACAAGGATACCGAGTTGGGCAAACAGGTTTCCGACCTGTACGTCTTTCTGTGCAAACACCTGATCGCCGCCGAAGAAACGCGGGACGCCGGTGCCATCGATGAGATCCGTTTGGTTCTGGAAGTCGAAGCGGAAACGTGGCGGCTGTGTTGTGCCCGCCAGCTGGCCGGCGAACAACCGACCACCGAGACCCCCGTGCCCGACGCCGGTTTGACCGGTCTGGACCTGTGCGGCTGAACCAAGCCGACGGTCATTGCATCGGCGGCGAAACCGTCGCCAAGGTTTGCCGGGCTTGAGCGAACGCTAGGATAGAAGGGGTTCGGCGAACCCGAATCGGATCCCCATCATCACGCCCCCCGGTAATGCCATGCGTCTGCTGTTCGCTTTTTTGTTCGCCCTGTTTCTGGTTTTCGCCGACCGGGTGCGTTCTTTCGCCCAAGCGGTTGCCGAACGACCCGCCGCGGCCGAGAAAGATACGGCGGAAACCAAACAAGCGGATTCGTCCGACGCGACCGCGACGGACCAGGTTCCGCTGTACGTCCGCATCGCCAAGAGCGACGACCAACGCCCCAAAGCTCTGCAGACCGCGATAGTCCGCTACCGGGGTAAGAAGGGCACGGAGTTCGAAGGCAAGGTGGTGGATTTGGTCGGCGTGGTCCACATCGGCCAGCGTGAATACTACACAAAACTAAACGGTCTTTTGGCCAAGTACGACAAGGTCTTGTACGAACTGGTCGCTCCCGACGGCACGCGGATTCGGCCGGAAGATCTGAAGCGTCGCCGGTCGCTGTTGGCGTCGATGCAGACCGGCATGAAATCCATGCTGAATCTGGAGTATCAGCTGGAGTTGATCGATTACATGGCGGACAACTTTCGTCACGCCGACATGTCACCCGATGAATTTGTCGAAGACTTGGAACGACGCGGCGACAGTTTGCCGAAAATGGTGGCCCGCATGATGGGTGCGGGACTGGCGTCGTCGACGCAAACCGGCGGCGATGCGGGGTTGCTGATGGCTTTGTTCAGCAAGGACCGCAGCAAGATGATGAAACAGACGATGGCGCGACAATTGATCGACATCGAATCGGTCACCGCCGGCATCGATGATGCCAACGGTGAAAACACGTTGATCAAAGGACGCAATGCCAAAGCGTTCGAGATCTTGCGTGAAGAATTGAAGGGCGACAACGCAAAGATCGCTGTCTTCTATGGTGCCGGGCACCTGCCCGACATGGCCGAGCGTCTGGAAGAAAACTTCGACATGAAACGTCGAAAAACGCAGTGGTTGGACGCCTGGGATTTGACGCGAAACTAGGTCGTGTCGTGACACCGGGGCAATTGGTGGTCTCGCTCGCCCCGCGGTCGACGTCGACCTAAACGGCGAATGACAAACCCTGCAGCAACCGTTCGGCTGCTTCGGTCTTGTTCAGCACGTAGTAGTGAATGCCGGGCACACCGTTTTCCATCAGGTCGATGGTTTGACGGCGTGCATGTTCGACACCGATTTCAAATTCTTCGTCGGCGTTCTGGCACTTGGCAAAGGCGTCTTCCAACGATGCGGGGATCGCCGATTTGCACATCGTCGCGATCCGCTTGGCTTGAGCGAAATTGGTGACCGGCAAGATGCCCGGGACGATCGGAACCGTGATCCCGGCGCGGTCGCAGTCATCGCGGAAACGATAAAAGTCGGCGTTGTCGTAAAACAATTGGGTGACCACGACATCGGCCCCCGCGTCGACCTTACGCTTCAGATTCGTCAGATCGGTTTGGGCATCGGGGGCTTCCTGGTGCACTTCCGGATAACCGGCGACCAGGATGCCGAAGTGATTGAAACGCTCGCGGATCAGTTCCACCAATTCGTTGGCGTACTGCAGCCCGCCTTCGGTTTGCACAAACCTATCGCTGCCCTGCGGCGGGTCTCCACGCAAAGCGACGATGTAATCGACACCCGCGTCGGTCGCTTGCTGTAGAAAATCACACAACTGTGGCACGGTCGCCCCGACACAAGTCAGATGGCTGGCCACGGGCAGATTCGTCCGCGATTTCACCTGGCGCAGAACGTCCAGGGTCATGCCCTGGGATGATCCGCCGGCCCCGTAAGTGCAGGTCATGAACTTGGGGCCAAAATCGGTCAAGCGATCGACGTTTTGGCAAAGCTTGTCCAGCCCGGCGGTAGTCTTGGGCGGGAACAATTCGAAGGAAATCGTGCAGTCGGCGGACTGGTAGGCGCTGGTTAGCTTCATAGCGAAGAAGGGTTGACGGGACGGACGGTTTGCCTGTTCCGATGACCGTCAACCGGACTCAGTCCGTCACCGCGAGCCTTCATTCTAATCCTTTTTGTCGATCCGCCAACCGAAACCGTCGGGGACGATCCGAAGACAGCCGAGCCGGAAAAGGCCAATCACCGAAGAAATTCCCCAGCGGAAAGATGGCCGGCGAAAAATCACTCGGCCGGGCGCGAGGCACCGGGCCACAGTTCGGGATCCGCCTTGCCACGAACCGGCACGCCCTTGGCCTGCCAGCCCAGATAAGCGGTCACATCGGCGGGACAATACCGCAGGGTCAGCCCGCAGCGTCGGCGACCGCTGTTATTGGGGGCCGACCCGTGCAACAGCAAATCGCTGTGGATGCTGATCTGGCCGGCGTTCAGGGGCGTGTGCATCCGCGTTCCGTACTGTTCGGGATTTTCGACGGTCTGGTCCAGAACGTTGCCCGACCCCGCGTCGCTGGTTTCAAAATCGATCAAGCCATTGGTGTGGGAACCGGCGAAGATTTCCATGCCGCCATTTTCCAAGTCCGCATCGTCGATGGCCAGCCACACCGTGACGGCCTTGGTGGGCGTCAAAGGCCAGTAACTGCAGTCCTGGTGCCAATCGACTCGTTTGCCGTCACCGGGCATTTTGCAAAAAAAGTGGGCACCCCAACCGATCACGTCTTGGCCCAACAAGTCCGAAACGTAGTCGACGATGCGGTGGTCTCGCAGCATGTCGTACACACGAGCGTGTTTCAGATGCGCGCTGCTGATCGAATAGCTGTCTTTGCCTTCGGCCAAGGTCTTTTGCAGCAAATCGTCAAAGAACTTACGGATGTCGGTGATTTCGGCTTCGTCATACACGTCCAGCGGCCCCAGGAACCCGGTCTCGTTCCAGCGTTTGATGTCGTCGGTGCGTAACCGTTTCGGCGCGGTCGTCTGGCTGGGAAAAAACTGGATGGTGCGGTCGACCGTTCCGATCGAATCGCGGTCGGGAATGATGGCGAAATCGGTGGGCTGTTGCATGACTGTTTCGATCCGTAGCACGTGGGGAAAGGTCGATATTCCATTCGAATCAGGCCGATGCCGCCGACCGAGATCCGCTGGCGAACGGGCGATGTTCGGATCGCCAACGCGGCCCAGTTTCATCGCCGTCAACAAGCCGCCAACTCGATCGGGGGTGCGACCCGAAATTCTCTATCACTCAATTCTAACGCAACCAGAATGGTCGCCGTCTGAATCGAGGCCATCGGATTCGGGCGGCCGGTCGCCAGTGTATCCGCGTCGGTATGCAGCGTCGGTTCGATCTTGCGTCGCACTTTGGCGATTTGCTAACGCACCCAAGTGACGAATTTGGTTCGGCGATTGTCGCCGTGCCGATCCCGAATGGCCGCGACGGATTCGAACATCCGATCCCACCAAAGGTGAAACCCAAGGACGCCAGTCATGTCCACCAGCGAACATGAAGCAGTTTTAAACCAAGACCTGTTTAGCGACGATACGGTCCGTTTGATGGCCGTTTTGCGTGCAATCACTCTGATCGACGAAGTGTCAATGTCTCGATTGGATTTGCCCTGTGCGTCGCGGCTGGTGGAATTGAACGGGCACAGTGCGGAAATGGTCCGAGTCGGATCGGCCGAGGCCCTGGAATGCGGGCTGCCCGTGCACGCCGATGAAGTGCCACGATTGTGCGAGTTATTGGCCGATCAACAGCACGGCGATGTCAGCTATTGGGCGGCCACGTTGCTGGGGCGTTGTGGTGCCGCCGGCGGACTGGGCTGTCATTGGGCCGAAGCGATCATGGCGCTGGAAAGCTGCCTGACCGATTCCCATTTTTTGCCGACACGCGAACGCGCCGCTTGGGCGCTCGGCCGCATCGGACAAAAAGCGGCCGGGGCGATGCCGGTGTTGCGAAACATTGCCGAAGATGCACCGCCGCGTTTGCGTCGTCTTGCCATCGAGGCGCTGGAATCCATCCGCGGTTTCGCTGCCTAGCGGCCGATTGATTTTCGGATCGTCGTCTTTCGCTTTGCGAATACAGCGTTTCAGCACGCGAGGACTACGAAGCAAAAGACGGCTCTGAATCAGCGCTGGTTCCGCAATTCAACGGGCAGCTAGACGACACCCCATCCCGCCCCCGGGGCGACCGGTGGGTCTGACACGACGATTCGGCGACAGGATGTTGCCGCGAAACCCCGCTGCAAGGAAGCGACGTGGGATTGCTATTCAATAAGAAGCGGCGTCGCCGCAGCAAAAGCCGCAGCCTGCTGGGGTCACTGCCGCTGGTCCGTTGGATCGGTCCTGGTCTGACCGGTGGTGGCATCTTGGCGACGATGCTGGGTGCATTCACCGGCCAAATTGATCTGCCGTCGCTGGACAAGTATCGGGGCGAATCGCCGCCGATCGAAATGCGGCCGATCAGTCTAAGACAACTGGGGGAAAAGTCCGCGGAAACCATCCGTGTGGCAACGTTCAACATCCAGGTCTTTGCCGAAGCCAAGTCCAACAATCGCACCGTGATGCAGCAGATCGCGGGCATCGTCGCCAACTTTGACGTCGTCGCGATTCAGGAAGTCAAAAGCAAAGGCGTCGCGCTGGACCGGCTGATGGAGATTCTGAACCAGGACGTTCCCCGCGGCGGTCGGCCTCACTATCAAGCGGTGATGAGCCAACCCCTGGGCCGCACCAATCAAAAGGAACACTACGCGTTCGTCTGGGACGACCGCCGAATCGCGTTGGTGCCCGACAGCCAGTACGTCGTCCAAGACGGCGAGCCCAACAGCGAATCGGATTTCCTGCATCGCGAACCCATGGTCGCCTCGTTTCAGGTTCGACCATTACCGAATCAGACCCGGCAACCGTTTCGGTTCACGATGATCAACATGCACACCGATCCGGATGAGGTTCGTGGGGATTCCCGCACCAATGAAATGAACGTTCTGGATGATGTGTTCAATAACATCCGCAGCTGGGAATACAGCCAGCACGGCGAAGATGATTACATGCTGGTCGGGGACCTGAACGTGGACGTCCCGAATCTGGGCGAAATGGGGCAGATCCCGGGGATCGCAAGCCTGGCCGGTGGTCTGACGACCAATACCGCACGCAACAAAACGTACGATCACATCTTGATCGACCGCTATACGATGCAGGAATTCATTCCGGGGCGAGCCGGTGTGGTCGACTTCGTCAACGACTTGGGCATCACCAGCGAACAAGCCAAGGCGATCAGTGATCACTTGCCGGTGTTCGCAGAATTCAGTGCTTTTGAGATTCCACCGCCCTCGCCCGATCAATCCACGACCAACGTGGCGTTACGGGGCGCTGCGGAGACCAGTGGCGGGAACAGAGCCGCAAATCGTCTGCGGCGTTGATGCTGCTGCGGTTTGAAACGCTTGGCCGACCCGATCAGATCTTGTCTTCAAAGTCGACCGTTTCCATCGTCTTGGTGTTTCGTTCGACCGCGATCACGGTGGTGCGTTGACGGGATCCGTCACGGCTTTCAGCGGTCACCGGCAGAACTTGACGCTTATCGGGCATCTTCAGGCGGACGGTGAACGAGCCGTCGGCTTGCAGTTTGACGGGGTTGCCACCGATCATCACCGAAGCGGTCGGCGACGTGCTGCCGAAGACGATCATTTCGGCGTCGACCTTGAACGGCAACCGGTTTTCACGCAGGAGTGTGGGTTCGGCGGTCAGGCCGTTTTCGCCGCGTTGGGGCATGGTGCGTTGCAGCCGTTCTTCGAACATCTCCCGCAGGTCGCCACCGTCGGTGTCGTAGCCACCGCTCAGCGAATAGATCCGCTCGTAATCTTCGGCGATGTCCGACCAGTGTTCGTCCAGTCGTTCGCATTCGCCCGGCTTGGGGGTTTCAACGATGTTGCTGCGGCACAGTGAGAAGAATTCGCCGTTGTCGGCCAGATAACCGACCATCACGCGGAAACGCGACGGCGGTTCGTCGACGTCGATGTACCACGTGTTCACGCCGCCGTGGATTTGGATGTCGCGTTCGATGCTCTCGGCACGGTTGGATGACACGTCTCCGACGGTCAGCAAACGCAGGGTTGGGACCGCGGTGTGCCAGCGTTCGGCCAAGGCGGATTGAGCACGCTGGACGCTGGCGCGGGTGATTTCCCAGCTGGCCTGCAGCCAGAAAGCGTCACGCACCAGCAGCACGACGCGATCTTGATGCGGTTCGTCGCCGCGGGTGCGTTGGGCACCGTTTTTCAGGGCGGCGCCGCCGACCAGGGTGCCGGTGGACAAGTCGCGGTTGCGTTGAACCGATTCACGTCGCTTGCGGATCTGAGCCCGAATTCTCGCGGTCTTGGGTGACACACGTGGCGGTTTCATTTCAGCCACACGCCCTTGGGTGCCCGTGCGACGTTTCTTGGAGGTCGATTTTACTTTGGTGGTGGTTGATTTCGTCCGGTTAGGAGCCATCGACTTGGCGGACCGCGACTCCGTCTTGGCTTTCGAAGCGTTTCCGCTGCGGCGAAGCGAGCGTTGCATCTTTTCGATCGCTGTGACCAGTTCGTGCTTCCGCATCCCGTGCCAACCGCTGATCCCGTAATTCTTCGCCAGATCGGCCAATTCACGTCGTGTCTGGGCTTTTAAGTCGGCTGTTGTGATCACGGCGTCGGTCTCCTGGATGTATACAACCGGCCCGCTGCAGGGGCGGCTGCCATGGCGGTTTGGATGTTCGTCGCAAGGTGGGCAGGGGCGACGAGAACGGCAGGATTTGAAGGAGGGAGGCTGGTCGACGACCCCTTTTAACGGGATAATCGATACCTGTGACATTATGCCAAGGGGAGATGGATTGGTCTAGGGTTGAGATGTTCAAAACCGCGATGGGAACTCCAGTTTCCCCGCTGGAGGGTTGCCCAGGCGGCATAAGTCGGACAGATTTTCCCCGTTTATTCATGTCATGCGGACCCTTTTGCCCCGTTGGGGTGGTGTCTGGTTTTGGTCGGTGCGGTCCGCCGCGATTTGTTCAAGAATGTCGTCAAGGGTGTCGTATGAGACTGCTACGCCGAAACTGCTGGGGCGGCAATTGTTGGGGCCCGGGGGGATCGTTCCGGAATTCCGGAAGGTGCCTGTGATGGGAATGTTTCTTTCGCCCGCGACTCGGCGTCTGGCCGGGGTCGGCGTGGAGCTGGCCGGTGGTGCCTTGGGGTTTGGTGCGATCGGCTACTTGGCGGATCGGTCGATCGGATGGCAGACGCCTTGGCTGGCTGTTGCCGGTGTGTTGTTGGGGTTTGCACTGGGGATGTATCGATTGATTCGTATGGCCAACGAAATCAGCCAGCGTTACGACCGGTCGGCGTCGGGAATCCGGGGGCGCGGTGACGGCCAAGGTTCCGGTTCGCCCACTGGGTCGGAATCTCCGGTGGATCGCACCGAAGCTGGAGGGGGCGATCGGCGCGGCGAGGCGACACACGACGGCGAGTCGGGGCAAGGCGGCCAGTCGGGGCAAGCAAGAGGTCCAGGGTGAAGGACCAGCGGCGGCCGCTGCGGCCATTCGAAACATCGTTGCGTTGGATGCTGATCGGCTGGGCCGTGATGTTGCCTGCTGCGGCGGTGCTGGCTTGGGCGGTGCCGGTTCTGGCGACCGGGCTTCCGGCGCGGCACTGGTTGGCGATGGCCATCAGCAGCCTGATCGTTGCGGTCGCCGCGGTGACTCCGGCGGTGGTGCGCGGGCGGCTGCGGGAGGCGGCCACGGCCGGTCAGGATGCCGGCGGCGGCGATGGTGAAGATGCCCTGGCCTATCAAGGTTTTGGGGCCGAGTTTGTTTTATCTGCTTTGCTACGGCTTGTTGGTACCGTTGTACTGTTTATGCTCTGCCGCTATCACATGGCTGCTTCGGATCGCATCACGGCCGCTTGGCTGTTGGCGTGGTACGTGTACCTCGTGACGCTCGAAGTCATCGGTCTGGCCCGGACCATCCCCAAGGCCGACCCTTCGCCGACCGATCGGTCGGATTGAACTGTCCAATTCTTACGCCGATATCCGCATGTTTCTGGCTGCCCACAGTCCGCTCGAACACGCCGTTCCACACGCCCTGCACAGCGAACCGCTGTTTCGTTTGCCCGCGTCGTTCATTGGTGAAGACGTGCCGGCATTGGGCATCCGCGACGGATACTATGAGTTCTTTATCACCAATCATTTGATGATGTCGGCGGTTGCCGGCCTGTTGGTGATTCTGACGTTTGCTTGGGTCGGTCGTCGTGTCGGGACCGGAACGGGCAAGGGCCTGGAGCGGTTTCAGACCAAGGGGCGGATCAGCCAGTTGTTCGAAACCATGTGTGCCTTCATCCGTGATGAAGTGGCCGCACCGAACCTGCACGGTCTGACCGATAAATACATTTACTACATCTGGTCGATCTTCTTCTTCATTCTGTTCGCCAATGTTCTGGGTGTGATCCCGTTCGGTGCGATGTTGCAGTTGATCACTGGTGATACGCACTACAGTCACTGGGGCGGCAGTGCGACGGGGAACTTGTCGCTGACCGGCGTGATGGCCGTGCTGTCGTTCATCGCGATCCTTTATATCGGGATCAAAGAAACCGGCGCCAAAGCGTTCTTCAATCACTTCAACCCGCTGGGCTGGGATCAAGGGGTGGCGATGCTGCCGATTTCCTTGCTGTTGTATGTCCTGGAATGGCTCAGTTTGTTGGTCAAGTGTTTTGTCTTGGCCATGCGGTTGTTCGGAACCATGATGGCCGGCCACTTGGTGCTGGCCGCCTTCATCGGGCTGATCTTCACGGCCAAGGAGGCCATCGGCGACGGCGGTGCGTGGGCGGTTTCGATTCCCGTGATGCTGGTCGCGACGGCGTTGACGCTGTTGGAGTTGTTCGTCTGTTTCTTGCAGGCCTTCATCTTCACGTTCTTGACGGTCCTGTTCATTGCGGCCACTGCGGTGCACGAGCACGACGACGAACTGGATCATGATCCGGATGCTTTGACGGATGCCGCGCAAATGGATCCCGACAAAATTTTTGACCCAGGCCGGCTCGGGCCGGCCGTTTAACCCTCAACCATCCTTTACAACCACCTTTGGTTTTCCTTTTGTTGGAGCTTTCTCTCGATGTTTGAATTGGCAACGTTGTTGGCACAAATCACCACCGATTACGGCCGCATGGGGATCGGCCTGGGAATCGGTCTGATCATCATTGGTGCCGGCTTGGGAATCGGCCGCATCGGCGGTTCGGCAGTCGACGCGATGGCGCGTCAGCCGGAAGCCGGCGGACGTATCCAAACCGCAATGATCATTGCAGCCGCTCTGATCGAAGGTGCGACCGTGATCGCATTGGTGTTCTCGCTGCTGGTCAGCTAGACGGCACCACCCCGGCGCGTGACGGCCGTTGGGATTTCCGCAGCTTGTTCGATGCACCGCATCGCCACTGTGGGGCTTTCGACTCCGGCGGTCACGGCAAGCTAGTTTCCCGTTCCCCTTTCGATGCTGAAAATCATGAGCGTGATTTCGATGCGCTTTCCCATGCTGTTGATGTTGGCCGTGCTGGCGATGTCGGCGGGTTCGTATGTCTCGGCCGCCGATGAACCGGAGGACGCCGTGGAGGTCGAATTGACTTCCGCCGATGGTTCCGACGCGGACGCCGCCGATCACGAGGACGGCCACGACGATCACGCCGGTGACGGCCATGCCGAAGGGGATCACCAGCACGATGGTGACGACGGACACGGCGACGAAGCGGAGGGCGGCTTGCTGTCGTTCGACTTCGGTTCGGCCATGTTCAACGTTTTGATCTTCCTGTTTGTGTTCTCCGTCTTGTCGGCGTTCGTCTGGCCCAACGTGTTGGGCGGCTTGCGGGCCCGTGAAGATAAGATTCGCAGTGATCTGCAGGCGGCCGAACAGGCCAATTCGGATGCCGCGAAGCTGTTGAAGGAATACCAGGTGAAGTTGGACGACGCGGCGCAACAGGTTCAATCGATGTTGGCCGAAGCCCGCAACGACGCCCAGGCCACCGGCCAGCGAATCGTCGACGAAGCCAAACAGGAAGCGTCACGCCAGCAAGAGCGTGCGGTCGCCGAAATCCAAACCGCCAAAAAGGTCGCGCTTTCGGAGATCGCCGGCCAGACGTCCGACTTGGCGATCAAGTTGGCCGGTTCGGTTGTCGGACGTGAATTGAACGAACAAGAACACTCCGAACTGATCCGACAGTCGCTCGATCGTCTGCCCAGTAATAACTAAGCCCACCCGGTCTCGGCCGCGGTGCAACCGTCATCCCTTCGCGTTCGTGTTCCGCATCGCGTCGGATCCATCAGCCGCGATCGGGTGTCTTTCCAGCGATCACGTCACTTAGCGAAACGTCAACCAGCGAACCTCATCAAGTGTCAGAAGCCACCGAATACCCAACCGTGCTTGACATCGGTGCCGAGCAACTGGGCAAGACCTACGCTCGTGCTCTGATGGCGGCCGCGCACAACCAGGGCGTCGCCGATGAAGTCCTGGGGCAGTTGGGCGAAATTGTCGATGAAGGTTTGTCAGCGAATCCTCGTTTGGCCGCTGCACTTGCTTCGCCTCGGGTCAGTGAATCGGAGAAAAACGCGGTCGTCGATCGTTTGTTCGCCGGTCAAATTCACCCCGTTTTGACAAACGCTTTGAAGGTCATGAACGCCCACGGCCGTCTGGGATACCTCAGGGCGGTGCGTGACGCGGCGACCGATATTCGTGACGAACAGCTGGGCCGGGTCGTCGCAGAGATTCGCACCGCGGTACCAATCACCGACGATTTACGCGAAGTTGTTTTGCGTCGGCTGGGTGAAACCCTGGGACGGCATGTTCGTTTGAACGAACGAATTGATACCGATTTGATCGGCGGCATGGTCGTCCGAGTCGGCGATACGGTGTTCGATTCATCGGTGGCCGGACGGTTGGCCAAGGTTCGTCAAAAGGTCCGCGACGGTTTCAGCCAGCAATTGCTGCGGCGGGCCGAAGCATTCGTGACCGCCGATGTCGGTTCGTCCGACGATACAGATTCCTCCGATGCGGCTGCTCAGTAGCAGCGTCCGAAACTCATTCATTCCATCTGGTTAGATTCATCCGGAATAACCTGCCGTGAAATTCAATAGCGACGAAATCGCATCGGTCTTGCAACAAGAGATCGAGCAGTTTGAAAGCAAGATCGACGTCCGCGAAGTCGGAACCGTGCTGGAAGTCGGCGACGGGATCGCCCGCGTTTACGGCTTGTCAGGCGTTATGGCCGGGGAAATGGTCGAATTTCCCAACGGTGCGATCGGCCTGGCGTTCAACCTGGAAGAAAATAGCGTCGGTGTGATCATCTTGGGTGATTACCTGACCATCGAAGAAGGCGACGAAGTCAAAGCCCTGGGCACCCTGCTGTCGGTTCCCGCCGGCGATGCGGTGGTCGGCCGCGTGCTGGACCCGTTGGGCAACCCGCTGGACGGCAAAGGCCCGGTGCAAACCGATGCGTCGCGACCGGTCGAAATCATCGCCACCGGTGTTGCCGAGCGTCAGCCGGTGACCGAGCCGATGCAAACCGGGATCAAGGCGATCGACGCGATGACCCCCATCGGACGTGGCCAACGGGAACTGATCATCGGTGACCGTAAAACGGGTAAGACGGCCATCGCCATCGACGCGATCCTGAACCAAAAGGGCAAGGACGTTAAGTGTTTCTACATCGCGATCGGCCAAAAGGACAGCTCCGTTGCTGGCGTGGTCGACATCTTGGAACGCTACGGTGCGATGGAATACACCACGGTGATTGCCGCCGGTGCCAGTAGCCCCGCCCCGCTGCAATACATCGCACCGTACGCCGGTACCGCGATGGCCGAACACTTCATGTTCAATGGCGGCCACTGCTTGGTTGTCTATGACGATTTGTCCAAGCAAGCCACGGCGTATCGTCAGATGAGTCTGTTGATGCGTCGTCCGCCGGGACGCGAAGCGTATCCCGGGGACGTGTTCTATTGCCACAGTCGCCTGCTGGAACGATCGGCCAAGCTGTCCGATGAATTGGGTGGCGGATCGATCACCAGCCTGCCGATCATCGAAACGCTGGAAGGCGAGGTTTCGGCTTACATTCCGACCAACGTGATTTCGATCACCGACGGCCAGATCTATGTGCAGCCCGACTTGTTCTTTTCCGGGGTTCGCCCGGCGATGAACGCGGGGATTTCGGTCTCACGCGTTGGTGGTGCCGCCCAGATCAAAGCGATGAAGAAGGTCGCCGGCGGATTGCGGTTGGACTTGGCCGCGTTCCGGGCTTTGGAAGCCTTTGCCCAGTTGGGCACCGACCTGGATGCCGCGACCCAAGCACAGCTGGACCGTGGGTACCGAATGGTCGAATTGCTGAAACAGCCCCAATACCAGCCTTTGCCCGTCGAAGAACAAGTGCTCAGCATTTTCGCCGGCACGCGAGGCCACCTGGACGAAGTCGAAATCAAGTCGGTCCAGCAGTGGGAACAAGACTTTCTGCAGTTCGCCAGGAACAAGCACCAACCGTTGCTGAACGACTTGGTCGAAAAGGGCGAATTGTCCGACGAGATTGTCGAGCGAATCGAATCGGCGATCAAAGAATTCAAGGCCGGCTATAAACCACCGGCTGCCACCTAAACGCCCCGGCGTTGACCGGGCCCATCAGGAGTGAAATCGTATGCAACCCAATGATCCGAATTCACCGCAAGGCCCCGGTTACGATCCCTATGCCAATCGCCCCGATTCGGGGCAATCCGACAACCCGTCGTATAAGACCCATTCCACGTCACCCGAACCGATTCCCCAAGTGGGAGCCCCGCCGACCAATGACGAAAAGAATCTAGCCCTGATCGCCCATTTGTCGGGCATCGCGGGAATCATCGCCGGTGGCTTGGTCGGATTTGTCGGACCGCTGGTGGTTTATCTGATCAAAAAAGACACGTCCCCGTATGTGGAGTCGCAAGCGAAAGAAGCGTTGAACTTCCAAATCACCCTGTTGATCCTGTCGGGGGCCTGCTTCGTGCTGACCCTGGCGACTTGCGGACTGGTTTGGCCGCTGATCTTTGTCCCGGTCATCCTGCAAGTCGTTTTCGGCATCCTGGCAACGTTGGCGGTGAAAGATGGACAGTTCTATCGATACCCCTTCAACCTCCGTTTGCTTCAATAAGTAATCCATGGCCAACGCTAGAGCACTCGATAAGCGACGTAAGTCGATCAAGAACATTCGCAAGATCACGCGAACGATGGAATTGATCGCTACGGCGCGATACAAAAAAGCGATGGATCGTGCGTCGGCGGCGACGGCCTATACGGATCAGATCACCAAGATCGTGCGACGTTTGGCCGCCGCGGGTTTGGAAGTCAGCCATCCGCTTTTGGAACCGCGTGACGAGATCAAAAACGCTCGCGTACTGGTGCTCTCCAGCAACCGGGGACTGTGCGGTGGTTACAACGCATCGATCCTGCGAACCGCGATGCCGCTGATTCGCAAACTGCGCGAAGACGTTCCCAACGTTGCGGTCGACGCAAGCGGTAAGCGAGGCGTCAATGGGCTGAAGTTCCGCGGGATGGCAACGGACCAGCAGTTTTATCAGTTCGAAGATCAACCGCCCTATGACGATGTCGAAACCATCGCCAACGGTTACTTGAACGACTACATCACAGGGAAATTGGATCGCTTGGATGTGGTGTACACCAAGTTCAACAGCACCAGTTCCCAGGTCGCCACCGTCGAACAGCTTCTGCCGCTCGGTTCACTGAGCGACGACGAAGAATCCACCGGGGATGAATCGGTGGCCGAATACGAATTCTTGCCATCGGCTGAAAGCATTTTGGAAGAAGTCGTCCCGACCAGTTTCAAGGTCAAGCTTTTCAAGTGTTTCTTGGACTCGGCGGTCAGCGAGCAGGTCGCCCGAATGGTCGCCATGAAGGGCGCCACCGAGAATGCCGGCGAAATGATCAAACAACTTTCCATGACCTACAACCGCGCCCGCCAAAGCCAAATCACCGGCGAGATCATGGAGATCATCGGCGGCGTCGAAGCTTTGGAAAATTGAAGCCTTGGAAAATCAACGGAGCAGCTGAATCGCAAAGCGGCCGTCAAACGATCGATCGCCCTGCCCCGCTCCGACACCCGTCCACCCGTTAACCTTTCAACCTTTGCCTCTGATCCATGTCCATCGCTACTGAACAGCAAGTGACCGGTAAAGTCACCCAAGTCATCGGATCCACCTTCGATGCGGAGTTTCCCGAAGGTCAGCTTCCGAAAATCTATAACGCCCTGAGCATCAAGAGCCAGCACAAGGGCGTTGACATCGACTTGGTCGGTGAAGTCCAACAGCACCTTGGCGGTGGCCGCGTGCGGGTGATCGCACTGGGCAGCACCGAAGGCATGATGCGGGGCATGGACGTGGTCGACACCGGGCAACCGGTTTCGGTGCCCGTTGGAAAGCAAACCTTGGGTCGCGTTTTCAACGTGCTGGGACGTCCGATCGACAAACGCGGCGACGTCCAGGCCGATGATTACTGGCCGATCCACCGCGAAGCCCCGCCGGTCAACGAACTTTCGACCAACACTGAATTGTTCGAAACCGGGATCAAGGTGGTCGACCTGCTGACCCCGTTCGTTCGCGGCGGTAAAGCCGGACTGTTCGGTGGTGCGGGATTGGGCAAGACGGTGATTTTGACCGAGTTGATTGCTCGGATTGCCAGCAGCCACGGTGGTTATTCGGTGTTCGCCGGTGTCGGTGAACGGACCCGCGAAGGCACCGACCTTTGGTTGGAAATGCAGGAGACCGAAATCGGTTCGACCGGCCGCAGCGTCATCGAACAAACCTGCATGGTGTTCGGTCAGATGAACGAGCCGCCGGGATCACGTCTTCGTGTCGCTCTGTCCGCACTGACGATGGCGGAATACTTCCGCGATACGACCGGCGCCGACACCCTGTTGTTCGTCGACAACATTTTCCGCTTCTCCCAAGCGGGTAGCGAAGTGTCCGCGTTGTTGGGACGGATGCCGTCGGCCGTGGGTTACCAACCGACCCTGGCGACCGAGATGGGTGCCCTGCAGGAACGCATCACATCGACCAAGAGCGGTGCGATCACATCGGTGCAAGCCGTTTATGTCCCCGCCGATGACCCGACCGACCCCGCGCCGGCCACCGCGTTCGGCCAGTTGGACGCGTTCATCTATCTGGAACGATCGATTTCGGAAAAGGGAATCTATCCCGCCATCGACCCGTTGGCATCCAACAGCCGGATCTTGGACCCGCAGTACGTCGGTGATCGTCACTACGCGATCGCTCGCCGCGTGCAAACGATTTTGCAACGCTATCGTGAACTGCAAGACATCATCGCCATCTTGGGTGTTGATGAATTGAGCGAAGAGGACAAGACGATCGTGCACCGCGCGCGTCGAATCGAACGTTTCTTGTCCCAGCCGTTCTTGGTCGCCGAAGTCTTCATCGGCAAGCCGGGTGAAATCACTTCGCTGGAAGACACGATCCGCAGCTTCGAAGAAATCTGCGACGGTAAATGGGACCACTTGCCCGAACAGGCCTTCATGTACGTCGGTCCGATCGAACAGGCCGAAGAACAGGCCAAGAAGATGGAGTCGAAGTAAACGATGGCCATTCGTTGTATTGTCGTCACGCCGGAACGCACCGAGCTGGACCGCGAAGCTGACTTTGTGGCCCTGCCGATGTTCGACGGTGAACTGGGAGTCCAAAGCGGCCGTGCGCCGATGATCGGCCGGCTCGGGCACGGGGTGCTCCGGATGCAGACCAATGCCGGTCCGGAACGCTATTTCGTCGACGGTGGGTTCGCCCAGGTCGAAGGCGATGTGGTCAATGTGCTGACCAGTCGTGCGATCTCCGTCGATCTGCTTGACGGCGAAGAAGCTCAAAAGAACTTGGACGAGGCGCTGGAAATGCCGTCGCTGTCACCCGAGCAGATCCAAATCAAAGAAGCCGCGGTTCGCCGGGCTCGGGGCATGTTGCGGGCGTCTCGATAAGCCTGGCAACCATTCCAGCAGGCGTTTCGCCGGCTGAACCGAAGCATTCATCCATCCCGCCACGATCGGCATTGCCGTTCGTGGCATTTTTTTTGGGGGGGCATTGATGTGGCGGTCCGTTTCACCCCGCAAAGGTGACGGTTGTGCCGGACATGACGATTCGGCCAGGCTGATCGATTCCGGTTGTGACGGCGGCACCGTTTTGGCTGGTTCGGTGGGAAGCGTCCCGCCGATTGCGACGAAGGTGTCGGTTGTAGCTGATTCGCCGACTGTTTTCCCCGTTGCCTCGTCGCCCACGCTTGGTCCCCGTGACACCGATTCGTGAAACACGAACGCTACCGTCGGCCACTGGGTGGTTGGTGGCGCCGCTGCGTGTCGCGGACACGTTGGGCGGTGCGGCGTTGTCGCGTCTGCATACCGTGGCGTCGATTCTGTCGTTGTTGTGGGCCACCGGGTATCTGTCCATTCGACCGGCGTCGTGGACCCCGCCGGTGCGTCTGGTGATGGTCCGCCAGTTGTTCTTCACCGCGGTCGATGCGGTTCCGGCGATCGTCCGGTTTGGGATCGCCGCCGGGATTCTGTTGATCGTCCAGGCATTGCTGTGGTCGGACCAATTCGGCGTCGGCGCGGACTTCGTCGCGCCCTTTCTGTGGCGGGCCGTGGTACGAGAATTGGGACCGCTGTTGGCTTGTCTGGTGGTGATCGGACGCAGCGGTGTGGCGATCAGCACAGAACTGGCATCGATGGTTGTCGCCGACGAATTTGAAGTTTTGGAGGCCCAAGGCATCGATCCGATGACCTATCTGATCATGCCGCGGATCATCAGTATCGTGACCAGCGTCTTTTGCTTGGCCGTATTGTTGACGACGACCATGTTGATCACCGGTTTTGCCGTTGGCTGGGCGATGGGGGCCGTCCGCGTGGGATTGACGTCGTTCTTGGAATTGATGTTTCGCAAAGCCAATTCGCTGGACCTGTTGTTCTTTGTCAGCAAGACGTTGATCGCAGGCGGTTTCGCCGGTGCCATTTGTTGCCAAGACGGTGTCAGCGTCCGCGGGACGGTGACCGATGTGGCCCGGGTTTCCAGTCGCAGTGTCATCCGGGCATTGTCGGCCGTCTTGGCCGTGTCGGCATTTCTGTCGGTGCTGATCTATGGCCGAATCCTGGTTTTCAAGATTGGATAAGGCCATGAAACGAAACACCAGTACGCGGGAATCCGCGGAAACGAAAGGCATTGCATCCAAGCCGCCGGTATTAAGTTGGGTCGATCTGGACGTCGGCAGCGACTCCGGTGCAAGTGTCTGTTTAAGGAAGTCGGACCTGACCGTACGGCAAGGTGAACTGCTGGTCGTGCACTGCGAGATGTCCCACCAAACGCGATTCTTTGCTTCGGTGTTGCAGGGGTTGAAGCCGCCGTCGGCCGGAACGGTTCTGTTCGATCAAACGGATTGGACAGCCATGAACGACGAAACTCTGTTTCGCAGTCGAGGTCAGATCGGCCGAGTCTTTGACGGCGTCGGTTGGATCGCAAACTTGAACGTGACCGAAAACATGATGTTGTCGCGGCAGCACCATGGTGATGACGATGCCGTGATCATGCGTCAAATGGAACACTGGGCCGAGCAGATCGGGTTGCATCGAATCAGTCGACAACGTCCGGCGTTTGTCGCGCCGGGCCAACTTCAGATTCATCAATGGATTCGTGCGTTCTTGGGCCCGCCCAAATTGGTCATCTTGGAACGCCCGATGCGATACGTCGCGTCCAAATGGCGTCAGAAGCTGACCGATGCGGTGCAATCGCTTCGGAAACAAGCCACGGCGGTCGTGTGGATCAGCGACGTTTGGAATTCCGATCATCTTGAATCTCTGGGGGCCGAGCACCGACTGGATGTTCGACATCCGGAATTGAACGATGGAGACGACGCATGAACGAACCCTACCGATTGCGATACGCCAATCAGGCGGTGGGATTTTTTCTGCTGTTGATTTTGGTCTTGATGGTCGCGCTTGCGTTTCTGGTGTTGCGAGCCGGGAACTATTTCGTCGAACAAGACAACTACTACCTGAACATCAAACAGAATGAGATCGGCGACCTGCATAAAGGGGCCGACGTGATGATCTTGGGCGAAAGAGCCGGATCGATCGAATCGATTCGCTATGTCGACTCGACCAATCTGGTTCGAGTCAACTTGAGCGTACGCCCGGAAATGAGTCGCCAGATCTTTACCGATTCGATTGTCAGCCAAGAGCGAAGATTCGGGCTGGGCAATCCCGTCTTGGTGATCCGACGTTCCGACGATCCGGATGACGACCGGATGCCGCTGCCGCCGGGCAGCGAACTGGAAAACTACATCGGTGAAGCGGACGCGATCGATCTGATGACTCGCGAAGTGGAATTGGTTAGCCAGTCAATTCAGATGATTGAACAACAGTTACGTCCGACCTTGGAAAGCATCGCCGGCGCGACTGACAAGCTTCAAGACACTTTGACGGCGTCCGCGGATCCCGCCTTGGTCCAGTCCCGCCAGGCTGCCGAGTCGTTCTACGAAACCAGTGAAACGGTGCGTCCGCAGACGTTAGAAACCATGCGAACCGTGCAAGAAGCCGCGATCAATCTGGAAAGCAAGGTTGCCGGGCTGACCGATCAGGTCTCCGATTTAGTCGAAGGCGATATCACCGATGCCCTGGACCAGGTGCAGGTGTCCAGCCGCAGCGTACGCGATGCATCCAATGCGGTCGCGCAAACGGCCGAAAGCGTGAACGAAGACATGGCGGTGACGCTTGACACACTGCGTGGTGCGGCCGAACAAGTCCAGAAGTTGGCGGTACAGACTCAGAAACTTGTTGCGGTGCTGCAGGACGAAGCCCAAGATCTTCCCGGTACCACACGGCGTGTCAACGATACCGTCAGCGACACCCAAGACCTGGTGGAAGAAATTCGCAGCCATTGGCTGTTGCGTCGATACAGCAATCAAGGGAAACCGAGCGTCCAGATTTCACCGTCCAACGTCCGCGCCGGAGGAAGTCTGCGATGATCGATGAAAGACATCATCGACAACGGCTCCGGTGCATCATGTTGTTCGGTTTTCTAGTGTTAGGCGTGATCGGGTGTCAGAGTCCGACCGTGGATGTGGCTGATACCGATTCGTCATTGGTGCGATACGCCAAGTCCGGACGCGAAGCGTTTGCCGAAGGGGATACCGAAGCGGCAATTCAGCTGTACCACCGGGCGATCGCCCGGGCCTGGATGTTGGATGATCCGGCCGAGGCCGGTACGCATGCCTATAACTTGGCCGCCTGTTTTGCCAGTCTGGGGCAGTATCCCGAAGCCAAGGATTGGTTGGTCGATTCACGAGTGGAACTGTGCCGCGCGGGATTGTCGACGGGAAACACTTACCTGCTGCAAGCCAAGATTGCGCAGGACGAAGGCGATTTGGCGACCGCGGCGGATCTGATTCAAAATGCGGCCTGTGCCAAGCCGCCGTGCGGGCCGGAGGCGTCAAGCTGTTGTTGTGGCTGTGACCAAGACCCATGCAAGCAGTCTTGTCTGACCATGGTTCCTTGCGTTGGACCGCGGTTGCACCAAAAAAAGTTGCGCAAGCAGTGTGAAGACGAATATGACGCCCAGGTCCAATTGGCAGCCGCACGTTTGGCGGCGGAGCAATATCAGCTGGCCTGTGCCAAGAAGCGGTTGCAGACCGCTTGCGAATTGGCCGACGGCGTTTGCAGCGAAGCCTTGGTGGCGGAAGTGCACGACGTCGCCGCACTGATTCATTTGGCACAGGCAAACTACCTTTGTGCCGCAAGCCATCTGGACCGCGAGGCGTATCATCTGCGACTGGCGGGGAATTACCGGGAGATTCCTAACGTTTTGGAATTGGCATCGGCGGCCTACACCGAAGCGGCACGCACCGATTTGGCCGCACGACGATTGTGTCGTGTCGCCAGGATTTGGTTTGGTCGTGGCGACTATCAAAAATCGTGGGATCACTTGCAGCAGGCGTTGCCGATGGCGGAGGCCTCCTACGATCGTCCGACGTGTATTCAATTGGCACTGTTGGCGCACCGGATTGAACAGGTTTTATCGGCCGATGGCAAATCAACGTCACAGTGGGATTCGCCGGCGATGATCAGCGACACCGCTGACGTCCAAACACTTGGTGACGACTTGAATCTGGTCGATTCACCGACGTCGAACACGCAGGCCGCAGAATTGCAGGACTCCGAAACGGTGGATGACGCATCCGTTGAAACGACTCCGATGCGGGAAACACCGGAGCCGCAAACTGAAATCCTGGATCCGCGGGATCCGCTGCCGCCTTCGAGCGATGCGACGCTGGAATTGCCGATCGACGAATCAGACAACGACACGTCCGGGCATTCGGTGCATTGGGCCGAACCCATTGGGATCGATGGCCAGTAACGCCCATTCGATGTGGCTTCGTCGATGATGTTCAGTGATCAAACGCTAGTAAGAATCATTCGTGATGCTTGTCACGCATCGACGCTTGGCTGACTGGCGTGGACGCTTCGCCGACTGGTGACAAATCGGGGCTCCAACAGCGTTCCGCCCCTTCGTGGACGGCTCCGATGCAATGGTCTGTTTGATTGTCTCGGCTGACTTCAAATTCCAAGGTGGAATGCTGGATGCCAAACGCTTCGTGTAAACGATGTTTCAGTTGGTGTTTGATGTCTTCCATTCGACCAAGATCATCAGAACGGATTAAGACGTGGGCTTCCAATGCCCGGTGATCTTCGTCCAGTTCCCAAACGTGCAAATGGTGCATGCCGACGACATCCGGCATTCCGACAGCGACGCGAATCAATTCGTCCACATCCAAGTCCGGTGGTGTGCCTTCCATCAAAATGCGAATGGCTTGTGGCAGCATGGCCCAGACTTGATACAGGATGTAAATCGCCAATCCGAACGTTAACGCGGAATCCACCCACGTCCAGTCCGTCAAAGTGATCACCACCGCGCCGATCAAGACGACGGCGGAACCCGCCGCGTCGACAAGGTTATGAACGAAGGCGGCGCGAACGTTAAGCGATCCCTTGCTCATCGCCCACAGCAAGCCGGCCGTCGCGATGTCGATCAACAATGCGATCGCGGCAGCGGCCCCCATCAACCAACCGATCACCGGTTGCGGATCGAGCAGACGGTGGGCGGCCTCATAGATCAGAAAGCAGCCGACAGTTGCCAGCAGTGTCAGGTTGATGGTCGCACCGATCAGTTCGGCCCGGCGATAGCCGAACGTGAACTGCGAACTTGCTTTTCGACGTGAGATCCGGCGTGCGATGTAGGCGATCAGCAATGCATTGGCATCGCTGAAGTTGTGGGCCGCATCGGATAATAGGGCGACGCTGCCCGACCAAATGCCGGCGATCACTTGGGCGACCGTCAACAACTGATTGAGCGCGACGGTCCACAGCAAACGGCTGTCGGGAATGGAATCGTAGGCATTGCCGCTGGTCAGCCCGTGATGATGGGGGACCGCACCGTGCCCGCAATCTTGGCAATCGTGGCTGTGGTTTGCCGGCATTGATTCCCTGCTGGGGAAGACGGGGCGTCGTGTGAATTGGGCTCGTTGGAGCAAAGTTTGGCGGGCCGTCTGACGCAGACAGGCACACTCCAGACGCAAAAAACGATTTTATTCGACGTTGTCGGTAAAAATCGCCTTGTCGACAGGTCCAACACTAGCAAAGTTGGCGGTGAGCGTGTTTTTTCCATCTTTTCTCCGATCCTTTAGGGCTTTCTGGGGCGTAGGAAGCGTGGCCCTCTACGCGTCCTAATCCAGGCCTGGCTGGTTTACCAGTTCCGTCACATTTGCCCCCGACCATCCGACCGGATCTTTTCTTGCACACCTGGACCCGCCGAATCGCTTTGATCGCCTATTTGGTGGGTGGATGGCTGATGCCTGCGGCGCACCATCACGGGCACGGCAAGTGTGTTCTCCACACGGTTTGCTCTGACGACGCGGTCGACGAATCGGGCTGTGGGTGCGAACACGGCACGGTCGGATGCGACGATTCATCACCGTCAGCTCTCTCAGGTCAGGATCGGTCGTATTGGCGGGTGGCGACGGCGGAAGATGGTTGTCACGGCCTGTGCGCGCTTTGTGTGGTGCGTGGCATGTCGGGCTCGCACGAACAATCGATATCGGCAATCCAGGGAGTGGTCGCTGCTCAAGCGTCGGGCGAGTTTACTGATCGACGCCAGAAAGTCTGGCGTTGGGGGGCGTCCCGTCCCCGCGGGCCGCCAGCGAAAGTTTGATTTCATCGTTTCCTTTCTCGTTGGTCCAATCGGACAGGTTCGTCGGCTGCGCCGCACGGATCATTGATCAACGAGACCGGGGAATTCATTCCACGAAAATCGAACTTCACTTGCCGAACCATGAATCTCTTCTCTGGCGTGACCCGCCGCAACAAAACAGATTCGTCATCGAATCGAAACGCATTTACCTTGGTCGAATTGCTGGTGGTGATCGCGGTCATCGGCGTCCTGGTTGGCCTATTGCTGCCCGCAGTTCAAGCCGCACGCGAATCAGCGCGGCGGATGTCCTGCCAAAATAACTTGCGGCAGATCGGAATTGCGCTCCACAACTACCACAGTGCGTACCGGCGACTGCCCAGCGGTTGGATTGCCGCCGACGACGACCATCATGAACCGGGATGGGGGTGGGCGGCTGCGATCTTGCCGCAGATGGAACAAGTCTCGGCCTATGACCGAGTCAATTTTTCACTACCGATCGAAGAAGATGAGCATGCGGCCGTTCGTACCAGCTCGATTCCATCGTTTGTTTGTCCCAGTGACACCTTAAGCCTGTTGTTCGCCATTGCCGAAGGCGAAGAACACGAGCACGACGATCATGATGACGAAGATGGGCACGAAGATGATGACCACGACGAGGATCATGCACATGATCACGAAGACGGCGTGAACGTCGACTTAGGCCCCCATTTCCTGTTTGATGTCGCCAAGAGCAATTATGTTGGCGTCTATGGTACGACAGATATTCACGACGATCTGTATGACGGGGACGGACTGTTCTATGGAAACAGTCAGCTGCGTTTCCGTGACATCTACGACGGATTGAGCCAGACCATCATGGTGGGCGAACGTAGCGGGCGACTGGGCGGTTCGATTTGGCATGGCGTCATTCACGATGCCAACGAACCAGCCGCCCGAATCGTGGGGGCCGCCGACCATGTCCCCAATGATCCGGTGGGACACTTCGAAGATTTTGGTAGCTATCACCCTGGCGGTGCCCAGTTCATTCTGTCCGACGGTTCGGTTCGAATGTTGACCAAGTTTATCGATTTGGACATCTATAAAGCGCTGGCGACACGCAACAACAAGGAAGTCATCGGCGGCGATGATTTTTAAGTCGACGCCAAGTTTAGTTCGGCGAATCGACGGATACCAACAGCCCATCGATCGCCGCGGCGGCCACGTGGGCCTGTTTGGCCGCGTCCAGTACATTCAATCTTGCCGCAAACAGTGTTCGCTGAGCGGTTAACAGTTGCAGGAAATTGGTCTCACCAGCTTGGAATGCTTGCCGCGACAATTCAAAGGTTTCTTCGGCGTCAGTCAGAATTTGGCTATTTAGCCGGTGGTACCTTTGAAGCGCCGTTTGATAATCGGTGATGCTTTGTGACAGTCGTGATGCCAAGTCCAAACGCGTCGCGTCGATGGATGCGCCGGCGGCCGTAATGGCTGCCCGGGCTGCACGAATATTTCCTTGATTTCGGTTGTGGATCGGCAAGGGAACGCTGATGCCAAACCTGGCGAAGGTGTCATCCGATCCCGTGTCCACGCCGACGCCGATTTGTCCGGTAATGTTGGGCGTCACCTGGGCACAAGCCAAACGAAGCGCCCAACGGGCACGTTCCAGTTCGCTGCCCGCGGCAGCCAATTCCGGGCTGGTGGCTTCGATCGTTTGCAACCAACGGTCCCACGGGCGGTCGGTCAGCCCTTCACCCAACGTACCGACCAGATGCGACGAACCGATCGAATCGTTGCCCGAAGCCGCCGCCAGAGCCCGCCGTGCGACGTCGGCTCGAACCTTCGCGTTTTCGGCTTCGATACGTGCGTTTTCTAACTCGACTCGCGCCTGCAACAGTGCGATTTTGGATACCTCTTCGGCATCCAACAGGTCTTGAACCGACTGCAGCGACTGTTCGGCCAAGTCCACAATCTGGTCGGTTAATTCCGCTTGTTTCTGCGCGGCTAAAGCATTCCAGTAAGCCGTGCGAACACGGGTCAAAACTTGCAGCCGAGTTCTTTCGCGATCCGCGACCCGCTGTTGGACGACTTGACGCAGGGTTTGGTTGGCCAATGCCAGTTTGTTGGCGGTCACGATGGACTGGGATACGCCAACGCTGTGCAAGCCGGCGCTACCTTCGTTACCGACCTCGTCGGCTTGGTACTGCAGCGTCGGATTGGGCGAAAGACAGGCCTGGTAGGCGCGGCCCTGCGCCTGACGGACGGCCGCATCTGCGGCGGCAATTGCCGGATGCGACATGGCCATCGCTTCGACGTCCACCAAGGAAAGTGTGGGCGGCGAAGAGGCATCAAAGGCAACTGCTGTTTGCAGATCCCCCGAGGCGACCGGTGCAATGGCCAGCGGATCAGAAACGATGACAGGTTGCACGTTGCCAACAGTCGTATCCGGTGCATCTTTCAAAGGCGATTGAGGAAACGCCGATGGGATTTCGGATTCGAAATCGACCGTTTGAACTGCCGTGGGATTTGATATTGGTTGCGTTTGCTGGGGAGCGGCCGATGATGCGACCGGTGGCTGTGAAATACCGGCAACGACGGACGGTGGTTGTCGTTCGCGCAGAGTGCCGTTGCAGCCGTTCAGGCTGCAAGCCAATAGCGTTGCGAGTGCCAAACGTCGATTTCGTGCGGTCATCGATCCCGATTCCTTTCAGTACAGCCGCGTCTGCCAGTCTGGTAACACCCCCATCCGCAAAGTGCGGGCTGGTGAAGGTGGTCAAACGTTTCGATCCGGCACGGGCCCATTCAGACCAACGCCATCGAAAGAATCGACGTCCCTGTCGAATTCACATCCGGCCTGGTTTGAAAATCGGAATCAATCGGATCGTGGCATCACCGATATCTGCCCAACCAGTGGCCGGATCAAGCGACATTGCCGGCAGGGCATCACAATGCGCCCACAGGTGCGGGCTGGCTGGACTTTGCCGAATAGGTAATCGATGTGCCTATTGAGGATCACGCAACAGTTTGTCCAGATTGAATAATTGCGACTGATTGGATGGGGACGAATTCAGGCACTTTGCGTGCGTTTTCGCACCGACTCGTTTGGCCCACTGGTCGTAGGATTTCGCCAGACGTTTCGCAACGTCAGGGTACTGTTCGATGATGTTGTTGGTTTCGCATCGGTCGCGCGAAATATCGTACAGTTCCCAATCCTTGGTGCGCTCAGCGACCAATTTCCAATTGCCGTCACGGACGGCATGGTTGTTGGCGAATTCCCAATAGATCGGCTTGCGTTGCCTCGATGTTTCTTTGCCTTGCAGCGTTGCGGCCAACGAGACGCCCTCCATCGGAAAGACGTCTTGTCCGTTTCGCTGCGTCGGATAGGTGGCACCCGCTAGTTCCACCAACGTCGGCATGATGTCGACCAGGTGTGACGGGAAATGGTTCATGCCGCCCGTGTCTTGAATACCATTGGGCCAGTGCGCGATCATCGGCGTCAGCGTGCCGCCATGGTGGGCATACTGTTTGTAGTTCCGCAGCGGCGTGTTGCACATGTTGGCCCAGCGGGCGTCATAAGCAATGTCACTGTCGCCCGAACCGGGAACAAGCATGTCACCCTTCAGTCGCTGGTAAGGGCACGCGCCGTTGTCGGAAAAGAAAAAGATCAACGTGTTGTTCAGTTGGCCGGTGGATTCCAAGTGATCGATCAGCCGACCAATGTTTTGGTCCAAGCGGTCCACCATCGCCGCGTACACCTCCATCATGGGTTCCAAAAATTCACGCTCTTTCGCGGTCAGCGAATCCCATGATTCGACTTTGGAATCGCGATCCGACAGATTCCATGTTTCGTCGGCGATCCCCAGTTCCTGTAATCGTTGATACCGACGGCGACGAATTTCATCCCAGCCGACGCGATAACGCCCGCGGTACTTGGCGATGTCTTCCTCCGGTGCATGTAATGGGAAATGGGGTGCGTTGTGGGCCAAGTAAAGGAAAAAGGGCCGATCGTCGGATTCGCCTTCATTCAAAAAATCGATCGCATAGTCGGTAATCGCATCGGTGGAATAGAAATCATCCGGAACGTCAAAGACGTTGCGGTCCAGCCGCATCAGATTTTCACCGCTGCCCCAATCGTTGCCGGTGAAGAAGTTGATGCAACCGCCCAGGAATCCAAAGTATCGATCGAATCCGCGTTCCGGCGGTTCGCCGGCCAGATGCCATTTGCCGCTCATCAGTGTCCGGTAACCGGCGGGCTTCAAGACTTCAGCGATGGTGGCGTTGCCGGGTTTCTTCAGATTTTTGGACTGCTGATGCCAGAGTCCGGTCATCAGCGACGCCCTCGTTTCGGAACACTTGGCGTTGTTGTGGAAATCAACGAAACGCAAGCCCGACGAAGCCAGTCGGTCCAGATTGGGCGTGTCAATTTCACCGCCATAGCAACCCAGATCGGAAAACCCCATGTCGTCGCAAACAATGACGATGAAATTGGGGCGGGATGGTTTGGCGGCAAGCAGCGTGGGGCTTAGGCATGGCAGGCTAACCAGCACGGTTGCCAACGCGATGACGCAACGAACGGGAACGCGACGTTTTGGCATGGGATTGATGGCGGGGTTGAAAAAGGTGGGAGCATAGGAGGACGCCGCCACGTCAGACAACGTGGCTTTGACAGTCGTGGCCCGGGCAGCGGAAGCGAATGCCCGATTATAGATCCGTCCGCAACCCAAAGGTGGCGTTGATTCGTATGTCGCCAATGCGGGGGTCGCGACAGCAGTAAGGCTCTAGGTCAGCGGAAATCGCCGCCTGATTAGCGGTTCGCCGTGGACACGGAAGATTCGACCGCGAACAGTTCAATCGGAACCGCCTTGCCCTTCACGTTCTGCGGTGACTGCGGGTGCAACGTGAATGGTTGTGTCAGCAAGGATCGTGTTGATGCGGTGATCAGAATGGGCTGCGTCAAAGTCTTGGTCAGCGATTCGACTCGGGCCGCGACGTTCACCGTGTCGCCCATCGCGGTGTATTCCTGTCGCCGTGGTGAACCAATGCTACCGACGATGGCTTTTCCTGAATTGATTCCGATGCCGATGGCGAAGCCGGGCCAATGAAGATCAATGAACCTGTCGGCATGGTCGACGACAAACGACTGCAAATCAATGGCGGCGGCAACGGCCTGGTCGGCGTGTCGTTCGGCTTCGGTGCCGACGCCGAAAATGGCCATCAAGCCGTCGCCCAGGAACTTGTTGACCATCCCACCGCGGCCTTCGATCCGTTCCACCGCAGCGCCGAAAAACGTGTTCAATGCGGCAACGATTTCATGAGGCGGTTGCTGTGACGAATGCATGGTGAAATTGCGTACGTCGACAAACATGATCGACACGCTTTGTTCCCGGCCGCCACCGGCGTCGCCCTGTTGAAGGATTTGCTTGGCGGCTTCTTGACCAACGTGACGTCCGAAGGTTTGTTGCAAGCGTTCTCGCTCGCGTAACCCGCCGGCCATGCGGTTGAAGCTTTCGATCAGTAACCCAAACTCATCAGCGTGCTGCAGCGGCACATGAGTGTTCAGGTGTCCGTCGGCGATGCGTTGTGATGCAAGTTTCAACGTTCGGATCGGCCGAACGACCAATCGCCCCAGCATCCAACTGGTGGCGAACCCAAACGCAATGGCCACCACCGCAACGGCAATCGCGAACAGCGGTGCGCGGTGGGCGGCATCCGGAACCAAGACGATCAACAACAACGAAACGACCGGGCAAACAACCGCGGTAAACGACCACAGCAATCCACGATGGGTAATCGAAAGTGGTCTCGCGCCGGGCACACTTGCTGGTGAATCCGATTGGAAGAATACTGGAAACAGTGTCTTCTGAATGGTCAGTTCGACCGCAAAGAAGCTTTGGGTCACCGCAATCAACGACGCGATCAAGAACGAAGTGATCAAGTGCGTGATCACTTCGCCGAAAACGGGTTCGCCCAGAGCGATCAAGGCAAGCGGGAAAACCGGAATGCAAATCAGCCAACCGATTGCGGCAACGATTAGAAACCACCACGGCAAATTGATGATCAATCGCTGGGCCGATGACAATTCATCGCGATCGACGGGGTCGCCGTTGATCAGCCGGCGATGAATTGGACGCAGCCGCGTGACCGGGACCACAAAGCAGGCGATCGCGATGGGATACACGACCAAGTTGAACCATTTGACGACTTCGAAGAAGCGGTCCATCTGGCGTTCGGTCAGCAACGGCTGTACTTGCGTCTGGTTGTACAGGATGTTGAACAGGCTGCCGACCAAATTTGCCAGCACCGGTGACAGCAACACCAAGATCAGTGCGTGGCGTTGTGCAAAAGACCAGGATCGCGGTCGTGGCGTTACGGCATCGGAAATCCGGTTCACTTCAAGCCAAGGCCGTTGGGACGATTGGTCAATGCACCGCGGACGCCCAATTGTCGTGGATCTCGCGCGACTTTGTCGGTAAAGACGCGAACGTCGTCCAGGATCGGGCGAATCCGCGCGGTGGCGTTTTCGATATTCTTCACGGTACGAAGCACGTCATAGTACATTTCGTCGTCCTCGATCAGCCGACGCAAGGTTCCGTCGCTGCGGTTGATCATCTGGCCGACCGATTGTAATTCAATCACGGCGTTGTCCAGGTTGGCCAAGCTGGTCAAGACTTGTTCAATCAATTCGCCACCGCGTGCCCCCAGGGGTTCGGTAAAGCGTTCAACATTGGCGATGGTTTTTTCAAGACCTCCCAGCGTCGCGTTCAGTTTAACGACCGCATCTTCGACCGCCGTGTCCACGTTTTGCAGTGTTTGATCCGCGGTCGAGCCGACTTGTTCGAATTGCCGCCCTGCCCTTTCAAAGCTGTCAAACGAATCGCTTGCGCTTTGCAACGTCTCGGTGGCCTGGTCGATAAAACCGGGAACCTTTTCTATCGACGTTTCGATGTTTTGCCGGATGTTGGGATTGCTGACGATCTGCCGGACATCACGAATTGCACCCTGAAATTCTTCCAGCGTCCGAATGGCTTCATCCGCCAGATCACGCAGGGTGGCATCGTTGCGTGGCGAAATGGTTTGGCCCGGGGGCTGCGGTTGGGCAAAACTGGGCGGCGTGTTTTGTGCCAATTTCATCGATGGTGGGTTTTGATAACCCGCGGTTCGGACCGATGGATCGTCGGACACCGCGCCGCGTCCGGCCGGTGGTGCCGGGGCCATACCAATCACCGATCGAAGGTCTCCGACCATCGACTGGACACTGCGACCGGCCTGTTCGACCGAAACGCCGGCCCCACGAATCGATTCCATGGTCAATCGGATATCGTCTTCCAAGTCGAACAGGACGCTGAACGGATCCGCCGCCTTTCGGCCGTGCTTGAAATATTCGCCGTCGGAATAGGGTTCGTCGATCAAGTCCAAGTTGCCGTCCAGCAGCGTTGCCAGTTCCGTTCGGCTGGCACGAACGAATTCCAGTTTGGAATCACCCGTGATGAAAGATCCGTTGCCGATGCGAGGAACGTATTCGTGGGTCAACACGAACTCTTGACCCAAACGCAGCGTCAAGATCACGCCGCCTTCGGGGTGTTCGTCAAAGTCATCGACCAGGCGAATGTTGCTGACCCGCCCGATCCGAAAACCGTCACGCAATACCGGTGTATTCGTGCTGACGCCTTCGGACGATGGAAACCAGACGTCCAACGTGTATTCGCGATTCAGCACCGTTGGAAACGCGCCGAATAGAAAGGTCAAAATGATTCCGATTCCGATGGCGGCAATCACGAGGACGCCGACGCCGAATCGCATTCTGTTTTCGTCCATGATGCAATCCTTTATCCCGAAATCGAATCCACTTGTCGGGTCATTTCATCCAAGCGTTCACCGGCCTCGCCGCGGACGAACTGTCGAACGCGGCGGTCCGGCGCGTTTTCCAGTTCACTCGGTGGACCGTCGAACAGAATTTGGCTGTCGTCAGGTTCCAGTCGCCAGCGTGGAAAAAACATCAACACGCGATCGGACACCTTGCGTGCCGTATGCATGTCGTGGGTGACGACGATACTGGTAACGGGGTAGCGACGTCGGGTGTCCAGGATCAATTCATTGATCACGTCACTCATGATCGGATCCAAACCGGTGGTCGGTTCGTCGTAGACGACCAGTTCGGGCTTTAAGATCAACGCCCGGGCCAGTCCAACGCGTTTGCGCATCCCGCCGGACAGTTCCGCCGGTCGTTTGGCGGCCGCTGAAGTCGGCAAGCCAACTTCGGCCAGGTGTCGCATTACACGGTTCCGCACGTCCGATTCCGGCGGCTGAACCTTTTCCTGACGAAGGGGAAATGCGACGTTTTCATAGATCGTCATGCTGTCAAACAACGCGGCGTTTTGAAAAACAAAACCAAAACGACGTCGCGTTGCCGTCAATTCGCCTTGTGACATCTGGCCCAAGGACTGTCCGTCGAAACGGACTTGGCCGCGTGTGGGCTTCAGCAAGCCGACCAGTGTTTTCATGAACACCGTTTTGCCACAACCGCTTTCCCCGATCACGGCCACGGTTTGACCGCGAGTGATTTGCACGTTGATGTCTTTCAAAATGCATTGGTCGTTCAAGACCATGCTGACATTGTCCACATCGATCAATGCGTTCGTATCGGTTTCGGATGGGATGGAATCATCGGTCATAGCAGCGATGTTCCTTCGGGGTAGATCATGAAGTACACCGCGTCCAGAACGATGTTCAAAAACAAATCGATGGCCAAAATCAGCACAAAGGAATAAACGAAAGCCGCGGTCGCCGCTTTACCAACCCCTTCGGCACCCGGATCACAATGAAAACCGCGGTAACACGAAACCACCGCGATGATGCCGCCGAAGAACACACTTTTGAACACGCCGGAAAACAGATCGAATCCGACGACCCCTTCGCGTGAATGGTTCAGATACGCCGCGTGATCGATGTGCAGAATGATCACGCTGTAAAAGTACCCTCCGACGATGCCCATGAAATCGGCCATGATCGTCAGGGCAGGAATCAACAGGATGCAGGCAAGGAATCGCGGCACCACCAAGTAGTGGATCGGATCGGCACCCATGGCCGTCAACGCATCGATTTGTTCGGTCACTCGCATGGTGCCCAGCACCGCCGCCATCGCACCGCCCACACGTCCGGCCAGCATGGTGGCCGCCAGCACCGGCCCCAGTTCACGGACCAGCGAAGTGTTGATGACAACGCCCAAGCGGCTTTCCAAACCGATGGCGTGAAACTGATAGTAGCTTTGGACGGCCAAGACCATTCCGATGAACGTTCCGGTCAACGCCACCACCGGCAGACTGAGCACGCCGACCTGGTAGAAGTTTGTCAGCAGGGTTCCGCGTTTGGGCAACCGTGTGAACATCCAAGTGCACATTTGCCACGCGAACACGGCCATGTCGCCCACGGTGCTGACACCGTCGATGACCGCGGATCCCCAATCGGTGACCCACTTTTCGACCGGTCGCATCGTGCCGCTGGGGTCACCCGGGCCCTCGCCGATTGGCGACGGGCCATTCGGTTCTTGGCGCACCGGCAGCCAACGGTGCAGCACCGAACGCAGCGATCGAGACGTACGTGAAGCTTGGTCGGCCAAAATCAAGCATCCTGATGGATATTGACGGGATCCGGTTGTGGCGCACCTTTGGCGCGGGCGCCCTTCGATTTTATCGGTCAGTGAATCTGTACGGATGAGGAAAACCTTTCGGCGGATCGTGTCTTCCCTGCCCCGAGGCACCGATGATGCCCCACGGACGCTACGATTGTTTCCCGGTGTGGTGTGAAACTTTTTTGATGCGGTGCCGAACCAAGATCACGCGGCGGCGTGCGAAAGTGGTCTGTTTACCCCCTTTGATTGTGCTGACGTTCCTAAGGCCTGATCGGAACGTCTTGCCTGGTCATCGCATCGGATCGCCCGGCCGATTTCGCCCATTTCATCCATCACGTCCGCCGACCGGTGGTCAGATAGGGAACGCATAAAAATGATTCGCCAATGACGTCTGAGTCTCACGTCGTTTCCATCGACGGTCTTACGAAGCGATATCGAGAGGTGGTGGCACTGGATGACGTGTCATTGAAGATCCGTCCCGGCGTCACTGGTTTGTTGGGGCCCAACGGCAGTGGCAAGAGCACGTTCATTAAAGCGCTTTTGGGTTTGGTGCGGACACAAACCGGCGCGGGCGATGTCATGGGATTGCAATGGCCGGAACAGGTACGGGCAATCCGAGATGCCATCGGATATTCCCCCGAAGACGATTGCTATATCGCTGGGTTGACCGGAATCGAATCCGTGGCCTTGATGGCTGAGTTGTCGGGGTTGCCCAGGATCGAAGCGTTGCGTCGCTCGCACGAAATCCTGGACTTCTGTGATGTCGGTGAAGAACGCTATCGCGAAGTCGAGTCGTATTCGACGGGCATGCGGCAAAAATTGAAGTTCGCCCAGGCCTTGGTGCACGACCCAGACCTTTTGATCTTGGACGAGCCCACGACCGGGTTGGATCCAAAGCAACGACGTTCGATGTTGGACCGCATTCGTACCTTGGGCCAGCGGCATGGCAAAAGCATTTTGTTGTCCACGCATATTTTGCACGACGTCCGCGCGGTTTGTGACCACGTCATCATTTTGGTTGGAGGAACCGTGCGCGTCTCGGACAGCTTGGCGAACCTAAGCCGTCCGGCCGAACCTTCGGTTCAAGTGGGGGTACAGGGCGATCCATCGCTTCTGGTCCGCGACCTACAAAATGCCGGGCATGAGGTCAGCGCGACGATCGACGGACGATGGAAAGTCGGCGGGATTGATCCGAATGACTCGGCTGCAATCTGGCAGACGGCCGGGCAATCAGGAGCCGCCATTTCGAGATTGGAACCGGCAAGGAACTCGTTGGAGCAGATCTTTTTCGCGGCCACCGGGGCGACCATGCCCATTGACGCGGAACCAGGTTCCGTTGATTTCGCCGCCACGGTGTCGGGCCAAGGAACGACAACGAAAGGCACCGGAGGATCCGATGGCGCTTCATGATGTCGGCTATCGCGGTTGGAACCAATCGAAAACGAATCGTATCACGCGACCGTTGGCAATCGCTCGCAGCGGCGTATCACTGGTGTTGCGTGCCAAGTGGCTGCGATTCGGGTTGATGTTGGGTTGGCTGCCGGTGATTTTCCCGGCCGCAATCATTTTCATGTTCGAATACACCACCCAGCAGGAACCCGACCGAGTCGTCGGACTGTTGATGTCGCCCCCGATCGATCGGCCTGATTTGGCGGCAGAGTACATGACGGATCCGGCGGCGGTGCGTCATGAGATTTGGTCCAGCGCGATCCTCGCTTTTTTTCGCTATCCCCAGCTTTATGCGATGGTGATTTTGGTCGGGCTGATCACACCCAGGCTGGTCTGTTACGACATGCGCAGTCGTGCTTATCTGCAGTACTTTGCTCGTCCTTTGACGCCGACGGAATATGTGTTTGGAAAGTCCGCGGTGCTGTGGTTCTTTCTTGCCTGCATCGTCACGGTTCCGGCGCTCGTGCTGTATGTGACCGGCGTCCTGTTCTCACCCGGCTTGATGGTGGTCGCCGAAACGTGGGACATCCCGCTGCGGGTCATGGTCGCCAGTTTGTGTTTGATTTTGCCGACGACGACGCTGGCGATGGTGTATTCATCGCTGACACCGGAAAGTCGCTATGCGACGTTTGCTTGGTTCGCCACCTGGGTTCTGGGGTACGTTGCTTACACGTTTTTAACCTTTGCACCCGGCGTGGGGCGTCCGCCAAGACGACGGTTCGGCGGACGTGGCGGTCCATCGATGTCTGACGTTAGCGATTGGATCGACTTGGATCGTTGGCGTCTGGTTTCGCCCTATCACATGTTGGGCAAAGTTCAGTCTTGGGTCTTTGATGTGCAGGACACCGACGGCAGTGTGTGGCCGTCGATCGCTGTTCTGGTGGCAATGACCGTGGTGGGAACTTGGATCATTCGCAACCGCATTTTGTCGAGGCTGCGTGTCTGAAATGATCGAGCTTCAAGGTCTTTCAAAACTGTACGGTCGCGTGATCGGTGTCAACGATCTGTGCGGCAGTTTTCCCGCCGGTGCCTACGGGTTGATTGGCCCCAATGGAAGCGGCAAGACGACGATGATCAACTTGCTGACGGGGCAATTGAAACCGACGACCGGCCGTGTTCGGGTTTTCGGTCGTGACCCGTTTCGCCAGCGTGATGTGCTGCGACAAATCGGCCTTTGTCCGGCGACCGACGTTTTGTACCCCAACGTGTCCGCCCGACAGTGGGTGCGTTGCTTGGTGCGTTTGCATGGCTTTGGTGCGGCCGAGAGTCGACGCAGGGCGGATGACGCTCTGGAACAGGTCGGCTTGTCGGATGCGATGGATCGACCGATGGGCCGGTATTCATTGGGCATGCGCCAGCGAGCCAAGCTGGCCCAGGCGATCGCCCACGAACCGGATCTGTTGATTTTGGATGAACCGTACAACGGTCTGGATCCGGTCGGCCGCTATGAAATGACGGCACTGCTTCGTCGTTGGCATTCCGCCGGGCGAAGTTTGTTGTTCGCCAGTCACGTGCTGCACGAAATCGAATCCATCACCCGTTCATTTCTTTGGATCCACGGCGGGCGATTGTTGGCCAGTGGGACGGCCGAAGAAATCGATGCGATCGTGGCTTCGACGCCTCAAGAGATAGTGTTGCGTGGCGATGGGGTCGGACGTTTGGTGCAACATTTGGCCAACCATCCACAGGTTCAGCGGATCGAGTTGTCGACGACGGACAACCGTTTGACCGTCGGAGTGCGGGAGGTCAACCAATTGATCCCACAATTGACACGATGGATCGCGGAAGATTCCGTCAAGGTCGATGAATTGCTTTCGGCCGATGGTGACCTGTCGGCCATGTTCGAAGCATTGCTACGTCGACACCGGGGGGAGCAATGATGTCCGAGGGATCAACGGTACCAAGCGACGCGGCGGACGAAGATCCAGCGGGCGGTCGAGTCATGGATCAAGAACTTTCGCCATCGACTTCGATTCATCCGACAACGCCACAGACGCAGCGGGCCACGCTGGGGATGATTGTCGATTTTGTGCGTTTTGAATTGGCGCGATCCGTCACGGCCGGTCGGCTTGCGGTTTGGTTCCTGTTGATCGCGTTTCCCATTGTGATTGTCGCGCTGCTTCGCGTGCAAAGGTCGGTCGATGCGATCGATCCCTGGGGCAATGCGGTGTATTTCTTGATTCCCGAAGTGACCTGTTTGTTGGGGTTGTTGCTGTGGGCAACGCCCGCGGTGGGAACCGAGCTGGAAGGCCAAACTTGGATCTATCTGGCAACCCGCACACGGGGACGGATGGTCGTCTTGGTTGGCAAATACGTGACTGCCATTTTTTGGACGTTCGCCGCGGCAGCCATCTCGTTGATCGGTTGCACGGTGCTGATAGGGCCCGATGATCCTGGCCGTTTTTGCGGCATCTTGACCTTGCTGGCGGCCCTATCCTGTTTGGCCCACGGTGCCCAATACCTTTTGATCGGCGTGTTCTTTTTTCGGCGAACGATGGTGGCCGCCGTGTTCTACACGCTGGTCGCCGAGTACGGGTTGTCGTTTGTTCCAGCGATCATCAATCAATTGACGGTGAACTATCAATTGCGTGGATTGCTGACCCGTTGGACTTCTTGGCGTTCGGTGCAAGTATTCGATGACACCACATTTGGCAACGAATCGATCGTTCGTCACCTTTTGGCCCTGTTGATCGTCACCGCCGTGTGTTTGACGTTGGCGGTGTACCGTGTGCGAACGGCCCAGTACCCCACGCAGCAAGACGGCGGTGGGTGACCCATCGAACCGAGTCGTCGGAATCGGGAACGCCGCCGGCCTGAATCAGGAGCTGAATTGAAGTCGAGGGTCATCTAGTCCCAGACGCTTCATCTTTTTGTACAGCGTGGTTCGGTTGATTTCCAAAGCATCCGCGGTTGCGGCCCGATTCCAATTGTGACGCCGCAAGGATTGCAGAATGATTTGACGCTCGGGGCCTTCCAGGGCATCACGCAGACTCTTGCCTTGAACGTCGCCCAGACGCGGCGCGAACGACGGTTCATTGGCGTTGTTCGATGGCGTCGGGGCGGCCAGCGGATCGGCGTGACCCAAAACTTCGGGCGGCAAGTCTTCGACCGTCAAATCCGCATCACGCGAAAGCAGGACGGCGCGTTCGACCACGTTTTGAAGTTGGCGAACGTTGCCCGGCCATTGGTACCGTTGCAGCCGGTCCATCGCGTCGGCATCAAAACCGTTGATCGGTCTGCCGCTGGTTTCGCTGGCCTCGCGTAAGAAGTGTTCCGCCAGGATCGGAATGTCGCCGGGACGCTCACGCAAGGAAGGAAGCTGAATGTTGACGACGTTGATTCGGTAATACAGGTCTTGTCGAAACGCACCGGAGGCCACCTGCTGCTGCAGGTTTTCATTGGTGGCCAGGATCACGCGTGTATCGACGGATTGCGTTTCGGTGCCGCCCAAGCGTTCGAATTGAAACTCCTGCAGAACCCGCAGCAATTTGACTTGCATTGCCGGGGATGCCGTTCCGATTTCGTCCAGGAACAGTGTTCCGCCGGTGGCCAATTCAAACTTACCGACCTTATCGACCGCGGCTCCGGTGAAGGCGCCGGCGACATGGCCGAACAATTCACTTTCCAGCAGCGTGTCGGGCAAGGCACCGCATGCGACTTCGACGAAGGGGCCACCGCGGCGCGAACTGCGTCCGTGGATGGCGCGGGCGATCATCGACTTACCCGTTCCGTTTTCGCCGGTGATCAAGATGGAGGCTTTGGCGTCGGCGACGTTGTCGATGACGTCAAAGATCTTCAGCATCCTGTAATCGTGGCTCAGGATGTTTTCCAGGCCGCTGCGCCGATCAAGCTGTTTCTTCAGCGATTCGTTTTCCTTGGCGATATCCCGTTGGGCCATCGCCCGGTCCATCGCCAAAGCCAATTCTTCATCGATCAACGGTTTGGTCAGAACGTCAAAGGCGCCTTCGCGAACGGCCGCCACCGCCGTGTCGGGCGTGGCGTAGCCCGTCATGACCAGCACTGCTGTTTCCGGCTGCGCTTTGCGGCTGAACCGGATCAGGTCCATGCCATCGTCGGAACCCAAACGCAGGTCGGTCAGCAGGATGTCAAAAGACGTCGACGAAAGTTGGGATCGTGCTTGGGCGGCGTCGGAGGCCACGGCGACCTGCATCCCCTGCTCATGCAGCCAGTCCGCCATCGACTGAGCCAGATGGTGATCGTCGTCGACCAGAAGCAGGGAAATTGGTTGATTCATGCCGAAAAGCGTCATCGCGTGTCGCGGATCAATACTGTCGCGACGCCCAAGAACAAGCGTCCTTGTTTATCTAGGTCGCCGAACCGGTACGGTCAAAAAATCGACGCTCAATTCCAGATGGGTGGTCGCTTGTGCTCCCTCGGGTGGTTGAGATTGGCCTTCCGTAATGACTGTAAGTGTTGAATTTCAAACCGTTTACAATGGTGGGGGCTTACCTTGAGCATCGTAACGGTGAACAATAGGTTAGACCTTTTTGAACGACGACATGATGAACTCGGCCGGGGCCGGAGGAGTGGCCAACGTTGTTTAGCCTGATGATTGTCGACGACCACCCGGTCGTTTGCGACGCACTATCGCTTTTTCTCAGACAGTACGACATCGATACCGTCGCCACCTGTGGCACGGGGAAAGACGCACTGCGCCAGGCCGAAAGCCGAACGCTTGATGTCGTTTTGCTGGATGTGCGACTGCCCGACATAGACGGATTGTTGGTGTTGGAAAAACTACTGGAATCCGTCAACGATTTACCGATCGTGATGTTCAGCGGCCATGAAAACCCGACTTATGTGGCCCGTGCCGCGGCCATGGGGGCGGTCGATTTTCTGGACAAATCGGCTTCGGTCGCCGTCGTTGCCACGACGCTGGTCGAAGCGGTACAGAAACGGTCCGGCCGCAACGGCAGTCAGCTTCTGCGAATCCAAAATCTGATGCAGGCACCGGTGGAACCGGAAGAATTGCCCGACGGGATGCCTTTGACGTCCCGCGAGGCGCAGGTGCTGCGGCACATGGGGTTCGGGCTAAGCAATCGCGAGATCGCGAATTCGCTGCGGATCAGTGTCGAAACCGTCAAGGAGCACGTGCAGAATGTGCTGCGGAAGTTGAACGCAAGCGATCGGACCGCCGCCGCGGTTCGCGCCGTCCGCGAAGGCCTGGTGTAGCGAAGCGAACGTTGCGACGCCGCACCCGACGCCATCGCATGGGTGACGCCCGCGCGTTGAATGTACGGTGGCATCGACCTTGAACCTGGGCCGACCGAAAACCGTCGTGGCGGTTCGGTCTTCAGGTGTCACACGGTCGACCAATGGCGGACGGATGGTCGTGGATCAAGCCTTGGCCTGGATCACATCACAGCCGACCCACGGACGGAGGACTTCGGGCACATTGATGCTGCCGTCGGCAAGTTGATGGTTTTCCAGAATCGCGATCATCGCTCGGCCCGTTGCAATCGCGGTGCCGTTGAGTGTGTGTGCGAAGTGGGTGCCTTTTTCGCCGGTCGTTTTGTAGCGGACATTCAATCGCCGCGCCTGATAGTCGGTGCAATTACTAGTGCTGGTGACTTCACCCCACTGGCCCGATTCGCCGCGTCCGGGCATCCACGCTTCCAAGTCGTATTTGCGATACGCGGGGCCGCCCAGGTCACCGCTGGCGGTGTCGATGACCCGATAGGGCACCTCCAAAGCGTCAAAGATCTCACATTCCAAGCCACGCATTTCTTCGTGAACTTGATCGCTTTGTTCGGGCAAAGTGAACGCGAACATTTCGACTTTGGTGAATTGGTGAACGCGGTACAGACCTTTGCTGGCCCGTCCCGCCGCGCCCGCTTCGGTGCGGAAGCAGTGGCTAAGGCCGCACAAGCGGATCGGCAAATCTGTGTCATCCAGTGTCTGTCCCGACATCATGCCGCCGAGAGTGATTTCGGCGGTGGCGACCAAGTTCAGTTCGGTGTTCTCGATGCTGTAGATCTGTGTTTCTGGTCCCCGTGGATTGAAACCCGTGCCCTGCAAAACGCTAGTCAAAGCCAGGTCGGGCGTGGCGACGGGCGTGAAGCCTTTGTCGCTTAAGAACTGAATGGCGAATTGCTGTAACGCCAGATCCAAGCGGACGGCGGCATTTCGCAGGAAATAGAATCCGGACCCGGCGACTCGGGCACCGCCCTCGAAATCAAACAAGTCGTGTTTTTCGCCCAGTTCAAGGTGGTCCAGCGGTTGGAATTCGAACTGTGGTTTGGGCGTCTTGCCGAAGCCCAGTTCATTGGCGTCGTCTTCGCCGCCGTCGGGAACATCGGGATGCGTCAGGTTGGGCAATACGGTTTGCAACGCGATGATTTCCTGTTCCAGTTCATCGTGTTGGTTTTGTGCGGCATCCTTTTCTTCGCGCAGTTGACGCCCACGTGCGATCATCGCTTGGCGTTCGTCATTGTCCTTGGCTTTGCCGATCCCCTTGCTGGTTTCGTTCGCCTGGCGATTTAGTTCTTGGGCCAGTTGCAGTTTTTCCAACCGCTGTTGTTCCAGTTGAACGATCCGGGCAACGTCACACTGGACGCCGCGACGGCGAGCGTTTTCAGCGACAAGTTCGGCGTTTTGAAGAATGAATTTGCGGTCAAGCATGATGGATGAAGGGTAGTGCCGATTGGGGCGTGGGAAAGACCGTTGGATGGGTCGTGAATATCAGTAGTTTCGCCGTCGGACAGATTCCAGTCACGACGCGTCGATGGCTGGTCGGTGGGTGCGATTTGATCGATTAGCCGACTCGGCATTCGCCAAGTTGTTTCCACAGTTCGCGAGACGCCGCGATTCCGCGATGGAAATCTGCCAAACGAAATTTTTCGTCGGGACTATGAGCGTTATCGTCCGAAAGTCCCCAGCCCAACAGGAGGCAGTCACAGCGAAGGACTTTTTGAAATTCTGCCACGATGGGAATCGACCCACCTTCGCGGATCAAAACAGGTGACACGCCAAAACCGGCGCGAATTGCTTCGGCCGCGGCGGCCATGTACGGGCTGTCGGTATTGGCCAACATGGCCGGGGCCCCGTGGTCGGCTTTCAAGGTGACACGGGTGCCGGGAATCTTGTTCGCATCCAGGTGGGCTTGGATCGCGGCGGTGATCTTTCCAGGATCTTGATCGGGAACCAAGCGGCAACTGATCTTCGCTTTGGCGACGGCCGGGATGATCGTTTTGACGCCTTCGCCCTGATGGCCAGACGTCAATCCGTTGACTTCCAAGGTCGGACGCGCCCAGCGACGTTCGTCGGCGGTGTACCCCGGTTCGCCGAACAACTGGTCGACACCGACTGATTTGGCGAACTCCGATTCATCCTGCGGTAACTGCGTCCAGCGTTCTCGTTCATTGGCATCGATTGGTCGTACATCGTCGTAGAACCCCGAGATGCAAATCTTGCCGGTTTCATCAACCATTGACGAAATCAAGTGGGAAATCGCGACCGCGGGGTTGGCGACCGCGCCGCCGAAAGAACCGCTGTGCAAGTCCATCGCAGGACCCTGGACCTCGATCTCGTAAGTTGCGATACCACGCAGCCCGTACGTGATCGCCGGTTGGCCGTCGGCGTACTGGCCGCTGTCGCTGATCACCACGCAGTCACAGGCCAATTGGTCGGCCAGGTCGCTCAGGTGGGCTTCCAGATTCTGGCTGCCGACTTCTTCTTCGCCTTCGACCAGGAACTTGACCTGCAGCGGCAGCGATTCACCGGAGGCGATCCAGTCGCAGACGCTGTGCACATGTGTCAGCAACTGGCCTTTGTCATCGGTCGCACCACGAGCGTACAGATTGCCGTTGCGGACGGTGGGTTCAAACGGCGGGGTGGTCCACAATTCCAGGGGTTCCGCCGGTTGGACATCATAGTGTCCATAGACAAGAGCGACCGGGGCGCCGGGGACCGGCGGCGTTTCCGCCAAAACGATCGGATGACCTTCGGTGGGCAGCCACTGTGTCGCCAGCCCCGCCCGCTGGAACTTGTCCAACAGCCATTGGCCGGCACGACGTGTGTCGTCCTTGTGGTCAGGATAGCTGCTGATGCTGGGGATCCGCAGCCACTGGATCAGCTCGGTTTCGTGGCGCTGTTTTTGGGCTGGGGCATCTTCGTTTGCGGGGTAATTTGAATCGGTCACGTCGACGTCCGGGGCCAGGAAAAGTCGGAAAGGTTTGCCGCGCGGGTGCAAAAAACTGAACCCGATTCATCGGCAAAATGTGTACTTTTTGTTTCACGGTCGCGCTACAATATAGCCATGTCGATCAGACCGAAAATGACACCTGTGATGCCTGTATCCGGGCTGGATGTGGGAATCGACCGTGTGATCACGCGTGTGTGGCATGCCAAAGCTTTGACGGCTTGGTGGCCCGACCGAGGATCACGCGATGGTGGCCGACCGGAAAGCCCCGGGATGTCTGACGGTCGCAAATTCAAGGAGCGTTAACAAGAATGTCCGATCCGCAGACCATGGTCGCCGAACCGGTCGTTCGTACCCGACAGAACAAACGACGGAAAAAGCAGCCACGATACAACGTCATCCTTTGGGATGATCCCGATCACAGCTACGACTACGTCATCATGATGATGAAGCAGCTGTTTGCCTTTCCGATCGAGCGCGGTTTTCAAATTGCCAAAGAAGTCGATGGATCGGGCCGTGCGATCTGTCTGACCACGACCATGGAGCACGCCGAATTGAAGCGTGACCAAATCCATTCGTTCGGGAAAGATGACATGATTGCCCGCTGTAAGGGCAGCATGCGGGCGTCCATCGAACCGGTCACCGAGTGATTCAGATCGCCTACAATCGTCAGACGTTTCGACGCCGGTCCGTGACGGCGTCGAAATACCACTGTTCAAATCACGTCTGACGTTTTTGCGAAGAACTGAATCATGATCTCCCTGAGTAACTGTGGCAAAGCGGACCGATCGATCGTCCGCCGTGTGGTGTCAACCGCCGTCGTGTTGGTGGTTTTGGTGTTTGTCGACGCCGGCGCTTTTTCAAATGCGGCTTTCGGCGATCAACAAGACGGTGATGCCGTCTCGGCCGCCAAGCCCCTGCATCCGTTGGCGGCAGAAATCAAAAGCCAGTTGGCCGACCGTCCCGCCGACAAGCCCTTTGTGGCGGCCGTGACGCTGAAGGCGAACCCCGGCGCTGCGAAGAAAGTGGTGGCGGCGATGCGTGAAGCAACGCCGATCACGCGAAAAGAAGAAGGCAACGCGGCGTATCTGTTGTTGCGTGATCCGTCCGACAAGAACTTGTTCGTCTTGTTTGAACGCTGGAAATCGCTGGACACGTTGAACGCACACTTGCACGCCGAGCATACGGTGAAGTTGCTGGAGACGTTGGAGCCGCTGTTGTCCGAAGCTCCCAAGGTCGACGTGATGTACCCGGTGTTCTTTCCGAAAGCAAAGTAGTGCTTCGGCGGTCACGGGCGAATGTATCTACGTAATAATCCCGTTTTGCAACGAGAGTTGTTGGTCAATTTGCGGACCAACAAATCGTTTTTGCTGCTGGCTGGATATCAGTTGATGTTGTCGTTGGTGGTGTTGGCCGCTTGGCCGGCCGATCGGCGATTGGATTTGACCAGCAATCCGGAATCCGCCAGCCGGTTGGTCAATCTGTTCTTTCTGGGGCAGTACGTCATCGCATCCTTGATCGCCCCCAGCTTTTCAGCCGGTGCCGTGTCGGGCGAAAAAGAACGACAGACTTACGAGATGCTGTTGGCCAGCCCGATGCGTCCGGGGGCGATTGTTTTCGGAAAGATGGTGGCTTCGCTGCTACACCTGGGGCTATTGGTCATTGCATCGTTGCCCATCATCGCACTGTGTCTGCCGCTGGGTGGCGTCAGTCTGTACGAAGTCATCGCCGCTTATGTGGGCTTGTTGGTTTCCGTCGTGCTGTATGGTGCGATCGGGGTGTTTTGTAGCAGCTATTTCACCCGCACCAGCAGTTCGATCGTTGTCAGTTATCTGGCAATCTTGCCGTTGGTGTTGGCCGCCATCACGTTCTGGATGCTGGCCAGCGGCGAATTTCGTTTGAAGGTCTCGCTGTTGGTCATCCCCGCCTTTGCGATCGCCGCGATCGGTTTGATGTGTGCCAACGCGGCTGCGCGGATGCTGTACCCGCCCGACTTTGGAAGCGAAGGCAAGGAGGTGATTGATTTGGAAAGGGAGGCGGAGGAGGCCGTCGGGCTGGTCATCCAGCCGGATCAGTTTCCCGATCGTTTGTTCGCACCGCCGAAGAAACAGGAATTGATGGCCGACGGGACCAACCCGGTTTACGACAAAGAATTGCACAGCGAGATTTTTAGTCAGGGGACGTTGATGCTGCGTCTGGTCATCCAGATCAGCATGTTGCTGGCGATCCCGTTGATGGGCTTGTTTCTGTTCTTTCAATACGATCGTTCGCCCTGGTTTGTCGTGTACGTGATCGTATTCAATTTGTTGGTCGGCCCGGTGTTCCTGGCGGGCAGCATGACCAGTGAACGCGAACGCCAGACCTTGGATTTGTTGCTGACGACGACGTTGACGCCGTGGCAAATCCTGTCCGGCAAATTCATCGTAGGTTTCCGTATCTCCTTTGTGCTGACATCGTTTCTGTTGTGGCCCTTGTTGCTGGGCACCTTGATGAACGACGTTTTCTACACGAATTGGATGTCGGTCTTGGGGATGTTTGCGATCGTCGTGATGGCATCGCTGGTCAATGCGTTTGTCGCGCTGACTTGTTCGTTATTTTGCCGGCGCACTTCCGTCTCGCTGATCGCCACCTATGTCGTGTTGCTGACCTTGTATGTCGGGCCGCCCGCGTTGGTGACGTTTTCGGGATTGGTTCAAACGGTGACGGCGACAGGTGCTCCGGTGCAATTCCTAGGAATCGCTAGCCCGTTTTCGGCGTTGTTTGCCCTGCCCTTGGACGGAAACCTGATGCGGTTTGGTGAAGGCGAGTGGCTGAACCCAGGGAATCTGACCACCGTGTATGGCTACTTTGGATTCAGCGCCGCGGTGTTGGCCGTGACGTCGCTGGCCATGTGGACTCGGCTGAATGCCAGACGTGGGCTGTCGGAGTGATATCGCGCTACTGAAGAACGCGTCGCAGGTTACTGAAGTATCAGCGACCGGATTTCTGGATCGCTTTCGCCTGCCGCGTGCTTTCGCAAACGATCTTGAACATCCGGGTCGTTGACCGTCTTCAAGACGCTGACGACGCGGTGGCGAATCCGGGCATCGGTATCATCCAACAGCAGCAACAGCCAAGCCCGTGGGTCAAATTTCGACTGCGAACCCAGCCAATCGATCAATTCCATGCGGGCAGAGACGGATCCGCTGACCAAACGGTCGGCGAGTTCAATTTTTGAATCCGACCACTGTCGCCGTCTCAGTTCGGCTTCGGCCAAGTCGTGAGTTTCTGGGGTCGGATCGGCCAAAAATTGGACGACCGTTCGAATGTCCATCGCCTCCAAGGGCGATTGAACCAAATGGGACGTGGGCTGGACGGCGGGTGTAGGCGGCGCGGCCTTGGCAACCGCCACTATTTGCGGGGTGTCGCCGACGGGTTTCAAGTGAACCGTTTCCGGTGCAACGGCTTGAAGGCTTGTTGCGTCCTGGGTTTGGATCGGGCGGGCCGATGCCGGTGCGGGTTGATTGGCGAATTCGTCGGTGGTGCTGGCGTCGGCATCGTCTTGGTTGCCGGCCCAGTCGTTTCCGATCGGCAGTGGGGCGGACATGCCGACGATCCGCAGCGGTGTCGGTGCGGCGGCGGTTTGCGTGATTTTGCCTTCAACGGTGGTGTCACCGTCGCCCGTGGTTGTGGCCGATGCGCCGGATTCGTTGAGCCGCTGAAGGGTGTTCAGAGCCAGTCGATTGATTTGCAGGTCATCATCCTTGCCGCTGCGCCGCAACGCATCCAGCGAAGTCTGGATAAGGCCGGCGGCCCAGGCTGTGCGATCGGCGGGAACCCGGTCGGCTTGTTGACCGATCAGCCGAATCAGTTGGCGATGCTTTTGGTCCGATCGCGATGGCGACAGCAGAGCCCAGTCGTCTTGGGCTTGTTGCAGAATCCGCCATGCGGCTTGGGCGAATGGCGGTTCCGGGTCGGTCATCGCGGCGACGATCGTCGGCATCGCGGCATCGTTTTGGTCGGGACCGCCCAGGGTCGACAGTTCCAGCAATCTGGCGATCCGCTGATCCGTCGGCAACTGATTCAGGTCTTGTGTGTACCGGTGAACAAGCCAAACGCGACTGTAATGCTGAACGGCCAACACCCCTGCGAAGGCGACACAGGCCAATGCGACCAACTTGAACGCGGAAACAAAAGCCGAACGAATACCGCGACGCTGGTTTCGCAGCGGTCCGGCAAACGGATTGGCAATGGTTTCAACTTCGCCCGGTGTCATCGGGATTACCGTCCTTGGCTGGCGTGGTCCGTCGCCGTGGCGTCATTGGCCGCTGGGGGCAAGGTCCGGACCGAACGATCCGCCACCGGTGATCCGTGGTGACGGAATGTTTACAGGTGGATTGTGCGTTCAGGGGGCGTGCGAAGGCAAGATCAGTTCAGCGGCCGCGGAATGCTGCTTTTCCAGGCTTCGACGGAATTCTTCGTCCGCCTGGCGTTGCTGTTGGCGGATTCGCTGGGGGACGTTCACGCCGTTGACCAAGTCGGCCAAGACCGCGCCAATTTGCGGCAGTGTGGATGAGACAAAATGGGGTTCGTGCCACTGGATACGTCCCTGGTGATCCAAAACCGTCAGACTGCCGGGCAATAGCCAAGAGGGATCCTGGGATGGGGCTTGCTGATACACAAGGTCCAGCATGGATTCATCGCCTACGATGCGATCGTCCGATGAATCGCCCGCCGGTAACACAGCACCGATCAATACCTTGCGACGCAGATCCGCGGGCATTCGCGAAACCCATTGCCGAAGAAGATCCAACTGGTGGCCGGCCAAGGGGGAATCAGACAGCGACAGAAGGCATGCCCACGGCTGGCGCACGATTTGGTCTTGGTCGCCGCGATTGGTGGCGGGACGCCGGCTTAGTTGAATGCGGTCGCCGGAGACCCGTTGCCCAAGCCATCCCGGCGACACGGTCGGCGGTGTCACCAAGCCGGCCACCGTGACCGGCGCCGCGGGAAACGAATCCATGGGGGGTGGGCCGGTGCGTTGGGAACGCGTCGCATCGCGTAGGTGGATGCTCAACTGGACCACTGCGGCCACGTTGGCCGGCGGTTGCGATGGTTCAATTGGTTGATCGCTTGTCGTTTGGTCGGTCGGAATCAATAGCGACGGAAGATCGACGCGGCGGATCAACGTCTGTGTCGTGTCGATCCAAAACGTGAAACGCTCGTTGCCGCTGGTGACGTTGACCGAACGACAAGGGACTTGGTCGATCGTGGCGACGTCGCCGTAGACGAACTGTGCATCGTCATCAAAAAGTTTCTGCATCGGGTTTTCGGCAAACATCCATTCCAGCTGTGGTGGCGGTCCCGCTTGTCCCGCCGCAATCGCGGTCACCAGCGCCGGATCGGATAAAAGATGTTCCAAGTCTGGGCGTCGTTGGCGGACGTCTTGGACCAACACTTGTTGTTGCCAAAGCTGGGCCGCATCACCGACAAACCAAGCGATCGATTGGCGATCGTCACGCCAAAGACGGGTCTCGTAAGCCGAAACGTACAGTCGGCCACGGTCGTACCATGTGGCCAATGGTGCGGTGCGTCGTTCGGTTCCCTGTTCGCCTTGGTAGGTCAGTTCGGCAAAGCCGCGATCACTGTAATAGTCACTGTTGCGATAACGTAAAAATGTCATCCTCAGCAGCGTTGCCGGATCCGTCCTGGGTAACGCCGACGCATTGTCCGTCGCGGGGGTATCCGGCGTTTGGGGCGTGGACTGCGAACATCCCGCAACGGCCGTCGCGACCAACAGGGCGGCCAGTGTGCCAAACCGCTGGGGCAGGCGTCGGGGTGACGGACGCCGGCGGAAGATGGGGGCGGTCGTGGGGCGTCGGCTTGGGGAGATCATGATGGCTTGATGGGATTCTTCTTGCTGCTTCCGCGATCCAGATCGTCTGCTTGATGTGTGATCGATGTGCCGGGGGAAAGGCAAGGTCAATCGCAATCGCGAACTCAGGGGTGCGGCGACACCTACAATGATCCGTATGATTGTTGATCGTCGGCGTTCGGGCATGCACGCATTGCACGTCCATCGATGGAATGAGATGTTGAACCGGCGAAACCGACACGACTGAGTTGATTTGTGGGTTTTAACGCCAGCCGCCGCCGGGGGTATCGATCGATTCCGGTGCGCGATCCGTGCCGGCGGTTCCGTTTGGCCGACAAGTCTGCTCGGCCGCCTTGTGATCCTGAATTCTAAAGTTTGATCCTGAATCCTAAAGAACGTATGACTGCCGCCCATCACGACGCAACCTTTTCCGGCGAAGCGATCGCGGACGCCTTGGCAGATCGCCTAGCGTGGCGTCTTCACCCAGCATCGGCCGGCGAATCCCAGGAACGTGCCGCCGGCGATTTGGCCCAGCGTGTCCAGGCGGCCCTAAGCGAACCGATCAATTTCCCGGCGATTTCGCAAGCCATGATCCCCGGCGACCGCGTTGCGCTGACGGTCGAAGCCATGGTGCCGGAATTGGTCGATACGGTCGGCACCGTGGTGCAGTGGCTTGCAAACCACGACGTAGGTGGCATCGATGTTGTGGTTTCCGATGACGCCAGCGATGAATTGATGATGGATCTGGCTCAGCGTTTGGGGGCGGCGGCCAAGGCCACACGTCATCAATCCGACCGACGGGATTCGTTGATGTACTTGGTGGCCGATGCTGGTGCCGAACCGGTTTATGTCAATCGGCAGCTTGCCGACGCTGATTTTGTGCTGCCGATACGATGTCGTCGCTCTGCGATCGCTGGTCAATCCGTCGACGCCGATCAAAGCGACCCGGCGGGTGTCTATCCGGTGTTTTCCGATTCGGCATCGCTTCAGCGATTCACCCGGGAATCGACCGACGACGCCGGCTTTCGTCAAAACCTGTCCATGACGATTGGGATTCAGGTGGTGATGTGGGTGGAACCGACAATCGACGGCCAAGCAAATCGGATCACTTGCCAGATCGTCTCCGATGCAGAGCATCACAATGAACCTGCGGAAATTTCGAAAGGCGTTTCCCCAGATCAGTGTCGCGCCAACGCGGTTGTGGTCATCGTTGATGGGGATCCGCATCAGCAAACCTGGATGAACGTCGCCCGAGCCGCAATTGCGGGGGCACGCCATTTGAACGAAGAAGGTTTGTTGGTGATCTGGTCGCAGTTACAAAAGGATCCACCGGAGCAGTTGGGGGCGATCCTGCAACGATTCGTTGATTCCGGCGACTTAGACCTGCCTTCGCTATCGGACCCCGCCGAATCGGATGACGGGTTCCCGGTGGTGTCACCAGCCGAGCCACTGGCCAAGGCCTTCGCACAGGTGATGCAAGACGCAAGAGTGGTTCTGCACAGTCATCTTGCCGACGAAGTGGTGGAAGACCTGGGATGGGGGACGGTCGGCTCGGTCAAGCAATTGGTTCGCTTGCTGGAAAGCCAGCAAGAAGTTGGTTTGATCCGTGCCGCCCAGTTCCTGGGCCCCCAGTTACCCGAAACCGTCGCCGATCCAACCGGCATTCGGCACGTCGACGATACGGAACAGCATTCGGCGATCGACCGACAGGATGACATTGATTCGCAAGATGACGGTTCGGAGCCGCCGTTGTGAATGATTCCGAAGCCCCACCGGTCGAAGAAGCATTCCGGTTTTGTCCGCGGTGTGGAAAGCCGAGTTCGGAAATCGGCAAGATCCCGTTTCACTGTAAACACTGCGGGATGGCCTGTTATTTCGGCCCGGTGGCCGCCGTCGGTGCGTTGATCACCGATCATCAAAATCAGCTGCTGCTGGTTCGGCGTGCTCGCAATCCGGGGCGTGGAAAATGGGGCTTGCCCGGTGGGTTTGTCGACCGGGATGAAACGGTGGAACAGGCTTTGGCCAGAGAGGTCCGCGAAGAAACCGGCTTGGTCGTGACGTCCTGTCGATTGTTGATGACGCGGCCGAACCAATACGTTTACACCGGCGTTCGTTCGCCCGTGATCGATCTGTTTTACTGCTGCCAGGTTGCCGACATCGACAACGTCGCCTTGGAACCGTCCGAACTGGAGCATCATGAATGGGCGTGGCCGGAACGTCGGCACTTGGAAAACATGGCGTTTGATTCCAACCGAATCGCGGTTCTGGCATGGATGAAGGAAATGGAAGCCGCCGATTGATCGGAAGTGTTCAGCCGTTGACGGTTTGGGGATTCGCGTTGCGGCCCCGACAACCGCGACTGTTGGATCGGTGATTCGCTGGGCAGACGGTCCGCAAGCCCTGATTGCGTTGGCTCAACTTGTGCCCGGTGAAATTTGTGCGGCTCAACAGCGGGCTGACTCGTCCAACGTCTACACTGTTCCGCTTTGACCTGGGCATCCGTGGGAAATGCTGCGGATTGCCGATGGCACCAGGACCGAACGTGACCAGATGACGGGGATTCGTGTGGCCAGACACATTCATTCAATCTTTGGGCTGATGATGGCGGGGGGGCTGGCCGTCGCGGCGTTATCGCCCGGTCAATCTTGGGCTGAATCGCCGATTGACGCAGACATTGCGACGATCGGATCGATCGGGCCTGGTGGCGGGGGCCACGCCGAGGCGGTGGTGGCAGCGAAACGGCTACGAAATGCCGGCGTCGAACATTTGCCAGAAATCCTAAACGCGATGGACGACGCCAATCCCATCGCGATGAACTGGTATCGCGGAATCGTCGCGGATGTCGTGCGACGTGCCGATCGTTTGCCCGTGGGTGAATTGATTGGCTTCGTCGGCGACTTGAACAATCGGCCCGTCGGTCGGGCGTTGGCGGTCGAGTTGATCCGGGACGCAGACGGGGATGCGGCGGAGCGATTGATTGCTGCGTCGGTCGATGATCCCAGCTTGCCGTTGCGGGAAATGGCGATCGCACGGCTGTTGGACTTGGCGGACCAAGCGAAGCAGCGGAAAGAAGAAGAACAGGCGGAAAGGTTTCTGCTGGATGCCCTGCCCTTTGCGCGTCAGCCGACACAGTTGAAAACGATCGTCGATCGGTTGGAAGACATGGGCGTGGACGTGTCGCTGGCGGATTCGTTTTGCATGATTCGTAAATGGTCACTGGTGGGGCCCTTTAACAACGTAGGCGGTGTGGGTTTCGACACCGCGTACGGACCAGAAGCTGAATTCACCGCCAACGGGTCGGTGGATTTGAATGCAAAGCATGAGGGCAAGAACGGTCCAGTTACCTGGCATGACGTCCAAGCCGATTCCGACGACGGTACCGTCGACATTGCAAAAGACTTGGACAAAGAGAAAGGCGCCGTCGCCTATTTATGGGCCACATTTAATTCACCTTCGGCGATCGACATCCAGGCACGTCTCAGTTGTGTGACGGCCAACAAGGTTTGGATCAATGGTCGACAGGTGATGGCCAACGAGGTCTATCACAGTGGCAGTGCGATCGACCAGTACATCGGCGATGCACAGTTGCAGCAGGGGCAGAACGTGATCCTGTTGAAGATTTGCCAAAACGAACAAACCCAGTCATGGGCACAGGATTGGGAGTTTCAGTTCCGATTGACCGACCGCAATGGTAAGGGGCTGAAAAGCCAGGCACCGAACACCGAAGGGACCCGTTGAAATGCGATTGAACAAATCCCACGGCCCAAAGACGCAACGAACGTGGTGGTCACCCAAACGCGCATCCATCTTGCTGGTGCAAGCCGGTCTGCTAACAACGTCGGCCATTTCGACCCCATCGGTTTTGGCAGACTGGTCGGCATTTCGCGGCGACGGCAGCGCGTCGGCGGCGGTCGGACCTGCCACTTTGAAAGTCGAAGAGTCTGGCAATCTGGCTTGGAAGACGGATATGCCGGGACGAAGTGTGGCAAGCCCGATCGTTGTCGGGGACTTGGTCATCACAACCAGTTCGGCGGGACCCGACGGTGGCCACCTTTACATCACCGCGGTGGACCTAAATTCGGGCGATGTTCGATGGGAACAGTCGTTTCGCGCGACCGGTCGTCCGTTTTGTCATCCGACCAGCGCCAACGCCGCGCCGACGCCGGTAAGCGATGGGAAGCGTGTGGTTGCGTTTTTCAGCAGCAATGATTTGGCTTGTTTGTCGATCGAAGGCGATTTGTTGTGGTACCGCGGCTTGGGGCACGACCATCCCAAGGCAGGGAACGACGTGGGGATGGCCGCGTCACCTGTGATTGCCGAAAACGCCGTGATCGTTCAAGTCGAATGCAAGGGAGATTCTTTTGCCGCCGGGATCCACTTGGCGGATGGGACCACGTTGTGGGAACAGCAACGAAATCGCGATTCCAACTGGGCATCGCCGTTGCCCATCACTCGCAGCGATGGCAGCACCGAAGTGGTCATGCCGTCGGGGCAGGATGTGGTTGCTGTTGATCCGCGCACCGGTGACGTGCGATGGAAGCTGGATGAAGGACGTGCAACGGTATCTTCGCCCAGTTTGTCGGGATCATACTTGATGTTGCCCGGCAATGATCTGTTGGTGATGCGGACCGACCAAAGTGGCACCGCACCCAAAGAAGTTTGGCGGAACAACCGGTTCAGTCCCAGAAACGCCACCGTCGCGTCCAACGGCCAAACGCTGTATGCCCTGAAAGGCTCCGTCCTGATTGCGGGCACCATGGCCGACGGCGAAAGAAAATGGCAGCACCGCTTGCCCGATTTTGGTGGCGGTTGGGCAACACCGGTCGTGGCAGCCGATCGAATCTATGTGTTTGATCAAGCTGGAAATGGTGCAATCATCGCCGATCGGGATGACCGTGCTGAAACCGTCGCCCAGGTCGAACTTGGCGAACCGGTCCTTGCGTCACCGGCCTTGGCCGACGGCAAGTTGATCGTGCGGTCTGACCGGTCGCTGTACTGTTTTCAGTAAACGCCGATAGCACGTTGGCCAAAGGTTTTGGCCATTTCGAAAGTCACGACCGTGCGCATCCACGCGATGCCGTTATCGATAGATCGATCCGCTGGTGGTCGAACCGCCGGTCGGATAGGCGCCCGCACCGCCCGTGCTGCCGGGCATGTATCCGCCCGCGTTGGACACCGGCGACGGGGAACCCGGAGTCGAAATTCCGCTGGTCGGCATGGTGGCCGATGGATTCGCCGCGGTACTGTAGGAAGCAGCCGCTGCGGCAGATGTTGTGCCTGAAGGGGCGTCCGGCAAGGCGAATCCTGATGTCGCGGGAACTTGGGCGGCGACGCTTGCGGTGGTTGATGGGACGGACGTGTCGCCAGTGGGCAAAGCATAGCTGCTTGGCGCGGGCGCGGTCGTCGATGACGCCACGGTCGATCCCGGCAGTGCAAACCCGGACGACGGGGTGGCCGGTGACGAAGGTGTCGATGAAATCGAGTACGTCGGCGATGGTGACGGACTAGCCGATGCGGTCGACGTCGGCGATGGTTGGCCGAATCGATAACCGCTGGGGGCCGACGATGGATTCGCCGCGTACGACGGTGGCGTGGTACCGCCGGTCGCGTAACCACCCTGCGGCGTCGCTGGGACGTTGGCAGTACCAGGGGTTACACCGGAGCCGCCAGTGGTCGATGGCGTTTGGCTGGCCAAGCTGGACGGAGATGTCGGGACACCGGTTGAAATATCAAACCCGTTGGCAAGCGATGCAGCAGGATTTACCGCACCGCGAGTTTCCGGCAGTTTGGCAATTTTGGTGTCTGAACCACCATAGGGCGAAGCCGAGGGTGTCGGCGTGGCGGTTCCGCCGGCCACCGAAGCGATCGCTTCCGGCGATGCCGAAGCGCTGGGCGGTGACGGGTACGTCATCGAAGGTCCGCTTCCGGCCAGCATTTCTGCCGATGGTTCGCTCTTGCCAAACCCGAACATGTTCATTCGGGGCATCGAACTGCGACAACCGGCTGACGTTCCGGCCGCGGCGATCAAAGTCGCCATCGCGAGACGACGGTAGGTCCGTGTGGTTGTGTGGTTCCGCATCCGTGCCACTTTCTCAGTCGGTGATCGAAACTGGATCATCATCTATGTCGTGTATCGACGCCGTCTGGAGCAGTCTGCAGGAATAATCGGCAAACTTTCCATAATCGACGCGAACGTCCTGTTTTCAGTCGCACACTAAAAAGCCGTGATTGCGAGTGTCAACGTCATTGTGGGGGATCCTTCGGGAAAGTTATTCACCGCCTTGGGGCGGTTTCACGAACATCGGGTTTCACGGTTCCAATGCGTTCGCCCCCGTGCAGCCTTGGGATCCGATCCGCCCCGCAGCGCAAAAGAAAAAGGCCGGTCACGTTGAATACGTGACCGGCCGCCGAATGATGTGGTCAATCGGGAAAGACCGTCATCCCGATTTCGCGATGTTCATCGCCTGGTCGTCGATCAGACAGCCGACAACGCAGTGCCCATGGTTTGACCGGGAGCCGGCAGAGCGGTTTCGCCCATCAAGTAAAGGTCGATGGCACGTGCCGCCCCGCGGCCTTCGTTGATGGCCCAGACCACCAAGCTCTGGCCACGTCGACAGTCACCAGCGGCGAATACGCCTTCGATGTTGGTGGTGTATTCACCGTGCACCGCTTCGAAATTGCTGCGGGCATCGGTTTTCAGTCCCAACGATTTCGGCAGGTACTGTTCCGGCCCCAGAAAGCCCATGGCCAGCAAAATCAATTGCGCCGGCCATTCCTTTTCGCTGCCTTCGACTTCGGTCATCTTCCAACCGCCATCGTCGTTCTTTGTCCATTCGACTTGGACCGAGCGAATGCCGACTAGTTTCCCATCGTCGTCTTTGATGAATTCCTTGCTCAGCAGCTGATAGTTCCGCGGGTCGCTTCCAAATTTTGCGGTGGCTTCTTCATGACCGTAGTCGATGCGGAAGACACGCGGCCATTCGGGCCACGGATTGTCGTCGGCGCGACCCTTCGGCGGCTTGGGCAGCAGTTCAAAATTGACGACGCTGCGGCAACCATGTCGGATACTGGTCGCGATACAGTCGGTACCGGTATCACCCCCACCGATCACGATGACATCTTTACCTTCGGCGCTAATGAACGACCCATTCAACGAATCGCCGTGAACGCTTTGCATGGTGTTGGCGGTCAGGAATTCCATGGCAAAATGAATGCCTTTGGCGTCGCGGCCTTCGATCGGCAAATCGCGTGGCTGCGTTGCACCGCATGCCAACAAGACGGCGTCGAAGTCCTTTTGAAGTTGTTCCGACTGAACATCTTTGCCGACGTTGACGCCGGTTTTGAAAGTCACGCCTTCGGCCGACATCTTGTCCAAGCGTCGCTGCAAGACTTCCTTGGACAACTTCATGTTGGGAATGCCGTACTGCAGCAAACCGCCGATGCGATTGGCGCGTTCAAAGACGGTGACTTCGTGACCGGCCTGATTCAGCTGGTCGGCCGCGGCCAACCCGGCGGGTCCGCTGCCGACGATCGCCACCTTTTTACCGGTTCGTGATTCCGGCGGTGTGGGGACGATCCAACCTTCGGCCCACGCCCGGTCAACGATCGCGTTTTCGATATTCTTGATCGTGACCGGCGGATTGGTGATTCCCAAAACACAGGAACCTTCGCAAGGTGCCGGACAAGTACGACCGGTGAACTCCGGAAAGTTGTTCGTCTTGTGAAGACGTTCGATCGCTTCTTTCCAGCGGTTGTTGTAGACCAGATCGTTCCATTCGGGGATCAGGTTATCGATCGGGCATCCAGTTGCGGATTGGCAAAACGGGACGCCACAGTCCATGCAGCGGGCACCCTGTTCACGCAGGTGATCGATTTTGTGCTCGGTGTAGATTTCGTCGTAATCATTGATCCGAACGACCGGCAAACGCCACGGCACTTTTTTGCGATCAAACTCTTTGAATCCGGTTGGCTTCCCCATGGGATCGGTCCAGTGTTGAAAAAGGAATATTTGTTTGTTGGATGGAACAGTCGGGTGTTTGGTGCGTCAGATCAGACCGGTGCGGCGGCCTGCTTTTCAGCCATTTCCAGCAACACACGCTTGTAATCAGTCGGCATGACTTTGACGCATTCGGTCATGAACTGGTCCCAGTTGTCCAAGGCTGTTTTCGCCGTCGCACTGCCGGTGTAATCGGCGTGGTTCTGGATCATCTCCCGGACCTCGGCTTCTTCCTCCGGTGAATCGATTCGTTCCAGTGCCACGGTTGCCAAGTTGCAATTCAGATTGAAATCACCTTGGCGATCCCACACATAGGCGATGCCGCCTGACATCCCGGCGGCAAAGTTGCGTCCGGTGGCGCCCAGGCAGATCATGCGACCACCGGTCATGTATTCGCAACCATGGTCACCGACGCCTTCGACGACGGTTTTTGCACCACTGTTACGGACACAGAAACGTTCCGCCGCGCGACCGCGGAAGTAGGCTTCACCGCCGGTCGCACCATAAAGACAGACGTTGCCGACGATGATGTTTTCGTGAGCGTCGAATGTGCTTTCACGTGGCGGATAGACGATGATCTTGCCGCCCGAAAGTCCTTTGCCGATGTAATCGTTTCCGTCGCCTTCCAGATCGATGGTCACGCCGTGGGCCAGGAATGCACCCAAGCTTTGACCAGCCGATCCGGACAATTCGATCCGAATCGTGTCGTCGGGCAACCCGGCTTGGCCGTGCTTCTTGGCGACTTCGTTACTCAGGATGGTGCCCACCGTTCGGTTGATGTTCACCACGGGCGACTGGATGACGACCGGCTTGCCGGTGTCGATGGCCGATTGGGCTTCGGGCAAAATCTTTCGAATGTCCAGCGATCGTTCCAGTCCGTGGTCCTGGGCCATCACGCAGCGGACTTCGACGTCGTCATGCGGTTTGGCGGCCGGTGCCAGGATCGGAGTCAAATCCAACCCATCGGACTTCCAATGCTTGATCGCTTTGTCGGTCATCAGGACTTCGGTGTGACCGACCATCTCGTCGATCGACTTGAAGCCCAGCTTGGCCATGATGCGACGTGCTTCTTCGGCAACCATGAATAAGTAATTGACGACGTGTTCCGGTTTGCCGCTGAACTTCTTGCGCAGTTCCGGATCTTGGGTCGCGATGCCCACCGGGCAAGTGTTCAAGTGACACTTTCGCATCATGATGCAGCCCAGGGTGATCAGCGGTGCGGTGCTGAATCCAAACTCTTCGGCTCCCAGCAACGCCGCAATGACCACGTCGCGACCGGTTTTCAATCCGCCGTCGGTCTGCAGAACCACTCGGCTGCGCAAGTCGTTCAAGACCAGCACTTGATGCGTTTCGGCGATCCCCAATTCCCAAGGCAAGCCGGCGTGCTTGATGCTGGTCAGTGGGGACGCCCCCGTTCCGCCGGTATCGCCGGAAATCAGAATGTGATCGGCGTGCGCCTTGGCGACGCCCGAGGCGATCACACCGACGCCGACTTCGCTGACCAGTTTGACACTGATGCGTGCCGCACGGTTGGCATTCTTCAGGTCGTGGATCAGCTGGGCCAAATCCTCGATCGAATAAATGTCGTGGTGCGGCGGTGGGCTGATCAAACCGACGCCGGGCGTGCTGTACCGGATGCTGGCGATGTAATCGTCGACCTTTCGACCGGGCAATTCACCGCCTTCACCGGGCTTGGCACCCTGGGACACCTTGATCTGAATTTCGTCCGCGTTGGTCAAGTACTCGATTGTCACACCGAACCGACCAGACGCCACCTGCTTGATGGCCGAACGCTTCGAATCGCCGTTGGGCAGCGGCTGGAATCGCCGAGGATCTTCGCCGCCTTCGCCGGTGTTGCTCTTACCGCCGATACGGTTCAACGCGATCGCCAACGACTCGTGCGATTCGGCGCTGATGCTGCCCAGTGACATTGCACCGGTGCAAAACCGCTTGACTATTTCGCTGGCCGGTTCGACCTCGTCCAGATGAATCGCCTTGCCGGGATCATCTTTGAAGTCCAACAGTCCGCGAAGCGTGCAGCGGTTGCGGCTGTCTTCGTTGATCGTGTGGGCGAACTTCCAGTACGCATCTTCGTTGTTCTTGCGTGCGGCGTTTTGCAGATTGCTGATCGCTTGCGGGCTCCACGCATGCTTTTCGCCCTCGGCCCGCCAGTGGAATTCACCCAAGTTCGGCAATTGACGCTGACGATCGACCGATTCGCTGGGATAACCCAATTCGTGCCGCCGAATGGATTCTTCGGCAATCACATCGAACGAGACCCCTTGGATCCGGCTGGCGGTGTTCGCGAAGCACTTGTTGATGACTTCGTCTTTCAAGCCCAAGGCTTCAAAGATTTGGGCACCCTTGTAGCTTTGCAGCGTACTGATCCCCATCTTGGCCATGACTTTCAGCATGCCCTTGGCGACACCCTTTCGATAGGCGGCGACAACGGCATCGTCGTCGCCGATCGAATCGGGCAACAGCCCGTCGCGTCGCGATTGCCAAAGGGCTTCAAATGCCAAGTACGGGTTGATCGCATCGGCACCGTAGCCGACCAGCAAACAGTGATGGTGGACTTCGCGGGCTTCGCCGGTTTCCACGACGATCCCCACACGCGTCCGTTTGGCCGTTTTGACCAAGTGGTGGTGGACGGCGCCGGTGGCCAGCAAAGCGCTGACGGGAATGCGTCCTTGGCCGATTTCGCGATCGGTCAACACGATCAACTGAATTCCATCGTCGGCCGCGGCTTCGGCTTCCGCGGAAATCCGATCCAACGTTTTGGTCAGTCCCGCCTTGCCTTCGCTGCGGTCGTACGTGATGTCGATCACCCGGCTGTTCCAGCCTTGGTAATTGATGTGCTTGAGCGCCGCGATTTCTTCGTTGGTCAAAATCGGGTGATCGACCAACAGCCGGTGACAGTGCTGGGGTGTGGCCGCCAGCAAGTTCTGTTCGGGACCGATGTAGCATTCCAGCGACATGATCACTTCTTCACGGATCGAATCGATCGCGGGATTGGTGACCTGGGCAAACAGTTGCTTGAAGTAGTCGTAAACCAGTCGTGGTTTGTCGCTCAGGCATGCAATGGCACTGTCGTTGCCCATCGAACCGACCGGGTCACGAAGCTGTTCGACCAGCGGACGCAGCATGAAGTTCATCGTTTCGGCGGTGTAACCGAACGCTTGCATCCGAGGCAGCAACGTGTCGCTGTCGAAACCGTGCCCTTCTTCTTCGGGATGCAAGTCGGCCAGCCGAATGCGTTGTTCCCGCAGCCATTGTCCATAAGGCATCTTGCGGGCAAAGTCGCTCTTGAGTTCTTCATCGGGAATCAAGCGGCCTTGTTCGAAATCAACCAAGAACATCTTGCCCGGTTGCAGACGCCCCTTCTCTTTAACGATCGCCGGGTCGACGGGAACCACACCGACTTCGCTGGCCATAATCACGCGATCGTCATGCGTGATGTAGTAGCGGCTGGGACGCAAGCCATTTCGGTCCAGCGTCGCGCCGATGTACTTGCCATCGGTGAACGCGACCGAAGCGGGGCCGTCCCACGGTTCCATCAGACTGCTGAAATACTCATAGAACGCACGCTTGTCTTCGTCCATCGTTTCGTGCTTTTGCCACGCTTCGGGCACCATCATCATGACGGCTTCCTGCAGCGTGCGACCGCCCATGAGCAAAAACTCCAGGACGTTGTCGAACGTTCCCGAATCGCTGCAATGCGGTTCAACAACGGGGAACAATTTGGACAGGTCGTCGCCAAACAAATCGCTTTCGGCGTTGCCTTCGCGGGCACGCATCCAATTGCTGTTGCCACGCAGCGTGTTGATTTCGCCGTTGTGCGACATGAACCGGAACGGTTGGGCCCGGTCCCAACTGGGGAACGTGTTGGTCGAAAACCGGCTATGGACCATCGCCAAGTGCGTTTTGAAGTCCTCGTCACGCAGATCGGGGAAGTACGGCAGCACTTGTGCCGGCGTCAGCATCCCCTTGTAGATGATGACCTTGGTGCTGAGCGAACAGATGTAGAAGATCAACGCTTGGTCCAGCTTTTCGCTGCCGCGCAGCATGTGACTGGCACGCTTGCGAATGATGTACAGCTTGCGTTCAAACGCCTCGCTGTCCAGTCCGTCGGCCGCACCGACGAACAGCATCTCCATGACCGGTTCGCTGCGACGTGCCGTCGGACCCACGTCCGCGCCGTCGGTATCCTGCGGCACGTCACGCCATCCGATCAGCGTTTGTCCGGTTTCGCTGATCAAACGTTCGATCGTTTCTTTGCAGAACTCGCGTTCTTGCGGATCAGTCGGCAGATAGATCAAACCTGCGGCGTACTTGCCTTCCTCGGGCAGGTCTTTGCCCAGATCTGCTTTGGCGACTTTGCGCAGAAAAGCGTGGGGCAATCCACACATCATGCCCGACCCGTCACCGGTGTTCGGTTCACATCCACAGCCGCCACGGTGGTCCATGTTTTGAAGCATGGTGTCGGCGTCGACGACAATCTGGTGACTGGGCTGGCCCTTGATGTGCGCGATGAATCCGACACCACACGAATCTTTTTCGTGCGCCGGGTCGTAAAGGCCTTGGGAAGGCGGCAGATGGTGACGGTTCAAAATTGCGTTCATAGCTTGCTCGTTCGTTATGGGCCGTCGCCGGGGTGCGGCGTCATGCACAAATGACAGACTGCAAAGATGGTTTGGAAACGAGGGGTTGGATATCAATCGGGGTCGGTCAAGCCACCACGGACGTGGTGGCGGTGTGTTCGTCGGCGGACTCATTGCCGCCGGTCAATCGTGGCGACGATCCGCCACGCGGCGACGGATCCAAGCGACCGCGGCGATCAATGGGCAGCGGCCGGCCCAGCAACAGGGATGCAAATTCGATGGCGGCGGGCGTCAGCTTGGCCGTCCGCCGGAATATGAATCCGAGCGGTCGGTTCATTTGAAAATCAGGGCAAGCCAGCACTCTCAGCGTGCCGGTTGCGGTTTCACGTCGGACGACCGATTGAGGCAAAAACGCGATCCCGCCATTGGCTTCGATCGCGCGAACCATCGAATCGGCGTTATCGAACTCGATGTCGAAGTTGACCGTCACGCCCATCTTGGCCAACAGCTTGTCGATCTCTTGCCTCAACAGCAGCGACCGGCAAAAGCCGACCATCGACAACCCGTGCAATTGATCTCGGCCGACCGAATCGCTGTCGGCCAACGGGTGACGGGGGGAACAGACCAAACGCATCGGTTCGCTCTGCCAGCCCACGTGGACAATGGTTTTCGTGTTTCGGGGAAAGCTGACCAGTCCGAAATCAGCGTCACCACGTTCCACGATCTCAACAACACTGTGGCTGTGGCCGAATTCCAACTGCACACGGACGTCGCTGTGTAACCGTGAGAATTCCGTGGTCGCGTCGGGCAGGTAACTCAGACCGACCGAGTAAATCGTTCCCACTCGGACTTCACCGGCCAAGCGTTGGCCGCGATGCCGGACCTCCCGCTCCAGCGATTGGTAATCCCGCAAGAATCGCCGCAGGCCGCGAAAGTAAAGCTCGCCGGCGTCGGTCAGGCTAAGCGGGCGCGTACCGCGATCGATCAGCTTGGCGCCGACGGATTCTTCCAACTGCTGAATCGACTGGCTAACCGCGCTTTGGGTCAATTCGAAAGCCGACGCCGCCCGGCTGAAGCTGCGATGCTCGGCAACGGCACAGAAAATTTCGAGCGATCGGAGTTGCAATGAAGACCTGGGAGTATAAGTAACGCTTAATTTGCCGGCTCCGTCCGTCAGTAAAACTTAAGGAAGGTTAAACGCGTTGCCTGTCAGCGTCAAGACACACCCCGTTTGTGGCCGCCCCGCGATCGCCTGGAAGACGGTCAAAAGATGGCTTGAGACGCCCGTGTCGGGTTTCCGCCGAGCGGGGGTGGGGCATTCGAAATACCGTCAATACGCCGGCATCGCTTAGGCGGCGCGATTGAACCGCTGGGGCAGCGTGAATGCATAGATCACCACGATCGCACCGACGAACAGCAGCACCCACGGGAACGCTTCCCCCGGGGTCCAAGACTTGATGCTGTACGAGGGGGCTGCGGTGGGATTGGCGAAGTCGGCGGCCGTCGTCTCCGCCGCGCCGTAGAAATTCGCCGACTCGATCACCATGGATTCCAAGCCGACGATGATCGCCATGATGCCGAGAGCTAAAAAGAAAGAACGCCACATCAGTCACGGTCTCCGAATCGTTGCACGGACGGTTGGCAGGGAAGGCTGTCGGTGCTTTATCGGTCGCTCGCCCCGCCCCAGCCAAACCCGTTTCTGATTCGCCGATTGATCGTGCTGATACTTCCACATCCGTCAGGCGATCAAACCGCCGCATCCGTCAGGACCGTCAACGCGGTAGCGGTAAGGTGGGGCAAGAAGCCAGGGCCACGGGCAGGCAGGGAAACGGGGACCTCGTGGACACGGCGCGATATCAAATTCGCATTGCAGTCTGGTTCATCGCGTTGGGAGCGGAGAGGATCCGGAGAGGATGGCGTTGTCACGGCGTCGATGAATCATCCTTCGCCAGTCAGTTTTGGGTCGAAGTGGCTTAAAGCAAGTGTTGCGCTTTGATTTCCAAGTATTGATTGACCAGTGGCGCGGTCAATTCGTCGGGAAACGCATCGACGCACAGAACGCCGCGCTGCTCCAGGTCTCGCAACACCTGCTGCCGCCAAATCAGAATGTCGGCGGCCGCCACGCCACGGTACAGCGTTCTACGCTCGGCCGTCGCCAGCCCGCCCAAAGTCGATGGTCCGGCAGATTCCGCCCGAGCGACCGCCGTGTCGGCGGCATCGAACAGACCGCGGTCGCGCAGCAAGATGCCCAGCGGTAAATGTTTGCCGCTGATGTTGCCCAGGTAGTCCACGACCGCCGCCGCATTGACTTCGTCAATGACGTTGGTGGCCAAGGTGATCAGCGAACGACGCTTGCAGTGATTTTGCAGATAGACGAACGCTTGGTCATAACGTGATTCGACCATGCGGGGGAATTGATCGAATCCGGCTTGCAGCAGCCGATTCATTTGGCTGGCGCCCCCGCGTGGTGGCACGTAGGCGTGGACCGTGTCGGAAAAGCACAGCATGCCGACCGAATCCCCTTGATGCAGCGCGACATAGGCCATCATCAACGAAGCGTTCAATGCGTGATCCAGCAGCGAAAGCCCTTCGCACAGATTGGTCATCATGCGTCCGCAGTCCAACATGAAGACCACGCGTTGGCTTTGGTCGGTTTGGAACTGTTTGACGGTCAGCTTTCGCCGACGGGCCGTGCTGCGCCAATCGATGTGACGATAATTGTCGTCACGGGTGTAGTCGCGCAGGCGTTCGAAATCACTGTCTTGGCCGATCCGCCGGGTCCGCCGAACACCGATCAAACTGAGTCGATCGGTTCTTGCCAGCAACGCGTAGTCCGACATTTGTTTCATGTCGGGATAGACGTTGATTCGACTTTCCACCGGAATCGAAACGTGTCGGCGCCAGAACCGCAGCGGGCTTTCCAGTCGCAGATAGACGTGATGAAGTTGAAACGCACCGCGTCGAAACGCCGTCAGTTGGCGCGTCGCCGAAAATTCCGCCAACGGCGGCAAACGCAGTGGGTGGTCCATCGGGTCGGACCGAAAGCCATCCGGCAAGTCGTCGCGGACGTGACCGACCAGCGTAATCGCGGTTCGGTTTTCCACCCCCAGACGACTTTCCATGGGCACACCGATGCTGCCCGTCCGCGAATGAGATCGTGACGCCGTGATACCGCCGGACGTCATGACCAGGACCAGAAAAAAGTCGATGCTGGCGAACAGGATCAATAGCCCATCCAGGACCAGCACGGCCAACAGCAACGCGGGAAAGAAAACGTTCAGCGTGCTGACCACCGCGATCACCGCCAACGCGATGACCCAGCGGCGGCTGGGAAAAATCTTGGTCCACCAAGCCGCCAAGACCAGCGGCATCGTCGCTGCGGCAATGATCAGCCAAGGCAGCGCCGATGCGTACTGGAAGGTTTCTTGTGCGGTCTGGCGGATCGGTTCCATCAAAGTGCCATCGTGACGGTTTTGCTTTCGGTATACGCCTTCAAACCTTCTTCGCCCAATTCGCGTCCGTAACCGGACATCTTGAATCCGCCGAACGGGGCGCGAGCATCGAAGGCGTCATAAGTGTTGACCCAAATCGTCCCGGCGCGAACTCGGGCGGCAAATTCATGGGCCAGCGATACGTCGCGTGTCCACACCGCCGCGGCCAAACCATAGCAGGTGTCGTTGGCACGGCGGATCAGGTCTTCTTTGTCATTGAAGGTCAACATGCTAAGCACCGGGCCGAAGATCTCTTCCCTGGCGATCGCCATGTCGTCTTGAACGGAATCAAAGATCGTCGGCTGGATGAAGTAACCTTTGTCGCCGACCCGTTCGCCGCCGGCCACACACTGGGCACCCTGCTCTTTGCCTTTGTTGATGTACGACATGATTTTGTCGAACTGGGCTTGGTCGATTTGTGGCCCCTGTTCGGTGTCGCCGTCAAACGGATTGCCGACGCGCCGCTGAAGGGTCAGACGTTTCAGTTTGTCCAAGAATTCGTCATGCACGCTTTCTTCAACAAACACGCGGCTGCCCGCGCAACAACATTGGCCCTGGTTCAGGTACAGCCCGGTGTAGGTCCCCTGGGCGGCGGCATCCAGATCGGCATCGGCGAAAATCACGTTCGGGCTTTTACCACCCAGTTCGAACGTCAATCGTTTCAACGTTTCGGCAGAATCACGAGTGATCGTTTGCGCCGTTCGGTGTTCGCCAGTGAAAGCGACCTTGTCGATCATCGGGTGCTTGACCACTGCGGCCCCCGCGGTCGGTCCGAAACCGGGGACGACGTTGATGACGCCATCGGGAAAGCCGACTTCCTTGGCCAATTGTGCCATCCGCAAACAGCTAAGCGGCGTTTGTTCAGCAGGCTTCATCACGATGGTGCAACCGGCGGCCAACGCGGGACCCCATTTCCAAGCGACCATCAGCATGGGGAAGTTCCAAGGGATGATCTGGCCCGCCACCCCGATCGGTTCACGTCGTGTGTAGCAAAAATGGTTGCCGCGAACCGGAATCGTGCTGCCTTGGATCTTGTCCGCAAAGCCGGCGTAATATCGAAGCACGTCGACCACCAGTGGCAAATCGCCGCCACGGCTTTCGCGAATCGGTTTGCCGTTGTCCAGCGTTTCCAATGCCGCCAGTGAATCGATGTCTTGTTCGATTCGATCGGCCAGTTGGTACATCAACCTCCCACGATCGGCGGCATCCATCCGTGCCCAAGGTCCCGATTCCAACGCGGCGCGGGCCGCCTTGGCCGCCCGGTCGACGTCTTCGGCATCGCCTTCGGCGACCTGACAAATCTCTTCTTCGGTCGCCGGATTGATCGTTGCGAATGTCTTGCCACTGGCGGCGGGAACGAATTCGCCATTGATGAAGCATTCGGCGTGGTCGATTTTGACGTCCAGCTCGTTAGGGGAAAGCGTGGTCGACATGAAAAGCCCTCGTGCGAGTGAAGGTGATGAAAGGAGGCGGGGGAAACCACGGCGAAACTCCGGATGGGGTGATCCAGTGGTGGCCCGAAAAATCGGCCCGCAGCGGTACCCGTCAGTCTAGCGATCGCGGTGTTCGGCGTGGCGATTTGCCGCACTGCCGCGAGTGGTGATTTTGGGTCGGTCGTTGAACTTTTTCGTCGCTTCGCTAGGCTCCGCCGCCGGTGCCGTGGCAAACGCTTGGCATCGACCGCTTTCACGCCCCCCATTTGATGACGCACGAAACACGGAAATGGAAACATCCTTTTTGGCATATTTGCGTGGTCGTTGCCGAACCCTTCCCGAGGTGGAGGTCGGCATCGGCGATGACGCCGCGGTCTTGGCGCCGGTCCAAGGCCGGCAAGTGATTTGCGCCGACCAGATCATCGACGGGGTGGATTTCGACGCCGCCGGCCAGTCTTTGGCCGACATCGGATACAAGGCGATGGCGATCAATCTGTCCGACATCGCCGCGATGGGGGCTGTTCCCGATGCGGCGTTCGTCACGCTTGCTTTGCCCAAAGACGATGCGACCCAAACGGCCGGGGCGGTTTATGAAGGCATCTTGGAATCCGCCGCCCGCCATCAGGTTTCGATCGCCGGCGGAGACCTTTCAGTCTATGACGGCCCATTGTCGATCAACATCACCATGACCGGACACGTGGCCGCGGGCGAACCCTGGTTACGAAGTGGTGCGTGTGAAGGCGACGCCATTGTCGTCTCCGGTGCATTCGGTGGTAGCATTCTGGGGCGGCATCTGCGTCCGATCAGCCGACTGTCCATGGCGGCGACGCTACGCCGCTTGGTTGACGTACACGCGGCGATCGATGCCAGCGATGGGTTGTCGTTGGACCTGGACCGTATGCTGGCCGCCAGTCGCGTCGGCGCGGAACTGGATATCGATCAAATCCCGATCCACGACGATGCCCACCGGCAAAGCAAACAAAGCGGACGCAGTGCGTTTGAACACGCCTGGAGCGACGGCGAAGATTTTGAACTGATCATGACCATGTCGGCCGACGATGCGCAAAAGGCCGTCGACGATCCGGAAATCGGTAAAGACCTCCGGCGTATCGGCACCGTCGTCGGCCGAACCGGACTTTGGAAGCGAGACAAAGGCAGCCTGAAGCGGCTGTCGCCCCAAGGATACCTGCACGGATGATTTTGCCGGCTGCTGGGACGTGCTCGGCTGCCTGACGGTACCTGGCTACTTGGAATCGAACGGCCTTCATGGTCGAGTGATTGCAACGCCGGAGTCAGTCCAGCGGTTTGATCCAAATGTTCTTGAACTGGATCAAGCTGGACGCGGGCGAGTACTCGCCGTTTCGCATACCGCCGTGGTGTTGCAGCACGACCGGTCCCTTCTCGGGAATCCCGGGCAACTGGGCGTTTTCCAGAACCAATTGGTCATTCAGCATCACGGTCACCCGATCGTCGACCAAGATGATTTCGAACCGGTTCCACTGGCCCACCGGTTTGTCTGCATTCAACCGTGGCGTCAAAGCGGCACGGATTTCTGGCGGAGTCTTGGGATTGTTGCGGTGGCCATAGACTTCGCCCGATCCGATCGGCCAGCACCAGATGTTCAGCTGGGCTCGGCTGTCACCACGCAGGTAAACACCCGAATCCGCGTTGGGCCGCTTGATGGTGATGTTGTTTCCGGATCGATCGGTCAAATAGGTCCCGTCGCTCAGCACAACTGGGATGTCCATCAAGCCGGTCGTCTGCTTCAAACGCCAATCGATTTTCAGGATGAAGTCGGTGAATTCCTGTTCGGTTTTCAGGTTCTTGTCGCCGCTGGCTTCGGACATCGCGTCATAGTCGATGACGCCGTCGACGACCTTCCAGTGTCCCCCGTCGCCTTCGGGAATCACCCAACCCGAAAGGTCGGTACCGTTGAAAAGGGATTGGAATCCGTCAGCGACTTCGGCTTGGCCGAAAGCGTTGGGGCCGTTGCCCAAGACGCAGCCAACCAAAGCAATGGCAAAAATTGAAAAACAGCGACGCAGTTTCATGACTTGGTCCCAAGGCGGGTGGTGGGAAAGGCGGGGCTGGAAAACACGTGACTGACACAGCGTAAACCACCGCGTCGTCGCTGTCAGTTTCACAAGCGTCGGTTCGGTCTGACAATTCGTCTCGACTTGACAAACGTTTCTTTGTTAATGCCCCCAATGATGTCGGTGGGGATGTTGCAACCATCCTGGGTTCCAGGTGCCATCGTCGGTCGGATTGTTGAATACCGGAGTTTTACTATGAATGCCTGGATTGGCATCCCCGTCATGTCCGCCTTTCTGTTTGTCTTGGGCGGCATTTTGATTGGCCACTTGCTGTGGTATCGCGACCGAACCAGCGACCTAAAGGCGGTGGATGAAGCCGAAGGCAAATATGCCAAGGCTCGCATTTCGGCCGTGCAGCGCAAACGTGACGTCGGTGAACTGGAACGACGTTTGGACCAGCGGGAACGCGAGGTCAAACAACAGGAATTGGAAATCCAAAAGCTGAAGAAACAGCATCACGCCTGGGAAACTCAAAACGAAGACGTCCAAGCCCAACTGCAGCGTTTGGAAAACGCACGCCAGAATGCGTTGGCCACCGCCAAACAGGCCGAGGAAGATCGACAGGCCAGCGAATTGGCTGCCGAGGAAATGAAAACTCGGCTGGACGACGAACGACAGCGTCATCAGCAAACCCAGGCCGACGCACAGAAGGAATTCAACCGCGTCGTGGCTTCGCAGCAACAGGCCGAAAGCCACCTGCGTGAAATGGAAGCCGCCCTGGACCAGGCCAAACAGGATGCCGCCCAGTTCGAAGCACAGCTGCAGCAGTTGGCCAAGGACAAGAACGAACAGGTTCACGAGCATACCAATGACCTGAAGCGGATCGAGACGCTGGAGGACGAAATCGCGTCGTTGACCGCCGAGCTTCGCAAACAGCAATCCGATTCGGCCGACCTGATCGCCGCTCGAGACGAATTGGAACAACGCGTCGAACAATCCGCCGAACAGCTGGAAGTCCAAGTTCGCAAGACGGAATCGTTGATCCAACAATTGTCCGAACAGCGAGAATCAAGCGAGTCTTTTCAAGCGACGATCGACGAACAGAAAAACGTCATCGCACAACAGACCGAACGCATCTCGGTGTTGGTGGAACAGTCCAGCCAACAAGACGAATCGGTGGCCAAACAAATCACGCAACTGCGTGATGAGGCCACCATGCTGAACGAGAATCTGACGGCCGAACGTGACGCCCACGACGCCACCAAACAACAGAACATCGAACTGAGAGATGCCCAGCAATCGTTCGAACGTCAAATCGCTGAGCTGAAGGAACGGCTGCAACAGGCAGACACGCGACATCAGGCCAGTTTGCAACAGATGAACGAAACGCAAGATGAACTGTTGCGTGCGAATCAGATGTTGGTCGATCTGCGGTCCACGGTCGAAGACCGAACCCAAAAGAATATCGAACTGGAATCACGGCATGCCGAGCTGCGAACCCAAGCGGCAGTTGCCGATCAATTGCGGGGCGAACTACAGCAGGCCAACAATCATGTCGCCGAATTGCAGTCACGTGTTGAGTCGTTGGATGCGATGGTGGCGGACCTGAAGCAGCAAAAGCACACGTTGGTTCAGATGCGCAACAAGGCCAGCGACCAAAACGATCAGTCCAAGATCGCTTTGGTCGCGGTCAACGAAACCGTGGATCAATTACGAGTCGCGCTTCGTCAACGCGAGCAAGAACTGACCGCCCGTGTCGATGCGGCGCATGCAAAGGTGACCGAGTCGGAAACCCAGTCCCGAAAGCTGCAAGAACACGTCGAATCGCTGCAATCCAAGCTGGCGGAAATGGACCTGTTGCAAACGCAACTGGATGAAGCACGCGATGCCTTGGCCAAACGCGACGACGCCTATCAATCATCTTGTGCGGAGCTGCAAGCATCCACGCAGGAAATTACGGAGTTGAAGACTCGTTTGGATCAAACGCACATCGACCTGGACCAAAGCCGCGGCGAACTGGCGTTGTCCCAGGACCGCGCTCAGCGATTGGAATTGACACTACAGGAACACGCCGCACAGATTCAAACGCTGCAATCGACGTTGTCGGATCGCGATGAAACAGTTCAGCAAACACAGGTCGAATTGCAACAGCAATCGGACCAAGTCCGGCGGCTGTCCGATCAGCTCAGCGATACCCGGCAAGAAGTCCTGTCGGCTGAAGATCGTCTGCACGAACACGCCGACACCATCGCCAACTTGAAAGCTGAACTGGAATCGGCGATTCAGCGTCACACCGCAGCACAACAGTCGCTAAGCGAAAGCGAAAGTCGCGTCGCGCAGTTGACCGGCGACCTTGCCGAAGCGGAGCCGTTCCGAGACCGTGCCAAGCAATTGCAAAGCCAAATCGATCATTTGGAAGCTCAGCTGGGAATGGTTTTGGCCGAGCACGAAGATAGCTTGGAGGCGAACGCCAGAATGCAGGATCGATTAAGCGAAGTCGAAGCCGAGCTGCACGGTGCGACGAAAACGATCCGCGAATTGCGACGAAGTCGGGCCAGCATGGGATTGGCCCAACGACCGGACGACCAGGACGATTCGGCCCGACGCGCCGCCTAGGTTGGTTCAAAACCCCCGGTACCGGATCGTTCATCCGGTACCGGATAAAGTGTCGTTGGCGATCGCTTATTGCCAGGGAACGCGGCCGCCGTTCTGGATGTGCCGCTGCAGCCGCAATTGCATTTCACGGAACTTCCCGGATTGACGATCCGACAGATCAACCTGTTCCAGCGGGTCGTCGGAAAGATCGAACAGTTCAAAACGGCTGGTGGGCAAGTTGTGCACCAGTTTCGTCTGGCCGACCAAGACGGCTTCGCAAGTCAGGCCACCATAAGCTTTGCCGCCTTCACGACGGACAAAGTAAATCTCTCGGGGATCCTCCCAATCGGTTGCCGGGTTCCGAATCATCGGGACCAATGACCGGCCGTCCAACGCATCCGGGATCTCGGCACCGACCAGGTCCAAGACGGTGGGCATCAAATCTGCGGTGCAATTCGCCGCCTTGGCCACACTGCCGATCGTGGTTTCGGCGGTCGCGCCACATCCCGGCGGAACATACAGCGAACCTGGGATCCTGAGACCGCCTTCGTACATGGACCCTTTCCCGTCACGCAGGTTGCCGTTGTTTGCACCAACGTTGACTTGCCCGCCGTTGTCGCTGGTGAAGACAACGAGGGTGTTTTGATCTTGGCCGGTGTCGGCAAGCCGTTTCAAAACACGACCGATGCCGTCGTCCAAATGTTCGATCAATGCGACCAGTTTGGCGCGTCGGGGGTCGATCGATGAATCGCGTTGCCGCACGCGTTCCAACCAATCTTGCGGCGGTTGAATGGGAGTGTGTGGCGCGTTGTAGGCCAAGTACAAAAACCAGGGACGATCGGCGTGTTCGGTTTGGTTCGAAATGAATGCTTCGGCCCATGAGGTGAAGACATCGGTGGCGTGACCTTCCGGGTGAACCGGCGTCATGCCGTCACGCATGTAGTGTTGGCCATGGCGCAGATGGTTGTAATAGTCATCCATCATGTCACCCAAGAACCCATGGAAATGATCAAAACCATGTCGATGTGGATGGTCTTCTTCGGTCAATCCCAGATGCCACTTGCCGATCGCTTCGGTGTGGTAACCGGCACTTTGCAGGGCACCCGGCAGGGTCGGTTTTGAGGGCGAAAAGTTGCCCCAGCTGTTATCCTGATGCGTGCGGATCACACCCGGCACGCCGACGCGATCGGGATAAAAGCCGGTCAGGACGGAAGCGCGCGTCGGCGAACAAACCGGACAATTCGCGTAGAAACGCTGAAGCCGCAATGATCGTGCAAAGAGGTCGTCCAGATGCGGTGTCCGCATGTCGGTCGACCCTAGGCACGACAGATCGGCCGCACCCAGATCGTCGACGATGATCAACAGAACATTCGGCCGGTTGCTGCGTTGCCCCCCTGAGGTGTCGGCGGCCCACAGGGGGCGGTCAGCCCAAATCAAACCGATCGTCATCGTCCAGAACAAGCACAGCCAGATGACACGGCACGGGGTGGACCGGCGGAGGTGGGACAGACATTCCTCTACTAGGTGAAACGTGTGGGATGCCGAACGTGGGGAACGGTGGGGGGCCGAAAAGGTTGCACGCGATGCCCTCACTGGGACGCGTGTTTTGCGGCGGACGATGCGGTGGGGGCGGCGGGATTGATTCACGGGGGGCAACTCGTGGGCGGGAAAGCAGTCTGGCTGTGACGGTTGTACCGGTCGTCGGGCTATCGTATTCCAAGACGGTGGCGATTTGTTGACGGTCTTTCGGTACAGGACTACCGTGAACGGATCGACGGTTCGTGTGCATAGGAACGCGGGCACCACGGTGGGCCAATCACACGATCGCCGGTGCAGAACCATCACGCTTTTCAACCGTGTGTTTGCCGACGCAGGTGTCCGTTGCCGCTTGTTGTCCTGTGTCGCTGGTTGCTTTCGAACACCGGTCCTTTTTCATCGCCCCACTGAACCCCCGGTCGGGACCGCCCCCAATCGTGTCCAAAGACGATTCGATCCAGCCGAACGCATCGACGGTCCACCGGCGGGATTCGGCACTTCGCCCGAAGGACGCACCTGGGAATCCATCGTCCTCGGGGCCGGATGACTTGGTGTCCGAAGAAGCGCAAACGGTGATTCGTGGTTCATCGGTCGGGCGTGCCTCCGGCTTCAGCGCATCGGCCGGCGGTGCGGCTTCCGGCGGTGCCCTGTCTGGTGGCAACATCGACCGATCCCCGGCATCGGTGGCCAAGGTCTTGTCGGGACAAAACCTGAACCATTTTCACCTGCAGGAACTGATCGGTGGCGGTGGGATGGGCGCGGTCTTTCGGGCTCGCGACGAACACCTGGATCGCGTCGTCGCAATCAAGGTGATTCCTTTTGTTGGTGACGACGTCGATCTCGGACGTCGGTTTCGCAACGAGGCGCAGAGCGCGGCCAAGTTGGACCATCCGAACATCGCTCGGGTCTTTGATGTCGGCCAGGTCGATCACTGGAACTACATCGTTTTCGAATTCGTCCAAGGGACCAATATTCGCGATCGGGTGATACGCGATGGACCTTTCAGTATCGACGACGCCGTGTTTGCGACGTGCCAATTGGCCGGGGCGATCGGACACGCAGCCGAACGTGGCATCGTGCACCGTGACATCAAACCGTCCAATGTCGTCATCAACGCGGATGAACAGATCAAGCTTGTCGACATGGGCCTGGCCCGCAGTGAGAACGTCGAACTAAGCGAAGACATGACCGCCAGCGGTGTCACCCTGGGGACGTTCGACTACATTTCGCCGGAACAAGCACTTGACCCACGCGATGCCGATGTCCGCAGCGATATCTATTCGCTCGGCTGTACGCTGTACTTCATGATCACGGGGCAACCGCCCTACCCCGGCGGTACGATGCTGCAAAAGTTGCTAAGCCATGGCAATGCGCCGCCACCGGACCCTCGATCACTGCGACAAGATGCAAGCGATGACTTGGTGTTGGTCTTGCAGAAAATGTTGGCCAAGTCGCCGGGCGATCGTTACCAAAACGTTACCGATTTGATCGCCGATTTACAGGAGGTCGCCGCGCGCGAAGGCTTGAAGCGTTCCCTGTCCATTGCACGCCCGCTACCCAGCAGCGAAGGACTTTGGACACCCGCGATTCGACAGTTTCTGCCCTGGGGCGTCGCGGTCGTGGTTTTGTTGGCGGTTGCTTTGTGGTTGCAAATCGATTCGCGACTGCGCGACAACGAATTGCAGATTCAAATGCCGGATCGCATCGGCATGGTGACCGAATCGGACGCGATTCCCCCGGCGAGACGTTCGCCGATGGGTGATCAACGGCAGCCAGCATCTGGCGACACCCGCACGGCATCGCCATCAGGCACGCGAAATCCAGATACTCCCATCGATCCGCCAGGTCCGCCCGCGACCAACGGTTTCGAAGTGATCGATGATCCATCGGGTAGCGCCGACGGTGCTGCTGTCACCGGACGCGTGGCCGATGCACCCGGGGCCGCTGTTTCGGATTCCGTCGCGATGCCCGGTGCGGTCGGTGATGCGGATACGTCGCCGTCGGAAACCGCCGCAGGCATTGATGTCCCCAGCGTTGCCACGACGAAACCGCCGGCCGATCGATCGCCGCCATCGTTGGGCACCGCCCTGCCCGACGGCAAGCTGGCCTTGCCGATGGAAATCGCCCCGCCATTGATCGCAAGGGTCATCGACCAGTTGGACAATCCCTATCCCGGATTGAATCTGCGCGAAGTGACCGTCGAAGGGGTGGCTTATGTCAATTCACTTTCAGACGCGTTTGATTTAGCCAGGGTGCATCGACTGGATCGAATCGAGTTGGCAGCCAAGGTGATTCGGACCGGACCGATCCGAGTGCCCGTCGATTCGATGCAGATCGTGTCCGTCGTGGATCGCACCTTGTTGTGGGTCCAGGCGGACGAAGACCTTTCGATGCAGCGGTCTCAGTTGATTGACGTCGGCGACCGACGCACCGAGTGGGATGGGATCGATTTCTTTTGGGACGTCGGCGCCACCGAAGCGGATGGGGGAACGTTGTTCTCCGTCGGTGCCAACCGCATGTTTCGAATGACCGACTGCACGGTCACGGTTCGCAATTCATCGCGTCACGATCACGTCTATGCGATGGAGGTCAATGCGGATTCTGAAGAATCGTTTGCGGCAATGCCGGATTCGGACGAGACGGTCACCGTTGAAAGTCCGACGCTGCCGTTGGTCGCCATTGAGATGGAGAATGTGGCGATACGCGGTGAGATGACCTTGTTGCACTTGAGCGATGCTGCGGAATTGCAGTTGAAGTGGAACAATGGATTCTTGGCCGTGTCGCAACGCTTCATGGATTGCGTGGGGGCCGCCGAACCGCCGTCGGCTACCACGCCGGCGATGCAGGTGGAAATCAGCCGGCTGACCGCTTCGATCCCCGAAGGCTTTTACCGGGCGCGGATGGGTTTCGTCGAATCGTATCCGGTGACGTTAAAACGCCAGGCCGATCGCTGCGTTTTTCTGCAGCGTACGGGGGTTCCGCATTTCGAAATTCGCGGCATCGACCCGTCCGCGTCCATCAAGTCACTGATCCAGACTCGAGGCCAAGCCAACGCGTACGTGTATCCTCAGGCGACAGCATTGGAAGATCCGTTGGTTTCGATCGGCGAGATCAACCAGCCGCCAAGGCAGATTCGATTGGACACGATGATCGCAGAAGAACCCGAGGACTGGTCGAGCGAAAAGGATCCGCTGTGGTCGGTCCGTTGGTCGGTGTTCCCGTTGCCGACGCGGCCGCCGAGCGAATTATTGAGCGAGGATTTTCGTCAGGACGGATCGATCCTGAGCGGCTTTGATTTACAAACATTGCCGCCTTTGCCGCCGATCGCCTGGGACTGAGGTATTTTTTCCTACGCCCGCGGTCGACGACCGACGAGCTTTCGATTTTGCAGTCCCCTGATTCAGAATTTCTGGAGTTTGCATCGAAGATCGGTCGACGACTGAGGGGCAAGATTTGACTTTTGCCAACCTTTAAGGGTTAATAGTGCGGTCCTTCCGAGATCTCGATCGATGATGATCTCAGCCTTGCTACACACCGTCGGAGATTTGTTGATGCATCGTTCTGTTTCGTGGCTTGCCGGCATTGCCGCCGTGGCTTGCGTTTTTACCTTTGCCGCGCCCGCCTCGGCCACCAGCGATTTCGCTCGGGCTTGGAAAGAAGCCTACTTGGCCGGTGACGACGTCGACGCCGATTTCGTGAAGACGGCGCGAAAGGCCGGTTGCTACGTCTGCCATATCAAGGGCCACCCCAAGAAAAAGGAAGTCCGCAACGAATACGGCAAAGCGATCCATGAATTTTTGAAGAAAGAGGATTTCCCCAAGGACTACCTGAAGGAAAAACCGGAAGAAGCCAAGAAGAAGATGGTCGAAGGCTTCAAAAAGGCTGGCGAGAAGAAATCCAGCGACGGCGAAGTCTTCGCTGAAAAAATCAAGGCCGGCAAATTGCCCGCCACCGACGCCGGTCTGTAAGATCGCCATCGCCGGACCACCGGTCATCATTTGAATCAACGAAACGCTTGTTCCATGTCGGAACAAGCGTTTTTTGTTTTCATGTAGACTGTGGCGAATCTGAGCGTCGGTCGATTCGTTTTTTCCGCGGCATCGACCCTTCGTTTCCTGCCCCCTTCACCGCCCGCCTTTAGGTGCCCCCCCATGTCGAAAGTCTGTTTGGCCGGTCTGGTCATTGCATCGTGCGTCGTCGCTGCTGTCCCCGCCTCGGCGGACTCACCCTCCGGATCCGATGAAGGTTTCGTTGCCCTGTTTGACGGCCAGTCGCTGGATGGTTGGAAGGTGTCGGAGGAGAATCCAGATTCTTGGAAGGTGGAAGACGGCAAGTTGGTTTGCGAAGGCCCCAGAGCCCACTTGTTTTACGTCGGCGAATTGGCACCCTTCAAAGACTTTCATTTCAAGGCGGAGGTCATGACGACGCCCGGAAGCAATTCCGGGATCTACTTTCACACCAAGTACCAGCCGAGCGGTTGGCCAAAGTATGGCTACGAATGCCAGGTCAACATCACGCACAAGGATCCCAAGAAGACCAGTTCGCTGTACAGCGTCAAAAACGTCGACGATCCAGGTTTGAAAGACAACGAATGGTACACGCAAGAAATCATCGTTCGCGGTAAAGAAATCACGTTGAAAGTCAACGGAAAAGTCATGGTTCAGTACACCGAACCCAGTGACCAGGAAGCTTTCAGCGATAGCTTTGAACGTCGTTTGGGCGAAGGCACTTTTGCCCTGCAAGCTCACGATCCGGACAGCAAAGCGTATTTCCGGAACCTGCGAGTCAAAAATCTGTAAGCGGTCTGTCGTTTTGGATCGTCGCCTGACAATCCATCAAAGCAGCGAAGCGAAGCATCGATTTGCCCAGCAGAAGGCAACAATGATCGGCGTTGATTCAGAATATCAAACGCCGGTCGCGGTCGACGTGACGCTCGTGGCGGCGGATGCATCGTCGTTGTGCCATTGGCGTCGCAAATGGCCAAACGCCCAGGTCGATAGCGGCAGTAGAAAGATCGCTTGAAGCAAAGCAAAAGCGACAGCCGCGCCGGTGGCACCATGCGACATCACCGCCGCGACGATCACCACGCCGCAAACCAGACTGCCGACCACGCTGAATCCCAAGTACGGTGATCGGCCGTGGGCATGCAGATACAACCACTGGAATTCTTTGATCAACGCCGCGACCAGGCCGATCGCCAGGAAGAAGGTCGGCGCCGGACCTAAAAATCGGTCGGCGATGTGAAGGGCACCGGCGTTCATCAGCACGATCACCGCGACGACTGCCAGAACCAACGCCGTCATCACGACGACGGCGATCCTGCCGACGCGGAACAGGATTCGGTCGGCTTCGTTCCAATCCCGTTTCTGGATCAGTGTTCCCAATTGGGGCACACGTGTTCGAACCCAAGACGAACAGGCGTTACGGATGGAGGACAAAATCGTCCAAGTCAAACCCATTTGCCCGCCAACGACGGGGCCCTGCAGGTTGAAAACCAAGACGTGCATCAGGTCGGACCGCAGGAATGCGAAGACCCCTTTCAAAAACAAGCGAATTTGAAAGGGCATGACTTCCAAACGCCAATCCAGCGAATCGGTTCGTGGCGCGTGCCATAGGGTTCCAAACAGTCTGCGATAGCTGCCGATCAGCAAGCCGATTTCGATCAACAGCCGAACGGCCATCACAAATACGGGGACCCATAAATTGGCGCCTGCGGCCATGGTCCCCCAAACCACAAGGTTGCCGACGATTTCTCGCGTCAGGTGCATCCGGTACACCGGTCGCACCTGATGGCACCCTTCCAACACCGACAGAAAGGGAGTCAAAGCGAACGTCAGGACCGCAAACCCGACGAGGCCCAGCCAAGGGAAAAACCAGTCAATTTGGTCGGACGACTCGGCGCGCGAAAACATCCAAATACCGACCGCGGCCAAGGTGATCCCTGACACCACCGCCAACGCGGCAAAGGCGGCCGCCGCCGTTCGCAACAGACTGCCCAAGCGTGCCAACGCACCGGCGTCACCGGTCAAACCTCCGTCCGTGGACCACTGCAGTTTGGACCACAAGTGGCTGGTGTTCATCACGATCGCCTGTGGGATCGAAATCTCAAAGTAGGTTTGAAATCCCAGAACCGTGTTGAACATGTAGAAGTAGCCCTGGACCTCCGGCGAAAAGTAGCGCGCGATCAACAAAACCGTGATCGGGCCGGCCACCAATTTCCAGTACCGGGCAGACATCGCAAAAAATGTCGCCCGGTCGATTTCCAATCGATTCAAGGCCCGCCGCGGCCACGAACGTCGCTGGAGCGAATCGGTTTCGACGGGTGGCGCCCCGATCGGTTCGCCGGTCGCAGCGGATGCATTCGGCGAAGCGGCATCGGCATCGTTGGAATCGTCTGGCGACATGGATGGTGGCTTGGGGCGACCGGATTAGGGTGTCGTCGGGGCAACCCGGCAATGTCGCATGATGGCGTCGGCGTCCGCTTGATAGCCGACGTAAAAGGGACCGAATTCCGCGTACTTGGCGCTCGCTTCGTCGAAACGCATTTGATAGACGATATCTTTCAAGAATTGCGGGTTGCGGGCCCAAAGCGTGACCATCCATTCCCAATCATCCAGCCCGACGCCGACGCTGATCAATTGGCTGACCCGGTTGGCAAAGGCGATCCCGCTTTGTGCGTGCTGCGCCATCATGGCATTGCGCCGGCTGAACGGTTCGCTGAACCAATTCGCCCCAGGGACACGGCTCTTGTTCATCGGGTAAAAGCACGCCGCAGGCCAATCCGGGATCTCCGGTTTCAAGCGTTGCTGATTCATCATCGGCAACCGTCTTTCATAAGCGGCGACTTTTGCCGCCAACTCCGGTGCATCAGGTTGTGTTCCTTCGCGGATCAGTCGTTCGCGGTATTGTTCAACGCTTGGGACGTATTCGCTGACCTCGCTGATTGAAACAAAGGACCACGCCGGCTTGATGACTTTGCCCAGACCGCCGGACTGCAATCTCTGGTGAATCGAATCCACCACCGCGGGATCAGGGTCCATGACCATGACGCCGAAATCGACTTCGTGACCACTGATCCAGTAGGACGCCAGGCGTTGGGGAACCGATTCGGCGGGCGCGAACGCTTCACGAAATCGCTGGGCCAGATCATCCGACAAGCGGTCGGGTAACGCATCGCGATCGAAACGATAGAAGAAATGGCCGCAGTGCCATCCGTTTTCAGGGACGACGGAATTTTCGGCCGGGGCGGGGGCTGGTCGTTGGGCTTGCGGGGCGTTCATGGCGGGCGAATGAAGCGAAATGGTGGTGTCCGAGGAAGTTGCGTTTTGCCTGCATCCTAGATCATTTTTTTCCTCGGCGAACCGCCCCGATTCGCAGCGGCCTTGATTTACCGTTTCCCACCGCTGTGATTCGCGCAGCCGACGTAGCCGATCCAATGCAACATCGCCAGGATCGATGCCTTGGCGAAGCGTCCGCTGGGCATTAGCGAAGCGTCCACTGGCTGTATCCGTCGCGGTAGCCGTACTGGCGAGACCAATGCCGCGATCCGCGGGCACCGAAATAGCCATACGAATAGGGTGTCTTCCAGGCCGGTCGGGTGGCGGCCGACGGAATCGCGGGGCCAGGTTTCTGGTTCATCGCATCCCATTTGCGATTCACCGATGCGGACCAAGGTCCGGATGTCGCGTGATCCCAAACTCGTTTCACGTGGTGGGTGGCCGATGACACTTGCGGCGGTGGCGGTGTTCCCGGCATGGACTGTGGGGGGCCAACGACGGCAGACGACGAATGAGGATCGGTCACGGGGCGTGTCGAGCGGCTGGCGGGTGAACGCAGGATCCGATGTGGGGGTGGCGTTGGCTGCCAAGTATCGGCGTGCTGCCAGGCGGATGGCTGTGTCGCATCGTGCTGCGCTGCCGATTCAAAGCCCCGGTTCGCCGAATGCTGGGCAGTGGATTGCGCGGCGTCTGTCAGAAGGATCGCAATCGCCACCGCACCTATCCAGACGAACGAGCACGGCTCGGCGACGATGGATCGCGGCGACAAGAATGTGGTACGGGTGTCCAACGAAATCATGAGGCATCCGTGTGCATTTTGGACAGGCGATGGGGCCGACTTTGCCGATTGCGCAAAGGCTACGGTGTTGTTTTTATCGGCAGCCATCAACGAATCGGGTGAACTAATTCGCTCGGAAAGCCCGTGGGATCAGTGGTTCACGCGATAGCGAGGTGAATTCCTTCATCAGATTCGTCGAAAACGTCCGGATTCCTCTGGCCACCCAGGGCCCCAAATCGCTATCAAATCTTGACCGAAGGTCTCGACGATACGAGATCCGGTAACGAACGCGAGGATTGAGCGGTTTGCACTTCGTGAATCGGATGCTCCGGTGCCCAGCAATGTGGTCAACAAGCTGGGGGCTTGGGTTCGATTTCTAGTGCAAAGCAACCGGCCCAATGGCAACGGAAACGGTGATGCCAGGGCCCATCGGAAACGCCAACAATTCTTCACCCGCAAGGATGCTGGGATGCAATACCAACGACGTCAATTCTTGACCGCCATGGGCGCCGTGGCAGCGGGCGGTTCCGCACTGCCCGCGATTGCTGCTGAAAACAACGGTTTGGTTGAACCGGTGCACCGTGTCGCCAACTCGTCCGCGGGCGTCCTTCACGCGGCAAAGCCGTTGGATCGTGCCCTGCAAATGGCTCGTGAAGCCCTGGATTCCTGTCGGGCAAACATCAACGATTACACCGCCATCTTGGTCAAACGAGAAAACGTCGGCGGAACGATCGGCGAACAGGAATTCATGTACACCAAGATTCGCAATCGCAAGGTTGCCAGCGGACGTGTGGTCCAGCCGCTAAGTGTGTACATCCAGTTCTTGAAGCCGACGACGGTCAAAGGCCGTGAAGTCATCTATGTCGAAGGCCAGAACAACGGCAATCTGGTCGCACACGAGGGTGGGTTCAAAGGCAAGTTCTTGCCGACGGTCACGATTCCGCCCGATGGCATGTTGGCAATGCGGGGCCAGCGTTATCCGATGACCGAAGTCGGCATCGAAAACCTGATCGTCAAGCTGATCGAACGTGGTGAAACCGCGCGAAAGTACCCCGATGTGACTTGCGAATTCCGCCGCAATGCTCGGGTCAAGGATCGCGTATGTACTGTGTTGCAGGTCACACAGCCGACGCGACGTCCTGAGTTGATTTTCTATCAGGCCCAGATCTTTATCGATGATCAACTGAAGGTGCCGGTTCGCTACGTCGCCTATGACTGGCCACGACGTGCCGGCGATCCGCTGCAGGTGATTGAAGAATACACCTATTTGAACCTGAAAACGAACGTCGGTTTGACCGACGCCGATTTCGATCCGCGGAACCAGGCGTACAGTTTCTACTCCTGATTCGCGAACAGGGGTCCGACACGGTCGGTTCGTCCGGCCGGTCACCGGCCCTACGTCCGACAGCGTCTAGTCTTGCGACGGCCGCGCCAGATCGAACAGGTCATTGGTGCGGCAGTACAATGGTCCGCCCATGCGTCCGACCGTTTTCAAGTCTCGCAGCTTCAAACGACCGCTGTCGACCAGATCGTCGTCCACGTGCAAGTGACGAATGTGCCCGATGACCAGGTTCGCACCGCCCGGTCCGGTGCCCAATTGAATCGCTTGCATCAGTTCGCATTCGAACGTGGCGATTGCGTCGGACACGCGAGGGACATCAATCGTCACGCAGTCCGCCTTTTCAATCTTCGCAACGTCGTATTCGTCGACTTCGTGATCAAACGCACCCGCGGTCATGTTCATCGCGTCGACGACCGCTTCGTTGACGATGCTGACGGCGAACTGGCCGGTTTCGGTCAAATTACGCAGGGTGTCTTTGGGCGAACCGTCGTCGTTGTTCGCGGGACAGAACATCAGGCACGGCGGTTTGGCGCCCACACCATTGAAAAAACTGAACGGGGCTAAGTTCACGTGACCGGCGGATGATCGCGTGGAAACCCAGGCGATCGGACGCGGTGTGATCAGCCCGACCATCCAGTGGTACATCGCACGGGCAGATAGTTCGCTGGCAGAAAAGTTCATGGATGACGATTCGGTGAAAGAGGCATGCGACGAAGGTTGTTTATCGATGTGAGTGTCGCGGCCAATCGATGGTCGGTCCCGACGAACGTCAGACACGGCGGTGTTGATCGCCCCCGACCGTCCGGTCTTTCACTGTGGGATCGGTCGCCAATGGCGTGGAGGCCGTGAGCGACCACGCAAGCGCGGTCACGACAGCAGTGGCAGCAAGCTCTGGTGCAACGATGTGTTTGCTGCGACAACAAACTTCGGATTCCAGTCGTCAAATCCGTCGCCGTTGTACGCCGTCAGCACGGCGCCGGATTCGCGTGCGATCACGGTGCCTGCGGCGCTGTCCCAAGCGGCGACACCGGTGGCCCAGTAAGCGTCCAAGCGACCGTCGGCGACGTAGCACATGTTTAAGGCGCACGAGCCCAGACGGCGTAGCGACCGGCATTGTTCCAGCACGCGAACGAATCGTCCGACTTCCGGATCGTCGGATTGAACGCCGGCTTTGAAGCTGCAAGCGATCAGGCTGTTGCCGATTTGCTGACAGTCGCTGGATTCCATCACGCGACCGTTGGCTTGAGCACCCTGGCCATCGATGGCGGTGAACAATTCATCGCGGGTGGGATCCAGGATGACGCCCAGCCGCATTTTGCCGCGAGCGTAAAGGGCGATCGAAACCGCGAAGCTTTGCAGACGGTGGACGTAATTCACGGTGCCGTCCAGCGGGTCGACCACCCAGCAAGGCGGCGCATCGGGATCGCCGCGGCGGACGGATTCAGGTGGGTCGTTTTCGCCTTCCTCTTCACCGACAAAGGCATAGTCGGGGAAAGCGGCCTGCAATCGTTGTCGTATCGCGTGCTGCGATGCCAAATCGGCGTCGGTCACCAAGTCCTTGGGCGACTTTTCTGACACGACGCGATCATCGCGGCGTGCCATCAGTTCCTTCGCCCCGGCCCTGGCGGCTTCAACGGCGACGTCCAGATGTTGTTGATCCATGCTTTCGGTGCACTAGTCGGTTTCCAGTTCGCGCAGCTCTTCCAGCCAGACACGAATGTCATTGTCGTACTCTGTCGACATGTTGCTGATAATTAGCTGGCGATGGAAGGCCGCGGCCCCCTGATCGACGTGCTCGGCCGCTTCGGCGCTGGGGAACCGCTTGTTGGGGTCGTAGGCGATCAAACCCTTCAAAAAGCTCATCAGAAGGTCGTTCACCACAACTTCCTTGGGCAAAATCTTATGCAGATTCTTGGGAAGTTCGCGTTTGGCGACCAACAGATCGCGAAGTTTTGTCGCATCTGCGAAAGGATTTTTTCCGCTCAAAAGTTCGATCAGAACATAGCCGATGCTGGCCAAATCGCTTTTGGGACTGGAACGCTGGTTTTCCAGCACTTCCGGTGCTGCGTACAACGGCGTGCAGTCGCGCTCGTTGGGCGGGTCGTCATAGAAAAACGCGGATCCCAGATCGATCAACTTGGTGTGGCCGCTGCGTTTCAGCATGATGTTGGCAGGCTTGATGTCGCCATGGACCATGCCTTCGCGGTGCAAAGCCGCCAGCGCCGCCAAACATTCGCGGACGATCGCAACGGCGACCCCCGCTTTGAATCGGGACTGTTCCGGGCCGGCGGTCAGGATGACTTCGTTGATGTACCGCCATCGCTTGATCGGCAGACGCGATTGCAGCAGTTCCAAACATTTGGGCGACATCAGTTGTCGCAAGTCATAGCCGTCGACCCATTCCATCAGCATGACGCGGATGCGATGGCGTTCGAAGAAGTTCTGGACGTCCAGAAGGTTGTCGTTTTGGATCAACGCGACCTTGGCCGCAATGGAAGCGACCCGAGCCATCGCGTCTTCGTAACTGCGGGTGTCTTTGTACCGTTCGGGGCTGAAGATTTTCATCGCCGCGGGAACGGTGAAGCCGTCAGTGCCACGCACTTCGGTCAAGTACACTTCGCCCTGGCCCCCTTTGCCCAACATGCGGCGAAGGTGGTAGTGGCCGGTCCAACTGAGTTTGTTGCCCCGAGTCAGATCGTCGTAATGCTGAACCAGACGTGAATCCGATTGCTGAACCTTCGATCCGTGGAACGTCAGCGTCGGCGTGGGTTCGAAACGAGTGGTGGAGATCATTCGCGTCGTGGGGGGCTACGGTGCGGTGGTGGATCCAAGCCGACTTTCCGGTGACTTGTCCATAAGCCACCAAGTCGCTCCGCCATCAGCAGACGGCGACCGCAGCCCCTATGATACGTCACGTCGGCAAAAGTCCGAGACATCTTTGTCGGTTTATGTGGCGGAATTTTCCACATGCTGCGACGATTTTTGCCGCCCGTTGGTTCCGCCTTTTCAAACCTTCCGGTTAACCAAGGACGCGTAGAATGAGTTTGTCGACCGTGGCGAATTGCCGAATTCTGTCGCCAGCTGCTTCCACGGCAGCGTTTCTTTTGATGGCATTGTTCGGGGGCACCTGTGATGCTCAATCCGATGATGAACGTGCGTCCGGCGGCTCGTTAGTTGATTCTGCGTACTTGCCACCGACCTCCATCGCCACCGCTCGGATCCGCCCCCAGCTGCTGTTGGAATCAGAGATCTTTCAGTGGATGCCGATCGAGGTCGCCGAGGCTTGGACGCAAGAAGCATTGGGACTGGATCTGAGAAGCGTTCAGGACGTGCGATTCGTCTTGAATTTTCCCGCCGGTCGCGGCGCACCGCCGATGGGATTCGTCATTCGATTGTCCCAGCCGTTTGATCCCGCCGGCATTGATCCGGAACTACTGGCGGTCGAAGACCCGCAAATGGTGGGTCAGCGACAGGTCTACGCCCTTGGGGATCGGCAGATGCCTTTCCTGCTGCACGCGTTGGACCCGCAAACGATTTTGATCGCCAGCCCCACCATGCTGGAGCCGATGATTTTGGCCGAAGACGGCACCGGTGAACTGGCCGATTTGGTCGCCACTGAATCATCGGACCAGCCCGCGGTGGAAATCGGGATTGGCATGTTGATGTTGCGCCCGATCGCGATGCAGATGGCACAGCAGGCCGGCGAAGACTTGCCGCCACCGATGCGGCGGTTGACTGAAGTGCCAAACTATCTAGACGCGATCTGGTTGAACGTCTCCGCCAAACAGGCAACCTTTCACACGGAACTGCGTTTGATTGCCAGCGATGACGGGTCCGCGGAAAAACTGCAGGACATTGTCGACGAGGCGATCGTCAATGCGCGTGACATGTTTGTTCAACAAATGGACGCCGAAGTCGATGACGATGGGCCGATCGGTCAGGCACAACGGGCTTACGCAAGGCGACTGGCCGACGGCATGCTGGCGATGATGCAGCCCCAGCGTGAAGGCGACCGATTGCTGTACGAAGCCGAATCAGGCGTGTCCGTTGCGGCCGTCGGTGTGCTGACGGGATTGCTGTTACCGGCTGTTCAGGCGGCACGTAATGCGGCGCGTCGTGTTGCCACGGCAAACAATCTGAAACAAATCGGATTGGCGATGCACAACTATCATTCCGCCTACCGCAAGTTGCCCGGGCCGGCCATCGTCGACGAAGACGGCAAGCCGTTGCTCAGTTGGCGCGTCGCGGTCTTGCCTTTCGTGGAACAGCAAACGTTGTACGAGCAATTTCATTTGGACGAACCGTGGGACAGCCCCCACAACATTCAACTGATCGACCAGATGCCCGACGTGTATCGCGATCCCGATATCGAAACGGATCCGGGCGAAACGATTTACCACGCGATGGTGGATGACAAAGCGTTGCAAAAGCACGGCGGCCCGAACCGGTTTCGCGACTGTTTGGATGGTTTAAGCAACACGATCATGGCGGTCCAAGTGACCAAGGAAAACGCCGTGCCCTGGACCGCGCCGGTTGATTTCGAAATCGACTGGGATGCTCCGCTTGCCGGAATCAAACGAATGGAACCCGGCGGTGTTCAAGTGTTGATGGCCGACGGTGCGGTGTTGGTGTTTGACGAATCATTGGGCACTGAAACGTTCAAGAAGATGATCACCCGCGCCGGCAAGGAAATCATTGACGCACGCTGACCGATCCCGCTGGTTCAGCGAGGCGGATCGTCAGGCACGGGGATGGAATTGTCGGTGGACTTTTTTCAGCCGCGAATGTTCGACATGGGTGTAAATCTGTGTCGTTTGGATACTGGCGTGTCCAAGCAGTTCTTGGACCTGACGCAGGTCCGCGCCGCCGGCCAGCATGTGCGTGGCAAAGCTGTGCCGCAGACTGTGCGGGCTGATTTTGGGATCAATCCCGACGCGGCGTGCGTACAGCTTGACAAGACGCCAAAGCTGGATGCGATCCAGCGGTCGGCCGCCGCGTGACAAGAACAAGGCTTCGGGCGGGTGCGGAGATTTCGCCGCCAACTTGCCCCGCAGTTGTTCGAGATACAGTTCAATGGCCTGAATCGCACGCGAACCGATGGGCACCATGCGTTGCTTGCCGCCTTTTCCGTGCGCCTTGATGTGGCGTTCTTTCAGCGACATGTCACGAACACGCAGCGAACAAACTTCGCTGGCTCGACATCCGGTCGCGTACAGGACTTCCAAGATCGCACGATCACGTTGCCAGAACGTGTCCGTTTTTCGCGGCGACCGCAGGAAATCGTCGACTTCACGAATCGACAGGACGCCGGGGACCCGCTGCCACATTTTCTGGGTGGACAGCAATTCGGCCGGGTTATCGGTGACGCGGCCTTCGAGCTGTAGGTAGCGGAAAAACGTCCGGACGGCGACCACGGTTCGCGCGATCGATGAAGGCGCCTGGCCTTTGTCACGCAGGTGGCCCATGAAATCGGAAAGCTGGCCGACCCGTACTTTCCGCAGGTCTTTACCGCCCAACCACTGCAGGAACAGTCGAATGTCGCGTCCGTAGGCGTCGATCGTGTTGGCCGCCAGGTGGCATTCGCCCTTCAGATAGTCCAAAAAATCGCCGCATACCGTGTCCTGTGCGGGGGACGCCGGTTTCGGGGCTTCGCCCTGGCGAAGCATCTGCAGTTTGGTTAATCGTCGACTCAATAGCGTTTCCGCTTGGTATTGCGGTGGTGTCCCCTTAGCGAAAGCCGGCGGATGCGGGATGATGGATGGCGATCCACCGCGGCTTCGTCTGGTATCGATCCGCGGCCAGTCCTTTTCTTACTCGAACGAACATCGGGTCGAATCAATGAACGTTTTGGTTGTCGGTGGCGCCGGCTATATCGGTTCGCACGCGGTCCGTCTGCTGCTAGACGCCGGGCACCAAGTGGTGGTTTACGACAATTTGTCACGTGGACACAGCGAAGCGGTCCCCGCAGGCATGTTGGTCGAAGGTGATGTGGCCGATCGTGCCAAGCTGGTCCAAGTATTGAAGGACAAGCATATCGATGCGGTCATGCACTTCGCCGCGTTCGCGCTGGTCAATGAATCTGTCAACGATCCGGCGCTGTATTACCGCAACAACGTGATCGCGGCGTTGGAACTCTTGGAAGCGATGCGCGAAGCCGATGTGAAGAAGATCGTCTTCAGCAGCACGACGGCGACTTACGGTGAGCCCGACACGATCCCGATCCCCGAAACGACGCCCCAAAATCCGATCAACCCTTACGGCTTCACCAAGCTGGTGATCGAAAAAGCCCTGGCCGATTACGCCGCTGCCTACGGGTTTGCCTACGCCGCGCTGCGGTATTTCAATGCCGCCGGCGCGCGGCCCGACGGAACGATTGGCGAAGATCACGATCCGGAATCGCACATCATTCCGATCGTCTTGCAGGTGGCATTGGGGCAGCGTGAATTCATCACCATCTTTGGCGACGACTATCCGACGCCCGATGGAACGTGCATCCGCGACTACATCCACGTCAATGATCTTGGAGACGCCCACCTGAAAGCGCTGGAAAAACTGGAGCCCGGCAAGGGCATTTGTGTCAATCTGGGGACCGGCAAGGGCACAAGCGTCCGTGAAATTGTCGAGGCGTGTCGCGAAGTCACCGGACATCCGATTCCGGAAAAAATGGGCGAACGTCGCGCCGGGGATCCGCCCGAATTGGTCGCCGATGCGTCGATGGCGCGCCAAGTGTTGGGATGGGAACCCAAGTACAACGACGCCAAATCAATCGTTGAAACTGCTTGGGCGTGGCACCGCGATCATCCTCGCGGCTATGCCACCTGATGCCAACGCTGATATGCGACGTTCCGTTGCTTGAAAAGTTGGTGTCCGGTTTGAAAAATGGTCACCAGCGAAACGGCTGGTCGGCGATCCGCTTGGCCAGTCGGCGTCGCAATCGGACGGCTGTTAGCAACGTCAAGTTTTGGATCACCGGTCCGCCACCGGTGTTTGATTGACCCGCCGTATCGATCGACAGCGTGGCCAAGCCTAGGCGACGATCCAGCGGCGATTGACTGATTCGCAGATTCTGGATGTTTTCGATCGGCAGGCCCAAGGTCGCTCGGCTGATCCAGCCTTTGCGATACATCACACTATGGTCACTGATGCGGTATCCGGTGTGCCGATACCACTGGCGATTGCATAGGTAGACCAGTGCGAAGCCTGGTGACAGAGCGACGGCCAGGATTAGCGACCAGGAGGCAATTTGCGCCAGGACGGCGGCATAGATCAGGCATCCCAAACGTGTTCCGCGGCCGATGGCTTTGGAGGACACTTTTTGCCACCCGGGCTGGTCGATCGGAAATTCTCCAATGACCTGTTCGGCGATTTCGATTGCTTTGTTTCGCTCGGCGGCTGGGACCAGCAGACTGCGTTTTTTGTTCTCGTCGACTTCGCGATGGTCGCCCGCATTATCGACCCGGATTGACGCCAGTCCGGCCCAGCGACGCAGTGGGCTTTCTTCCAGCTTTAATGATTGAATCCGGCGACGCGAAAGGCTGCTTTCCTGCCGCGTCAGCAGCCCGTGCGCGACGACCAACCGGTCGTCGCTGCGGCGAATTTCGTACGCATGGTATCGAATGACAAACGCGATGGTCGCCGCGATCATTGACAGGACCGCCAACGTGACGCTCTTGAACATGGTCTCCGACAGCACCAAGTCGATCAGGACGTCAAGCGGACCAAGGCTGGGCACTTGCGAACGCAATGTTTCGGTGGCCTGTTCCATGGGCGCGACCCACGGCGGTGCCGGTACATGTTCCAGCCAGTCCATTGGCCCGCCCAGCCAGTCAAACGGGCCACCCCAGGAAAGCTGGAAATAGGCGATGGCACCCATCACACCGAAAATCCCCGCAATCAACTGCGATGTCAAACCGCCAAGGAATAGTTCTTTGGTGGTCAAGGATTGGTCAAAATCCGAGTGGCTCGTGATTGCTGGGTCGGCAACGCTTGCGGCGGGCTGGTTCTCCGGTGCAAGCGACTGTCCGGAAACGATGTGGTGGCGGATTTCATCGGCTTGCTTGGACGTGATGACGTTCAACGCGGCTTCTTCGTCATCGCTGCCCGCGGTCTTTAGCGTCAAATGAGTCAAACCCAAAGGCTTACCGAACAGACTTTGTTCTTGTTTGGCTTCCTGGACTCGGTCCCAAGGAATGCGTCGTTCGCGTCGTGCCAGCCAGCCCGTGTGGATCACCAAGGCGTCTTGGCGGATTTGATACGTTAGCGTGAGGTAACGGATCGTGAAGTACAGAACAACGGGCGCCACGAAAAACAAAGCATAGAATCCGATCGCAACGGGCGGCGTCATGACCAGGCATCCGACCGCCAGCGGAACCAGCGAACGTCGAAGGTTTTCTAAGACGGGCAACCACAGTGTTGCGTTGTGCAACCGCAGGGATCCATCGGCTTGAGCCTTTGCCGCCATGACCGGCGGTGGATCATTCGTGCCGGAAACGGCGTCAGGTGTCGTCGTCACTGGGCCATTCCGATTGATGAGGCCGTCCCGATTCATGGGACCGTTCTGTTTGATGACGTATCCGTTTCAACAATTCATCTCGCAACTGGATCGCATCGGCATGTTCCAAACCGGGCAGACGGTGACTGGCGTGGCGTGTTCCCGCGGTGTGCAATTCCAAGGTGGCCAGGCCGGCCCGCCGTTCAAGCGGGCCGCGATGGATATCAACATGTTGTAATCGCGAAATGGGAATGGACACCGATTGTCGCCAGATCACACCATGCCCCAATTCAAACACGTCGTCGGTCCAGCGATACGACCATGATCGTTGGATCAGTGCCAAGCCTGGACCCAGGCCAACAGCCAGTGTCGCCATCACGACGATCGATCCCGCAGCGATCACCCCCCGGACCAGCACTGAATCATGTGACCAAGCCAGCAAGGCGGCGACGAGTGCAAGGACGACGATCACCGGTCCACCGAATAGGCCGAACGTCATTCGCCAGACCGACAGCACCCTTGGGGCAATGGTGTGTTGCCGGACGCGATGGTCATCGGTCATGATCGCTTCGGGGGGCTGGTGTATTGATTTCAGCTGACCTCGCCGGTCGGTGGCGTTGATCGAAGGAGTGGCCGGAGCAGCGTGTTGTATCGTCAACGCCTTGACGGACATTCGTTGCGACCGAATCAATCTTGCTCGTAGTGATGGCGAAACGATTAGGATTCGATTTGCAACTGGAAAATCCGGCAGATTTTCCGCTGCATCCGCCGTGGGGCGAAACGCCGACAAAGATCGGGAGATTGGGGGGCTGGTTCGGATTCGACGGGCTCGGTCGAGCACAATTAGAATCGGTTCGCGTTACAAACTGCAGTTTTCGTCCGCTTCTCGTGATTATTCGAACGTGGTTCATGACGATTTTACGGATCACATCACAGTCTGGGACCCGTTGCATTTTGGCATGCCTGGTCGTTTTTTGTTTCGCCGGTGATGCCACCGCCCAGTCTGCACCCGAGGGGTTAGCGACGGCCAAGGACCAATTGGCAAAGGCCGCGGTGGCCTATCGGAACCGTGAATACGTCGCTGCCGGTCAAGCATTGGTGACCGCCTCGTCCACCCTGCAGGCGACACTTGCCAAAACGGAACCCGCCCGGCGCGAAGCGGTGCTGGAACAGGAATCGGATTTGTTGTCTCGCATGCGAAACGCACACGTCATGCTGCAATTGGAAGGCGTCCGGGTACCACCGATTCGCATTGATGATGGTACAGCATGGTGGCAAGAAGAACCGGGGGTTGCACCGGAGGTCGTCATGTTGCCGGGGGCGGAATTGGACCCCGACGCTTCGCTGGCGTCATCGTTGCCAAAAAAAGAGATGGAAGCGATGGCGACGTCCGGCGACGTACCGGCCATGGCCAGCAGCACCGGTGATTCCGCGACGGGCGACGCCGAAGGTGAATCCGACACGGTGTCCTTTGTTCGTGACGTGGCCCCCGTTTTGATCGAACACTGCGGTGGTTGTCATGTCGGCGGCGGTCAGGTGCGCGGCGGGTTGAATATGAATACCTTTGCCGGATTGATGCGTGGGGGCGATGAAGGCGACACGGTGATCGCCGGCAGCGGCGATGAGAGTGGTTTGGTGTTGCGGATGCGTGGCGAAGGCGGTGATTTGATGCCGCCCGGTGGACGACCACGCGTTCCCGAAGATTCGATTCAGTTGATCAGTCGCTGGATCGACCAAGGTGCCAAGGACGACGCGATTCGTCCCGGCCAAGATTTAAAGACGGCATCGATGCAGGCTTGGGCATCATCGGCGACTACCGACCAACGGAACGAACGAAGGCGACAACACGCCCAAGAGTCCATACGGATGGTTGCACCCGATGGCGTGGCGATGGTGGAATCGGACTACTTTATGGTCATCGGCCCGATGACCGAAAGGCGGTTGCAGGAAATCGGGAAGTTGGCCGATGGTCAGATGAAAGTCGTGCGTTCGGTAATTCCAGCGGTTTCCGGGGCGGATAAAGGCGAATACTTTCGTGGCCGCGCGACGTTGTTTGTTTTTCCGCGGCCCTACGAGTACGCGGAGTTTTCCAAGATGGTCGAACAGCGCAGCATTCCCGCCCAGTGGGTTTCTCACTTTCGCTCCGACGCCATTCTGGCGTACGCGTCGTTGGTGGTGACGCCGGATTTGGATGATGAAGGTCTGCGAAGCCGCTTGGCCGGGCCGCTGTTTTCCATGGCGATGGCCACGCGGGCCGCCGACGTGCCGGAGTGGCTGGCTGGCGGTGTGGGCGAATCGATCGCCAACGACCGTGTTCGAAAACTGGACCGTGACAGCCGCAGTCGATTGTTGGCCGCCCAACGCGACGCAGCGATTGCCGCCAAGAATGCGGGGGACTTGTTGCAACAACGTCTGCCCGCCCAGCAGGTTGATGCGTTATCGATCGCGGTGGCCGGTGCGATGATGGCACCGCCGCGACGCCGTGGATTCCAAACGATGATTCGGCAGATGAACGCGGGCCAGCCGTTCGAATCCGGCTTTCAAGGCGCTTATGGCGTCACGGTTGAAGCCTTTGTGGACGCCTTTTTGAAATGGGCCAAGGGGCCGACACCGACCCCTGCGCCGCAACGTTAGGCATTCGCCGCTTCCGGTGATCGACTATTCGTCGGTCACACAGCCTTCGCTGGCGGTCTTCACGTTTTTGATGTACTTGTGCAGGGTGCCACGAGTCGCTTTCAACGGCGGTGCCTGCCACTTTGCACGCCGTGCTTCCAGTTCTTTTTCACTGACATCGACGTCCAGCGAATTTGTTTCGGCATCGATCGTGACAACGTCACCGTCTTGCAGCAGCCCGATCGGGCCACCGGTTTGGGCTTCCGGTGTGACGTGCCCGACGATGAATCCGTGGCTGCCGCCGCTAAAGCGACCGTCGGTGATCATGGCGACGTCGCTGCCCAAGCCCGCGCCCATGATGGCACTGGTCGGGGTCAACATTTCCGGCATGCCGGGGCCGCCTTTGGGGCCTTCGTAGCGGATGACGACCACGTCACCTTTCTGGATTTGTTTTTGTTCCAACGCGGCCAGCATCAGTTCTTCGCTGTCGAAGCAGCGAGCCGGGCCGCTGAACCGAAGCCCTTCTTTGCCGGTGATTTTGGCGACGGCGCCTTCGGGGGCCAGCGAGCCTTTCAGGATTCGAAGGTGGCCCGATTTCTTGATCGGCGCGTCAACCGTGTGCACAATCGTTTGACCTTCTTTCAAGCCGGGCACTGATTCCAAGTTCTCCGCCAACGTCTTGCCGGTCACGGTCAAGCACGATCCATCCATCAGCCCTTCTTTCAGCAGATACTTCATGACCGCGGGGGTGCCGCCGATGCTGTGCAGGTCTTCTTGGACGAACCGGCCGCTGGGCTTCAAGTCGGCCAGGTAGGGAACACGATCGCTAACGCTTTGGAAATCGTCGATGGTCAGCGGTACGTCAACGCTGCGGGCCATCGCGATCAAGTGCAGAACGGCGTTGGTCGAACCGCCCAAGGCCATGACGGTGACCATCGCGTTTTCAAACGCTGTGCGCGTCATGATATCGCGAGGCTTGATATCCGCTTTCAACAGTTCCAGGATCGCTTCGCCGGCGCGGTGACATTCGTCTTTTTTGTCGGGGTCTTCCGCGGGGATGCTGGCCGAATAGGGCAGTGACATCCCCAGGGCTTCGATTGCCGTCGCCATCGTGTTGGCCGTGTACATGCCACCGCAAGCGCCCGCACCGGGACAAGACCGACGCACGATTTCTTGGCGTTCATCTTCACTGATCTGTCCGGCGATGAATTGGCCATAGCACTGGAATGCGCTGACGATGTCCAATTTTTCGTCCTTGTAAGATCCCGGACGAATGGTGCCCCCATAAACCATGATCGCGGGACGATTCAATCGGCCCATGGCGATCAGACACCCGGGCATGTTTTTGTCACAACCGGGCAGCGCGATCAGCGCGTCGTACCACTGGGCGGCCATGATGGTTTCGATCGAATCGGCGATCAGATCACGGCTTTGCAAACTGTAGGACATCCCTTCGGTGCCCATGCTGATCCCGTCGGAGACGCCGATCGTGTTGAAACGCATGCCGACCAAGCCGGATTTTTCCACGCCTTCTTTAACATCGCCCGCCAAGTCCAACAGGTGCATGTTACAGCTGTTGCCTTCGTACCACATGCTGGCGATACCAACCTGTGCCTTGTTCATGTCTTCGGACGACATGCCGGTGGCGTACAGCATGGCCTGTGACGCGCCCTGGCTTTTCGGTTGGGTGATTCGTGAACTGTATTTGTTCAGTGCTGTGGACATTGCGGCGTAGGGAGCAAAAAAGTGTGAAAGGAACGGGCGTCGATGGCCGGCGTCGGTGTGTTCGGCGCCGGGCGGGGGCCTGCGATTATGGTGGGACCGTCCCGCCGAGCCAAGGACGGCAGCGACCCGGCGACGTCGGCTGCGACAATGCTGGGCGATGGCCGTAACCATGCTAGGGCCCCCACGTTGCTCGGGGATCGGTTAAAACGGCATGTCCAAGGTGACCGTGTCCCGTCGGTTTGGGTTCGTCTGGCGAAATCCCGATGTGTTGTCGGCAGTGGCAATTTTTCAGTCGGCGGCCCGCCGTGCCTCCGCGGACGCGGCGTATTCGTTTTCCGGTTTTGATGGTGTTCAGCATGCGTTTTCAACGTCGTTGGATGATGGTTTTCGTGTCCGGCATGCTGCCGTGGTTGGTGTTGCTGTGCGCGGACACCACGGATGCCGATTCGCCCGTCGCCACGGGCGATTGGATTGGGCTGTTCGACTGCCACAGCTTGGACGGCTGGGAAGGCGATCCGCAGTACTTCCGAGTCCAAGATGGCTGTATCGTTGCCGGGACGTTGAAGAAAAAGATTCCGCACAACTATTTTTTGTGCACCCGCGAAACCTACGGGGACTTTGAGCTCAGTTTCGAAGCCAAGCTGGTCGGCGAAGGTAAAAACGCGGGTGTGCAATTCCGCTCGCAACGAATTCCCGACGAGACCGAAGTGCGCGGATATCAAGCCGATATCGGCATTGCTTGGAAGCGCCCGGTCTGGGGCGCGCTGTATGACGAATCACGACGTCGCAAAATGCTGGCCGAACCCGACGCCCAGTTGGCCAAGTCGCTCGTCCGCCCCGGCCAGTGGAATGAGATGCGTGTGATCTGTCGCGGTGATCGAATCCAGATCTATTTGAATGGGACGCAAACCGTCGACTATCGCGAAGACGATGATACAATCGAACGCACCGGAGTGATCGGCTTGCAAATTCACAGTGGACCGCCGACCGAAGCCTGGTACCGCGAAATCCGATTGCGAAGACTGGATCCGTGAATTCAAGTGATATTCAAATCGTCTATTTCGATTTGGGGAACATCCTGTGTGCCTTTGACCGATCGTTGGCGTCGGCCAACCTGGCCGAATTGTTGTCGGTCGATCGGGCTGCGGCCGACGACGTGTTGCACGGGGCGGATCTGCAGGAACGATTCGAGCATGGCGAGATCACCGGGGCACAGTACGCCGACGAAGTCTGTCGGCGCTGCGGTCGCCCGGATTGGCTGAGCCAGGCCACCGGCGGCGATCAGGCTGGTGTTGCTGCGGTGTTGGACGCGGTCAGCGATATGTTCACCGCGGTTGACGGGATGGACCAATTGGTCGTTCAAACGCGGGATCGTGTCGGTCGCGTCGGCATGCTGTCGAACACTTGTGAAGCCCACTGGGATTGGATCAATCGCCAAGCGTATTCGTTTCTGGATTCCGGTTTTGATCCGATCGTCCTTAGCTGTCGCGTGGCCAGCATGAAGCCCGACGTGGCGATCTATCAGGCCGCCGAATCGATGGCCGATTGCCGGCCATCGTCGATCTTCTTCGTCGACGACAAACCGGAAAACGTCGAAGCGGCACGACGACGTGGCTGGGTTGCCGAGGTCGCGATGGGGCTGGACCAGGTGCGCGACGCTCTGACGCGACACCAACTGATCGGATAAACTGGTTTCGATCCCGGTTGGCGTGCACGAGTCATTGGTGCACGCGTCTGGCCGGTTCGTGGCGGAACGGAAATTGCCTGTGATCGCACGGTCCGAATGAATTCGCCCGATCGTGGTTCGCTCAATCGAAGGGATGGTCAAAGAAACGCAATGGCAGATTCGCCCACCACCAAAAAACAAGCCACCCGGAAAAAGGGCGTCAAAAAGCGGAGCGCCAAAAGTCCCGCGACGAAGAAAAGCGGTCGCGTCCGGCGCAGTGAGGTGGTGGCCGTGATCGATATCGGCGCGATCAGCATCCGCATGGCGGTCGCTGAGATTCACGCCGGTGGTTCCGTCCGGCAATTGGATTCATTGATCCAGCCGGTCGAATTGGGCCGTGATAGTTTCAATCAGCGTTTTTTGACACGTGGGACGATCGAAAAGTCGGTCGAGATCTTGCGACGCTATCGTCGAACACTGTTGGAATATGGCATCGAAAGCACCGATCGCGTTCGCGTGGTGGCGACCAGTGCGGTTCGTGAAGCCAGCAATCGTCTGGCGTTCATCGATCGCGTCTATGTGGCCACCGGGCTGGATGTCGAAGTCATGGACGAAGCGGAGGTCAACCGCATCACGTTCATGGGCGTGATGCCACACCTTCATTCCGCCGCATTCGAAGATCCACGCAAAATCGTCGTGGTGGAAATGGGGGGCGGCAGCACCGAACTACTTGTGATTCGTGGCGGCAACGTCCTGCACAGTGAATCGTTTCGGCTGGGCGCGTTGCGTTTGCAAGAAACCTTGCGGGGATCTCGGGCGACGGCTTCGGCGCGACGCGGTTTGTTGGAAAGTCACATCAAACGCACGCTGATGCGGATGGCCGATCAGGTTCGTGTGGACGGCCCCATCCACTTGGTCGCACTGGGCGGCGACATGCGTTTCGCCGGTCACTGTTTGCTGCCAGACTGGGACGGCGTGTCATTGACCCGACTGGACACGGCGGATCTGCGCGCTTTCGCTGACAAAGTCTTGCGGATGGACGAAGATCAAATCGTCAAGCAGTACGGCGCAAGCTTTCTGGACGCCCAAACGTTGGGGCCGGCTTTGCTGACGTATTCGTTGCTGACCGAGCGATTTTCGCTGGACGAAGTCTATCTGTGCGAAGCCAATTTGCGCGATGGGTTGCTTCGTGATATGGCCAGCGGCGGTGACTGGACCAGCGAATTCAGGGACCAGACCATTCGATCGGCTCGGGCGCTTGGGCGTCGTTTCGACTACGACGAATCGTATGCCAACAGCGTGGCCGAACTGTCACGGCGCCTGTTCACCGAATTGGCCGACGAACACAAGCTTAGCCAGCGTTTTGAAGTCTTGTTGTATGTGGCTTCATTGCTGCACGAGATCGGATTGTTCATCAACGTTCAAAGCAATCACAAGCACGCCTTTTACATCATTCGCAACAGTGAACTGTTCGGGCTGTCCAAGAGCGAAAAGAACCTGGTCGGTTTGATCGCCCGCTACTATCGCCGTGCGTTTCCCCAGCCGTCCCACGAGGTCTATCGCAACTTGAATCGGGACGACCGTGTGGCGGTGGCCAAGGCGGCGGCGTTGTTGCGATTGGCCATCGCCCTGAATGACACACGAAGCGGTCGGATTCGGGAAATTCGTTGTTTACGCGAAGAAAAACGGCTGGTGATCGTCGTTCCTGATGTGGAAGACGTTTCGCTGGAACGTTTGGCGATGCAAAAAGCATCGGGGCTGTTTCAAGAAATTTTCGGCGTGCCCGTGTTACTGCGGACCACGTCGACACGTTGACTGCGGGGATGACCCAACAGGCTGCCACGTCCATCGACGCGACGCGTGAACGGCTTGTTGGTCGGTCCTTTTTTGATTCGATTGATCGTCGGTGCCATGGGGTGCCGCTCCCTCATTCGTTGCGTCGTTTGGTTGGTTTGAAGGAACAATGTCAATCAAGTCGATTTGTACCATCGCCAGTTTTGTTTGCTTGTCTGCCGTGCCCCTAAGCTTTGCCCATTGTGATGATGACGATCCATACGCCGAAGCGAGACAGCGGTTGGTTCGCGACCGAATCGAAAACGCGGGTGTGACTGACCCGCGGGTTCTGGATTCGATCCGCCAAACGCCCAGGCACGAGTTTGTTCCCGCCACGCAAGTTCCGCGGGCTTATCTGGACATGGCACTGCCGATTGGCAGTTCGCAAACGATCAGCAGCCCCTTCATCGTCGCCATGATGACCGAGGCGATCGATCCACAACCCACCGACAAGGTCTTGGAAATCGGGACGGGCAGTGGCTATCAGGCCGCGGTGTTAAGCCCGTTGGTGGATCAGGTCTATACGATCGAAATCGTGGACGAATTGGGACGCCAAGCCGCCAAGACGATCGAGCGATTGGGGTACGAGAACGTGCATACCCGAATCGGCGACGGTTTCTTGGGTTGGCCCGATGCGGCGCCCTTCGACAAAATCATCGTGACCTGCAGCCCTGAATCGATCCCCCAGCCGCTGGTCGATCAGCTTCGCGAAGGCGGCCAGATGATCATTCCGGTCGGACAACGTTATCAGCAGTCGCTGTACCGTTTGGTCAAACAGGACGGACAGTTGCAACGCAAACGTTTGCGTCCCACGCTGTTCGTCCCGATGACTGGACAGGCCGAAGATGAACGCCAGGTCCAGCCCGATCCGGCCAACCCGTCGGTGGTCAACGGTGACTTTGAAACAGAAGCTTCGGCCGGATCAACCGTCGCCGGATCCGATGCATCGAACGACGACTTTGTCCCGGGCTGGTATTACGGCCGCCAAGTCCGATTGCTGAAAGCCAATATCGACGTCGGCCAGGCCGATGAAGGTTCTGGGTTTGTCCGCTGCGAAAATGAGACCCCCGGGCTTAGCTCTCATCTGTTGCAAGGAGTCGCGATCGACGGGCGGCAAGTCACCACAGTTCGCTTATCCGGCTCAGTCCGCACCGCTGGTGTGGTGGCGGGCGATGCGCCCGACGCGATGGCGATGATTGCGATCAGCCTGTACGACGATCAGCGTCGGGACTTGGGCACTTCCTGGATCGGGCCGTTCAAAGGCACCCGGCCGTGGCGAAAGACCAGCAAGCTGATTCGCATTCCCTTGCAGACACGCGAGGCCATTCTGCGGATCGGACTGTTCGGAGCCACCGGAACGGCTGACTTCGATTCGATCTCAATTCAAAAGGTCCACTAGCCCCGTCGGGCGTCCGGGGGTGATCACCCGTCTGTGGCACTGGTGGAGGCCGGATAGCGTCACAGTGTTCTCTATTTCGCCCAGGCCGCAAAAATCGCCTGAAATGCTTGATCCGACATTCGCCTTCGCTATCCTAACATGGCTAACGGGTGTGGCATAAGTTCGCAGAATTGATGTGAACGCGTGTGCGCATTCCATGGGATCGGAAACCAAACTTTATTCAGGCAAACAAGACGATGAAACAGCGTGGCATTCGAGCTTGGATTCGAATCTGTGCCGTTGTGGCGGCCTCGATTCCGTTTTCAGCGGCCCAAGCCGGTTACGGATCGTCCGGAGGCTATGGATCTTCCGGCGGATATGCTTCCTATGGCGGGTCTTCGGGCGGATACGCGTCGTCGGGTGGATATGGATCCAGCGGCGGGCATCACCCGGTGTTGAGCCACTTGAAGGCAAAGATTGCTGCCAAGCGAGCCGCTTGGTACAGCAGTGGTGGTGCCAGCAGTGGCGGTTCGTCCGGCGGCTATGCGGCCTACTCCTATTCGGCCAGCAGCGGCGGAGCCAGCAGCGGTGGCGCCAGCAGCGGCGGACATGTCGGGCCGTTGCGTCGATTGGCCGATCACATTCACGCCAAGAAGGCGGCCATCCGTGCCCGCTGGGCGGGGGCCAGCAGCGGCGGCAGCTCCGGCGGATACGCTTCCTATTCGTATGCCTATTCGGCCAGCAGTGGTGGAGCCAGCAGCGGTGGTTCATCCGGCGGCTATTCTGCCGCCCGCGCGACGTACGGATCGTCCGGCGGCAGCAGTGGTGGGTCGGTGTCGTCCTACTCCGCTCCCGTAGTCTCGGGCGTGATCGAATCGCCCAGCTACGAATCGTCCCAGATTCAAAGCGGCTACCAGGTCCAACCACAGATGTCGGCGCCCGTCGAGTACGGCGCACCGGTGGAATACGGCACTCCGGTCGAAAGTGGCGCACCGATGGAGTACAGCGCTCCGGTGGATTCGTCTGCTCCCGGCGATGGTTTTGTACCGTCGGATTCGATCCAAACCCCTGACGTTTCAGCCGAAGGCGAATCGGATGCGAGTATCCAGTACGGATCGGCGCAGTTTGCTTCCACCGATTCGCTTAGCGATGCGGCTTTGTTGACCGTTGCGGTTCCCAGCGAAGACGCTGTGTTGGAAGTCAACGGACATCGCACCCGCAGCGAAGGCGAAATTCGCCAGTTCTTGTCGCGTGGATTGAAGGAAGGATTTGTTTACACGTACGTCGTGAACGTCCAGTACCAGCAAGACGGCCAAACCATCCAAGACACGCAAACGGTGAAGATGCGTCCGGGCGACAAGCAGCGTCTGTTCTTTGACGCCAAGTCCGCCGAAGTTGTTGACGAAACGATCGTCTCGGAAGAAGCCGAATCCGTGGAAGAAACGGTCGTGACGATTCGTGTTCCCCAGGACGCCAAGGTCGTTCTGGCTGGCAATGAAACGGCGGGTCAGGGAGCAACGCGTACATTCCGGACTCGGACGCTGAAAGCCGGCCAGGTCTGGGAAGACTACACGATCGAAGTGACCGCGGATGTTGACGGCACGCCCGTCACGCAAACGCGTTCGATCACGGTTCGCCAAGGCCAGACCCACCAAGTGGACTTCGATTTCGACGCACAGCGTTTGGCCAGCCGCTAGGCGAACCAAACGTCCGATGGTTGCCGGCGCGTCGCCAGACCGTCGCCAGTGGTTTGGCCGTTAAAACCAAACCACGCGGCTGCTTGCGATGATTTGACCGACCGATCACTGGTGGCAAGTTGGCCGCCGAGGAAATACTTTGATGCCGCGTCCCGTTGTGGGACGCGGCATTTTTTCGTTTGACGGATCCATTGACGTGTCAAGCATTGAACCAGCCGGCCAAGATACACCGGTACCGATTCGGCCGGCGCTCAAGCGATGCATTAGCGCGTTGGTGGTCTTGCATGTGGGCGCCGTTTTCTTGGCACCGTTAAGTTTTCAAACGCGTGGTTCGCTGGGAAGTTCGCCGTCGGTCGATACGTTACTGATGCCGCTGCGTGGCTATGGTGAATTCCTGTATTTGAACCGCGGCTACGCGTTCTTTGCACCCGACCCCGGTCCCAGTCACCTGGTTCAAGCGGCGATTGGTGAATTGACCGATCCCGATCTACAGGAGCCGGTTTATCCGGACTTGGATCGCGACTGGCCACGCCTGCTGTATCACCGGCATTTCATGTTGGCAGAGTATTTGACCGAAATTCATCACCCGCCGGGACCGCCACCTGAGCTGAAAGATCAGGATCCCGCCGCGGCCGAGTTGTGGGAAGCGACCCGGGCCCGCTACGAATACGTGCGTCAGTCCTATGTACGGCATCTGCAGTCGAAGCATCCTGGACGCGCCGTTGCCATTCGACGGTTGGAGCATTTGCTGCCCAGCTTTCTGGATTTTGATCCGGGGACGACGGATCTGCGGTCCGAGCAGTCTTATCGCGTGATGCCCGACCAGTGGGATCCTGCACCGATGCCCATGGCGGCTGGGGCAGTCGCACCCGCGCCGGCTCCCGAATTGTTGCCCGAAACGGTTTCGCCCACGTCCCATTCGCCACGACAGCCGACCTTGCCACAAGATTCGACTTCGCCGGCTGACGCCACCGAATCGGGAGTCGACGGTCGATGATCGGTGCAGCGATGGGTGAAATTCGGTCTTGGCTGCACGACGTGGCCGCGGCTTGGGACAGATTCTGGTTTTGCGGTCGTACCGGTGAAACGTTGGCCGTCATTCGCATCGCCACCGGCGTCATGCTGTTGTATTCCCATTTGGTTTTGGCCAAGGACCTGATGTCGTTCGTGGGGCCCGATGCCTGGATCGACAACGTTACGGCTAAGCAATTACACGACGGTGCTTTTGGCGTCAGCGATTGGGCACGCAGCTATCTGTGGCACATCGACAACGCATCGCTGTTGTGGGCCCATCAAGCGTTGGCAATCACCGCGTCGGCATTGATGGCGGTCGGTTTCCTGTCACGTCTGACGGTTCCGTTGGCTTGGTTCTTGAACCTGATGTACGTGCACCGTTTGACGGGCGCATTGTTCGGGCTGGACCAGATCATGACCTATTCCGCGATGTATTTAAGTCTGGCTCCCTGTGGTGCCGTTTGGTCGGTGGACGCGTGGTTGCGACGTCAGGGCAAATGGTCGGCAAAGATGCGTGACCGCTGGCTGCCGGCGAATCGTTCGTATGTGTCGACCAATGTGGCGACGCGTTTGTTTCAGATTCACGTCTGTGTCATCTATCTATTTGGCGGACTGGCGAAGGCCCGTGGAGAAATGTGGTGGGATGGAACGGCGGTTTGGTTTGCGGTGGCCAACTATGAATACCAGTCGTGGGACATGACTTGGATGGGACGCTATCCGCGGCTGTTTTCCCTGCTGACGCACACCACGCTGTTTTGGGAAGTCTTCTATTGTGCGCTCGTTTGGCCTCGTTTAACTCGCCCGATCGTGTTGGCGATGGCCGTTGCTGTGCACGGCGGGATCGCGTTGTTCTTGGGGATGATCACGTTCGGCGTGATGATGATTGTGGCCAACATGATCTTCGTCCCGCCCGATCTTTGGCGGCGTCTGATGGGGCGCGGTGCGCATGAAAAAACGCCGGTCAAAGCCTGAGCCCGACCGGCGGTGGATCGCGTTTTGATGTTGGGGAATGTCGCTTTCAGCTGACGTCAACCAACGATTCGCCGGTCATCTCCGCGGGCTTTTCCAAGCCCATCAAAGCCAGCACTGTCGGCGCGATGTCGGCCAGGCGGCCACCTTCACGCAGCGATTTGCCGACCGAATCGGGGTCGACAACGATCAACGGCACGTCAAAGGTGGTGTGGGCGGTGTGTGGGCCGCCGGTTTCCGGGTTGGTCATCTGTTCGCAGTTGCCGTGATCTGCCGTGACGACCAGGGACCCGCCCTTGGCCAGGGTTGCCTTGACCAATTGGCCGACGCCATCATCGACGGTTTCGACCGCTTTGACAGCCGCATCCAAGTTGCCCGTGTGGCCGACCATGTCGCCGTTGGCATAGTTAACGATGATCATGTCGCTGCGTCCTGATTCGATCTCTTTCAGGACGATCTGGGTGACCTCGGGTGCCGACATTTCTGGCTTTTGATCATAAGTCGACACGTCGCGTGGCGACTGGGCCATTTCATTGTTTTGGCCGTCGAAAGGATCGTCGCGGTAATCGTTGAAGAAGAACGTGACGTGGGGGTACTTTTCCGTTTCGGCACAGCGGAATTGTTTCAGTCCCAGCTTGCAAACGTATTCACCCAAGATATTCGGCATCTTGGGAGGCTTTTCGAAAATCACGTTGACCGGCAACCCGGTTTCGTAGCCCGCCATGGTGGCAAAATACAGATTGTCGATCTTCTCACCACGGTCAAAACCACCGCCTTGGATTTGCGACCACGCGTCGTCGTCCAAGACAAACGCTTTGGTCAATTCGCGGGGGCGGTCACCGCGATAATTCATGAAGACGACCGCATCGCCGGGACCGATCAACGACGGCTTGCCGTTGTACGGGATGGTCGTGGCCGTGATGAATTCATCGCCACTGCGGCTGGGTTCGGTCGGGTTGTCGTAGTAATCACGGATGGCGTCGACGGCGGATTGTGCAGTCTTTTCGGCACCCTTGGTCAGCATGTCATAGGCTTGTTGGACTCGGTCCCAACGGAAATCACGGTCCATGGCATAGAAACGTCCGATGACGCTGGCGATGTGGCCGGCGCCCAGTTCCTGGCACTTCTGTTGGACACTTTCGACGAACGCGGCACCGCCGGTGGGCGAAGTGTCACGGCCATCGGTGATCGCGTGGATCGCCAGCCGGTCGTGTCCCAAGCCCGCATCCTTGGCGACTCGGATGAACGCATCGGCGTGGGTGATATCGCTGTGGACCCGTCCGTCGGACATCAGCCCCAACAGGTGCAGGGTGCCGCCGGTTTCTTTGACATGATCGACAGCGGCGTTGACGACTTTGTTTTCGAAAAAGCTGCCTTCACGAATCGCCCGCGTGATTCTCATCACTTCTTGATCAACGATGCGTCCGGCGCCGATGTTTTGGTGTCCGACTTCGCTATTGCCCATCACGCCGTCGGGCAGACCGACGTCTTCGCCGGATGTGTGGATCAGGACGTTCGGGTATTTCTGCATCAGTTCGTCGGCCACCGGGGTATCGGCCTGCACGATGGCGTTGGCCTTGTCCCACTGGGGGTCGGGGTTTTGCCCCCAACCATCACGAACGATCAAAACGACAGGTTTGCGACGCAGGTCAGTCACGGCGGCGTGTCTCTTTCGCGAAGGACAGAATGGAATGGAAACTGATTTTCGCGGGGGAGTCTAACGCGCATCACCGAATTGTCCCACGAGTCCTCGTGGTGACCAATCGGTCCGCGGGCCTACGGCGGCGACGAAACGGGCCGCCTCGGGTGCGGGGCCACCAGTGTCGCGTCGGACGTAGGCTTCGGCGCGGCGGTTCGATTCGCTAAGCTCTGCGGACCGTCTGCCCGAATTTTCCTGGTCCACAACGAGCGATTCCAAGATGTCTCTGTTGCAGTTCGATCCGTCCGGTTCCATCAACGACGACTACGGCGTCACCCAAGCCCAAATCGATTCGCTGGGTGACGAATTGGCGGCACTGCGGACGGAGATGGTGGAAACCGACCGCAAGCAATACGACAGCGGCGATGTTCCCGCCGAAAAGCAGCCCCTGGACGCTCGGTTCTTCTGGCTGCCCGAAGAACAACTGGAAGCCTATCAGAAGGACCGCGAAGCCAGCGAACTGGGCCGGATCTTCAAGGTCGCCAACGGACTGCATGATTCGATCGATGCGGTGACCGTGCTGGGGATCGGCGGTTCCTACATGGGCGCCCGCGCGATGATGGAAGCCTGCTGTGATCCCTACCACAATGAACTGACGCGAGCCGCCCGTGGCAGTAAGCCGCGGATGTATTTCGAGGGCAACAACGTCGACAACGATGCCGCTGATTCACTGCTGCGCCGTTTGCGGTCCGGCGGCTACGGCGATTCGGTGGCCGAAAAACGATCGGCGCTGGTCGTGATCAGCAAGTCGGGCGGGACGATGGAAACGGCGGCGGCATTCCGTTTGTTTTTGCCCGCGCTGGAATCGGAATTGGGCGAACAGGCCAAGGACTGGTTGGGCAAGCTGGTGGTTCCGGTCACCGGCGAAGGCGGCAAGTTGTTCAACTTGGCTCAGGAGATCGGTTGCGAAGAAGTCTTCAGTGTTCCCGATGGTGTGGGCGGACGTTTCAGCGTCCTGTCACCAGTCGGTCTGGTGCCCGCGGCATTCCTGGGGCTGGACTGTATGAAATTGCTCGAAGGCGCCGTGGCGATGAACGAGCATTTCAAGACCGCCGACTACGCCGACAACGTCGTGCTGCAGTACGTCGCCGTCAATCATTTGCTGGCACAACATCGCGGGAAATCGATCCGGGTGATGAGTGTTTGGACCAAGGCACTGGAATCGCTCGGGTTGTGGTACGACCAGTTGTTGGCCGAATCCAACGGCAAGGATGGCAAGGGTGTCACGCCGCTGACCACGGTCAATACACGTGATCTGCACAGCCGGCACCAACAGCATCAACAAGGGGCCAACGACAAAGTCTTCAACAATGTGATCGTTCAATCGGTTCGCACCGATGCGTTGGCCGTGGGGCATAGCGAGCGCAACCAGGACGGCATGAATGACATCGCCGAAAAAACGTTGCCCGAAATCATGTCGGCGGCCATCAAGGGGACCAACGACGCGTTGCACGCCGATGGGCGACCCACCACCGACATCATCTTGCCGAAGATCGACACCCATGTTCTGGGCCAGCTGTTCCAAATGCTAATGATCGCCACGGTGATCGAAGGCCGTTTGCTTGGGATCAATCCCTACGGCCAACCGGGTGTCGAACAGTACAAGAAAAACATGAATAAGAACTTGGGACGCGCCTGATCGATGTCGAAAGTTGACGAACTGTTTCAGCGGTTGCGTGATGATGGCCGTAAAGCATTGATGCCCTTCATTACCGCCGGCGATCCGGATTTTGAAACCACCGCGGCCATCTTGAACGGGGTCAAAGCGGCTGGCGCTGATTTATGCGAAATCGGCGTTCCGTACAGCGACCCGATTGCTGACGGGCCGGTGATTCAAGAATCCTATCAACGGGCCCTGGATCACGGTTTCCGTTTGGATGGCCTGTTCGATTTGCCGTCCCAGGTCCGTGGTGCGGATGCCCAGCTGCCCTTGGTCACCATGGCCAGCTATTCGATCATCTATCGCATGGGGCTTCGGCAATACGTGCAGCGTGCGATCGACGCGGGCTACGCGGGAGCGATCGTTCCCGATTTGTTGGTCGAAGAAGCCGGGCCTCTGTCAAAAGTCTGCTCGGAACTTGGCTTTTCTCTTGTGTTGCTGGTCACACCCACGACCTCACGCGACCGCCAGATCCGCATCGCCGAATCGTCCACCGGGTTTCTGTACTTCGTGTCGGTGACGGGGATCACCGGTGAACGTGCCGCATTGCCCGAAACGCTGGGGGAGAACGTGCGTTGGTTGAAGCAGCGCACTGATCTGCCGATCTGCATCGGTTTCGGGATCAGCGGTCCGGAAACGGCGGCGCAACTGGCTCCCGTCGCCGACGGTCTGATCGTTGGTTCGGCCGTGGTCCGGCGTATCGCGGCGGCGGCGGATCGCGACGACGCCGTGAAACGGGTCAGCCAGTTTGTCGGCGAACTGCGAACGGCGATCGACTCGGCCCCGGTGGCCTGAATTCTTTGCAAAAAACGACCGGTTTGCCGGTGCTCTGGTCGTCGAAACGGCGATCTGTCGTTGCAACCGTCATAACTGTCGCGGCCCATGCCCGTTAAAGTTTCTCCAGCCCGAAAGGTGCCCTGTTCCGGAAAGGTTTGCGCAATCTGCGTGCTACTGTTCTAACGGCCGGGGATTGTCGGCGTGAAACACTTCACCGCTGACGTCAAAGATTCCCCAGCTGTTCCGATCCGAAATCACTTCGAATCGCCGACGCATCATCGACGTCGGCAAAGCACGCACGAGGGGAATGCTGATGACCGCTTCGACCACCAACAACGACCAGTTTGCCGGCGAAATCTTGACTCTGGACCGCCGTCGCAAAGATCGGCGTGCCGACAAAGCCGCCACGGTCGAAGCCGAAGCTGGCAGCAAGACCCGTCGCAAGAAGCAACGTCGTCGCCATATCGATCCCACGACTTGCGAGCGTGACTACAACGATCAAGAGATCGAGTTCATGCGTGCGATGGACGACTATAAGCAAAGCAGCGGGCGGATGTTCCCCACGTGCAGCGAAGTCTTGGAAGTGGTGCGTTCGCTGGGATACGTCAAGCTGGACGACGAACAAATCGCTCAGTTGGGCCTGGACACCGATGTCGATGAAGACGCGGCCGATGCCGCCGATGCTGAAATGGACGAATTGGGCGAAGCGGACGACCTGGCCTAGTCCATCGATACGCAACGGCCGTTTACATAACGATCCTGTCGAATGATCCGTCGGGTTTTGACCGGCGGATGTGCGCGACTACCAGCGGACGTTTAGACTGATGCGGCGATGGGTTCGTTCCGGCCAACGGGCCGAAACGGTTGATCTGACATCAGGACATGGTCACTGGGAAATGATGCGACGTGCCATCGGCTATCTTTGGGCGTCTCCCAATACGTTGGCCGCCGTCGCGATCGGCTTGTTGCTCTGCGGACGATTCCGCTGGGTCCAGGGCGTCATCGAAATCGATGGGCCATGGGTGCGCCAAACGCTGAATCGTTTGCCCATTCAACCACGGGCGATGACGGTCGGCCATGTTGTTTTCGGTACCGACCTGGCTGCTTTGACGGTAACGCGCGCCCACGAACGCGTTCACGTTCGGCAATACGAACGATGGGGGCCGGTGTTCATCCCGGCCTATCTGGGCTGGTCTTTGTGGTTGCAACTACGCGGACGCGACGGGTATCGCGAAAACCCGTTTGAGGTGGAAGCGTACGCGGTTGATACACCCGGTCCATCGGCGTCCGATTCTGCGGACGCGGAAAGCGATCGTCGCTGGAATTCGTCAAAGTGATTGATGAATTCTGTGTGGCCGAATGCCGATCAGCCGGCTGGCGTAAGACGAGCGTGGGCAAGTCGTTCCGAAGTCAAGTCTAGCGTTCTTTCGGACGCATGCGACTGGCATGGGATTGCAGGCTTTGCGTCTGCTTGCGAAGTCTTGCTCCCATCCGCAGCATTTCTTCATCCAGACGAGCCATCGCCACCGGTGAAGGTTCCAGCGGCTTGGTGCCCAGTCGGACTTGATTGTGATCAAAGTGCCGCAAGTCGGTTTGTGACGAAAGGGTTTGACGCACCAACAGGTCGCTGATCCGTGACGTCATGCGACGCTGATCGACGGGAATGATCTGAGGATCGCTCCAATCCAGTCGCGCTTCGGGGACTTGGTGACGCACGGATTCATTCAAACGTTCCCACCGTTCTTCCATCTGGTCGATCGACGCATCGAACACCCACACCCATTGTCGGTCACCGATGCGATAAACGAAGTCGAATGCCGACAGTCGTTCATGAAACAGATCGTCCAAGCGTGTTGCCAATTGTTTCGAACACGCGGCACCCAGCGTCACGGTGCCCGCAACGATTTGATGCGGAGAACGAGGACGAATGTCATTCCAATTCAGCTGGACACGGTTTGCCCCACGCGATGCAGACTGGGCCGCACGCGGTCGATCCAGACGCGTGATGTGTCGCACGGAATTGGCGGACGTCTTTTGTGGACGGATTGCATGAGTGCGTCTTGGTGCCACCGAGGGCGGGCGATACTGCAGTCGCCACTGGCACCATGCTTTGGCCACCGAACGTGGACCGGACGCGGGGATGCTTAGCCCCGTTTCGGTACCAGTGCTTGCATCGGAGATAATTGTTAGCGGGGAAAAGTGCATGCCCGCCAATTGGCGACACAGCATCAATCCTTGTGAAAAACTATCACCATCGCGCGCGTCGGATTCCACAAACTGCTGTAGCTGGTCGGCGGACAATCCCGGGCCGCGATCAATGACTGACCATTGTTGATAATCGCCGTCGTCACTGTGGTTCAATCGCACCAGTACGGGGGGCCTGCCGCGAGAAACCAAGGCCGATCGGGTGATCAGGTGGATCATCAGCGCGGCCAAAACATCGGGGTCGCCAAACACGCGTTGCGATGGATCGGTACCGCCGTCCCACAAGACTTCGATCCCGTCAGGCAAGCACTGCGGAAGCGCCGATTCGACGCTGCGGCGAACGTCCGACGTGGCCACCCAACGCCGACGGACCGCCGGAATATCAAGGTTGTCTCCGTCGTCGGGATAGGCTTGTCGAATCAGTTGCTCCAGCCCATCACACTGACGCAGAACTTCGTCCAGACATTCCGCCTGTCTCAGTGACAGTGTGCCCAGTTCGCCGGCGCGGACTTGCCGAACGGTTTCTCGGACACCCCTTAGCGGGCGTTGGACATCGCCCAGGGTTTGTTGCAGCACCGCGTCGTGGCGTGACGACACAAAGCTTCCCTCTTTCCGGCGGACGGGGCGCCGGTGACTCGTTGCCACTTCGGTAGCGGCGGGCGTCGTCGGTTCGACGGAATCTGAATGGTTCAAGTGCGACTTCACGGCAGCATACCCGACAGGTCGGAGGGCGGCCCACGCATCAGCGCAGGCGGCAACAACGAAACAGCCGCCCGGCAATGGCGGTACGTTTCCAGCTATCGACCGCACCGTCCCCGGTTATCCATCGGGTCGGACCGGATGACGACGACCTCGGTCCCGGGGCGAACTTGTCGCGACGAATCTGTCGGATACGACGGCTGTCTTGGCCGCTGCACCAAAGAAGGTGCGACGAGCGGCGTGGATCGCAAAGGATCGCTTAGCGGGCCGGCAGCGTGCCGCGTTGTGAAGGTGTGTCGGTCGTATCGACGATGGCGGCGGGCGTGGTGCCACGCCGACGTCGTTTGCTGGCGACCAAGGTGACCAAGTGCCCACGCTGGACCACTCGATCGGATTGATTGATTAGCTCACGCAACCAAGTCACCCGAGCAGCCCGCCGGCCATGAGGTTGGATTTCCGACACGGTCGTGGCGACCCGCACGCGATCACCAAAGTAAATGGGGGCTTCGAACGACCATTCGCTCAGCCCGGTCAAAGCCAGCGTGCTGACCCGAGGATGCTCAGTGCTCAGGCCCGCCAAGACGCTTAGCCCCAACAGCCCATGAGCAACTGGTTCGCCGAAAGGCAGGCCGTGGCTGGAGGCGTCACGATGAAGCGGATCGTGGTCGCCGGTCAATGCGGCGAAGTCGGCAACATCCTGTTCCGTGATGACCCTTTCGGGGCTGAACCATCGGTCACCAACGGCTAAGTCTTCGAAGTACAAGACATCCGTGGAGGTGGTAGCTTCCAAAACCAGCTCGATCGATTGAAGGAATGAAGCAAACAGATGGACAACGTTGCTGTCGAATCCAATGGCCGCGGCGAGAAGTTTTCCGTCAACCGCTGCAAGGGGGGAATATGAAGGAGCATGCCGATCTGCGAAACCGTCAATGCACGGATTCGTTTCAGATTGTTTTGCTGGGCAAGGATTCTAGCGGCTAGCCAAAGGCTTTCGAATGGTCCCCCCGGTCGGGCTGTGGGGCATTGTGCCGTCCGTTCGGCACGTCTGCAATGCAACGCGTGGTGTCCATAAAACGGTTATGATTGTTGGACCACGCGTCACCGGTTTGGTCGAACCGCAATCGAATTGCCGGCTGTTTCTTGCCGGGAATCTTTGCCCCGTTTACCTCGTCGATTGCATCAGGCGACGCGCGGCCCCGCCCTGATCCGTGTCGACGTGATCTGCACCAACGCCGCCCCCTTCCCACGAGGCCCGCTTACGGGTTCCCGCCGATGTGTCTCTCTGCACGAAAGTTATTGTTGGCTCTGTCCCTAATTCTGGCCGGTTCGGTCCATGCCGCTGACGTCAGCGAAAAGTCGACGCGGATGTCGTTCGCGATTCGACCCCTGGCGGTGGATGCCAACGAAGGCATCGCCGCCGGCGATGTGAATCGTGACGGCCACATGGATTTGGTGGCAGGTCGCAACTGGTACAGCGGGGTCGATTGGACCGCGCGTCCCTTGCGAACGATTGACGACTGGAATGGGTACGTTCAAAGCAATGGCGACTATCTGTTCGACGTCAACGATGATGGATGGCTGGATGTGATTGCCGGATCCTTCTTGCCGACCGAAGTCCACTGGTACGAAAACCCGGGTGCCGAAGGATTGCGTTTGGGCCAGCAGTGGACCCAGCACTTGTTGGTGGACACCAAGAATTCCGCCAACGAAGGCCAGTTGTTTGGCGACATCGACGGGGATGGAACACCCGAGTGGATCGTCAACAGTTGGAAAGCTGAAACAGCCACGACGATTTGGCGATTGGAACGCATCGAAAAGACGCCGAAAGCCGCCGGTTCTGTTGCAACAAAAAACGCGACCGGCAAAAAGTCCGCCAAAGCCCAAGGCAAACCGGCACAGTACCAAATGGTTCCTCACGTCCTGGGCGACATCAATGGGCACGGTGCGGCGATCGGCGACCTCAGTGGTGACGGGCGAACCGATGTCCTGGTCGGCCATGGATGGTACGAACAGCCTGCGGAAAATCCGTGGGGCCAACCTTGGAAGTTCCATGACGCTTGGAAGTTGCACAGCAGTTTGCCGATGGTCGTCGCGGATGTGGATTCCGATGGCGACAGCGATTTGATTTTCGGCAACGGTCACGACTTCGGACTGCAGTGGTGGGAAAACACCGGTGTCGATGCGGACGGGGAATTCACTTGGCAAGAACACTTGATTGACGACCGTTTCAGCCAGCCCCATTGTTTGGCTTGGGTGGATTTGGATGGTGACAAACGGCCTGAATTGATCACCGGTAAACGGTACTTTGGTCACAACGGACGCGATCCCGGCGGGATGGACATGCCCTGTTTGTACGCCTATCGCGTGGATCCGCAGACTCACCAGTTTCAGCGTTTCACCATCGACGAAGGACACGTCGGAACCGGATTGCAGATCGTCGCGCAAGACTTGAATGATGATGGCGCGGTGGACCTGGCGGTGGCGGGGAAGAGCGGTACCTTTGTGCTGTTGGCCCAGTAGCGGCCGGCGCTGAACCCTGCGGTCGACGGGTAACGTCGACGTCAACTTTGATGTGTGGAGTCCAACGGGCATGGATGGGGATACCGGTGCCGACGATGAATCGTGGACGTTGCGTGAAGCCCAGGATCAGGTCGATCGGTGGATCCGAACGATCGGCGTGCGGTACTTTGATCCGATGACCAACCTGGCCCAGTTGGTCGAAGAGGTCGGTGAAGTTTCACGTATCATTTCACGGACTCATGGCCAACAGAGCTGGAAAAAAGACGCGACACGTGGCAGTTTGCCCGACGAATTGGCCGACGTTCTGTTTGTCGTGATCTGCTTGGCCAACCAGTCGGGGATCGATCTGACCAGCGCCTTGCGTGCCAATTTGGACAAGAAGACCCGCCGCGACGCCGATCGGCATCGCACCAATCAAAAGCTGCAAGACTGATTCGATCTTGCCACCGGGCGGTCCGCTGGAGTAGGCACACGGCAGGAATTTTCCGCACTCCGGACGGAGTGCGCTGAGATCAACGACGAATCCACGACAGCCGACTGGCAGGATGCCGAACATGTCGACCAAGTCCACCGCCCACGGACGCCAAGAAACGCCGCCGGTCGGTCTTCGCATGACACGCCGCAACGGGATCGTTGCTGCCGCGGCTTTGATGATCGCCGGCACCAGTACACTAGGCTGTTCATCGATGTGGCGCCGCGACGACGACGATTCGGCCGACGCCAAATTGGAAAAGTTGCTGAAGGTACCCAAGGCACCCGATCTGGTGCGTGAAGCGGCGGTGCCCAAAGGTCTGCACTCGGTTCGTGTCGACGGCGTGGCTTTGGTGAATCGATTGGTCGCCACCGGTGGTGCGCCGGAACCGTCGATTATGCGAGACGAATTGGTCGAACAAATGCGTCGCCACGACGTGGCCAACCCCAATCACGTGCTGGAAAGTTCGGAAACGGCATTGGTGGAAGTCCGCGGCGTGATTCCGCCCGGCGCCCGGACCGGGGATCCCATGGATTTGCTGGTCGTCGCTCCGGTGCAAAGCCATGTTCGTGACTTGCATGGCGGATGGTTGATGGAAACACGCTTGCGGCACCAACAGATGCTGCGAAATAGTCTGCGAAAAAGTGAACCGTTGGCAATCGGCCAAGGGCCACTGCTGACACGAGCCGACACGACGCCGGGGACCGACGACAGCTTGCGGACCAAAGCCATTGTGATTGCCGGTGGACGCGTGATCGAAAATCGAGACCTGGGATTGATTCTGCGGCCCGAGTTTCAGCACGTCAAAATGGCCGCGGCGATCGCGCAAGCCATCAACCGGCGATTCTTTTTCTTTGATGGGACCGAGCGACGCGGCATCGCCGAACCCTTGGAAGACGACTACATCAAGATCGAAGTCCATCCGCGTTATCGCCGCAACCAGTATCGGATGATGGAAGTCGCTCGTGCCATCGGGGTCAAACCCGAATCGGCGGAAACGCAACAGCGTCTGGCCGACTTGGGTCAGAAGTTGACCGATCCCGAGACATCCGCCGACGCGGCCCTGCAGCTGGAAGGAATGGGCGATAGCGCAATTCCCACGTTGGTCGACGCCTTGGAACAAGACAATCCAGAACTGCGATTTTATGTCGCCGAGGCGCTGGCATATTTGGATCGCGATGAAGCGCTGCCTCCACTGGAATCGGCAATCGCAGATTCACCCGCGTTTCGCTTTCCCGGATTGTTGGCGATCGAGGGGATGGACGGATCCGCGGCGGTGGAAACCTTGCGTCGTTTGATGGATCAACCCAGCTTGGAGACACGCTACGGCGCCTTCTGTGCGATTCGTCGACGGCCCGATGGTGCATCGGTTCTGGCCGGTCAAAACGTCAGTGGACAGTTTCGCTTGTTCACGGTGCCCTGCTCTTGCCAGCCGGCGATCGTGGTCTCCCTGCGCGAGTCGCCAGAGATTGTCATGTTCGGCCCCGACGAAACGATCGACGTGACGCACCCATTGTTCGGCCCCGGTGGTCTGTTGATCAAGCAAGATCCTGAAAACCCAGGTCAGCTGCGAATCAATCGATTCTTGCCGGGCGAAGACGATCGATTGGCCATCGTGCCCGCCAACCTGACGGCACTGATTCACGGGATCGCAGACGTCGGCGGCGGCTACGGGGACGTGGTCACAGTGCTACGAGAAGCCAAAGACAGTGGGTTCTTGCAACAACAGTTGGCGATGGATCCATTGCCCGAGCCGATGCGCACCTACCACCGTGATGAAGCGGAAGACCTGGATTCGGTCGCCGATGAAGATTCGTCGGCTGATGTGGACGGCTAGGAAACGAACGACACAGCGACATCTGGTGGTGTGTCCGCCGCGGAGCGAGGGCCCGTGCCCGTCGTGTTTCAGATGTAAAACATCACGCCGTCGTCTTGGCGGCACCGTCGCGCCAGTTCGGAAAGCGTGATCTTGGCCAGCACGTCCCGCGCACTTTGGGTCGCTTCGGCCCAGATGTCTTGCAACGTTTCCGCGGCAACGCCGGTTTGACTTTCACCGTGATCCTGGGTTTCCTGACATCCCACTTCGTCGGCGATGTCCAGCAGCGTGATCGATGTAGGATCAACCGCCAAACGATAGCCGCCGTGACTGCCTCGAATGCTTTGGACCCATCCGGCGGCGCGAAGGGTTCGCAGGATCTGATTCAAGAAAGGTCCCGGGATCGCATGGCGTTGGCTGATGTCACTGGCCGCCACGGGCGACGGATCATCCATCCGTGACGCCAATTCGACCAATGCCAGGCATGAGTAATGCACCCGTGCAGAAATGACCATCGAAGCACCTCGTTGCACGTCAGCTGCTGTGCAGCCCACATTCGGTTTTTTGGAAGCCGCTCCACCGCCCGGCGCGTTCGTCTTCGCCCGCCATCACCGCACGGGTGCATGGCTGGCAACCGATGCTGGGATAGCCACGATCGTGTAGCGGGTTGTACGGGATGTCTTCTTTGGTGATCAGCGACCAGACATCTTTCTTGGTCCAATTCGCCAGCGGGCTGATTTTGACCAAGTGAAATTTCTTGTCCCAACCCACGATCGGCGCCTTGGCACGATCCGGACTTTGGTCGCGCCGAATCGCACTGGCCCAGGCGTGCCAACCCTGTGCGGCGCGGTGCAGAACCTTCAGCTTTCGCTCGAAACAACAACGGTTCGGATCGGTCTGGTACATCGGACCGCCGTTGGCCTTTTCGAACGCTTCGACCGAAAGCTCGGGCAGCTTGAATTCGACCTCAATGCCGTAACGCTCTTTGACCCGCTCGCGTAGTTGCAGGGTTTCTTCGAATTGGTAGCCGGTGTCCAGGTTGAAGATCGGCGTTTCCGGGGCGATCTGCGCCAGCATGTGAATGATCGTCATCCCTTCGGGACCGAACGCCGTGGCCATCGTGAATTTGGGAGCGTATCGATCCACGGCCCAGCGAAGGATTTCCGTGGGAGTCGCCGATTCCAACTGGCGGCTTTCCTTTTCCAACTCGTTCAAAAAATCGGTCGTCGGGGCCAGCGGAGGATCGGCCCCCAGGGCACCCGGCAGACCGTCCAGGCCCACCTTTGGATCGACCGTTGCGTCGTAATCGCCCGGCAGGTCGGTGGGGGAAACCACCGGCAAATTTCGGTCGCTGGCAATCGGTGACATCGAATCAGGATCAAAAACAGGGGCGGATGAACGGGAAAAAAGCCTCGGGCCGATCTAATCGGCCGGCCGTTTCCGGCCACCGACGCCTAAACAGTACCAATTCGACCAGAATGGTCAAGTATGGTGCTGGTTATGAAATTCGGACATTCCGATCGTTCGGACCAGTCGTTTTTTCACTTCGATCCGGTTTTGCGATTCTGCCCAGCTGTGGACCAGATACTCTGGAGACGAGAACCTTCGACCGACGGTGCATTCCGATGAACTGGCAAACTTTGACACGAATGCTTTGGGTGGCGATCACGCTGCCTTTGCCGGCGGCTGTTGGCGAACGAGTCGACCTGTACGTCGGTGGCGGCGTGACCGGCCAGACCAAGGTGGTCAGCGACGACAAGGACCGCCAGCAGGTCTGGGTGAAGACCGACCCAGATCTGGTCTTGGTGCTGCCGAAATCCCGCGTGCGTTCGATCGAGCCGGCGGACAAGTTGGCCGCGTATGAGCGCTTTGCCGGCCAGACCGGCCAAGACGCCGAGCGGCATTACAAGCTGTCCGTGTGGTGCAAGACCAACCACTTGCCGGAACAGTCGCGGTATCACCTGCAACGCGCGATCACCCTCAATCCTGATCACGTTGCCGCCCGTGCATCGTTGGGTTACAAGCAGATCAACGGTCGCTGGACGTTGTTCACTGACTTGCAGCGGTCACGTGGCCTGGTTCACGTCGGCGGTAATCTGTGGAAGGCACCCGAACAGATCTCTCGCGAAGAGGTCCGCAAGGAAACCGACAAGACGGCCAAGCTATGGAAACGAAAGCTGTCGCAAATGCTGGCGGCACTGAGCCGCGAGGAACCCGATGCGTGGGCAAATTTGGAAGCGATCGACGATCCCTTGGCGGCCGACGCGATTGCCGAACAGTTGGAAAAGTCGCGGGGCGGCCGACAGCCACGCCGGCTGCGAAGTCTGTGGGTGCGTCTGTTGGGCAAGCTGGATCACCCGTCCGCTCGCAAGGCTCTGGTCCGCGCGGGACTGGAAGAACCCGATCGTCGGCTACAGCAAGACATTTTGGAACAGCTGCAAACCAACGGTCGTTCCTCGGCCGTCGCATCCTACACCGACGTTTTGGTCAAAGCCGCCGCGGGGAAACACCCTGATGCCAAGGGCGTATCACTGGCTGCGACGGCATTGCAATCGTTTGTCGATCCCGAAATGGCGCTGGTATGGGTCGATGCTTTGGTCACTGAGCATATTCGTGCGGCGCCTCAACAGCCTGGCATGACATTCGGTTTCGGCGATACCGGGGCTAATGGCATGCAGGCCGGTAGCGCAGCGAAAGCCGAGATTCGCCGCAGTCAGAATGGCGAGGTTCGGAATCTGTTACGGATGATTGAACCGGAGGCGGATTACGGGTTTGATGAAAACGCGTGGCGTCGTCATTTCGCACTGCAGCGGTCGCGTTACCAGGGCGATTTGCGTCGCGATGGCGATGCGGTTCGCTAAGCGGTTCGCCGCTGACGTGTCGAGCGGCAACGGGCCCGACCATCAAAAGGCCAAATTCGCTCGCAAGCCCATCACGTAGGCGTCGTCGACGTTTTCACGCGCCGAATCCAGCCATTGGAAATCTGGCGTGACCGTCAGGGATTTGCCGATCTGGATGTTATAGAAAAGTTCCACGCCCTGTCCGTCGTCAATCGGTCCAAAGGGAATTTGCAGGAACGGGCCGATTTCATCGCTGGTTCCGCTGTAGAAGTACCCTGCCCCGAATGAATCACCCCGGCGAAGCGGGCTGGCACCGCCGAGTCCGAAGTTCAACAGGTAGCTGAGCGGATTGGCGTCTTCATCCGCCACGCCGGCGCGTGCGAAGTAACCCCAGTGACGCGTCGGATCGCATGGATCCACCCACAACGCCTGGTCGGTGTTCCAGTAAAACGACCATGATCCGTCGGCGCGATTGATTGGGACGTTGGGCAAAATGATCCGCGGGTCCTGTCCCAACGCCACATAGTCACGGCTGCTCCAGGTGAACCCGAACAGTTGGTGACCTGGTTTGCCCATCAGCGGCGTCGCGAATCGAAGTTCCGTCGATAAGGAAACACCTTCGGCAAACAGTTCGTCAAAGCCGTCGCTGTCGGCGGTATCGGTCGGGTTAAGGACAGTGAAGTTCAACAGCGGTGTTCCCTCAGCGCCCAGAATGAAAAAGCCGCAGCCCAGGGTCGAATAGGGAATCGTCCGCAAGGCCAGCGGGTTTACGATGAAGGCGGTGTTGGAAAACTGTCGAATGCCGCGACCGTGCGCGTAAGCGTTAAGGTCGCCGTCCAGCGTGTCCAGTTTGCCCGCATAAACGGCAAAGCGTTCACTCAAAAACTGGGTGAATAGAACATTCGTCAGATACAGTTCCGTGCTGTTGGCGACCGGCAATTCAGTTGCCAGGGTCGCCGGTAAAAAGGAACCAGTAAACGGACCGGCGGATTCGCCGAAGCGATGTTCCGCACGCAGTTTGACCAACAAACCATCGTGAATTCCGGCTTTGCCCAAGTCAAAGTTGGCCACGTAGTCGCCATGACCGCCATAGGCAAATTCACGCTCAAGCCCGCCCGAGACGGTTCCAAAATAAAACTGCGTCAGGTTGTTTTGAAACGTGATTCCGCAGTCGGCCATGTCGGCACGAAAGCGTTCCAGCAGCGATCCGCAATGGCAATTGTCGTCACTGGCGTAGGCATCGCAGGCATCGACGCCGTAGGCATCACAGGCGACGCCCCCGTCACAAAAACCCTGTGCTGAAGCATCACGTGCCGGTGCGGCGTAGAAATGCAGGGTCAATACTGCCATTGCCAACCAACGAAAGCATGCCGGCCCCGCCGTTGTCGCGCCCAACCATTTCACCCAACGCATCGTTCCGAGCTCGCTTCATAAGTCATCCTGACGAAGCGCATCTCGTCCGCTTGATCAACGCTTCTAGTAGACACTCTGTCGGCGAGGGGGAATGCGTGGGCAAACCGAAACCCCTTGATCAGTGACGAACCTTCACGGGACCGATCGACCATTGGGTGTCGTACCGGTTGGGGAAAGTTTGCGGAGCCCCGTCAATTCGCCAGCGATTGCAAGAATCCAGCGATCTGGCGGTCAAATTGTCCGCGTGTCATCACATGGTCCAATTTTTCTGCCTTGGCGGATTCCAACGGTCCGACCTGAACATGTGGTCCATAGGCGATCGTCATCGCGTTGGGACAAGCATCGGCGACCTTCGCGCCGAATCCTTGGACGATGGACGAACGCGTGGCCAAGTCCAAGATGACCACACGAACGTCACGTGCCGGATCGGCCGGCAAGTTGCCCGACATTTGAAACTGCATCCCCGCAGCCTCGGCCGCGGCACCGACCCTGGAGGCGAACATTAGATCGCCCGACAAGAACAGAACCTTATCGGGACGCACGGGCGCCGAATCAGTGTTGCCGGCATCAGAGTCAGCTGCCACTGCGTTTTTCCATCTCAGATTTCATGAAGTTCAAACCGTTTTCGGACAGTTGCAGTTCCGTATCGAACATCTTCCGCCAAATCTTGGTGGCGGCGGCGATTTCCGGCAAAGCCAAACCGAATGCCTCGATGACCAACCAGCCGTCGTAACCGCTTTCGGCAATTGCATCGAAGTTCTCATCCCAGTTCACACCACCGGTGCCCGGCGTGCTGCGATCGTTTTCGCTGATGTGGATGTGATACAGCTTGTCGCCACCGGCCAGGACCGCGTCACGCATCGATTTTTCTTCGATGTTGGCATGGAAGGTGTCGTACATGATGCCGCATGCCGGATGATCGACGTCACGTGCGAAACGCGCCGAATCGGCGTGACAGTTTAGGAAGTAACATTCGAAGCGGTTCAGCGCCTCCATGCCCATACGAACGCCGACGTCGGCGGCATGCTCGGCCGTCGCGCGGATGCTGTCCACACCCCACTGCCATTCATCGGCGGTCGCGCCCGCACCGCTGAAGTGGCCGATCGCCGAGTGATAGGGGCCGACCAATGTTTCGGCGCCCACCGCGGCGCAACAGTCCAGCGTTTTCTTGTTCAATTCCACGCCTTTGGCGCGGACGGCGGCTTCCGAGGAAATCGGGTTGTCTTCCAGATTGCGAATCGTCACTGCGGTCCGGCGTAGTCCCAAGTCATCCAACTGTTTGCCCAGCTTGGTGTAATCCAAATCCAGGTTGAACATCGGTATTTCGACGCCGTCAAATCCCATCGCTTTCAGCTTTTCACAGATCGGCAACAGGTCCTCGGTGACTTCGCCGGACCACAACAACAGATTCATTCCGTACAGCATTGATCTTGATTCTCTTTCGTCACGAAGTGGCGGTGGGAATGGGGCCGCTGGCAGGCGTTGCTAAAGCGGAAACGGCGATGCGGCCCCGGGGGGCGACAGCATCATATCGCGTTGCCGCACCACGTGCTGCTCCGCTTGGGCCAACCACGGCAGCAAGCTTTCGGGCAACGGGCTTAGTCCCACACGATTCATGACTTGGTTCAGGCGGAACAGCAAACGTTCCTGATCCAGATAATCGAACAGAAACCGCGATCGTGTGAATCGCTGCAAGACTTCCACCAGTCGGTCGGTCGGTCGACCGGTGATCACATTGACGCAGTGCTGGATGTGTTCCAACGGTGCGCCGGCAAGCTCGGCATAGTACCGTTCACCAAAATCCGGCTGCTGTCGCAACCACGACGCGTCCAACAAGACCTCGATCAAGATGTGCCCCACAAAACTGGGGCGAAAACCTTCATCACCGGGCAACTGATCGCGCAGCTGCACGGCGAACTGCAAGTTGGTCGTCACAAAAGCTTCGGTTCCATGGAACCATCGGTCGTCGTCGTGATGTCGGACGATCCCGCGGGCGATCGCACTTAGGACGGGATCGGAGTCATCGACATAAGGCACCGCCATACGGCTGCGGGCGCGGATTTTACGATCCACCACCGACAACCAATCGGGCACTCCCGTGCCGATGGCCATCATGGGATCGTTCAGATACGGCAAAGCGTGGCACAGAAAATTCATGCGGCAAAGCTAACCGATGATCCGCGTCCTGGGCACCAGCGGACCACCCCGGCGATCACCAACCAGACGGACTGTTGGGGAACGTTGCCACACCGCGCTAATGATGGCCAGTCACGCCGACGCCGGGGCAAGAAACGCAAAGCGTTCTCGTGCCAACGCGATGCCTTCGTCTGCCCACTGACGCATTGCGGGACTGGTGATCATCACGATCGTGACCGCAGCGACCGCCACCCAGGGACCCGCCAGCACGGTTGCCGGCATGACAGCGACATAGAACGCGGTGTGGTCGGCGACGAAGCCGCAACGCACCATCGCCAACCAAACGCCGACCATGACGATCCCGTTGGCGGTCAATGTGGCCATGACGGCGCCCTGCAGACCCATCAAGGGCAACAGCCAAGCATTCAACGCGATATTGCTGACCAAACCGATGCTAAGGGCGACGGTCACCCATTTGCCTTTCTCGGCAACCCACAGATAGTTCTGACCGATCATCACCAACGCCGACCAACTGCAAAAGACAAATGCCATTGGCAACAGCGAAAGCCCGTCGTCATAGCGGCCTTCCAATAGGGTGCCGAACAACCAGGGTGACAGAATCAAGGTGCCCGAGGCGATCAACGTAAAGCACGCCGAAACACCCAGCAGCACTTGTTTCAATCGACGCCGCACGGCATCCACGCGGCCGGCTTCCCAGTCGGCGGCCAAGTAAGGCATCAAAATCCCGCCCAGCAGTGTTGCCAAGCTTAGAAATAACATCGGCAGGATACGGCCGCTGTGATATTGACCCACCGCGGACTGGCCGATGGATTCGCCGCCCACACCGGCGCCCGGCATGAAGTGCAGAATCATGTATCGATCGGAAAGTTCAAACACGTTCCCAATCAAGTTCATCGCCCACAGGGCCGCGGCATACGGCACAATGCGTCGCCACATCTTCGACGCATCAAACGATTCGGTGGCGGTCGGCATTCCCGACCAACCGCGACGCAATCGCCACAGGCCTGGCGTGGTGGCAAGCAAGGTCGTCACCGAAAATGTCAACACCAGGCCGGTCAACCCACCACCGGTCGCCAGCCAAGCGACACCGCCGATTCCAAAACCGACGCCCTGCATGAACTGCATCACCGAAACCATGCGAACCTGCCGCAAGGAAGAATTCAAATCGTTGATGAAGTTGAAGAACACGATCGACAACACGCCAACACCGACCGCGTAGATCAAGGTGGCGTCTTGGGGCTGCAGGAAGATCAGCCAGCCGAACCATTGCGGACAGCACCACATGATGCAGAATCCGATCACTGCCAAGCACCCGGTGGTCAAACCGATGCGCCGAAGGAATGACCCCAATTGGCCTCGGCTGCGGAAATGTTCGACGTAGCGCGGTAGCGAACCGGGAATCCCCAGCAACATCACCGGCGTGATCAGCGTGATGAATCCAAACGCCATTGACCACTGGCCGACGACGGCGTCGTCCATCAACCGGCAAAACCAGATGCCGCGAAAGAACCCGATCGCACGCTGGACGATCGTCATTGCCAAGACGATGACCATGCCGAGCGCAAGCGAATCCGCTTTGAAGCCGGTGCCCCGCCCTGACGCTGCGTTTTCGGCCGTAGCTGACGACCCGTTGGCCGCGTCGGCATCGCTCATGAAATCAAATGGTTTGGTGGTGTGCGAATCGGACAGGCACCGCTGGCCTGTCGCTGATCGGTTCCCCGCGACCGAATCCCCTGCCTGAATATCGCTTACGGTCCGTGGCGGGCGGGCCCAAGAGGTGCACAACGAAACACCATGATCAACAAAGGGTTGACGGTTGTGCGGACCGCAACGAATCATCGGATCGCGACAGGTCGTCGTGGCGATGAACGACCCCCCGGAAACGACGATAGGTTCGAACGGTCTAGAAAAGACACGTTCGAACCTGTCGTGCGGAAAAGTGGTCGGCCCCGTTCGCTAGCGCGAGCGACGACCCTTTTCAAACCTCCGCCCCTAACGGATGTGTGATGGGTTCGTCGGCGGTCGATCGACCACCGACGATGCATGGCGTCAGCGTGGCAGCGGGACGCGTCGCACCGGTGCTGGTGCGGTTTGAACCTTCGTCGTCGATCGAGACGTCACGGCGGGTGACGCTTGCGACACGCCCGATTCACCGCCACCGTTCCAGTGATAGGTCATCTGTCGGACTTCGGCGGATGGGCCGTTTTGCGGTGCAGGCAGGCTGCGATCGATCGTCCCCGATCCGATCGGGGCCTCAAACGTTTCCGGCGTCGGTTGGGCACCCGGAACGGTTTCCAAACGATCCACCGGAGCCCCGTAAAGCACGTCGCCGGTCGAATCACCCAGGGCGTCCGACAAGGTCGGGGCCATCGATTCGGGCAATTCTGGAACGAAGGCATCGGCGCCGCCCAAGACGGTGTCGCTGATCACTTCGCCTTCGGACATGGTCATGCCGGGGGCCATCGTGCTGCCGACAGTTCCGCCGTTGGGTCCGGGGATCATCTGGGCCGCGGCGTCGGCCGACTGGACCGGGCCGCGACGGACCACCGCGGGACGGGTGACACCGTATTCCAGGTGGTAACCCGCACTGCGTTCCCGGGCACGTTCCAAGGCGTCACAGTAGGCCTTTTCATGCCACGGGCCTTCGCTGACCGTGATGCCGTTGTTGACCAACAGGGTTCCGACCAGGTAATCGACATAGTTCAGTGATTTGTTGTATTCGCCGACCGCACGGTAGTAAGCGATCTGGGCGTCGGCCCGACGTTGTTGGCTTTGCAGCACGACGTTGGTGTCCCCACGGCCTTCCTTCAAGTTGGCCAAGCGTGCGTCGACTTCGTCTTCCGCATCGGCCCACTGGGCGGCGGAAATCTGGATTTGACGATAGTGGGTGGCCGTCTTGGTGATCGCGTCGGACAGCAAGAACGTCAGCAAGCGTTCCTTTTCTTGCAAGTTGGCTTTCTCGCGGACCAGTCGCCATTCGGCACCGTTGATGCGAGTCAGTTCACGACGGGCACCGAACGCGGGCGGAGTGATTTCCAGTCGGACGCCGCCTTCCTGGTAATTGCCTTCGGTCAATTCACCCAACGCACTGCTGCCGGGCAGCGGGAAGTTCTGTGCACGACGTTCCGGCGGACCCAGTTGGTCACCCACACCGACCCAGCGGTACAGCAGCGACAGGTTCACTTCCGGCAAGATCTGATTCTTGGCCGACATCAATTCCAATTCGCTTTGCTTGATGCGGAACTTGGTTTGGCGAAGTTCAGCGTTCAGATACAGCATTTGTGCGGTGGAAACGAACCAGTCGTGTTCGACGCGGGCGATCGTCGGTTCATCGATCGGGCGAATCAAACGTCCGTCGGTGGCCGATTGGCCGATCAGTTCACGCAAGCGGCGTTCGCGGCCGAACACGCCGAATCGGTCTTGGCCCAAAACATTCGACCCGGTCAGCGTTCCGACCAGTTGGTTTTGGAAGCTGTGGTATTGTCCTTGGGCTTGTTTCAAGTCTTGGATTGTGCCGATGCCTTCTTCCATATTCAGCTTGGCAAAGTCCGCGGTGACCTGAGCGCTGTTTCGGCCGACGGCCACGCTGGCGAATGCACGATAGGCGACGTACAGGTCCCAGTAAGCGACTTCCACGTCGCGAACCAGGTTGCGGACTTGCAATTCAAACTCGGCGATCGAAATGTCTTCGTTCAGGCTGGCCAAGACGACCGGGATGCGATTGACCAGTGTGCCACGGTTTCGCATCAACGGGTGTTGAACTTGGGCTTCGACGATGGCGGTCCAGTCACTGGCGACCGATCGTGCGATGCTGTTGGGTTGGGTGTTGTTTCGCGAATACAGGATTTGTTGACGCAGCGTGGCAACACCACCGGTGGCGAATCGTTTGCTGATCGCCGATTGTTGGGTGGCCGTGTCCGACTGGGCGAACACCGGGTTAAACACGTTGCCGGGCAGCACGTTGTTCGGACGGTCGCCCTTTTGATAGTCGAAGAATGCGGTCGCCTGGGCATCAAATTCGGCCAAGGCGTCTTCCACGCCGCCGACCTGGTTGGCTCGCAACACGCCACGGGGCAGCACGCGATTGCCGTTGCCGTCGACCGTCAACGGGATCGACTGAGTCGTCGACTGGGCGATGGCCACGTCGTAAACGCTGCCGAATTGATCGGAGGTGCCCGCGATGAATTGTTCAGCCGTGTTGGCGCGTTGCTCGGCGATACCGTTGGTGGTGATCATGAACTTGGCGTTATGCAACGCCATGTTGACGCATTCTTCCAGCGTCAGATCCCAGAACTGGTAATCGTGGTTGTTGATCGACAACGGCGGCAGCGCCTCGCGTGTCTCCGCGAGGCTTTCGACTTCCACATCGGGATATTCGATCTGGGTGGCCGTATTCAGATAGTGCTGCAGCTCCGGCGACTCTTTCAAAAAGAAAGGTTGCGTGGGCGCGCAGCCGGTGGCCAACAAGACCGTCAGGCCGATTTGCAAGTATGCAGTCAGTCGAAACAGCGAGCGATTCATGCTCCGGGCTTCCCTGTCGCGGTGCCGCTGTGAAACACACCCGTCAGACGTCGGTCAATCGACCGGCGTGCCGATTCGTCGGCATGGCGTGTTCCCGCAATGCGGGCCGTTAATTGGAAAGCCCCCCACCGAGGTCGTCTTCGCGTACACCGTCCACCAACGATTGGCGAAAAGACCTCGTCCACGGGCAGTTATCGGAAGCCCCGGTGGCAAACTTTGACGGTTCCTGAAAACTTTCTCAAGAATCCGTCACTTCGATGCCGGCACGGTTTCACGCGCGTGTTTCGCACGTCGAACCTCGCCGGCGATCGCGACCGGACTGGCGATGATCGACTATCGCAATGGGATCAGTTCCAAGGCCGAAAAGTCCAAGTCGTCTTCCGCGGGTGCAACGGGCAGCTCGGGCAACATGTCACCGGCGGGTTTTTCGTCGACTTCACGCAGCTGGACATCTTCCAATCGATCCGACGGGCTGGTTTGTTCGGACCGTGCCGGTGCGTTGACGTCCTTGCGGCCGCCAATTTTCAAAGCCTCATACGGCTTTTGGTAGAAGTACTGAGGCACCACGCGACCTCGCTTGCACTCGTAATCACCACGGTGCTCCGCGCGGTGCCAGGCCATCGCTTCCTGGCTGGACGGTGCAATGTGATAGGCGATCTTGCCGCCGATGTACGTTGGTCGGTTGTACTTGCGGCGATAGCCTTCTGGCAGGCAGTTGCCCAGCGGCGGCAGCAAGTCGACCCGCGGGATGACGGGCGTGGTTTCGCGATTTGGATGATGGGCGCTGGCCGGTATCGTCATGACCGCGACAACCGCGGTGAAGATGGCAATTCGCATGTCGAATCCTTTCGGGGCGGGGTCGGCACGGCACGAATCCTTTCCAGCCGTTTGCGACACCCTCCAGTTTCGGCTTCCGGTCGGGTGGTTCGCGATCGTCCTATGCCGAATTCGGGAAACGCCACTGGTAACGACTGTGACGTCTGATCCGGCCATGATTCACGAATCGATTAGGGAAGAGGAATCCTGAGGCTGGTGCCCGCGATAGCGCCGTCCCAGAACCGCCAAGGCGATCCACCACATGCCGCCGAATATCAGGGGTGCCGCCGACGGAATCCATGCGTTCAACGCAGCGACCACCAGGAACGAGATCCCCAACGCCGCGGACACGCCCCAGACGTGGCCGCCCATGGCCATGAAACCGAACCCGCTCATCGCCGCGGCAATGGGAAACAGGCCGCCGGGGTCCACGCCGCCAAAGATCATCAACAGGTTGATCATGCCTAGTGCCGCCAAGTAGCCCAGCCAGATCGACCACAGCGGACGCTCCGCGGCGGTTCGTGGCATCAACGCGCCGCCGCGTGCCCAGTGGATCACCCCCAAAATAGCGCCCAACATCATCAGCCTTGGCAGCCACACGGACCACCAACGCGGCCAACCATACTGCTGGAGTGCGAAAATGATCACGTGTGCCGTCAGCACGATGTGACCGATCAGTTGCAGCGGACCTCCCCAGCGTTGAAACGCTTCACCGTGTTGATCACGTCGCAGTTCGCGAGTCACCACATCGACGATGCCGCTGTGATGGGCCACCAAGGTTTCGCCTTGTAAGAAACGATCCAGGTCGTCGGCCATCGCGGTGGCGGATTCGTAACGATCGTCGGGCGCGAACCGCATTGCGGTCGAACAAACGATTTCCAAGTCCGGCGGAACGTCACGACAGATTTGACGGGGCGCGATTGGTTCGTCTTGCAGCACACTGCGCAAAACCTCCGCAACAGCCGGTCCTTCGTGCGGCGGGCGCCCACAAAGCAACGCATAAAGAATCGCCCCCAAGGCGTACACATCGACGCGACAATCACCGTCGCTGAATCCGGCCGCCTGTTCGGGGCTCATGTAATTGGGGGTGCCCAAGACTTGACCGGTACGCGTGACCACCGTGCCTTCGCGATGCCACTTGGCCAGCCCAAAATCGGTCACCATCGGCCGGTTTCCATCCGCCATCAAAATGTTTTCCGGCTTCAGGTCACGGTGCACGATCCCGTGGTCATGCGCATAGGCCACCGCGCGGGCGATGTCTCGCACCACGGCTGCCAATGTTTCATAGCTCTGCCCGCGGACGCCGCCGTCGTCGATATGTTGCCGCGTCTGCTGGACCCAAGATTGCAGCGTCGGGCCTTCGACCAAGGCCATCGAGAAATACTCATAGCCCTGCCAAGAACCGGTCTCGTGAATCGGCACGATCCCGGGATGTTGCAGATTGGCGGCCGCCTCGGCTTCGTTGCGAAATCGGATCCGCTGTTCCGGCCCCGCCAGCACGCCGCTGCCGATCAGTTTCAGTGCGACGGGACGCTGCAGTCCGGATTGTCGTGCCCGATAGACGACGCCCATCCCGCCACGGGCAATTTCGCTTTCGATGCAATAGGGGCCGACCCGGTGTCCAACCAATTCGCCCGCGTCGGTGACGTTGACGCCCGCTGGTGGTGAACTGTCACAGGTTTCACCCGGATCCCCGGCCATCCATTGATGATTGTCAAAGAAGCTTTGCAGCTCGTCGGCATGTTGCGGATAGCGACGCAAGATCTGTTGCGGATCGGGCGTCTGACCGCTTTCAGCCTGCTGCAAGAAATCGGCCATGATCGATTCCAACGATTTCCCCGGCGCGTCCGACCGCGGCGGCAGCGTCGGTGGCGGATCGGCGTCGTCGTTCGTTCCGGGGCCGGTGGATGTCATCGCCACAGTTTAGGTCATTCGCGGGATCCACTCGATCGGCCGGTCATCGGCTTTCCCCAAGCGGGCGAGGAACATCGAAAAAGTGGCGCGGTGCAGGTTTCACAATGGGCTCTGTTGATCGCAGAGCCCGAAAGAATCGGTCGTGAACAGCCGCCCACCCCCAGCCGTCCTATGAAAGTATTCATCGTCGTCGTTCTTGGCCTGTTCATCATGATGGTTTTGGGCCATGGGGCCTGGGTCATCTGTGCCATGATCTTGCGTGCGATGATCGGCGGGGCGGATGACGACGCGGTGACGCCACTGGGACGAAAGCGACCGCAGGAACCGGTGCAGCGAGACCCGCTGGTCGATTTTCGCGTGGTGGTTCGCCGCCTGGAATGGAAAGGCGTCTTGCAACAGGGCAAAGGGGATCAGTGGATCCGGCTGGCCGAAGAGCACTTTCCCGATCCGTTGCCGTTTCTGGTGCCCGATCGCGATGCATCATCCGAGCAAGAAGAAGCGGTCGACCCCGAATCTGATTCCAGCGATGTTGGAAAATTCGATCCCGAAGCATCGTTCGATCCCCAGCCACACGATGACGTCCGGGAAACATCGGGGACCGGTCAAGACGACGAAGCACCATCGTCGGTACAGCCGAATGAATCAGGGATCTTCGTCGGACAAGTCGTCGACGATGCGGTGACGTCGATGGGCGGCGCTGCCACGTCAGATCGTGGAACGACATTGTCGCAATCGGTCAGCCGGTTCATGGCAACCCGCAACATCCGATGGGGCGAACTGGTCGCCGGCGCGATGATCGTGGTGTGTTCGATCGGGCTGGTGGTCAGCCTTTGGCACACGCTGACGGCGACGCATCGTGTGGTGCCTTCGCTAATCTTCATGGCCGCCAACGCATCGATATTCGCCGCAGGCTTTTACACCTTCAGCCGCTGGCGAGTTCAAGCGACCAGTCGGGCCATCTTGGTGATCGCCAGTCTATTGGTGCCGCTGTCCGTGCTGGCGGGCTTGGCGGCAACCGGCGAATACGGGACTGGCGTTTCCCTGGTCGACCCGGTCACGTTGGCCACCGTGGTTGCCGGTGCTTGTGTGTACGGATGGCTGTTGCTGCGTGCGTGCAAGGTCTTGTTCGGATCCAAGCTGGGGGTTCCGGCAGCGCTTTCGTTGTGGGGCCCCACACTGATGATTCCTCTGGTGCCGACGGTGGCTTCGACCCTGGTGCCACAGGGCTTGGCGGTTTTTGTGGGTCTGGTTTCATCGGCGGTTGCCGCGGCATGGATGTGGGAACCTTGGGTACGTCGCGTTCAGCCAAAATTCAATGATCCACAGCGTGGTTTGCGTCCGCGATTGTTCTCCAGGCGATTGGTTGCCATCGGACTTGGGGTTTTCGGTCTGGCTTGTCTGGTGACGTACTTGGTCGTCGTGTTGTTGAACGGGCAAACGGATGCCGTGACGGCCAAGGAGTTGGTCTGGCTGGCGCTGGCCACGATTCCCGCCTGGCTATCGATGGCATCGGTGATTCACTTCCATGCCCGACGTTCGCGCAGCAACCCGTTGTGCATGGTTGCCGATACATTCATCTGCATCGCATGTTTGGTTGTTGCTGTGATGTTTGTGCCCGCGTTCGGTGACGTGGAGTTGGTTTGGACATGGGCCATCGTGTTAGCCGGCTCCGCGTCGGTCCTGGCCTGGGTCATGAATCTTCGTTCCATGGCCATCGTCGCCCTGGCATCGCTGTGGATTGCGTCGGTGACAACGTCGACCGCTTGGCTGGGCAACCGTGATTTCCAAAGCGTGGCGCGATGGCAATGCTTTATCAGCGGGCCGGCGGTTTGGGTGACCGGACTTTGGGCGATCGGGCTGGCCGTTTGCGATGCGTTCGCAAATCAAAAATGGACCGATTGGATTCGTCCCGTCCGCATCGTGTCACAAATCGCCACCTGCGTGATTGGCGTCGTGATGTTGGTGGGACCTGCTGATTGGCACCTGGGCATTTCTGCATCGTCGATCGCCATGGTTTTGGCGATGACGGCGGTCGTTTCTCCGCTTGAGCGGCGTTCACTGGGACTGGCACTGGTCGCACCGACAACGGCGACCGTGGCGTTGGCCTTGCCGATCGTGACGCGGATGCCTGATTGGTTGGTGACTTTCGATGCGTTCATCCAGACACGCGGGTTGTTCGGTTGGGCGGCCATCTTTTCCGGAGTCGCCGTGTGGCAGACGTTGCGGTCATTGCCGGTCAAGCGTTGGTCTTTGACGTCGTCGAAAATTCGCGTTCATCGGGCTCCAGCCCAGTCGATTCAGATCTATTGGACGGTGGCGTCCGCGTTGCTGTGCCTGGCGACCATTGTTTGGTTGGTAAGGATGTTGGCCGGTTTGGGGCATCCGGTCTCCGGCAACGATGCCATCGTATTGACGTTGTTGGGTGCCGTGATTTGGATCATGCATTTGGCCGCCACCGTCGCTTGGCGGACGTTGGCACGTCGGACATCCGATGGGTGGGAAACACTTTCCGGTGCTCTTGTCGCGGCGATGACGGTTTGGGCGTCCGTCGCCATCGCCCTATCGGTCGACAATGCCCCCGATCGACAATGGATGGTTGCGGGCAGCATGAACCTATTGATCTCCGGTGCAATCGCTTGGGTCTTCAGATCTCGATCCAAGGTGGCTTCCAGCGTCGCAGTGGCCGCATTCGGCGTCCTGGCCCTGACGGCTCCGTTGCTGTGGAAGCAAGGTTGGTGGGAACCTTGGAACGCTGGCTTTACCGTGGATCGATTGACGGTGCTGGTTTTTACGGTGTGGTTGATGGCGACCGTCTTGATCGGCGGAATACGCTCGGTGCTTCGGCGATCTGTTTCTGGTTTGACCACGGCACTATTGGTTCCGCCGATGGCGTTGGGGCTGGTGCTGCCCTGCTTCAGGATTTCTGATGCGGTGACTCTGACGTTGTGGGTGGCTTTGGCGGCAATGGGATGGCTGTTCGTGTTGGTCCTGGGGTGGCCACGCTGTAAGCGAAGCCTGCAAATGATCGGCCCCAGCGGTGCATCCAAAGTTGCCGATGTCTCCATCGCATCGGCTGTCAGCGTGCTGTGGATTTCGGTATGGGGGATGGCGGTATTCGTCGCCGGTGCGACGATGGTCTTGATGATCGGTGGGCGGCCATTTGACGTGTTCGCTTCGGCCGTGGCGGTCATGGTGACCCTGACGGTAGCGGCTTGTTGGTCATTCGGCGACCGATTGATTCGGCGGTTCGGTATCCATCGCCGCTGCGTTCGTGGGATCGCTATGAAATCCGACCCGTTACCGATGCACTGGGGAGAGCTGCCGTGGCCACTGATGTTGACCGGAATCGCAGCGGTTTGCGCTGCGGGGGCCACCAATGCAGGCTGGGTGATGTCGGAAGCGACGGTCGTGATCTGGGCGATGGTCTTGTTGGTCGCAGGTTCCGGGTCGCTTGGGCGTGTCGTCTGGAATCGTGGTCAGGATCCATCAATCCAGGTGATTGACCTGTTGCACGCGATCGTTTTGTCGGTCGGCATTTTCGTGGTGTCCGTCTTCACCGACCCGGGGATCCAAACGCAGGCGATCCAAAACATACGGACCGCCATTGAGTTGTCCGCCTTGATTCTTGGCGGTCTGACCGTGTCCACGATCGGCCGTGATCCATCAATGAACCGCAGTATGGTGGGGGCCGGTCGTGTTTTGGGATGGATGGTGGTGTTCGCCGGATTGCCTTTCCTGGCAATTCAATTGGGCAATACGGTGACGCCTACGGAAACAGTGGCCACGTGGATTGGTTGGTTGTCGACTTGGTTGGTGTTCTGGCGATTGGCGGCGAAAGATCGCCCAGGCGGAGCGTGGCGGTTGGGTGGATTGCCCGATGCGGCACCATGGATCGGTTTGATTGGATCTTTGGGGTTCTACAGCCTCTTGGGGGCTCAGGACCAAGTGCGTTGGCCGGCCAATATTTTCGCCGACGTCTTGGTGCTCGGATCGGTGGCATCGGTGCTGGCCACCGCCGGGCGGCGTGCACGCCGTCGCGCCACTTCCTTGTTGTGGGTCGTTTCGCTGGCCGCGTCGGCGTTCACTGCAGCAGTTCGCATCACTCTGTCACTGGATGTCCCGATGTCCCGTGGGTGGCCGATCGCGCTGTTTGCCGCGGCCGCCACAATCACCGTATGGACGTTTATCGCAGGCAACACCGTTTCGGTGCTGCGTTCGTTGGCGGGAGGTCCTCCCATCGCGCTGCATCGTTTCCTTCGCGCGTTATGCGTGGTCGCGCTGTTGCTGGCTGTCGCCGGTATGGGGACGGCGGTGGTCGGCATTGATGCGTCGGATGATTTCGCCGCGATGTTGGGGATCGGTGTCATCGCGATGGTCGTCATCGGCCAATTTGAATTGGCCGAATGGGCACGGGCGGCTTGGCCGAGTGCGTCGGAACGCCTGCGTGATCTGGGAATGGGCTTGTTGATCGTGGCGTTGGGGATGTTTGCATGGTTGCAGGCGGCCGATCAGCCTTGGCCGGCACTGCAGTTTGTCATGCGCTCGTTCCTGGTCATGGTATTGGCCACCTTCATGATCGGCTGGTGGTTGCCGTGGATTCTGGGGCAGCGAATGGCCGACTACTGGCAAGCCACGCTGCGTCGTGGATCGATTTGGACGCTGGGCATCGCTCTCGCGTCGTTGGTCGGAATGCTGATCATGGAGCTCGTGATCCACGAATCGGGCGTCGGGATTGAAGCTTTGGAGGATGCCCTGATCATCTTGGTCGCCGCCGTTCTGGGACTGTTTAGCGTCGCACTGGCAATCACCAGCGTGGCCAGTGGCATGTCCAGTCGTTGGAGCGCACGTTTGCACCTGAGCGATGGATGGCGTCGGATGTGCATCGATGCGACGCAGTTGTTGGCACTGGCGACATGGGGGCACCTGTATTTGTGCCGCAGTGATTGGGCGATCCTTGGATTGCGTCCTTATTGGCCATGGATGGTGATGGTCCTTGCGTTTGTCAGCGTCGGATTGACCGAATGGGCAAATCGACGTGGTGACCGTGTGTTGGCAAGTGAACTACGACGCACCGCCTTGTTCCTGCCTTTGATTCCACTTGTCGGTTTTTGGCTCAGTTTCAACCGGCCGGGTTTGCAGTGGTTGGGACAAGCGGACAATTGGATGCTGGCGCAAACGGGCGTTCGCTATCAATACGTCCTGGCAATCGCATCGGCGTTTTACATCGCGGTGTCCATCCTTTGGAAACAGCGTTCGTCGCGCGTCGTTGGAATTGTGATCGGGAATCTTGCCTTGTGGGTTTCGCTGATCCAAGTTCCCGGGTGGGGATTCTTGCAGCACCCACAGGCTTGGCTGATCCCGCCGGCGGTTTGCGTGCTGGTGGTTAATCAGCTGTACCGCAAACACAGCGATCCCGCGGCATCGGCCGCCATTCGTTCGACGGCGATCCTGGTGATTTATCTAAGCAGTACCGCCGACATGCTTTTCGTCGGGATTGGTGAAACGCTTGCCGGCCCCATCGTGTTGATTCTGTTGGCGCTGGCCGGAATGCTGTTGGGCGCGGTATTGCGGTGGCGTTCGTTCCTGGTGCTTGGATTCATTTTCGTGTTGGTCGCATTGATCAGCATGGTCTATCACGCGGGGCAAGCGTTGGACGCGGTATGGCCATGGTGGGCGTTCGGGATCACAACGGGGATCGCTCTATTGATCGGGTTGGCCTTGTTGGAAAAGAACCGATCCGCGATGCAAAGCATGACGCAACGATTCAAAGCTTGGGAAACCTGAGCCGTTGATGTCGATTGATACGACAGTCATCGCCGAAGCAACGCTCCGGGCGCAAAAAAGAAGGGAAGACGACCGACCGGTCGTCTTCCCTTGCGATTCAACTATCGATTTGGCTTCGCCCGTTCATTCGGCTGAATGAACACGGCATTCATTCAAAGATGAACATTGGTCGAGGGGGCCCATTGAACAGGCCCGGTTCGATCAATAACGGTCGCCGCCGCGGCCACGACCGCCGCCGCCGCCGCCGCCGTAACCACCGCCGCCACCGTAACCACCGCGGCCGCCGCCACCGCCACCGCCCGCTCCGCGGGGTGCACGGGGACGTGCTTCATTGACTGTCACGTTTCGTCCGGCGATTTCGGCGCCGTTCAAATTGTTGATTGCCTCTTTGGCACCTTCGCCGTCTGACATTTCGACAAAGGCGAAACCACGAGACCTGCCCGTCTCACGGTCCATGATGATGTTCACCGTGTCGACTTGACCGTACTGCTCGAAAGCACCACGCAAATCGTCGTCAGTTGCTGAGAACGCTAAGTTCCCGACATAAATATTCGTCACAAAACTAACCCTACGAACCAGCACCACGGAGGCGAAAGCCCTCCTTTTCCCAACGGCGATTTGGAAAGAAAACGGTCCGATCCAGCTACCCGCCGTTTGGTGTGGTGCCAAACTGATCTCAACTGTCACCCTTGGCGACCCGGCAGTCAATGCCGATACCCGGCGAAAACACAAAACCTTCATCCCCAAACGCCCGTCGCGGACGCGATTCGGGCGGGCAAGACCACCCGATGCGGTCGCGGTATCGATCGTTGCTGGCCTGCCCCGGCGAATCCGCCAGTTGGGGCCGGAGCGACGCAAAACACGTCCTGGACGGAACGAAATCGCCGATGCGGGGTTCACATCCGATACACTGGCATGGCCGTGATCCGGCAATTGTCATTCAAAACCTGGACCGCAAGTCGGCGTCGGCCGCTGCTTTCGGATGACAGCAAACGGATTGACCAGGAATCTGAAATTCCGGTCCCGATGCGTCACTTTCTTTCGTCTCACCAATGGATCGACATGAACGCGGGCCTTCATCGGGGTGGTCCATCACTGGACCGATTGGGCGTTCGGCGACGTGTCGGCGTTCTGGACCTGATCGCCCTGGTCGGCTGCCTGATCGCGATTGGTGGAAACCCGGCAAAAGTCGCCGCGGATGACCACTGGTTGATTATCGGTGGCGGTTACGCACCCGAGGGGAATCAGGCGTCTCTGGAACGAAACGTCTTGGCGGCCCAGCAGCGTCTTGCGTTGCAGAATTCCGGTGTGAAGAGCAGCTGGATTTTCTTTGCGGACGGAACTTCACCGGGGCACGACGTTCAGGTCATCGATCGACAAAGCGTTCCGATGGCCAATCAGTTGATGGCAGAGTTCTTATCGGATTCGACTGACCTGGGACTGCACTATCGCGATCATCGGATCGACGGTGTTCGCGGTGCGGCGACCCCACAAAACCTGCAGCGATGGTTTTCGGTTGAAGGTCGACAATTGTCGGCCGGTGATCGTTTGGTGATCTATGTCACCGCCCATGGGTATGCCAGTCGCGGCAATCGAGATCCCTATGACACGTCGATCGCAACGTGGAACAAGACGTCCGTCACGACGAAACAATTCGACCAGTGGTTGAACACCTTGCCCCAGGGTGTCGATGTCGTGCTGGTCATGGTCCAGTGCTATTCCGGTGGGTTCGCTCGCCTGATCTTCGATCCAACCGATTCCGATCAGCAGCCGACGGCGCAGCGACGCATTGGCGTGTTTGCAACAGTGCACGACCGTCCTGCGGCCGGATGCACGGCGGATGTCGACCAAGCCGACTATCGGGAATACAGCACGTCGTTTTTCGAAGCGCTGGACCAAACGCGTGATCAGGAACGATCCGGTCCCGCTCCCGCCGATTTTGATGACGATGGCAAAATCAGCATCGCCGAAGCACACGCTTGGACCGTCCTGCACAGCGACACGATTGATTTGCCCGTCATCACCTCGGGCGAATACCTGACGGTCCACAGCCGGTTGGCAGAATCCGGTGATCCAGACCTGCTGGGCGATGCGGTGCCCTACAGCCAGATCGTCCAACTAGCCGGACCTGTCCAGCGTGCCGTCTTGGACGGTCTTTCGGAACAGTTGGGGCTGACCGGCGAAGATCGTGTGCAGCAGGCCGATCGACAAACCCGACGTGGCCGTCGTCGTCGATCCGGGACATCCGACGGTCGATGGCTCTCGATTCAACGCCGTATCGGCGACAGCCTGAAAGAACGTTGGCCCGGTTTGGCGAATGTGTTGAACCCGATCGCAACGGAACTGTTGACCCGTCGCAGTGATGAGTTCATCGCCGCGGTGAAGCAGCATCCCGACTATGCTCGCTATCAGCAACTGAAAGACGAACAGGAAAATCAACTCAGTAGTGCCGAACGGTCTGTGAAATATGAAAGGTTCATTCGAACGGCCGACAATGTCGTGCTGGCTGAAAACCTTCGGCGAATGCATGACGGCCAGCTCTGGCGTGATTACCAGAACTTGGTTGAACAGGAATCACGGCCGCTGTTCGGCTTTTAATTGTCAATCACTGGCGTGGTGTTGTGCCCACGGCGTTGGCCACCAACCGAGTTGAGTCAGCGATACGCCGTTCGTGGTCGCGACATATTGTCGCCTGCCGGCATCGACCCCGAATCCCGTGCCACCGTCTTAGGTCTTCGGTGATAGCCCGGGCATTGATTTTTGGTGATTCGGACCTGCGGAAATCGTGGGCGGTGGGTTTTGGTGGCTTGTGGATTGGTGGTGACATCTGTCCAGGAACGATGGCCGATCTGTCGACACGTCCCGGCCGTCAAATTAGCCTGTCAGGATAAGACGTTGGGTATTTCCCGTCGTCTTCCCGCCTTTGCCCTACCCCAAAAATCCCGCCTAGCGCTTCGTCGCCGTCGTGATTCACTGGACCCGATGACGTCCAGTCGCGAACCGGCGATGTCCGCATTGAATCATGCAAAAACTAACAACGCAGCATCGATGGCTCCTGGCCGCGATGGTGGTCATGGCAACGATTGCCGATGCCAGTGCCCAACAGGGGACGGACTACTCCCTTTTGGCCCAGCCCACGTATGCCGATCGGTTGAATCTGACGGACCAACAACGTGCCAAGATCGCCGAAATTTTGGACCAACGGGTCAGTGAATTGGTCAAGGTCGCCAGTGACCGTCGCGATGACGTGGTCAAAGATTCCAACGCACGATTGGCCGCCGTGCTGACACCCGAACAACGTGGCGCGTTCGACAACGTTCATCAAAGCGGAAAAATCCAGTTCAACTTCCGCGGCCAGCCTTGGTCCAGCGTGCTGCAGTGGTTTGCCGATCAAGCTGACCTATCGCTCGTGATGGATAACGAACCCTCGGGGAAATTCACCTACAGCGACACGAATGATTACACACCGACCGAGGCGATCGACCTACTGAACAGTGTGTTGCTAAGCAAGGACTACACGCTGATCCGTCGTGAAAAAATGCTGATCCTTGCCGACACCAGCGACGGAATCCCCTTCGAGATCGTGCCGACAGTGCCGGTCGACAAACTGGCCGAGCGTGGAAAGTTTGAAATCGTTTCGACCGAGTTTCCCGTTGGTGCGCGTCCAATGGATGTGGTGGTTCAAGAAGTCACGCCATTGGTCGGATCGCACGGCCAAGTCACACCCATGGCCGCCGCCAAGAAACTATTGGTGACCGAAACTGCCGGCAAACTTCGTGCGATCAATATCCTGATTGCATCGATCCCGGAACCCAAAAAGCCTGAACCCAAGGAAAAGAAAGAAGCACCCAAACCGGTCTTTGCAACCTATCCGGCCCCCGGGCTTGATGGCGAAGCGACGGTGGAAACGCTGCAGGCCTTGTTTTCGTCGGCACAGATTCGCTTTGATCCCAATGCCGACGAAGTCCACGCGCACGCAACGCCGGAAATGCAGAAGGGTATCGAAGCCAGCATCCAGAAAATGATCGAAAACGCATCCGGAGACAACGCGGATGCGGTGACAACTTACGATGTCGATCCGGATCGTTTGGACGACTTGGTCGAACAAATTCAATTGGTGCATCCCGATGTCCAGGTCAAAGCCGATGCGGATAACCAACGAATTTTGGTCGTCGGCGATGGACGTCAACAAACCGCGGTCAAGGCAACGCTGGAGCGGTTGGACGTGGGAGGATCTGGCGGAAACGATTCGGCACTCGCGGTGGCCATCCACCAAGTCGACCCCGATTCCACCGATGCGTTGTCGGCGTTGGTTCAAGACGTCGTTCCACGTGCGCTGGTGCTGTCGCAACCGGGACGAATCGTCATCCGTGGTAATTCGAGCGAATTGTCGATGGCCAAAGAAACCATCGACCAATACCCGCGTGATCCGGCACTGGAACGAACCCTTGCGTTCTATCCGCAACAGCAACCGCTCAGCCGTCAAATGCTGACGATGTTGACCAAGGCGGTGCCTGATGCCACTGTCGAGTGGTTGGGCGATGAAGGCCGGTTAAGCGTCGTTGCGACCCAGCGTGAACATCAACGCGTCACCGAAACACTGGCCCAAATGGAACAGGCGGGCGGCGCGTCACCGCGGCAGTTGAAGCTGTATCCGATCAGTCCATTGCAGCGTGATCGATTTGCAATGATCCAACGCGATCTGCCCGAATCGCTAGCCACGATGAAGATCAATCCGCAAGCCAGCTTGACCGAAATGGCGGCTTGGGGAAGCGAACGTCAACATGCGGAATTGACCAGCTTGTTGGCACAGTTGGATGTGGGAACCGACGATGCGCTCATTCCCGTTCAAACGTTGGCGGTGGATGTCGAAGATGACCGAACACTGTTGGCTTCGTTGCGAAAACGGTTCCCGCAGTTGGAGATGATTTACAACGATCAGACAGAGGTGTTATCGGTCTGGGCACAGGAAGAGGAATTCGAAAAGGTTCGTCAAGAATACGACAAGCTGGCGGCAGCGTTGCCACCACGAAGGGAACCAGTGCTGGAAACCTACGCCGTCGACGCCGCAGACCTTTCCAATCTGCAACGCAACTTGCAATCTTTGGTGCCCGATGCAGTGGTGACCGCGGATTCGGCCAACGGTCGATTGATTGTGCGTGCCACCGCGGAAGATCAAACGGAGGTTCAATCGCTGATCGAAAAGTTGTCGGCCGATGCAACAACCGATCGCAGTGTGACCATCGCTTATCCGTTGGAAAAGGGCGATGCGGATGCCATCGTCAAGCTACTTTCACGGATGCAGCCCGAATGGAAAATCGTCGCCGACGAACGATCGAATCGGGTGTTGGTTGCCGCACCGCTGTCCCAACAGCCTCGGATTCAAGCTCTGGTTCGGCAATTGGATGCCGACCCGGACGAGGCCAGTCAAACAAGCGTGGTTTCGTATCCGTTTCGAACGTTGAACCCCAGCAACGTCTTACGAATGCTACAGCCTCTGTTTCCCCGTATGCGATTGACCGTTGACGCCGACAGCAAGCAATTGGTGGCATCCGGAACCGGGCTGGATCATCAGGAACTTGCGCAAGCGATTGCACGTGTCGATGGAAATCGTTCGACCCAAACGTCCAAGGTGGTGGGCTACGATCTGGGCGACACGAAAGCAGAAGAGGTGGAAAACGTATTGATGCAATTGGTTCCCGCTGCGGTCATTTCGTCCGATCCAGACGAAAGCCGAATCTTTGTTTGGGCGGACCAGGAAGACCATCAGGCCGTGGCCGAAGCGATCGACCAGTTCACCCAAATGACGGGCAAATCCGACTTCAGCTTGCGGACCTACCCTTTGCCAGTCCGAATCGGGCCGACCGCCATCACCATGTTTCAGTCCATGGCCGATGATGCGGCGTTTTCGCTGGATCAGGCTCGCGAAAATCTGGTCGTATGGGCAAGCGAAAAAGATCACCAGACGATTCAAACTGCGTTCGATCAATTGAATCAGCAAACGTCGAAATCGGACGACCAGGTCTTGCGGGTTTATCGCGACAAGCCGGAAGTCATTGCGCTGGCGGCGGAGGTCTTGGACGACATTGCCCCGGATGCACGGTCGGTGGATGCACAGGCGGACGATCGGCTGATTCTGTGGGCGATTCCCGACGAACACGATGCGATCGAAGCCTTGCTGGAACGTCTGCGAACCGAACTCGGCGGCGATGCCACGGACCGAAGGGTTGGCGTGTATCCGATCTCCGATTTCAGCGTGGAAACGGCCGAAAGTATGCTGCGCGAACAGTTGCCGGACGCGACCGTTTTGGAATCCGATGACTACCAACTGATGGTCTTGGCGACCGAACAGGAACATGAGCAAATCAAGGCCATGTTGGAACAGTTGCGTCAGGCCAACCAAGACCGAAAAACGTCCGTGCTGCGGCAACACCCGGTCCGCAAGGATTTGTTGCCAGAGATCCGCGAACATCTGAAAGACGAGATTCCCCAGTTGCGATTCGTCGACAGCGAATCGGAAGACGCACTGTCCATCTGGGCATCGGAGCAGCAACACGAACGAATCGTTGCATTGATCGAGTCATTTGAAACAGCGATGAAACCGGAACCGGATCCGCTGGTTCACGTGTATCCGATCGACCCCGAAAAGATGGCTGCGTACACCGTTTACCGGGCTTTGGATCGGCGACTGGTTGGATTGATGTCAGTCCAGATCAGCAACGAAAGCAACAGCCTGGTCGCACGGGGGACGCCTGCGCAGCAAGCGGAAATTGGCCAAGCGATCGAGGCGATCGTGTCGCAATTGCCCGATACCCAACGTCGCCGAACCGCCGTTTATCCACTCCAGATGGCGGATCCCACTTCCGTTTCCCGAGCCCTGACGCGATTCGCCACCGATGCGACCATCGTTCCCGAACCCGAATCTTCCACGTTGATCGTCACGGCACTTGAAAAGGATCACCAACGCATCGCCGAGGTGATTGACAAGTTGGACGTCGTGTCTGGTCAACAACCTGTCGTCCAAGCCTATCCGATCCGGCATGGTGATCCTCAGGCGATCTATCGGTCCGTTTCGCTGGCCTTTCTGCGGAACCCCGATTATTCGATCACCTATCAAGACGCCAGCAAAACACTATTCGTGATCGCCAAGCCACGCAGCCAGGCGACGTTTGCGGAAATGTTCCAGTCGCTGGATGTTCCCGAAAGCAAACGAGAACTGAAGGTCTATCCTTTGGAACTGGCCGATGCGGTGTCCATCATGACCGCCGTGCGTGACGCGGAAAAAGATGCCGTCGTCACCGCCGACCGAGGTTCCAATTCGTTGCTGGTGACGGGAACCGAGCAGTCGCATGAATCGGTTGCAAAGATTATCCAGTCGCTGGACGTCGCCTCCGGGACTGAACCCGTTTTGAACGCATACCCCATTCGCAACGGGGATCCCGCTGCGGTTTCTCGTGCTCTGACCTTGGCGTTCTATCGAAATCCAAATTACACCGTCAGCTATCAAGCCGTGAACGAGACGGTTTTTGTGACAGCGACACCGAAGCATCAAGCGATCTTTGCGGAAATGTTTGAAGCGATGGATGTGCCGGAAAGCAAAAAAGTGCTGAAGGTCTATCCCTTGCAGTTGGCTGAACCTTCCGCGGTTGCTCGAGCCGTTTCCAACGTTGCTTCCGACGCAACCGTCGTCGCCGACAGTGGTTCCAGTTCGTTGTTGGTCACCGGAGACGATGAGGACCACGCCGTCATTGGTGAACTGATCGAACAGTTGGACGTCGTTTCCGGCCAAGAGCCAGTCGTCGAAGCCTATCCGATCAAAAACGGCGATCCGACATCGGTTTCACAGGCGTTAACGCAAGCGTTCCTACGTGACCGTAACTACGTTGTGACCTATCAGAGTGCCAACGAAACCATCTTCGTGACCGCGACGCCGCGTTATCAAGCCATCTTTGCTCAGATGTTTGAGTCGTTGGATGTCGCCGAGGGAAAGAAAGAGCTCAAAGTCTATCCGCTGAAGTTGGCCGATCCCGATTCGGTGGCCGATGCCATTGCCGACGTTCGTCCCGAAGCCATCGTGTCGGCGGACGAAGGTTCCAATTCACTGTTGGTGACCGGAACCGATGACACCCATGAAGCGGTCCGTGGTGTCGTCGAACAGTTGGATGTCGCATCAGGGCAAGAACCTGTGGTCCGCGCCTATCCCATTCGCAACGGTGACCCCACATCCATTTCACGATCCTTGTCGATCGCGTTTTACCGTAACAACGATTTCAACATCACCTATCAAGAAGACACCAGTACCGTTTTCGTCGTTGCAACCCCACGCAATCAATCCACCTTTGCGGAGATGTTCCAATCGCTGGACGTTCCCGAGTCAACGAAAAAGTTGAAAGTCTATCCGTTAACACTGGCGGATCCTGATAGCGTCGCCGAGGCAATCGAAGACTTGGCTCCGACCGCCACTGTCACCGCCGACGCGGGGTCTAATTCAATCATGGTGACGGCACCGGATGACGTGCATGCCAAAGTCGACGAAGTGATCGGTCAATTGGATGTGGCGTCCGGGCAGGAACCCGTCATGCGGGCCTATCCGATTCGAAACGGTGATCCCGACGCGATCGCAGATTCCGTCATTCGGGCGTTCGCACGCAGTCGCGATTATTCCATCACTTACCAGGAATCGAACGAAACTCTGTTTGTGCTGGCGATGCCAAAGCATCAGGTGGCGATCGATGAAATGCTTCAAGCGATGGACCAGCCGCCACCGCAGCGTCCGGCGCAAACGTCTCAGCTTTATCCGTTGGCCAACGTCAGCGCGACGGTTGCCGCATCGACGATCGACTCGATTGTCCAAGATGAAGTTCCGCGTCCCGAGGTTCTGGCCAATCGAACCAGCAATTCGCTGGTGGTGGTCGCGACGGATCAACAGCACTCTCGAATCGCCCAGGCACTGCAAAAGCTTGACGGCGACGAGCGGATCCTGGAAGTCTTTCAACTGCGAACCACCGATCCATACATGATCGAAATGGCGGTTCGCGATCTGTTTGCCGGATTGATCGGGACCAGCCGGCCGTACGTTTCGACCGACTACGGCACGAACAAGATCTTTGTGCGGGGGACCGAAGATCAATTGACCCAAATCCGTGCGTTGCTGACCAAGTTGGGCGAACAAGTGGACGCCGATGAAAAAGCGGCCACCGCATTGGGAACAGGGACCACTCGACGCATTCCGTTTGCCGGTGACACCGAATCTGCGGTGCGTCAGGTGCAATCGGTGTGGTCACGGATTCGCGGAAACCGCATCAAAGTCATCTATCCGGCACAGCAGCGACGTGGCGATGCCGTACCCTGGCCTGGCGAATCACCAAAGCAGGAACTTGCACCTGAGAATCCAGGCGAAACCGACGGTACGATGGATCCTGCAACCGACGCACGCGTCGATGGGATGGTGTCAGGCGTTCGGCTGGTGGCACAGCAAGACACGCTGCGTGCTGCCCCGCCCACGCCACAGACACGAAGCGATCAAGGTCAAGCCGGGACATCGTCTGAGAAACAGGGGGATGCACCGGAGGAATTGGCGGATGTGGTCGTCATTCCAGGTCCCGACAGCATCACGATTTCCTCGGATGACACTGATGCTTTGGATCGTATGGAAACCCTGTTGCGTGGGATCAGCCAACTGGGTCGCACCGAAGCATCCGATACCAACTTTGCAGTGTTCATGCTCCAGAACTCTGGCGCTATTGATATGGAAATGCTGTTGAAACGCTTGGTCGATGAAATGCCGTTCATGCGAGGCGGGCTGACCGATGCCGTAGTCGTTTCGGACGAACGATTGAACGCATTGATTGTTTACGGAAGCCCTCGGACTCGAGAGATCGTCGGTGATTTGTTGGAGGTCTTGGACACGGATGAGCTGCCGGACTTTTTGAATGTCTATCGGCCCGAAATCATCAACTTGGAGAACACGCAAGCCGATCGTGTTTTGACAATCCTGCGGACGGTGTATCGGTCGCAGATGAGTACCGCCGGTGGGCGTCGACCGCTGCAGGTCCCACGCGGTGTCGGTGCGTCGGTGGCTTCGGTGTTGCAACAGTTGAACGCCGCTGCGGCGGGGCCATTGTTGACTTTGGAAGTGGACGAGGCGGCCAATGCACTGATCGTCCGCGCGCCGGCGGAACTTCGCGATGAGATTCGATCCTTCGTGACGGACATGGATCAGCGGGCGCTGAACCAAAGCAACCGAAACGTCAAAATCATTCGCCTGAAACGTTCCAAGTCTGACAGCATCGAACGGGCATTACGCGAATTCATCGCCAGGTGATTCGCAGTTGATCACCAATTGAATCGGGCAAAGCGTCGCAGCCGGCATGCCCGGTGACGGGCCATGTGCAGTCATTGGCTGTCGATGGGGCTTTGTTTGGCCTTGGGTGGTCTTTAGTGGATGCGTGTGTTCCCTTGGTGGGTCCGTCTGCTTGTCCATGTTCGCCAAAGCCGCCAATCGGGATCGACCGACGAATCGGAATGTCCATGGGCGGCGCCGGCCGTTTATACTGACAGTTGGTCGTCCGGTTACACCGTCTGGATGGCCCGTCACGACATTGCGTCGTTGACGAACTTTCCCGCCTTCACGGTGCCCCACCCCACCAACGACCGGCCCGACGGGTGATCCCACGCACAGCGAAACTGTGCCAGGGACGCACATGTTTTGCCGGCCCCACCGAACGATGTCTCAAGACGTTTCCACCGCTGGCCGGTTGGACAAGCATCAGCTGGCCAGTGCCGCTGAGGCGATTCGATCGCAGCGTCCGATACAGGACTTCGCGCCCGAACTTGGGTTCGCAGACGCATCCGGATTGCTGCGCGCGATCGCCGATTCGATGCGGCTGAAATTGGCGGACCTGACCGACATCGAGATCGACGAACAAATACTCGAAGGCTTTCCCGTTCGTTTGATCCACCGCTATGAAGTGTTCCCGATCGCCAAAAAATCGGACGCTTTGGTGGTCGCGCTGAGCAACCCATTCGATTTTCAAGCGATCGACGCGTTGAGCGCTGCGACTGGGCAAATCATCCAACCGGTCGTTAGTGATCCGGAGCAAGTCCGCGATTTGATCAAGCGTTTTCTGGGCGTGGGTGCCGAAACGATCGACGGTTTGCTGGCACTGCAGAAAGACGAGGACTTGGGTGAACTGAATTCGTTGACCGGGCAAGATCTGGAAGATGCGGAAGTCGCCCAGCAAGCCTCCGTGGTGCGATTGGTCAACGAGATTCTCAGCGAAGCCATCGAAGCACGCGCCAGTGACATTCACATCGAGGCTCAAGAAAAAGGCATCAAAATCCGCTATCGGATTGATGGTGTTCTGCAGCGTCAACCGGCACCGCCGGAGATGAATCAATTTCGGTCGGCGATTGTCAGCCGGCTGAAAATCATGGCGCGATTGAACATTGCGGAAAAGCGTGTCCCCCAAGACGGTCGAATCAAGATCCGCGTCAAAGGACGCGAAGTCGACATTCGCGTTTCAATCATCCCGATGCTGCACGGCGAAGGAATCGTCATGCGGGTCTTGGACAAGGAAAATTTGCGGTTTTCACTCGCCGACATCGGGATGCCCGATGACGTCTATCAACGCTTTCAAAAATTGATCCGATTGCCACACGGGATCATCTTGGTGACGGGGCCGACGGGGTCGGGAAAAACAACGACGCTTTACAGCGCGCTCAGTGAGATCCAGGACGAAGAAACCAAGATCATCACCACCGAAGATCCGATCGAGTATCAGCTGGAAGGGATCAACCAGATCCAAGTGCACAAGAAGGTCGGGCTGACGTTTGCGGCCAGCCTGCGGAGCATCCTGCGGCACGATCCCGATGTCGTTCTGGTTGGCGAAATTCGCGACTTGGAAACCGCCGAAAACGCCACACAGGCTTCGCTAACGGGTCACTTGGTTTTCAGTACCCTGCACACCAACGATTCCGCCGGCGCGTTCATGCGATTGTGTGACATGGGCGTCGAACCGTTTCTGGTCAGCAGCACCGTCGAAGGCGTGATGGCGCAGCGGTTGGTACGCAAACTGTGTCCGGATTGTCGCGAACCCGATCTGTGTCGCCAAGCGGATTTGCCCGACGATTTTCCTTATGAGCAGGCCAAGGAAAACGGCACGGTGGTCTACCGTCCCGTTGGATGTTCGGCCTGTCGCGGCAGCGGATATCGCGGCCGGATGGGCCTGTACGAATTGCTGGTCGCCAATGACGAAATCCGTGACTTGGCAACCAACCAAGCGGCCAGCAATGAAATCAAGAAAGCCGCCGTTCGCGGCGGCATGAAGACGCTCCGCCACGACGGGTGGAACAAAGTCATGCAAGGTGTCACATCGATTGATGAAGTCTTGCGTGTCACCAAAGCCGACGCCTGATCAGGGCGTTCGGCCCGATCACAAAACTGAATCCTGACCAAAACTGATTCCACATCAACGATGCCTAATTTCGCTTATCGTGCAAAAACCGCCGGCGGTGACAACGCCGACGGAACGATCATCGCGGGTGACGCCCGCGAAGCGATGGCGTTGTTACGTCGCCAGGCTTTGTTTCCCATCGAAGTGATCGACCGGTCCGCCCGAACCGGGGCCTTCGAATGGAAGTTGGATTTGCCCAAGCGGGTCAAAGCGGAAACGATCGCCGACACGCTGACACAGTTAAGCGATTTGTTGAACGGCGGCGTCACGCTGTTGGAATCGCTGACGATTCTGGCCGAACAGAGTGCCGACGAAACGATGGCGGATGTTTTGGCCGACGTTCGTGATCGCGTTGCTGATGGAGAGAACTTGGATGAGGCACTTGCGGCACACCCCAAGGTGTTTTCCGAATTGGTAGTCAGCATGGTCCGCGCGGGGTTGGAAGGTGCGTTCCTTGAGGAATCGTTGCAACACGTCGCCGGCTTCCTACAAAAGCAGGATGCGATTCGCGGCAAGGTTTCCGGTGCCATGACCTACCCCATCGTTTTGATGGTGGTCGGTGGCATCGTCACCGTGGTGCTGGTGATGTACGTCGTACCGATGTTCGAACCGTTCTTTGAACGACTTCAACGCAGTGGTGCCGGTTTACCACTGGCGACCGTCGTGCTTTTGGCTCTCAGTCATTCGCTGGTACGCTTCGGCGTGTTGGTCTTAATCGCCGCTGCGGGCGTGGTCGTGATGTTGCGACGAGCGGTGGGGACCCCCAAAGGCCGACGTGTTCTGGATCGGCTAAAGCTAAAGATTCCGATCGCCGGATCGATCTTTCATTCCATGGCAGTTTCTCGGTTCTGCCGCGTTTTGGGGACACTGCTACGCAACGGCGTCCCGCTGCTGAAATCGCTGGACATCAGCAGCACATCGACGGGCAACGTCTTGTTGGCGGAAACGATTCAGAAAGCGTCCGAAAACATTTCATCCGGAAATTCGCTTGCGGCGCCGCTGGCCGCCAGCGGTCTGATTCCGCCCCAGGTGATGGCGATGATGCGAGTGGCGGAAGAATCCAATTCTTTGGATTCCGTGCTGGTCAAAATCGCGGATCGGATGGATGAGAAAACCGAACGCAAATTGGATGCAATGGTGCGTCTGATTGAGCCACTGATGTTATTGATCATCGGGGCGATGGTGATGTTCATCATCGTCGCGGTGTTGTTGCCCGTTTTCGATATGAACACGGCGTTGGATTAAGAAACATGCCCACAATCAATTTCTCTGTTCGAAGGATGAATGCAATGAAACGTCATCAACGTATTCGCGTCGGTTTCACGCTGATTGAGCTGATGATCGTCTTGGTGATTTTGGTGATGTTGTTCGCAATCGCGGGACCGCGATTGCTGGGGACTCAGAAGAAAGCGGATATCAAGAGCACCAAGGCGCAACTGGGGAACCTGGAAGCATCTTTAAAACTTTATGCAGTGGACATGCGGACCTTCCCCAGCACCGAGGACGGTTTGGCGGCCCTGATCAAACCACCTGCCGACGAAGCAAAGGCACGCAAGTGGGATGGTCCGTACTTGGATGATGAAGTCATTCCGGCGGACGCTTGGGGAAATGCATTTGTTTATGAGTATCCGCCGACACAAGGTGGTCGTGACTTCCCCAATATTTCTTCACCCGGTTTGGACGGTGAACCCGACACCGAAGATGACATCGTCAACTGGCGTGCCACCGAAGATGGCGAAGACGGTGAAATGGGAACGATGGATTCGGGCGACAGTTTTGACTCCGGCGATTCAATGTCCACCGATATGTCCTTCGACACAGGGGACGCCTTATGAACCATCGCGCTTTCACCTTGCTGGAGTTGATCATCGTTCTGTCGATCATGGTGGCGGTGATGGGAATGTCTTGGCCTCGGATGCGGCGGGCTGCCAATCGTGCGGTGCTGCGTGAAGCGGCGCTGCAGGTGAAAGCCGGTTTAGCCGAGGCACGCGACCGAGCGGTGCGTACCGGCCAACGTTCCAGCTTTTCGTTCCAACAGAACGGCACCGAGTTTGTCATCGCAACCACGGATCTTCGTTCGGCCGATTCAGCGGACGAAAGTTTGATGATTTCGGTGGTGTCGGGTGAATCAAACGGTTTTGAATCGGTCGCGAACGAATCGATCGCCGAATCGGCGGATACCGAATACAGTTTGAACGGCGGGCAGTGCGTGAAGCACTCGTTACCTGAACCTGTGACGATTGCGTCGGTTGAATCGGACGACATCGAGGAATCAATCTTGGATGTGTCCGCTGTGACCGACGATGTTTCGGATGTCGAAGCGGATTCATCACAAACCATCGCGTTTTTCCCCGACGGTCGAGGGTCCGCAGCACAGATTCGCTTGGGCAGTGCGGACACCCAAGAGATGGTCGTGTTGACCGTCCGCGCACTGACCGGTGACGTCACCATTGGCGACATCGAACGAGATTCGGCGATGGTGCTGGAACAAGACGATCTGTCAGTCGACCCGTCGGTGGAGACCGAGTTCCAATCCACGCTTCCCGAATCCGCAGTGATTGATTCGGCTGATGATTTGATTCCCACCACAGGCTGGGATTTTTCGACGTGATTCGGCGTTCGACAACCGATGCGTTTTCGTTGTTGGAAGTGATTGTTTCCACCGTGATCTTGGTCACCAGTTCGATGATCCTGCTGCGACTGATCGCGGTGGGATCGAAGCACCAGGATCGCAGCGAGCGACGGGCTTGGGGCCAAATCGTTTGCCACGATTTGGTCGACCAATGGGTAATTGACCCCGTATCGGTTGATAGCGTTGAACGATCACCGGTCCCCGGCCACCCGGGCTGGGACTATGAAGCGGAGGTGGCGGAGACCGATTATCCCGGCGTGCGTCGTGTTCGAATCCGAGTCTTCGCAAATGTGTCCGTTCAGGATAATGCGATGGCCGCCGCGTCGCAGTTGACCGAGTCCGAGTTGGATGCACGCCCCACCTTTGAACTGGTGCGATGGATGCGCGCCGGTGATCACCCGGGGGCAAGCGGATGAAACCGTCCATCGCACCGGATCGTCATCCATTGAAGCCTGGGGGCATTGTCGCGGCGAAGTGTGGGTTTACGTTGTTGGAAACCGTAATCGCCATGACCCTGGTTTCAGTTCTGATGCTGTTGGTGTGGTCGATTTTTGGAATCTATACCAAGCTGGAAAACAAAGGTGTTAATGCTGCGAACCGAGTGTCTTTGATCCGATCTTTTCATCGCCAGATGCGTGATGACCTGGTCCGGTTGCTGCCGTGTGACGTCGACCGTTCCTTGCCCACGGCAAATCTTCAAGACGGTGGCTTTGCAGATGACGGCATTCACAACGGATATTTTTCGGGGGACCGACAACGGATTTGCTTTGCAATTGTTCAGCGACGTTCCGATGCTGCGGGTCATGTCGTTCGCTTGGTAACGTATCGCCCCGCAACGGCTGCCGATTTGCCCGGCCATGACGAATTGCTAGTGTCAGACGACGGTGGCGATGTCCGTGGGGACGAAGCGATGGAAATCGACGCCATGGAGGCCGATACAGGACTGTTGGAAGCATCGTCGGGTCGAATCCAACGACTGGGGATCGTGCGTGTTGTCGAATCTTGGGACAGCTTTCTTGATTCGGCGGAATTGTTCGAAGCAATCGAAGGCGTGGATTCCGGCCGCCGGCAATTGGCTTTGGACGCAGACGATTTTATGACCATCGGCCCGGCCGACTTGACGGACGATTCGGTTGAACAAGAAGCCGAACGTGATCGACAGCTGGATATGGTCCCTGAGATCGCTGATTGTCAGTTCCAGTTTTTTGACGGGCAGGTCTGGCGAAGTCGGTGGGAATCGTCCGTTCGCAATGGATATCCACGTGCGTTGGCGGTGACCGTCGATGTGATTGAATCGCAGGATCCGGAAACGCCGGACGATGGAGATGTCGCATCGGATGAAGTCGTGATCGGACCCGATGACGAATGGTCCAATGACCAAGACGTCTTTGCATCGGATTCGGCGGATCCTTTGGTTGCGTCGCAGGACGTTTCTGTCGAGACCGAAGCCGAAGAGGGCATCGTCGCGGCTTTGGGAGATCAGCCCGTTCGCTGGGTCATTGCTCTCAGCCAAGCGGCAACGAAAACCGTCGACGATTCTCAGCAGTCAGTGCATCCCGATGCGAACGAATGGGGGGACCTGCCGTGAAGAGCTTGGCTTCACTTTCCACGCGTTCGGCAAAGGTTTTGGGACCTCCATCAAGGCAAGGGACGGTCATCATCGTTGTGTTGGTGATTGTAATTTTGATCAGCTTGGCGGCTTACAACTTCACCTTGTCGATGGAGTCCGAGCATCTGGCGACTCGAAACGGTGGTGACCGTTTGGCTTGTCGCCAAGCCGCGTTTTCCGTCGTCGAAGTCTTGGCGTCCATCATGGAACGCCCACGTAGCCAAAGACTGGCTGACACCTTACCGATCAACCAACCAATTGATCTTTGGCCCGACGATACCGATGCCGCCGACAAATCGGATTGGAAGCTTCAGGCTGTGGTGTATCAGGGACCAAACGCCAGCGGATCCGAACCTTCACAACGGTTGTTGACCGAATCGGCCAAGTTGAACTTGCGATCTTCAGGACCAGGTGGATCACCAAGCCCAGATTCTTTACAGCAAAGTCTGCTTCGACTTCCTGGGATGACGGCGGAAACGGCGGCGGACATTCTGCAAAGTCTTGGACGACCGACCCGGAATTCTGGCAAGCCCGTGGACGATGGACCCGCGATCGTTGAATTGCTGCCGCAGCATACGTCCGATTTGTCATCCGATTCCGATAACCCGAGCGATGCTTGGCGAACCTGGGTGACGATGTGCAGCGCCGAAAGAAACGAGACTTTTGAAGGATTGCCACGCATCAACATCAATGCGGACTCGCTGACACAGTTGCATCAACAACTTAGCAAGCGGGTGCCTTTGCCGGTGGCAAACTTTATTGTGCTGGCGCGACAACATGGCATCAATAAAACATCGTCCGCCAATACACCACTTGATTCGGTCAACGTGGATCTGAACCGCCGCTCGATCTATCGATTTGAAAGTCTGACCGAACTCTTTGATAGCTCGGTGTCCGTTTCGGAGTCGAATCGGAAGCGGCAAACCGTGGCGAGTCCGATCGATCGCGTCAACGGTGCAGCAGGGTTGGATGTGGCGCGGTTGCTGGATCAATTGACGCTGACATCCGCACGTCGCTTGGTCGGTCGTGTCGATGTCGCCACGGCACCAGTGGAGGTGCTTGCCGTGGTGCCTGGGTTGGATACGACATCGGCCGGCGCAATCGTCAACGCTCGGTCGTCCGATTCCAATGGCTGGGTGCATCCGATCGCCGCGCTGGCGTCAAGTGGTCTGTCCGCGACGGTTGTCGACACGGCATTGCCCTATCTGACGGTGGGCGGCGACGTCGTGAAAGTGACCGTGGTCGGACGATTGGGACAGCACGGTCCAACGTATCGGTGTCGTGTCCTGGTGGACGCATCGTGGGGAAAAACGCGTTGGAGCGTCTTGTCGGTTCGGTGACAAGGTCGCAGATGTAGACAGCATGAATCAGCAACATCAGAAAGAGTCACGTGCCGTGAACCTGTTTCAAAAGCAACGACCACGACGTTCCACGCTTTCGGTGGTCGTGGATGCCAGTGATGAAGTCGCAAACGTTTTGGTGATCGACCGCAGTCAGCATCCGCCGAAAATTTTGCAGCGATGTCGGCTGGACCCACCGGACAATCCGACGGACGACGACTCCGATTCATCCGCCGACGCGCCCGTTGCCGATACGGAAACGCCGGACACCAGCAACGTTTCGGATGCAAAGTTGGTGCGACAGTTTTTGGACCAGCACAAGTTGCGAGCTTCGTCGGTCACCCTGTTGTTGACACGACCGGACGTCGAAATCATCACGGGGAACTTACCGTCGGCCGACGACCATGAGTTGCCAGAGATGGTTGCCGCCATGGTGATGCAGGAAACCGATGACGGGACCCCGCGCGAAGTCGATTTTCTGATGGGAGCATCCGATTCCCAGGCCGACGGCGAATTGGTCCATGCGGTAACTTGCACGACGAGCCAACTGCAAGCCTGGCGGGATGAGTACAAACAAGCCGGTTTGCGTCTGGAGTCGGCGACGTACGCTGGTTTGGGGATCACAAACATCCTGGACCAGCAATCGGCGACATCGGGTTTGTCGATCGGTGTCAGTTGCACACATTCGAAGACCGAACTGGTGGTCGTCAAAAATCACCGTCCGGTATTGATGCGAACCATCCAGCGGGGCACGGATCTCCGGGAACGACTGGCGCCGGTCCTTGCGTCGGAACTGCAACGCACGGCGGCCTATTTAAGCGACGAAGACGACCCGGCGATGGCGGTCTGGCTGCTGGGCGACCAGGAGATCTTTGGCGACGCTGCCAAGGATATCTCCGGTGCACTGGATTGTGATGTTTCGGTGTTGGAACCCGATCGAATGCTCGCTTGCCCCGATGATGCCCAGGGGCGATGGACGGAGAATGTCAATGCGATTGGCCATCTTCTTGGTGCTGATTTTGAATCGCCGGCCGTGAACTTGGTTTCGCCCAAACGTCCGCCACGTCAACCGAGTCCCTATCGTCGCTACGCGATATGGGGCGGTGTCGCCGCTTCTCTTCTGTTGATGCTGGGCTACTTTGCCTGGCAAGACCGAAGCGAGCAATTGGATCAGATCGAAACGAAACGCGAGACGCTGAAAAAATTGGGCGGCCGTGCCAACAAAGCGATGGAACTTCAGGACATCGTCAACGCCGTGGCATCCTGGCGTTCGGGTGAAGTGATCTGGCTGGACGAAATCAAAGACCTTTCCGATCGACTTCCGGCCAAGGATTTGGCCTTGGTGCGACGGTTTTCGGCCCAGTCCGCCTCCGATGGAACGGGCGTGTTTGACTTGAGTCTGCAAGTCAGGTCGCCCGAAATTGTGACGGAACTGGAAGCCGCGATTCGGGACGATCGTCACAGCGTTAGCAGTAAGCGTGTCAGTGAGGTTGGTGATTCTAAAGAATTGGATTGGGCTTTCGAGACTCGAGTGACGTTTCAGCCGCAGCGACGTCCGCTGCGGCCGGTCGAGAATCCAGAGCGTCCGCCAAGTGTCGATCCGCAATCATCGGAGTCACAACATGGATCCGACGCAAATGACGAATCGCAGATACCAAGGTCCCCCAGTGATACCAAAATGCCAACGGAATCCGATGACGGTGCGGCAGAAGCAAAGTCCGATGAATCAACCGGTGGGGAAGACGAAGCGACGACGTCCGAAACTCAGGTGATCGATTCAGCATCCGCTGGAAACGGGGGAGCACAACGATGAATGCCCGAACCCGATTGTTGCTGATCCTGATGTCGGTTGTCGGCCTGGTTTGGATGGCCGACGCAGGATATCGAAATCTGATCGAAGGCCCAGCGGCGGATCGCGAGCGCGAACTGGATCGTTTGACTCGGCAAGTCGCCGAAACGCAAGACAGCATCATCAAGACATCCAAAGCCGCGGATGTCTTGGCCGTGTTGGAGCAGTTTTCGCTTCCCTATGATCCCGAGTTGGCACGGGCGGCTTATCAAGACTGGTTGCTGGGGTTGGTGCAACAGGCCGAAATGACCGGGGCTAGTGTCGATGCATCGCAACCGGCACCGGTGAAGATCAAGGACCGCGATTCGAAACGGCAGAAAGAAATCTACGTTCGTTACAACTATTCGCTTCGAGCGCGTGGCAACTTGCAACAAGTCACCAAGTTTCTTTACCTGTTTTATCGCAGCGGTCATTTGCACAAAATTTCATCAATCAGTTTGAATCCGGTCGGTGGGGGACGATCGGTCGACATGTCGCTGGCTGTCGAAGCCATTGGTTTAAGTCGTTGCGAACGCAAGGGGGAATTGTCGCCCTACGCGGCCACTCGTCTGTCTCATGATCCGTTCCAAGACTATTTGACGATTGCCCGGCGTAATCTTTTCTCGCGAGGCGGCGACTCGGTTCTTGCCAAAACCACCGTGACTGCGGTGACCGTGTCATCGGATGGCGTTGCAGAGGCTTGGATTTCGTTGCCCGATAACGAAACCAGCGTACTGCGCCGTGGGCAATCCGTTGAAACCGAAGCCCACGTCATCGAAGTCGTCGACGTGTTGGATCGCCAGGTTTTGCTGGACGTTGATGGGCAGGTCATCACGGTTCGCGCCGGTGAAACTCTTGCCGAAGCGACAGGTTCAGGGTGATGTCCGTCGGCCGGGGCAGGCGGTTGACCCAGAGTGAACCAGATTACCCGCCGGCACGTGGGGAAATTTCCGGCGTCTGAACGTCGTTCGGCTGGGAAAAACCAGCAAAATTAGGGGAAAAATGGACTGGTCCGCTCAGTCAACTTGACATCAAGCGGGCGGATTTCTTACGCCACAATCTTGTGTTCCGTCGGTTACGACGGACAAGAAATCAACATCGATGCGGTGAACCGATCGCACTCGAAGGGAGACAGGATGCTCCGTGGAACATTTGCGTCGGCACTGCTGATCTTGATGGTCAGTTCTGCCTTCGCCCAATCATCATTCGTCGCTCATCCCTGCCGCCATCAACCGGCGCAGAAACTGGCGGAAGTATTGCGCCCCTTGCTGCCGCCCCAGTCGGATGCACAAGTGGTTGTGGATTCGGAATCCAACCGGTTGCTGATCAGTGGATCGGAGGATGTCCAGCGAATCGTCCAGGAATTCATGCGCCGCGCGGATTTGCCGTCGTCGCAAATGACGGTGAATTCGACGATGACCATGTCCCCAAAATCTACGGCTCAGATCCAACCGATCGCAAAGAATCGTTCGCCGCAGGAAGCGTCGCAAAGCGTGTTCGTTGCGATCGAAAGGGGCCGCTTGGAGTCGGTACAACAGGGATTGATGCAGATCTTTGGATCGCAGATGCGTCCGTCACAAGTCGACGATGGCGTGTCTTGGCTGCTGCAAACTCGCAACCCCCAACGATCGATCACGCTGCAGTTCGACTTGGTCCGCAGCGGAGTCAAGATTTCGTCATCACCCGGGTTGGTGCAACAAGCCGGACGTCTGGTTCAAAAGCTTGCGGAATCACCCGAACTGGATCGTCGAACTCAGGTCTTTCGCATTCGACGTGAAAACCATTCCAGTTTGCGTGAAACGGTCGATGCCATTCGGAGCGATGTCAATCGATCGCCTGTCACACCGGCCTCGGGCGATCAGAGTCGGTGGATGATGCCGGCGGGCGTGTGGGGAACGATTCGCCAAGTCGCATTCCAGAATGCACAATCGACACCTCAAGGCAACGACCCGCAAGCGTCGGGGCAGTCAAACACCGACGAAGCCGATGATGTGTTGCGTCAATTCGAGGGTGTCGAAATCGAATCATTGCCCGACTTGGACGTGATTATCTTGCGAGGCCGCGATCCCGACCTACAGCAATTGGCGGAAGTCATTTCACAGCTGGAAAGGATCAGCCAAGAAACGCAGCCGGAAATCAAGATCATCCCGCTGACACATGCGTCCAGCGAGTCAGTGGCATCGGTGATTTTGCAGACAAGCCAAGACTTGACCAGCGGTCGGCAAGGCCGTGTATCGGTCACGCCGTTGGTGAAGCCCAACGCGTTGCTGTTGATCGGTTGGGGCGACGCGGTCAATGCAATCATGGAGTTGACGCGTCAGTTAGACACGCCCGTTTCGGCCGATTCGCAGTCGGCAGTTTTTCGTATCCAGCACGCTACGGCGCAAACCGTCGGATCGACGATCGAAACGTTCTTGTCCGGACGCGGCACGATGGGACCGGACGTCAACATCGCCGTCGACCAACGGACCAATTCGCTGATCGTGTACGCGTCGCCACGTGATCTGCAGGAGGTTGCCAAGTTGGTCAAAGATTTGGATCAACCTGGCGGTGACAGCGTGCTGCACACACGCGTGTTTCCAATCACCAATGCGTTGGCTGCCGACATCGCGACGTTATTGCAAGAAGCAATCAACGAACAATCCAGCAACCTGGCATTGGAGGTTCAGGACGATGGTGGCAAGCGGTTGATCCAATCGGGATCATTGGAACAGGTCAGCATCACACCGAACGTTCGAAACAACACGCTGATCATAGCGTCCCCGATCGAGAACTTTCCGCTGTTGGAAGCCCTCATTCGCCAACTGGACATGCCATCGAGTGAAGTGCAACTGAAGATTTTTCAAATCGTCAATGGCGATGCGGCCAGCATGATTCAAACATTGCGGTCGTTGTTGCCGTCGCAAGTCGGCACGAATTCGGTGCCCCAGTTGTCCAGTGCCGAAGGTGAATCATCATTGGCACCGCTGCGGTTTTCGGTGGATTTGCGCAGCAACAGCATCATTGCCACGGGCAGCGAAGGCGACCTGCGAATCGTCGAAGCTTTGCTGTTGCGGCTGGATCAAGCCACCACGCAGCAACGCAAAAGCACGGTGATTCAATTAAAGAATGCACCGGCCGTCGATGTGGCCGCATCGATCAATCAATACTTGATGGAGCAACGCCAAATCGAAAATGCGGTTCCGGGCGAACGCAATCCCTTTCAAGAGATTGAACACGAAGTGATCGTTGTCCCCGAGCCGATCGCCAACAAATTGATTCTGGCAGCGACACCACGCTATTACGACGAAATCAAAGCGTTGATTGACAAGCTGGATGAACAGCCGCCACAAGTGTTGATTCAAGTTTTGATCGCCGAAGTCGCCTTGAACAATATCAATGAATTTGGCGTCGAACTAGGCGTGCAAAGTGACGTCTTGTTTGACCGCAGCCTGTTGGGTGATCTGCTGACGACGACCAATTCGAACCAGTTTTCGACCCCCGGTGGTGTGACCACCGTGACCGAGGAAATTATCCAGGCGGCGACCAACGTGCCTGGTTTTCTGTTCAATGACACCAGCCCGCTTGGCAACAGCGGCAGTGCCAAGTCGCTGCAATCGTCCGGTGTGGTCGGCGGACAAGGGATCTCCAACTTTGCGGTCGGGCGTGAAAGCTCCGAAGCCGGTTTTGGCGGGCTGGTTTTATCGGCCAGCAGCAGCAACGTCAGCGTGTTGCTGCGGGCGTTGGCGGAAACACGACAAGTTCGCGTGCTCAGTCGTCCGCAAATCCGAACGTTGGACAATCAACCCGCGTTCATCCAAGTCGGCCAACGCGTTCCGCGGATCATCGGATCGACGGTGAACCAAAACGGGCAATCCAATTCGATCACTTTGGAAAACGTTGGTTTGATTCTGGGGGTGACACCTCGGGTCAGTCCTGACGACATGGTCGTCATGGAAATTGACGCCGAACGGTCCAAGTTGGGCGAAGAAGCCGATGGTGTCCCTGTGGCCGTTGGTGCCGAAGGCACGGTGATTCGTTCGCCACCGATCGACACCATCACGGCGCAAGCAACCGTCAGTGCGGCCAATGGCGAAACGATCATCCTGGGCGGGCTGATATCCGAGGACAAACAATCGATTCGCCGCCGAGTGCCCTACCTGAGCGACATCCCTGTTTTGAAGCATCTGTTCAAGTTTGATTCGGATCGCTGGTTTCGCTCGGAATTGTTGGTGATCTTGACACCCCATGTGATTCGTTCCTCCGACGACAACGAACGTCTGAAGCAAGCGGAATTCGCACGAATGAGCTGGTGCGAATGTGACGTGTACCGTGTGCATGGGGACATCCACATGTCGGGATTGCAATACAGCGATGTGTTGGATTCCGCACAGCCGCCGACGGTGTATCCCGACCTGAATCCGTCCGGATCACTGGAGGATGCGATCATTTCGGAATCCGTGATTTCTGATTCCGCAATCTCCGGAACAGCTATTCCTGAATCCGGCAGCCAATTTCAGGATGCCGTCTTACAAACGCCCGACCTTCAGCCGGTCAACGTCGCGCCGATGGACCCGGATACCTTTCGATTGGACCCGGCCGATGCTGGCGAGTTGCCCGAGCCGAATTACGAGGTGCTGCCATGAACCAGCCAATCAGACTGTCGGTTCAAACCTTTGCGGCGATCATCCTATGGACGGTCGGCGGCTGCACAACGATTCAACCTGACTGGAAATGGCCGGGCAAAGACAAGCCCGTGACTCCCGAAGTCGTGATGCCGATCTGGACCGATACGGTGTTGCATCAGCCCGGCAAGCCGGGCGTTCGAGGATTCGGTGGACGAGTGTTCTTTTATGAACAGGAAGGCGGCGAACCGATCAAGGTCGATGGATCGCTAACCGTGTACGTTTTTGATGGCGAACAGTTGGATGTCCAGCAAGCCAAACCACTGCGCAAGTTTGTCTTTACGCCTGAACAACTGGCCAAACACCACAGCAAGTCGGACCTTGGCGATTCCTACAGCGTCTGGATTCCTTGGGAAAAGGTCGGTGGCCCCAGCAAGGCATTGTCCTTGATCACGCGTTTCGATGGTCGCAACGGCGGGACCGCGATTTCCGACGCGTCGAACAAGTTGTTGCCCGGAATCTCCCCGGCTTTGGCGAACAAGTCGTCTGAGCCACCAGAAAACGCCCAAGCCCCATCGCCGGTGCGACAGGTTTCATTCGAAACCGAAACTCTTCAGGGAACTGATGTCTCGGCAAACGGAAATGCAACCGCGTCGACGGGGGATCGCGAAGCCAAGATGAAAACGTATTCGCTTGCCTTGCCCAGCCATTTTCAACGACATTTGCGCAGCGGGGATGCGCTCCAATCGGACGAAGGTCCAGCCACGACTGACGGGTTACAGCGATTGCCGCCGGCCGGTTCTCGTTCGGCAATTCCCATGGCGACGCCCGTGGAAAACACGACTGCCGAATCAGTCAACGCGACGGATCAATGGGAATCCCTGACGACGTCGCCGTCACCCGCAATTGATTCGTCACCGTCGAAATACCCGGCTCGAAAAGCACCAGTGTTTCCGCCATCGACTTTTCAGATTCGGAAGCAACCAATCCGCGCAACGTGGCAGTCCGGCCTTGAACCGACACCTCGATCGGTGATGACGAAGCTAGGCGCACGGTCTGTTGAAGCCGAGTCTCAAGGGGCCGAAGCGGTGCCAGTCGCTGGTCGCTGACCGAAGCCACCGGTTCTAAGACGACATTCAGCTTTGGCAAGTACATTTGTCCGCGCCGTGGTGCGGTCAAGGGGCGATTGATACGTGCCGATCGATCAGGCGGCGGTTGAATTCCCGCGGTTGATGAGAGAATTCGGCCCGATGTCCGGCCTTGCGTGCTGCCTACAAAACTGCCGCCTTCGGTGCGATCGGCCCCGACAAAGCTGGCACGATCGCGGTTGTCGCGCAAAAAACGTTCGGCACCGGTGATCTGACCCACCTCTTCCATCGCGACCGGCGAAGCTTGGCGTGTCAGTGGTTGCCCGAGTTCACGGGGCCGACTGAAAATCTGGGCATCGCAGACCGATATCAAGCCCAGTGAAATCACCAAGCTGGTCATTCCGATCGCAAGCGAAGGCCGTTCGGTCATGCGTTGTGCAGCCTTCATGTCCTGCTCGGTAAATCTAGGGTGAACTTAAAACCACTTCATCGAAAACACACGGGATATCACCATTTTAACCCGCCATTTACACCGGTGATCGCTTGTCGGTGTCTGTAGTGCATCAGCTGTGACAATCGCAACGACTGCAGGCGACAGTGATCCAGAAGTGTCACGTCGGCGGATACCGCCATCGGACCGTTGACCATCGCGGCACACCACAGAAATCATCGACAGTGGCAACCACAATGATCCAGTTTCCGCCCGTGTTGCGGGCCGAATCGGGCAATCATGCCGGCGTGACGAATCGCTTGTACCCATTATTCCGAAGGCCCGTTAAAGTAGTTTGGCGTGAGAATCGGTTTTTGATCAACGGTCGCAAATCCCAAACATTGCGAAAGGACAGGCGGTGGTTTACGCCGACGAGGTACAAATTGCCGGCATTCTGGACATGACTTTGATTCGGGCGAGCGCCTGGCTGAACGCCTTGTTTTAGACTGTCCGTGGTGCCGAGGCCCGTCGATTGACAACTCGAGACTTCGGCGTACTGGATAGATTTTTTCGACATTGAAGATTGGCGTCGTGTTGTTACCGCGTCGCCTACGAACCACGAAATTTCCCACCAACCAAGAAAGTGAAGATGCAATGATTACCCCCTTGGAATCGCCTTCGCCCGACGTGGTCGGATTTCAGCTGTCAGGCAAACTACACGACGAGGACTACAAGACCTTCGTGCCGCTGGTGGACGAACACATCGCGAAAAACGAAACGACGCGAATCCTGGCGCAGTTTCATGATTTCAGTGGCTGGGATGCGCACGCACTATGGGATGACATCCGTTTTGCCACGACCCATTGCACGTCGATCGAAAAGATCGCCTTGGTCGGTGAAAAGCAGTGGGAAAAGTACATGGCAACGGTGTGCAAACCGTTCACCATGGCAAAGATCAAGTATTTTGACCAATCGGAAATGGAATCGGCCTGGAATTGGCTTTCCGAATAGCCTTCGTCGCTCCAGTTTGTGTCGCGGGGTAATGTGACGGACGCGTCTGACGTTTTGTCGGTCGTTTCCTGTGTAAGTTTTTGCTTTTCTTTTTGCCCCGTCTGGTCGCGTTGATGCTGGTTGATGGATTTGGACGCCGACACACATCGTTGCGCATCAGCGTCACCGATCGGTGTAATCTGCGTTGCACCTATTGCATGCCGGCGGTGACGCCGAAGTATCAAGCCAAATCCCTGTTGTTGACCTATGAAGAAATCATTCGCTTCACTCGTGTTGCGGTTGATCTCGGTGTCGACGATGTTCGGGTGACTGGTGGCGAACCGTTGGTACGAGCCGACTTGGATCACCTGATTGCAATGTTGGCTCAGGTTTTGGATCCGTCGCGCATTTCGTTGACGACCAACGGCGTGTTGCTGCTGCAACAGTTGCCACGCTTGACCGAGGCGGGACTGCGTAGTGTCAACGTCAGCTTGGACGCTTTGGACGAGTCATCATTCGAGCATTCAACTCGACGCCGCGGGCTTTCGATGGTGCTGGACAGCATTCACGCGGCGGTCGATGCCGGAATGAAGGTGAAGGTCAACGCGATTGCCAAACGTGACTTCACAGAATCGCAACTGGCCGCTTTTGGGCACTTTGCCAACCGTACGAAGTTGCCGGTCCGGTTCATCGAATACATGCCTTTGGATGCCGATGGAAATTGGGACCCGGCCAACGTCTTGTCCGGGTCGGAAATCCTTCGTCGCTTGTCGGAACACTTTGGTCCGCTGCGTCCCCTGCCCCGTCGCGAGGGGGCTCCGGCAGTCGATTACAAAATCGAATCGGGTGGCGGAACGATCGGAATCGTTGCGTCGGTGACCGAGCCATTTTGCCAAGCTTGCAATCGTATTCGCTTGACCGCCGACGGCAAAATTCGCAATTGCCTGTTCGGGGATGATAGTGGCGACGTGCGATCGCTGTTGCGTTCGGGAGCCAATGATCAAGCGATCGCAGATTTATTGAAGTCCGCCGTAGCGGCAAAAAAACGGGGCCACGGCAGCGACGATCTTGTCTTTGTGCGACCGTCCCGGCCGATGTATTCGATCGGCGGGTGACGTTGGTCAGCAAGCTCCCTTGGAAGGGGATCTGATGTTTCGCTAGTTCGAATCCGCCTGGACGTCGACGGGCGTGACGGCGGCCCGGAATAGCCCGCATGTTCCCCGTGCGGTTTGGCAGGTGACCAACAAGAACGTCTGGTCATCGACCGACATCAAGCAGCAATTCGTCGGTACGTCGGGAACCGGCAAGACGGCCAACTGTTCGCCATCGGGGCCGAACACATACACCCCCGCATCGTCGCCTTTGCCGGCCGTGGCATAGACGTTGTCGAATTGGTCGACACACATGCCATCGATGCCACGGCGTCCCATTCCGAAATCATAAACGACCTTTCGATTCGCCAGCGATCCGTCGCTTTGCAGATCAAACGACAACAAGGTTCGGGCTCCCCCGTAATCATTATTGTTGTCAGCGACAAACAAGCGGTTTTCGTCATTGCTGAACGCCAAGCCGTTGGGACGTTGGACGTGATCCGTCGCAAGAGTCACCTTGCCGTCTTCGATGCGATAAACACCTTCGTGGTCCAGTTCGCGATCGCTTTGGTCACCATACCGTGGGTCGGTGAAATACAGCGCACCATCGGAGGCGATGACGACGTCGTTGGGGCTATTGAAACGTTTGCCTTCGAAGCGATCAGCGATGACATCGACTTTGCCGTCAAAGCTGACCTTCAGCAGAGCTCGGCGACCGCTGCCCTGGCAGGCATAGAAGTGCGACGAATCGATTGACGCTAAGCCGTTAACCCCCGGCAAGTCATCGATCAAGATGGATGTTTGGCCCGTTTGATGATTCCAATGCATGACGCGTCCGGCACGGACATCGGAAAACAGGATATCGCCGTCGGGGGTGACCGTCGGGCCTTCGGTGAACTTGCCTTCGCCCCAAAGCAATTCCATCGATGGTGATTCACCAAAAAACGCTTCTTGATGACTTGCCGAAAATGCCAACGGGTCTCGCGGCATCGGTTCGGGATTGGGCATCTGGTCCAAGACCGATTGCAAACGAAGTCGCGTGGCGACTCGTTCGTCATCTTCCGTCCCCAGGTGGATCGGTGACTGTTCCAAGGGATCCTGTTGGACGTCAAAAAATTGACCGTCACCGTACAGCTTGTACCGATGGTCCCGGGCAAAACGAGAATGAGAAAACTGGTCCTTGTCCCAACCCGGTCGCGGGTCGTAATGGCAAAAGATCCAGTCGCGCCGAGCGGTATCGTCGCCCATCAAGACCGGCAGAAAACTGACGCCGTCGGTCCGTTTCAGCGATTCCGATTTGCCGGCAGCATCCAAGACCGTTGGTAAGAAATCCGTTGAGTCCACGAGGTGAGGCTTTTCGCCCGGTTGGATCACACCGGACCAGCGTACGATCAACGGAACATGAGTTCCCGCGTCGGTGGTCAGCCCCTTGCCGCCACGGATCGGTCCGTTGTCCGTGTTCGACGTGATGCTTTGGTGTGTCCCGTTGTCGCTATAAAAAATGATCAATGTCTGCTCGGCCAAGCCGAGTTGGTCGATCTTGTCGACCACGCGACCGACGCATCGGTCGGTGTATTGCACCATGTCGGCGAAATAGTCGGTGCTGTCATCATGACGTTTCGATGGGTCTTGCCAGTCTTTGCTGATCGGCGTCGGCGTCATCGGGCCATGCGGCAATGCCATCGGATAGTAGACAAAGAACGGTTGGTCATCGGATTGCTTGCGATCGATGAAATCACAGATGTAATCGACCCAAAGGTCCGGACCGTACTGGCCTGCGGTGTCGGTGCGCATCGCACCGTTTTGTTCGATCGCCGGATCGGCGTACCGTGAACCCTTGTCTTCGGTGTGGCCGTTGTGCCACAGACTGTACTCGTCAAATCCGGCATCTTGGCCTCGCATGCCTGTGCCCCGTCGCATCGCGGCACCGGGATAGTCCGGCGGATCATAGCTGTACAGTTGCCACTTGCCCGCGATGCAGGTTTGATAGCCGGCATCGCTCATGTAGTGACCGATCGTTTGGCTATTGCGATCCAGAATTCCAAACGCTTGCCAGTTGCGGTTGTTGTACAAACCGGTCATCAATTGGACGCGAGTGTTCGTGCACAGTGGCTGGGCATGAGCGTTGGAAAAACGAATGCCTTGACCGGCCAGTTCATCCAGGTTGGGCGTTGTGTAACTGGTTCCGCCGTACGATCCCAAACACTCCACGCCCAGGTCGTCGGCCATGATTAGAACGATATTGGGCCGCGCCGGACCTGCGGCATCTGCTGTCAAAGCAAAGAGAAGAAGCACAGCCAACCCGCGCAGGCCCGCGAAGAACAGGCCATTGGGGATGCAGCGACGCAACACAGAAACTTTCATGAAGTCAAACCGATGTTGTGCAAGGAATGTTCGGCCGCAATCGGGCGAAAGCGGGGCAACAGACTAGCACAAACCGGTGTCGACCGTGTCGTCAAGCGATGGCGGAGGCGTTCGGAAAAGCGAAGGCCACTGCGCGGTGCATGCCCCTGGTGATGACCGCACCACGCAGGGCCGTGGGATGCTTCGCAGGGCCGTGGAATGCTTCACAACGCCGGGGACCATCGTCGAACGAATCCGGCTGGCAGGCTTGTTTTGATCAGCGGGTGACCAGGAAACGATGATTCATGATCTCGTGGACGTTGACCGGGAATCGGTCGCGATCGCGTGTCCCCAGCCATTGGCGATAATATTGTTCCAGTGCCGCGATCACGTCGTGGCGGTTCACGATGCCGATGAATTCCTCACCTTCGGCGATGATCAAATGCCGGAAGGGATGATGCAGGAACATCGACGCCAAGGTGAATAGATCCACATCACGCGATACGCAGATAGGATGTTTTTGCATGATCGTCTGGGCTTCAGTTCGCGGGCATGGATCGCCGTAAAAAATTTCGTTGACCAAGTATTCCAGACAGGTTTGTTCGGTCACCAGACCCAACAGGATCTTTCGGTTCCCGTCGGCTCGTACAACCGGTGCGATGCATTGACGATGTTCCAAAAGGAATGACGTGATTTCATCCAATCCCATGTCCGGTCGGATGACACGGACGTTGGGCATCATCAACGAGACCGCTGTGGGGGCGTTGGCGGGAACGGCACGTTCGGTATCACTGGCATGGGGCGCGAAGCTGGAACGGTTCATGGTGACCACTCCTGGAAAATTTTGGGGCGTTGCCGATGGACGTTGCACACATCCAGGTGCGACCATCGTGCCAGTTAGGCTGAACACTTACGCGACGCGTCACCAAGCCGCTGGCAAATTCCCAATGCCTTGCGAACATGCACGAATCGGTGCCGTGCGCGTTGTTCGATTTTGAAGACAGGTCGACCGGTGGTTACATTCGGCGCGCCCTTGGTGCGTCCAGCGGGGCCACTTCCAGCATACTCGTGTGCGAAAACGCCCACCCAATGATGGCTGGTGCGAATCGCCGTGATCCGATGTTCCCGTCTAGGGGCGTCAGATCAGCAGATAGACCAAGCTTTGGGCAGCGACGATCCGTAACACCATGGTCAGCGGATACACCGCGGCATAGGCGGTCGCACAGGCATCATGGTCCGCTTGGGAACTGGCGAATGCCAGCGCTGGCGGGTCCGTCATGCTTCCCGCGAAGACGCCGCAAATCGTCAGATAATTGATCTTCAGCAGCTTTCTTGCGAATGCACCAACACAAAGAAGCGGCAGCATCGTCACGAAGATTCCCGCCAACATCCACTTCAGCCCGCTGGCCGTCAAAGCGATCGAAAAGAAAGTCTCGCCGGCTGACAGGCCTGCGCTGGCCAAGAACAGGATGATGCCCAATTCGCGCAGCGATAGGTTGGCCGAATAAGGGATGTACCACACCAGTCCGCCCAGGCGTCCGATCAAGCTGAAACTGATCGCGGCAATCAGCGGTCCGCCCGCCAAGCCCAGCTTCACTGGAAACGGCAGCCCAGGAATTTGGATCGGAATCATGCCCAGCAATACGCCGACGGCGATCCCCAGAAATACCGGGGCGAATTGGGTTTCGTTGATCGCTTTGACCGAATTGCCGAGCAGTTTGGAAACGCGATCGACCGCTTCTTCATCACCAACCAAGTGCGCGATATCGCCATAGTGAAAACGCGTCGATCCACGAGCCGTCATTTCCACCCCGCCTCGGCGAATCCGAGTCACCGAGACGGCGTACAAATGGTCCAGTGACAAGTCGCGAAGCGATTGATTGATGACCGATGGTTCGGTGACGAATACCTTGCGAAAGCGAACATCGCTTTCTTGTTGGGTCAGGTCGACATCGACCGCGTGTCCGATCAAGGGTTCGAACCGGTTCAAGTCGTTTTCGGTCCCCACGACCGAAACGATGTCGCCGGGATTCAAACGTGTTTCATCGTTGGCCACCAAGACCTCATCACGATCGGACGGACGGATGCGCGAAATCCGGACGCCGGTTTCTTCCACTCCGGGGATTTCCCCGAATGGCATCGAAGACAAACGCTGATTGTCGACTTCGATACAGCGACGGTGAATCGCTTGAGTCTTGGAACTGTTTTCGGCATCCATTTGTTGAACTTCATCGTCCACCTTGACTTTAAACACTCGTCGCAAAATCAGCATGCTGGCGATGATGCCCGCGATGCCGCCGGGATAAGCGACCGCGTAAGCGGATGCCAGCGTTCCGACGTCCGCGCCTTCAATGCCATTTTGTTCGATCAGTGAGTTGGCCGCTCCCTGTGCGGCACCCAGTGACGGTGTATTGGTCGTCGCACCGCTGAACAAACCCGGTGCAGCCAGCGGGATCAGGTCCAGCATGTAGTGAAACGCGATCACCAGCGACGCACCCAACACCACGATGCACAACGCCATCGCGTTCAGGATTAGCCCCTGATCACGCCACAGTTGGATGATCCCCGGTCCCAACTGTAACCCGATCGTGAAGACGAACAGTACAAGCCCGAATTCTTTGACGAAGTGGGCGATGTCGTGATCAATGGTTCCACCAAAGTGGCCGACCACGATCCCGGCAAACAGCACGCCGGCCGATCCGATACCGATCCCGCGAAACGTGATGCCGCCAATGCAAATGCCGATCATCGCGACGAACGACAGAATCAAAATGGCCGTAGCGATCGAAGACAAAATGCGGGCTCCACCGACAAGAATTCGCGAGCGAATCGGGATCGAGAAAGCGGCGATTGTAGTGATTCACGCGTGTGCGAAAATGGACCACCCCCGAACGCCCTCGCCCGGTCGCCGGTGGGGACGGTTCTTTGCAGTTAGCCGGTCCGCAATGGAAGATCCGACGCTGAAAAGGAAAAGTTGACCGACCCTGGATTTCACCACCCTGCCGCATCGAACGGTGTTTCGGTGCCCATGGTTGGTGATGCAGCGGTTAGGCTGGTCGGCCTCCATGGCATCTGATTCCGCTTTGTTTCTTCGTTTTGTCGATATTGGTCATGATTCGAAATTTGGCTTCGCTCTGCTTCAGCGCCGTGCTGCTGTGCGGTTTCTTGTTCACGGGAATCGTGTGGGCCGAGCATCGGGTTCTGTTGCAAGGCGATGGACGATTGGTCGTCGTCGAGCCCGATGGCAGCCTTTCCTGGCAGATGCCCTGGGGATCGATCCACGACATTCATCGATTGGAAAACGGTCGGATACTGACCCGTCGTGGGAAGGCCGAGGTTGTGGAAATCGATCCCGATTCACACGAAGTCGTCTGGGCCTATGACTCCGCCACGGCGAACGGCAACGCGGGAAAGCGTGTGGAAGTCCATGCGTTTGAGCGGCTGCCCGGTGGTCACACGATGATCGCCGAGTCGGGAACGGCGCGCATCATCGAAATGAATCGTGAAGGTGAAATCCAACGTGAAATCCCGTTGGTCGTCGATCATCCCAGCGCCCACAGCGATACCCGATTGGTTCGCCGAACGCCCGACGACGATTACTTGGTCGCTCATGAAGCCGACGGCAAAGTCAGGCAGTATGATCGGGAAACCGGTGAAGTGGTTTGGGAATATTCGGTGCCTCTGTTCGGCAAACAGCCGGCCAAGGGGCATGGCCCGGATGCGTTCGGCAACCGGCTGTTCGCCGCGCTGCGTTTGCCCAACGGGAACACCTTGATCGCAACCGGAAACGGACACGGCGTCATCGAAGTCACGCCTGACAAGGAAATCGTCTGGGAATTGCACCAGGACGATTTACCCGGCATTCGCTTGGCCTGGGTCACGACGTTGGAAGTTCTGCCGAGTGGGCATTTGGTGATTGGCAATTGTCACGCAGGACCGGGCCAGCCGTTGTTGGTCCAGATCGACCGCAAAACCAAACAAGTGGTTTGGACATTGGACCGTTTTGACGACTTCGGCAACGCGGTATCCAATTCGCAACTGTTGGACCTTGCCGGCCAAACGATTCGTTAAGCCGGGTTGTTGTTCGGTATCACGCGCGGCCCCGCTGCGACGAGCCGAAAGCTATTTTTCGACACGCTTCCATCGATGCGTTTGCGTGGTTCCGTCGGGACGGTTGTGAATTTCGGTGAACGCGGACGAATCGACCCTGTAAGCGTATCCCAGGTTTTGAAGTAGGCCTTGAGGAACCTGGATTCCTTTTCGCGGTCCAGCGGTGAACTCCATCGTGGCGATGCTGAACCGTTTGTCGTCGCCGTCTTTTTGCACTGAAATCGTGGCCTGGTGTGATTCGTCGACATCGCCCTCGGCGTTGTAGCGTGTCAGCGTTTCGTGGTTGCCGTCGATCTGCTTGATGACCCAACCGCCGTTGCCCCGTTCCAAACGCCAGACGCCTTGAAGTTCAGCCAACAACTCGGGGTCAGACTTCGCAGCTTCCGACTCTTCTGCAACATTCGGCACGCGATCCAAGACCACGCGTTCATCCGGAATCGGTGTACCATTCGCCACACCGTCCGACTGTGACAGAATCAGCTTGTCGTCATCAAGTTTCATCTGCAAACGAAGCGTCATCGCTTGGCCACGATTGGTGATCCCGGTGGCCAACGTTTCGCACGTGTTGTTTGAGATCTCAGTATCGCCATCCATGCGACCTTCGATGCCATGAAACCATGAGTGCACCCTGTTGGTCGGTTCTTTAATGCGAACAATCCCATGGGTCAGCAAAATTGCCTTTCCCTGACCGCCGATCTTGTAGCGTGTTGAAATGGAAACAAAGGATCCCATTCCACCCTGTTCGACGACAACCGTCATTTCACCTGCCGGGCCACCGTTGGGCGTGACGTCGCCGGACCACGTTCCCATGAACGGTGCGAACGCTTTCGCCAAGTCCACCTTGGAAGCCGTTTCTGCCTGAAGGAAAGATGGAAGCAATAACAATGCAAAGCCAACTGTAAGGCCACAGACGGTCAACTTTCGCATGACATATCCTTGGTGATCCGGGTGAAGTACCTAATCGAACCATCGCGTCGGCGTCGATCCGACCTGCCGACACGCTGGTTCTGGTGGGTGGTTTTGGTTTGGCTCATGCTAGCCGCTCCCGCAGCCGCTATCAACACAGCGTGAGCGGCCAGCCAATGCCAAAGGAAGCTTTCAAAGAAAACCTGGCGAAAGCCCACCCGATCAGATGTTCCCTGCGAATCCGATGTCAAAGCGATCGAAGTCTTCGAGACTTGTCCTGCAACATCTTTGCGGCGCCATCGCAACATTGACCAGCCGTGTTGGCACATCGGTAAACGTGTGATGTGAGAGATGTCGACGTTGTCGGTGACTACTTTGGATAAATCTGTTTCCAATCTCGCTTCATATCCACCACGGTCCAACCTTGTTTGGGGGCATCGTCCAATACCTTGTCTAATTTGCCGACCGCGGATTGGCGATCGTAGGCCCATTCACGATCCGCGTCCGTATGATGCACGATCAGGCCGAAACTGGGCGAGTGGTCCATGGTGGCGTACTGCAGCATTTGCCAATCCCCATCGCTGTTGCCGGCGGCGAAAATGGGACGGCGTCCGATATGGGAGTGAATGCCGATGGGCTTGCCTTCTTTGTCATCGATAAAGTCGATATCAGGCATGCGCAGGATAACGGGCTTGCCGTCACGAAGCTCATACTTGGTTTTGATACTGCTGCCGACCACCTGTTCCGGCGGGATGCCATAGGTTTCCATGGTCCAGGGACGCATGAAATCAATACCGCCGCCGGAGACGATGAAGGTTTTGAATCCGTTGGACTGCAGGTAGGTCAGTAATTCAAGCATCGGTTGATAGACCATGTCTTTGTAAAGCCGCCCCGTCTTTGGATGCTTGGCCGTTTGGATCCAGTCGTAGGCAAGAGCCTCAAATTCGGCCGCCGTCATTCCGGCGTGAGTGGTGGCCACAATTTTTAGCAGGGACTCTTTGCCGCCAGCCATGACGGTCTTCATGTCACCTTCGAGGACCGCTTGGAATGGCTGAGTTTGCTTCCATTCGGGATGCATCGGAGCCATGGCTTTGACACGATCAAGCGCAAAAGCCAATTGGAAGTAAAACGGCTTTTCCGACCACAGTGTTCCGTCGTTATCGAAGGTGGCGATTCGCAGTGCCGGTTCGACGAAATCGGTGCTATCGGGATCTGTCACTCGCTGAACAAAGCTCGTGATCGACGTTTTGGTGTCGGCGTCATTCCAGGACGGAAGCGGATCGTCAGCCGATACGGCGTGAGGACCGATCGAACGGATCGCCATGACCAGGGCAAAGGCGATGTGCAATGGTGTCAATTTCATGGGAGTGATTGATCGCAAGAAGAGTGAGTTGTCGAGGCGTACCAGTTTACCCGAAAGAAGTTGCAAGCATCCAACAGAACAGGCCACCCAAGAACCGACGACCCGTTTGCTGGCGGACCTTCGATGATCGGGTTCGGCCATTCTGTCCCGATTGGTGTTTCAAAAGCGGCTTTGCTAAGTCAGATCTGCGACGTCTTCACAGACACGATTATTGGCAAGGAGGCCGATTAACCAGTCGTGTCCCATCCACACTGGAGTACCAAACATCTCGCCAAGAGCATCATTGGCCTTGATAGCGACGGTATTGCGCCAAGAAAGTGATGTCCGAATCGTTGTCGACACAAGCCCCGAGCCGAGTTGACGGCCTGCTGTGTTTTTTGTTTGCAGCACGCGAGGCTTTTCGAGTCAGATTCGAGCAACGGATTTGGGGCTCGAAAACGAAATGGATCCCTGGTGGATGCAAAGTGTTTGGGGATCACGCCCACTCAGTTATTGGGCGGAAAGCCAACCACCATCAGCTTGCAGCATTGAACATCAAGCGGAGCTTGAAGGTTGAGACGCCGCTACAGCAAATGCTCGGTCGCAAGGTTGAGTGCCGTTTCGACGGTGAAGTCGCGTCTGTGTTCCCTTGGCGAAATTTTGTCACCGAGAATTCAGTAGGCCGAAACGAAAAAACGCCGCAAGGCACATGGCTTTGCGGCGTTTGTCGGAAAGTGGAGCTGAGGAGATTCGAACTCCCGACCTCTGCATTGCGAACGCAGCGCTCTCCCAGCTGAGCTACAACCCCGGGTCAGCCGATATTGTGTCGAATCGGCTTGTGCCGGTCCAGTGCCGGCGAGGCAAATCTAGCGGGCCTCTGGCTGCGTCCAAACCACCAGCAGTGTTTTGAACATGATTTTCAGGTCCAGCCAGATCGACCAGGACCGTATGTATTGATGGTCAAAGTGTACACGTTTTTCCATCTTGTCGATGGTTTCCGTTTCGCCGCGGCATCCGTTGACTTGCGCCAGTCCTGTGATCCCCGGCTTGATCTTGTGCCGCAGCATGTAGCCGCGGATTTGGCCGCGGTATTGTTCGTTGTGTGCCGTGGCATGGGGACGCGGGCCGACCAGGGACATGCTGCCGTCGATGACATTGAACAACTGCGGCAATTCGTCCAGGCTGGTTTTCCGTAGGATCCCGCCCAGCGGCGTGATTCGAGGATCGTCTTTGGTGGCTTGCTTGACCACCGGGCCGTTGTCGCAGGTCCGCATGCTGCGGAATTTCCAGACCAAGATTTCCTTGCCGTCCAAGCCGTATCGTTTTTGGCGAAAGAAGACCGGGCCTCGCGATGTCACTTTCACCGCGATCGCAATCAACGTCATGGGCACCGCGGCACATAGCAGCGCGGCACAGGCGACGGTGACGTCGAACAGTCGTTTCGCGATGCCGTCGACACCGAACAACGGGTTTTCGAAAACGCTGACCGCCGGCAAACCGCCCATGTTGGTCCAGCGGGAATGCAAGAGTTCAAACACAAAGAAATCGGGCACGATGTAGACCGATGCCGTGGTATCGCTTAACTGATCCAGAAGACCGCGGATTCGGGCTTCGGCCCGCATCGGCAACGTGATCAGGACGGTATCGATTTCGCCGGCCTTCGCTGCGGTGACCAATGCATCCAAGCCGCCGTGAAGCGGGTGGTCGGCCGACAGTGGTTGCTCCGATTCGGGACCAGATGCGTCCATCGGCTTGGCGTCTTTTTCGATGTCGTCTTTGTCGGAATCGTCCGGGCGCACTTGTTTTCGGTCGTCATAGAAGCCGACCATGCGAAAACCGATCGACGGATCTTGTTCAATATTGTGTGCCGTGCGCAGCCCCAACTGATTGAAGCCGGCAATCGCCACACGCCGCACGCCGATTCCGCGGCGGTTCATCGCGTTTTGCACCAACCGGATCGACATTCGAAAGAACCCGATCATTGACGGCGCGACGACGATCCATGCCAGGATCACCGAGCGAGCGAATTCTTGGCCGTAACGTGTCGCAAAGGCGATCATCGACATGACCAAGACGGTCAGCGTCCATGTCACCGCCAAGCCCGACATTTCGTTGTCGGCGGACCCAGATCCGAACTTGCGCTGCAGCCCCGTCAGCTGCGACAGCAGCAAAAACACGACGGTCGCGATCATCCCCGCAATGACGACTTTGTCATCAATGACGCCTTTGACGGCCCACTTGACCAGTGCGGCAGACAAAACGATGGCGATCGCATCGAAAGTCGGTTGTAGAAAATCCCACCAGTGACGGTGTGCCCGAATCGAACTCATCGAATGGAACCGGAGAATATTGGCTTGGGTCGAGTCAATGCACCGGAGATTCGGATGCGTCTGTAACAGATGCATCGGAACAGATGTTTCCCCCCCGGCGACGAGCAACCCTAGCTTGCCTGTGGCGGCAACCAATCCAATCCCAGGTCCAACCACATGGCCCGGTGGGTTAATGCACCGCTGCTGATTCGGTCCACGCCGGTCGCAGCGATTTCGCCGATCGTGTCGATCCTGACGTTCCCCGATGCTTCCAGCTGAACGGACGGATTCAGCTGGTCTCGCATCGCGACGGCCTGACGCAATTGGTCCAGGGTGAAGTTGTCGACCAGGACGATATCGGGGCCGGCCGGCAATACAGACTGCAACTGATCCAATCGATCGACTTCGATTTCGACGATGTCGGGGGCCGGCAACTGGTTGATGCGTCCGGAGCGCCACTGCAGCGCTTTGCGCACCGCGTCAGCGGGATCCAATGTCGCACCCGGACCGCCACCCAAAGCAAGGTGGTTGTCTTTGATCAAAAATCCGTCGAACAGTCCGGTGCGATGGTTTTGGCCGCCGCCCATTCGAACGGCGTACTTTTCCAGGCGACGCCATCCCGGTGTGGTCTTGCGTGTGTCATAGACCTTTGCGTGGTGGCCTTCGATGGCTTGGACAAATTCGCGGGTCTTGGTTGCGATCCCGCACAGCTTGCACAGGATGTTCAGGACGACGCGTTCGCTGGTCAACAAATCACGTGCGTTGCCTGACAACGTCACGATCTCTTGTCCTGGGACCAGCGGTTGTCCGTCTTCGATGTGACATTTGTGATCAATGTCGGCATCAAATTCATCCAAGATCCAGGGGACCAACACCATTCCGGCGGCAACCCCGGGGGCACGCGGGACGATGGAGCATTGGCCGCGAGTTTCTTCGCCGATCAGACAGACCGTGGTCCAGTCGACCGATCGGCCCAGATCTTCGGCGATTGCCAGTCGGACCAATTGGCGAAGAGCGTTTTCCATCGTCTCGTCTGCCGCGACCTCCGCGTACTCCGGTGCAACCGGTGGGTTTTGGCCTTCATCGGCGTCGGTTGAATTGCTGGGGGCGTCGTCGGACATCACGTTGGCCTGATCGAATGGGGATCGGAGGGGTCGGCAGTTTGAAAGCTAGCAAATGCCCCAAAAATTTCGCGTGAAATTGTTGCCGTGTCGCGGGATGGTGAATCGAGAGTTCGTCGCTCAGGCGATACAATGCGGTGACCGAGTGGCGTCAGGGGGCTTGCTTTGCGGACGGCACTTCGGCAGTTGGCAACGGAGTGGGCGTCGTGCGGCAGAATCATCTTGACGAATCGAACCGTGTTCGCGAAGTGGCGGAAGATCCGTCCGCGAATGAAGGCGTCATCGATGGGAAGGTAACGCCTCCGCTGGCCACCGATCCGGTCCGCCGCCAATTGACCGTGATGCTGGTTTTGCTGGCGGCGACGTTGACCGCGGCCTGGTGCTTCCGACCGCAGTCCCCTGCCCCGGTTGGTGACACGTCCCGAGCGTCGACAGCGCCTGCTTGGCCGGACGAGAATACCCGGCGAACGGGGCTGGTCATCGATTTGAACGAGGCGCCGCTGCGAGAGCTGAATTTGTTGCCGGGGGTCGGCCCCGTTCTGGCCGGTCGCATTCTGTCGGATCGTCAGGCTCGTGGGCCATTTTCTGATTTGAACGACCTGTCGCGGGTGTCCGGGATTGGTCCCAAGACGATCGAGCGGATTCGCCCCTATGCCGTCGCCCAGACGGCGTCTGATTCGCCTGTGCCAGACGGTTTCGTCGCCGCGCATCCTTAATCGTCGTCGCCGATGGAACAATCGTGGGGCCAGCGGGTACGCTGGGGCATCGCGCGGGGAAAGTTGTCGGCGTGCGTCCGAAACGCTTGTTTGCGATTTTTGGCCCCTCCCAGGCCCCCGTGACTTGGTTCGATCCATTGCCGTCAATCCAAAGTGTCTGATGACGACCGATTCTACCCCCGAATTGCCGCGCGCCGATTTCCATTTGGCGTGTCCTTTTCCGCCGGCCGGTGATCAACCGCAAGCGATCGAGAAGCTGACGCGAGGATTCGAAAGCGGTCGAGACTCGCAGGTTCTGTTGGGAGCGACGGGCACCGGGAAGACTTACACCATGGCCAACGTGATTGCCAACGTCGGCCGGCCCGCGATCGTCCTGAGTCACAACAAAACGCTGGCGGCCCAGTTGTATGCCGAGTTCAAGGAATTTTTTCCCGAGAACGCGGTCCACTACTTTGTCAGCTATTACGATTACTACCAACCCGAAGCCTACATCCCCCAACGTGACGTCTACATCGAAAAGGATGCGTCGATCAATGAGGAGATCGATCGTTTGCGGCTGGCGACGACCAGTTCGCTGGTCAGCCGCCGGGACGTTGTCATCGTCGCTTCGGTCAGCAGCATCTACGGCCTGGGTTCACCGGAAGATTACAAACAACTGATCGTGGGATTGCGTGTCGGTGAAAACACGCGACGCGATCATTTGCTGTTGAAGCTGGTCGACATCCAGTACGACCGCAACGACGTCGCCTTTGAACGTGGCAAGTTTCGAGTGCGGGGGGATTCGATCGAGCTGTGGCCCAGCTATGAAGAATTCGCCTATCGCATTGAAATGTGGGGCGATGAAATCGAAAAGATCAGCATCATCAAGCCGGTCAGCGGGGAAGTCATCAAGGTCGTTGATCAGCTTTACATCTATCCGGCCAAGCACTTTGTGATGCCGGAGGATCGCATTCAACGTGCGTTGCGCGTGATCCGCGAGGAATTAACGCAGCAGTTGGAGACGTTTCAAAAGCAGGGAAAACTGTTGGAAGCCCAGCGGTTGTCAGCCCGGACCAAGTTCGATTTGGAAATGTTGGCCGAAGTCGGGCATTGTCCGGGGATCGAAAACTACAGCCGACCGTTGTCGGGCAAACCACCGGGGGCGACCCCCGATACGTTGTACGATTTTTTTCCCAAGGACTTCATCACTTTCATCGACGAATCGCACGTGACCGTTCCCCAGGTTCGTGCGATGTACGCGGGCGATCGCAGTCGCAAGTTGACGCTGGTGGATCATGGGTTTCGATTGCCCAGTGCGCTGGACAACCGGCCGCTGAAGTTCGAGGAATGGGAACAGCGGAATCACCAGATTTGTTTCGTCAGCGCGACGCCGGCCGAATATGAACTGGGGCGAACACGCGGCGAGGTGGTGGAGCAGATCATTCGGCCGACCGGGCTTTTGGATCCGGTGGTCGAAGTGGTATCCGCTCGCGGCCAGGTCGCTCACCTGTTGGAAGAAATTCGCGACCGAGCGGCCAAGAACGAACGTGTGTTGGTGACGGCGTTGACCAAACGCTTGGCCGAAGACCTTTCAACGTTCTTGCAAGAACAGAACGTGCGGTGTCGATGGCTGCACAGTGAATTGAATGCGTTCGAACGCGTGGACCTGTTGCAGGAGCTTCGCAGCGGCGTGTTCGATTGTCTGGTCGGCGTGAACTTATTGCGAGAAGGCCTGGATTTGCCCGAGGTTTCCTTGGTCGCGATTTTGGATGCCGATAAAGAGGGGTTCCTGCGCAGCGAGACGTCGCTGGTTCAAACGATCGGTCGTGCCGCTCGGAATGCCAATTCAAAAGTCCTTCTGTATGCCGACAAGGTCACCGAAGCCATGCAGCTTGCAATCGACGAAACGGAACGACGCCGCAAGTTACAGATCGAATACAACCGCGAGCATGGGATTGTCCCCAAGACCGTTTTGAAAACGATCCGGCCGGGAATCGAATCCGAAGCGGCCAAGCATCGCAGAACCACGGCGGCGGCCAAAGAGGAAGAAGAAGCCGTTTACATCACGATCGAGTATGTCGACGCGCTGGAGCAAGAGATGTTGGCGGCAGCGGAGGATTTGGAATTCGAGCGTGCTGCGGCGCTGAGGGATCGGGTGATGCAGCTGAAAGACAACATCGGAAAACCGCTGTCGGAGATCGAACAGGATTCGTCCGGTTCGGGCAATGTCGGACGTCAGCGGAAACGTCGCAAAGGTCAACGCCAGGGATCGGGCCGGACAAAGGTGCCGCGGCCCAAGCGTGGGTGATGGTTCGCGAATCGTTCCAATCGATGCATCGGTGTGACGCATCGATTGGTTTCGCATCCCCTTTGACTAGCGACCGACCAAGCGGAATTCGATCGCCGACGACAGGATGAATCCGTCGTCGGTGCCCAGTTGGCCGTTTTGATAGCTGGCCATGTCCGACAGGAATTCAAACTTCATCATCGGGCGTGCTGCAACGCCGAAGAAGCAAGCTTCGGTACGCAGGGCGACCGAATAGGTGGTCGTGAATTCATCGATCGTTTCGACCGGCCCGGCTGCGGGAGTGAAGGTGCCGTTCAGGTCATACAGCCCCAGCCCAAAGTCGATCCAAAACGGGCGATGTCCGAACATGGATTCGAATCCCGCGACGACTTTACCGCCGGTGTAATCGTTTTCCAGGTTGGTGCCGGCGAAGTCTTGGTCGAAGGTCATTTGGCTGAATCCACCGCCGGCCGACAGGTCGGCAAAGCTGAATTCCCAGGTGTCACGCAGTAAACCTTCGTAGCCGAACAGGCTGGTGTCGCCCGCATCGCCATAGAAGATCGAACCTTCGATGCTGGTGCGATAGCCGTCGAAGCGGTGATGACCACGCAGGCGTGCCAAGAACCCGTAGTCGTCTTGGTCATCACTGGCCGCGCCGACTTCATAGGTCGGTAGGAAGGGGGCCCAGCTGCCGACGGAGCCACTGATTTCGCTGCCATCGACGGCGGCGGCTTGGCGTACGTCGGCGCTACAGCAGGCGATCGCGATCGCCAAGCCGGCCAACAGTTTGAATGTTTTCAGTTTCACGGCCCTGGGTTCTCCATGGACAGACAACGGATACGACGGGAGGTAAGTTCGCCATCGGCATCACGCTGACCACAGCGACAAAAAATTCCGCACCCTCCGTTCTGGGCAGACGAATTGAGCGCCACGTGCATTGGCCACGAAAACGGTATTGGTCGCGTCGACTTTAACAATCGCGAAAGGAGGCTCAGCCGCACCGACTGGACGACCCGCTGGCAATAATCGAAGCCGCTAAGAAATCGGCAGCAAGGAGATTCGATCCCGGGTGCGCAAGATCTGGGGGCGGCGAGATCCCAGGAGTCAGGGACGACTGAGGATGCTGGCGACCGCGGAACCTTCCGACGTGTGGGCCAAACACAATACGTCGCCATCAGGTGAACCGGGAAAGCCATCGCCGCGGCCCGCATCGGCCAACCAGCAGGCACCTGTCGCAATGGCAAACGATCCACTGGCCGCGCCGGTGTGTCCGATCAATCGCATTGGTTCGATTCTGGGGCAATCCGCCAGGTGGCCTTTCAGTGCATCGTTTTCCGCGGCGTCCATCGATGGATCACCCATCGCATGGCTGACCACGCCGCCGATGTCCGATTCGGTGCGACCCGCCTGGGACAGGGCCGCGTCGATGGCGTTGCGAATCGCCGTGGACGAACCACGTCCGGCTGATGCGCAACGCTTGCTGGTGCGGTCACGCTGCTTCATTGAATCCGCTGGGCTGAACCGCGACGCGATTCCCGTAATACGGACGATCGGTTCGGCGTCGCGTTTGGCCATGCTGTCGGCGGTTTCCAGGGTGAAGGCGACACTGCCTTCGCCGCCGATGACCCCGGCATTGCACTGCAGCGGGTCACAAGGAAACGTCACCGCGGATTCGGGTGCAAAGGCGGGCAGATCGTGACGGTACAGCAAACGTGTGGAATTGATTCGCGTCCCGGCAGCGCCACAGATGACCAAATCCGCGATGCCACGATTCAAACAGGACATCGATTCGATCACCGCCGCCGGTCCCGAGACATCGCCCAAGACCAAGGTATTGTTGGGGCCTTGGGCGTTGATCGCGATTCCGATTTGGCATGCCGGCATGTTCGGCAGGTACTTCAGCATCCACAGCGGCATGATCCCTTTCATTGCCGAGCGGCCGAAATCGGCTTCGCGGATCTGACCGTCTTCGTCGCGGCAGTCTTCGACGGCCTTGATCATTTCGTTGGGCGAACCGTACAGCATTTCGCTGCCGAACACGGTCGCCACACGGTCCGACGCGACGTCACCGTCATCGTCGGCGGGCAACCGATCGGACCAACCTGAATCATCCATCGCCAGTTGGGATGCCGCGAAAGCCGTTTGGATTTCGCGGCACATGACCTTCAAAGCTTTTCGCGGACGCACGTATTGTTTGGCGTCAAAGCCGGTCACCGGGGCTCCGATCCAGAACGGTTGTTGGGCCTGGTCGGGTGTGGGCTTGGCACCGTCATCTTCGCGTTCGATCAGAGACCGGATTCCGGAACGTCCGGTGGTCAATCCGGTCCAATAGTCCGACCGTCCCAGTCCGACCGGCGAAATGATTCCGATGCCGGTAATGAATACGTCAGACTGTGGCATAAACGAAATCGGACGGCGGCGTGTTTGCGGCGGACGGGCGACGAGCAAGGGTTCCGGCGACGGCACCGGCGGGCAACGGCGCGGATGCGAAAGACCAGCCGTTGAGCCCGATTATGGTTGCAGATGGGGCCGATGCCTAGGCAAGCCGCCGTTTAAACATCGACACTGCGGTCGTACAGACGCAGGGTTTTGCGGCGACGGGCTCCACCCCGTTCGATCGTGTTTCGCGACAGCGAATTGGATTCCAGCACCCAACTGAATTCACCAATCTCGATGCCGTATTCCAGTGCGTCCGGCAAAATTCGGGCCAGCGTCACCAGGCCCAGGCCCCATTTTTGATAGGTCGGCAGGACGTTCGTGCTGATCACCCGCAATCGTTTGATATTTTTTCGCTGGGTCAGCAGGCTGAGCCAGCCCAGCGGGAACAGCTTGCCGCCGATCCGCCGGATGATCGGGTTGTAGTCCAGTAGGCCGAAGCCGGCACCGACGGGTTCCCCATCGATTTCCGCGATGCTGGTCAATTCGGGCACGATCAGGTGTTTCAAGCCGGCGGCCTGGTGATTGATCTCCGCTTCGCTCATCGGCACGTAGCCCCAGGTCCGCTGCAGCGACAGATTATAGATTTCCAAAAAGGATCGGACGTCTTTGGCGAAACGTTTCCGATCCAGGGGACGACAGGCCACGTCGAATCGATTGGTGGCTTCTTGAATGACGAACGCCAACTTGGGGTCCAAGTCATTCAATTCATCCATGTGGGCGTCGTAACAGAACATGTCTTGGCATTTGACGAAGCCGAACGCTTCGATCAAATCGCTATAGAACGTCTGGTTGTAGGGGATCAAGAATGTCGGCGGCGTATCGAATCCGTCGACCAGCAGACCGCATTCATAATTCAGGCTCGGGTGCACCGGGCCGCGGATGTCGGTCAATCCTTTTTCTTTCAACCATTGGCAGGCCGCGGCCAACAACGCGTCGCTGGCTTCTTGATCGTTTTCGCATTCATAGAAACCGAAAAATCCCAGTTTGTCGTCGTGGTAGCGGTTGTGGGCATGGTTGGCGATGGCGACCACACGTCCGACCACGCGATCACCGCGGCGGGCCAGGAACGCTTGGGAATCGGCGTCCAGATAGAACGGGTGCGGCTTGAAGTTCACCAGTTCTTTTCGCACCGACCACAGCGGCGGAACCCAGTTCGGGTCGTTTTGGTACAGCCGCTTTTCCAGTGCCAAAAACTCTTTTCGGTCACGGCGGGATGTGACAGCGTCGCAGCGGATCGGTTGGGTCATGGATAGATTCGGTCGACGTGGATGCGAATGCGATACGTGGGCGAAATCATGGCGGGAAACGCCGCGCGGTGGCATGGTGACGGTTGGCCCGGCATCGGATTGGTCTAAACTTTCGGCCAAAACATAACAGACCCACCCCCGGACGTTTCAGCGGTGACTTCATCGACGCGACCAATCCTGCGCAGCCCCGCCAATCCCACCATTCGGCGTTTGGTGCGGCTTCGTGACAACCGCCGTCGCCGCCAATTCGGACGATTTTTGATCGACGGTTGGCGTGAAACGGCGGCCGCGGTGCAGTCTGGACTGTGCCCCGAAGCGGTCTATGTTTCGGCGAATCCTGGATCGGATTCGGGAAAACAGGCGGATGCCGCCGCCTCGGATATGGTCTCCGCGACGGGCGAAGCGGCATGGTCCGATTGGCTGCCCGGCGATGAATTTGACCTGGACGCTCGAACGGTCTTGAAGGCCACGCCGATCATCCAGCCGGTCAGTCCGGCGGTCATGAGCCGGATCAGTTATGGGCAGAATGCTCGTGGGGCGGTCGCCGAGTTTCTGCAACCGGATTGGTCACTGTCGCGTCTGGATCTGCCGGCCAGCCCGTTGTTGTTGGTGCTGGATTCGATCGAAAAGCCGGGGAACCTGGGGGCCGTTTTTCGATCCGCCGACGCGGCCGGCGTCGATGCGATCCTGATCACCGGCGAATCCGTCGATCCCTTCAACGCCAACGCGATCCGGTCCAGCTTGGGGACGCTGTTCACCGTGCCGGCCGCGGTGGCCGACCGTGACCAAGTCGCGGAATTTTTAAATTCGCGGAACATCCTCGCTTACGCGGCCCGGGTCGAAGCCGCCGAATTGCTGTGGGAATGCGACCTGACGGGGCCCGTCGCGGTCGTTTTGGGCAGCGAGGCGAAGGGCCTGGGGAACCACTGGCGGTCATGCGGCGGGCATCCGGTGCGCGGGATTCGGATCCCCATGTCTGGGAGTGCTGACAGTCTGAATTTGTCGATTTCAGCGGCTGTGATCGCATTTGAAGCCGCACGACGGCGTCAATCCGAATGACCAAATTCGCTGTGGCAATCAGCACCAAACATCGCATCGACAGAATCGTTAATGTCGCGGTCGGGTGGTTCCGATAACACAAGCATCCGAGTCCGTCGCCGCGCCGACGCATGGCCTGTGGCCTGCTGAGTTCGCGATCGATCGGGTTCAAGGTTTTTTGCGCCGGGGGGGTGCAGAGGCCAAGACGCTTCAATGCAAGGATGCGCAGGTGGGTGACCGTCGACTCCAAAGCGGCCAACGAAAGAATCCCGAAAACGTGCAACGATTCCGGCGACGCCGGCGTCTGTTCGCGTTGTTGATGACTGCCGGGGTTTCTGCAACTGCCTGGATGCCGGCGGCCGTCGCACAGCAGTCGTCGGCCGCACCGATCCGCACGAATCCGTTTGTGCAGACACAGCCGATCCAACAAGCGGCCGTCCATCAAACGTCCGGCCAATCCGAATCCGCCGTGTTGCTGAAGCCGATGGGTTCCGTCGTCGGTTTGCGACCGATCGATGCGGGGGCGAAGCATCAAGCCGCATCGTCGCAGATGTCAGTCCGGGCCCCGCAACCGTCGCCCATCCGAACCAACCCGCTGCTGCGATCGACCAACCTGGGTGCCCGTCAACTACACGAGGTCACCGCAGGTGACGCGACGAAGGTCGACGCCGACAGCCGAGCCTACTTCAACCAACCACCAACTTTCGCCGGACACGTCACCGCAGGTCAGGTGGTTGCACCGGAGTCTGTCGCGCCCACTGCCGATCGCATCCAACAGACCGCCGCTGACACGGTGGTCGGTTCGGCACAACCGTATTCGTTCTCGCTAGCGGACGTCCCCGAACCGCAGGCCGCACCCGCGGTGAAAAGCGATGCATCCAATCCAGCCACCGTGGCCGATGGCGATGATGCCGACCGCATCGGTGAAGCGATCGAGTTTTCACTGTCGGATTCGTCGGACGAACCGACCGTCCAGCCCGCCAAGCGATCGACGGACCAAGCGATTCAAAAGTCGTCGACCAAGCAGGCACGGCCCGCACTGAGCAAGGCCGGATTGGCAGCAGCACCAAGAATCGACTTGGCCGAAGTCCCGCCGATGACTTTGGATAGCGAGCCCGAACAAGCAGACGCACCGGCGGTGGTTGCTGAACAGACCGAAACGTCCGTCGCGTCCCAAGACCAGATTCCCGGCCCGGGATCGGTCAGCCCCACGCCCGACGCCGCTGGCAACATCGCGGACTCGCAGCAACGTGCCGACATCGACGTTTCAGATGATCCCGAGGTGGATGAGACTCAAACGTCGGTCGACACAGAAAACTTGGCCGCGGGGCAACGCCAACTGCCCTCGCCACAGCCGATCGAATCGCCCGTGGTCGAACCAGAAATGGCTGCGCCCTTGGCCGATCCGATGGAAGCCGAACCGGTTGTCGCGTCGGAAGTACCCACGGCTCCGACGAATCTGGATCCTGCCGTCAAATGGCGTCCGCCGGTTGCCGTTGCAGCGGCACCGGCATCGTTCCGGCCGGCTTCCGAAACTGGCGCCAGCATCGTTCGCACGGCACCTGACCCGATCCGGGTGGATCCGCAGTCGGTCGAAACCGCAGAGCAAGACGACACGCCGGACCTATCCGAAAGCATCGCGGCCGACATTCCGACACCAATGCCCGAAGCAATGCCGGCCCAAACGCCCGCATTGCCTCCGCTACCCCGCGGACCCCAGACGCTTCATTGGAAAACACCCGTCCAAAACGTTTCGGCTCGGTTGACCCCGGGGACCGGGACGACCGATGCCGCCGAAGCGGCCCAGCAACTGCGGGCCACATCGGCAACGCCGCTGTACATGACACGTGCCCAGGTTCGTTCGCTGACCATCCGCGGCCAGCTGCACAAGGTCAGTGTCAACGACAAAGGCGTATGCCAAGCCGTCGCGGCAGGGCCCAGCCAAATCAAGTTGATCGGTGCCAGCAACGGTGTCACCCACATGACCGTGTGGGCATCGCCAGTTGGCAGCGATTCGGTGGTCTCGCGTGAATTCGAAGTTCACGTGACCGCACCCGTTGAAGCTTCGCACGACCCGGCAAGTGAGAAAATGTCGGTGCTAAGCCAAGCGATTCGGCACGCTTTTCCGACGGCGGACGTGACCGTGCAACTGTTGGCGGATGAATTGATCGTCAGCGGACATTGCCCGAGCGAAGAAGCGGCCAAGAAAATCATTCGTCTGGTTCGGAAGACTTGTTTGATTCCCGTCAGGGATGAATTGGTCGTCCGTTGATTGGTGTGGTTCGACGCGTCGAACCGCACAACGAGTTTCCTTTCACCATCCTTAGTCTTTCCAGCCACGCGGTCAGCGCAGTAGCCGCGATCAGAGTCTACGAGGTTTGATCATGAAGATCCAAGCGATCCGCCAGGGCATCGGCCGCAGGCTTCGCCAGCTGGCAGCCCTTAGCAGCATTTTAATGCTGGGCGTTTCAGCCGAAGCGCAACAGCCGGCCAGTGATGCTGGTCAAACCGGAACGACGACGGCGTCCAACGCCGGCGATTTGACCGGGGGCATCACGTTTCATAACGGCCAGCTGATCAACGGCGGCCAAGCGTTTCAGGTCGTCGACCCGTCACAATTGGGACTGTTGAATTCACAGGTCCGCAATGCCGGCGGTGACTCCGTCGATTCGTTGGTCGACCAGCGAATCGCCCAAGTCAGCAACTGCCAAAGCTGCCAAACCGGCGGCGTCTATCAAGGCGGTGGCAACTATGTGCCGGGCGTCGCATCGGGATTCAGCACCGCCTGTCCGACTTGCGAACCGTATCGGTACGGCTTTGTCGACTTGCTGTACATGAAGCGTTTCGATGACAAGCGATACACGCTTAGCCAAAACTACTTCGTCGGTGAATTCGATTGGGAACTGGCTCCGCGGATCACTTTCGGTGCGGTGCCCGATTGCGTGCACGGCTGGGAAGGCAGCTTCACCGGTCCACTGGAATGGGATCGTTCGGCTGGAATCACCGGAACCGGACTTTCGTCACTGTTCATTGCCGGGTTGCCAATCGCGTCGACCCAGTTGAGTGCCTTCAACGACAACGCCGTCTATCAGCAACAAGACCAAGCATCGGAGTACTGGTCGTTCGAAGCCAGTCGCACGATCATGGGCTGGCAAGTTGCCAAAATATTGTACGGGATTCGTTACATCGATTTCCAAGACGGATACCGTTTCATTTCGCAAAACGGTGCGGGCGACGTCGGCGTGTTCCAAAGCAACACCGAGAACAAGTTGATCGGTGGCCAAGTCGGACTGGACATGTTCTATCCGGTTTGCAACCACGTGGTCGCCGACTTCCGCGGACGTGCCGGTGTGTACGCCAACTTCGTTGACTTGGATTATCGTCTGCAGAACGCCGGAGCCACGGTCTTGTTCAACGGCGACGATGACGAAGACATCGCCGGTGTGTTCGAACTGGGTTCGGGCATCCGATTCAATCTGGGCGAAATGTTGTCGCTGCGTGCCGGATCGGAATTGTGGTACCTGACCGGGATCGCAACCGCCACCGAGCAGTTTAACCAGGTGGTCCGTCCCAACGACGGTCGCACGGTCCGGATCAACGACGATGTGGTCACCGTCGGTCTGACTTTGTCAGCCGAAGTGAAATATTGATCCTTAGGTTTGATCGAACGGGCGTGTCGGCCGAATCGATCGCCCGGCGGATGGTGAATCCGATCAACAAACAAGGCATCGTGGGGTTCACCCGCGATGCCTTGTTTGCGTTTGATTGTGATGATGGGACGCCGCGTTGCGGTCGTCGGTGTCGCTAGATCGCTTCGATATGCAGGCTGCGTTTGCGACGTTCCTTGCGGCGGACGTCATCGATCAGGCCGGCGACTTCTTGGACCTTTTCGATGCCGATCATTTTTAGTTCTGGGTGAGTCCGATCGCTGCTGGTGATCACGATGGTGCCCACGCCCAGAGCGCGTTCGACCGGACCTTGGCTGTAGCTGACGTCGTCAATGTCGATGACTTCGATTCGGTCGGTACGTCGGGTCAGGATTCCGATCTGGTGGATGAATCGCTGGGTGGTCAGCTGGTAATGAAAGCCCAAGCGGCGGCTGGCGTACCACAGTCCGACGATCACCCACAGCACCGCGATGATGCCCAGTGCAATGGGGAACGTCAGTTGGGGCATCATGATCGCGGCGATGGTCAGGGCGACGGTCACGACGACCAACAGAAACCACGAGCCGATCATGGCTTTGGCACTATAGCCGCCGGCCCACAGTTCTTCCTCGTTTTCGAAATCGTCCAGGGATCCCTGTTTCGATTCCACTTCCCTGCGGAACTTGTCGGCCGGCGATTCATGACGCGCCGGTTCGGATGCCGCCGCGGCCGGAGCGGGATCGGCCGGAGGGGCGTTTTCGGCCGATGATGCTTGCTCGGGGGCTGTCGGGGACGGGGATTCGTCGGGGCGGTTTTCGTCAGACATGCGATCGTTGGCTCTGGGGATGACGCGGTCGGTGACTATCGATGCGAATTTTGGCGGGCCCGGATTGCCGCGGGGGGCCCGATTCCATTCGCCCGGCTGCTCGCAACCTTGGGGCGAAGCCGATAATCTAACGAACTGGGACGCACGACGAAGCCCGACGTTGTGGGTCAAGATCGACGTTCAAACTTCTGCCAACGGATTGCCCATGCGTTGCCCGTTTTGTCACGTGGACAACGATCGCGTGGTGGACACGCGTTCGGTGGATGACGGATACCAGGTGCGGCGAAAGCGAGTGTGCAGCAACTGTCACCGGCGATTCGTCACGCTGGAAACGATGCAGCAGTTGGGGGTCCGCGTGGTTAAACGCGAACAGACCCGCGAACCCTTCGATCGAGAAAAAATCCGCCGCGGTATCGAGCGGGCTTGTTCGAAACGACCGATCACCAGTTCGCGAATCGAAAAATGCGTTCAAGGCATCGAAGCGGACATCTATGCGTCGTTCGATTCGGAGATCCCGGCTGAAAAAATCGGCGACATCGTTTTGGCGCACCTGGCCGATCTGGATCCGGTCGCGTTCATCCGTTTTGCCAGCGTGTATCGCGAATTTGACGATGCTGACGATTTTCTGCAGGCCATTTCTGAGGTCATCGGCCAGGGCGTGGGAAGACCGGATTGAGCTTGTCCTTTCGGCCGAAGAAGGACTAAGTATCGATCCCGAACTTCGGATCGACGGCTAAGGCAAACGTTTTGATGGCGTGTTGTCGTTCGGCGACGATCGGTGACCTAGGGTTGTGTGGACCGTTCAGGCGCCGGTGTCGGTTTCTTGACCGGTGTCGTTGGCCGACCGCGACACGCCTGTCCTTGGGCCGCGCGTTCTTTCTTCCCCCCCAATCAATGGCAATCCGCAATGGTACGGACACGTTTTCTGATTCCAACGTTGTTGCTGGTGTCTTTGACCGTGATGATTCCGGCCAATTTTGCCCAAGCGCAAACGGGTAAACAGCGTGGGGCAACCTTTGGCGGATTGGCCGGTGCGATTGCCGGCGGAATCATCGGCGACCACAACGACGAAGCCGGTGCCGGTGCGGCGATTGGTGGCGTCGTGGGAGCGGTCGCGGGTGGAATCTTGGGCGATGCGGCCGACAAAGAACAAGCGGCACGCCAGCAACAATACCTGTATCAACAACAGCAACAGCAGGTTGCACGGACGGTCGGCGCGGTATCGATCACCGACGTCATCAACATGACCCGCAGCGGCCTGAGTGATTCAGTCATCATCAACCAAATCCACAGTCGCGGCGTTCAACATCAGATCCAAGTGTCCGACATCATCGCGATGCACCAGCAAGGTGTTCGCGAAAGCGTGATCTCCGCGATGCAACAAGCCACTGTCGGCAGCCCCGCCGTCGTGCAGCCCGATCCGGCGCCGGTCGTGGTCCAGCAGCCGACGGTGATTCATGAAACGCACGTCTTGCCGGCATACCCGGTTCGGCGCTACTACGGTCCGCACTATTATTCGCCGCGGCCGTACCATCATCACCGCCCGCGTGGGACCAGCGTCCGCATCGGATTCTGATCCGATTCGCGATTGTCGTCTTTGCTGCTTCGCCGGCGGATCCGTCCATGACGGCTTGACCGCTTCGGAAGTCGCCCAGCACGATAGGTGGGCGTCGGATCGGGATTGACCGATTCGACGGCAACCGATTGGTTGCCGATCATGCCCCAAAAGTGCGAAGGACGCGGCTTGAGAATCTTATTGACCAACGATGATGGCGTTTTTGCGCCGGGGCTGGCGGCGTTGGAACAGCAGCTTCGGCATTTGGGCGAAGTCGTGATTGTGGCCCCCGCAACGGAACAAAGTGGGGTCGGCCATTCGATCACCTACCTGACGCCTTTGGTGTGCAAAGCAATTCATCGCGAAGGCCGACATTGGGCTTGGGCGGTGGACGGTTCACCGGCGGATTGCGTCAAGCTGGCGGTTGCCGAGTTGCTGAAGGACAACCCGGTCGATCTGGTCGTCAGCGGGATCAACAGCGGCCTGAACGCGGGCATCAACGTTCTGTACAGCGGCACCGTGGCGGCGGCGATCGAAGGAGCGTTCTTTGGCATCACCAGCGTCGCGGTTTCGCTGGAGCACGACGACGACGCAGATTTTCAAAGCGCCGCGGTCATCGCAAGGAACGTCATTGGCGGCATCGTCAAGCAGCCGCGTTCCCAAGGCGGGCTGTTCAACCTGAACGTCCCGACCGCGGCGACCGAAACACCACGGGAAGTGAAGATTGTTCCGATGGGCTTGGAACAATACGGCCGCACCTACGAAAAGCGGACGGATCCCGGCGGACGCGGATACTACTGGGCTCTGTGGTCAGAATCGGAAAGCCAGCCGCCGGAAATGACCGACGTCAGCCAGTTGCGTGATGGCAATGTCACGCTGACGCCGCTGCATTTTGACCTGACCCGATCCGAAATGTTGGATCCGATGAGGGATTGGAATCTGAAGGGCTGATTCCCCCGCCCCTTTTCCGGCGGCGACGTGCGAGATACGCTTTTTCTCACTGTTTCTGACTGATTATTCCGCCGAAAGATCCCCGGGGAAACGACCGATGAGCGTCGCTTCGACTGACATTCAAACGCTGGCCGTCGACACGATTCGAACGCTCAGCATGGACGCCGTCCAAACCGCCAACAGCGGGCACCCGGGAACGCCGATGGCGCTCGCCCCGATCGCCTATCAGCTGTACCAGCACGCGATGGACTACGACCCGGCCCAGCCGACTTGGCCCAACCGCGATCGTTTCGTGCTGTCCTGTGGCCACGCTTCGATGCTGCTTTACAGCTCGTTGCATTTGATCGGCGTCAAAGCCTTGGACGACAACGGCCAGCCCACCGACCGCCTGGCTGTCACCCTGGACGACATCAAGTCGTTTCGTCAGATCGGCAGCGTCTGCGCCGGTCACCCCGAATTTGGCGAAGCTGCTGGAATCGAAACCACCACCGGACCGCTGGGCGCGGGCGTCAGCAACAGCGTCGGCATGGCGATGGCCGCCAAGTGGTTGGGGGCGACCTACAACACCGATTCGGCCACGCTGTTTGACTACAACACCTACGCCCTGTGCAGCGACGGGGACTTGATGGAAGGTGTCGCGTGCGAAGCCGCATCGGTGGCCGGCCACCTGAAGCTGGACAACCTGTGCTGGATCTACGATGACAACGGCATCACCATCGAAGGTGAAACCGATCTGGCATTCAGCGAAAACGTCGGTCAACGTTTCGAAGGCTTGGGATGGAACGTCGTCCACGTCGATGATGCCAACGACTTGGCCGCACTGGGCAAGGCGATCGATAACTTCAAGGCCTGTAACGACAAGCCGACGATCATCATCGTCAAAAGCATCATCGGCTACGGTGCACCCAACAAGCAAAACACGCACGGTGCCCACGGCGCCCCGTTGGGTTGGGACGAGGTCGCACTGGCGAAGCAAAGCTATGGGTTCCCGCCGGAGGAAAAGTTCTACATTCCCGACGGCGTCCAGCAACACTTTGCCGAAGGTGTCGGTGAACGTGGGAAGAAGGCTTTCGATGCGTGGAACGAAACCTGGGCCAAGTACCAAAAAGACCATCCGGAAAAGGCGGCTGAGTTGACCGCCATGTTCGCCGGCAAGTTGCCCGAGGGCTGGGACAAAGACATCCCCGTATTCCCCGCCGATGAAAAAGGCGATGCGACGCGGAACAGCAGCGGAAAGGTTCTTAACGCCGTTGCCGCAAACATCCCGTTCATGATCGGCGGATCCGCCGACCTGGCGCCCAGCAACAAGTCGGATCTGAAGTTCGACGGTGCCGGGAATTTCCAATCCGGCAGCTACGGTGGACGCAACCTGCATTTCGGCATCCGCGAGCATGCGATGGCCGGCATCACCAACGGCTTGTCGCTGTCAGGTTTGCGTTCTTACGCCGCCACGTTCTTTGTCTTTTCGGATTACATGCGTGGCGGCATGCGTTTGTCGTCCATCATGCATCAACCGGTGATCTATATCCTGACGCATGATTCCATCGGCGTCGGGGAAGACGGTCCGACCCACCAACCGGTCGAACACCTTTCGGCTTGCCGTGCGATTCCCGGACTGTTGGTTTTCCGTCCCGGCGATTCCAACGAAGTTGCAGAGTGTTATCGCACAGCATTGTCGATCGATGATCACCCGTCCGCATTCGTGCTGTCGCGTCAAAACATGCCGACGTTGGATCGTGACGTTTACGCCGACGTCAGTGGGTGTGCCAAGGGCGGCTACGTTCTGTCGGATTGCGACGGCACACCCGACGTGATCTTGATGGGCAGCGGCAGCGAATTGAACTTGTGCGTGGAGGCCGCCAAGACCCTGACCGAACAAGGCAAGAAGGTTCGCGTCGTCAGCATGCCTTGTATGGATTTGTTCCAGGATCAGGACCAAAGTTACATCGACGAAGTGTTGCCGCCCGCTGTCACCAACCGCGTTGCCGTGGAAGCCGGGATTCGCATGAGCTGGGATCGATGGATCGGATTGGATGGCAAGTTCGTGGGGATGGAAAGCTACGGAGCCAGCGGTCCCTACGCGGCCGTCTATGAACACTTTGGCATCAATGCCGAAGCGGTCGTCAACGCCGCATCGGCTTGATTTCGGACCGCCGTTGTGCGGTACCCTTTACGAACAAAAACAAACGGCCTGGATCCAAGATCCAGGCCGTTTGGCGTTAACGGGAATGCTGCAGATTCACGCACGCGTCATCTGCATTGAACTGTCTTTGCGTCGTGATCAGCTGGGCCAATCCGGGTCGGTGATCTGGCGCACCATTTCGGCCAGTTCCGCTTGGGTGTCCAGCAACCGATGCCATGCACCCAGTTGCAATTGGACGTCTTGACCGGAATCGTCGTGCTTGGCCGATTCGATCAAGCGGTGCAGGCGTTCTTGCAAGTAATCCAGGACTTCGCAGATCTGCGCTTTCTGGCCCGGTGACAAATCCTTGGGGACGTTGGGCAGTTCGCGAACCTGCATCATTTCCGCGGGGATCGGCGAATTGGTGCCCTGCAATTCCACCCGCATTGAACTGTCGGACGATCCCATTTCACGTTTGACGGTGGGACCATCGGTGCCCATGGCGGCCAAGCGTGCTGCGATTTGTTCTTCCGAACCCACCAGCATCAAGCTACGGCCGACCGCGATCAGATCGCCGTGACGCAGGATTTTTAACTGGCATTCAACACCGTTAACTTTTGTACCGTTGGTGCTGTCCAAATCCGTCAGCACCAATCGGTCGTTGTCACGTTGGATCTTCAGGTGACAGCGGCTGACCCTTTCGTCATTCAATTGAATGTCGTTGCCTTCTTCGCGACCGATCGTCATCGGCAGCTGTACTTCTTCGTACACCCGGCCGCGATCTGCGCCGTGAAGAATTTTGATCGTTACACCCGACATGGGTTGGACTCCAGGCTGGACGGCACGCTTGAATGGTGACGAGAAATGGTCCGAAGGTAGGCGATTTGGCTGCATCCTGGCGACCCGGACGTTGGAACAAGGCGTTTGATTATAGGTCAACGCGTCGCGGCTTGTTTATCCCCGCAACGGTTGGGCAGCCCTGCGGTCACCCTTTTGAGCATAATCGCCCGGTTCGGCTGTCGACCGGACTGGATGTTCACCCAACCTGTCCGACGACGGCCCCGTCCCCTAATGGACTTGCGCAATGACGCATTTCAGGTACTCGCTTTCCGGACAGGATGCCGCTACCGGGTGGTCGGGGGCTGCGCCGCGGGTTTGCAGCAAAATCAAATCACGGCGGCGGCGTTTTCCGACGTCCGTCAACATGTCGTGGAAGTCGGCCACCGAAACTCGTCCCGAACAGCTGCACGTGACCAAGATGCCACCGGGAGGAAGCAGATCGATAGCCAGTGCGTTCAGTCGGGCGTAAGCACGCATCGCCGACGCGACTTGGTGCCTTGAACCGGCGAATCGCGGCGGATCCAAAATGACCGCGTCGAATTGTTGGGATTCGCCGGCCAGTTCCTTCAATGCGTCGAAGCAGTCGGCTTGGCGAAAGGTGACGTTGGACAGCGAATTTCGCTGGACGTTTTCGGCCGCCTGCTGCAATGCCGCTTCACTGGAATCGATCCCCAAGACTTCAGCGGCGCCCGAAACGGCGGCGACCAGTCCGAAGCCGCCGTGGTAACAACAGACATCCAAAACCCGTCGTCCGGTCAGATAGCGTGCCGCCTGGGCGTGGTTCAACGCTTGGTCCAAATAGCCACCGGTTTTTTGGCCGGAACGTAGATCGACGCTTAGGTTCAGCCCGTTTTGTCGATATTGAACCGGCCGGGCGAAGGGATCCTCGGTTTCGCCCTCATCGGCAGCCCAGCGTTCATTGAACCAAGTGTCGATCGGTTCCATGCCTTCCAGTCGCGCGGTTCGCTGGTCGATCTGGATTTTGATGGCGCGGCATCCCGTCGCCTGCATCAGATGATTGACGATCGTGTCACGAAAACGCCAGATTCCTGCGGCGGTGAATTGAACACTGAGACAATCGGCATAGCGGTCGACAATCAAACCGCTCAGCAAATCGCTTTCGCTGAAAACCAGCCGCTCCGCTTCGTCGTCGCCCGCACGATGCTGGGAATCCAATCGCCGGCGATCGATCGCCGCATCAATTCGCTCGGCCCACAACGAATCGTCCAACGCACGATCGGGATCAAAGCTGTACAGACGGACCCGAAGCTTGCTGTCGGGATTGGCCAGGCCTTGTCCCAGCCAGTTGCCATCGTGGTCGGTCAGGTCCACGATCTGGCCACAAGCAAACTCGGTATCCGCGGCCGCCAGGGCGTGGGCGTGGACCCAGGGGTGACGGGCGTAAAACGGAAAATGGCGATTGGGTTTGACGCGCAAGGCGACCGTGGATGCAGGCATGCGATGAAATGAGGGAACAGCGAGGTTGATGGAGCGAAAATGGGGGTTTTAACAAGTCCGGGTGATTCAATTGCCCAGCCGCTTTGCACGTCTCGTCAGCGGCGCGAAAGGACGGCAAAATGGCTGCAATCCTAATGTTTCAACACGCAATGATCCGATTCGGACATTTCCGGATAGCGAAATCGGCGCCGCCGGCCCCCCGAGCATCAGGCCGGCGTCGACGCTGTGACGGACGTCCCCGCTGATCGTTGGTCGACGAACCATGTCGAAACTTATTTTCGGCTTCAGATGCCTTCGTTGACCACCCGATACATTGGTGGAGAATTGCGACACCTCGAGACTTCGTAGAAAGGTCCAACCATGACTCACGTTGTTGCCGAACCGTGCAAAGGCTGTAAGTACACCGATTGTGTCGTCGTCTGCCCGGTGGAATGTTTCTACGAGGGTGACGACATGTTGTACATCCACCCAGAAGAGTGCATTGACTGTGAAGCCTGCGTTCCGGAATGCCCGGTCGAGGCGATCTTCCACGAAGACAATCTGCCCGATGAGTGGAAGAGCTACTTGGAATTGAACGCCACCAAGTCGGAAGAGTGCGAAGTCATTACTGAAAAGAAAGCACCGCTGGCCGATCAGTGATCGGCACGTCGACAACGCCGACGCTTCAAAAAGGCGTCACTGTGGTGTTTGTCGGTCGGTGAACCCGACGACCATCGAAAGAAAGGCGGCCTGACCCAGGCCGCCTTTCGCGTTGTTTGTCAAAAATTTGCCTCTGCAGCCTTGTCGATACCCGGACCGCACACCGGCCGAATCGCCACAGCGAACTGGGCGTGGCCGGGGTTCATCGCTGCTGAAACGCCAGGCGGCTATGAGGCCGCAGGCATGCTGACAAACGTTTTCCAGGATTCGTACCGTGGGTCATCGATCGGGCCCGACCACAGCGGGTGAAAACGTGGCTTCACCGGCTTTGTCAGCAGTTTCATGTTCGCCTGCTTGGGCGTTCGCCCACCTTTGCGGCTGTTGCACCGAAGACAGCAGCACACGACGTTTTCCCACGTCGTCGGACCGCCATGGGAACGAGGCACGACGTGGTCCAGGCTCAACTTATGCGTCGGTTCATCTTTGCCACAGTATTGGCACCGGTGATTGTCGCGCGTGAACAAGTTTTTGCGGTTGAACCGAACGGTCTGTGCCGGCATTCGATCGAATCGCGTCAGCCGGACGATGCGTGGAACCATCAATTCAAAACCGACGGCTTGAAGGTAATCTTCGCCGGCTTGCTTGTCGGTGGATGCCAAACGGCTAAGTTCGCACCAGCTGTCAAAGTCGTAGCTGACGAACTGTTCTTCGTCATTGCTGATGACTTCGGCGCATTGCCGGTAAAGAAGTGTCAACGCGCGACGCACGTTGACCACGCGAATGGCCATATAGAATCGGTTGAGTACCAACACGTTGGTGTCGAGCACACTGTGGGTCATCGTCGCCCTGCTCCATGCGAATGCTTGCTTGGTGAAAAGGCCGTGCGCCACGGCTGCCGCGAACCATCGGCGTCGTGGCTTCCCCGCACAACTTGTTTGCCAGTTTACCGGCTGCCGAAGCCGGCAACCATCAAATCGGGCCGGTGGGAAAGGCCGACCGTCAGCCCCGGCTCGGCAACGGTGCCGGGAGGGGGGAATTCCCAGGCCGCCCGTATAGGTCAGACGGATCCCATGGTTTCGGGGTTCGTTTTGCCAAATCGTGGACGAACCCAACGAACAATAGGATGGCGGCAACGGGGGGCAGTGTCGCACAGAATTGGCCGTAAGGTGGGGATCGCCACCGGACCGAAGTTTGCAGCCATTGATTTTGTCGTCGCCGATTCGCCGGGGACCGTTTGGCGATGCTGGGCCAAATCGGCCGGTCTTCGACACGGTTTCGCCGTCGACACCTTCCATGACCAGACTTCAGATCAGCGAAGATTCACCAGATGATTTCGGAACTTTCACTGCTAGCAGCACCGGACACCGCATGGTGGCAGGCCCCGTGGATCGCGGCTTCCGGAGCCGCCTTGTTGGCGATCGGAATGGTGATCGCCGTGGCTATGAGCTGGATGTTGAATTTGATCGCGCTGCCGGGCAACTGGATCGCCGTGGGCTTGATGGCGATTTACGCTTGGCTGGCACCCGATGACGGGCGTATGGGGATGGCAGCGACGCCCGTTGTGTTGGCGTTTGTGTTGGCAGCGATCGGCGAAGGCTTGGAATTTTTGGCTGGTGCCGTGGGGGCCAGCCGTGCCGGGGCCAGTCGACGGGCAACGGTCTATTCACTGGGCGGATCGATGCTGGGCGCGTTTCTGGGGGCGATGGTTGGTTTGCCGATCCCGGTCTTGGGCCCGGTTCTGGCCGCATTGCTTTTCGGCGGTGCCGGTGCCACGGTCGGTGCGATCTACGCCGAAAGGACCGACGGTCGGCCTTGGCGTGAAAGCTGGCTGATCGGAAAGTCAGCGTTTTGGGGACGCACGATTGGGACCGCCGGCAAGGCGGGCGCGGGGGCATTGATCGTGGTGGTGGCTTTCATCGCGGTGCTGGTCTAAGTGATCAGCGACGGTTCAGCAACAAAGCAATCGTGACATACAAAGAAACCGCGAAATGATCAGACAGCCCGATCACGGGTTTCCCTGACCCGCATCGGCCAGGACCAAGGCTTCGACGGTGGCACGCAGGTTTTGGTCGCCGAAAAGGATTTTTCGAACGATTCCCTGACGGTCCAGGATCACGGTCATCGGTCGTCCCCCCATTCCAAATTGGCGGGCGACCGGACTGACTTTCACGGATTCATCGGCGTTTTGTTGCAGTGCCACGGTCGGCAATTCAAGCCCCGCTTTTGACATCCATCCGCGCACGTCGTCGCCAGACGGATCCAGGTTCATGCCGACCACCGACACGTCGTCGGGGAACTCCGATTCAAGTTTTTGTAGCGTAGGGATCAGCTGCAGCGAGTCCTCAAAACGCGTGGACCAAAATGGCATCAGGACGACTTGCCCCTGCATCTGCTCGATGCGACCCACCGTTCCGTAAATGGACCGCAGTGGTACGTCCATAGGTTGTCCGATTTTCTCGGCTCGCGCATCGCGCAGTTCCAAGGCCAGTTGAACGTCTTGCCCCATGGCGGATGCATCATCGGCAAAACGCTGCTCCAAGATCTCGTAAGTGATGTCAGCCAATTCCGGTTGGTTGCCGGATTCGAACTGCAATGTGGTGCCGCATAGGTAACGGACCGACAACAAATCGGGAGCTTCACGCAACAGCGTTTCCACGGCTTCACGCCACCGCGTCGGATTGATCGTTTGACCCTCAATGGCCTTGGCCACCAGTTGGTCGATCGCATCGAACTTCACATTGCCCGCGTACTGTGCGGCCATAGCACTGATGTTCGGATCCGATGAAGCGCCGAACTTATCCAAAATCATCCGGCGGACTTCGTCGGATTCGGCGGGATGATCCAGCTTGGCCAGCCACTGTCTCGCTTGGGCCATCGCGACGATGGCCATGACGTTTTGATCCGAAGTGATTTCAATCAGTTCCCGGTTCAACTGGACCAGGTCATCGGCCGCCTGTTCATCGCCATTTTGCAAACGTTCCAACCCAAAACCGATCAGCACCAGTTGGCTGTCCACCTTCAAATCATCGGATTCGGAGCGGACGTATTCGCTGGCCAAGTCTTCCAGTAACTCCGCCGATCGCAAGTCACCCAGTTGTGCCAAGTGTGATAGGCCCTGCAGTTCGGCGCGTTTCCCCAGGGTCATTTGTTCGGGGGTAGCGTCGGGATGCGAGGCCAATCGTCTGGCGGCTTGCAACTTTGCATCGGCAATCTTCTTGGCCTGTGCCAGGCGTTCCTGTTGCGACGCGTCGCTTTGCATCGTCAACGCCATTTCCATTTCTCGGTCGGCAGTGGCCAATAGAACGGCCAGACGATCGGGGGAAAGGTTCGCCTTGAGCTGCTCCGTCGCCTGACTTGGCGGTTGAGCCAATTCCAACTCGGGTGGCTCGGCCAACTGGTCCAATAAGTCACCGCCGCCTTGTTCGGTGGGCGAAGGTGTCATGGCAGTGTCTGAAATCGGCGGTGCGACTGGATTGTTATTGGGGCGACCGGTGGGTGATGGTCGGCCGGCAAAGTCCGTTTCGTCTTCTTGCGGCAGCGGGGGCGTTGGCTGACCGTCGCTGTCGACAACGTCGGTTTCGGACGATGAATTGCAGCCGGCCAGAATCGCCAGTCCCAGCAGCGCGGCCACCGCGAACAATCGCGGCATGCGAAACGACGATATAGGGTTCGCGACGAGGTGGTTCCACATTCTGAACAAATTAGTCATCCCAATGGACCCGCGAGGAATCGAAGATGGGACCTTCGACGCACGTTCGTTTGTAGTCCCAAGGTTGGTTTGGATCGTCCTGTCGAATTTTCGCGACGCAGGAAAAACAGATGCCGATGCCGCAGGCCATGGGGGTTTCCATGCTGACCTGACAATCGACCCCGTGTTGATCGCAGACTTCGGAAACTCGCTGCATCATGATTTCCGGTCCACAAGTCACCACACGCGTCGTGCCGGTGTCTTTCAGTTCGGTCAATCGCGTGGCCAAAACATCCGGCACCCGTCCAGTCTGTCCCGTCGAACCATCGTCGGTGCAAACGGTGACTTCAAAGCCGGCGGTGCGAAACGCTTCGACACCCGCCAACAATTCAGCGGTTCGAGCCCCATAAATGATTTCGACGTGGCTTGCCCAACCATGTTCGCGGCCGAAATCGGTGGTCCCTATCGCTTCTTTTCCAAGCAATAGCATCGGAGTCTGGCCGATGCCGCCGGCAGTCATGATCAGGCGGTCACACGGGCGAGCGGCAAAGCCGTTGCCAAGCGGTCCCCAAACATCCATCGGGGTACCCACCGGTGCGGAAGCCAACGCTCGCGTCAACGTGCCTTTGCGAAGGTAGATCAATTCGATGAACCGTGGGGAACCCGAATCGTCGTTGATGATGTCCCAAACGGCAAAGGCGCGGCCGATCAGCGGGGCGTCATGCTGGGCCATGCGAATCATCACAAACTGGCCGGGGATCACGGCCCCAGCAATCTCCGGTGCATCGATTCGGCACAGAAAAGTGTCTCGAGCGACGCAGCGATTGGTCACCAGCGGTGATCGCAATTGCACGAGGTTGTCGGCGTAGTGATCAGCGTGCAGCGAAGTCATGGCGTCATGCAAATCCGGAAAGAGAACAAATTTAACGACGGCGACGTTTTTTCGTATTGGCTTTCGGGCCGGCGGATCGGCTGCCAGCGCGTTTCTTGGTGCCACGTTTTGTTGCACGGCCTTGTGAACCGGTGCGACCTGATCCGGATCGAGACGCCGCCGGTCGCTTGGCTGCTTTTTTCCGAGACGGCTTTTTGGAACGTTTGGCGGGCCGTCCCTCAACGGTGTCGACTGGTTCGGGCGCATCACCGCCAATGACGGCGCCGATTCGGCGATGGGACGACGGCAGGGGGAAAGATGAATCCGATCGCTCGTCGCGGCGATTGCGGTCGGGATCGGGCGTGCGGCCGGACCGTTTCGCAGCCGCTTTCTTGGCTGTGGATTTCGTCGACTTTGGTCGCGGGCCGTCGGTGCCGCTGCGCTGTCGCGGTTTCTTGCCACCCTTGCGCCGGCTGGGATGCGTCGGGGTGTCGTCATCGCCACCGGGTTGAACGGACGCGTACAGCTTGGCGACTTCGTCGTGCCGCAGCGCGCGATACGCCCCGGCGGGAACATCGCCCAGACGCAACGGGCCGATCGCGATCCGACGAAGTTTTTGAACCTTGTGACCCAGCCTGGCAAGGATCCGGCGGATCTCACGGTTCTTTCCTTCACGCAGTACGATTTCCAATTCCGTGGATCGGCCGCGAGTCTTTAACAGCTTGGCACCCTCGACGCGGACCATCCCCTCCGCGATGTGAATGCCGCGACGCATCTGTTTCATTGTTTCGCCGTCAACCTTACCGGCGACGGTGACGCGATAGATTTTGCGAACACCGAACTTGGGGTGGGCCAATTGTTGGGCCAGATCCCCATCGTTGGTCAGCAGGATCAGACCTTCGCTGTTGCGGTCCAGGCGGCCGACCGGAAAGACACGTTCGTCGGGCGGCACCAAGTCGATCACTCGGGGGCGTCCCTGGGGGTCGCGGTTGGTCGTGACGACGCCGGTCGGTTTATGAACGGCGTAATACACGTGTCGTGACGGCCGGATCGGCGAATCGTCGACCAGGATGGTGTCCGACTTGGGGTCTGCCGTGCTGCCCAGCTGTGTCACGGTTTGCCCGTTGACGATGACCCGTCCCTCTTGAATCAAATCCTCGCATTGCCGCCGGCTGCCGAATCCGGCGGCCGCCAAAATGCGTTGCAGCCGTTGCGGACCCGAGGAGGCAGAATTCTGGGAGGGGCGTTTGGCTGATTTGGCGCGCTTGGGCATGCTTGTGTTATCCGCGGACGATTCAATGCAACGTGCCAACGTACCAAATAGCCGCCGATTTGTTAGGCCGACCCGTCGCCCAGCGGAGCGCAGGGCAAACGCGGCATTCAGGGAAGGGATTGTCGAATCAGGTCGACGCCGATCTTGCTGTCACGGTGTTTGTCGTCGATCGATTCATCGGAAAAGTGAAAGCGGGCCAAGTCGGCATCGCGGTCGTCGGAATCAGAAAGGCTTTCCAGCAAGTCGTCCCATTGTGTTTGTTCGGATTGAGAAAGTCCGTGATACCAAAGCACGTACTGGCTAAGTTCGCGTTCCCGCAGAACGACGTCGCCCAAGACCCGAGTCTGTTGTGACACGTCCGCAACGCTCCATGCCGCCATTGCCATTGGTGGCAACGGGGACCCCGAAATCCCCAGTGACCAAAAAACGTGACCTTCGTCGGCTTGCCACGTTCCATTGGTCCAGTGCGGCGGTGCATCCAGCAATAAATGGACTTCGGCGACTTCGCTGCCTGGTCCGAACAGATGAGGTGATGCGGCCGCCAATAAACGCTCGGTTACGAATCCCATAGGCGTTGGTTGTTGGTCGTCGGCTGCATCGGGGTGGTCGTGTCGCCATTGCGTCACGCTATCACGATAAGCGTCGGTTTCACGAACATACGATTCCAACGAGCGATGCATGGCCTTGGGATCTGAAGCAAACTGCAACGCCTTGGTCTGTTGTGGCGTCAATTCGAGCTTGCGTTGCATGCATCGGACCAGTTGGTCACTGGCGTGTTCCGCGGTCGTCGGCCAAGCCAGCCGAGCCAACCGTGGTGCATCCGATGGCCGAATGTAATCGCGTTCCAACAGAAACTGAATCGCCATGGTGGCCAGCCAAGTCGGGTCCGTTTGTGGGACAATCTGGTTGGTCGCCTCCGCGGTCCAAAGCGACAAGATCAAGGATCGTGCATCGTTCCGAAAGTCACCGTTGAACCAGTGCATCACCTTGTCACGGCATTCGGCATCGTCGATTTGTTGTTCCAACCACCCGCCGATCAGATCGGCCCAGGTGTCAAACGCTTCGTAGCGTTGCTGCAGGTTGTCAGCGACGTCAACCGATCCCCGAAAACGCTCGAGGTAGGCGAAGTGGTCGCCCAGGGATGTCGCAAGGTGCTGGTAATTTCCGTGACCACCGATGTCTTGCGGCATCGCGCTGGCAAAGTCACCGCTAAATCGATAGCCGTCGTCGGTGTATTTCAGCGGGCTATCGGGATAGGCTTCGTGCAGCCGTCGCAGCTCCGATTCGCCAATGTCTTTCAACGGTTGTCGCTTGGAATCGATTTCGTGAACGATGGTGATGTCGCGATGGATCACGTCCCCGTCTGGGCGAAGATCCACCAAGTACACTTTGCGCGAACATCCGGTGATCACAACAAACGTCAGGGCCAACCACGCGTAAAGGCATGCCGTTTGAACGGACTTTCTGCGACGCAACATGGATGCCACCGTGGGTCACGCGGAATCAGATCTGCATGAGGTGGGACGGCAAAGTCGCAACGTGATCGGTCCGGTGATGTGGCAGACCAATCACGCGTCCACGGGTGCGTTATCCGATGACCGAGCGCCGCACGGACTGGTGAACTGTACCGTTCCCAACGATTCCTTCAGTGTAGGAGATGCGGGCGCGGTGGCGGCAAAAAACGTCGGACCGCCGGCACATGGAGAGCCCCGGCTTCATTGCGACGGCAAAACCGTGCTTAGCGGCCCAGCCAGGGCATCAAGTCGGGAACCAAGCGATTGCGGACGGGTTCGGCCAAGGGTTTTTGATAGCTGGGCGGACGTGCACCGGCGTCGGATGGTCCAATATCCGCCTGGGGATACGGATCGTGGACGACCGCGCTGGCTTGTTGCTGGCCGATCGGCCCGGCCGCGGGCAACCAGCCACGACCGCGGCAACCCAGTGAAACCAGGCAAACGGCGACACCTGCGATGAAGGCGACTTGGCGTTGGCTGGCAGTCATGGGGTGGTCCTGACGGTGGCTTGGGCCTGATGGCGGCATCGGCCTGACGATGGCATGGAAGAATTGCGAACGTTGGCGGCCGAATCGCCGTTCCGGGTGGGCGACGGTGAACATCACATTCCCGCTGCTTTCCGCTGGCGATGGGCAGCGTACGAAGTTTCCAACGTTGCCGCCAAGGTGAATCGGGCTTCGGCCGAACGAACCGTGCTTCATCCACGATCGTCTCGGTCACCGTCTGGTCCCCAGGATTCCGCGGGCGGATCCGAGCAGATCTTCGATCGGGATACCGGTCAGACCGTTTCGTCGGGCAATCCCATTGCCAACAGCAGCGACGATTCGGTGGGCTCGACCTGACATTCCGCGCAAGCCGCCGGGATCAGCAGGCTTTGCCCGGTCCGCAATTCCCGTTCTTCGTCACCGCACTGCAACACCACCGTGCCGTGCGGAACGGTCAGGATGACGCATCGGCCATCGCCACCGATCGGTCGCCGGCCGATGCTGAGTGCTCGTAATGTGAACTTGTCGCACTGAACCAACGATTGCCAGCCTTCGGCCGAAGGGTCGACCGATGACGGTTTGGCCGGACCGGCCTGGTAATCGGAAACTGCCAACGATGGTTCGATGTGCAGCGGACGTGCGTTGCCTTGGGCGTCCACCCGGTTCCAATCAAACAGACGAAACGTTGTGTCGCTGGATTGTTGGATTTCCGCAATGATCAACCCTTCGCCCAACGCGTGAACGGTACCCGCGGGGATGAACACGCAGTCACCCGGGCTGGGGTGAAACGAGTGCAGTACTTGTTCGGTCTGTCCCGCCTCAACCGCCTCGGCCAGGGTTTGACGATCGACTCCCTCCTTCAGCCCGGCGTAAATCAGGCTTTCCGGCTCGGCCGCCACGACATACCAGGCTTCTGTTTTGCCCAGGTCCGGCGGATCCATTTGGCGGGCATAGGCATCGTCCGGATGAACTTGAACCGATAGAACGCGGTTGCAATCCAGGTACTTCAACAGCAGCGGAAAGCGTCCGCCGCTGGCACCGGTTTGCCCGACCCGTTTTTCCCAAGCCGGCCCCAACAGCCATTCGGGGCGTTCGGCCAGGATTTGCGCCAGCGATTGTCCCTTCAGGGGACCGGCGTCAACGATGCTCTGGTCGTCACCGTGGTCAACGATTTCCCAGCTTTCGGCATAGTCCTGTTCGGCCCCCAGTGGTTTCCCCAACATTTCGCCCAGCCGACGGCCGCCCCACAGCGTGCGTTTCAGTACGGGCGTGAAGGACAGCGGGTAGCCGTCGACAGATGGTTCGGCGGAAATTCTCATGGAATTTGGTTCAGCGTCGTTGCGGTTCCGGAGGGTGAAAGCGGCGATACGGCCAAAGTTGCACAATCCCTACAAACGAAACGACCGGCCAGGCCCGTCGTCACTGGCTCGATTTTCGGGTCAGTTGGTACACTGGGGAAGCCGTCGAACGATGATTTTAGATCTCCGCATGCTCCGATCTGGCGTCTGCAATTCGAATCGGCCCTTCGCCCAGCGATGCGGCATTGTCCGCATTGGTCATCCGCCCAACCTTTCCCCGCCCCAGCGATCGCTTCGTGGACCGAATCTCCACCCCCAACGACGACCTGTTTGAAAACTCCACGATGACTTTCGGAGAACATCTCCGTGAGTTGCAGCAGGCGTTGACCAAAGCGTGCATTTGGCTGGGAATCGGCGTGGCGATCGGGCTGTTTTTCGCCAACCAGGTGGTGGCCTACATCAAAACGCCGCTGGAACAGGCGATCCATCAGTACCACGCCGAACGTGGAATGGCACTGTTGGGGGTCGAAGACACCAAGGCGGCCGAGTTGAAGCCGCTTCGCGATGCCTTTGCCGCCGGAGCCTGGGTGGTGGAGGAAGTCGTTCCGGTTCCGGGCGACTTGCAGAATGCCCTTTCTCAGTTGCGGTCAGAAGACACCACCGATGCGGATTCAGACACGTCCGACGACGCGGTCCCAGATCCCGAGGCCGGTGACGCGGCGATTTCGCCCGATGCGATCGAACGTTTGGCGGAACTTGCGGACCAAGCACCCCAGTTTCAATTGCGCAAATCTCAGACCAACGTCAGTTCGTTTGAAATGACCGAAGGTTTCATGATTTGGTTCAAAGCGGCGCTGGTGATCGGTGCGGTGGTTTCGTCGCCGTTCGTCTTCTATCACCTGTGGACGTTCGTCGCCGCGGGGCTGCATGCACACGAGCGGCGCTATGTCTATCTGTACCTGCCGGTCAGCGTTGGGCTATTCGTCAGCGGCGTGTTGATGGCGTTTTACGTGGTGCTGCAATACGTGATCCACTTTCTGTTGCAGTTCAACGAAAGCATGGACGTCGCCTTTGAACCGCGACTGAATTATTACGTCAGCTTTGTTTTGCTGTTGCCGCTGGGATTTGGCATCGCGTTTCAATTGCCACTGGTCATGCTGTTCTTGCAGCGAATCGGTCTGTTGGAAACGGAGGCCTACACGAGCAGTTGGCGCGTCGCCGTGGTGGTCATCTTTGTGATTTCGATGTTGGTCACGCCGGCCGATTGGACCAGCATGGTTCTGTTGGCGATTCCGTTGCTGTTCCTCTATCTGCTGGGCATCGGCATGTGCATGTTCCTGCCACGTGGACGTGGTTTGGGCAGCGATGCCTACGACCCGGTGTCCTAACGAACGCCCCGATGTCCTAGCCGACGATCGGCGTCACCGTTCTCCAGGCCAGGCTGTGGGCAAATTCGCGACGTCGTATCGTGCCCTTCATCGTCAACGATCCGTCGGCCTGCGTCGGTGGCGGCCAGACGCGGAAGCACTGCTTGGGACGGGCGTGGGTTGGCAGATCGCCGAGTGGTTCCAGTAGGCTTTCAAGCGTCAAAGAATCGTTCGGCTGATGGGGCACAACCCAGGCCACCAAACCGCCGTCTTCTTGGCCCACCATGGCATGTCGGATCGGCGGGATCGATTCCAGTCGACGTTCCACCTCGGTGGGTTGGACCTTGTGTCCGCAATCCAAGACGATCACATCATCGCAGCGTCCCAGAATTCTTAATTGTCCCGACGTCGGGTCCACTGCCACCGCGTCACCGGTGTCCAGCCATCCCTCGGGATCGATCCGCAGGGCCGTCGCCGGGGCATCGTCGATGTAACCGGACATCACGGCGGGACCACGGACGAACAGTCGGCCTTCAATCAGGCGATGCTGCCAGTGCCGGGTGACGGGCCCGACCAAACCAGGCCTTGCATCGGAGACCGTTGCGCTGGCGATCACCGGTCCGGTTTCCGTCAATCCGTAACCATGAATGACTGTCACTCCACGCTCGGTCCAGCGATCAAATGTTGCTTCGTCCAGACCCGCGCCGCCGCAACCCAGCACCCGCAAACAGCTTTGGCCATCAGCGTTCGGGGCTTGGTTCAACCAGTGTTTGGCAAGGACCGGAACAAGATTCACATGAGTCGGACGCACTGCCGCCGCGACGCGTTGCAAGCCTTCACCACCACGGCTGATCGCCAGCGTGCAGCCACTGATCAGCCATGTGCCGATATCGCAGGTTCGCGCGTATGCATGACAGATCGGAAGAACTGTCAGCCGAACATCGTCGGCATGTTGCGGCACCGCTTCCAGTTTGTCCTGTGCATTGATCAGCAAGGCGCGATTCGATAGCCGGACGCCCTGCGGCCGTGATGTCGTGCCGCTGGTCCAAAGCACGACCGCGTCGTCGTCTGCCGATGATGGTCGGGGCGGAGCGAGCGATTTCGGCGATGCGTCGACGCCGTCGTCGCGGATCGGAACATCGCTCGATTCGACCCAGTGCCCGGCGGCACGCCGAATCAGATCTTGGGCCATCGACTGGGAAAGGCGACCGTCGATCGGAACATCGACGCGTCCGGTCCGCAAACAAGCCAGCCAGATCAGCAAATCACTCAGCGAATTGGTGCTGGCGTGAACGATGCGCTGCCCGCTGGCGATTCCGAAATTCTGATCCAACCAAGCGGCCACTCGGCCGGTCAGGTGGTTCAGTTCAGACCAAGTCAACGAAACGAGCCCCGAACCGGGCCCCGGATCATAGACCAGGGCGACGCGTCGGGGCTGTCGTTGGACATGGCCGGCAAACACCGGCCAGAAATGGTCAGATGCCATCGAACAGTTGAATTGAACCGATATCGGTCGCCAAGGTGTTTTCGGTTTAGCACCCGGATTGCCGACGTGGCGTAAAAAAACGCGGCCCGACAGCTTCGGACCGCGTTGATGACTTTGAACGTTGCTCGGGTGAGCCGGATCAGGCGGTGGCGCCCATTGCTTGACGCAGCTTGGCACCGTTTCCGGCTTGACCGAAGCTGGTCATGCGGGCGACACAGACTTCCTTCATCGCGGCGCGGGCCGGCTTCAGGTAGGCGCGCGGGTCGAACGCGGACGGGTCTTCGGCGAAGACTTTGCGGATCGCACCAGTGATGGCCATACGGCAATCGGTGTCGACATTGATCTTACGAACACCGCTCTTGATGCCGCGTTGGATCTCTTCGACCGGCACGCCGTAGGTTTGCTTCATTTCCCCGCCGTACTTGTTGATGATGTCCTGCAATTCTTGAGGAACGCTGCTGCTGCCGTGCATCACCAGGTGGGTGTTGGGCAATTTGGCGTGGATTTCTTCGATCCGCTTCATCGCCAAGACTTCGCCGGTGGGCTTCTTGGTGAACTTGTAAGCACCGTGGCTGGTACCGATGGCAACGGCCAATGCGTCGACGTTGGTTTCTTCGACGAAGCGGGCGGCTTCCTCGGGATCGGTCAGCAATTGATCGCGCGACAGGGTGCCGACGGCGCCGTGTCCGTCTTCTTGTTCGCCGCCGCCGCTTTCCAGCGATCCCAGGCAACCCAGTTCGCCTTCGACGCTAACGCCCTTGGCGTGAGCCAGCTTGACCACTTCGGCGGTGACTTTGACGTTGTAGTCATAGTCGGCCGGGGTTTTGCCATCTTCTTCCAGCGATCCGTCCATCATGACGCTGGTAAATCCGTTTTCGATCGCCGACTGGCAGGTTTCCGGGCTGTTGCCGTGGTCCTGGTGCATGACGGTCGGGATGTGCGGATACAGCTCGGTGGCGGCCAGCATCAGGTGACGCAGGTAAGCGTCTTGGCTGTACGCCCGGGCGCCGCGCGACGCCTGGATGATCACCGGCGAATCGGTTTCTTCGGCGGCCTCCATGATCGCCTGAATCTGTTCCATATTGTTGACGTTGAATGCGGCGACGCCATAGTCGTTTTCAGCGGCGTGGTCCAAAACAACACGAAGGGGCACCAGTGCCATGGGTCAAAGTCCTGTGGTTCGATTGTGCGGCGGTTAAGGAGACGAAGGCCGATTATCCGACAGTGCGGTTTTGAAGCAAGAGGCCGCGATCAAGTGTCCCACCGCCGCACGGTCGCACATGTCGGCCGAAAGTCGGGGGCGGTTGACCGGCCGGCTGATTTGCGGGCGTGCGTCAGGGTTGATCGCGTAAGGCGTGCTGGCCGGCCTGAAGCGTGCGAATGATCGCGTCGACGTCGTACGTGCAACCGCCCCACGTGCCGCCGCCGACCTGCTGTAACGCCGCCCACAACCGGGTGTCATCGGGTACATCCGGGTCCACTAATAGCTCCGGATGGGGCGTACGCCGCCGCAAGGCGTCCTCGACCGGGACTCCGTCGTGGGTCTGAACCAGCTGGACACTGCCCTGCAGCGTTCGGGTGTCGACATTGATTTCGATCGTGTCACCGTCTCGGACTTTGCTGATCGGGCCACCCGCCAAGGCCTCAGGTCCGACGTGGCCGATGCACGCGCCGGTGCTGACCCCGGAGAACCTTGCGTCGGTGATCAGTGCGACATCTTTTCCGAAAGAAAGATATTTTAGCGCCGAAGTGATCTGATACGTCTCCTCCATTCCGCAGCCCAGCGGTCCACGGCCGATCAGCACCATGACGTCCCCGGGCCGAATTTCCTGGATCGACGGATCGGCACCGTTGCCTTTGACCGCCGCGATCGCATCGCGTTCGGACGTGAACACGCGTGCGGGACCGCGTTTGTGATAGACGCCGTTTTCGACCACTTCGGGGGCGATCGCCGTGGCTTTGATGACCGAGCCCTCCGGGCACAGGTTCCCCTCGGGAAAGCAAACGGTGCTGGTCAGTCCTTGGGCGGTCGCGCGATCCGGCGGCATGATGACGTCGTCGGGGGACACGCCGTCGGCTTCGACCAGACGCTCGCGGCACGCCATGCGTCGATCGCTGGTATGCCACCGGTCCAAGACCTCATCCCAGGTCAGTCCGGAAACGGTCCGGGCCTGGGATTTCAATAGACCCAATTCCCTCAGGTGCCACGCCACTTCGGGCACGCCGCCGGCCAAGAAGAACTGAACGGTCGGATGTCCCACCGGTCCGTTGGGCAAACAATCCACCAAGCGGGTGACTTGGGCGTTGACGCGGCGGAAATCATCGGCGGTCGGGCGTGGCAAGCCGGCCGCTGCGGCAATCGCCGGAATGTGCAGCAATAAATTCGTACTGCCCCCGACCGCCGCATGCATCAGCATTGCGTTTTCGATCGCGTCCTCGGTCAGGCAGTCCGCCAACGACAGGCCATCGCGTTTCATCGCCATCGCGGCGTCCGCCGAATCGCGGCACATCTGCAGCCAAATCGGTTGGCCGCTTGGGCATAAAGCCGCGTGAGGGATGGTCATGCCAAGAGCTTCGGCGACCACTTGCGCGGTGGCGGCGGTCCCCAGAAATTGACAGCCGCCACCCGGTGTACCGCAGGCTCGACAGCCTTCCAGCGACGCCTGTTCCAAACTGATTTCGCCACGAGCGTACCTCGCACCGATGGTTTGAACTTTTCCCGCGTCTTCGCCTTCGGTAGCGGGCAAAGTGACGCCGCCGGGGACCAAAACGTTGTGCAGTGCCTTCGTCCCCGCCAGTGCCATCATCATGGCCGGCAGCCCCTTGTCGCAGGTGGCAATGCCGATCACGCCCTGCCGACGAGGCAGCGATCGGATCAGCCGTCGCATCACCATCGCGGCATCGTTGCGATAGGGCAGCGAATCGAACATCCCCCGGGTTCCCTGGGATCGGCCGTCGCAGGGGTCGCTGACAAAGGCGGCAAACGGGACACCATCGGCCTCGGTGATTTGTTCCGCCGCCGCGGCGACCATCAGTCCGACTTCCCAGTGACCTGTGTGGTAGCCCAGTGCCAGAGGCGTGCCGTCCGGATTTCGAACCCCGCCTTGGGTGCTGAGGATCAGATACTGGTCCCCCAAGACACGGCGTGGGTCAAACCCCATGCCCACGCTTTGGGTCAGCCCGAAAAGGTCCCCGCTGCTCCATTGCCGCAGCATCTCGTCGGACAACGGCAGCCGGCCGGTCGGGCCGGGGGCGTGTGTCAGAAGTGATTCGCGGTCGGCAGGGCTGGCAAAGAAATGGGGATTCGCGTCCGTCATGGTGGGCTATCAAAGGGAAGGCGATGGAGGGGCTGAATCGAAAGGCAAAAAACGCCCCAGAAAGCACCGAAAAGGTATTTCCGAAATTTGATCAGAAAGTTGGCGGGATCGGGCTTTGAACCGTGCTCTACCTTTCTGACCAATCTGCACGACATGTCGATTGCCATTTGCGGCAGACGTGATCTACGCCGTCAACACGAGTTGACGGCAATGTCGATTGATCGACGGGGGACGATTGCAAGGGAATGAATGTCGGCCGAGTCATCGTTCAGTGTCTGCCAATTTGGGGCATCTTGGCGGGCATGGTCGTTGCCTGCCGACGCCCTTGGTTCAACAGGTGATCGGGTGGACGTGACGGGGCAATGAACGGCGACAGCAAGTTGGCTGGCAGGCCAGATGAGGGTTTGAAGCAGGATAGACAAAGTTAGCAAACGACGTGGGACGCGGAAGCAGCGTTCCAGGTCGGCCGATGGCACAGTTGGCCGGCCCGGCGTGGACGACTTGATCGTTTCGCCGGGCAGGTTCGGGTCGCGGCGAACGCGGTAGCGGCGGGGGCATCGCTCATCCGCTGGCAATCCATCGGTTCGATGGTCGCTCTTGGAACCGAGGAGCTGTCAGACGGTTTGGGCCGCGTCGCAACGCGTTCGTCGCGATTCGACAAATCACGTGAAGAAGGATGTGAGATAACGAAGGGGATGGGGTGAGCTGAACGTGGGTGTGGGTGCAGTCGGTCTGTGTACGGATCGTCAATACTTACCGTAGGTTCGGGGCGGATGCTATTCTGCGAAGACGGTTCGCATGTCGGCAGTTCGCTTAAGGTTCCTATGTCATTCCAGCCCAGTGACGATTTACTGGTCGATCGTTTCCGAAACGGAGACGAGCGGGCGGCTGATGATTTATACGAGCGGTACGCTCACCGGCTGATCGGATTGATCGCCAGTCGGATGAATGAGCGTTTGAGGACGCGGACCGAGCCCGAAGACGTGTTGCAGTCGGTGCTCCGCAGCGTCTTCATGGGCGTCCGCTCGGGACAATACAATGCACCGGAGGGTGCGACGCTGTGGAATTTGATGTCGGTAATCGCGGTTCGTAAGGTCCGCAACCACTACCGCGCCATGCTGACGCAACGTCGCGACGCCAAGGTATTCTCGTTGGACGATCCCGAGAGCTGGGATGATGCCGTCGGCGATGAATCCTTGCAGTTGTTCGAAACCAGCTTTCGCGAACTGATCGAACCTCTCCGTGCCGACGAACAACAAATTGTGACGCTGCGTTTGCAGATGCACACGGTGGAAGAGATTGCACAGATCATCGGACGAAGTCGACGTTCCGTTGAACGGATCTTGCAAAATTGCCGCTCTCGTTTGAGCCAACAGTTAAACCAAGCGGATCGAAACGAAACGACGGACTGATATTGCGGCCTTCACCCCTTGGGGTGCTAGTGCCAATGCCGATTTTGCCCGTAAAGCGAAGTCGGTCCGCCGTGATACCGATCGATGCGTTTGGCAAGCACCATCTGAAAATACAATCGTTCGATTTCAACCGACGATTGCTCGGGGCTGGTTGTGCCGCGGGCAAGCACGCAACGCGATGGCCAATACCGATGATCCGGCCATGGTTTTCAGCGGTCCGTGCGCCCCCGCGATCACAAACCAATCAATGACGGATTTTTGATTCACGATACGGATTCAGCCGACATGATGATCGAAGCGAAAGATACCGACAGGCTCGAGGATGCCGTCGCAGCTTTCGAAACGGATTGGACGAACGATTCGATTGATCGAATCGCCGACGTGCTGAAATGTCACTCACTTGACGATGATCTGGCCGCCGCGACCGAACTGATCCGTGTCGATATCGAACGTCGCTACGGTGCGGGAAATCCATTGGATTTGGCCGACTATCGGTCTGCGTTTCCCCGACTTTGGCGACACCAGGAGTTCGTGTCGCAGATTCATTTCGAAGATCGGCGTTCTCGCAGCGTTGCCGGGATGCCGGATGATCCGACAAGGTATCAGGAGCAAACCGACGGTCGCATCGATGATGACAATCCGTCCCGTCGAAAAAGCACCGTCGATGCCGCGGCATCGACGACGGGACCTTCGGACGATCTTCGGCGGAACCTGCGGCAGATCGGATACGAGATCGATGCACGTTTGGGGCGTGGGGCGTTCAGCGAAGTCTATTTGGCGACGGAAAAACACCTTGCCGGTCGCTTCGTGGTGCTGAAGATCGTTCGCGACGAACGGAACGAATCTCAGCGGCTGGCAACGCTGCAGCACACGAACATTGTTCCCATCTTTTCGGTCCACCGTTTCGATGACTGTACCGTGTTGTGCATGCCCTATGCGGGAAGCTTGACGCTGCAAAAGTTCTTGACGCAGTCGGACACGCCGGAGGATCGAGATGGCCAGTCGTTGATCGCGACGCTGTGCAATCGCAGTGACGAAACGATTCAGCGATTCGATGCGATCGGGTCTCCTTCGACCGCGACGGTCACGCCACAGCCGTATGTGAACGATTCGTTCATGACGCCCCTGGATTGGGCCGCCGATCCCACGGTGGCCGACCTGCCGATCGCCGACCAGTCACCGCTAACTCGGCTGCAGCCGATGGGGCGAGCGGACTTAACATTGTGGCTGTTTTCCAAGATTGTCGAAGCACTCGTTCACTCGCATGCCCGCGGGATTTTGCACAGCGATCTGAAGCCCGCCAATGTGTTGATCCGAAACGACGGCGAACCGGCGTTGCTGGACTTCAACCTTTCCCAGTCGTTTCAAAATCATGGCTCTGCGATTGCCGGTGGTACCCTGCCCTACATGTCACCGGAAACCTATCGGCGGATGATGGGTTGCGATCTGGCCGCGGATCCTCGTGCCGATTTGTGGTCGGTCGGCGTGATGATGTACGAGTTTCTGTGTGGGCGTTTGCCGTTCAAGCCGCCGGAGTCGGCCGCCGCGATCGATTTGGAAGTCGGCGTGCAGCATCGCCGCGGTCCGGTGGTCTGGGATCCGTCGACCAAGGTCCCGCTGGGGCTGCGTTGCATCATTGAAAAATGCTTGGCGTTTGATCCGGCTGATCGCTACAGCGACAGCGAACAGTTGCTGACCGACCTGCGATCCCAAGCATCGGATCGTCCACTGCAGTTCGCAAGTGAACCCTTGCGTGGACGCTGTCACAAATGGTTTCGCCGGCATCCCAGGGCCGTTTCGGGCGGCTCGGTTGCGACCTTGGCCGCGCTGGCGGCGTTGATGTTGGTTCCCTTGGCCGTTCGGTGGCGAAACCAATCGTTGGCTCTTGAGGCACAGTCGCAGTTGGTTCAGTTTCAAGATTTGTCTGATCGCTTGCTGGCCAGACAAATCGTGGACCCACAACGGACCGATCCGAGCTACTTCAGCGATCTGGTGCGTCCGCTGACCGACCGTGGCTTATTGGCACCCGGAGAACCCGCGCGATGGATCCAAGCGGCAACCACGCGGGAGAGTCAGATTCAACGAGCTCAAGTGCTGTTCCGGCATCTCGGGCATGCGGCGATCAATGCGGTGGAACGGTTGGACGATGTCCATGGCACCGGCAACGCCGCCGAGGCCGAGGTTGCCCAATTGCAGTCGCTGGTCGATGCATTTCGAGAAGCCATTCGGTCGGCCGGCGGTGATCCAGATGATTCGCGCGCGTACCGCTTTTTACAGCAAGACCTGCAGCGATTCACGGGCCATGATGATTCCGACGTTAACAACGATTCCGTCCCGCCGGAAAAGCTGGCGTACGTCAGCGACGACGAAGCGTACTTGGAGGCAGTGCGAGACTTAAAGGACCGACACTACAGTGAGGCATCCGAATTACTGACGATGCTTGCGGACAAACAGGCCATCGCATCGTCGTTGCGCTGGACCATGCTTGCGCGGGCCCAGCGAGGGCAACGCCAATACAAAGACGCATTGCTGTCGTTCACGCAATCCATCGAGCGGTCACCAGAGTCACCGCGTTTGTGGTACTTGCGTGGCCGATGCCAACAAAGTCTGAAAAGATTTGCCAAAGCCGAATCGGACTATCGCCGTGCGTTGCAGCTGGATCCGGCGTTTGTATCGGCGCGCTGGTCACACGCGCAGTGTCTGATGGCTTTGGGCCAGCCCGAAAAGGCTTTGCAGACACTCAATACAGGACTTCAGCATCGTCCCGAGAATTTGTCGCTGACGATCCTGCGAAGCCAAGTTCAACGTCAACTTGGAAACATCGAGGCGTCCAAAGCCGACTACGCCAAGGCAATCGAGGGGACGCCGGAGAGTTTTGCGGAGTACCTGAATCGAGCCAAATATCGCCAAGACGACGATCTGGAAGGCAAGTTGGCGGATTTGCTGGAGGCCAAGCAGTTGCGCGCGACTTCACCGGAGGTGCATTACCAGTTGGCAGCGGTCCATACAAAGCTGGGGGATTTGGATGCCGCCATCGCATCTTTGGACGAAGTCCGCCGGCTGAACCCCAGCGATGAACGTGCGATGGTCGATACCGGCGTCTTGTTGGCACGCTCGCAAGAAACCGAGTCGGCGCTGCAGATGATGGATGCCGCCCTGCAGCGGCCCAACAGTGGGCGAACGCTGTACCAGGCCGCGTGTATCTGTTCCCTGGTCGGTGACAACGCACGTTATCAGCGAGGCGTGTCGCTACTGGCCAGTGCAATTCACTCCGGCTATGGCGTGGACTTGCTTCGCACAGATTCCGACTTGGACGCCCTGCGACTTTTTCCTGGCTTTGCGGCCGTGGGGCGGACGGCCGAATTGGTACGTCGGACTCGATACAGCAATCGGAATCAGGGGCAAGACGAACAGAATGATTGGGATATCACCGACTAGGCACACACAACCGTTTTCGTTTTTTGTCCACACCGCAATCGCGGAATGAAAGGAACCACCCTTGCCCGCCCCTAATCGACGACGCCAGATTCAATCACAGTTGTTGGAATCGCGTCGAATGCTTGCCGCGTTTGGAACGCCGTGGCCTGATCCATCCAGCCTGTCCATCAGTTTTGCCCACGATGGTTCGGATATTCACGGGCAAGGTAACGAAATTCATTCGCAACTTGACGCTCTGGCCGACCGCCAAGAGTGGCAGGAGTTGGCGCTGCGTGCTTTTCAAACCTGGTCATACGTCGCCGATATCAACGTCGCACTGACGAACGACGCGGGCGCCGATTTCGGAACGCCAGGACTGCTGCAAAATGATCCGCGGTTCGGTGAGTTTCGAATCGGATCGATTCCACAGTCCGGCGCCCTGGCCAACACGTTGCCCTTTCAAGTGATGGCGGGGACGCTGTCGGGTGATTTGTTGCTTAATTCCGCTACGAACTTCGTCTATCACGATTGGGCCGGCGGTGCATCGCCGGATCCCGCGCCGCCGGAATCGCCCCAACAGTTTGATCTGTTCAGCGTTTTCTTGCACGAAGCGGGCAATGCCCTGGGCATCGAGGATAATGACCTGACGTCGTCGGTCATGTTCCAAAACTACACCGTCCCCAAAGGAATTCTGACGGCCCAAGACATCGCCGACATCCAAGCATTGTATGGCCAGCGGTCCGACGACTATGAATCCGTTGACAACGGATCGTTATTGACGGCAAGCCTGATCGCGAATCCTGCCGGTTTTGATCCTGCGGGCCAGACCATCCGAGTGCGAGGAAGCTTGAAAGACGCGGCGGACGTCGACGTGTATCGGTACGTTCCCCTGTCGTTGTCTGGCGACGTGACGGTGACGCTTCAGGCTCGCGAAATCAGCTTGCTTCAAGGCAAGATTGAACTGCTGAACTTGACCGGGGGCGTTCTGGCTTCGGCCGAAGCCGATTCTGTTTTCGACAACGATGTGTCGTTGACCCTTGGCGGACTTTCCGCCCAACAACTGGCCTACATTCGCGTGACGGGAGCCAACGGCGATGTCTACAGCGCCGGTGACTATGACTTGGTCATCGACTACCGATCCGATACGGTCCAAGCATCGGACTTGGTGATACCCGCCTACGACAGTTTGGCCGAGCACCTGTGGCAAAACTTTGACCTGGTCGATGACGAAGTCGGTGCGACCGATGTGATCGCCGACGCCCTGCCCTTGCCCGTGATGCCTGGCGGGATCCAAAGTCATCGCCAGGAAGTCCTTTCGTCGGTCGGCGGTACCAATGACAGTGGTTCCGCCGACGTCGATATCTGGAAAGTGGCCGCACCGGCCACCGTCAGCGGCGCGATGCGTGTTTACCTGTCGCCGATCGGTGGCGATGCAGCGGCCGACTTGAAGATTCAAATTTTGGATGCCAGCGGTGCCACCGTCGGTGCGTCCGGACGCTTGGCGGCGGACGGAACTTGGACCTTAGATGTCGACCAGCCCACACCGGGGGCCGAGTACTTTCTGCGGATTTCGGTGGATCCCAGTTCTGCCGTGGATGTCGGCAACTATGTCGCGTCGGCCGAATTCACACCGGCGTTTACCGACGCACACCAGATGTTCTCGCGGACCATCCAACCGGGCGAAGATGAATTCGTCCGTTGGAACTTGCGTGAGTCGAAGATGTATCGCTTCGATTTGTCGGCAACGGCGGCATCTGACGATGCCGGCGTTCGACTGACCGTGTACGACGCCTTCACCAAAGAAGTTGTTTTGGTTGTCGGAGCGACCGCGGGCGGTTCACGTTCCGTTCACGCGATGTTGGATTCCGGTGACTATATCCTGCGATTTGCGGCGGTGTCACGTGGCGATGCTCCGGTGCAAGCGGTGGATGCGTCATTGTTCGTGCACGGCTTGTCTGATGATCAAGATCCCGGAAACGGATCGGATCCGGACGAAGGCGATTCGGATTACGATCCCTACTACTATTACGACGACTACGACTACGATTACGACTATTACTACTACTATTACGATCCGTTCGGGTACGACGACTATTATTCGTCCAATTGAAGGTCGGCCATATGAACGTGATGAATGGATCGGATGTGGGAGCGTCTGCTGGGCGTGATCGTCGTGGTGGGTTTGCAGCAACCTTGCCACAGTATCAGGCTGTGGGGCTCGATCAGTTGATCCAACAACTCTCGCAGCAGGTGGTTGCCAGGTATCGCACCTTGCAAGTTAACGATGGTGACGCTTCGGCGGCTGCGTTGACAGCGACAGCCGTCCACCAGCATGCGTGTCGGAGGCTCCGAAGAGATGCCGAATGCACAACCGCCTTGAACGTTTGTGCCGTTGATCTGTTGAGGCAAGGATACGGACGACGTGCAACGGAACTGTTGCATTCATCTCCGGGATCGCTGCACCACGACGATCATTCGTTGTTGATCGCTGCATTGGCATCGTTGGCCGATGGTGATCTGGCGACGGCCGAAACGATGCTGATTCGCTCCGTCGATTGCCAACCCAACCAAGCAATGGGCTGGTTGATGCTGGCGCGGATCTACCGCGATCAGGGGAATGCCGATCGTGCGATTGCATACTTCGAACGGGGCCTACTACTGGATCCCGAACACGGCGATGCCGCCATCGATCTGGCGCGGCTGTATGTCGGGCGGCGGCAGGTTTCGGCGGCCATTTCGACGTTGCGTCCCGCCCTGGCGCGGCATCCACGTTCCGCCGCATTGAACGAGACGTTTGCGGCGTTGCTGCTGCGACGTGCGGCATGGCTTCGCCGTTTGCGTCGGATCAATGCTGCAACAGAATTGTCGAAGAAGGCACTGCGGCATCTGCGGACTGCTGTTCAGTCACGTCCCACCGCCGAGTTGTGGGCACGGATCGGAACTGGTGAATTGAGGCGAGAGAACTTCGCCGCCGCACGTCAAGCATTCGAATCAGCATTGGCACTTAACCCGGATTTTCGACCGGCGGCGACGCGTTTGGCAACCTTGGACGTTGATCAAGGCAACATCGACGAAGCACGAAGCCAGTTTGATCGGCTGGTGCAGCAAGCCGATTCGTCGGCGTTGGCACACTTTCGGTATTCTCGAATTCGAAAATTCAAACCAAACGATCAATCGATTCGCTATCTAGCCGAGCTGCGTCGGCGTTTGGCAAAAGCAGAACAGCCGGCGGAACAAACCCAGTGGCTGTTTACCATCGCGAAAGTTTGCGATGACTGCGGTGATTTTGATCAGGCTTGGGACGCTTATCGACAAGCCAACCGGATCAAAATGCGTCGGATGCGTCCCGATGAATCAGGACGTATGGCCGGCATCGTTGATGATGCCATCGCGGCGTTTGATGCGGATACGTTGCAACGTTTTGCTGGGATCGGACACCTTTCTCAGCAGCCGATCTTTATCGTCGGGATGCCAAGATCCGGGACCACCCTGACCGAGCAAATCCTCAGCTGCCATTCGCTGATCGATGGCGCGGGCGAATTGAAAGATCTGGAAAGACTGCGTTGCCGAATGTTTCGAGCTTGGCACCAGCGAATGCAGTCAACGGGCTCGTTCCGCGGCCCGGTTCGTGCGGTCAAGTATCACAACGGGTTGCCCTATGCCCAGGCGAAGGACTTCAAGCAGCTTCAGAACGACTACTTGGAACAACTGTCGGGTCACCAAATCGATGGTCATTATGTGACCGACAAAATGCCGACCAATTTCATGCATCTCGGTCTGGTCGCCATCTGTTTTCCAAACGCACGCATCATCCACTGTCGGCGAGATCCGATGGACATTCTGGCTTCATCGATGTGCCAAAATCTAACGCCGCCATTTTGCGATCCAGAAACCTTGGCCGATTACTACGTCCAGTATTGCCGGATGATGGACCATTGGCGTCGGGTCATTCCCAACCGATTCGTCGAAGTCGACTACGAGAAACTGGTTTCGGACAGCGAAAATCAGATTCGGCGTGTGTTCACCGAACTTGAAATCCCTTTCCAAGACGCTTGTTTACGATTTCATGAAAATGGCCGATCGGTGCACACGCCGAGCAAATTTCAGGTGCGCCAACCGATGTACGGAACATCGATTGGCAAATGGAAACGCTTTGAACGTCAATTGAAGCCGATCGCCGAACGTCTTCAGCAGGCATCGACGGATTGACGCCGATGGCGGGATACTAGTCGCGACGGTTCAAAAGAATGAACAAGTAATACGCCAGTGTCATGACCGATTGCAGGGTCGCCGCCACATAGGTCAGTGCCGCGGCGTTCAGCACCTTCGACACGTACGGTAACTCTGCTTCAGCGATCAAACGCTGGTCGACCAACTGTTGCTTCGCTCGCGCACTGGCATCGAATTCGACCGGCAGATTAATCAGCTGGAAAAAGACCACGGCCGAAAACAGGGCGACGCCGATCCACGCCAGTGGTTGCGATCCCAACCAGATGCCGCCGATCAGCATCCAGACCCCGGCGCCACTGCCGAAGCTGGCCGCGGGAACCGCCAGATTGCGGATCACCAATGGTGCGTACTGTCGGGCGTCTTGAAACGCGTGCCCCGCCTCGTGGCAGGCGACGCCAAGGGCTGCCATGTTGCGTCCGTTGTAGACATCCGCCGACAGCCGGACCACTTTTCCGCGAGGATCGTAATGATCGCTCAGGTGACCGGGCACCATTTCGATCGGCACGCCTTGCAGTCCGCCGGAATCCAGCATGCGACGTGCCGCTTCGGCACCGCTCATTCGCGCCGGAACTTCGCTCATGCTGCTGAAGTTCGACTTGACTCGCCACTGGGCGTACAGACCCAAAAGAAACGGCGGCAAAACGAATAGGAAATACAGAAGCATCGGTTTTCAAGTTCCTTGCAGAACGGCTCAGGGCTGGAAGCGGCCAACATGGCAGCAAATGCAATTCAAACCAGTATCGAACGCAATTGGCGGACCAAAGGCTCGAGACTGCTGACCACCGGATCGACGATCATCCAAATTGTTATCGTCGGTGATCCATCCGTGGTTCGTAGCGATTGTAGCGCTCTTGGCTACAAAATGCTGCTGGGGGGCGTGATGGGCTCCCGGATTTTTGTCCGCCCGTGGTGCTTCCCACGGCCGTTGGTGGTCTTGCGATCAGTGAACGCCCGACTGGGCAACGGACGTGTCCACTTGGTTTGACGCGGGGGGGCGGTCTGCCAAAACACCCTGCAAGCGTTGCAGCGGCACCTGGGATTGGCCTTCCGCCTGTAGGTCGCGGACAAGCATCTGAACGGACTCAAGCAAGCTCGATTCGGCATCCACGGGGTCGACTTGATTCTCGCCCGAGATTGCCTCCGCCGTCCCTGGTGCCTCCTGGTGGTGGTTGTCGTTTTCACCCGCCGGCAATTCCGTTTCTTCGGGAAGTTCGGCGAAGGTGGTCACACGATTGCGGCCCGAGCGTTTGGAGTGGTAGAGCGCCTGGTCGGCTTGATCCAGCATCGTTTCCACCGAATCAGCTCCCAATGCATTGCTGGACACTCCCAGGCTTGCGGTCACCGACAACTGGTCGAATGCCAGCGATTCGATGGCTTCGCGATAACGCTGTGCGGCCATCTTTGCTCCTTCGATCGTCTCGAAAGGCATCGCGACACAAAATTCTTCACCGCCGTATCGGCAGACCAAATCCGAACCGCGTGCCATTTCCAGCAACGCGGATGAAACCGCAACCAAGACTTCGTCACCCACGGCATGCCCAAAGTTGTCGTTGATCGATTTGAAGTGATCAACGTCGACCATCATGCATCCGATCGAATGGCCATGTCGCGCGGCACCGGACCAGTGCGTTTCCATCTGTTCAAAAAAGGATCGCCGATTCAAACAGCCGGTCATCGGATCACGAGTCGCCAAGTATTCCAGTTGCTGATTCTTCTGTTCCAGACTGGTGACATCGGCCAGCGAGATCATGTAACCATGACACTGTTCGCCTTCGATGATACGACTGGCGTTGGGCTGCAAGATGCGTTCTTCCGAATCGTTGGGCGAAAGCCGCAACAAGTCGGCACTTTGGCGGCCTCCCGATGCCATGGCATCCAACAATTGGGTGAACTTGGCGTCGTCTTTGATGACCCAAGGAAGATCATCGATGTCTTTCCCGATAAGCTCGTTGACCACCGAGTCGCAAAATTCGGCAAACGGTTGATTGGCCATGCGGATGCGACCATCCATATCCGCAACGACAATTCCTTCGGCCATCGTGTCCAGTGCCGTGCGGACTCGTTCGGGGACCGCCCGCGATGGATCCAAATGCCGAAAACATCGACGCAGTAGAAGCAGGAAGCCCAGCAGATTCCCCAGCGTTGCAAGCAGCGTCACCTGAACCGACCGCAAACCAAAGAAGCCCAGCCAACCTTGGGCGACCAGGGGCCGAAACGTGACCTGCACATCGGCAAAGTGCCCGTCGCCTTGATAGACGGGAACTTTGATCTGCGTCGCGCCGGATTCATTATCACTGTCGGCCAACCAACGTTTTGGATGGCCCTCGGTTTCTGCAATCACTTCGCCATTGTCGGCAACACAGGCGGCCGACAAAACGTCCGAATCACGCTGGACCAACGCCGCTAGCGTGACCGCGATCGCATCGGTCTGGTCTCGGCTGGCAAACTGCGAACATGTCACCGCCACCATCTCCGACATTTCGGAACGTTGTCGTATGGTTTCTGCGGTTCGGTCGCCGATAACACCGCACATCCGCAGCATCAAAAGGACCGTCGCGGTCCACATCGCCATCGCAAAGGCGATTCTGGTGGTTGTTCCAAAATGTTGCATCGGATTAGCGGCCCATTATCAAAGCGGATGATCGGCGTGAAAGGTTCGGGCGATATCGGCCAAGGATTCTTGGTCGGCCATCAAGTCCGAGGGGACGGCGACCGTGGTCAACATGGGAAGCGGATCAAAGCCGACCCAAATCGGCACAGAAGACATCAGTTTGGTCAGCAGGACGCTTCCACGCAGCAGCCAAGCCAATTCGGCGATTGAGAAGCCCGTGGCCACGACGACGGCAGCACCGACAACCATTTCGACGTTGGCCGCCGCCAATTCCCGCTTGGATTGTTGTTGATCCAATTGCGCGAAGACTTGTTGGCTGTCGAAGCGCGGCTTCGCGTCGAACGAGCGATCAAGAAAGACTGCCGGACTGTTTGGCTGGGTGCCAGCATTCGACGTTTCAGCCAGCAGACCGATTGCGATTGACAAGGTTTGTTCACCCTCCGCCTGTGCAGCCGATTGACCGGATTGATGCGAAACCGCGGGGCCGTTGGGTATCGCCACCGCGGGGTCGGAAACAATGCGTGGCCGGACTCCATCGGTTTGGTTCGAAGGACGTCGATGGTTCAGACGGTCATGCTGGGTTGATTCTCGTTCCTGACCGAGCGATGGAAACGGGGAGGCCAACGGAGCGACAGATTTCTTCGGCCCGCCCGGACCCCGCCAAAGTGACTTTTCTTGCGACGTATCGTCCGCATCGTTGCGATTTTCAGATCGATTTCCCTCGGTCTCGTGAAGTTCCGTTGGCTCAAGGCCGCCGAAAGGCGTCAGTGCTGGTTCGAAGGCGGGGGATGCCGACAAGTCGGGCGTCATATTTCCCGGCGAAGCGTCTGTGGGCACCGCCGGTGCGGACGTCATCGTCGGCGATGGCGAAATCGGTGGAGCGGATTGATCGACTTCTTCGGTGGGGCTTTCTGACGCAGATACAGAATCAATCAGCGGATCGTCATTGTCGGTCATCTCGTTGCCGGAAACCGAAATTAGATCGACCGGAAGCCAGGTTCCGCTATCGAATTGAATCTCTTCCACATCGTGAACCGTTACCATGTTTCCGGAAGCGGTGTCGGTCAATTGAAAGACTCGGTCGACCTCGATCCAATCGGCGGTGAACTCCGCATGGTCTCGGGCGATCGTCCAGCGATCCCATCCGTCACCGGCAAAAACAGCATCCACCAACTGTGACGTCGAATCCGCCTGCAGCATGTCGTCATCATCGGTTCCGATCATGATGTCGATGCTTTCTTGAGCAGATTCTTCCGACATCGCGATCAGTTGCATCCGTCCCGACCAGTCTGATGATTCCTGCAAGCCGTAGATGGACACGGATTCAAACTGGTCACGTTGGATGATCCACGCATCGCCGGACTGTCGCATCGCACCGTCGACGATCACTGCGTCTGGTAATCCGTTCAGGACAAGGTTTTGCACCTGAGATTCGTAAGTGTCATCCAGGTCGAGATGCCACTGTGTTTCCGACAAGCGAATCTGTCGGGACATGATGGTCGGTGCGGTTCCGTCCAGATTCCATCCCGCCCAGTGGAATGCAAAGTGATTGGGGGACAGAGCGTCAATGCGCCCGTGGTGGTAGGGATGCAATCCGGATTCGTCCAAACGGATTTCTTCGCCCACCGTGGTTCCATCACCACGATAAATTTGGGCGTAGAAGCCACTGGTCGTGGTTTCACCGCGGAAGTAGGCGATCACAAAACCGTCTTTTGCAAAGGGGACGACTTCGGGTCGACCGTCAAAAGAATCTTGGAAACCGTCGACCAAGATCCACGGCAGTACGTTTCCTTTCGCATCCAGTCGACCGATGGCAGGCCACGATGTATCGCCGATGAATGCTTCACCCGGAAGCACCCAAGATCCATCGCCAAGGATTGAGGTCGGTCCCTCGGGGACAAAATCAGGGATGGAAAGTTCAATGGTTTCGTCTGCGCGATCGGTCCAGGCAATGAAAGCCGACCGTGTGGGCAACGTCGGTTGCGATGTGATGGCGCCGGTACTGGTCCAGTCGGGATAAGAATTCCACGCGACCACATGATCCGCAGACGGATGTGTCAGTAGTTGCAAGTCACCCAGAAAGGCATTCGCGTCACCTTGGCCGATCATCTCGGCGCTGCCGATCGGTTGGCCATCGACAGAAAGAAGTTGCCGATACACGGTGGACGATGCATGGTCCAACCAAGCGGTCACGTACTGGTCTGCGCCAGCAATAATCTGTGCTTCGATTCCACCCCACGTGTCCGTCGATTGATACAAGCGTTCGGCGGCGCGTGTGGCCAGGCCGTCGCGTGTGAAGTGTTGTGAAAACAGTTCGGTGTCAGTGGCCCATGTCACAACGAACGTGCCAGCGCCCTGGGATGATTGCCGTATAGAGGCACCGTTGAGATGAATGTAGGTGGTGGAGGTGTCAGTGACGTCCAATTCGACCAGCGTCATGACGTCGCCGCCGGGCTTGCCGTCGGCCAGCGTTTGCCGAGCCCGCAAATACCAGGGGCCGTTCACCGAACCGTCGACGAAGACCGTGAGCAGTGTCCCATCGTCAAAGGTAATCACCGCGACGTCGGATACTTCGATTTGCCCCAAGCCGGTGATGGTTGTTTCCGGCGACCTCAGCGGTGGCTGCGTGGATCTGGAATCAATCCGGATCGATTCGGCAAGTCCGCCACCATCACTGGTTCCGGTGACTGCCAATTCAACGGGGACTTGAGGGACGTCGACCGACGCATCGGTCGATTCAATTTCGGAATCCCAGCCGACATCGCCTGCACGGGGCAGTCGCGATTCCAAACGTTCTAATCTCGGCACGAACCGGTGACGTTGTGTCTTGATTTGTGTTCGTGGTCCCGACACGCGTCGCCCCCGACACCGATGGCAAAGTGAACAGAAAAATCCGGCCTAAGTTGTTTCGTGGGTGCCGCGGTGGGTGCGCGTTCACCGACGAAACTTAGGTCAGACTTTCGAGTGACGATGGACTTGCAGCTGAACTGCACGGCCGCCCGCCAATCCGTCGTCGATCAATCCGCACAAAACGAAGGATCGCTACCACAGGCATGGGCCGTAGCGATTGGCCTGCGTCAGTCGTTCGTTGTTCGAGCAGGCCCAGGGACGATTCAAAACGGACTTGGTGGAAACGTTTGGGAGACCACGGAATTCGGGTGCGGCAAAAAGCCCCTGCAGTTGCATTGTGGTGACCATTGTCGCGTCTTGGCGTTGTAACTACGGTCGAAGTTGAGTTCGAATGCGGTTGGAACAAGACGCAATGCGATCGCAGTGGCGTCGTGTTTCGCCTAACAGTCTCACCGGGACCACGAACCACACACCTTCCTCCCGCCCAGTGTGTCCCTTGACGGAATCAGTCCGATGAAACGAATTCAAACCAATGGCCGCCCCGCCGGCGCGATCCAGAACTCGGCGTTCAACAACCAATGGACTGGCGCGAATGCATCGATCACGTGTGATCGTTTGATGCCCAGTCGGCAGGTGCTGGGTGATTGCACGATGGGTTGCGTGTCTCGACCTGAAACCAGTCGCGAATCAGTCGAAGCAACGACACCGCCATGTTTGTTAAGTCGGCAGCAACACACGGTCATTGATCTACAGGACGTTCGTCGAATCGCCTTGATGGTGACACCGCAATGTGTGGGAACACCGATCGATCAAGCATGGGAGGCGGTGTCGACGATCCGCGCGATCATGCTGCAACAACCGGTCGCGATGACGGTTTCGATGCAAACGATATTCGTCAAATCGGCCGACTTGATACCGGCCATTCGTCGGCTGTTGGAATCCTATTTCATGGACACCATGCCCGCGACGACCTTCATCGTCCAGCCTCCGGCGGGCGGCCAGGCACTGGCGATCGAAGCGTGGGCGCTGGGTGGCAAGAACGTCGAAGTCGATTTTCCAACGACCGACATCGTCACGGTCCAGTACAACGACATGCGGTGGATTCACGTAGGCGGAATCGTCGCTCCGGAACACTTCCACGAATCGGCCTACGCCGAAGCCGAGTTTGTCTTTGCTGATCTTGCCGGACGTCTGGATCGCATTGGTGCCACCATGGCCGATGTGCCGCGGGTTTGGTTGTATCAGGACCAGATCGTGGAATTGGAATCCGGCACCGAACGGTATCGCGAACTCAATCGCGCAAGAACTGACTTCTTCGATCAGCAGAACGCCGCCGGTTTCATGAAAATTGGTGAAGCCGGCCAAGTCATCTATCCCGCTAGCACGGGAATCGGAATGACCGGTGGCGGGTTGACCGTTTCTGCGTTGGGTTTGCAGACCGATCGCGATGACATCGTGATTCGTCCGTTGGAAAACCCCAGTCAGACATCGGCATTCGATTATGACCAACGCTTTTCGTTGAAGAGCCCCAAGTTTGCCCGGGCCATGGCGATGTCGATTGATGATTACGTCACGACATGGGTTTCGGGAACGGCCAGCATCCTGGAAGCGGAAAGCGTTCATCTTGGTGACGCTGAAAAACAGACCGAACAGACCATCGACAACATCCAGCGTCTGATCAGTCCGGACAACTTGAAACGGCATGGTTTCGAAGGCGTTCATCCACAGCTTGCGGATATCGCCAAGCTGCGTGTGTACGTCAAGAACCCCGAAGACCAACCCGTGTGTGAAGCGGTTTGTCGGCGGCGATTTGGCAATGTTCCGGCCATCTATGCGATTGCCGATGTGTGTCGTCCTGAACTGTTGGTGGAAATCGAAGGCGTGGCCTTCACCAAACGCCAGCCCGATCCTGGCCAACACTGAATCCAACGCAGGCTTTCATGCAAACATCATCGTTTGACGCTTTGCGTGGTTGCCCCTGAATTGAAAAGGCAATGGGAATGTCATGAGTACCGAATCGATCGTGTCGACCGACATCAGCCCGTTTCAAATTCGAACGAAACCAAGACGTAAGCGTCGGCCCGGACGATGGGCTCGCGCTGTCAGTCATTGGATGTATTCGACGATCGCGTTTTCGTTGGCTCTAGTGTTGCTGGTTGTCTGGCTGCAGCGAAGTCCGCTTGATGTGGCGGCACCAGTGAACCCGGAAGATCAATTCAACGGTCCGAATCCAGGGGGGCCGGTTGGAAACGCGATGGTGCCCGCTGGGTTTCTAAGCGAAGTCACCAAGGGCGGTGGCAAAGTCGATCGAAGCAACCAGAAGTCATTGGGACGATCCTTGCCGAAGACGTTGTTTGATGGCAACACGTCGGAGAAGAACGAGGCCAAAGTTGCCGGCGTCGAATCCAAGAATGCCGGGCCGGCAGCACGGTTTGAAATCGTTAATCCGATCGACCGAATGATTCTCGCGTCTTTGCAACAGCAAGGGATTCAACCGGCAAACCGGTGCGACGACGCGACGTATCTGCGGCGAGTCTATTTGGATGTGTTGGGCACTCTGCCGACTTTGTCTGAGGTTCGTACATTTCTGAGCGATCCCGATCCCGAGAAACGTTCCAAGCTTGTCGATGCGGTCTTGCGACGTCCTGAATATGTGGACTACGCGACGATGCGTTGGTGTGATCGCTTACGAGTGAAGGCAGAGTTTCCCATCAACCTGTGGCCCAATGCGGCACAGGCTTACCACCATTGGATTCATCGTTCGATCGAAACCAACCAGCCGATGGACCGCTTCGCGAAAGAGTTGTTGGTCGCATCGGGCAGCAATTTTCGGTCACCGCCGGCCAATTTCTATCGCGCACTGCAGGGGAATGAACCCGGCGACATCGCCACGGTGGTCGCGTTAACGTTCTTATGTGAACGCCTTGATGAATGGCCGCAGGCAAAGCGAGAAGGATTCATTCAGTTCTTCTCCAAGGTCGGATACAAACCGACGGGTGAATGGAAAGAGGAAATTGTTTATTTCGATCTGCATCAAGCCGATGGTGAGCCGCCGCAGGATCTGAAGGCGATCTTCCCGGATGGAAAATCGGTGACGATTCCGCCCGATGTCGATCCGCGGTCGGTGTTCGCAGACTGGCTAACGGATCCACGAAACTCCGCATTTGCAAAAGGGATCGCGAATCGACTTTGGGCACACCTGATGGGACGTGGGATCGTGGAACCGGTGGATCACTTCGCTTCCGATCATCCACCCAGCCATCCCGAGTTGCTGGATTGGCTTGCCAAAGAATTGATCGATTCTGGGTATGACATCAAGCATTTGTATCGCTTGATTTTGAACAGTTCGACTTACGGGCAATCTTGTATTCCCAAAGGCGATAGCCAGCAGGCCGAACATTGGTTCGCTTGTTACATTCCGCGTCGAATGGATGCCGAGGTTTTGATTGATGCCATCTGTCAAATCACCGGAACTACCGAAACCTACATGAGTATCATTCCGGAACCGTATACGTTTCTGCCCACTGATCAACGGGCCATCAGCCTGCCGGATGGCAGCATCTCTAGCAGCTTTCTGGAGATGTTCGGAAGGCCCGCACGTGACACGGGGATGGCGTCGGAGCGAAATAATCGCTTAACGGCCGCGCAGACTTTGCACCTGCTGAATTCGAATCACATCCGTGACAAATTGAAGAAAGGGCCTGCGGCAGCAAAGTTGTACAAAGGAAAAACGCCCGCGCCGCAGCGTTTGAATCAGATTTACATGACAGTGCTGTCGCGACGCCCCAGCAACGATGAGGTCATGCTTGGGGAACCCTTGTGCAGTTCCCCCACCAGTGGCCGTGATTTGATCTGGGCATTGGTTAACTGTGATGAATTTCTATTTCGACACTAAGTATGTGGAATCCACTGGACGCCAGAACTGTGAAGTCGTTGGGACAGAAAACAACCGATCGAAAATGAAATGAAAGACTTGCCATGAATCGATATGATCATCGCTACGGTTTGGATATGGGGCTGACACGTCGGCAGATGTTGCATTCGGGGGTTTTGAGTTCTGCAGGATTCATGTTGGCGTCCAGGCTTTATGCGGCAGCTGCCAGCGGTGGTGTGCTGCAGGAAAATGCCAAAGCCAAGGCGGTCATACAGGTTTGGCTTGCGGGTGGGCCGTCCCACACGGACACCTTTGATCCAAAGCCGGATTTGGGTTCCGAATACACGGGACCGCTAAGTGACATTTGCGAAACCAACGTGCCAGGGATTCAGATCGGACAGTCGTTGCCCGAGCTGGCAAAGATTGCCGACAAGTATTCGCTGATCCGCAGCATGACACATGGCCAAAACGGTCATGAAACAGCATCCTATCTAACGCAAACCGGTCGCATGCCGGGGCGAATCGTGCATCCGGCTGCGGGTGCGGTGGTCAACGCCATGACCGATCAAAAGACCGATGGCGGATCATCTAGCCTGATACCTCCCTACGTCGTGCTGACCCGTCCCCAGGGTCGTTTCTCCGAAGCGGGGTTCCTGGGGATCAAATACAAGCCTTTCGCAACCGGCGGTGATCCGAATGCACAGCGATTCGCCGTCGAAGGTATCGTTGCGCCGGACTTGAACGAAAATCGCCAATTGCAACGTCGTGAATTGCTGAGCCAGTTGAATTCGTTGCCAGATCGAATTCAGCATTCAACCACGCTGGCGTCGGCAGCCGAATCACGCGATCAGGCCTATGACATGATTCTTGGTGACACGGGCAAGGTGTTTGATCTGAACCAAGAATCGGATGACATACGACAACGTTATGGTCGCACACGATTCGGTCAATCGTGTCTGGCCGCCCGACGTTTAGTGGAGAATGGATCCAAGTTTGTCACCATCAATGACGGTGGATGGGATACCCATAAAGACCACTTCGGTGTGATGCGGCGAAAGCTTCCCGATCTGGACCGCGGCTTGTCCGCACTGATCAGCGACTTGGATCAACGCGGCATGTTGGATAGCACCATTGTGTGGTGCATCGGAGAGTTCGGCAGGACACCCAAGGTTGCGATGGAATCACCGTGGAACGGCGGGCGGCACCATTTCGGCGCCGTTTTTTCCACGCTGGTTGCTGGAGGCGGATTTGTGGGCGGCCAGGTTCTAGGGCAGTCTGATGCCAAGGGCGAAACCGTTGCCGATCGTCCGGTGTATCCGACAGATCTGATCGGAACGATGTATGAATTGCTGGGGATCGATCCAGAGGCAACACTGCCGCATCCCCTGGGGTACCCGGTTCGCATCACTCCGGGACAAGACGAAGGATTGGATTCGGGAGGCCGGCTTGATGAACTTGTATAGCATTCCTCGTGGATTTGGACTGGCTTTGGCCGCCCTCTGGATGCCATCGGCGACGGCGCAGCCGGTCCCCAAGAAACCCCATTTGGCTTACGTTTTCCCGGCCGGGTGCCAGCAAGGCCAGACTTGCGAGGTTGTCGTCGGTGGTCAGTACCTGAAGTCGATTGAATCCGCTGCCATCACCGGTGAGGGCGTCACGGTGGAGGTCGTCAGCTACTATCAGCCTTTGACCGATGGCCAGTTCAATAGTCTGCGTCGGACCTTGGACACCATTCGCGATCGACTGACCAAGCAGCGAGAAGCGAAAGGATTGAATGGCAAGCCGCCAGAAGAAGAGGTGATCAAAGAAGCTGGTTTCACCGACGAACAGTTGGAACAGATGGAACTGTATCGTCAACGTCGTCGTGATCCACGTCGGCAACCGAATGAGCAACTGGACGAGCAGATTCGTGTGAAGGTCACCGTGGCCGACAATGCTGACGTCGGAAAACGGCAATTGCGACTGGCGAAAGATCCGTTGGTTTCCGACCCGATCTGGTTCCACATCGATCGGTATACGGAAGTGGTCGAACACGAACCCAATGACGACGATCCTGAATACCTGTCTCGGTCGATGCCGCTGAACATCAACGGCCAGATTTTCCCCGGCGATCGTGATCGGTTTTCGTTTGACGTCCGCCGTGGTCAGAATCTGGTCATCAAGGCATCGGTTCGCGACGTGATTCCCTACTTAGCGGATGCCGTGCCTGGCTGGTTTCAGGCGGTCATGGATCTAAGAGATTCTGATGGAAACGAAGTCGCGTATTCCGATTCATTTTTCTTTCATCAAGACCCGGTGATGATGCATCGTGTTAGTCGTGATGACACTTATACCCTGACGATTCGAGACTCGGTGTACCGAGGACGCGAAGACTTTGTTTATCGAGTCACGGTGGGCGAGATACCGTTCGTCACCGACTATTTTCCACTGGGGGCCACGGCTGATTCGGACGTCACCGTCCGTCTGCGCGGGTGGAACCTGACCAATACAACGGCGACGATCAAAACCAAATCACGGCGAAACATCGACGGTCCGCAAGTATTCACCGTACGGCAAAACGACGGAACGAAGGTTTCGTTGCCGCTGCGTGTCGATCTTTGGCCGGACGTCGACGAAGCTGAATCGAACGATTCGCCTGATGAAGCACAGCCCATCAAGCTGCGCACGGCGATCAACGGTCGAATTGATCGGCCCGGGGACGTTGATATGTACCGATTGCCCGGGGGCGGCCGCATTACCGCCGAGGTGTATGCCAGACGATTGGGATCGCCGTTGGATTCGGTGCTTTCTGTGCTGGACGCCGAAGGAAATGTGCTTGCGTTTGCCGATGATTTCGAAGATCGTTCACACGGGCTTTTGACCCACCAGGCCGATTCGCATTTGGAAGTTTCGCTGCCCGCTGGTGGTCCCTACTATCTGCGGTTGATGGACACGCAGCGCAATGGGGGCCCTGAGTATGCTTATCGGTTGTGCCTGCGAGCTCCCGAGTCAAGTTTCCAATTGCGAGTGACGCCCGGCACCATTGCCGCGCGACCAGGCCAAGTGGTTCCGATCGACGTGCACGTCATGCGAACCGATGGGTTTGATCAACCGATTCAATTACAATTGGTGGACCCGCCCGAGGGGTTGGTCTTGAACGGCGGAATCATTCCGCCTGGCTCGGACCGCGTGACGGCAACGTTGACGATGCCAGCCAAGCCTGATGCCAAATCCGTCTCGCTGCACATGAAGGGGATTGCGGCACGACGTGGTCGCGGACGAACAAACGTCGAATCCGTCGCGGTCGCTTGCGAAGATCGAATGCAAGCGTTCATTTGGCATCATTTGATTCCATTGGATCAATGGAGTCTGGTGATGACCGGAAAACGTACCGGTTGGATCCCATTCCGTGTTCAGGTGCCACCGGGCCAACCGCTTCCGTTGGCGGTCAAGGGCAAGGTGACTGTTCCCGCGGTCATGCATCAGAAAAATGTGCAGCCATCCCAAATCACTTTAGAACCAGTCGATGCACCGGAGGGTATCGCGGCTTCGCTGGTTGATACCGGTCGTGGCCAACTGGGTTTAGAAGTCGATACTACGGCCTGTGATTTGACAGATGGGGATGCGGGCAACTTGGTCTTTCGCGTCATCCGTGAAATCATGCCACCGAAGACCGAAGCCAACCCGAATCCAAAGATCAGACGCCAAGACATTGGGCTTTACCCTGCCGTGCCGTTTGAGGTTTCCAAATCTCGAACGCGACCCCAACGACGCGTTGCGTCGCGAAACTGATTTCGCGAACGGATTCACCTGGGTGTCTTTTTACATAACCGGTAAGACGTCCAGGTGGGCGACTGCACGGGGGCATGTCGGCATGCGCCTGCGGGAAGGTCGAGCTACAATACGAGCCAAACTGTTTCCCATTGGTTCGTTTGATTGGTTTTGGCGAATGCTTGGTTGGATTCATTGGCCCCGGTGTGGTGGGGGGCGACTACGATTCGTGATCTTGGTCGTTTGCCTTGCTTGTCTTGGCTGCCTTCGCATCTGTTCCGCCGATGATTTGGCGGATATTCGAGTCTGGCGTGATCAAACCGGTCGCTTTGAGACGAAAGCTGTCCTGGTAGAAATCAAGGACGGAAGGGTCAAGTTGCGGAAGGCCGACGGACGCGTTGTTTGGCCACCGCTGAGCCTGCTAAGTCAACCGGACCAAGACTACGTGGCCAAGTGGCAGGAGGCCCGAGAGGCATCGGACATTTTTGCCGGCGGTGTGATGGAAGGTGAATCACCAGGGCCCGTGGCCGAAGCGACAGTGACAGCCTGGAAACCGGGGGACGAGCCGGTTTCCGTACAGCCTGGACGGTTGCTGACGGTCCAACCGATGCCACGCCCGGAATTGACCGACGCAGACCCTCGCTCGGTTTCGATGTCGCCACCACAGGCTGGTCTGACGGTGTTGCCGGCCATCGCCGGGCTTGCCGATGGAAACATTCCCTACCTGCTGGACCCAAAGGGGATGATGTCTTTGTTACGAGTCCAACAGGGCACGTGGGACAAAACAAAGTTCTCACAGGCTGTCTTGGTTGATCACGAGGTCAATCGGGCGAATCCGACCACGCGATGGGAAGAACCACTTCACTTCTTCAACTCCAACCCGAGTCATGGCTTGGTCGTGGGCAGGGCCGACGTGGGCAGTTGGGGGGCGACCGGACAAATGGTGATGCTGCGGTTGGATGATTTGGGGCAATTGAATGAATTGCTGCGTTGGTTTCCAGATCCTGGGTCCAATGAATCCAAGCCGCGGATTCGCCAGGTGGAGTTCATCGACGCGGAACTTGTTTTGGCTCGCGTCGGTGACATCATCCGCGTCTATGACTGGAATGAACGACGCGAAGTTTGGCGGTTGCCGATTAGCGGCTGGCATCGACCGGCGCTTAGTCCCGGCGGTCGATATTTCGCGGCCCAGATTCGTGACGAGATCGCGTTGTTTGAATCCAAGACCGGGCATCAATTGGGCGTGATCAAACGCGATGATGCGGATCCAGTTGACTTGGCGTTTCATCCAACGGGATTGAAGCTGGCAGCGGTCGGCGGACGCGATATCGACATCTACGATTTGGCGGATGCGGGCAACGATCGAAGCTTCAGTTTGACCGAGCCGATCGACACGTTCTACAGCGACCCAAGTTGGACGGACGCATTGCATTTGTTGGTCGGTGGGACTCGGTTGGTGGATGCCGACCTTGGACGACAGGTTTGGCAGTACGACCTTGGTGGTCGTGGAAACGACAACCGTGCGTTTCAATCAGGTTTGTTTCGCGGCGTGATCGGCGGTCGAGGCGGCCTGATCGTCTTTCGTCACGCCGTTCCGCATGCTTCGGTTGTCAAAGCCAAGGCGTCGGTCGACTGGTCGGACATCCAGGTGCTGAGCCCCGGCGATTCGGTACGTATGGAGATCAGCGTTTCGGGGCCAACGAATCGATCGAAGGTCGCTGAATTGATGCAAGCGGCGATTGCCAAAGCGGGATGGAAGTTGTCGAACACCGCTGACAGCGTGGTGCGTTTCGCAAACTATCGAACCGACCGGCGAACGCATCGATTTCGTTCGGGGCCTTTGAAAGACCAGGAGTTACCGTATCGCCCGTACGCCACGGTCGTGGAAGTGGAAGTCGGCGGAAAAGTCGTCTATCGCGTGGTCGATGTTGGACGAGTGCCGGATGACTTTAAGGTGAGTTTGGATGAAACGCTAAAAGACGCGATCGAACGCCAAACGGTGCCGACCTATCGGATGATCGAACGCCTGGATTTGCCGTCGCACATCATCGAGCCCGATTTCCAGCATGGCCTGGGCAAGTCAACCTTAGATGCCGAAGGGTTCGTCGATGCGACCGACTTTGTTTCCGGTCTTGTCCAAGCGCCGCCGCGTGGTCGCTAGCCAGCCACGGCGCCACGGGTGCGTGGCAAGCCGGCGGAAGCCATCAGTCGCGAGACCCCGGGGTGATCTGTAACGTGATTTCCTCATCGCCTCGCTGAACGACCATTTCGACATTCTCACCAATCTTCAGTGCTTCGATGGCGTAGGTATAGTCGTACAGGTTTTCGATCGTGCGGCCAGCCAGTTTGATGATGATATCGCCACCTTGGACACCAGCTTTGTCGGCCGGTCCATCGGTTCCAACACCACTGAGCTTGACTCCTTTGATGTCGCCCGACGCGTAGTCTGGGATGGTGCCCAGATAGGCCGTCAAACGTGCTCTTGGAACCTCTTTCGTTTGTTCGCCTTCGTCCAAGCGGAATTCGGGTACGGCATCGGCAACCAAAAATCCACGCGTCAGCAAACCGAACAGTTGTGCGATATCCGATAGGCCCTCGTAGTTCAATTTGCTTGCCACGTCACGCGGCGTGTGATAGTCCGAGTGGGCACCGGTAAAGCCCGAAAGTATCGGAACGCTTCGAGTGACAAAGGCGGATGCATCGGTCGGCAGACGCGTGCTGGTGCGATCCAGCTTCAACGTCAAGCCGACCGGGATGTTTCGCCGCTGGACTTCAGATTCAAAACCGGGGGACGATCCGATGCCCTGAATGATCAAGCTTTCACGCAGCCGCCCCACCATATCCAAGTTCAGGTAGACCGCGATGCTTTCACGCAGCGAATCCTGGCCGGGATGGGCACCGTGGGCATGCGCGATGTCCACGGTCGTGGAGGTATCCGATTCCGCATGTTCGCCGTGGGAGGCATGTGCATGCGCATCGTTCGTGTGTGGATCATGCGTTTCGGGTGATCCGTACAGATCGGCATAAGCCGAAACAAAGGCTTGGGAACCGAACAGCCCCAGTTCTTCACCGCTCCAAGCGGCAATCAACAAGTCACGTTTTGCGTCCAACTTGCCGCTTCTTTTTTGCGAGGCCAGGTACTGAGCGATTTCTAAGATGGCTGCAACGCCGCTGGCATTGTCATCGGCCCCGTAGTGAATCTGATCTTCATCATCGCCAGTGGCCAAGCTGTTTCCAGCACCACCACGACCGAGGTGATCGATGTGGGCTCCCAAGATAACCACGGGGGCGTCGGCGTGGTCGGGGGAATCGGCCGCCAGTCGTGCAATGACATTGCGTCCCGTTCCGGTGGATCGTTTGATGCCAATCTTGGCACTGACCTTGACGCCTTCCAGTGCGAAACCCATCTGCATTGATCCGTCGTCCAGTGCCGTCTGAGCAGATTTCAAGTCTTTACCGGCGCGATCGAACCAAGATGCGGCCAGCCGGTTGCTGATGCTCGTCACGGCGATGCTGACACCGGCCTGTGATGCACTGGTGTCAAAGCGAATCAGGTCGCGTTTCACCTTGCTGTTTGGTCCGGCGACAAAGATCACGCCTTTGGCACCACGGTCTCGAGCCACAGACGCTTTTCTTTGTGGTGCGCTGTAGCGCGCCAATTGTTGTCGTCGATCCGCCGAGATGTCTTGCGGCATGTCACGGAGGATCATGACCCATTTGTTATCCACATCCAGATGGACATAGCTGTCGTATTCCTCCACACCGTCGCTGCCAGGAACGGTCATGCCGTAGCCCGCGAAGACAACGTCACCCACATCGAAAGACCCGGTGCCGGAAAAACCGAGAGGCGTCCAGTCTTGGCCCAGACGCAGCGCGTCTTGCTGTTGAGCGGACATCACATTTTCGTCCGTCAATTCGGAACCGGCAGGGAAATCGAAGGACTGGAAAAACGTTCCGTCTTCACCGGCCGGCTCGAAACCCAAGTGCTGAAGGTAGGCTGCGACGTAGGCGGTGGCTTTCTTTTCACCGATGGTCCCCGTCAAACGACCTTCGAGTTCCGGACGCGTCAGGTAATCGACGTGACGTCCCGCATCGGCCGGTTGAAATTCGCCGGATGTGACACTGATGTTTTGCCGTGCGGTTGCCAAGTCGGATTCAAAGGCTGCGTCATCACCAGAATCGTCGTTCGTCGCCAGCCCCAGTCGTCGTCTTGCTTCCGCATCATTCCAGCTTGCCATGAAGATTTGAGACTGATTGCCTGACGCACGATTGTTCGTCCAGGCGATGCGGTCCCCGCCGGGCAAGAAGACGGGAAGGCCATCAAATCCATCGGCATCCGTGACACGTACGGGGTCGCTGTTGCCGTCGGCACGCACCAAGTAAAGCTCGAAGTTGCCGAAGCCGTGTTTGTTCGTCGTGAAAACAAGGTAGTCACCGCTGGGGTGATAAAACGGTGCCCAGCTCATCACGCCCAAATCTGTAAGACGTTGCACATCGGTCCCGTCGGTCCGCATGGTGTAAATCTCGGCCGTCGCGCCGTCTTCACCGAACCGTCGCCAGCAGATGCGTTGACCATCGGGCGAAAAGAAGGGCCCGCCGTCATAGCCGGGAACATCGGTCAGCCGTCGGACATTCGTTCCGTCGGCGTCCATGATGTACAGTTCCATCATGACCGACGGGTCGGTTTCAAAACGCTGTTGCTGCGTCTCAGTTAATTCGTTTTGGAAGGCGGATCGATTGGAGGCAAAAACGATTTGATCGCCATCGGGGCTGAAGCTTGCTTCGGCGTCGTAGCCGTGTTCATGCGTCAGACGTGTGTACTGTCCATTGGTTGAATCCCAAACGTACAGATCAAAATGGGGGTCATAGTCCCAAGAATATCGGCGGCTTTTCCCCGACGCGCGAAAGTCCAATTCGGCCTGTTGTTTCGCTTGGGCTTCCGGATCGTCGTGCGTGCTGGCGAACAGAACTTGTTTGCCCTCAGGATGGATCCAAGCGCAGGTGGTTTTTCCGATGCCGGGAGAAACCCTTTCGATATCCCCCGTTCCAAGATCCATCCAGTAAATCTGATAGAAGGGGTTTTCTGGATCACGTTCGCTTTGGAACACCATCTTGGAAGCGTCAGGGCTGAAGTAGCCTTCCCCCGCGCGGCGACCTTCAAAAGTGATTTGACGAACTTTGCCCATTAGCGGCACATCTTCGCCGTTTCCAACGGACGGCGGGCCGTCAGCCGATGCTTTCGCGATGAGGAAGACTGTTGCGAACGTGACAAAAAAGTGCAGTCGTCGATTCATGGCGAAAGCGAAGTTCCAAAATGGGAATCTAGAAAGGCCGTGTTTCGCGACGTGCACCGCACGACGGAACAGGGACGATTCGTCAAGGCTGTAGGAATACGCTGGGGCGACGGTACCGATCGCGGGCTCATCAGAGTTGCAGCAAACGATCAGCCCGTTGGTGCGTCTGTGATCAACTGTCGGCCAAACCGTGCGCACCCCGCAGCCGAATCATGCCATCGCTCCAGCGGCGAAACAGTTCGGCACGTTCACCGGAATCGTCAAACACGCGCGTGTCACTGATTTTGGCACGCAAGTCTTCGCGGACAAGGCCGAACAATTCATGATAAATCGCGGCGGTGTCCGTCGGGTCATCGGAGAAGGCCTCCGAAAACTGGGCGGATTCTGGATTGACCCTGGCGGTCGCCTCGAACCGAAAAACCTGTTGCCAGCCAGGACGCTGGACCGCGATCAATCGCACCGACCGGAGCTTGGCCGTGGTTCCGAAATAGCCATGCTCGGTCAGATGTCGGCGGATCGACAACTCCATTTCTCGATCACCGCACCAGTCGTCCCATCGCTGTCGAATTTGTCGAATGAAGTGGAGCATGTCTCCACTATTGTGAAGGCGGCAAGTCGAAATCGCCGGTCAGGTCGCGCCAGACACAGTGGATGTGGTTTGCCGGATTGCCAACCGCGTCGGATTGGGTGTTCACGAACTCGATCAAAAAGCTCTTGCCTTGGACACGGTAGTAGTGGCCGATGCCCGGTTCGGTGGCCCCGGCCCACGCGAAGTGGATTTGGTTCCAACCGTTTTCCGCAATCCCGTCACGACGTGCCACCGCGACGGGTTCGGGGACCACATCGATATAGGTATCAACCAAACGCTGCAGGATCTGTTGTTGGTCCGCATCCAGTTTTTGATATCGGATGCCTTCGGGGGCGGTGACGTCCGCTTGCGCCTGACCGGCGAAACGAATCTCCGAGAGAGCTTTTTCAGCGATGATCGCGTCAGACTTTTGAGTGTCGGTCAGCGAATTGACCAGATCGAAACCCAACTGTTCTTCGTCACGCAGAATCCGAGCCCCTTTGTGCAGGGCGACACTCGGGTCCTCCACCTCGTTCATCAAGGTCGCAGGGTTCGATGCCATGAATTGTGGCGTGCTATCGACGATTCGGCCGCCACGACACACGAAGTTCAGCGAGAGGTGGTGACCTTCGAAGCTCAGCCCCCACGGTTTCTGGTCATCGGGTTCGCCGAATACCGTGACGTAATACTTCATCGGGTCGCGTGTCCAATTGCCACCATCGCCTTCCAGGACGTTCAGCACTTGTTCCATGCTTCGGATCTGGTCCGCTTTCCGATAGCCGACTTCGCTAAGTGCGGCACGCAGCAGACGCAGGGCACCGGTGCGTTGGGCTTCGGTCATGTCCCCCAGCATCAAGCCCTTACGTGTCTTCATCGGGATGAAGTGCCATTGGACGCGGCGTTCATCGTCGAAGGGAATGACCGCTTGAGAGGCTTGGTCCTTGTCCAGTGTCGACAGAAACGCCTTGGCATGCTGATGCATTTGAACGCCGGGCGGATCGCCGACCTTTAGGCCGGACATCACCGACAGGCCGATCAGACACAAGGCGAGAATTGCAAGCGGAAAACGTTTCATGCTCGTGGCGGGGGGTAATGAACTGAGCGGGAAGGGAAACTTGAAGAAGTGCAAGTCTAGCCAATCCGCTCGCCGCCCGCCGGGTTTTGGCCCGGGACCGCTTTGCCAATCCTGAGGGTCAGCCGAAAAGCAAATCGTCGGTGGGTTTGGATTCTTCGAGCCCGCTTTCCCGTCGAAGCCCAAGCTTTTGCATCGCCAACAGTGACAAGTACGCAGGGTTCAGCAACACGTATCGACGCCACAAACGCCCCGGTTCCTTGGTCAGTCGATAAAACCATTCCAGACCACGGTCCTGCATCCACCGCGGTGCCTGGTCCAGCATTCCGGCGTGAAAGGCGAACGCCGCACCGACCGCAATTAGCGGCATGCCCAGGCGATCTCGCATCTCGTAGGCAAAGATCTCTTGTCGTGGGCATCCCAAGCCGACAAAACACATTTGAGCCCCGCTGCTGCGAATCTCGTCGACCAAGTCGTCACGTTCCTCAGGTGAAATCTGACGAAATCGTGAAGCGCGGATTCCGGCGATCCGCAATCCATCGAACTTTTCGGTCAGGTTGTCCGCAAACTGCTTCAGCATTTCTTCCGTGGCACCGAACAGAAAGATCGAAACATCTTCCTTGGACGCAGCCGCACACAGACGCAGTGTTAATTCTGGGCCATAGACACGGTCTGGAAGACTAAGTCCGTGAAGCGAATTCAATGCCCAGCGAACCGGTTGGCCGTCGGGACAGACCAGATCAAACCGGTTCAGTCGATATCGATGGGTCTTGTCCTGGACACCGGTCATCACGCCATGAACCGCCAACGCGGTCACCGACATCGGTTGTTGCCGCTTGGCGGAATCGATCACACGGGCGACGGCGGCTTCGTAATCAATGGCGTTGACTTCGATGCCCAGAACGCTTTTCTTGCCAAGGTCGATCATGGTGTCGTTGCCGCGTCCACAACGCGGTCCGGTACGGGGGAATGAGACTCGCCGGATTCGTGATGTTTCAGATCCGCTTGGGTGATCGCCGAAACCGTCTCCGGTGCAAGTGAGTGCAGCTGGTCGATCATTCTGCGAACTTCGAAGCGGCCGCTGAGACTTTCCAAAGCCCAGCGGACGAATCGAAGTTTGTCGTCGCGTGCCATCGACATTCCCGGCAAATAGCTCAGGTCGTCGGCGTCTTCATGCCCGAAAAAATCCGGTGGGTGCAACAACAATGAAATCGGCGTTCCGGTCAGCGTTGCCAAACGTACGACCGATGAGAAATACATCTTGGCCGCGGCGACCGAAAAACTGGCCAGGTAACACAGATAGCTCATGTGGATCGGCAGACGCGTCAACGGCATGACGGATACCGGGATCTCCCAGAACTCCGGTGCAGTGTTGTGCAACCGGTGGGGGCGATTGGGCTTTAGCATCGACCCGAATCCACCGTACAGCTGTTTAGCTTTGTCTTTTTGCTGGCCTTTCAAGCCCGTTTTTAGCATGAAGAACCAACGGGCGATTGGTGCGACCGATGTGGGAAAGGATGACGCATCGTACAGGTAACCCCGTTCTTGTAAGACGCTCAAGACTTCGGGAGGGCAGCTGAAACCGGGGCCGCGAAATCCGTACGGACGGATGCCCAGCAAGTCGACGATTCGTGTCTCGGTGATTGCGATCTCTTCTTCGATCTGATCCGGGGGCATCGTGTGCATCCACGGCAGATGATTCAGGGAATGGTTGGCCGGTTCCCAATGAATCGAATCGAACCGCCGAATCGCGTCGCAGTCCGCCTTGTTTGTCAAGTCACGACCGACAAGAAAGACCGTCAGTGGTAGGTTCAGTTCGCCCAGTACATCGACGATTCGGTCGACCGCCATGGGCAGATAGCTTGGGCGATTCATCCAATCATCGCGGCCGGCGGCGCGCAGATAGGCCCAGCGGTTATCCAGGTCCAGTGATAGGCTTGCGATGGGGCGATTCATGGTTGGGATACCGCCAGTTTTGCCGTCATCCGCGAACGCAATTCCGGGTCTGGCAGACGCCACGGGTCGGCCTTCAGTGCATGAATCGCGCGGATCGCACCGGAGGCCGCCCAATGCGGCGTTCGTTCACGCACCGATTGGAATGCCGCCTGACGCATCGCGTTCCAGGCCACGTCATTGGTATCGAAATACCGGTCCATTGCCGACGCAATGCTGGCGTCCTTCAAGGGGTCGAAACGCCAACCGTTGACGTCGTCTTGCACCAAGGTGGTCACCGCCTGTGCATAAACACTGCCGATGACGGGAACGCCCGCATGAAGTGCTTCGTTGACCACCAGCAACCATTCGTCGGCAAGGGTGGGCGAGATCACCGCGTCGTGAACCGCCAGTGTCTTGCGTAGCTCGGTCGACGCGACGTTGCCAATCAGGCGGAACTGCAGATTGTCCGGCGTGACCATCGATTCCAATTCGTGACGCTTGGGGCCATCGCCGGCAAACGTCAATTCGATATGCCGATTGGGATTCTGGCGGCAGTACGCGACCAATTGCTCCGCCAGCGGGATGACGCCTTTCCGGTCACTCAATTGACCGATGCACAACAGCTTGCCCAACGGACGCGACCCATCCGATGTTGCGCTGTTGGGCGGATCGACCGCGAACACGCGATCGTCGGCGGCGTAGGGTAACGGAAAGAGTTTCGGCCCTGGCACCAACAAGCGATCCCGCAGATAGCGAAGGCATGATGGCCCGTTGTAGGTGACCGCGTCGGCTTGACGGATCAATCGACGACGCAGCACACGTCGCATCCATCCGCGTCCCTGTTCGGAATGTTCCGACATGTAAGTGCAAAGGATCAGCTTTGCATCGGGGTTTCTTCGACAGTACTGTGCGGCGCCGACGCTGCGGGCGCCCAATTCCAGTGACATCACCACATCGGGACGTAGGCGGCGAAGCTGAGCCTGGGTGTCGGTGGGAAAGTGCACGTAAAGGTCGTCAACGAAACCGGATGTGTGCTTCCACGGTCGGCGGAGCATGAAGTTCTTTTGAACGTTGACGTTCAGCCCCGACCAATCCACTTGAAAGTCGCGGTTTGGCTCGATCGGCGTGCTGAGCAAGACGTGAAATTCACGAACCGATGCTGCGATCGATTGCAACACACGCACTTGATACAGAGGGATGTAGTGCGTCATGAAGACGACCCGCACATCCAGCGGTTGACCGACTGAATCGCCCAAAGTGTTTGACACCCAGGGCCCCTCGGTTGACGGCCGATCAATGGCGGGATTGGTATCCATGTCACCGGACGACGAGGCATCGCCGTCGACGCGATCCCTGTCGTCTTGCGTGTCCACTACCGACTACCTCGTCCCAATATCGGAACGGTGACGGTTTGGGCGATCAGGCGAAAGTCACCCAGCAGTCCGGTGCGATCGACGTAGCGAAGATCCATCCGCATCCAGTCGTCAAACGTCTCGGCGGCTTCCTTATCGACCTGCCAATAACAGGTCATGCCCGGTTTGACGTCCAGGCGGCGGCGGTGCCAGTGGCTGCAGGCGCGGCTTTCATGCCAGGGCAGCGGTCGCGGTCCGACCAGCGACATGTCACCCTTCAGCACGTTCCATAACTGTGGCAGTTCGTCGATGCAGGTGACGCGAAACAAGTGGCCCACACTCGTCACACGGGGATCGCGTTCAATCTTGAAAGCGGGACCGTCGCGATGGCTTTGTTCGCGAAGCGCCGCCTGTTGGCTTTCCGCGTCCACGATCATCGTGCGCAACTTGTAGATCGTAAAAGGACGTCCGCGATAGCCTTCGCGGGTTTGGGTGAACATCGCCGGGCCGGGGCTGGTCAGTTTGACCGCCGCCATGGAGCCCAGAATGATCGGCCCGGTCAAAATCAGTCCCACCGAAGCGCCAATCACATCGACCGATCGCTTGAGCGCCGATTGAATCGTCTTGCCCGAAGTCATCGGTGATTCCGTTGACACTTCCACCGGCCCGGCATCGGTTTCCGGAGACCATTGGCGGGTGGTCGGCGTTTCACCGCGGCGATCGCCATCGCCGGGATAATCGTCGTCGCTGTCGAAGCCCTCGGGGTCGTGGACCCGCAGCGACAATCGAACGTCCAATTGGACGCCATCGAACAGGCGGGTCAGGCGGTCCAAGCAAGCTCGGCCGCCCATTTCCGGCGTATCCACCAACAGCACGCCGAATTGGTTTCGGTTCAACTGGCCGATTTGATCCGTGATCCGCAGGTTACGGTTCAGCAAGCGAACCAGTTTCCGGCGGTTATTCGATCGATCGGCCTCGGCCGTCAATTCCACGTTCAGCAAGCAGAACGGGATGGAACGTCGGGTGGCGCGGATTCGTTCGCGAGTCAATTCGTGATTGAATTGTTGTCGCGTCAGAACGCTTTCACCGTTGCGTCCGCGTCGGACTCGCCGATCGGACCAGTACTGAATCAAAGCACCTAGCACTTCGGGGCGTCCTTCTGTTGCGGGGATAACGCGGTCGAAGTTGACCCGTCGCGGCCTTCAGCCGTTGGCAAGAGGTTCTGGATATTCTCGGGCATCGTCATGGTGATCCGAAGCGAAACCGTCTTTCGATTCCGCTGGTTTCCTGTCATCGAGGCAAGTTTGATTCGGTAGCGGAATGCGTGTTCGTGTTACCAGCCCCGCTCGTCACCAAGTCGCGTGATTCGGCGACGTGCTCCGCATCCATTTGATCTGCCCCGTTTGTCCATCTTGGTGCCGCCACGTCATCGTGGATCGGATCGATGCGAGATTCTGGTCCCGCAAACTCACGATCAACGGACCGGCCTGTCGCATCGCCAGTGTCACGCAGGAAAGCCTGCAGCAGCCCCAGCGACAGCCCCAGAAATGCACCGACGATGGCCAGCAGTGCTCGGGAGGGGGACGATTTTTTCAGGTTCAGCGAAGCGTCTTGGACGATCGACACGTCCGACAGATTTTCGCGATCCAAGTCGTGCGTGATTCGTGCTTCGTCGTAACGGCGTGTGTGTTCCAGGTAATCACGCTCGGCGATCTTGGCTTCCCAAGCCAACTCATTCAGCCGAGCCGAATCCCGGTTCAGCCGTTCGACGTCTTTGCGGACCTGAGTCAATTCCGTTTCCAACGCCGCGTGCTTGGCCTTCAGCCCGGCGGCCTTGGCGATCGCGGTGGTGTGGGCGGTCTGCAGTTCTTGAAAGACCGGATTGATGGCCTCGCGGCTGATATCGCGGCCCTTTTCTTCGCCGTCAACGATCTTCGAATTGGCTTCCATCTTTTCCTTCAGCATCCGGTACCGCGGATGGCTGGGCATGATTTTGGCCAGTTCGTCGTTCTGCTGGACCTGCAGGTCATACAGTTGCGTTCGCATGTCGTCGGCCGATTTGCTGGCGACGCCGCTGGTCTTTTCGACGGGAATCCATTGGTCGACCGTGTCCAGTTGTTTGGCCAGTTCGATCACCGTCCGCTCGGCTTCGGCCAGCTGGCCGGACGTTTCGTCCATGGCGACTTCCACGTTGACGAAGCGTTCGCTGAGTGTCTTTTCGGCCGTGTCGGGATTCAGCCATCCCAGTTCGTTCTTGGCCGCCTGCAGGGCCTGTTGCGCTTTGGCGGCCTTTTCGCGGCTGTTTCGGACCTGTTGTTCAAAGAACTCAAACGATCCGGTCGCCCGGTGGGCCTCGACGTGATACCCGGCGTACTGATCCATCGCAGCTTGGGCAATTTGCTGGGCGACGATGGGGTCGCTGAATTTTGCCCCCACGCTGACCGTGTAGGCATCACGCGGCATGCTGATCTGCAGCGATTCGTGAACCTTTCGAACCGCGTTTTCCAGATCGACCTGGGCCTGGCACTGCTCCGCCGTCAGGTCGCCCCAGGTTCCGCCGCCTTTACTGGGCATCGCGTCACGCAAGCGTGCGATCGAACGGTCGATCCAGGTCCGGGGTTGCAGCAAAGTGTCGGCCCCGAGCTGCTGGACGATACGTTCGGCGATTTCACGACTGCCCAGCATTTCGGCAATGCTGACGACTTCTGAGGTTCGGCTTTCTTGAAGCGACACGCCCGCCGACGGGTTGGCCGTGGGATCGACGTTCAAAGCCATCCGGCCCAGACGCACATACATCAGCCCATCGCTGCGGTACTGATTGGGCCAGGCCAGCAGCATGGCGACCACCGCGGTGGTGACGACCATGGCAACCAAGATGACCGAAATCAAGTGGCGGCGGACCGAGCCGATCAAGTCGGCCACGCTCAATGACGCCCAGGAGTTGTTTTGGCGGCGATTCACGTTCACTTACGACAGGATTGTGGGGAAAGTGGGGAAAAGGTGGCCACCGTGCCTTGCGAATTTCATGGGATCGTCGTCGCTGTGGCGATCGTCGCCATCACGGTCCGTCGTTTCGCTGTTCGGGTCGGCCAAGGACAAACGCGGCGTTTTCCCCGGTGGACCGTTGCCGACCACCAGGAATCCCGACGGCCGGGGGCGTCGCGGATTCGCCGTACGGCGATGAACAGTCGAAATTCAGTGCAACTGCGGTGGGCCGCAGAAATGGCGACGTTTTTCCTGTTGGCAAACAAAACTGCGACAAAAAAACCAGAAAACTCGTTGCCCAGATTACCAAGTCATCGTGATCGTTCCATTTGAAAAAAGCGATGTACAGGTATTTTGTAGTTGCGAGGGGACGGTTTGTAACGAATCCCATCCGAAATTTTTGGGCGTTCCCGAATCCCTGCCCTACACTGCCTTTTTTGGTCGCATCTGTCCCATTAGATGACAGCGGACGCGGTCCGTTGAAGGTGAACAACGCGGGCGGCCGCAGTCTTCGCGTCGGCCGAGTCCCTCAACGTTGCCGAGCAACCTGGTTCGCTGGCCTAGAAACGAAATGGCCACGCATTCTCGGTCGGCTACGGCTTCTGGGGGCGGCTGATCCCCTGTGCAATGCCTGGCTTCCCGGTTGATACCGGGGGCCCGGCTTCGGGATCGTTTCAGATTGTTGGGTGCTTGATCATCTGGCGGCACGGAAAGACGAAAGGTGATAGAAACCAGCGTCCGGTGTCGCCGTGAAGAGTTTCAGTCGTCTTGTCGTGTCGACCGGCTTTGCGGCACAGCCGGATTCCAAAATAAGCGAGGACAGTTTTGGCACTGCAACGGGTTCTGGAGCCAGAGATTGGTGAGTCGGCCGAGGATGCGGATCTTTATCACGCGATGGATCACACCGCCGTCAATCAGCAATTCGTCGACGATCTGTTCAGCGGCGGTCCGGTCGGGCCACGAGTGATCGACTTGGGCTGTGGCCCGGGGGAGATTCCGATCCTGATTTGTCGCAACGCCGACCACGTGGGCTTGGAGGTGGAAGTCTTGGGGATCGATAGCGATGTGGAGATGTTGGACATCGCCAAACGCGAACTCGAAATCGAAGGCGTCATCGACCGCGTCACCTTGCAGCATGCCGATATCAAAGACCTAAGCTGTTTCGAGGACGGTCTGGTTCACACCGCCGTTTCGAACACAGTAGCGCATCATTTGGCCGAGCCGCGGTTGTTGTTGGCGGCGGCAAAGCGATTGGCGGGCGATGCTGGTCGTGTGTTCGTGCGTGACTTGTACCGTCCCGAGGACGAGGCGACGGTGGAGGCGTTGATTCGTGCCCACGCGGAAGGTGAACCGCCGTCGGCCCAGCAGTTGTATCGCCAGTCGCTGCACGCGGCATTGACGCTTGAAGAAGTCCGGGCAATCGTCAACGATTTGGGGATGGACGCCGCGTCAGTGAAAATGACCAGCGACCGGCACTGGACTTTGGATTGGCGCGGGACGGCATGAAAGAATATTTGGATCTGCTTCGTGACGTCTTGGACAACGGAAACGATCGAACGGATCGGACGGGTGTCGGTACCCGCGGTGTGTTCGGGCGTCAGGTTCGCTTCGATTTGGCGGACGGGTTTCCGTTGTTGACGACCAAGAAGCTGCATCTCAGGTCGATCATCTATGAACTCCTTTGGTTCTTGCGGGGCGACACCAACACGCGGTGGTTGAACGAACACGGCGTTTCGATCTGGGACGAATGGGCCGACGAAAACGGTGATTTGGGCCCGGTGTATGGTCATCAGTGGCGATGTTGGCCGGCGGCCGATGGGCAGACCGTTGACCAGATCGCTTGGGTCCAAAACGAGATCCGCAACAACCCGCATTCCCGTCGGTTGATCGTTTCGGCTTGGAACGTTGGTGAGGTATCGCAAATGGCGCTGCCGCCCTGTCACTTGCTGTTCCAGTTCTATGTGGAAGCGGATCGCCTTTCGTGTCAGCTGTACCAGCGTAGTGCGGACTTGTTTCTGGGCGTTCCGTTTAACATCGCAAGCTACAGCTTGCTGTTGATGATGATGGCTCGCGTGACCGGGTTACAGCCGGGCGAATTTGTGCACACCTTCGGCGATCTGCATCTGTATCAAAATCACTTCGATCAAGCGCGTTTGCAATTGGAACGTCAGCCGCGGCCACGGCCTCGCATGGAATTGAAGTCGCACCCGGCATCGATCGACGAATTTCAATTCGAAGATTTCTGCCTAAGCGATTATGACCCCCACCCCCACATCAAGGCCCCGGTGGCGGTTTGATGGGGGCGAACGAAGCATTCGACGTCCGGGCGGACGACGATTCGGAACCGGGCGACGCATCCAAATCGGGACAAGCGGTGCGGCGCCGGATTGCCGTGGTGGCGGCAACGCCCGACGGGGTGATCGGGTCCGGCGGCGACCTGCCGTGGCGGCTTCGCCGTGACCTTCAACGGTTCAAACGCACCACGATGGGCGGCGTTTTGGTCATGGGACGTAAGACGTTCGATTCAATCGGGCGTCCGTTGCCCGGTCGCCAGACCGTCGTGATCACCGCCCAATCCGACTGGTCGGCCGCGGGGGTGGTGGTCGCTCCAGGGCCCAGCGAAGCGCTGCGGCAGGCGGATCAGCTGATTGCGCCCGGCGATTCCAAAGATGCTTCAGGTCTGGAGGACGATCAGCGACGCTGTCCTGTTTTTGTGGTTGGCGGCGCGACGATCTATCAGGCGTTGCTGCCAGAATGCGACGAATTGTGGCTGACCACCGTACTTTCCAGGATCAGCGGGGACGTTCATCTGTCGATGGATCGATCGCGGTGGCGTGCGGTGGAAACCGTTCGATATCCCGCCGGCGCCGCTGATCAGATGCCCACCGAATTTCATCGTTTGGTCCGCCGCTAGCGGGGCCGAATGGCGGGGGATGGCCAAAATCGGAGGGGTTAAAGAAGCCATCGGGAAAATTCCTGGAATTTTGAGGACTCGTCCCCATTGAGCAAAAATGGGACCAGCCGCTATAAAGCTGGATTCTTGGCGGACGGGATTGCCGGGTTCCGATGGACGGATGCCCCATTTCCCGCGAAGTGCCGATTCGTCGCCTCACGCCGTCCCCCCACGTAAGGTCAACCCAGGAGCCGTGTTATGCCCCGTTTGATGGGCGTTGACATCCCGAACGATAAGCAAATCCAGTACTCGCTGACGTACCTGTATGGCGTCGGATTCAATTCCGCGCGTGAGGTCTGCGAAAAGCTGGGCATTGATCCGACGCTTCCCGCCAGTGATCTGGATGACGAGCAGCTAAGCCGTATTTCTGCGTTGCTGGAACGTGACTACGTGGTCGAAGGGCCGTTGCGTCGTCAGGTCGCCCAGAACATCGGACGCTTGCGAGAGATCAAAAGCTACCGTGGCATGCGTCACCGACTGAGTCTGCCGGTGCGTGGCCAACGAACAAAAACCAACGCTCGCACCCGTAAGGGACCGCGGAAAACGGTTGCCGGTAAAAAAGGCGTCAAGGACCTTCGTTAGTTTGTTGCCTGTGTTTCAGCCGATCGTGTTCGCCGGTGCGGTGTCCCGCTCCTTTCGCACCTTCGGTTGTGGGGACCAACGGCCGCCTGGCGAAGAACGGCCCGAGATGCAGTGTGTCGGGTGCCCTGGGGGGGCGTCAAATTCCGGTCAGGTTGCGACAGAGGGCTTTACCGATATCTCCGTCAAGATGTCAGCGACGCGGAGCATGGCGGTGAAACCGTTTTAGGCCAGGCGTCCATTTGAGAGTCGGCCGGAATTTGCACGGCGATCGCCATGGACATTGTGATCGGTTCGGATCAATCGAGCCCGTCGTCATGGATGGTTTGGCGAGTCGAGTGAACGGTTTTCAGCCGACTCGGCAACCAGGCACACGAATCAAGTAAACAACAAAAATTTCGAATCGAAGCGAGTCTTGCGTCGACGGCCGTCAGTTGGTCGGCGGTTTGGCACAAAGCGTTTCGGTTCCCGTTATCGAACATCCCGAAATTTAGACATCCGATTTTTGTCGATTGAGGCCGAGTGATGGCAAAGACAAACAAGAAGAAGCGAGTCCGACGCAACGTCAGTAATGGCATTGCGCACGTCAACGCAACGTTCAACAATACGACCGTGACGATCACCGATCCCAAGGGTGACACGTTGTGCTGGGCGAGTGCCGGAACCAGTGGGTTCAAGGGCAGCCGCAAGAGCACGCCGTTCGCCGGGCAGTGTGCCGCTCAACAGGCCGCGGAAAAGGCCACGAAGTTCGGCATGCGTGACGTCGAGGTCCGTGTCAAAGGCCCGGGCAGCGGACGCGAAAGCGCCATTACCGCGTTGCAGGCAGCTGGGCTGAATGTCAAGCAAATCGAAGACGTGACGCCGATCCCGCACAACGGTTGCCGGCCCCGTAAGAAACGCCGCGTCTGATCCGATAGACCGCGGTTGGCTGTGGTTCCGCAGCTCGAGTTTGCCACCGGAGTCGCATCGCACGGATGCCGCCCGGGATGCTCGGGTGATCGGGACGCCCGATTTCGGCTCCTTCGTTTTGGATGGCCCGATGATCGGATACCGCAGCGTGGGCTGACTCGTCTTGGGCAATCCGCTTGGTTGCTCGGGGCACCAGCGGCCCGTCACGGTTTACAGCACTGATCGCGAAAGATCATGAAAAGACGGTCGGTCCGGATGGCCACCGAATCGACCCGTCTTCCCGTCCCTTCGCCGAATTCACCAAACATTCCAGAGAGTCAAATCCCCTATGTCGATGCACATCCGTTGGCGTGGTATGGAATTGCCCAGCAACGTCGAAGTCGATCGTGACACCCTGTCGGCGACCTATGGCAAATTCATTGCCGAGCCGTTCGAGCGTGGATTCGGTGCCAGCGTTGGAAACAGCCTGCGACGGGTTCTGTTGAGCAGCTTGATGGGCAGTGCCGTCACGCAGATCAAGATTCGCGGCGCCCAGCATGAATTCACGAGCATTCCTGGCGTGTTGGAAGACATCACCGAGATCGTGCTGAACGTCAAAAGCCTGATCGTCCGCAATCATACCGAATCGACTCGAGTCATCACGGTTGAACGCAATACCGCTGGTGTGATCACCGGTGCCGACATCGAAACCGATTCGGAAGTCGACATCATCAACAAAGATCACGTGCTGGCGACGTTGACCGAAGACGTCCCGTTCATGATGGAAATGGTCGTCGAGAATGGTCGCGGCTATGTTCCAAGCAGCGAACACAGCAGCATTGATCATGAAATCGGCATCATTCCGATTGACGCCGTGTTCAGCCCGATCACCCGAGTCCGCTACGAAGTGGAAGAAACTCGGGTCGGCCAAAAAACCAACTTCGACAAACTGAACTTGGAAATCTGGACAGACGGCACGGTTTCCCCCGAGATGTCGCTGATCGAAGCGGCCAAGATCCTGCGGAAACACCTCAACCCGTTCGTGCAGTATCGCGAATTGGGACCCAGCATCTTCAGCGCCGCTCGTGGCGGTGCCGGATCGCCCGAGGCCCAGTTGGAAGCCAAGCTGAACATGACGCTGGCCGACCTGCGGCTTTCGGTCCGAGCCAATAATTGCTTGGAAAGCGAAAACATTGCGACGGTTCGCGACCTGGTTCAGCGGACCGAAGATTCCCTGTTGGAAGTGCGTAATTTTGGCGACACGACTTTGAACGAAGTCCGCGAAAAGTTGGCGCAGTATGGACTGCATTTGGGAATGAGGGTTCCCAGCCAACCGCTGTTTTAGTCACACTGGTCCAACGATCACTCATTGAAAGCTTTATTACGGATTCACTGAAATGCGTCACCGCCGAAAAGGTCGCGTTCTGGGTCGGGCTCCCAGCCACCGCAAAGCATTGCTGAAAAACTTGGTCAGCGCCCTGTTTTTGACCGAACGGGATGCTACATACGACGACAATGCGCCGAAGAACCCTGGCCAAATTGTGACCACGTTGCACAAGGCCAAGGAAATGCGTCCGTTGGTCGAAAAGTGCATCACGATCGCGAAAAAGTCGATCCCGCACGCTGAAGAAGCCGAAAAGTATGCGACCGATGCCGATCGTGGCACGGATGCTTACAAGCAATGGCGCAAAAGCGACGATTGGCAAAAGTGGGCAGCCGCACGTGCCCCCGTGGTTGCCGCGCAGCGTCGCGTCCTGCAGTTGATCGGCGACCGTCAAGCGGTGGCGATCCTGTTCGACACGGTCGCACCGCGTTATGCCGATCGACCCGGTGGCTACACTCGAATCGTCCGCCTGGCAACGCCTCGCTTGGGCGACGCGGGTCTGCGTGCGGTCCTGCAGTTGGTCGGTGAAGACGAACGTCGCAACCGTCGCGCCGAACGACCGGCGTTCGAATCGGATTTGCCGGAGGACGATACCAACAACTGTCCCGAAGCCAGCGGTGATGACGCGGACAAGAAAGAAGAAACCGTTGCGGCCGGCGACGCTAGCTGACTTCAGGCTGCAATAGCACCGCCGATAAGCGGCATCAATACAAGCCGAGTTGCGATCCCAGAAGATCGCATCTCGGTTTTTTTGTGGCTGCCAGTACCCCTGAGACCACCGCCACGGTGCCATCGGATAACAGAGTTCAGATGCGGCGTCCCTGGCTGCGACGCCAGGCGCGAATCTGTTTTTCGGTTCCGATTGCTTCGGTCAACGCTGACCAGGTTGCGGCGACCGTCGCCAAGGCTTGTGCCGGTTCCGTATTGCCGGAGACACAATCATGAATCGCGGCGTCAAGAGCGTCATAGTAGGCACAGCCTTGAATCAGTTGAGTGGTCGGACGGACGATGGTCGACGACAGTTGGTCGCGTCGAATCTGTTGATAGGGATCCGCCAGCGATTCGCCACCGTCGATTGAGTTTGCAATCCGAGTGACGTCCAAGCCGGCCAGCTGATTGCGGACCGAGCCAATTCCTTCACCGCCGGCCAGCCATTGCAGGAACTGCTTCGCTGATTTTGATTGCCGGCACGACTTCGGCAGGATTCCCAACGAAGTCCACGGCGAAAGCAGGGTCGGGCCGACATCGGATGAAACGGTCGGGTCACCGTCAGCCTGCATCGCATTGGATATCGTCGAAGGCAGTGGTCGCAGGTCCAATGACGAAGTATCCCCCGCCGACGCCGGCAGAACTCCAATTCCACCATCCAAGGTACCCTCGGCGATCGCCATTCCGATTTCGCGAGCCGTCAGTGTCGGCTTGGCGTAATGCTGGGCCGCCGCTTTCATCGAATCGAGAGCCGCGGCACAAGCGTCGCTATCAATTGTCGGCTGGAACGTTTCGCGGTCAAACAACCAGTTGGCTTCCACGGTTCCTGCGAGCCGACGCAGAAAACTTTCGCCGCATTGACCACGGCTGATCGGTTCGGCGACTCTTTTGGCGTGTCCTGACGCGTATTCGGAAAAGGCATCCCAGTTTTCAATCGGATCGGTTGCGACGTCGACCATCAGCACCGGGACGTCGCTGCCCAAAGGGACCGCAAAATCGCTTGCCGCATAGCTGGCCGCTCCCACCCGAAGCGACGTCAGCACGGGGCCCAACGAATCGTCAAGATCCGCCTGCCAAGCGTCTTGGATTTCGCTGATCAAATCGCCGGCATACAGATCGGCAACGCACAACAGTGGCACCACCAAAACGTCGGCACGACGCGATGCCGCCAATACGCTGGGGCCCAATTCGGTGATCGATTGTTCGTCACAACGAATCCATTGAATCTTTAAAGGGACCTCAGCGACCGCACCCCAATTTCGCTGCAAAACGTCCGATGGATCATCGTGGCCGACCCAAACCACACGCAGTGGAACATCGGTTCGGACCGAGGACGCTGTGTCGGGGCTTGCTTCGTCGGGTTCCGAGCATCCCGTCAATGCAACCGTGCCCAACCCCAGCCCCCCAGTGACGAAAGCCCGGCGCGAAACACATGAATCGGGGCGTCGGCGGGCATTCGATCGGTTCGGCATGACGAAAGATTTGGAGTTTTAAAACAGTGGGATCAAGACGGCATATGACACGGGGCGTGGCATCTGGGCTGCGACGAACACGTCAGCAACAGATGCGAATCGACGAGTGAAGCATCCGCCATCGATCGCGAAGGATAGTCGCAGTCAGACCCTGCCCTGACGACTTTCGACGCGCGGCGTCTGCTAAGCGAGTCGTTACGCATTATATTGCGGACCAGTTCGACGCACCGGGCACGGAAGATCCATGTTTGTCAGGAAGATCGACGTTCGCCGGCGTCCTTTTCAAACCGCACTACGAATCATCACAGCATCATGGCTTTCTATCTAGGAATTGACGTCGGGACGAGTGGCACCAAGACCTTGTTGGTCGACGAGGCGGGCAATGTCGTCGCCGAAAGTGATGCGTCGTATCCGTTGGAACAGCCCCGACCGGGTTGGACCCAACAGGACCCGGACGATTGGTGGAAAGCAACGGTGAAGACGGTCCGTGCGGTGATCAAGAAAGGCAAGGTCGACGCATCGGATGTCAAAGCCATCGGCCTTAGCGGCCAGATGCACGGCAGTGTCTTTCTGGACAAAGACGACAATGTGATTCGGCCCGCTCTGTTGTGGAACGACCAACGCACGGCAGCGGAATGTGATGAGATCACTGAAAGTGCCGGCGGACGATCTGCGTTGATCAAGATGGTGGCGAATCCGGCGTTGACCGGTTTTCAAGCACCCAAAATCCTGTGGATGCGAAACAACGAAAAACGAAATTTCGCCAAGCTGGCCAAGGTCCTGTTGCCCAAGGACGAGATCCGGCGCCGCCTGATTGGTGATTACGTCACCGAGGTCAGTGACGCCAGTGGCACCCTGCTATTGGATGTGGTGCGTCGAAACTGGTCAAAGAAGTTGTTGGGTAAATTGGATTTGGATCCGGATCTGTTGCCTCGCGTCGTCGAAAGCGAAGAGGTTACCGGACAGTTGACGTCCGAAGCCGCCAAGGCTCTGGGTCTGACCACGGATTGCAAAGTGATCGGCGGGGCCGGCGATTGTGCGGCCGGTGCGGTTGGAAATGGTGTGGTGAAGAAGGGCGTGCTTAGTACGTCCATCGGAACCAGTGGTGTCATGTTTGTGCACAGCGATGAACCACAGTACGACGCGGCCGGTCGGCTGCACACGTTTTGTCATGCGGTGCGTGGCAAGTGGCACATGATGGGCGTCAATCTGACCAGCGGCGGTTCGTTGCAGTGGTGGGTCGAGAGTGTCATTCAAGGATTAGCCGGTGTCAGCGGAAAGGACGTCTACAAAGCGGTTACCGAAGAAGCCAAGAAGATCGATGCGGGCAGCGAAGGTTTGGTGTTTCTGCCGTATTTGAATGGCGAACGTACGCCTCACGCGGATCCTGATGTTCGCGGATCGTTTGTCGGTCTGGGGATGAACCACAATCGTGGTGCGATGACGCGCGCCGTGATGGAGGGAATCACGTTCGCGTTGCGTGACAGTTTGAACATCATCGAATCGTTGGACGTGCCTGTCCGCCAAATTCGCGTTTCTGGTGGCGGCAGCAAGAATCCGTTCTGGCGTCAGATGCAAGCGGATGTTTTTGGACGCAAGGTCACCACGCTGAAGGTCGAACAAGGGCCAGCGTATGGCGTGGCGTTGCTGGCGATGGTCGGTGATGGTCTGCACCGCAACATCGAATCCGCATGCAAAGCGAATATCTTGGTGGCCGAAGAAACGCAAGCAGATCGCGCCGCCGCCAAACGATACAACGCGTTGTTCCCCGTCTATCGCGACCTTTACGGTCAGCTGAAAGAATCGACCCAAGCGTTGGCTGAGTATCGCGAAGCGTTTCTGTAGGCCTTTGCCGTAATCATTACGGTCGCCCTAATCCGCATCGCCGGAATCCCGACGGAGAGCTTGTCAGGTATTTGGCAATAGAATTCGTTGCCAAGACGAGCTGAGTGACCGATGGGCTGATAGCTGGTTATCCATACCCAATGCATCGGTTTTGAAATCACTGTTATGACTTCCGGTCTTGATCCCGTCATCGCACAGGTGCTGCAGGCTCGTCAGGCATCGACGAATCAGCAGGTCGCTACCGCGGTTGCCGCAAAGCAACTGGATGCGACGAAGCAGACCGGCGACGCCATCAATCAGCTGCTGGAAACCATTGCGACGGCCCAGAAACAGATCGCCCAGGGTTATCTGGACGTGAAGGTCTGATGCCGCCGGTGCAGGTCGCGTTGTCTTCGTAGACGCGTCTTAGTGAGTGAGTCTCAGTAGTCGCTGCGTGAAAAGTAGACGCAACCGATCGTCAGCATGACCAGTGTGAATGCCGCGCAGCTGACCACCGGTCGAACGATCGGGTACCGGACGACCTGTTCGTCATCGCGGTTGGGCCCACCTGGTATTTCTGCGGTATCGCTGCCGCCGATGATCGCGGCGACGGTTCCGCCCAATTCGCCGGTCTGTGGAATGATCGTTCGCAGGGGAGTGATCACGTAGCGATCGACCAGACGCCAAGTTGACATGTTTGGCCGGACGGCTTTGGTGCTTTGCATCGTCCGCAAGTCGATCCATTCAAGTTGATCAATGTGGTGCGAGAGAATGACTTGATTGGGTTGATCAATACGGCTGATTGACACCACTTCGCGAAACGGAAACGTCTGTGTTTTGAATGTCGGCTCGTCTCCGACGATGTCGACTTCGATCAACCCAGCCTGTGCGTCGGCATTCACAAAGGCAAATTGAATTCTGCCGTCGTTTTGGGTTTCCAGTCCGATGACTTTGACCAAGTCCCACTCGGGTTGTAGGCCCTGTGCATGTTGGGCTTTGATCGGCGTCAAATCGCGGGCATCAAAGAACTGCAATGGCTCGTTCAGGCGTGAAACCAGCAAGACGTTGCCGCTAATTGCGATCCGTGCATCGGCGGACGCTTCACCTTCGGCTTCGGTGGACGCGTCTAGATCCCAAGGGCCGTTGGTTGACGCACTGGGTTTTTCCAGTTTGAAAATGCGGCCCGCGCTGATCAGCCAGAGGGATCGGCCGTCATCGGCGACGGCGAACTCACTGGGGCTGGCGACACTTGCTTTGGCGGGAATGATGGACCGAAAACGTTCGGTCCCCGCACCCTGCATCGACAACAACTTGGACAGCCAGTTGGTCATGGACGATTCGGCTTCCGCGTCGTCAGCGGTCTGTGCTTCGTCGTCAACAATGGCATCGATGTCAGCGACGAACAGGTCGCCCATGTTCTTGGCGTACAGGTGCCCTGCCCGGTCCGATCGAAGATCCACGGTGGAAACGGGCAACCGAGCCAGGCGTTCCGGTTCCCAATCATTGCGGCGGCGAAAGACCAGCAAGTCCAATGTGCCAGCGCCGAATGCATTGAACCGACCACCACTGATTCTGGCCGATGCGATCGTCCCTTCATCCATCGACACCGGTGACAGCACCCGATCACGCCCCATCGCTTGGCTTTCGACGATGTCGACCCATTGGTTGGAATCGCCGTCGTAACGCTGAAGGCCTTGACCCCGGGTTTTTACAATGATGTCATCCTGGTCCACCGTCACCGCGATCACTTCGTCGGGACGGCGGACCAGTCCGTCAAACAACCCACCGACGAAACCGACCACGAATACGATCGCCCCGAACATGCAGGTCACGCCGATCGACAAGATGGGAGATCGCCAACGCAATCCGGCCAACACTGACACGCTGTAAAAGACCGAAAACAGAAACACGCTGACCGGAATGCACCACAGCAGACGTGCGTTCCAGATATCCAATCGCAAACCCGCAATCAGCCACAAGCCGATGACAAGTTGGACCACGCATAGAAAAACGAACGCACAGCCGCCCAGAAACTTTGTCAAAAAAAGCATCGGGCGGCTGATCGGTTTGCTAAGCAGCAAGTGAAGGCTGCCCGGTTGCAATAGGTCCGGAATCAATGATGCGGTCACCAAGATTCCTAAGAAGACCAGGACGAAACCCAGAAGCAAGTTGATCAGCTGAGGCAAAACGAATTGGTTGATCAACGCTTTGAACTGGCGCTGGTCAATGGTAAAAGACGCGGGGAAATCAAATCCCGCGTAGGTCATCAAGATGGATTGTGCGGATCTGGCTTCGAAGACGCCTGGCAAGGCCGTTTCCAAACGAAGTCGGGCCACCCGTCTGCGTTCGGATTTTGTCCAGTCGTCAGGGTTTGATTGCTGGCGTTTGATCAATTCAAACGGGGCCAGCAGATCCTGCCAGGCGACCGGATCATACCAAGATGGATCGTCCAACAAATCGTTGAACGCATCGGCAAAATCGCTCAGCGGGATGCGAACCTCGCTGCCTTCGCCGACCTGACGAAGTTGGTCTTTCAAATCATCTGGCAATGCATTGGCAATCTTTGCGACAGCCGGTCCGGTCTGTTCGGGCTGGACCAAACCGGTGGCCAACATCGCCTTCAGTTTCGTGCCGGCTGCAAAGTCCTGCCAGCGAAAATCGGTGGTCAGGTCTTCTCGGTATCCGATTGGCGCTAATGCGAGCAGCAGCAGCCAAATCGCGACGAACGCACACCACAACACACGTGACGCCAATGCCGCGTGGAATGAATCGATCAGAATGGCGGTGTACGCTGAAAAGCGGAATGATCGCACCGTTTGGGCTTCCTTTGTCAGTCTTGCGTATCCACACGTCCGACCAACCGCAAAAACGTGTCTTCCAGACTGGGACGATGGGTGGTCAATTCCAACAGGCGGATATCGCGGGACCGCAGCCAGTCGACCAATGCGTTGCTGCCTTCGTTGCGGTCAACCAAAACCGCTAGGCGACAGACCGCGTCGTCTTTCTCCGGTGCAACGTTTTGAGTGTTGAAGCCGGCTTGGCCAAGTGAATCGTTCAATCGTTGGCAGACTGCGGCAAAATCTGTATTGTGCGTCGGTGTTTCCGGCCCGTCTTGGTAATCCGCCAAACTGACACGCAGATGCAGGGACACATGCGATCCGTCGGCGTCACCGCGTAATTCGTCAATGGTGCCAATGCCCTTCACTTCCCCGCCGGCCATGATCGCGACACGGCTGCAGACCAATTCGACTTCCTGCAGGATGTGGCTGTTTAAAAAGATTGTTTTTCCGTCGTCTCGCAATCGTTCGATCACGCGGCGGACTTCGTTGCGTCCAACGGGGTCCAGCCCGTCGGTCGGTTCATCCAAGATCAGCAGATCGGGATTGTGCATCAAAGCCTGGGCCAGGCCGAGTCGCTGATACATTCCTTTGCTGAATCGGCGGACCGATTCGCGGCTGCGGTTTTCCAGCCCGACCAGTTTCAAAAGAGATTCGCGTCGCTGCTGGATCTGGGCTCTCGTCATCCCACTTAGCCGGCCGTAATACCACAAAGCCGTGCGCGCCGTATGGTGGCGGTCGATTCGCAACGATTCCGGCAGGTAGCCGACGCGGCGACGGGCGGAAAAGGAATGCACGGGGATGCCGAACAGCTCCGCGGTGCCCCCGCTGGGCTGGATGATGCCCAGCAGTGTTTTGATCAACGTCGTTTTGCCGGCGCCGTTGGGGCCCAACAATCCAAAAACTTCGCCCGCGTACGCCTGCAAGGTGACACCCCTCAGGGCTTTCACCGGCGTGCGGCGCATCACGGAGCCGCCGCGATACGATTTTTGCAAATTGGTGACTCGGACGATCGCTGCTTCGGAGGCCCTGACCGCATCGGAGGCAAGACCGGGCGCATCACTTTGAGATTCGGTGTCGAACCTTGGAACGGCCGTGCCGTCGCCCGGCGTCGTTGCTGTCACCAGATATTCCTTTGCGTGAAGTATCGTGACAGACTATCGCACAGCGTCCCGCCTTGTCAGCCGCCGGCCAGCGGTGGCCGTGCGGAGCGACGAAAAATGACCCAAAGAGTACCGGCCCGCGGGGGCTTTTTTCGATTCGGGGGCTACACGCTCAGGTAGCGAAACAGCAGATAAACCAGCGTCAACGCGGACGTCGTCATCAAACCCGCCGCCAGCCAGCGATGCTGAGGCTGCTGCCAACTGGGACGTTCGTAATCGTTTTCGTACAGGTTCCGAAAACGTTCACGCTGATGTTCGGATTCGAACACGCCGTCATCGATCAGTTCCAACAGTCCGAACTGGATCGAGTACTCCATCACCCCGTAGATCAGGTGACGGTGGTCGAGTTCATTGACGCCGACACCTTCGAAGTACCACAACTGGCTGCCGAAGGAGTCGTCTGTTTCAGGGTGATCGTCGATGCACCGCAAATGCACGATTTCGCTACGTGCGGTGCAATATCGCCCACGCATCAGGGCGCGGATGCTGTCTTTTTTAACTTGGCGGACAATCCGTTCGGCAATTTGTCCGCTTCCGAGCTCGGCACTCATCCTCGAAGGCTCCATGACGTTACGGGGTTTAAGGCCGCCTAAACACATTATTACGGGGTGGCTGTCCCCGGTCACCGCCGATTTTGCAAATTTGGTGCCTTACGCGTGAAGAATTCTGGAATTCCCGCGTGTGCACGCGTGCACATGTGTACGGTTGGGCCGTGCTGAGACCGAAATCGGGTGCGCCAAAACAAAGCCAAACGTCCGACGTCCCCACCCACATGTCGGTTTCCGGACCGATGTTGTCGGCGAGAGGACAACACTAAAATCGTCACTCCGGCGTGTGATCTCAAGAACCGAACCCAATTTCCAGCGAGGAACCTGTTGCTCGAGCGTCGATCCCTGAAAGGCCCCGTCGTCCTTGGCGTCGTGATGATCGTATTGGTGATCATCTTGGGCGCGATGTGGGTGGTGGGAAACATCTTGGGCGCGACCGGTACGCCGGTGTCGCCGACGATGTTTTGGGCGATGTTGGCGACCGGTGGCGTCTTGCTGACATTCGTTTTGGCAGGCGTGATCACCTACCTGACGCTGACGGTCAAAGCATTCAATTTGAATCGCCGTCAGTCGAACTTCATTGATTCGGTGACTCATGAACTGAAGAGTCCCCTGGCGTCTCTGAAGCTGTATCTACAGACGATGACCCGACGGGCGGTCGATGCCGATCAACAACAGCATTTTCATCGCACGATGCTGGAAGACGTCGAACGCCTCGACTCGCTGATCAATCACTTGCTGGACGCGGCTAGAATCGAGCGTGGCGTGGAACCACAGCCGCCGGCAACCGTTCGTTTGGATGAGTTATTGGATCAGTTGGCCCAGGCCGCATGCCTGCGGTATCGCACCGACCCCAGCGTCGTGTCGATACGGTCAAACCAAGTCACGGTTAACAGCCAGTTGATTCAGTTGGAGATCCTGTTTCGTAATTTGATCGACAATGCGGTGAAGTATGCCGGCGACCCACCGGAAGTCGTGGTCACTGTTTCGACCCAGAACCAAAAAGACGTGATCGTTCGTGTCGCTGATAACGGATGCGGCATTCCGATGGATCAGCGACGAAAGGTTTTTGGACGCTTCGTTCGGCTTGGCAATGAACTCGAACGCAGCAAGCCGGGAACGGGCTTGGGGTTGTATTTGGTTCGTAACGTCGCGAAGACGCTAGGTGGTGTCGTTCGGGTGAACGATCGCACCGGGGGCGGAACTGAATTTGAAGTTTTGTTGCGGTCCGTCTGGCAACACGAACAGGCACGATCGGGCGACGATACCGAATCACCACCGACGTCACTGCTGGATTTTCCGCCCGGCGAAGATCCGATGAAGCTGCCGATCAATCAATTCGATCCAAAGGGCGACGGCCAAGAAAGCATCAAGTCTGACGAATCGACGGTTCGCCTGGCCAAGCCTGGTGGGCCCAGCGGCGGATGAAGCATCGATCGCAATCGAACCCGCATGCCACGTTGATCCGCTTTTGCAATCCGATCAACAATCGCGTTTGTTTTTCATTTTCACTGGTCTCTTTTCATTCACTGATTCATGCGTTTCCACATCCTGGTCGTCGAAGACGAAAAGCATTTGGCTGTCGGGATCAAGTACAACCTTGAAGCAGACAGCTATCGCGTCACCATTGCCGAAGACGGCCAAACGGCGCTGCGGATCATGGAATCGGTCGGCGACAGTGTTGACTTGGTGATCTTGGATCTGATGCTGCCAGGAATGAGTGGCTATACGGTTTGTGAACGCTTGCGGAGTGCCGGTCGCACCTTGCCGATCTTGATGCTGTCGGCTCGAACGCTGGCGGAGGATCGTACACGTGGATTCGACGTCGGTGCAAATCAGTACATGAGCAAGCCGTTCGAGTTGGACGAACTGCTCAGCCGCGTCAAAAACCTGTTGCACACCGGCAACGGCCACCATGCCACCGAGGCACCCAAGCCGCCGCCACCCGCATTGCGACAGATCGAATTCGGTCACGTTCAAGTTGATTTTGACACGCACGAATGCCGCGCGGGTGATCGCGATGTTCGCATGACATCCAAGGAACTTCGGCTGCTGCGTTATTTTGTGGAAAATCCCAACCGTGTCATCAGCAGGGCCGAATTGTTGTCCGAGGTCTGGGAAATGAACGGCAATCTGCAGACGCGAGCGGTCGATCAATTCATCGCTCGGCTTCGAAAAATCATCGAAGTCGACAGCGGAAACCCGGTCCATTTATTGACGGTCCGCGACGCCGGCTATCGCTTCGTGCTGAATCCCGAAGGCAAGGACGAAGCAGAAGGCGGCTAAACTGATCGGCGGATTCTGTCGGCGCATAAAAAAAGCTCCCGGAAAGCATGAGGTCCTAGGGGGGCGGAGGACAACGCGCTTGGTTCCGGGAGCCGGTGGTTCGTTGTTCGAGGGTCGTCAGCATCCATGCTTCGGTACCGCCCGAACGTCACGGGAAAATCGCACCTTCAACGACCTCCTCTCGTCCGTGAGATCAAGCCGTTGAACGTCCGCAGCTAGCCCCGGTATTTCACGTGGCAGCCGGTGCAGGACCGTTTGATTTGCTCGTGCGTCGTGCGGGCGACTTCATTTGTCGCCCCCAACGATGTGCGGAAGATAGGCGGCAGCAATTCGTCGGGTCAAGGTAGATTTTGAACTTCACGAAAAACGCATTCTGTTTTTCGTGATGCGACGATTTCGCCCGGTCGATCCGCCGAGATCAGACTGCCGCCAGGCCTTCGGCGATGGCAACCGGGGCGTCGCCATGGGCGGCTGTTTCGTTCGCCAAGGTCGCGGCGCGGTTTGCCAATTCGACCAGCGTTTGGTCCGAAGAGGATTCCACCACGCCGATCGCCACCGGGTGTCGATGTTGGGCGTCGGTGGTTCCCAAACGCAAGGATTGGGCGGCGCTACAGACTTGTTTGCCGCGTGCCAGAGCAGTGGCCTGATCCGCCGATGGCATGACCAACAGGATCGTGTGATCGTCGTACCCGCCGATTTCGTCCACGTTACGACTGCTGGCGCGAACGACCTGCAACAGAGATCGCATTTTCAGCGGTGATGCTTTGCCCGACAGGCGAATCGCCAAAACCTGAGTTCCGGCCGTCATCGCCCCGCCACGACGTTGCTGGGATAGCTTTGTTTCCAAGTCATCGATGGCCGGCAGCGACGCGACCACGCCGGTGGTCGGTTTGGACGGTGTGATGGTTGCCGATTCCGCCGGGTTGGACGCCTGCGGGTTTGTCGGGGACGAGTTCATCGATGCTGAAGCCGGATCGCCACCCGAATTTGATTCCGTCCCGGCGACTGCGGATGCGGCTGCAACGGGTGTCGTGTCGGAGATGATCTTGGAATCCGATGCGTTGGACGCACTTGGCGTTGGACCGAAACCAGTGGGATGGTTCATCGGACGCGGTGTTTTTTGCTGCATCCAATGGCCGCAGTTTCGACCGTTTTCTTTGGAGTGATACAACGCTTCGTCGGCACGCTGAAGCCATTGCTGTGTTGTTTCGCCTGGTTCCAGGAAGGCAACGCCCAGACAGCTATTGACCCGCAGGCATTGGTCTTCGAAAAGGATTTCTCGCTCGCCAATGGCGGTTCGTGCTTGTTCAAGGATGGCCAGCGATTCATTGCGGTCTTGGTTGTCGATCACGATCGCAAATTCCTCGCCGCCGAAACGTGCAACGGTTCCAAACGGCTTAAGCCGGGCGTTCAGGATTGCCGCGGTGTGACGCAGCACTTCGTCACCGGCCCGGTGGCCATAGATGTCATTGACCTTCTTGAAGTGATCCAAGTCGATCAGACCCAATGCCGCGGAACACTTCGCTCCGTTTAAATGGTGTTGGGCCAGCGTTTCGTCAAACACACGGCGGTTGGCCAGCATGGTCAGCGGGTCGGTTTGCGCTCGCTTTTCCGCGGTTTCCAGCTGAGCGGATTGCTCTTGGATACGGCGTTGCGCGGAATTCAGCTGATGCTGCATCTGTTCATTGGCTTCGATCAATTCGTTGACCGAATCGATGATGTCCTGAGGCGTGGCGGAGTCCTGTCGGCCAAGCAAGGAATGATTGACCGCTTGGACACGGCTTTGGTGTGCGTCGACATCGGCCGCCATCGTGGTGGCAAACCCGCGCAGTCGTTCAGCTATTTCCGCCAACCGACGGGTGGTCTGTTCATTCGTCGCCGCGGAATGCGACGAACGGCCTTTGGACGTGCCGCTTGATTCGTTGTGTGATGGATTTGAATCGTGTTCCGATGGGGGTGACGGCATGATCGAGCGATGCAGTGCGTGCATCAGCCAGCCGACGACGGCCCCACCGCAGCCGCAGGTGACGGCAACCAATATGTCCAGCCCGATGTTGTTCATCATTCGTTTGTCCCATCCACATGTGGTTGCGTCGGCAACTGGCGTTGGCCTGATTCGAAACCACCGATGCCCCGTCCGTGCCCAGCGTCGCGATGCCATTTGGTGAACCTGGCACACTTTGAGTGTGCGTGTTCGCCCGGCCGTCACAGGGGCCAGCCGTCGCGTGCAACGGTCACGGATCTGTTGTGGATATAGGTCGCGATCCGGCAAGAGTCAAAACAGTGGTGGGCCACTATCACCGCATGCTTGTGGCGGGATCGGCACCGACAATGAGGCAAAACGGATGGATTTCGGGAAATCCCGGCTGGATTTCGGGCATTGGGCCCTGAATTGCTGTTGATTCGGCAAGTGGGGTATTGGCGATATTAGCGGTGACACCAAGTTGCGCCGTTCGCGCGGTGGGACACTTCGCAGAATCGAAGAAATTCCATTCCGCCGAAACGGTCGCGCCGACCCCGTGGGGAATAGTTGGTTAGTGGTCGACAAGAATCGGGATTGTCGCGAGTCGCAGATTTGGTGCTGACCCCATCGGAATGGTTCAACCGCCAGGTTCCACCGACAAGATTTGCACCAACGGACAAACACAAGAGGTCGGTTGATGAATCAGAACAATGAAACCGAATTGGCTGTGGCCGCGCTGGCCGCATTGGCCGAGAGCTCGGTATCAGAACTGCGTTTTTTGCGCGTCGATGAAAGCGAGAATTCGCTTCATCTGAGCGGACGTGTGAAGTCTTTCTATCACAAGCAACTGGCGCAAGAATTGGTTCGCCCGCTGGCCGACGGACGCCAAGTGGTCAACCACGTCAACGTCTGTCATCAACCGATGTCGGCTGCGTCCTGAACCGTTCGCTGCTGTGGCACCAATGCCGATCAACGCCGTCGTTTCACGCGCCGGAACATCGGATTTAGCCGCGTCTGTTTCTTCGGCGCTTGCTCAACCGGCTTCGCCGTTTCGACTTGTGGTGACGCGTCATAGCCTTCGATTTGATCGCGAATCAGCTCTCGATTGATTCGCTGCTCGATGCTGGTCAGCATCTCTCCTTCGCCAGGGACGACGAATGTGAACGCGATGCCATCGCGTCCCATACGTCCGGTCCGGCCGACGCGGTGAACGTAGTCGTCACTGTCCTGCGGAAGGTCATAGTTGATGATGTGAGAGATCGTGGAGATATCGATCCCGCGGCCGACGACGTCCGTCGCGACCAAGATCCGCAAGTTGCCGTCACGCAAGTTTTGTAATACGCGATCGCGTTCCCGCTGTTGCATGTCACCGTGCATGCTGCCGCATTTATCGAAATCACGGCTCAACTGGCGGTACAGTCGGTCGGTGCCACGCTTGGTCCGACAAAAGATAATCGCCTGCTTGGGATCCTCACGCTTCAGCAAGCGACGCAACAGTTCGCCTTTCTGGTCCTGGGCGACCGTGAAGTAACGCTGTTCGATCGTTTCGACGGCGACTTCTTTCTGGCAGCAATCGATGATCTGAGGATCGATCATGTACGATTTGGCCAATCGCTGAACCGCCGGCGGCAATGTCGCGGACAAAAGCAGGGTCTGACGTTGGCGTGGACAGCGTCGCAGGATCCGTTCGATCTGTGGGCGAAACCCGATGTCCAACATGCGATCGGCTTCGTCCAACACCACGCACCAGACCTTGTCGGTCCGCAGGGACTTTCGTTGCAAGTGATCATGCAGACGCCCGGGGGTTCCCACCACGACTTGGACGCCGTTTTGCAACTGGCGAAGTTGTCGGTTGATGTTTTTGCCGCCCGCCAAAACCGCGATTTCGGTCGGCACACCGAACGCCAAGCGTTCCAATTCACGGCCGACTTGATCGGCCAATTCACGGGTCGGGACGACGATGATGGCTTGAGGATCCCGACAGTCTTCCAGGCCGTCCAGTTGCTCCAGGATGGGGATCGAGAACGCGGCGGTCTTGCCCGTTCCCGTCCGTGCCTGGCCGATGACATCCACGCCTTCCAACGCCAATGGGATCAGCGAACCCTGAATGGGTGAAGGTTTGGTGAATCCCGCGCGGGCCACCGCCCGACGCATCAAAGGCGACAAGTCGATATCGTCGAACGACTGATAATCGCCGTCAGTTGGAAAGAGGACTTCCGTTTTTTCATCCGTTACGCTGCTCATAAACGCAAAGTCTAACCTTCCATCGGCGTTTGCACTACAGATCGATCGTCGTTTCGACGTGGGGAACGCCAGTCTAACCTACCTTGGATGTCTTGCCGCCCAAGCGTCGGAGGACTTCGTCCACGATCACGCTGCACAGCAACGCCATGCCGATGATCACCATCTCCCATTCCTGAGGAATCCCCAGGACCACGATCGCCTTGTAAAGACAACGCATGACCGCAGCACCGGCGATCACACCCAACACGGCACCCTGCCCGCCCCGCAGCGAACATCCACCCAGCACGGCCGCCGCAATTGCGTACAGTTCATAGAAATTGCCGCTCGATCCGGGCTGAACCGAATTCCATTCCAACGTGAACAGGATTCCGGCCAAACCCGCAAGCAGGCTGCAGACCACATAGGCCGCAATCACCAGCCGGTCGGTCGACACGCCACTGTATCGAGCTGCGGTTTCGTTCTGCCCAGTGGCTAGCAGGTGGCGTCCCCAAACGGTGCGGTTCAGAAAGACCCAGCCGACGATGCCCACCACGACCAACAACACACCGGTGACCGGAAAGTCCACCCAGACCCACGCCGACCAATCGTCAGTCGCCCCGCTGATCCGTCCGATCAGCGGCAACGGAAACTGAAACGCAGTACCAGTGACGGCCGCTTTGAAACCGGGCAAGGCATTTTGAAGTCCGATCTGATCATCGCCGGTCCATACCCTGGCAGCACCCCGATAGATCAGCAGCCCACATAAGGTGACGACAAACGGTTGCAACCGCAGCCAAGTCACCAAAATTCCGTGAATGCATCCCAGCAGTCCGGCGAATCCCAAGACCAAGCTGCAGGCCAACAGCGGCGGCGTGTATTCAATGGTTTCCAGCTGGACTTGGGTGCCGCTGTTTAGTGAACGGGCCGTGTCCCGGGTGGTCAAAAACGCGGTGTCGCCCGCTTGGTGAATGCCCGCCAAACTGACAAAGGATTGTCCTGTGACCCCCGAATAAACCAACCGGTCGCCTTCGCTGACGGTATCGGGCATCACGGACAAGCGGATCAGCGATAAATCGCTGTCATCGGACGGCCCCATCGTCGCGGCCAGCTCGGATCCCTGGCGAACAACCTGGTTCACCGAAGCGGTAAAGTCCGTCCGCTCGTAATGAACGTTGACCACCTGGACCAGCATGACACCACACAGCGCGATCATGGATCCGATCGAAAGATCGATGCCGCCGGTGATGATGACGACCGCAACGCCAAGTGAAATCAGACCATACAGACTGGTGTCGCGGATCAACGTCTTCAGATTCGCGGGATCAACAAAGCTGCCGTTGATCGAACTGGCAATCACCATGATCGCCAGCAACAATAAAAAGATCCCGATGTTTTTCGTTGGCCACATTCAACACGCCGCTTGGACACGCAACAGACTTTTCGGCAGCGTCTGAGACAACGCCGCTGGCGGGAATTGTACGATCTGTGGTGTTGATCGTGGGCATTGATCGCCGACCCTTGAATCCCATTTCCGATTGAATCGTAAACCTAACCCATGCCCTATCGATTGAACTACGGCCGCGGGCATCTGGAAATCAGCGTTCCCAGCGAATGTATCGTGACGGAAATTCGAAAGCCCGCGATGCCAGTCTTGCCGGACGCCGATGCGGCGATCGATAAGGCATTGGACACGCCCTGCGGATGCGATTCGTTAACGCAATTGGCGGGTAAAGCCACGTCCGCTTGTATTGCAATCTGTGACATCACGCGACCGGTTCCCAACGGGTTATTTTTACAGCCGATGATCCGCCGGATCATGGCCGCCGGCGTCGATGCGTCCAACATTACGGTGCTGGTCGCCACCGGTCTGCATCGACCCAATCTGGGTGATGAATTGGAAGAGTTGTTGGGTGACGCTTGGGTCCGTCGAAACGTCCAAGTGGTGAATCACGAGGCACGCGATGACCAGCAACATGTGCATGTCGGAAACACACGCAAACGATCCACCGTCGTTCGACTGGATCGCCGGTTTGTCGAAGCTGACTTGAAAATCGTGACCGGACTTGTTGAACCCCATTTCATGGCGGGCTATTCCGGCGGACGGAAAGTTATCGCACCCGGGTTAGCTCATCAGGAGACGATCACGACTTTCCACAATCATCGGTTCATGTCAGATCCGGCGGCCCGCAATTGCAACTTTGATCAGAACCCGTTGCATGAAGACCAGCTAGAAATCCTGCAGATGCTGGGCGACGTGTATGCGTTGAACACGGTCATTGACGAGCAACGCCGATTGTCGTTTGTCAATTTCGGCGAATGTTTGCAGAGCCACGCCGACGCCGTTCAATTCGTAAAGCCTTTCTGCGAAATCGTAGTCCCACGTCGCTTCAAGACGGTGGTCACCAGTGCGGCGGGATATCCGCTGGACAAAACCTATTATCAGACGATCAAAGGTATGGTCGCAGCAATGAATATCTTGGCGCCCGGCGGTGATTTGATCATCGCTTCGCAGTGCAGTGAAGGCATGGGATCGCCGGAGTTCGTCCATTCACAAAAGCAACTGTTGGAAATGCGGGCCGATGCATTCCTGAATCACATTGCACAACAGTCGCATGCGGATATCGATCAGTGGCAAACGCAGATGCAAACCAAGCCGATGTCGATCGGACGTGTTCACCTTTATTCGGATGGGATCCCCGATCAACAGCGTGCGTTGACCTGTGTCGATGTCGCGTCGTCCGTTGACGACGCGATCGCCGAAAGTGTGCAACGTCACCAGGATCGGCACGTCGCCGTCATCCCCGAAGGCCCTTACGTGGTTCCCTTTTGTGAACAAGACGTCATGGCGCACACCTAGCCGTGGTCGTACTTCATGATGCCGGGATGGCTGTCGAATCCGGCGTACCGATTGCCAGTTGAACGATCGCGTTTTCGCTGATCTCGTCTCCGGTCAATTCGCCTGCGATGTTGCCGTCGCACATCACGGCCACTCGGTCGGCAAGTGTTAAGACCTCTTCCAGTTCGCTGCTGACAAACAGGATTGCCATCCCTTGGTCCGCCAAGCGTTGTAGCAGTTGATAAATTTCCTGCTTCGCGCCGACATCCACACCGCGGGTGGGTTCGTCCAGCAGCAAGACCTTGGGGGCACGTAACAACCATTTTCCCAAAGCAACCTTTTGCTGATTACCACCAGACAGCGTGGAAACGTCGACGGTTTGTCCCGACGTTTTGATTCCCAAGTCTTGGATCATCTGTTGCGTGCAGATCGATTCCCAGGATCGATCGATGCGCGGGGCGGTTGGCGAGTCGGACAAAGCCGCGATTGTTGTGTTGGTGCGGACATCACTGGCGATCAACAGGCCTTCGTCTTTGCGGTCTTCCGGAACCAACGCCAATCCGGCACGCATCGCATCACGGACCGAACCCGGGGGCACCGGTTGGCCGTCGACCCAGACGGCGTCCGCCACGTTGGTGTTTTGGTTCGCACGAATGCCGAAAATGGTTTGCAACAGTTCGGTGCGACCCGATCCGACCAATCCCGCAATCCCAACAATTTCCCCCGGCCATACCGACAAATCAATCGGCCGAGTGTCGGGGGCCGTTTGCACGCCTTCGCATCGCAGACGTGGTTGTGGCGGTTCGGTGGCAGACGCTTTCGTTACCGCCGCATCGGTCGATGGTTCGCGTCGTCGCTTCAATTCCAAAGGCCGCCCCACCATCGCATTGATCAAGTCCGCATGGCTGTAATGGCCTCTTGCGAAATTACCGCTGTTCTTGCCGTCACGCAGCACTTCGACGCGATCAGCCAGTCGATCGACCTCGACCAGCCGATGGGAGATGTAGACAATTCCGACGCCGGCCGCCTTCAGCGACTGGACCACGCCGAACAGCCGTTCGGTTTCGCGGTGGCTAAGGCTGCTGGTCGGTTCGTCCATGATGACGAAGGATGCATTGATGGAAATCGCCTTGGCAATTTCAACCAGTTGGCGGGAAGCGGTGCTTAGCGTCCACAGCGGTTGTGTCGGTGCCACATCCAAACCGACTTGCCCCAGAACGGATTCGGCCATCCGGTTCAGTTCGCGACGATTCAGCCAGCCCAGTCGCTGTGGCTCTCGTCCCAGGTAGATGTTTTCGGCAACCGACAGATTGCCGTGAAGATTCAGTTCTTGGTGAATCAATGCGATTCCCGACGCGATGGCTTCGCCGGGATGATGAAAGCGAACCGCTGCATCGTTTAACCGAATGTGCCCCTGGTCCGGTGATTGGATCCCGGCCAGTATTTTCATCAGCGTGCTTTTGCCCGCGCCGTTTTCACCCACCACGGCCAAAACTTCGCCGCCGGCAACATCCATATCGACATTGTCCAGCGCTAGCACGCCGGGATATTTCTTGCTGATCCCTTTGACCGCAAGCCGGTGTTGATCACTGGATGAATGCGGCACCACGCGTTCCTGCGGAAGTACGACGCGGTGTCAAGCGAACAGATCGCTCAGCACACCGTCGCCACAAAAATCGGGATTGCCGAATGATTCTTGGGGACAATCGAACGCCTGCAGGAAGCTCATCAGCAAGCGGTTGTGGGGAACGCCGCCGAATTCCATTGCCTGGCCGGTCTTGAAACCAAGCCCATCGCCGACAAAGACAAACGGAATGTTGTTGCGAGTGTGCGAATTTCCTTTGCCCAGTTCGTTCGTCCACACGATCGTGGTGTGATCCAACATCGAACCATCGGCGCCGGGTTCAGGCGTCTCGTCCAGTCGTTTCGCCAATGCCGCAACCTGCTCCGCGTACCAAGTGTTGATGCGAATCAGTTTTTCATAGGCCTCGGCATTGCTGTCCGGTTCATGGGACAGTGAATGGTGGCTTTCATCGATGTCCAACCAACGCATCTTGGGATTCCCCACGCTGTTGGTGATCTGGAACGTCGCGACACGGGCGAAATCGGATCGGAAAGCACTGGTCAGCAGTTCGATCTGCATTCGAGTGATTTCCGGCATGTTGTCGTTTTCTTCCTCGACATTGGGCGTCAATTCGGGAACCGCATGCCCCAAGTCCTTGGTCTCCTGTTCCGACGAACGCTGGATCGATTCGCGTTCAATCTTCAGGTCGGATTCGACTTTGCGGACCATCGCCAAGTGGTCTTCCAGCAGTTGATAATCTTCGCTGCTGACGACCTTCTTCAACCGTCGCAGATCATCGACGACGCCATCTAAGACACTGCCCAGCAGTTCGCGGTCATGTGTCTTGCCATACAGGCGATCGAACATTTGGTACGGGTTGTCGATCGGTGCGACCGGTTGATTCGGTCCCGCGTAGGACAGGCGTGTCCAGGTGTCCGCGCGATCGGGAACCATGACGCCGAATTCCAGCGAACCGTAACGGGTGCGCGTTTGTTCGTTCGCCTGTAGATGGTTCTTGATCTTTTGGTCGACTGAAATGCCCATCGACCAACCGGCCGGGGTATCGCTTCCGCCTTGGACGTCACCGGGAAACAACTCGATCCCGGTCAACAGACAACCGATGCCTCGCATGTGCCCGTCACCGTCGCCGCGGATCTGGTTGTTAACGCCATGCAGGGTGGTCATCCGCGATTGGAAGCCTGCCAGCGGTTCCAGAATGCGTTTGACGTCGTAGTCCGCACCCTTGTTGTCGGGCCAAAAATGCTTGGGGATCACACCGTTGGGGCTGAACACGAAAACGATTCGCTTCTTCGGGTTGCCGACGTTGCTGCCTGCCCAACCCAGACTGGGCAGCGACAGAGCAAACGGCGCGGCGGCGGCGCTGATACCCAGGGTCCGCAAGAATTCACGTCGACTGCGGCCGAATCGTTTGGAACCACGCGTGGTGCGGTCACGCAGTTGCATAGGCTCGGTCATCAGCTTTCCTCCAGGGCATCAGTAGCGGCGATGGTCGCGATCTCGATGACGAGTTCGCGAACGTTGAAATCGTGTTCTGCGAAGTACTGTTCCAGACGGTCCAGCGTACCCGGTCCGTAGGCGGCCGGGGGCTGTTTGACGAAATGCTGAAACAGACGGTGGATGAAACCACGGCGAGAATCAGGGCCGTTGGCCAAATACTGGGCCAATTCGTCGGCGCCGCGGAAAGACTGCGATTCACCACTGCGGCTTTCATATCCGCCCGACGCATCGACGGTTTGCCCCGCGTCGAGTTCGCGAAAGCGACCCGTCGGGTCATAGTTTTCCAAGGTGAATCCCAGACCGTTGATTTTCGAGTGACAAACCTGGCAACTGACTTCGCCGGTCTGCAATTCGACACGTTGTCGTGTGGTCAAATCTGGATGCAAATCAATGCTAAGCGGAGCAAAGGCGGCATTGGGCGGTCGCAGGGTTCGCCCCAGCATGTATCGGATCAAGAACACGCCGCGATGGATCGGCGATGTTGCGTCGTGATAAGCCAAACCGCCCATCAAGTACGGATGATTCAACAACCCATATCGATCGTCCGATTCCACCGATCGCACCAAGTGGGCCGGCTGATCGACGACCAGGCCGACGCGATCGATCGTGTCGCCACTCTCGTTTTCGGAATTTTCGCTGTCGGTCTCCGCGATGGAAGCAAACCCGTCGCCGTAGTATTCATGCAGTAAAGCGGAGGTCAGCGTATGCCGCGTCGTGAACAAGTCTTGAAAAGCCAAGTCGTCGTCGTCGGCAAGGTCATTCAATGTCCACATCAATGATCGCCGAACATCCGCGGCAACCTCCGATGTAAATCCTGGGAACCGCTCTGAGTCTTTGTTCAAGTCGTGCAAACGATCCAAGTTGAGCCAACCGGCATAGAAATCCCGAAGCTTGGCCCGAGTTCGATGGTCATCGAACAGTCGACGCGCGTGCTGGCGAACTTCTTCCACCGTCTGGATTTTGCCTTGATCGGCTTCGTCGATTTGCCACGATTCAGTGGGCAGTGAGTCGTGCAAAATCAGCGACAATCGGTTCAGCGTTTGTCGCGACGGCGATGCCTGAATGTCTAGCGTCGGATACAAGAACCTTGGCGACTTCAAAGCCATCAACATGACTCGTTTGATCGCGTCCAAGTCGCTCTCGGTGGTCTGCAGCGGCTGGTCGATGTAGCGATCTTGGTCGTCGTCGGACAACGGTCTTCGAAAAGCACGTGAGACGATGTCGGCCAACAAGTTCTTCATCGCTTGTCGTTTTTCCAACTTGCGATGCTTCTTGTCGCGACGGTAACGCGGCAAAAGCTCATCGTGCACCAGCGTGGCAAATTCCAAAGCCACATCGCTGGTGCTGGATTCCCAAGCGGGATCGACCGAAAGTCCTCGCTCGTATCCGTAGCTGCGATCATCTGGTGGCAAAGGGGCCTGGATCGATCGCATCGATGGAACCCAATCAGCCACCAGGTTGCGTGTCGGAATCGTGTGTTCGACGTCGCCGGGCGGCACCCAGGCCAATCGAATACGCGCCGGGGGAAGTTCTGTCTTGCGTTTGCGTTGGATGAATTGAATCTGAAGCGGATAGATTCGTCCGGCATCCAACCAAACCGAGCGACGAAATTCTGTTTTGTCACCGGACTGGACGTGGTTATCGATCAGTCGATCGCCATGGCTGCCGAAGTCCATGATCATCGACAACGTGCTGTTGACGACCAATTCATAGCGACCGGTTTGGTCGACTTTCAGGCCACCGTTCCACTGGATATAGAAGGCTTCGTCAGAAATGCCTTCGCCGGGGGACTGTCGGTCGAAATCAAAATCCAGAAACGGATCGACACGTTCGATCTTCAGTTTTTCTTTTTTCCAGCGGTCGCCGTCGAAGTACTGGGCCTTCAAGCCATACCGGTCAATCGATCCCGGCAGTCCTTCAACGGTCGCGTACAGATCGGCAAAGGACTGACGCAATTGGTTGGCGGTCAAGCGTTGAAGCCGTTGCCTGGGCGGCCGGTTTCGAATTTGGGCCGCTTCGCTGTAAAAGGCTTCGTAGATGTATTGGGCCACGGCCAAGGCGTCGTCGCCTTCGCACAGTTCCGGTTCGCCTTCCGGCATGGTGTCGGCGATCAGTTCAGCCAGTTGACCGGCGGAATCATCCCCGACCAGCGGATCCGGGTAATAGTCCTCGTTGCCTTGCCCGGCCCGGCCATGGCAATCGGCGCACTGCGATCGATAAATCTCGCGGCCTTTTTCCTGCAAAGGCGACAGATTCAAACGCGAACCTTCATCGGCGGCGACACTGATGACACCGAGCAGGATGAAGCCGATCCAGCCTCCGCATAGCGACGCGGCGGCCCGTTTTCTTGGCGGGAAGTTCATGGCGGGTGGGATTCTTCGACCGCTTAGCGACGGACCATCCACGAACAGGGGACGGTACGTTTTTGGCTGGTCAAAAACGCGGATGCATAGGTGGGACCTTGGCGTGACGGCTGTGTGAGTCACCCACAAATGTGGGCAATCCGGCCGCCGGACGTTAGGGCAACATCGGCGTGTGGGGTGGTTTGTGTCCTGGAATCGTTGTGATTCACGAACACCTTCATGATAGTGCGACCACAGGCCGCACGATCAGTGGATTTATGTATACCAAGCGGGCGTCTTTCGGGGGGCGTCGATCGACGAGACGGGCCGCGAATCAGGGGCGAATGCGGACTTGGTTGCCGCGTTCAAGTGCTTCTTCCTGCTGTTTGTAGATCGACGGCAGCGAACGGGTCTGGAACGTGTTCGTTTCCGGTTGGAAATCGGAGCCACGAGCCGCCGAGCCCAGTGGCGTGGTCAGCGAATCGTCGATCGTCCGCAGATAAGCATTCAGCTTCCAAGCCGGGATCACGGTGACTCCCATTTCCTGGGCGGCGGCGATCAAGATGCCTTCGTTTTCCAGTTGCTGGACCTTTTCATCGTTCATTTCTTGGACGTCGGCCAGGTCGGCGTTCACATCGCCCAGTTCCGTTCGGGTGCCTTCGACCAGGAATCGGACGCTGTTGTCCAAGTTCTTGACTTGGCCGTTGACGACCTGAGTTTCGACGACTTCGGCACCCGCCGCACGGATTTGTGCCTTGACCGCTTCGTTATCCGGTTCGCCGTCGCCATCGATGTCGATGTCGCCGAGCAAAGCGATTTTGACGCGTCGTCCGGGGGCCCAGAATGGGCTGTAAATCTTATCGCCTTCGACAATGGGTGAAGCGATACCGGCACGTGAAACGACGTTGGCGCTGGCCAGGTGAGAATCACGGATGCGGGTCACGCGGATCGTTGCTTTGACGTCCGCTTCCTCGGGTCGGGTTGCGTCGCCGTCCAAAATCCCAAAGGTCACATTGGGACGCAGCTGATCGGCAGCACCAAGATTGATCATCACGACGTTTCCGCCGTTGCGACCGCGAACGGACGTGACTTCGCCTTGGAAGGATTCGAACCGGTCGCTACGAAGCCGGTTCAATTCTTGTCGTTGGCTTTCGATGGTCGAGGTCAGCTGAGCGACCTTTTTGTTGAATTCGTCTTCCGCGACCTTCGCGGCATCGGTCGCGGCCAGCAATTCGCGGCTTTTCTTGGTCAGTTTGTCGGCCGTTGCCTCGGTTTGTGCCTTCATCGCCTTACGTTCTTCGGCGAATTTTTGTTGGGCGTCGGCCAAGTCGTTGGCGGCCTTCTCCGCGGCGTCTTCGGCCACCTTTTGAGCCGAGCGAGCATTATCGACGTCACGCTTGGCGTTTTCCTGGGCTTTGTCGACGTCTTGGCGTGCTTTGGCCAAAATTTCGTTGTTCGAACGGATGGAGCTGACCAGGAATTCAGGCAGCTTGGGATAGTTTTGGTCCTGCGGAGCGACCTCTTGGCCGAAATAGGCCATGTCCGTTTGGTACTGGGCAATGATCGCCTGCATGTCTTCTTCGCCGCCAACGCTGCGAATCAGCTCTTCGCGTTCCGCTTCGGTGGAACCGCCCACGCCCAGCATCGCCTTCATCAGGTCCGCCTTACTTTGCAAGACACGCAACGTTTGCTGGGTGCTGCTGAGCTGTTCCTTCGCGCGGTCGGCGGTGTCAGCTTGGCTGCCGCCCCACTGCCAAAGGAAAATGTTCAGCGCGAAGGAAAGCACGAGGATAACCAGAGAGGCAATCAGGCTTCCTCGGATGACGGAATCGTCGCGTGCGACCATGGTTGATGCAGACGTCGGCTGTGCAGTCCGGAAGCCAAAAAAAGGAGGCGCGGTCCGGACGCGGGGGAAGACGAGTTTTCAAAGCGTGGACAAGACGACCACGATGAGTAGCCACAGACTATTTGAAACGTTTCTGTATTCTACTGGCAGCTTTGACAATTTGATCGACCGAAGGGGGGGAATTCCGCCTTTTTGTCGGTTGTGACAGTCGCGACGATGCCCCCCGCCGCGGAATCTTTGCCCCGACGCCCCGAAATCCTGATGCCCCGAAAATCCAGCCGCCGATCCGCCGATTCGGCCCCGTCCCCTGCCCCGACGACCAAACAGATCGACCGTGCGGCACAACAAATGACGTTCGACGGGTTTCAGGACGACGGGGGCAGCCGGTCAGACCCCGTCATCGGCAATCAGGGAACGGAAGCCGATGTCGGCCCCGCTGGCGAAGGGGCTTCGCTGCCGCCGTCCGGTGGCGATGGAGAGTCGGGCGTCGTCCGCGAAGCGGAACCGGCAACCGCCCAAACGAAACCAGACGCCGCAAAGTCCACCGATGCTCGGTCGCGACGGCGGGCCGCCGCCGGGATCGCTACCGACCACTTGCCCGACTTGCTGCAACGACCGTTGCCCGAACCGCAGCCCGAACCGGTGCCCGACCTGACCGACAAACTGGTGATCATCGTCGATGCTCATTCGTTGATCTATCAGGTCTTTCACGCATTGCCGCCGATGACCAGCACCAGCGGTTTGCCGGTTTCGGCGGTCTATGGCTTCGTCGGCGACATGCTGGAACTGATTTCGCGAAAGCACCCGGACTATCTGATTGCGGCGTTTGACAAAAGCGAGGTGACGTTCCGAAATCAGCTTTTCGACCAGTACAAGGCTCATCGGGAATCCATGCCGGATGAATTGCGGCAACAGATTCCGCTGCTGCGTCAGGCCATCGACGCGATGGGGATCGGGATCATGGAACAATCGGGGTTTGAGGCCGACGACTTGCTGGCCACCGTCGCCGAAACGGTTCAAAACGCCGGCGGGCGTTGTCTGGTGGTGACCAGCGACAAGGATTGCCGGCAACTGATCAGCGATACCGTGTCGGTCTACAACATCCGCAAAGACAAGGAAATCGACGCGGCGGAACTGTGGGACTTGTGGGGCGTTCGGCCTGATCAAGTCGTCGACTTTCAATCGCTGGTCGGCGATCCGGTCGACAACGTGCCGGGCGTGCCCTTGATCGGCCCCAAGTTGGCCCAGCAATTGTTGGAGCAATTCGGCACGCTGGACGCCGTTCTGGACAATGCCGATTCGGTGTCCGGCAAGAAACGCAAAGAAAATTTGAAGAACGGTCGCGAGCAGGCACTGTTAAGCCGCGAACTGGTTCGGTTGCGTCGGGATGTGGATTCGCCCATTCCATGGTCTTACAGCGTTCGCCAAGCGGCCGACTTGCCGCGAGCCCAGGCTTTGTTCAAGGAATTCGGCTTTCGGCGGCTGACCGACCGTGTCGCCGAAGTACTCGGTGACGGCGAATCGACGATGACGCCCGATGCGGTCTGGGAAACCGACTATGCAACGATCGACACGGTCGCGGGATTGAAAAAGCTGGCCAAACAATTGGCCAAGTGCGAACAGATTGCGATCGACACCGAAACCACCGGAACCAATCCGCGGGCTAGTGATCTGGTGGGCATTTCCATTGCCTGGCGGCCCGGTCAAGCGGCCTACATTCCAGTGCTTGCACCGGAGGGCCAGCAAGTCCTGGATCCTGGGGTCGTCGCGGAGCACTTGAAACCGGTGGTCGAATCAGAATCGATTCGAAAGATTGGTCAGAACCTGAAGTACGACGTGGTCGTGTTGCGAGGCATCGGGTTGAACGTTCGCGGGATTGCCGTGGACACCATGGTCGCGGACTATTTGCTGAACCCGGGCGGTCGCAATCACACATTGGACGACTTGGCGCGTCGTTATTTGAACCATCAAACGACGTCGATCAAGGAACTGATCGGAACCGGCAAAAAACAGATCCGGATGGACCAAGTCGACGTGACCCGGGTGTCCGACTATGCCTGTGAAGACGTGGATGTTCCGATTCGTATCGCCGACACCATTTCGGATCAACTGAAACAGGCCGACTTGAACGACTTGTTCGCCGACGTGGAGATACCGCTGATCGACGTCTTGGCGGAAATGGAGTTCAACGGCATCACGGTCGATGCGGAATACCTGCGTCGGATGAGCGAGCAGTTTGCGTCGCAGATCGAGCAATTGCACCAGCAGATCATGGACATGTCACCGCGTGCTTTCAACGTGGACAGTCCAAAGCAACTGAGCGAGATCCTGTTCGTCGAAATGAAATTACCCGTCATCAAGAAAACAAAAACGGGATTCAGCACCGATGCGTCGGTGTTGGAGGAATTGGCGGTGAACCACGAGTTGCCCGCCAAGGTGCTGGAGTATCGCCAGCTGACCAAGCTGAAGAACACGTACATTGACGCCTTGCCAAATTTGATTTGCGAAAAGACGGGGCGGATCCACACGTCGTTTCGCCAAGACGTCGCCGCAACGGGGCGGCTTAGCAGCAGCGAACCGAATCTGCAGAACATCCCCATCCGTACCGCCCAGGGGCGGGCCATTCGCGGTGCCTTTACCGCCGGCGATGAAGGCTGGTTGTTGTTGGGGGCGGACTATTCCCAGATCGAATTGCGGGTGCTGGCCCACTACAGCGGCGATCCCGCGTTGATTGCGGCCTATCACGACGGCGCCGACATCCACACGCGGGTCGCGGCGGAAGTCAACGAAATCGCGGAATCGGACGTCACGTCGGATTTGCGTCGAATCGCCAAGACGATCAACTTCGGCATCGTCTACGGACAAAGCCCGTTCGGGTTGGCGAAAACGCTGGGCATCAGCAAAGACGAGGCTCGCGATTACATCGAACTGTATTTTCAGCGGTACCAAGGTGTCGAAAGGTTCATGACGCAGACGCTGATCGATTGCCGGAACAACGGCTACGTGACCACCATGCTGGGGCGTCGGCGCGACGTCCAGGGTGTCCGTGACATTGCCAAGCTGGACCCGGTCAAGCGGCGAAGCCTGACGGAGCCGGAACGGATCGCGGTGAACACGCCGATCCAGGGTTCAGCCGCCGATTTGATCAAGCTGGCAATGTTGAAGGTGCATTCGCGGCTGAGTTCGTCCGCTTTACGGGCACGCATGCTGCTGCAAATTCACGACGAATTATTGTTCGAGGTCCATCAGGACGATCGCCAAGAACTGCAGGAATTGGTCGAACAATCGATGACCGGGGTCGTCCAGTTGGATGTTCCGCTGCAGGTCGACGTCGCCTTTGGCAAGACCTGGGCGGACACGTGATGACAGGGACGGTCGACGCTTGGTTTTCGGGCGGAACCTGAGTCGATTGCCGTGGTTACAATAGGTGTGCGGTGGAAACCAACACCGTCCTCGCTGACGCGATTTGAACCGATTTTCGCCCCTTTTCCTGGTCTCGAATCACGGGCCAGATACGTCAAGACATCCCCAATTTTTCGAATGATCATGAATCACCCAGGCCTCCGTTCTGCCCCTCGTCGACGCCTCGGCGACCGATCGCAACGCCGCCGATCCGGTTTCACCCTGCTGGAACTGTTGCTGGTGCTTTCGATCTTGGTCGTCGTCGGCGGCATCGCCGTGGTGAACTTGTCCAGTGCCGGTGACGATGCGAACCGAAACGCGACGATCACCCAACTGAATGCGTTGGAGCAAGCGATTGAGATGTATCGAATTCGCATGAACTCGTTGCCCGAGACGCTGGACAACCTGGTCGAAGGCCCCAGTGATTCGGCCCAGAAAGCAAAATGGGGTAAGGCGATTTTGGATGAAGTTCCCGCGGACGCTTGGGGCAAAGAAATTGTCTACAAGCTGAATGGGAATGAGTACGAGCTGCGTAGCGGCGGCAGCGACGGACAAATGAACACCGAAGACGATTTGACAGTCACCGGTTCCTGATCCGACGCTCGATTCTTATGTCGCGAGGAACCGATGTCTCCGCATTTTGCCGATCTACGGTGCATGGATCGACCGGCCACTCGCGCGTTCACATTGCTGGAAATGTTGTTGACCCTGGCGGTTTTGACTGCCGTGGCGGCGGTCGCTCTTCCCCAGCTGGATGTTCTGCTTAGCGGCAGCCGGTTGGAGCGTGCAGCGGATCAGATGCGGATCGAAATGACGCGGACCCGCGTCGATGCGATGCGTCAGGGAAAGGTGTTGATGATGGAAGTCGTACCGGAAACGGGTGACTTTCGCGTTCGCGCGTACAATTCTCTTTCTGACGCCACTGAAACGGCTGAGATCAATCCCGGCAGTTCGGCGCTATTAACCGGCGCCGATCAGGCGATGGCGATGCCGGTTCAGACCGACGAAATTCCGGTGAAGGAATTCACGCTGCCGGACAACGTCACCTTTGGCGGAATCACGGTGGCGTCGACCGTCCGTTCGATGCAAGTGGTTCAAGACGCCGCTTCCGATACGGCCGTGCTGGACGAACCGATCGGGGACACCGCGTCGCCGATCTTGTTCTATCCCGACGGGACGACCAGTACCGCGGCGATCCAGCTGCAAAACACGATCGGTGAAGGCAAGCTGGTGATGATCCGTGGGATCACGGGCGAAGTCGCGATTGTTTCAACCGCTGTCACGTCGGAGGGGTGAACCAATGCAGACGCGAAGCGGCATTTCGTTGTTGGAATTGGTTCTGGCACTGGCCATTCTGGGCGGTTCCCTGGCGGTGTTGTCACAGATCGCGAGTACCGGTGCCGATGCGGCGCGGGAAGCTCGTGACTTGGCGATGGCGCGCTTGTTGGCCCAACGAAAGATGTCTGAAATCCTGTTGGATTATCTGGTCACACCCGTCAGCGTTCCGTCGTCTCCGATGGAAGCGTTTGATTCGACTTCGCTGACCGCTTTTATGTATTCGGTCGAAGTTCAGCCTGGGCAATTGGATGGCTTGCTGGCGATTCGAGTGACCGTCGAAGCGGTCGATCCGGCGGGTGGACCGTCCACCGCGTTGTACGTGCTTGACCGCTGGATGATCGATCCCGCGTTGGGGCTGGCCGAAGCGGAAGAAGAGGCGGAGTTGGCACGCGAGGAAGCCGCTGCTGGTGCAACTGATTCGGCCGGAGGCATTTGATGAACGAGTGTTTGCACCGGAGTGCGGCCGTCAAATCGTGGCCGTCGGATCGATCCGCTTTCACATTGCTGGAAGCTTTATTGTCGTTGTCGCTTTCGGTCGTTCTGATGGGCTTGGTCGGCTTCGCGATCCAGTTTTATGCCCGCGACATGAATGTGGCCGACGAAGAAGTCCGCCAGATTCAGTTGGTCACCGCGATCATGCAAATGATTGAAGACGATTTGCGATGCGTGGTCCATCCGGAACCGGCCGATACCACCGGATTGGAAAGTCTGATGGCGGCCTTTGCCGGTGGTGATGCGTCAGCGGCCGCGGCAGGCGGAACCGGTGAATCGGAATCCGATGACGCATTGATGACCGACGACACGTCGTTGTTGACCGATGAATCACTGGCATCGACGGACTTGGCGATCGGGACAGCGGTCTTGGAGACGCCGGGGTTAATCGGCAACCAAGGTCAAATCCAGTTTGACGTCAGCCGTCTGCCTCGATTGGAGGAATATGTCCAGATGCTGGACAGTTCGCCCAGCGATCTGGATGACGTACCCAGCGACATCAAAACGGTCGCCTATTTCATCCAAGCCCCGGGCACGGTCAGCGGCGTCAGCGATGATTTGAACGAGTTGGTTCAAGACTTTGTTGAACAAGACGAAGCCGCCGGCGGCGGTCTGGTGCGGCGAAGTCTGGACCGCGCGGCGTCGTCCTATGCGATGCTTTCCGGCGGTGTCAGTGGGCTGAACGCGACCGGCGATTTGATTGCCCCGGAAATTCAATCGTTGCAGTTCGAATACTGGGACGGCTTCATGTGGCAGATTGAATGGAGCAGTGACGAAATGGGAGAATTGCCGATGGCGATCCGCGTCACCCTGGCATTGGCACCCGAAACCACCGATGCGGCGGTCGCCGCCACCGATGAACCTCAGTTGTTCCAGCACGTCATTCGTCTGCCGATGGCCAAGCCGATCGAGGAAGAGGAAGAAGACTTGTTGATGGAGACGACGCTATGATCGCCGGATCGAACGACGGGCCGACCGAATCCATCAACAGACATCGAAAAGCGTCCACCGCCAAACGCCCCGCTTTCTTTTTGGTGTTGGCTTTGATCGTGGTGACAGTGGCAACGTTGGCCTGTTACTCGTTTACCGAATTGATGGTCGCCTACGATGATTCGGCATACTTGTCGGCTGACATCGTGCAAACTCGCGTGAATACTGAATCAGGCATCGAGGCGATTCGTTTACTGTTGGCACAGCCCAAGGAAACTCGGACGGATTTCGGCGGAATCTACAACAATCCCAACATGTTCCAAGCGATCACGGTTTCCACCGGAGCGGATGGGACGACGGCGTCCAATTTTTCGGTGATCGCAACCGATTTGGACGAAACAGGACGCTACGGCGGGATTCGGTTCGGTTTACGTGATGAATCGGCCAAGTTGAATGTCAACACTCTGCCGATTTTGGACCAGTACAGTGACGCGATCATGGCGTTGGTGCCGATGGATGATTCGTCGACCGAGGTTCTTTCCGACAGTATCGCCGTGAACCTGCTGATGGCATTGCCCGGCATGACCGAGGATGTTGCCGAAGCCATTCTGGACTGGATCGATGAAGACGACGAGGCCCGCGAACTAGGCGTTGAATCGGAGTACTACAACACCTTGACCACCCCCTACGACGCCGCCAACGGTCCGTTGCAGTCGGTGGAGGAACTGCTGCTGATTCGTGGGGTCACACCCACTTTGTTGTTCGGGGCTGACGCGAATCGAAACGGCGTCTTGGATGCCGACGAACAGCAGCGTTTCGGTGTGGGGATCGAAACGGCCGGAGCGCTCGGTTGGGCTGCCTACTTGACGGTTCACGGCGTCGAATCGAATCGTCGTGAAGACGGCAGTGATCGCGTCAATGTCAACCAGGATGATCTGGAACTCCTTTACGATCAATTGTTGGATGCGTTGGGGGATGAGTCTTACGCCAGCTACATCGTGGCCTATCGCATCTCCGGTCAGTCCGATAACGAATCCGACGTCGAAAACCTGAATGCGGCTTTGGGGATCGACGCCGATACCGCGCAGCAGACGGCGGATGAAAACGATGCCGGTGGTGGCCCCAGCCAGCCCTGGGCGTCCGAGGCATTGGACGAATTGGATCTGTCCGGTGGCGGCAGCAATCAGTTGGGGCAAGTCCTGGATCTGATCGGATCCACCGTGTCGATCGGCCAAGGCGATTCGGCGGTGACCTATCAGTCTCCGTTTGCCGAGGACCCGATCTCGATGGCCCTGTACATGCCGCTGTTGATGGACGCGCTGACGACTCAGGATTCCTACGTCACACCGGGACGGATCAATTTAAACGAGTGTCCGGCGGAGTTGCTTTATGGCATTCCGTTGCTGGATTCGGAAACGGTGGACCTGATTTTGGAGTACCGAGCGGAAGAAACGGACGATGTGAATCGCCATTTCGAAACATGGCCGTTGGTGGCGGGTTTAATCACACTGGACCAAATGAAAATTCTGCAACCGCTGTTAACCGGGGGGGGCGACGTTTATTCGGCTCAGATCGTCGGTTATTTCGAAAACAGCGGTGCCTTTCACCGCACCGACGTGGTGATCGATGCGACGACGGTCAATCCAAAAATCGTCGCCCAGCGTGACCTGAGCCATCTGGGGCGTGGATTTGACCTGACAACCCTTGGCATTCGCGGGCTGGCCACTGCGGCGACGCAGTAAGTTTTCTGGCCGCCGGTGACCCATCGGCGATTAGGATCAATGGTGCCGATGCCCGTATCCGCAACGCCAGGTTGCCGATCTAGTTTTTGACTTACGACACAGACGAACCCGACGAAGACGAATCGAATGGCAAAAAAGATCGCAATCGACTGGGACGACGGCGAACTACGGTTGGTCGCGGCCAACTGCAGCGGTAGCAGCGTCAAAGTGACGGATGTCGCGGTTTTGCCGTTGGGCGACAAAAACGTCCACCAGGTTTTATCCGAACAGTCCAAGCAGCGTGGGTGGGCCAAGCACGACACGCTGGTCGCCATCGGCCGTGGCAAAGCAGAATTGCGTGAATTGCAACTGCCGGCCGTTCCCGACGAAGAATTACCCGACATGGTTCGCTTTCAAGCGATCCGATCGTTTGCTTCGGCGGGCGACAGTGCCCTGGTCGACTACCTGGTGACCAATCGGGATGAATCCGGCGTCGAAATGATCGCCGCGGCGATCGGGCCGTCGAAGCTGAAAGAGGTCAAAGAGGTTTGCGAATCGGCGACCTTGAATCCAGTGCGGATCGCGTTGCGGCCGCTGGCCAGTGCCGCGTTGTTCCTAGCCGCGGGGCCATCGGGACGGAGTGAAGGCCAAGTGATCTTGGTCGACTTGTTGCGAGACGAAGCGGAAATTGTGATCGCCGACAGCGGCAGCGTGATCTTTGTTCGCACCGTGCGACTGCCCGCTCAAGCGGCCGCTCGTTCCAAATCTTTGGCCGGCGAATTGAAGCGGAGCCTGCTGGCATGCGGCGCCGCGTCGGACCAACGTCGCGTTGTCCTTTGGGGACGCAAAGAGGTTCACGAACAAGACGTCGCCGAACTTGCCCAGGCAACCGGATTGGACGTCGAAACCCTGGACCCGTTTACGTTGGTCGACTTGGATCGTGCCGCGTCGGACCAACTGACCGATCACACCGGCCGTTTGGCTCCGTTGGTCGGATTGCTGGTTGCCGACGAATTGCACGCCGATCGGTTGGTGGACTTTCTTCAGCCTCGAAAACGTCCAGAACCAAAAAGCAACCGCGGGCGGATCGCCGCGATGGTGGGCGTTCCGGTCGCTTTGGTATTGCTGTTGGGCTTCATGGTTTATCGCCAGTTCGCCGGCATGGATCAAGAGATCGAACGACTGCAAGTGGCCAATGGAAAACTGCAAGAACAAGTTGAGATGGCTGATACCAGTATCACGGAAGTCGGCCAAGTCGATCTGTTCTTAAACGGCGATGTGAACTGGTTGACTGCGATGAAGCGATTAGCCGAAGAAATGCCGCCAGCCCAAGACTTGATTGTTCGCGAATTTCATGGTGCGTCCAACACTCGCACAGGTGGCGGCACAATGACCATCCGTGGCGGTGTGACGGATTCAGACCTGATCGAAGAATTCGAAGATTCGATTCGCGACCAAGTGCATAGTGTGATGGGCGACGGAGCCACCTTCGATCGCACGCAGCCGTATTATCGATACAGCTTTAAGGAAGACATCGTGGTGTCCCCCGACTTTGTTCAAGCCGGACGGTATCAAGCCTTTGAAGATCTGTTGAACGCGGCAGCCAATCAGTCAGCCGCTGGAAACAGCGATTCGGACGGCCAAACGCCAGCGGATTCAAACACGGTTCCGCAAGATTCAGGTGATGGTGCCGGCGGAAGTGATGCCGGCCAGGAGGTGACGTCATGACCCAACGCGAACGTTTTCTGGCGATGGCAATCGGCGGGTTGTTGGTCGTGGTCGGCCTGCAATGGATGTTCACCCAATACAAGAATGCCAAGCAAGACCGCATCACAAAGATCGCGAACTTGAAACAGACGTCCTTGGATCTCAACACGCGTCTGTTGGAAGGCGCGATGGCGGAACGTCAGATGGGCGAATATCGCGTGCGATCCTTGCCCGGTGATCGCGAGATCGCCGTCGCGCGCTATTCGTCGTATCTGTTGGACTTGGTCAAAGAAACGGGAATCAATACGCCCGATGTGCGTCATGTGAATTCGACGCCGATGAAAGATCTGTACACACGCCATCGTTTCAGCGTTGGTGGTTCAGCGGACTTACCAACGGTCATCCGCTTGTTGCACTCCTTTTATGCGACGGACTATCTGCACCGAATTGCCGACTTGACGATCAAGCCGTCACGTACCGGTGATCTGCGTGTCACCATGGCGGTGGACGCCATCGGTTTGTCCACCGTGCCTGCCGAAGCCACCGTGTCGGAAGCCCCGTCGTGGCGTGTCGATCCTGACATGACAGCGTACGAATCAGCCATCTTGAATCGAAATTTCTTCGAGCCACCGAACAAGGCGCCGCGGTTCGGCGGTGATTCGCAGATCGAAGGGATCGTTGGACGCCGCAGTACGGCCAGGGTCAATTTTGCCGACGAAGAAGATCATCCGATCGAATATGAATTGGGCGAGGACGCGCCGGACTTCGTCGAATTGGATGCTCAATCAGGAACGCTGTCGTTCGAACCAAAGGAAACCGGTGAATTCGAGGTGCTGGTACGCGCTACCGACAAGGGCTATCCCGCGCAAACGACCGAGCAGGTCGTCAAGATTCGCGTCAACGAACCACCGGTGGAAAAGGAACCCGAACCCGAACCAAAGTTTGATCACGCCAGCCAAACGGTTCTGACGGCCTTGGTTCAAGGACGTGATGACTGGACGGCGTGGATGAACGTTCGGACGTCCGGAAAAACGTTGAAGCTTCGCGTGGGGGACCGATTCGAAATCGGAACGGTGACGGGCGAAGTGGCGGAAGTGAATCGCAAATACGTGGTGCTGGAAATCGACGGTCAGCGGGTCGTCTTGAGCCCCGGCAAAGACACGCTTCGTGATGTTGCCCAGCGGGCCAAAGAAGACGACTGATTTCTCGCCTGTCTCGGAATCCTGTCCTTTCGCAACGAACCGCTGACGGCGGCGGTGATGGGCTGGGGAGCGATGGACGCGTTGCTATACTGCGGCGTGACACCAACCGTCCTAGGCTTGCACCCCTGTTGATGACGCCCGACTGATGCCAGCGGCCCCTTTGAACGCTGCCGAACCCACCGCGTGTGCGTCGGCGGTGCGCTGTCGTCGTCTGAGCGTAGAATTTCCCGGGGCGGGTCGACAGATCGTCAAGGTCATTAATCAGGCGGATGTCGAATTTGCATCTGGTGAGATCTCGGCCCTGATCGGCCCCAGCGGTTGTGGAAAGACAACGCTGTTGCGAACGATCGCCGGGCTGCAGTCACCATCATCCGGTGGTGTCACCATCGATCCACCATCGGTCGGACGCCGCGGTGAATTGGGCTTTGTGTTTCAGCACCCGGCGCTGCTGCCCTGGCGGACGACGTTGCAAAATGTCAGCTTGCCACTGCGTTTGACTCGATCATGCGATCCCGCCGACGCCACCCGCAGGGCGACGGAGATCCTGGATACCGTTGGCATGGCTGATGCCATCGATCGTTTCCCGCATCAGTTGTCCGGTGGCATGCAGATGCGTGTGTCCATTGCACGTGCATTGGTGACTCGTCCGCGATTGTTGTTGTTGGATGAACCCTTCGCCGCGCTGGACGACATCTTGCGCGGTCAACTGTGGGAATTGCTGTTGGGTTTGTGGCGACAGCTTTGCTTCACGGCCATCCTGGTGACCCACAACATTGCCGAAGCCTGCTTGTTATCGCATCGAATTTTCGTGATGCGTGATGGGACCTGCGGCGATGGGATCATCAATCCGTTGTCATGGCCGCGTTCGCAGCAGCAACGGCGGACTCCGGAGTTCGGCCAGTTTTATGGCACGATCAGCGATCGTCTGCGAACAAGCGTCGGTGTGCAGGATCATGGTGCTCGTTCCAGTCAAATGGAGGCTGGCACGTGAATCGCCCTTTCATGCAGATCGCACAAACCGTGGTCGCCGTTGGGTCCGTGTTGGTGGCGATGATTGCCGTTTGGTACGCGGTCGTCGTGCTGTTTGATTTGCCCAAGATTCTTTTGCCCACTCCCGTGGACGTTGTTCAAGCGGGCTGGGAAGAACGCGATGCGATTCTACGGGGAATGTGGGTGACCGGCCTGACTGCAGTGGTGGGATTATTCACCGCATTCTTGGTGGGTGGTGGTCTTTCCGTTTTGTTCAGCCAGTCAGCGCTGTTGCGCCGCGCGTTGTTTCCGTATGTCGTCTTCTTGCAAACGGTGCCCATTGTGGCCATCGCGCCGCTGTTGGTGATCTGGAGCGGCTATACGTTTCGCAGTGCGGTCATTGCGACCGTGATCATCTGTTTGTTCCCGATCGTCAATAACTGCACCACGGGGTTGCTGGCGGTGCGAACCGATCACGACGAACTGTTTTCTTTGTACGGTGCCGGGCGGTTGCGACGGATGCTACGCTTGCAAATTCCTGGTGCCGTTTCGCAAATCATTTTGGGGCTGCGAATCAGCAGCGGCTTGGCGGTCATCGGTGCGATCATTGCCGAATTTTTCGTCAGTAATGGTTCCGTCTACGAGGGATTGGGGGCACTGATGACCGGTTGGCAGGGACGATCGCGTACCGACGCTTTGATCGCCGCGTTATTCGCATCGGCACTGCTGGGATTGGTTTTGTTTGGTGCCGTTCAGCTTCTGGCTGCGACGGTGCTGCGCCGCTGGGCATACACGGGAATCTATAAGTCGTCATGAGCATCCAACGTTTTCGATTTGACCGAACACCAGGCAAGCGTCCGCGGCATTCACGAACGTTCATCCACCGGGTGACGGGGCTGATCATCGCGTCTGGTCTGCTGTTCACGTTGGGCTGTCGCCAATCGGATCAACCGCCGGTCGTGACCGCCGCCGATCAGGCCCGGGCGGATCAGTTGGCGGTTCGAGTCCAGTTGAATTGGTACCCCGAAACCGAGCATGGTGGGATTTATCAAGCCCAGGCCGACGGGACCTATGCGGCGGCAGGTTTGAATGTCGAAATCCGTCCCGGAGGCCGAGCGACGCCGGTGGCTCCGGAGTTGGACTTGGGACGTTGTCACTTTGCGATCACCGGTGCCGACGATGTGATCCAATTTCGTCGTCAGGGATCCAAGGTGGTGGCCGTCTTGGCTGCGGTCCAAAATCATCCGCGTTGCATCATGGTTCAAGCGGCCAGCCCGGTGCAGTCCTTTGATGACTTTGCGACCAGTGGGATGACGCTGCAATGCCAGCCCGGAAGAGCATTCTTGGATTTTCTGGAACAGCGTGGATATCTGAAACAAGTCAAACAGGTGCCCTACCACGGCAGCGTGGCATCCCTGGTCACCGATCCGACGATTGCGATTCAAGCCTACAGTTTTGCCGAACCGCTGTTGGCCAAACAGCAAGGCGTTCAGACGCGTCAGTTAATGGTCAGCGATCTGGGGTGGAATCCCTATTCCAGTGTTCTGGTCACCACCGAAACGTTGATCGAAGAACAACCCGAATTGGTTCGTAAATTTGTCCAGGCCACTCGGCAGGGCTGGCAGCATTACTTTGATAATCCTGCACTTGGCAACGCGGCCGTATTGGATGCCAATCAACACGGCATGACTGCCGAAGCCTTGCAGTTCGGCGTCGAACAGATGAAGCCACTCGCGGTCCCGCAAGACATGACGTCCCAGGACATCGGCATGATGACGCTCGACCGGTGGAAGACGTTGGTCGAACAAATGGACAGTCTGGATCCGCAACGGGCCGGGAAGGTGCGACCCGATGATTGCTTCACAACGGCATTTTTAGGCGACGAAATTTGACCTTCGGCACTCCGATCGCTGGCAACCGAATCAATCGGTGACGCGAGATGTTGCATTCCGATTGGGTGGCTGGCTGACCAGGCTGCGCTGAACTTCGATGACGCGATGAGCTTGAGGTTTGCTCATGGTCAGGTAACGATCGGGACCATCCGCGGACGGACGAAATGCGGTGAAGCCGTCGTCTTGGACTTCGACCACCCCGCGATCGGACAAGCCAAAATAGCCGTCCCCGGGCCGGACGGCGTAAAGCACGCTGATTAGATCCCACGTCGGTCGATCGTGGTCCGGGCCGTTGTATCGTAAGTAGGCTTCGCGGACGGGATGATGTGGATCGTAGCGAAAGTCATTCTTGATGGAACGTCGCGGATATTTGGCAGCGATACCGATTCGGAAATCACTCCAGATGCTAGGAACGCTTTGTGGCCAGCGGTTGACCAATTGCTGCATGGATTCAATGTGGTTCTTTACGTTGGCCTCCAAGTGGCGGGGATTCGATCCAACGGGGCCAAAAGCACCCGCCATGATGGAAGCGAGACGCAGCTTTTGCTGCACCAGATCGTGTCCATTCATGGGACTGATGCGGTCCGGTTTGCTGTCGAGTAAATCCGCTGTGTTGACCGCCAAGCCGACTTGGATCAGACAGACGGAATGATCGTCCGCATCGGCCAAAGTTTGCCGCAGCAGTTCGACGGCCTCACGAGCATCGCTGTCGTCGCGCAGATCATGTGGATATCGATCGGTACCGTCGGGTTGTCTTTGGTCGACCAAAGACAGATAGCGACTTTCACGTGGTGGCGCCGTCGTCGAAATTCCGATCGGGATGTCCGGCCGGCCGTAGAACGTGTTGATCGCATCAACGAATGCGGCAGCTTTCGGGTGACGTTTTGATATCGTCACGGCCAACAGATCGCACTCGCCACGATCCGCCAGCGTGTGCAGCATTGCCAGTGCTAAGACGTCGTCCACGTCACCCGTGATATCGGTATCAAAGATCACCGGTACCGGATCCAGGTCGGCGTCGTGGTCTGTCGACTGGGCGACTACGCATTCGTTTCTGGTGAACGCAACGATCAACACCAGAACGGCCAGGGGACAGGTCCGACCGAAACGTCGTGGCATCATAGGGCGATCACGCTGATCACGAGGACTGTCCCAAGGCAGAAGGCCTGTTGGGAACAGAGACGGGCGGGCAACACGTGCTCACAGCCGGTTTCCCGAAGTGAGCCTCACCAGCATATCGCATGGTCGGTGGACGTGTTTGTGCCCGTCTTGGTGGCACCGGTGTGTCGACACCGGTATTCAGCGTTCGGGTCCTGATTCATTGGCCCTGATTCATTGGCCCTGGTGATCAGACCCTTATGCCGCGCGACGTGCACGGTGCACCGGTTCGATATGGCTGCCCAACGCATTGATTTCCAGTTTCAGCAATCGGTCGACGACGGACGCGGCGGTCGGCCGTGCGTCTGGATCCAAATCGATCATCGACGCGACCAATTCCGAAGCGGTTTCCACGACCGGCGATGAACTGTCGTTGCAATGGGCCATGAATTGCCAAAGCATTCGGCCCAAAGAAAACACATCCATCGATGGCAATGCGGCTGTTTCGCTTTCCAGCATTTCCGGCGACGCGTATTCGGGCGTGCCGCGAAACACGCGACCGAGCGGGGTGTGGATGCGTCGCGCAAAACCGAGATCGATCACGGTTGCATGACCTTGGCCGCTGACCAAGATGTTGGCCGGTTTGATGTCACCGTGGATCCATCCGCCCGCGTGCAGGGTGGCGATCGCCTGGGCTGTTTGTCGGGTCAGCCAGAGTGCAACCGGCAACGCCAAGATGTTGCCATCGCTCAAGTGTTGTTGCAGCGTCCGACCTTCGATTCGTGGCATCACCACGAACGGATGCGAGCCCGAAACGGATCCGTCCAGGACGCACACCAGATTCGGATGCTTGGCAACTTGCGAAGCCGCAGCGGCCTGTGCGATGAACTGTCGATGACTCGGTGACTGTTCAACATCCAAGCCCCGCTTGATGACATAGTCCCAACGCGGATTTTGGGATGCGTCGGCAGGTTGGGCCAACGTGATCTCCGCCGACTCGGTTCGATGGACCACGCTGCCCAATCGCCAAATCCCTAGTAATTTGGGGCCACGCGGCGATGACTTGGAACTGTTGGTCACAAATTGGTCGGTGGTGATGTCGTCCATAGCGATCCGTCGGGGCCGTTTTGCATGCGTTGCTTTGTCTGGCAAACCAAAGTGCCTCCCGTGGCCACATGAACCGTGACCACATGAACATGGTTCGCGGAACCGGTCCGGTGCGTCGTTCCGCCGGACGGCGCAGCAATCGACACCCTGGTTTGCTGAAGGGTTGGATCGGTCAAAGCAGAAGTGCGGGTCAAGGATTGATGATCCAATCCGCAAAGTCTCACAGGCTTCACGGGCACAGTTTCACGCACCCCCAAGGCGGTGCGACCGCATCCGGCCCTCGCGATTGTCCCGGCAATGGAACAGACGAGTGCCACAACGGGGCTTCACAGGCATTAACATGGCCGCAACGAAGGGCTCGTGGGACAGCGCGCCCGGCCCGTCGGGTATTGCCGTGTCGGCTTTCATGTTTTGGTGATTGATTGGTGAACTGCATGCGATCGAACGTTCTTTGGAACATTTCCCGTCTTCCCGTCCTGGCATGCGTGTTGGCCGGTTTCGTGTTTCTGGCCATCAGCGGCTGTGGTTCCTCAAAGCAACCGACCGCCAGCGAGAAAGAACGTTTCCCGTTGCAGGCGGGCCGATACACGGTCCTTGGGATTCTGACGGATAACCAAGACAACAACAAAGCCAAGGAGAATGCTGAAGCGACGCTGCTGCGTCACCCCGAAATCAAGTGCATGGTGGGGCTTTGGAGTGCCAATACGCCAATGATCCTGGCCGCGCTGCGAAGTAGTGAGCGTTTGGGGGACGTCGCCGTCGTCGGGTTCGACGAACACCCCGATACGCTGAATGGAATCGCGGAAGGAAATGTCTATGGCACGGTGGTTCAGAATCCTTATGCGTTCGGTTATCGCAGCGTTCAGTGGTTGACCATGCTGGCCAAGGGCCAGGCCGTGGACGTACCCGATAGTTCGCTGATCTATATCCCGCACCGCCGGATCACCGAAGACAACGTGCAGCAATTTCGCAACGAAGTCGCCCTGATGAAGAAGGGCGAAGGGCCTCTACTGTCACCCGACTTGGACTTGAGCGGCACTGGCGTCCGATTGGCCTACATCACCAACAGCACGGATCCTTTTTGGACGCTGGCCGAAGACGGGTGCGAGCGTGCGGCGGGACAGTTTGGATGCGATGTGGACGTCCAGATGCCTTCGGCCGGTACCATCGAAGAACAAAAACGCTTTCTGGAGTCCAACGTCGCTAATCAGTTGGACGGGATCGCAATCAGCCCGATTGATCCGGAAAACCAAGTCCAGATGATCAACGAGGCTTGTGACGCGACCACGGTGATCTGCCAAGACAGCGATGCGCCGAAATCGAAACGCCAGTTTTACTTGGGGACCAGCAACTACATGGCCGGGCGCGAAGCGGGCAAACTGATCAAGGAGATCATCCCCGAAGGCGGTGAAATCATGTTGTTCGTCGGCAAACTGGAAGTCCTGAACGCTCAGGAACGCAGCCAAGGCATCATCGACGAACTGGCGGATAAACCGATCCCCGCCGCCCTGCAGACGCCCTGACTAAACCGACCGGCTGCGGTCACTTTGGCTGGCCGATTGACGCGTGAAACAAGCCGGTCGTGAAACCGACGCCCACAGCCACACGTTGACCGCGGGCGGCGGAATTTTGTAGCGTCGCTCCGTTGCCGGAAGACGGTTGGGATGCCGTCGTCGGATTCTTCTTGGGCGGTGCGGCTGGATGATTTCGGAACGACGGACGATCGATCGACGCCGCCGTGTGTTGTATTCGGCGCAAAAAATCGACGAGGGCGTGTATGCACCGCCTGGCAATGCGGCATCCAGGCGGTTGCGGGAAGCCCGCCGCCCGGCGACCGCTTACGGGTCTCATGTGAATCGGCGATTGCGTGGCCGGTGGTTTTCACTGGTGCCTGTCAAACGCCGGTCAATGATCGCGTTGGGGGCTGCCGTCATGTCGGTGGTGTCCCTGCTTGCGGTGATGCACTACTTGGCACTTGCCTGGCCGGCTCTGGCATCACGACCCGACTTGGCTCGGCCGTTTCGACTGGATCGCGGCGACAGTTTCGGACGTTGGACCGTGACGATGGCCTATGCGTTGACGGCCGGATCATCGCTGTTGGTTTATCAACTGCGGCGGTATCGAAATGATGATTATCGGGGGCATTACCGGCTGTGGCGAATCGTTTTGCTGACCAGCCTGATCGCCAGTCTGCAGTCGGCCACGGATCTGGTTTCTTGGGGCGGCGGATTGATCGACGCCTTGTTCGGGTCACGGGTGGCCCTTTCAGGCGGCGACTGGTTACGGATCCTGCTGACGTTCGGCGGTGTGGTGTTTGCTTTGCGACTTTTGGTGGAAGTCTCGCGATGCAAGGCGGCGCTTGCGATGATGGCCGCAGGTTGGATCGCCTTTGCGATTCCGATTGCGGCGCGGTGGAATTTGATCGAGATCGATTCGGTGTTCCGCGCGTGGCTGGTAACGTCGTGTCCGGTCTGGGCATGCGGTTGCTTTGGCGTGTCGGTGATGGCCTATCTGCGAGTGCTGTTGCGTGAGGTTCGCGATCTGGAAGCGGAGCCAACGCCGTTCGATTCTCTGCACTCGATGACGCAACGCTGGAAACAGCAGCGTGCCGAGAAACAGGCGTTCAAAGAGGCCGAGCGCAACGAACGCGAGGAAGCGGCAAAACAAAAACGGGACCAAAAAGCCGAAGAACGCCGCCAGCGTTTGGAGGCCAAGCGAGCTGGTAAACGCACCGCTGCCGCACAGTCCGAAACGGAATCGGAAGCCGATTCCGAAACAACCGCTTCCGCCAAGACGCCAACCACCCGAAACCGGACACGAGCCGGGCAAGCCGTACAGCCCAGCGACAAAGCGGATGACGAAAACGTCGCCGAAGCAACGGAATCCAAACCGGCGAAGAAACGATCCGGATGGGGGTTGAAAGGTTGGCGGAAACGATCGGCCAAGAGTGCGGATCCGGAATCGACGGTTGACGATTTGGATGATGAATCAGACCACGAAAGTGCATCACAGGAATCCGACGGCGACGCGGGGCAAACCAAACGCAAACGTGGCTGGGGATGGTCGCGAAAGAAAGCGTCCAAGTCCTCCGGCCAAGATGAATCTGGTATCGCCGATGAGCAGGCAACTGTTGACGATGACGTCGTGACCGAGGCAAGTGATTCCGACGCCCTGCCTCAGAAAAAGTCGCGTGGGCTGAAGGGATGGTTTGGGGGACGCAAGAACAAACCGAAATCCGGTGATGACGACGGTCACGATGCGGACGAGGGCGACCATCGAGATCGCGGGGGATCCGCCTCCCACGATGACGACCGTTCGGTCGACGAGGAAGCGGATGATTTTGATTCCGACGACGTCATCGACGAACAGGACATCGATTGGACCAGCCTAAGCAAGGCGGAACGTCGGCGGATGCGCAAACAGCTGAAACGACGCGGACGCGCCGCATAACGGTTTCCAAACCAGCGATTTGATGCGGTGGCGGGGCCATTGACGCAAGTCTTCTCCGGTGGGCTTCGACCCTCAGCATCAAGCGATCTTGGCAAACCAGGCGGGAAAAACGGTCTCCCGCCACCGGTGGTTCATCAGCCGGGCAAACATCGGCTATCTTTCGCGACAGATTTGTTGCAACATTCCTTTGGCCGATTTCCAAATTCATGCGTACCAGGTTCGCCCCCAGCCCGACCGGCTATCTGCACATCGGTGGTGTTCGCACCGCACTGTTCAACTGGTTGCTGGCCCGCCAGTCCGGCGGACAGTTCATCTTGCGAATCGACGACACCGACGCCGGACGAAACGTCAACGAAGCGATTCAACCGATCCTGGACGGCTTTCGTTGGCTTGGCATGGACTGGGATGAAGGTCCGGAAGTCGGCGGTCCTCATGAACCGTACTATCAATCACAGCGGGCGGAACGTCATCGCCAGGCTGCGGAACAGTTGCTGGCATCCGGTCACGCCTATCGCGACTTTTCACGCCCCGAAGAATTACAGCAACAACGCGAAGCGGCTCAGAAAGAAGGCAAGCCCTTCATCTATGACCGTCGTTGGATGGCCGAAGACGACGCGGCGGCCGCGGCATTCCAAGCCGAAGGACGCACGGCGGTGGTGCGACTGAAAATGCCTCGCGAGGGCCAGTGCGTGATCAACGATTTGATCCGCGGCGAAGTGGTGGTCGATTGGGCCAGCGAACAGGACCACGTGATCCAGCGCGCCGATGGCAGCTGTCTGTATCACTTGGCCAGCGTCGTGGATGACCAGGACTTTGAAATCACTCACGTCGTTCGCGCTGCCGAACACTTGCCCAACACGGCACGACAGGTCTTCATTTTGGAAAGCCTGGGCTATCCGCGACCTCAATACGCCCACTTGCCCTATGTGGCCGAACCCGGTGGGACTGCCAAACTGAGCAAACGCAAACTGGACAAGTACACCAAGAACAAGGGCTTTGCCGATCTGCTGAATCATGGACGTCAGATTGCCGACGCCTGTTCCATCGCGACCGAGGCCGACACCTTCAATCCGGTGATCGTGGATTTCTATCGTGAGATCGGTTTTTTGCCTTCGGCCGTGCTGAATTACCTGCTGCTGTTGGGCTGGTCGCTTGACGGTGAAACGGAAAAATTTGACCGCCAGCAAATGATCGACAAATTCACGTTGGACCGAGTCAACAAAGCACCCGCATCGTTCGATCCGCAAAAGCTGGTGGCTTTCCAGGCCGACGCGTTCGCCGCACTTTCGATCGACGACCGCTTGCAGCAAGTCGCACCCTTTGCGATCGCGGCCGGATTCGTCGATTCGGACGACGATGCGTTGCTGAAGACCGTGGTGGAAGCCGCCGATGATCGCTTGAAGATCGCAGGCGATATTGTCCAGTTCGATTACTGTTTCACCGATGACTACACAGTTGATCAAAAGGCGTTCGAAAAACGCGTGGTCAACGCGGACGGGGCGGCCGAGCGGCTGACAAAGTTGAAAGAGGACTTTGTGAACGCCGACGCATTCGATCACGACGCCATCGCGGAAATCGTCAAAGCGTTTTGCGACCGTGAATCCATCAAGCTGAAAGACATCATCCACTCGCTCCGTTTGGCCACCACCGGCCAGCCCGGTGGTTTTGGCATGTTTGAAACGCTGGCGATTCTCGGTCAAGAACGTACGTGCAACCGAATGGATGCCGCAATCGCCAAGGCGTCAGCTTAGGCATTCGGCCGCCGTCCTCTGGCCCTGCTTGGCATGCAGATCTGTTTTCCGCCGGATGGACTGGCACACGGCGGATCACAAAGGTTGGACGGGCCTGATAAACTGAATCGTTGGAAAATGGATCCCATAAGGGACCGCTACACTCGTCGTCTGTGTTGGACCGAAATGATGTCGACCAAGCAATTAAAACTGTTCGTACCCGCATCCCTGCTGTGCAGCCTGGCCGTTCTGGTGGCAGGTTGTCGCGAGACTCCACCGGCGACGTTTGACCCAAATTTTGTCCACGCGATGAAGTATCAGATCCGTGAAGAGATCCCGATGGATCAGCCCATGGATGATACGTTTTGGATTCTGACCGAAATGTTCGGCACGCCGGACCAGCCCAAGTTGCCCGCGTTCGTGGCGGAAGAAGAAGATTTTGCTTCACTGGTGTCGATGGACAACCTGATGAAAGCGTCGGGCGATCCCGGAACACCAGGCCGAGGTCTTTATCAAAAGCATTGTGCCACGTGTCACGGTGTCAGCGGCGACGGGCGTGGTGCGACCAGCAGCGTCGTGGTGCCCTATCCCCGTGATTATCGCAAGGGCGTCTTCAAGTTCACGTCGACGCCTCGCGGTGTGAAGCCGCTGCGGGAAGACCTGACGCGATTGATCCGGAACGGAATCGAGGGCACCGCCATGGTCAAAATCAACGAACTGACCGAGGAAGATGTTCAAGCACTGACCGACTATGTCATCTATCTATCTTGGCGTGGCGAACTGGAACGCAGCATCATCGACGAAGCCGTCTTATCGGGTGACTGGGCGTTCGACGAAGGTGATCGCATCATCGTCCCAGAAGATCGTGACCTTGGCGAACCGCCGGCCGGGCTAAGCGACGAACAGCTGGACGAATTTGAAACCCGCGTCGAAAACTTTGAATACGGCTGGGAACTGGCCGAGGAACTGGCGATGGACATCGCCGATTCTTGGTTGGAAGCCGAGGACGAAGTCGTCGAGGTGCCGGAACCGCCCAGTGATTTTCCGGTCACCGATAGCTACGACGAATACGTTCAGGTCAAGAACAGCGACCAATCCGCCGCGTTGGCCGACTCCGTTCAGCGAGGTCGCGAGGTCTTCCTGGGCAAGATTGCTGCCTGCAGCACATGTCACGGAAAGACCGGTCAGGGTGATGGCCAAACCACGGACTACGATGACTGGACCAAGGATTGGACGCTGAAGATTGGTCTGAAGCCTGACGATCGTGATTCGCTGATTCCTCTATTGGCACGCGGGGCCCTGGCACCGGTGAATGCGAAGCCGCGAAACTTCTCGACCGGCGTTTTCCACGGCGGCGAATCGGCCAGCGATCTGTACCTTCGCATCACTCAAGGGATTGACGGCACGCCCATGCCCGCGGCAACTTTCGTCGAAGGCGAGTTCGAAGAGGTTGATGTGTGGCACTTGATCAACTTCATTCGGTCATTGGAGGACCAGGCACAGATGGAATCGCAAACGCCGACGGAAGATCCTCAGGCCGAAACGCCCACGGCGTAGCACTGCCGCAGAATGCGATGGGCCTGTCCCGATGACCGGCCGAATCGCCCCTCGCGGTTGCCGATCGGAGGCCTGGTTGCTGACGGGCCGGGCCGATGAGTCGGCGGCGGCCCTTGTGCCGCGAATCTGCGGAAATGCTATTGGCTGTGAATTTGCCCCAAGACCACAGCGTCGGGCAAACCGCCGGGAACCGGGCTGGGTGGCGAACCCGTTTCCGTGTAAATCTGTCACGTCGTGACGGGTCGGTTTTGGTGAAAGCGACCCGCTGAAATGCCCCTCTTTATCTTCCAAATCAAGTCCATCGGGATGACCGAACAAGCCGAAACGGAATCGCCACGCCCACGCAAGCACTTCATCGAAAACGCGATCGATGAAGATCTTCAGGCTGGCAAATTCGAAGCCGTTCATACCCGGTTTCCACCGGAACCCAACGGGTATCTGCACATCGGTCACGCAAAAAGCATCTGCTTGAACTTCGGGCTCGCGAGAAATTACGGCGGCACCTGCAATCTGCGATTCGATGATACGAATCCCAGTAAGGAAGAAACGGAGTACGTCGAATCAATCCAAGAAGATGTCCGTTGGCTTGGATTCCAGTGGGACGAACTGCACTATGCCAGCGATTATTTCGAGCAGCTGTACGAATGGGCCGAGCGGCTGATCGAAAAGAGTAAAGCGTACGTCTGTGAATTGTCGGCGGAACAAACCCGTGAGTACCGTGGGACGTTGACCGAACCTGGAAAGAACAGTCCTTACCGAGATCGCGACCCGAAAGAAAATTTGGATCTGTTTCGGCGGATGAAAGCGGGGGAATTCCCCGACGGTTCGAAAACCCTGCGCGCCAAGATCAACATGGCGTCACCCAACTTGAATCTCCGTGATCCGGTCATGTACCGCATCATGAAAGCTCATCACCATCGTACCGGCGACCGGTGGTGCATTTACCCGATGTACGACTGGGCTCACGGTCAAAGCGATTCCATCGAAGGAATTTCTTTTTCCATTTGTACGTTGGAATTTGAAAACCATCGGCCGCTGTACGATTGGTACTGCGACAGCCTTGAAATCCATCACCCGCGACAAATCGAATTCGCACGCTTGAATCTGACTTACACGGTCATGAGCAAGCGGAAGTTGTTGCAACTGGTCAAAGAAAAACATGTCGGCGGCTGGGATGATCCACGCATGCCGACGATCAGCGGTTTGCGGCGACGTGGGTACACGCCCGAATCCATCCGTAACTTTTGTGCCGATGTCGGCGTTGCAAAGTTCAACAGCACCATCGATGTCGTGCGTTTAGAAAACTCGATCCGCGAACATTTGAATCGGGTCGCTCCGCGGCGGATGGCCGTCATGGATCCGATCAAGTTGACCATCACCAATTGGCCGAAAGACAAGGTCGAAATGTGTTCGGTGATCAACAACCCCGAAGACGAATCGGCCGGCAAGCGTGAAGTGCCCTTCAGCGGCCACTTGCTGATTCAGCAGGAAGACTTTCGCGAAGAAGCGCCCCGGAAATTCTTCCGATTAAAGAAGGGCGGCGCGGTGCGTTTGCGCGGGGCATTCATCATCGATTGTCACGATGTGGTCAAAGATGATGACGGGAATGTCATCGAGATTCTGTGTACCTATGATCCGGAAACGCGATCCGGCCAAGATCAATCAGGACGCAAGGTCAAAGGCACCATCCACTGGGTCAGTGCGGATCACGCGAGCGAAGTCGAGGTGCGTGACTATGACCGGTTGTTTGGTGTGGAAAATCCGGATGCAGCCGAGCAAGGCAAGACTTTTTTGGACTACTTGAATCCCGATTCACTGACGGTTCGCACTGCGTTTGTGGAACCCGCTCTGGCCGAGGCTCAGATTGGTGATCGAGTCCAGTTTGAACGCGTCGGATACTTCGTTGTCGATTCCGATAGCAAGCCCGGAAGCCTGGTCATGAATCGCATCGTTGGATTGCGAGACACGTGGGGCAAGATGGAAGCCAAGGGAAAGGCGAACTGAACGGTCACGCGTGGGAGGCAACCGGCATCGGCAATCTGGATGAATGAAAAAGCCCTCCGTGGCTAATGGACCGGCGACGCGTCGACGACAACGCGGACGGCGTGGCCGATCCGTCCGTTTTATCGCCGACGCGATCGGAGCCGGTCGGAATACCGTGACGGTCGCGACCGAGTTGGTCTGTCGCGCCGGCAACGGCATATCAAAGATGCGCCGAAAGCCACCGCAATGGATCTGATCGACATCAAGGCAAAATGAGGGCAAAAGGAATCCCGCCCGAGTGACCGGTCGGCCATCGGAGCGAGACGAATTGGCGTGAACCGAAAGATCAGACTAGCTGTTTTCGGCGACCTCGGTTTCGTCCGTTGCTGCGGCTTCGGATTCGCCTTCGCCCGCTTCATCCACCGGTGCCGCATAACCGCCGGCGGCCAGCACCTTCTGCTTGATCTCGTCCCGTACGTCCGGGTTTTCGATCAAGAAGTTTCGTGCCTTTTCTTTGCCCTGCCCCAAGTAGGTTTCACCGTACTTGAACCATGATCCGCTGCGGTTGACCACTTTGTGAGTGGTTCCCAAGTCCAGCAGGTCGCCTTCGAAGCTGATGCCGTTGCTGTGCATCATGTCGAACTCGGCCACGCGGAACGGCGGCGCGACCTTGTTCTTTACGATCTTGGCGCGAACCCGTTGGCCGACCTGTTCTTCGCCGTCTTTCAATGCTCCGATACGTCGGACATCGATTCGACAACTGCAGTAGAACTTCAGGGCACGACCGCCGGGGGTGGTTTCCGGGCTGCCGAACATCACACCGACCTTTTCACGGATCTGGTTGATGAACACCACGGCTGATTTGCTTTTGGCGATCGCACCGGTCAGCTTACGCATCGACTGGCTCATCAATCGAGCTTGCAGGCCGACGTGACTGTCACCGATTTCACCTTCCAATTCCGCCTTCGGAACCAAAGCGGCGACCGAGTCGACGATGATCACGTCAACCGCATTGCTTTTGACCAGCATTTCGCAGATCTGCATCGCTTCTTCGCCGCTGCTGGGTTGGCTGACCAGCAGGCTGTCCAATTCGACACCCAGCTTTTTGGCCCAACTGGGATCGAACGCGTGTTCGGCGTCGATGATCGCTGCGATCCCGCCGGTCTTTTGCGCTTCCGCACCGATGTGCAGCGCCAGTGTCGTTTTACCGCTGGATTCCGGACCGAACACTTCGATGATCCGCCCACGCGGGATTCCCTGGCCGCCCAAGGCCATGTCCAAACTTAGGCTTCCCGTCGGGATTCCGGCGACTTGAAGATGCTGTGACGCACCCAGCGGCATGATCGCACCTTCGCCGAAGGTCTTTTCGATCTGTTGCAGCGTGGTCTTCAGACCCGGTTCCTTTTCCAAAACCGTCTTCATGCCGGGATCCAATTTCACACCCTTGGACGCAGCAGCGGTCGCAGTTCTCGGTTTCTTGGCCATTCCCTTTTTTCCTTCCCGTGTGATTCGGTTGTTCTAGCCCCGGCAATGCCCCTGTGTGACGTGCCGGATCTGGCGGGTGGTGAACAGAAATATCGTATCGATTGGGCCGCACTTCGACAACCAACAAACGACAGATTTTCCACAGGCGAATTCTCGGCTCTTGCCGCTCGTTTCGCCGACAGGAGTATCTTTCGCGACCGCCGTGACAAGTCTGGTCACGAGCGTGAAAAAGTCGGGATGCGTTTGTCGCCATGACGCCAAAATAAAGAACCTGAAACCGATCCCCAGGTCCGACGTGCCGCCGTCCGGTCCCGCCTTAGCACGTCGGCGGCGACCTTGGGATGGTTTCAAAAAACGCACACGACTGTGGAAGTGTGATGATTATTCGGTGTGGGGGCCAAAGGTCCAGAAAAAAGTCGTCGGTATACCCTGGCGAGGCGGATCGTCGAGCTTGGTCGGGCAGCCAGTCACCGCGACCGGATGCCGCAGTCGACACCTCGCCACGATCTGAAATGTGACAAATCCGCACGGATGACGACGTACGACTCGCCAATGCTGCTTGGTCGATGTGGTTTTCAGCGACCAGGAAAACCTTAACGGCACCCGAGGTGAATCACTGTCAACGTTTCGCGTTGCGCCGATGGGACACACGGAACAGATCGGACAAGTCGGATTCGGGTGGTCGGCCAAGGGTGTCGAACCAAAGGCGACTTGCCAACTTGACAGGAGGTGGATGGTGAAACGCTTTTGGAAAACATCGATTTTGGCCGCGGTGGCGTGCCTGTGTTCCCCCGCGTTGGTGACCGCCGATACGTGCGGCGGATGCGACCCGTTCGGGGTGATGGGTTGCGACCAGGCGTGCGACGACTTTGGCTGTGACGCGTATGGGTGCGACGCAGGTTGTGATTCGCTGGGATGCGATCCTTGTGGATGCCTGGCATCGCTGAAACGCTGTCTGCGACCCAGCGATCATTGCTTTGATGATTTCATCAGCCCGATGATCGACTTCGTCCACTTCGAAGACCCGCGGAATTTGACCGAATTGCGTCCGATCTTCGTGACTCATCAGTTCCCCGCAACACTGGGGCCGAACAACATTCCGGCCGGTGGCAGTGTGCAGTTATTCGCGTTGCAGTTTCGCATCGCGTTGACCGAGCGGCTTAGCCTGATCGCGGTTAAAGACGGCTACATCATCGACAGCAGCGAAGGCGCGCTGGACAGCTTGGTGCTGGATTCAGGATGGGCCGACGTGACAGCGGGTCTGAAATACAACTTGATCCGCAATACGCGGACGGGCACGCTGCTATCAGGTGGATTCACCTATGAAATTCCCATGGGTAGCGAAAAAGCCGCCCAAGCCGTCGGCGATGGTGAATTCCACTTCTTCGTTTCCGGTGGTCAACGCTTCTTGGACGGCCAAGCCCACTGGCTTAGCTCGTTCGGTTGGCAATTGCCCGTGGACCAATCGGTGCAAAGCACCACCGTGCACTGGAACAATCACTTCGACGTGAAGCTGACCGATCGCGTGTACCTGTTCACCGAAAACTCTTGGTGGCACTGGGTGGACGAAGCCGAAGTCGGCTTGCCGCTGGGCGTGTCGGGCCAAGACCTGTTGAACCTGTCGGCGACCGATGTCGAAGGCAACGACTTGGTGACCCACAATGTCGGGATGAAGTACAAGCCCAGCCGCAACATCGAAGCCGGTGTCGCTTATGAGTTCCCGCTGACGGAATTCAAGGATGTCATCGAGGATCGTGTCACGCTGGATTTGATCTTCCGCTACTAACATCCGCGACCGATCTTGACGCCGGCTGCCAAAACGAGATGTCATGCCGGCGGATGTGATCTGAAACGAACCGAAAACGAGCAAGGCCCGGCAACATCAAAGTTGTCGGGCCTTGTTGTGTGTCTGCGAAACACGGTCGACTGGTCCACGCCAGAATTTGCCAACCGCCCTCCGGACTATAGCGGCCCAGCTGGCTGATCAAACCGCTGAAATTGCATGTCGATTCAGCAAAGCAGATGCACCGGCTTTGACTAGCCGTTGATGGGCATCTCTGCGGATCGGTCCGGCAAGGCAATGCAGAACATCGATCCGTTGGAATCACTGTCTTGCAGCCAAATGCGACCACCGTGTTGCTGCGTGATCTTTCGGCACGCGGCCAAGCCCAGGCCGTGGCCCGGGTATTCGTCGTTGGAATACAGTCGTTTCAACGGAACGAAGATGTCTTCCGATTCATGAATCGGGATGCCGATGCCGTTATCCGAAACGGTCAACAGCCACTGTCCCGATTTCGATTCAGCTCGGACATCAATCAACGGTGTCTCTGCTTCGCAAAACTTGATGGCATTGGACAACAGGTTTTGGATCAACTGAATCAAGTTGGAACGGTCACCCCAAATCATGGGCAAATCGCCGTAACGAATCTTTGCGCCGGAGGCTTGGATCGAATCGACCAAGCGTTCCGTCGCCACCGTAACGGCGTCGTTCATGTCGACCCAGTCCAGCGTTTCCAGGTCTTCATCCACTTGGGTCTGATGAAGCAATTGATCCACCATCATGCGAAGATCATTGGCCGTGTCGGCGGATCGGGAGACCAATGATCGCGACCGGACCGAACCGTCGTCGGCCATGTCGACCAAAGCCGTCCGCAGCGTCCGTTCGATATCTTCCAGCGGAGTTTTTAGTTCCGAAGTCGCCATTCCGACCAAGTCTTCCAACTCCTGACGCGTGCGTGACAGGCGGCGACGTAGATCGGCGTGTTCGATGGCACGCTGAATGGCTGAATGCAGCCGCACTTTGTCCAGACGCTTCTTTGCAAAATAGTCAAACGCGCCCGTTTTGATCGCCGTGGCGGCAACCTCCTCGTCACCTTCCCCGGTCAACATGATCACCGGGATACCGCTGGGTGTGATTTTTTGCAGTGTCGCGATCCCATCGGCATCGGGCAGACGATAGTCCAGCAAGACGCAATCGGGGTTTTGGTTTTGACAGTGGTCCAGACCCTGACGTGCGGAATCGGCTGACAGGATCTGAAAATCTGATCCCAACAAGCGGACGATCTGTTCCCGGTCCAGCGAATCGTCGTCGATCACCACGATCCGTCGGTGCGTGAATTCCATGGTAGTTTCTCAGGTTCCGTCCAGCTTCTCCGGCGGGAATTCGACGACCCGCCAGTAGTGATCCAACATATTGATCAAATTCATGAAGTCCTTGCCGGCGCGGGACTTCACCATATAGCCGGCAATCTGCTCGTCGTATGCTGCAATCTTATCGGCGTCATCATCGGATGTTGTCAACACAAATACGATGGTTCCCTTCAGTGACGCATCGCCGCGGATTTCGCGTAGGAATCCAATGCCGTCCAAGCGGGGGAGGTTCAAGTCGAGCAGTACTAGGTAGGGATGACTGATCGCACTTGCCGCGTTTCCGCGTAGGACTTCCAGGGCTTCCATACCGTCGCACACACGGTGGGTCGGATTGGCAATCTTGGCTTTGCGAAACGCTCTGCCGATCGCCTCCGCATCGATGTCGTCGTCTTCGACCAATAAGATTTGGACTGCCGAGTATGGGTTTTCGTTTACAGCGTTCACCCTGCATGATCCTGTTCAATAGGTTCTAACGGCCACGTGAATTGAATCACGGTGCCCCGCGGTTGGTTGCTGTCGATACGGACAGTTCCACCTTCGGTTTCGATGATTCGTTGAACGATTGCCAGACCGACGCCACTGCCTTCGACTTCATCACGAGGCCGCAGCGTCTGGAAGATTTTGAAAGCACGCTCTCGCAGTTCAGGGGCGATGCCGGGGCCGTCATCGGCGACGGAAAACTGGACGAATCGGTCGTCGTCCTGGCAGTGCTGACAGCAGACCTGGATCGTTCCCGATTCTTGGTCGTGGTGTTTGACGGCGTTGGAAATCAGGTTCCGCAGAACGGTTTCCAGCGGCGTGCGACGGGTCGTCATTTGTTCGATTTGAATTTTCGAATCGATCGTGAATTCCTTGGGCACTGCCAAGAAATCAATCACACCGCAGACCACTTTCGATATCGATACGACACTGACTTGTCCCCGGTCTCGCGAGGCCCGGGAATAGGCCAACAAATCGTCCAACAGTTTTTCCATCCGACGTACACGCTGGTTCAACTGTTGCAGGTGGCGTTCGGATTCGACAGGCAGGTCGCCTGCCAAGTCTTCTTGCAGCCATCCCGATATATGGTCAATCGCGCGCAGGGGCGCTTTCAAATCATGTGATGCGATGTAGGCAAAGTGATCCAGTTCAGCATTGGACCGCTGAAGTTGTTGCATCAGTTTGTGTTGATCGGTGACGTCGCGCGCCGCGGCAAACAGCACCTGGTCCCCGTGGCGTGGTTCCGGGATGGACCATTCCAACGTTCGATAGGAATCGTTGCGGTGACGGATCCGGTTGGTAAAGCCTTGAACCGACACACCGTTTTTCAACTCCGCAATGACGCGACGCGTTTCATCGGCGTCATGCGGGTGAACCAAGTCGAACAGACACCGTCCTTCCAACAGCGGGACTTCGTATCCCAGGCTTTCGGTCCACGCCGGATTGATGCGAACAATTTCGCCATCGAAGTTGGTGACACACAACAGGTCCAGCGTTGCGCTGAAAAAGGCATCTCGTTCGTTTTGAAGGGCTTTCAGCGTGGTGACGTCTTGAAGGGTTCCCCACAAACGAACGCACTTGCCATTTTTGACTTCCGGTTCCCCCATCGCGCGAACCCAGACGCGGGTTCCGTCAGTGCGAATCAGTTGTGCCTCGAAATCCCAAGGTTCCAATTTTTCGATGCCACGTCGCACGGCGGCTTGAACCGTTGCCCGGTCGTCCGGTGCGTAATAGTTGATGGCTGAATCCAAATCGGGTTGATGGTCGTCGGGCATCCCATGGATGCGACACACTTGTGGGGACCATTTGATGGCAGGCGGATCCAACGTGTATTCCCAGCCACCGACGTTGGCAATCCGATTGGTGGTTTCCAAGATCGTTTGCAGCTTGTCACGTTCCAGTTCCGCTTCGCGGACCTCGGTGATGTCCGTTGCGATCACCAAGATGCGATGATAAGCCCCCTGGGCGTCGGCGATCGGCATTTTGTCGGTGCGGACCCAGCGATCGCCGACCGCTTCGGTGTAGCCCAGCCGCGGCTGGCCCGTGGCCATCACCGCGCAGTCATCTTCGTAGAATCGGTCCGCATCATCCGGAAAGATCTCCGACGAATGTTTGCCCTCGATTCGTTCTCGTGGGATGCCCAAGCTGTCAACGACGGCTTGGTTGACTTTCAAAATGTTGTTCTGGTTGTCTTTGAGAAAGACCAGTGACGGGATGGCGTCAATGATCAGTTGCCCATAGTGCGATTCACGAAACACTGGCGCGATCATCCTGCGGCGTCGGGTGGATCCTTTTAGCGGTCAACAGTGTACAGAGTGAATCACGAAGAAGGATACGCATCTATCGGAGCGCAAAATTCATCGGTCACCGGCGGGGAAAATTTCGGCCGTTGCCCGGTGATGTTGAAGAAGGCTGGATCCTGTCCACCGCCCGACGCCGACGGCCGCTGAGTCGTGCCCCGAACACATCGGAACGCTCAACGCCGGGGGTGGCACAAGAAACGCATTGGTGGCAATCACCCTGGACCACCACCTGTGTGGTGCTCAGGACGGGATCGCTGTCACGTTCCCGCTGCCATGAATTGGATTGGGGTATCTCCGCAGGCTGCTTCAGCAGCGGCTGGGGTTGATTTCCAAGTCAATCTAAGCCACAAAATGCTTTGCTTCAATTAAATAGTCGAAAAAGAACATTTGCCATTGGTGTATGGTGGAAAGATGCCTTCTCCCCGTTTCTACGACCTGACCGCGGCCCAGCTGAACACGTTTTGCCTGGTCATGCGCGAGGGCGGGTACGCCGCAGCTGCGAAAGTCTGTGGGTTGTCGGTGCCCACCGTCTGGCAGCAGGTTCAAGCGATCGAACGGGTTTATGGGGTCAAGCTGTTTGAAAAAACAGGACGTAGCATCAAGCCCACCACACCCGCATTGGCCTTGTATCGCCAGATCGACCCGATTCTGGTTAGTTTGGAATCAACCTTTGACCGGCTGGAAGATTCGATCGCTGCACCGATTCGTATCGTCAGCGGCGTACGAATGATGTTGGAGGACCTGGCGCGGCCCTTTGCCAGATTTCGAAAGACCCATGACAACCTGTTGGTGATTTGCCAGGGGAACGACAAACGTGCGGAGGAACTGTTGTTAAACGACCAGGCGGATCTGGCGTTCGCATTGCAACCCAATCCGCAACAGGCCAACGAACGATTGCACTACGAATCGGTCTACACGGTGGACTTTTTGGTCGTCAGTCCGCCCGAGCATTCGATCATGAAAGCCGACACGCTGCGGTTGGTTGATCTGGCCAAGCAGGACCTGATTGTCACGCGATCAGGATCTCACGGACGATCCGCTCTGGAACAAGCGTTTCATCGCGAAGGGCTGAAACCCAGGGTGGTCGTCGAAACGGACAACAGTGCTTTCACCGTCGCCTGTGTGGCCGCGGGGATGGGCATCGGCATCTTGGCGGGAAATGCACAAGGCTACTTGCGACAGAACCTACAGACTCGATCGGCTGCCGACCTAATGGGCGTTCGCAGTATCGTCGCGATGTGGCGAAAGGGCTTGTTGTTGTCACCAGCGATGAAAGACTTGATCGACGAAGTCAAAGCGATCGGCGGAACGGTCGACGACGTCAGCCAACCGTAATCGCAGTCATGATCGTCCAGGCGATCATTGCCAAGACGCCGGCAAGGCACGCCGGAACAATCTGTGTGCGTACATGTTCCATCAGGTCACAATCCGAGACCAACGAACTTAGAATCGTCGTATCGGAGATCGGGCTACACTGATCGCCAAAAACGCTGCCGTTCAAGACCGCGGCAAAGCAGATCATCACAAACCACTGTCCCGATTCAGCGGGCAATCCTGACGACATCGCGATCGACATCGGCATCGTCAGGGGATAGGCGATGGCATAGGTCCCGAAACTTGTGCCGGTGGCGAACGCGATCACCGCGGTCAGCACAAACAGGATCGCGGGGAACAGTATGCGCGGGGCGTTTTCGCCGATCGCCGTGGACAAATAAAGTCCACCGCCCAGTTCGGTGGTGATGCCACCCAGCACGACCGCCAGGACCAAGATCACCGACACAACGGTGACGCTTTTCAGGCCATCGCCGACGCCTTCGACCAACGACGGCAACTTCATGCCACGCAACAGTGCGGCGGCAATGGCGACGCCCAGTGCTGCCGCAAAGGCCCAACGCACCTTCGGGCTATCGTAAAGCCCCGTGCCAACTGCGATACCGATCAGCGTTAGCAGCGGCAACGCAAATTCCCAGGGGTTGGCCTGGTAATCGGGATCGATTTGGTTGTCAGGGTCCCCTTCAAATCCCATTGGTTCGATGGTGTCGGCACTGACGTGTACCTCGCCGCTGGTGATGGGATTGCCCTGCTGTCGAGCCCTGGCGATTGCCGCCCGAAAACGTTTCCCCAGGAACGGTGCTTTGTCGATCGAAAGTAGGAACGTTCCGGTGACTGCGAAGATGCTGTAAAAGCTAAGCGGTGCACATTGGAAAAAGAATCCGATGCGATCCGCCTCCGTGGCCAAGTACGCCACCCCGGGAACTGCGATCAACGATTGCACATAGCCCGGCCAAGCGTTGAAGGCGATCAATGATGCGATCGGCGATGCCGTGGAATCCACCACATAGCTGAGTTCTTCTGGGCTGATCCGGTTTCGATCGGTGATCGGCTTGACCGTGGTGCCGACCAGCACCGTGCTGACCGTGCCGCCTTGAAAGAACAATACACCCAGAACCCATGCGACCAACTTCGCCGATCGAGGGCCACGCACAAACTTACCGCACACCCATTCGGCGAACGCCAACGCGGCGCCGGTTCGCGACCAAACGCCAAGCAATGCGCCCAACAGCCACAAATACAACAGCGTGATTCCGGCGGCGCGTGTCGATGCCAAACCGGGCAACAAGACCGCGTCGGTCAAATCGTATTGCTGTAAAACCAGAGCCCCCGACAAGATCCCCAGCAACAGTGCCGGCAACGGTTCGCGAAAGGTCACGCAAAACGCCAAAGTGATGACCGCGGGCAAAATGGACCAGATGCCAAAGTGTCTGCCCACGGTGACCCGAACTGCGGGCGTCGAGTCATCGGGCGAAGGGACCAGCACGCTGTCCGACGATGTCTTTTCCTCTTGGATCTTTTCCCGCAGGTCATCGGCGGTTGCGATCAGGTCGGGGCTGACTTGGACGTCCTGGCCGCCTTGGCTGGTGAATTGCTCGATCCAGTTTTCATCAGCCAGCCGGCCGGCGATCAAGGACAAAACCACGCAGAAAACAATTGCCAATGGTGCAAACGCGGCACTGTTCAGCCATCGTCCAATCGTCGATGTGGAGGCCGGTTGAGATGGATTATTCATTCGGAATGTTGTCGCATGGATGCCGCGTGACCGTTGCCGACCGCAAGTGTAACGATTCCTCGGTTCACGCTGGCTCCCATCGCTGGGTCAGAATCCAAAAGTTCGGCGCCGTCCAAGTCGGCGAAATCAAGAAGTGGCAACAACTGTGCCGCGGCGCTGATTCCAATGGAGCTTTCCACCATACAGCCGACCATGGTTGACAACCCCAAGCGTCGGGCGTGGCGTAGCATCTCGATCGCAGGTGTCAGCCCACCACACTTGCAAAGCTTGACGCTTATTCCGTGATACATTCCCGAGCACTTGGCGACGTCCGCCGCAACTTGGCAATCCTCGTCGGCGATCAGGGGCAGTCGACTGTGGGTGAAGACATCTCGCTTGGCCGACTCCGGTGCATCAATTGGCAGCGGCTGTTCGATAAACTGAACGTTCAGCGTTTCCATTGCCTGTGACATGGCAATCGTTTTGTCGACGTCCCAGCCGCCGTTGGCATCGACGCGGAATACCGCATCGGTTTCCCCCCGCAGACGCTGCACGATGTCCAAGTCGTCATCGGATCCCAGCTTGATCTTGTAGACCGGCCAACCGGGACGTTGACGGAGTTTCGTGACCATGCGGTCGACGGTGTCCAACCCAATGGTGAAGCTGGACGGTACTGTTGAAGTCCAGTCCAAGCCCCAAATCTGATGCGTCGGAACGTTCTGGTGTTTGGCGGTCCAATCGCAAACGGCCGAATCGATCGCCGACAAAGCAAATGTGTCCGGCCAGACCCGTTGGGCGATTTGGTCCCAGATCTGTTTCACCCCATCGTTGCAGGTCAGCAATTCCGTCATCCCAGACAGCATGTCGGCGGCGATGCGAATGTTTTCCTGAATCGATTCGGCGGTTCGACCATAAAACCGATTCTCGGTGACTTCGCCCCAGCCGACATGATCCAAATGCTGCAACTGGACGATCACACTACGCTGTGTCGGAATCGTCTCTCGAGAAATGCCGAACGGATGCTCGGGATGCAGCGTCACCGTCTCACTGAAAATCTGCATCAGGATGGTTGTTCTTGCTTCAGACGGATCACGGCATCGACCAAAACATCGGGACCATTGCGATAAACATCGCAAACCGGCAAACCAAATTCCTCGCAAGCTCGCTGCATTTCTGATTCGGCTTCGGCATCGGATAGCAGTGATGTGTTGGCGGCAATCCCGATGAGGCGACACGGGTGTCGCAAATTGGCCATCGCCACGGACAAATCCATCAATGTACGCAGCGGTGGAATCGCAACACCATCAAGCCCTTTGACGAAATCACGACCGGGTTGATAACAGAACACCAGTCCATCGGGCGCGCAGCCGTGCAGCAAGCCTAGCGTGACCGCCGAAAACATCGGGTGGGATAAACTGCCCTGCCCTTCGATCAACAAGACGTCGTGGTTCTGATGGGCCAGCGTCAAACTTTCAGCCGCACCGTTGACGAAGTCGGCGACCACGCAATCGATCGGAATACCTGTGCCGGCAATCATGATCCCGGTTTGTCCGGTTGCCGCAAAACCGGCGTCCAGGTCGCGACGTTGAAGACCCTTTTGGATTTCCAAACAGGTCACCATTTTTCCTAGGCTGCAATCGTTACCGATGGCATGGATGCGCAGGCAATTTTCGTCAAACGCGGCACAGGTGGCGACGGATCTGAAATCGTTTTTGCGAACGTCAATCAAACGGCTGCCCGATCGCTCGGCCGCACTAACCCATTCGGAACGGTTGCATAGAAATTCGTGCAGTCCCGAGACGACGTCAATTCCTCGATCGATCGCGGCGGCAATCAGATCGTCCCATCGTGGCGGTAATTTGCCGCCCGGTGGCGCGATTCCCACGAAAACGGCATCGATGTCGTGTTGATCGATCGTTGCAAGTACGGGGATGCCGGCGTTCGCTGGCGAATCGATTCCCAGAACCGTACCGGCGTCGGATCCCGCATGATCGCGATCGATCACCGCGACCACATCATCGCCACGGTACCGCATTAGATTGATGGCGGTCTTGGCCAAAAAAGGGGTCGAAAATCCGTCGGTCAACAGTGCGATGCGTTGATATTTGCGAAGGTCCATTGTTGCCGTCGAATAAGAGTTCAGACGCTGGGATCAATCGTTGGCGGGCAAAGGATCGCGACGGAATCTGGCGTCACCGACAAACTACGATTGGGCCACGCCTTCCTTGATCAGGTTGATCAAGTCTTGGGTGTTCAGTTTGGCTGCCCCATCGGTACCGTCCAACACACCGGCGACCAATTCACGTTTGTCGGCGTGCATTTGCAGAATCTGTTCTTCGATGGTCCCTTGGGCGACCAGACGATAGACCGTCACCGGGCGTTCTTGGCCGATACGGTGCGCCCGGTCGGTCGCCTGATCTTCCACCGCCGGGTTCCACCAAGGATCCAGATGGAAAACGTAATCCGCAGCGGTCAGGTTCAAGCCCGTTCCGCCGGCTTTCAGCGAAATCAAGAACAGATCGCCTTCACCATTTTGGAAAGCATCTACGCGGCGTTGGCGTTCTTTGGCGGGCGTGCTGCCGTCCAGGTATTGATAGGCGATGCCTTGCTGGTCCAATTGTTTACGAACCACATCCAAGTGCTTGACGAACTGGCTGAACACCAACGCCCGATGGTCTTCGTCACGCAACTCGTTGATCAATTCCATCATCAGGCTCAGTTTGGCCGAACCCTTTTTCCACGAGCGATCGACCAACTGGGGATGGCAGGAAAGCTGACGCAGTTTGGTCAACCACGCGAGCGTGCGAATTCGGCGATCGCCTTCGCCTTTTTCCGCAATCGCGGCACCGGACAATTCCGCGACCGCGGCCATCCGGGCTTCCTCGTACAAGCGACGTTCTTCCTTGGACAAAACCGCCTGCACCGTGATTTCGGTCCGCGGTGGCAATTCGGTCAACACTTTTTCTTTGGTGCGACGCAGGATGAATGGACGTACCAAACGGGCCAATGACGTGCGACGTTCATCGTCGCGGTGGCGTTCGATGGGTTCAGCGAATCGGTTGCGGAAACGATCCCAGGATCCCAGCAATCCAGGGCTCAGGGTTCGAAACAGGCTCCACAATTCGCCCAGGTGATTTTCCAGCGGCGTTCCGGAAAGTCCGATCCGCCAGTTGGCGTCGATTCGTCGAATGGACTGGGCCGTCTTGGTTTGTGCGTTCTTGATGAACTGGGCTTCATCCAATACCAGGGTGTTCCAGATTCGACTGGCAAAGCGTTTCGCGTCCCGCTGTAACAATTGGTAACTGACAATGACCAAATCATTGGCTTTGGCAGTTTTGATCAATTCATCGCGGTTCGAATCGCGATACAAGATCGGATTCAGTGTGGGGGCAAAACGGTTTGCTTCGCGGACCCAGTTGTCACCCACGCTGGTCGGCGCGATGACCAGGGCCGGGCCGCCATCGCCGCGATCGCACAGAACACCCAACGCTTGAACCGTTTTTCCCAGGCCCATGTCATCGGCCAAGACGCCACCAACGCCCCAGCGACTTAGGCGGGCCAGCCATTGGTAACCTTCCAATTGATAGTGCCGAAATTCCACATCTAATTCGGAAGGCTTTTCAGGTGTCCAGTCGTGTAAGGATTGCAGATTTTCAATCGACTGGTGCCAGCGATCAGCCGCTTCCAGAATGACGTCTTCGCCGATCAAGTCTTGGACCGACGGAACCGCCGCATCAGCGATCTTCAGGCCGCCGCGTTCGGACACCACGCTGTCACTTAATTGCCGCAAACGCTGGCGGAATTCGTCACTGATTTTGGCAAATTCACGATCACCGACACGGACGAGCGATCGGTTGTCTTGAACCGCCGACAGGACATCGGACAAAGCGACTTGGTGGCCCTGAAGATCGATCACTCCCGACATGCCGAACCAGTCACGCCGGTCGTCGATCTGGACTCGCAACGATGACGGTGTGATTTCGCCACGCACGCGTATCGATTCGCCTTCGGGCCAAATGATTCGCGGGGCTTCTTCGCCGGCGGCGTGCAGACGTCCCAACAAGTCCAGCGAGTCTTCGTCGGTTTCGGCGACCCAGCGATAGGAACCGTCGGACGAAAATTGATGCAAGGCAAACCGCTCGGTCACCTGGTCGGCCGCGTTTCGCTCAACCGCCAAGTCGCGGCCCAGCCGGATGGGGCCCTCGGGCGTTAAACAGGTCACCGTCTGCGGCGGCGAACCGGGCGTCATCAAGTGTTCGAATCGTGGGTCGTGCATTCCCAGCGCGACCTTGGTGCCGGCACCCACCCGCGGTCGTAATTCAATCACCAGTTCGGGTTCGACGGGTTCCAAGGGACCGGCCAGTTGCAACGGCAGGTCGACGTTGATCAACGAATGGATCTTCGACGCTTGGACCGCCAACAAATTGGCCGTTTCAAAGTCCAGCAAAGCGTCTTCCCAATCGGAACGCAGCAAGAATTCGAACATGCGAATCGCGCGTTGCGACGGCAGCGGGCAATAGACGATTCGATCTTGGTCCTGATCGACGATCAACAGCACCGGTTCGGACGGACTGGCGTAGCCCTTGATGATATCGCAAGCTTCGGGGTTCAGCGGTTGCCCGCCAAGGTGCAACTTGGGACGAAACTTGGTGCGGATCGCTTCATCGTCGGGAGAGGATTCTTGATCGGGACCGTCCTGGTCACCGGCTTCGCTTTCGTCAATCTCGATAACTTCGATCGCCAGTGACAATTGTCCTGATTGAACGGACACACCCCGCGCATCCTGGTCGTCCCAAACGACGTTGGGGTGTCCGATCAACAATCGGATGGCCTGGAATTCGCTGAAGTGGTCTTCGTTGAAGCTGTAGCTGGGGTCGGCCACCAATGCGGCGATTTGGCCGTCGATCGGCTGGAGGCTGAAATTCCTTTGCAAAAGATCGTAAGCCCTCAGTTCACGACCTTTGGTCCATCCTCGACCGCTTTTGCGTGGACGTTGTTCATAAGCACGCACCGACACCGGACAGTAATAACGTGCGTCAGTGATGCCGATCCGCCATTGCAACCGCGTGGTGGGAACTTCTTCTGACTGCTGTAAATTGTCGGCCAGGGTCAACAATTCTTTGACCAGTTCGCGACCGTCGGATACAGAATCGCGTTCCAGGGTCCCGAAAAATTCCAGCACCTGTTGGATGTTTCGTCGGCCCAACTGTTCTTGAAGCCACCAGGCACTGGCCAACGTGTGCGGACACGAACCGTCGCGTTGAAAACTGACGCATTCGCAAACCGCGTCGGCACGCAACGAAACCTGGAAGGCTTCGACTTCGTCCAAGTCGATATCGTCGTCGGGAATGATGTGGATCTGGACGGTTTCGGTTTTTTGACGATTCCCGGCGACACGAAAATCGAATCGGATATCCCCATCGTTCTGGTGCAATGTGGGCTGTTCGACTTTCAGCAACGCGGCGCGTTTGTCCAGCGATTCATCGTGGACGTCGACCAGATTTTGTGCGGCTTCCACCACCAACAAGCCAAATGCTGCTAGTGAATCACTTGAAAGCAAATCCATACAGGAAAATCCGTTCGCGTTTCGTGTATCAGCCAAGCCCACCAGTTTAACGGCCAAGTCTGTCTTGACGATGCCGGCGTGACGAAAGTTTGTCGTTACCCCCGCCCGACGGGCCGTTTGGCGGACTGTGCACCGCCACACCGGACACTACAGTGTTCGGTCTTCCGCTGGGATCGACCAGTTTTTTGCCATCGATCCCGCACCACCGATTCCCATCAGCACGAGGTAACAGCGATGCCAAAATTGACGATCGAAGGCGTGGGCGAATTCGAAGTCGCCCCTGGAAAGCGGTTGATCAAGGCTCTGGTCGACGACGCCGGGACGGATCAATTGCACGCCTGTGGCGGCGTCAGCCGATGCACGACGTGTCGCGTCGAATTTTTGGACGGCGAACCGGACAAAATGACCGCCGCGGAAAAAGAAACGTTAAAAGTCCGTGAAGTCGACCAGCCTGGTGTACGGCTCAGCTGCCAAATCGCCTGTGATCACGACATGTCCGTGCGTCTGATCAGTCGATTGGAAGGCAGCGGTCGCAAGGATCAGGGTTCGCCCGTGGCCGACGATATCGAGCCGACCCCGAATTGGGTTGAAAAATAGGTCTCCGCGACACCGTCGGTCCAGCAATTTCCCCGGCGGTCGACAAAACCCAAGTGCCCACCGCCGGGCACCAACACTTGCTGGACCGAAGTTGAAAATTCTGCTGCCTGGTCACCTTGGAAACAGGTGAGCGGAACGATCGGGTCATCGATCGCGGCGACCAAGCATGTCGGCGTGCGAATCGATCGGGTGACCCGGCGGGCCGAACAGGTTTCGTAGTAATGCCTTGCGTCCTCGAATCCTGCCAGCGGTGCGGTCAGCCGGTCGTCAAAATCCCACAGCGTTTTGGGTGGGGCGGTCGCCAACAAGTCATCGACCCATTGGTGACGCCGGGCGACGTGCGGAAGCCCACGCAGCAAGCGTTTTAAAAAATACCGGCTGTAGATGCGACGCAGACCCGTCAACATGTGCCGACTGCAGCGTGCCAGGTCCACTGGTGGAGCAACAACGAAGGCCGCAAATAGTCGATCAAAAAGATCGGACGAATGGTGCTCTGATCGATGTCCTAGCATCCGAAGCACCTGGTTGCCGCCCATCGAAAACCCCGCCACGCCCAAGGGACCGTCGGTTCGCGACGCGATGTAGTCCAACGCGTCGGCACAGTCATCACTGCGGCCCGCGTGGGTGATTTGATTCGAAAGCTTGGTTGCGGCACCGCATCCACGTTGGTCCATCCGAAACACTCGGATGCCTCTCCGTGTCAGCCGGTCAGCGATCCGCACCATGTAGGACGATCGATGGCAACCACAAAGACCATGAACCAGCAAAACGGACGGCGTCGGCCCGGCGATATCAAGTCGCGATTCATCATCCGGCAACGTAGGCAAGTCTTCGTGTAGGACAATGGTGTCGTCGTCGCGAGTTGGAACCAGATGGCGAATCGGTCTCAAAATGGGCGACTGGCCTGAACGCAGCGTCGCTAACGTCTGTAGATGACCACCCCGCCACAATGGATGCGGTAGGAACGGGGGAACGCTGTCGGCTATTGGGCTTGTCTTCATGGCAAGCGTTGGTCACCAGAGGAAGAACAGACGCGGAAGGACGACATCGGAAATCTTATCGTTGGTGGACCAGCACGCCATCGGATACTTCATCACTCGGGTAGACGATCACTTGGTCACCAGGGTTTGCACCGGAGATGATTTCAGCTTTCATGCCATTGTTTTTGCCGATTTGCACGGCGGCTGAGACTGCCCGTCCGCCTTCGACACGGAACAGCATCCATTGGGGGCCGTCGCGATAAAGGGCGCTGGTGGGAACAACCAGCGTCTCGTCCGTACTCCACGTCACGATCTGGCAGTCCACGCGAAAGTTGTCGCCCAACATGGCGGGGTTTCCACTTGGGTCGGCGAAATCCACGATCACGTTGACTCGTTGTTCTTCGACTCCCAGTGCGGAAACTTTGGTGAACCCTGAGGGTTCGATGAGACGCACGACGCCGTGAAGCGGATCTGCGCCGCCCCATTGGTTCATGATGACGTGATCGCCCGCGGAAATGCGAACGGCATCGCGTGATAGCACATCGACGACGACTTCCAAATCGCTGGGGTCACCAAGTTCCATCAACGGCTGGCCCGCGGTGACCACCGTCGTGCTTTCTTCATAGATTCTCAGCACCCGTCCGTTGATCGGCGCACGAATCTCCAACGCCATTGCTTTACCGCTGTCTTCGGGCGATTCGGTCAGAATCAATGCGGCACGTTGAAGCTCCAATTCATACTCCGCGATATCGACGCCGAACGTTGCTGCGCGGACTTTTTCGGTCAGTTGGCGGAACTGCAATTCCTTTTGTTCAAATTCCGTTTGCGATGTTGCATTGGCGGACAGCAACTTTCTCAGGCGGCCCATTTCTCGCTCGGCAAACTGCAGTTCGGCTTCCGACTGCGATAGTTCGGCCTTGGCCGTTTCCAGTCGCTGTTCGGCCGCCCGGATGCGTGCCTGAGCTTGGGCGACTTCGCGCGGATCCAGCAGTTGCGGGTTGGTCGGTTCCAAGCGAGCCAAGACGGTCTGGTCGGACAGAACTTCGTCGCCTACATCCCAGGTGATACGCAGCAATCGGCTGGAAAGAGGCGCCGAAACGACGTAGCGTTCACGAATCCGAGTGACCCCGTCGTCTTCGATCGATACGGTCAACGATCCAATTTGAAGCACTTCGGTGTCGACCATCACGGGACGCGGCGACAATGCGAAATATCCGGCACCGCCCAGCAACGCCAGGACGATGGACCACAGAACGATCTTTTTCGCGAATGACATAATTGAAACGGCTCGTCCAAATGAAACGGTGATTACTCGCGGCTTTTCAAAACGTCGACCAAGTCCAAATGGTCCAGTCGGCGCCGCACGATCAGGCCGCTGATTGCCGACGCCAGCGTGACCAGCAGTGCCGACCGCGCATAACTGGCGACGGTGATTGTCAATGGGATTCGAAAGGATTCGGATTCAAAGCCTTTGACCATCGCGTAACAGAAGCCATATCCGATCGCCCAACCCAATGGAATCGCCGCAAGCGTGATCAATGCAAGTTCGCCCAACAGGATCGTCGACACTTCGCCGCGTGTGAATCCGATCACTCGCAAGGTTGCCAGTTCACGAGCGCGTTCGTCGACGGCGATCCTGGCGGTGTTGTAAACCACCCCGACCGCAATGATTCCTGCAAACAGCAATGTGAACGAAAGCATGGTGTTTTGATTCTTGGCGATGGTTTCATCGAACTGTTCCACAGTCGCACGTTTGACCGACACCGCAGCGACTCGCGGTGTTTGCTTGAAGTCTTGATATAGCGTCGCTTGGTGACGCGAATCGACGGTCAAGAAGGCTGCCGACACGGCGTCGGTCTCGCTCATCAAGCGATTCAGTGTTTGACGGTCCATGTAAGCGTTCATGCCCGCGTATTCTTTCGTCACCATGCTGACGACCAGATCGCGACTCGGACGCTGGCCCTCCAACACTTGAACGTGAATCAAATCTCCAGCACGGACATCCAAACGTTCCGCCAGTGCGTCGCTGACAACGATTCCGTGATCGGGAATCGTGACCTGCTGGCCATCGGGGCGAAGCAAACGATAAAGCAAACCATTGGGTTCCAAGCCCAAAATGCTGGTCCTGTAATCATGATGCCGGTGCCGCAGATGAACGGCCACGGCACGCATGGGTTCGACGTGTTGCACCCCGGGCATGTGTCGCAAGTCGTCCAGGACGTCCGGCGATGTGGTTTGCGTGAACACCAGTTGAATGTCATGTCGCTGTGATTGCCAGAACTGAAAGCGAATCAGTTCATCCAACGCGTCCTGGAAAAAACCGCTCATCACCACCACGGACACGGCCGCGGCGATGCCAAGTGACGACATCGCGGCGCTGACCGATTTGCGTTCGATGGTTCGCACGATCATCCGCACGACCACGGGGAACCAATGCGAAAGCCCCAGACGCTCCAGCCAAGAACGACGGTACACCTTGGGGGCTTCGGGACGCATCGCTTCGGCCGGTTGAAAGTCAATCGCACGGTAGACCGACCGCAACGATCCGATCACCGCTGCCGCCAAAGCAATCACAATCGCCAACGCGATGACGCGAAAGTCAGGTTGGTAAACAAAGGTCGGGAACCGATAGAATTCCATGTACAACTTTGCCAGGCCGCCGCCCATCCAGTATCCGAGAAACGAACCGGTCACCGCGGCCATCGCCGCCACCATCAACGCGGGTTGAAGGTAGTGCCATCCGATTTCGCGATTGGTGTACCCGAATGCTTTCAACGATGCGATGATGCCGCGTTGCGTCGCGACCCGACGCGATGCGACCAAGTTCAACAGGAACGCCGCGACGGACAAGAAAATGATCGGCGAAATCAATCCGGTGCTGCGAAGTGATCGTATTTCGTCATCCAGAAAGCGAGCCGACAGTTGCTGGGTTCGGTCGATCGCGCCGACGCTTCCATAAGGTTCAAGCAACCGGTCCAGCCTGGCTTTGATATCCTCGATATTGCCCCCGCGTTGAACTTGAATGGCAAGGCTGTTGAAGGCGCCGTCCATGTCGAATGCGGCCTCGACGTGGCGTTCGGGTTGCCACAACACACCGAATCGTCGGTTGTCGGGCAAGAGATCGCCGCCGCGAATTTCGAAAACATATTCCGGTGACAATGCCACACCCACGACAACCAGTTCTTGAAGACGTTCGTTGATGATCGCGGAGATTCGATCGCCGATTCTGAGATTGTTCGCATCCACAAACGCCGCACTGACCAAAACTTCGTCCGGGCGTTGTGGATCGGGAAAACGCCCGTCTTTCAGGTGCAGGTTGTTCAACGGCAATGGCCGCCGGTCTGGCAGCGAAATGATGCGACCGACCGCGGGTTCGGCCAAGCCGGGAACGTCCAATGTGACGTCGCTGACGATTCTGGACTGCACGCGAGCGACGCCGGGAAACAAGGCGACCGTTTCGGCAAGATGCACCGGAGCCCGATTGACGGTGACGAATAGATCGGCGAAACGATAGCGATCGTAGTAAGCGTCGCGTGTGTCCAGCAAGAATCGCAGGGTTCCCAACGACATCACAAACACCGCAACGCCACTGGCGATCACTGCGGCAATGGCAAGCGATTGACCTCTGCTTTGCCAAAGTTCACGAAACATCTTTCGATGCAGACTACGCATCGCCAATCACCAGGACATCGATGACACGGGCGCTTTGGTGGAATTGCGCGTTTCATCGACAATCACACCATCTCGCATGGACACAATTCGGTCGGCGATCTGACCAATCGCCGCGTTGTGTGTGATCACGGCCGTCGTCGTCCCTAATTCTGCATTGATGTTGGAAATCGCCTCCAAAACAGTGATTCCCGTATGAGCGTCCAATGCACCGGTGGGTTCATCGCATAAAAGGACATCGGGTCTTTTGGCGATGGCCCGGGCGATGGCCACCCGCTGTTGTTGTCCTCCGGAAAGCTGACTGGGGAAATGGTCCAAACGATCGGACAGCCCCACAATGTCCAACGCTTCTTCGGCGGTCATCGGATCGGTGGCGATGTCGGTCACCAGACTGACATTTTCGCGTGCCGTCAGACTGGGAATCAGGTTGTAGAACTGGAAGACGAAACCAACGGATTCTCGTCGGAACCACGTCAATCGGTTGGCGTCCGCGCGTGTCATGTCCAGATCGCGGTAACGGACTTCGCCGTCGGTCGGAACGTCCAATCCGCCCATGATGTTCAGCAAGGTGCTTTTGCCGCTGCCGCTGGGGCCTAGCAAGACAACGAATTCACTCTCAGGAATCCGCAGATTCACGCCACGCAGGGCGTGGACCTCGACTTCGCCCATCGGATAGATCTTGGTCAATCCGCGGATGTCGTAAACCGTTTCGTTGGGATCACTGGGCATCAAAGCCGATCGGTTGATGGGGCCGCCGATACGAAATCGCCCCGGTTGCTGGGCTGTTGACGGGCAGGTGGCTTGGTCCACAGTGTATCGCCTGCCATCGATGGGGATCGACACCCGGTCGATTCGGCTGTGATCGACGGGGATTGGTCCGAAAACAAAAGCTGTTACGATCGACCCACAGATGCGCAAATTGGGGCCTGACAGCGTGGCGGGCCTTGCATCGTGTCCAATCGTATTCCGCAACTTAGTTCCGGCGTCCATCACGCCGCGCCCGATGCAATTGATCCGATCCTTTATTGCTGTTCCATTGGAAAAACCGGTCGAACGATCGGCCGTCAAACTGCTGAGATCGTTGCAGCAAGAACAGGATGGTATTCGTTGGGTGCCAGCGGAAAACTTGCATCTGACTTTGAAATTTTTGGGCGACGTGGACAATCGTCAGGTGCCGGTCGTTTGCGAAGCGATCCGTTCGGTGGTGTCACAAGTGGACGCGTTTCCGCTGTTGTTTCGTGGAACCATGGCCCTGCCCTCGGATTTGAAGGCTCGCGTTTTATGTGCGGGGGTGGATGACCCGACGCAAACATTGGTTCAGATGGTCGCTTCGCTTGAAAAGGCCATGGCGGAATTAGGGTTCAAACCGGAGGCACGTGACTATGTGCCTCACCTGACCTTGGGGCGTGTTCGCAAGACGTCGCGTCGCGCCAACGATGACGTTCTGCGCCGCCTGCGGGCACAGCAGGACGTTCATCTAGGAACCATGACCGCCGATCGCGCCCTGTTGATGGCCAGCTTTCTGGATCGCGGTGGCCCCACGTACCAAGTCATGGCGACGATTCCGTTTGGGCAATAAGACCTGGGTGCCCACCGAGGCGGTCAAATCGTCGTGCGGCCCTTCATGTTGGCCGAAATCGTTGACTTCAAATTGTATGAATGATTCCAATGAGTGACGAAAACACCACGATCGCCGAACTGAAACAGGTGGTCGATCGTTTTGTCAGCGAACGGGAATGGCTCACGTTTCATAACCCGAAGAATCTTGCGATGTCGCTGTCGATCGAGGCAGCCGAACTGATGGAGCATTTTCAGTGGCTGACACAGGACGAAGCAGACGCGGTCATCGGACAACCTGAAAACCGTGATGAAATTGGCGAGGAAATAGCGGATTGCCTGGCCTATCTGCTATCACTGGCGAACGTGATGAACCTGGATTTAGATCAAACCCTGCGGCAAAAAATGGTGAAAAACGCCGCAAAATACCCGGTCGAAACGTCACGAGGGGTGGCGCGTCCGAACCCCTCGGGCGAATCAAGCGTCTAAAAAGTATCTGCGTCGCCGACCGGTATCCGACGGCGACATCGCCAAATGCTCGGACGCGTCTATAATGGCGGCGTCCTCGAAAACCCCAGGAGTCATCGATTTCTACCTATCGTGAACCACGTAACCAGTCGTTTGACGAACCGGAAAAAAGCATTCTGGCAAGGCTGATTTTGCCGGACCAAACGGTCGATGACGATCCACTGGAAGAACTGCATGGGCTGGCGATCACCGCCGGGACCGAAGTCGTGGACGAATTGATCCAGCGACGCCCCAATCCGAGTCATTCGACTTATTTAGGAAAAGGAAAGGTCGAGGAGTTGCGGACGCTGGTCCAAGAACATGACGCGGATGTGGTCATCTTCGACAATGACCTGTCGCCCGCGCAAGTGCGGAACTTGGAAAAAGAGGTCAAGGCTAAAGTGCTTGACCGAACCGAGTTGATTCTGGACATCTTTGCCGCGGGGGCCCGTACCCATGAATCACGCTTGGCGATCGAATTGGCGCAGTTGGAGTATTCGCTGCCGCGTTTGAAACGAATGTGGACGCACCTTTCGCGTCAATCCATGGGCGTGGGGATGCGTGGCCCCGGTGAAAAACAATTGGAAGTCGACCGGCGTCTGGCGCAAAAGCGAATCCGTGACCTGAGAGCGGAACTATCCAAGGTCGAACGTCGACGGGAAGTCCAGGTGGCGTCGCGTAAGGAAGCCCCCACGGTGTCATTGGTCGGCTACACAAACGCCGGCAAAAGCACGTTGATGAATCGGCTGACCGAAGCCGACGTGGAAGCCGCGGATAAGCTGTTTGCAACGCTGGACACCCGAACCCGTCGCTGGGCCATTCCCGGTTGGGGCACGGTTCTGTTGAGTGATACGGTCGGGTTTATCCGAGACCTGCCACACTCGTTGGTCGCTAGTTTCAAGTCGACGTTGGAAGAAACTCGGCAAGCGGAATTGCTTCTGCATGTCGCCGACGCGAGTCATCCCAACGTTTTCCAACAGATCTCATCGGTCTATGCCGTCTTGGAAGAATTGGGGATCGAAGAGAAGCGAACGCTGCTGTTGTTGAACAAGATTGACATGATCGATTCACCAATACAGTTGAATCGAGTGCTTGATCGCTACCCCAATGCAATTCCAGTCAGTGCGCGGCAAGGCAAAGGAATGGATGCATTGACTGAAGCAGTGGGGCAGGTGCTGGGAAGGGAATTCTTGGACCTAAAAGTGACGGCCGATCCCGCCGATGGAAAACTTCTGGCGTACTTGGCGTCCAAGGGCGAAGTGAAGGCTCGCGACTTTGAAACGGACAAAGTGCAGATTCACGTCCGCATGCCGGCCGGGGCGATGGGCCCGGTTCATCGATGGGCCTTGGAGATCACTCCGGTGCAACGATTTGAGTCCGGCGGCTTGACTGCGAAGGAGGATGATCGTGACATCACCGACGAATCGATCGGGGGTCCCGCCAACCACGATTTGCCGCCGATGGGCAATGAGTCCTTTGACACCGAAATCCCCAGGTCCAGCGGCGAAGTTGCCTGACCATTGAAGCCTTCGCTCGGTCGTCACCGCTTCACCTGGGCTTTTTTCCATCCACCGTTGTGATTGTTCACTGGGAGTGCTGTTGAATGTGGACGCGGTGGAACCCCGATGGCAGTACCGCCATTGTCACGGGGGCAAGCAGCGGAGTCGGCTATCAGTTCTGTCGCCTGGTGACATCCAAGGGGTGTCGCGTCGTCGCGGTGGCCCGGCGTGCGGACAAACTGGAACAGTTGCTTCACGATTGCCCCAAGGGTTCGGTCCGTTTGGTGCCGGGCGATATCACATTGGGCCAAACGTGTGATTCGGCCATCCAAACGGTCCAGGACTGGAGCGGCGATCAGCTGGATCTGCTTGTCAATAACGCCGGGATTGGTGCCATCGGACCTTTCATTGACGCTTCTCCGGACCGACTCCGCCGCATCATGGAAGTCAACTTTTTTGCCGCCACCGAATGGACCCGCAGGTGTTTGCCTTCGCTGTTGCGGGGTCAAAACCCGGTCGTATGCCACGTGGGAAGCGTCCTTGGACACTGTGGCGTGCCCAACAAAAGCGAATACTGCGCCAGCAAGTTCGCCCTGCATGGTTGGCATGATGCGATCTGTGCCGAACTGCGTGGAACCGTTCTGCGATCGACGTTGGTCAGCCCGAGTACCACAAGAAGCGAATTTTTTGATTCGCTGATCGATTCGGATCCGGCCCAGCGTTCGGTCAGTGTCGGATCTTGGCCACCAGAAAAGGTCGCCCGGGCAATGTTTCACGCAATCGTACGACGACGACGCGAAGTCGTTTGCAGCGTGGGCGGGAAAGCGTTGGTTTGGGCGGACCGAATTTTTCCCGGAATCACCCACCGAATTTTGTCGCGAACGGCCAAGTAAATTTTGTTCTAGCGGTGGTTGGCCCTCGGCCAAGACACAAATGTTTACGCCGCACGGACCAACTCGGACTGCACCGATTCCAACAACCCCACGTCGATTGTTTTCAATTGATGGGCCGAACCGATCATCAAAGCCAACTCGGCTACCCGGCCGATCCAGCCGATGCGTCCTTCGCCCAATTCGTGCAAGCGAACGAGTGCCGTATCGGTGAAGGGAAGCGAATGTTCGCTTGTTCGACCTCCCGCAACCACCGATTCCATCGCCCACCGGACGTAGCGACAAGAATCTTCCAGCGAAAACGCGGGCAATTCCATTCGCAGCGGAACCTGTCCCAACGCAAGACAACAATCGCGTGCTGATTCGCCGTTGACACCCAAAACAATGGTCAAATCGGATTCACGACGAATCAATTCGCCGGCAACTTCCGCGGTTTGGCGGTCGCAATCGTCGATCATCCAAATGGTGCGAACTCCTTGCCGGCCCAGACTGCGGATCTGATCGATCACTTTTCCCGGCACCTTGGACGGTGTTGTCTGCAACCGAAGCTGATGCGCGATCCGCTGCCACGGAGCATCAGGGGAATCAACCTGACCGGCGGTCATGATCATTTGCACTGCGGTGTCGCCAAAACCCGTGCTTTGCGACAGATGACGCAACAACGATGTTTGTCCACACCCGTCTTCAGCCATCAATAATCCACCCACCATTGCCCCGCTGACGAGGCAATGGAACCGAGCGATCACTTCACGCTGTGGAGTTCCGGCAAAGAACCCCACTTCTGCACAGCGTCCAAACGGGTTGGAATGCAATGACCAATGCTTTAGATAATCCATACGGAATCTCGGCTTCCTGCCTGCGGTGTCCGGCGCTTTTCGATTCTTCCATTATCGGGTCGCGCCACCGCGCGGCTTGAATCTTCGAGCGATGTCGATTCACGCCGTCGTTCGATCGTCGCCCGCAACCCATTGCCGACCAGCAACTTCAATGACCCGACGCTACTACCAACCGGACCTTCCACAAGTTGCCGGTGCGAATTTTTCGCTGGATGACACCGAGGCCAGTCATGCGATCCGCGTGATGCGTGTGAAACCCGGTGATCAGCTTCAGCTGTTCGACGGCGGCGGGCGAATTGCCACGGCCGAGGTCATCCTGGTCAACCGAAAAACTTGCCAATGTCAATTGTTGCATGCGCCGTCGGAAACACAGGTGAAGCAGCGAATGGTGAAGATGGGAATCGCATTTCCAAAGGGGGATCGCTGCAAGCGGATGATCGAAAGTCTGACAGAATTGGGGATCGATACGGTCATTCCGATTACGGCGGAAAGATCACAGCGTCCCGAGTCAGAGTCCACCTTGCACAAACTTCGCCGCACCGTCATCGAGTCATGCAAGCAGTCGGGGCGAAACCACTTGATGCAGTTGAGCTCTCCCCAAGGCCTTAAGGAGTTCACGAGTTGTGCCGACGAGAATTGGCGTTGGATTGCGGATCCACGAGGGGATGAACCTAGTCAAGAGGCCTGGATGAAGAGTGACCGGATCTGCGTACTTATCGGTCCCGAGGGTGGGTTCACTGATGCCGAGATCTCAATGGCCACCGCCCACGGATTCAAGGCTTTGGCACTGGGGCATTCAATTTTGCGAATCGAAACCGCAGCGATCGTTGCGGGAGCGAAGGCGGTGGGCGCCGTAGGATGAATCGCGGGCAACGACGAACTGTTCTCTGAATAGCTCTGTCGCCCGTTGTCTTCTAAGCAGACGGATAGGTTTGCGACAAATGGCAACCGGACGCGTGAGCGAGAAACCGCGTTCTTCGCCGGCTCATTACTCGCATCCGCGTTTTGAAGCGGGGCACATTTGGTAACCCGACGCGTGAGCGAGGGGAAAACGATGTTGACATCGCCTCGCTCACGCGTCTGGTTACCAAAAAAACAATGCCTCGGGCAGAAGCGCAACTTCGAAACCTACGCCTCGGGGCAATAGACGACAGAAGACTGGTCCGCCTACTTATCCGAAAGTCGAGGAATCGATCGGATGGTTGCACACTATCGGGTCGCCCGGGGGCGGAGCCGTACGCGGTGTGATGGGCGCATAAAAAAAGCCTTGGATGGCGAACCATCCAAGGCTTTTAAAAAATCCGGCAATACCTACTTTCACGCTGGTGTGCACTATCATCGGCTCGAAAAGCTTGACTGCTGTGTTCGGGATGGAAACAGGTAGAACCTTTCCGATATAGTCGCCGGAAAGACCACGACGGGGATATTACACCGCCGCCGTGGCCGAGTTGTTTGGTAGTATGGCAGAGCACGTTCGAGAAGCGTTTGTAAAAACCGACAGTCTCTCGAGTGCGGGATATCGATGGCCAAACTTTTGCCCGTTAGTACTGGTTAGCTTAACACGTTACCGTGCTTACACGTCCAGCCTATCAACCAGGTCGTCTTCCTGGGGGCTTTCGACAAATGTCTACGAATCCTAATCTCTGGGCGGGCTTCACGCTTAGATGCTTTCAGCGTTTATCCTTTCCGAAGTTAGCTATCCAGCCGTGCCGCTAGCGCGACAACTGGTACACCAGAGCTTCGTCCAACTAAATCCTCTCGTACTAAAGTTGAATCCCATCAAGATTCGAACGCCCACGGCAGATAGGGACCGACCTGTCTCACGACGGTCTGAACCCAGCTCACGTACCACTTTCATTGGCGAACAGCCAAACCCTTGGGAGCTTCTACACCCCCAGGATGTGATGAGCCGACATCGAGGTGCCAAACCGCATCGCCGCTGTGGACGCTCGGATGCGATAAGCCTGTTATCCCCGGAGTACCTTTTATCTGATGAGCGATAACCCTTCCATTCGGGATTACCGGATCACTAAGGCCTACTTTCGTATCTGCTCGACTTATGGGTCTCGCAGTTAAGCACACTTTTACCTTTACGCTCTTCGCCTGATTGCCAACCAGGCTGAGTGTACCTTTGCACTCCTCCGTTACTCTTTGGGAGGAGACCGCCCCAGTCAAACTGCCCGACTGACACTGTCCGTTGCCCTGATTCAAGGGATCAACGTTAGAATTAAAATATGACCAGGCTGGTATTTCAACAACGGCTCCACCAACACTAGCGTGCCGGTTTCAAAGCCTCCCAGCTATCCTACACAAGACATATCTCAACCCAATATCAGCCTACAGTAAAGGTTCACGGGGTCTTTCCGTCTAACCGCGGGTATGTGGCATCTTCACCACAACTACAATTTCACCGGGTCGGTGGTTGAGACAGTGCTCAAATCGTTACGCCTTTCATGCAGGTCGGAACTTACCCGACAAGGAACTTCGCTACCTTAGGACCCTCATAGTTAGGGCCGCCGTTTACTGGGGCTTCGGTCGCTTGCTTCGCTAATGCTAACAATCTTCCTTAACCTACCAGCACCGGGCAGGCGTCAGTCTCTATACATCCACTTGCGTGTTAGCAGAGACCTGTGTTTTTGATAAACAGTCGTTAGAGCCGATTTTCTGTGGCCCACTCTCGTGGGCGCCCCTTATCGCGAACTTACGGGGCCATTTTGCAGAGTTCCTTAACCACCGTTCTCCCGAGCGCCTTAGAATTCTCATCTCGCCTACCTGTGTCAGTTTTAGTACGGTCAGTTGCTTAACCTAGTGGCTTTTCTTGGACGTCCTTCCAGTGACTTCGAGAACTTAAACGCTCTCGAGCTAAGCCTTGATAAACACCAGTATTTTAACCCTGGATCTCTCAGCTTTCGCTACGGACATTTCTATTCGTACCGCTCACTTTCTGGACGCCGTCCCCACATCGGATACACAACCGGCGCAGGAATGTTGACCTGCTATCCATCGTCTACGCCTTTCGGCCTCGACTAAGGGACCGGCTAACCCTGGGCGGAATTGCCTTCCCCAGGAAACCTTAGGCTTTCGGCGAACAGGATTCTCACCTGTTTTATCGTTACTCATTCCGGCATAATCACTCGATGACCCCGACACCGCTCGTTACCGTACGGCTCGTATCTGGTCATCGACGCTCTCCTACCGCTCTAGTAAACTAGAGCCCGCTGCTTCGGTGCCATACTTACTCCCGTTCATTATCGGCGCAGAAATGCTCGACTGGTAAGCTGTTACGCACTTTTTAAATGGTGGCTGCTTCTAAGCCAACATCCCAGCTGTCACGGCACTTCAACTTCCTTAGTGACTAAGTATGTCTTCGGGACCTTAGCAGGCGATCTGGGTTGTTTCCCTCTCGACCCTGGAGCTTATCCCCCAGGGACTGACTGCCGAGATAGTTTTACCGGTATTCGGAGTTTGGTTCGGTGGGGTACCCCGGGAAGGGCCCCCATCCGATTCAGTATCTCTACCCCCGGTAAATAGTGGCTCGACGCTATCCCTCAAGATATTTCGGAGAGAACGAGCTATCTGCTGGTTTGATTACACTTTCAGTCCTCCCCACAGGTCATCCCCTCAGTTTTCAACCTAAGTGGGTTCGGTCCTCCACGCAGTTTAACCCGCGCTTCAACCTGCCCATGGGTAGATCACACAGCTTTCGCGTCTGCAGCAAACGACATATCGCCCTATTCAGACTCGGTTTCCCTTGGGCTTCGTCCCGTAAGGACTTAACCAAGCCGTTTACCACAACTCGCCGGATCATTATGCAAAAGGCACGCCGTCACACATTAACGTGCTCCGACCGCTTGTAGGCACATGGTTTCAGGTTCACATTCCTCCCCTAGCAGGGGTTCTTCTCACCCTTCACTCACGCTACTGGTACGCTATCGGTCGTTAAGGAGTATTTAGCCTTACGGGATGGTCCCCGCAGATTCAGCCCAGGTTTCACGTGACTGGGCCTACTCAGGTGCTCCTACGGTGTGAAAAAGTTTTCGCGTACGGGACTGTCACCCCCTGTGGTGCGCCTTTCCAAACGCTTCCGCTAACCTTTCACAATCCGATATTGGAGTCCTACAACCCCGCGAGGGAAACCCTCACGGTTTGGGCTATTCCGATTTCGCTCGCCGCTACTGACGGAATCGATTTTTCTTTCTGTTCCTCTGGTTACTTAGATGTTTCAGTTCACCAGGTTGTAACGAACCTGCCTATGGATTCAGCAGGCCGCAATCGGGAATCCCGGGATCATCGCTTGTTTGTCAACTTCCCCGGGCATTTCGCAGACTTCCACGCCCTTCTAACACTTAACGCCAAGACATCCCCCATGTGCCCTTCGTCATTTGGCCACCGAAATCCCGAACTCGAAAACTCAGCCCACCAACCAGACCCCAGAAGGATCCAACTTGCGTGGAAAGTTGTTCGAATCTGTTGAATTTCGTTTCCAATGACTGAAACGATATCACATGTAAGCTTTGCCAGTCGCAGTTTCGTGAACACATCAATAGTAACTGTTTCCAGTTCCCTTGGTGTGCTGCACTCATCTACTTGGCAAAACCATCGCACAGAATCCTGTCAGAATTCACACGCCAACACTTTTTAGCCAACCTTTCGATTGGCAAAAGATATGCTGGCGACGCTTCTTTATTGAACTTGTCACTCGCAACCTTGCACTAAGTGCATTGGTCACGTGTGGTGCTCTTATTCAGATGCCAACTACCAAACAACCAAATTGTCAAAAATCAATTCCGCTACTGTGCCCGTGGGCGTTTTGCGGGACGCTGCTGTGGGCAGCCGGTTAAGACGTTTAGCGTTGTCGCTTGGCGTCTCAGCCGGTCACTCACGAGCGAGCGGGAAAGTTATCGTCGCCAGGTGGCGGCGTCAACCGGAGAATCATCGAAAGTTTCAAAAACTTTCATCGTTTCTCCTTGCCCCGCCGGAGCGGAGCCAGGTGCCCCACCGAGGCGGAGCGAGAAGCTCTGACGGAGCAGAGCTGGGTGACCTTTGATCGCCCGGTGAAGGGCGGCTGTCAGGTCGAGGAGCAGAAGGATAGCGAGCCGGCGGCTGGCGTCAACTCCGTTTTTGAAGTTTTCCTTCAGGCTTCTCTAGTGGAGGTAGACGGACTCGAACCGACGACATTCTGCTTGCAAAGCAGACGCTCTCCCAACTGAGCTATACCCCCAAAAATGGGCCGAGGGAGGTGGGGTCGGTGGCGAACCGGTTGGAAACCGTCTTGCCTGGGACCCTGTCCCTCAAAGTGGGCGTACCAAGATTCGAACTTGGGACCTCATCGTTATCAGCGATGCGCTCTAACCAACTGAGCTATACGCCCGAACCGGATAACGAACTAGCGTCGTCCGATGGGTCGCGGAGTTTACGCCATCCTGGTCCAGGCTGCCAAGGCAGTCCACCAGGACTTTTCGAGGTTTTTCTTCATCGGCCCTTCTCGATCGACACTTCAGTCAAATTGCCGGGCGGATGGGGCGTCTTGGCAACCGATTCGCCTGGTCGGTCGTGCAGCGTGTGGGCCGTCGGGTGGCCCGACGAATTTCGACGTGTCGGCCAAATCCGTGAATCTCTACAATCGACGTTCCAGCCGTCTGTCGCGGCGTGGTTTGCCGGAAAAGAAGCCTTCTTTTCCAGGCGAAACGATGCGACGGTGGGCGGTTTCCGAGCTCGGGGAGCCGGTTCGGTACCGGCGCGAGGCCCGGGCAATGGCCCTCGCCCACCCCCTCCCTATTACCGATCGATTTCGAAGGAATTGGAATCACATGTTTGGACATCTGTGCCGATCAGGCTCTTTGCCCGCTTTCGCTATGGCTGCCACGCTGGGTTGGTCGGCCACCGCCTCGGCGGCTCCCACCGTGGCTCAGGCGCTCGGTTTGAAGCCGGTCCAGCCCAATGTGGACTACCAAAAAGTGGACGATGCGACCGGTTGCAAGCTGGAAGATATCGAACGCGATGATTGGGCGGGCTGGGAAGTTGTCTCGCCCGAAGGGGAAACACTGCGGCGATTCGCCGACACCAACGGCGACAGTAAGGTCGACTTGTGGTGCTATTACCGGTACGGCGTGGAGGTCTATCGCGACGTCGATTCGAACTTCAACGGAAAAGCCGACCAATACCGCTGGATGGGCACCGAAGGCATCCGCTGGGGATTGGACGATAACGAAGACGCCACGGTCGATCGTTGGAAGCAGATTTCGGCCGAAGAGGTTTCCGCAGAGCTGGTCGCGGCCATTCGAGATGCCGACGCGAAGCGATTCGGTGCCCTGTTGGCCGATCAACGTGATCTGACTCGGGCCGGGTTGGGCGCGGCTCAGGCGAAGGAGTTGGCCGAGAAGGCATCGCTGGCCGCACGCCGCTTTGCCCGATTGGCCGATTCACAGAAGACGATCGGCAAAGATGCCAACTGGGTTCAGTTCACCGCAACCGCCCCCGGCGTGGTTCCCGCCGGCACCCAAGACGCCACCCGCGATTTCATTGTCTACGAGAATGCCGTGGCGATGTATGAAAGCGACGGGAAAAGCGGCCAGCTGGTGATCGGCACCATGATCAAAGTCGATGACGGATGGAAGCTGGTGGATTTGCCATCCATGCCCGCCGCGGGCGAAGCGATCGAACAAACGGCGGGGATCTTTTTCCGTCCCGTCGTCTCGACCGGTGCCGGTGCCGTTTCCGGCGGTGTCGGCGGTGCGGAAATGCAAAAAATGGTCACCGCACTGGAGGCGATTGATCGTCAGTTGGCGGAGGAAAAAAGTGCCGCCAAATTGGCCGATTTGCACGCCCGTCGCGCGGACGTCGTGGAACAGTTGATCGCCAATTCGCCCAGCAACGCCGACAAACAAATGTGGGTGCGGCAACTGGTCGATACCGTTGGTTTCGCCGTTCAAAGCGGGGCCTATCCCAAGGGACTGGATCGTTTGAAGCAGGCCCGTCAACGCTACGCGGGATCCGACGAGTCGCTGCAGTCGTACATCGATTTCCAGGTCCTGAGCACGGAATACGCGGCCAAGTTGCAGCCTGGTGCCGATTCGGTCGACGTCCAAGAGTGGTACTTGGAGCAATTGACGGCGTTCGTGAAGGCACACCCGAGGGCCGCCGAATCTGCCCAAGCCATGTTGCAATTGGCATTGGGCAAAGAGTTCGAGGACAACGAAAAGGAAGCGTTGGATTATTACCGCCAGATCGCCAGCCGTTTCAAAGGCACCGACGCGGCGCAAAAAGCGGCCGGTGCGATCCGGCGTCTGGATAGTGTCGGCAAAGCGGTTGATCTGAGCGGCAAGACCGTCGCCGGCCAGCCGTTCCGTTTGGCTTCGTTGCGTGGCAAGCCGGTGATCGTTCAGTACTGGGCGACGTGGTGCGAACCGTGCAAGGAAGACATGAAGCAGTTGCGCCGTTTGAAGGCACAGTACCGACGCGCCGGCTTGGAAGTCGTCGGCATCAGTGTCGACAGTTCGCGGCAACAAGCGGAATCATTCATCAAAGCCAACAGCATGCCCTGGATCCAGCTGTTCGAAGACGGCGGATTGGATTCCAGCCCGCTGGCCTTGCAATTCGGCGTTCAAACGTTGCCGACGATGATGCTGATCGATAAACGCGGGGCTCTGGTCCGGCACAACGTCAGCCGCGACGAGCTGGAAGCCGAGCTGAAGAAGCTGGTTCAATAGCGTCCGGTTGTCTGGTCCACCGTCGTCCGCATTTGCGTATCGCCGGGACGAGCGTCGATCCATAGGCCGCCCCTGGTTGCTCGCCGAGTGCGAGGATTGAGGGCGGCCTTTTTTGTGTTTCCACGCGACCTGAAAAGGCCGTCGTCGGGGGCCAGGTGATTTGTCGCTTGTGGCGGCGTTGTGTGCCTTTGGGGTGTTTAAGGGTTGGGATCGGTTTATAATCGCGGCCCGTTGATGGTCGCGCCTGGGGGTGCGGCGGGTTGTGGGGCATCGAAATACGGCCCGGTCTTTTCAGTCCTTTGGGAACAACACCCCTTGGGGCGCACTCGGTGACATGGTCGCCGTTTCTTGTCGATTCTTCCTGCAACGTCACCCGTGTCGTCCCAGCGTGCCGAACGTGAAAAAAGATCAATTGCGGCGATTGAAAGCGGCGCAAAAGCGGCGGGCCAAGCGTCAAGTTGCCGACGACCATCCGATCGCCGCTCGACCGTCTCAGGCGGATCCCGTTGAGCAGGCCTATGGTCGTCTGGTGGAGGCGGTGTTGGGATGGGCAGAGACGGTGTCGAGGCGCGGCCGGCACGATGTGTCTGCGGCGAGTCGGTGCTATCTGAAGTTCTCCGAACCCCGCGAGCCCACCGCCGCGGAACTGTTGCAACGCATCGATGCGCTGTCGTCCAGCAAGGACGTGACCGAACGCCATTTGCGTGTCGCGGTGCAGCGTTTGTTGGATTTGGCCTCGGAGTACGAGAGTGCCGAGCAGAATGACGCCGCGCTGCTGGATTATCTGCGAATGATCAGCCAGTAACCGCCGAGCCGGTTGTCGTCGCAGGGTTCCGCTTCCCGGCGAATCCGATTCATCTCGCATTCAAAAGTCACGTTTCCGTCGGCGGCGTCAACACTTTGCCGGTTCGCGGTCGCACGTCATACTCGACGAACAAGGTGTGTGTTTCGCGCCGTTGGCTTTGGCACCCCAAGTGTGATTGCGTTCTGGCCGATCGGTGATGCTGATTCGGTCGCGGCGTCGTCGTCGGTCGGCGTGGACGGATGGCATTCACTGGACTTCGCCAAACAATTTGGCGGGCGATCGAAGCGGATCGCTTGGGGTTCGTTTTCTTCTTCTGTCTCAGGATGGTTCTCTGGTGTTTAAAGGTCTCGGAAATCTCGGCAACCTGGCCGGTCTGGTCGGCAGCTTTCAAGAGTTGCCCGGCAAAATGCAGGAATTGAACGAACGCATGAAGTCGGAATCCGTGACGGCAACGTCGGGGTGTCAGCGGGTGGAGGTCGTGATGAACGGCGTCGGCCATGTGCAGTCGGTCCGAATTGATCCTGAATTTGTCGGGGCGGAATTGGAAGAAGCGGTTCTGGAGGCCACCAATGCCGCCGGTGCGGCGGCCAAACAGATGTACGCCGACGCGATCAGCAACATGGTGTCGGAAATGAACCTGAACGTCCCCGGCATCGACGGGATGTTGGCCAGTCTGACCGGCAGCAAGTGAGCCCGCGGGTCATGGCGTCGCAAAACAATTCAGGTCAATCCGGGGCCGTATCCGATCTGGTCGATCACTTGTCCAGGTTGCCGGGAATCGGACGAAAAAGCGCCGAACGTCTGGCGTTCCACCTGTTGCGCGTCCATGAATCCGAAGCGATCGCATTGGCCGACGCCATTCGGCGCGTCCGCCAGGACGTCCGGTATTGCGAGCACTGTTTCAATCTGTGCGAAACGACCGCGTGCCAGATTTGCAGCGATCCCAATCGCGATGCCACGCGGCTGTGCGTGGTCGAACAGCCGCGTGACTTGATGAGCTTGGAGCAATCGGGTGTCTACAAAGGGCTGTACCACGTCCTGTTGGGGCGAATCGCGCCGCTGGACGGCATCGGTCCGGATCAATTGACGATCGACGCCTTGGTGGATCGCGTGCGGACCGGAAATTTCGTGGAAGTCATCATGGCGACCAATCCGACGGTCGAAGGCGACGGCACATCACTGTACGTCAGTAACCTGCTGGGCGAATTTCCGGTCCAGGTCACTCGGCTGGCCCGTGGGATCACCGCCGGAAGCATTCTGGAATACGCCAATCGCGAAGTGATTGCGGATGCCTTAACCGGTCGACAAAAACTATAATGGGTTTCGGCACGAAATTCGCGTATTAAGATCGGGCTTCCGTTCGGAACGCGGCGTGCTGACCGCGGGGCCTGTCGGCAATCCCGCGGCTCGGCAATCCCCGCGTTTAACCCGTGCCGCCACGAAACGCGGGCACGCCGGCGATTTGCCCGTGTCGGCCGACGGGAATGACCGACCAACGGTGGGTCGGGCGACGGGAGTGTCGCTTTCAAGGACGTCCTTTTTTCAAAAAGTGAAAATCAGTCATGCGCATGTCGATGGGCCTGCAGGCCCGCCAAATGCAAGTCCAGAAATTGGCACCCCGGATGATCCAGTCGATGGAGATTCTGCAGATGCCCACGCTGGCTTTGCAGGAACGCATTGACCAGGAATTGACCGAAAACCCGCTGTTGGAACAGCTGGAAACGGACCCGCTGAGTGCCGAGGAATCGTCCGACGACGTGCCTTCATCGGACACACGCAGCGAAGACGAAAAAGAATTGGTCGTCCGGGATGACAGCGACAATCGCGATGATTTTGAACGGCTGACCAATTCGGAAAATGATCTGCCCAGTTCATTCGACGATTCGTTCCGTCGCAGTGCCGGTGGCATCCAAGACGATATGGATCGCCGGCACGATTTGATGGCCAACGCCCAGTCGCGACCGGAATCGTTGAACGATTTTCTGCTGCATCAGCTGGCTGAAATGGACATCGACGACGAAGTCGAACAGGTCGCCGAACGGATCATCAGCACGTTGGACGCCCGCGACGGTGGCTACCTGCGAACGCCGCTGGTCGATTTGCTGCCCGCCGGTCATGCGGACGAAGCACTTGCGAAAGCCGAAGAGGCGTTGGCCGTTGTCCAGTCGCTGGAGCCGGTGGGGATCGCTTCGCGCAACTTGAGCGAATGCTTGTTGAAACAGGTGCCGCCCGACCATCCGCACTTGGACGAAATCACCACGCTGATCGAGTCGCATCTGGAAGACCTGGCCGAAAACCGGCTGCCCCAGATCGCACGAAAAACGGGATACTCGATCGAGCTGATCCAGGAACTGCGGGAAGAACTGCACAAGCTGAATCCCAAACCGGGTGCGGCGTTCATGGAGACTTACGTCCCCAACGTCACGCCGGACATCATTCTGGAACGCGACGAAAACGGCGAATACAAAGTCCGTTTGGAAGACGACCGAATCCCCAGTTTGCGGATCAGCGAGTATTACCGGCGACGACTGCAGGCGTCGGACTGCACCGATGAAGAACGCGAATTCATCAAGCAAAAGGTCAACGGGGCCCAGTGGCTGATCGATTCGATCAACCAACGCCGTAACACATTGCTGAAAGTCAGCGAAGCGATCGTGACGCACCAAAAGCGGTTTTTGGACGAAGGTCCCGAGGCGATCGAACCGTTGAAGATGCAGCAGGTCGCCGATGACGTGGGGGTTCACGTGACCACGGTCAGCCGTGCGGTCGATGATAAATGGATCCAAACGCCGCGGGGTATCTTGCCGCTGCGTCGCTTCTTCGTCGGTGGGACCAAAACCGAAGACGGTGAAGACGTGGCCTGGGATACAATCCGCTTGAAACTGCAGGAATTGATCGACAAGGAAGACAAGTCCAAACCGTTGGCCGACGAGCACTTGGTGGAAGAGCTGAAGAAAGCCGGGATGACGGTCGCCCGTCGGACGGTCACCAAGTACCGCAAAAAGATGGGCATCCCCAGCAGTCGTCAGCGTCGCGACTGGTCGCTGGTCAAAAAATAGCCAGCACCGGTCACGCGTCGTTGCGGGCCAGTTTCCAGTACACGCGGCAACGTTTGCTAAACGCCGCGGGGGACTCGGCGAACAGACGTCGCCCGCGTCGCAGTGCTTTTCGGGAAAGCTGGTTTCGGCGTTCGTCTAAACGCCGTATCAGCTGGTCAGCACCGGACGGCAGTTCATTTTCCTTTTGGAATCGCCGCAGGGTTTCGCCCAGCACATCGACGTCGTGCAGGTCCCCCAATGCTTCGGCCAGCTTCTTGGCATCGTCGCGGTTTCCGGCCAAGCCTTGTTTCCAAATCGGCTGCAGTAAACGCAGGTGATACCAGTGGTATTTGACCCGTTTTCGCCACTGGTGCATGTGATCGGTCGATGGATCTTCGGTGGCGGTTCGCATCGCGTCATGGGCACGGCCGAGCGTTTTTTGCAGGCCTTCGCCCAGGGATTCGAACGAGCCCGGTTTGCCGTCACGCCACTTCCAGTTGTCGATGCCACCTAGGGCTTGTTGCAGCTCCGTCTTGGCATCCTTCCAAATCGATTGCAGTTCAGACTTCGAATTCCTACACCGGTCGTCTTGATTTTTCAGCGATCGGGCTTCGCGCAAATCGGCACGTTCGCGTTGCAGCAACTGTCGGGCTTGCAGGTAGGCTTCGGTCAATTCGGTTGAATCGGTCGATGGGATTTCCGAGGCGATGTGGTCCAAAGTGGTCAGTTGTGTCTTAGCATCACGGAGCTCGGAAAACTTGCGTGCCAAGTCTCGAAAGCGTGCGTTTTCTCGGTCGTAGGTTTTGGGCATCGCCGGGCGAGCCAATCGCAGCAGGCCGCGAATTTTCTTGCACCGCTTTCGCAGTTGGTGGACCTTTTCGGCGTCGTCAGTTTCCGGAGATCGGATCTCCAGCAAGGCTTCGCGGATCTGTTCCTTGGCGACGCGGCGAGTCATGTGGGCGGCGGTTTCGCCGGGCTTCAGGCGATAACTCATGATGGCGAATCTGGAAATGGGGATCGGCGACGACCGGGTTCCGTATCCGGTGCGAACTTTGGGGCAAACTTGTGGTCAATCGGCCGGTGGTGATGACCGCTGACAGGGCAATTGTTGTACCGGCACGCCAGGCAAAGAGCAGAATTCCGGCGGTCGGGGCGTCCAGTGCGACATTCTTTCCGATTAGAATGAACGGCTCGCTCGCCTGCCCCCATGCTTCGCCCTTTCCGGTGCCCTGCCCGACGTCTTGCTTGGCGTTTCACCGTTGCCGGCGAAGATCCCCGACCACGACGCGGATCCCGATCGTCTTTGCGTTGGTGGAATCCGTTTCGCACGGCGACGTTCGCCCTCCATCCATTCCCGCTATTTGCATCCCATCCACCAAGGCGATTGATCATGCATCGGTCCATCCCAGTCGCATTGCCCGTCTCCGCCGAGCGACGCGGTTTTCTGTTTCTATGTTTCGGTTTGGCGGCCACGCTGGTCGTTACGGTTCCGACATGGGCTGAAGAGTACGAGATCGGTCCCGATTCCAAAGTCCAAGACGTTCCGCACGGAAAAGTGACGCAGTACGAATGGACCGAAAGCAAAGTCTTTCCCGGCACCAAGCGACGCTACAGCGTTTACGTCCCGGCGCAGTACGACGGCAGTTCACCGGCGGCATTGATGGTGTTCCAAGACGGGCACAATTTTGAATCGGTCGATTCGGGGTACCGAGTGCCCGTCGTGTTCGACAATTTGATCGCCAAAGGCCAGATGCCGGTCACGATTGCCGTGATGATTGATCCCGGTACCCACAAGGACTTGCCGGAAAAGCGAGGTTGGAAGCCGACACCGACCAATCGCAGTTTCGAATATGACACCGTCAGCGGGGACTACGCAGAATTTTTGCTGACAGAAATTTTGCCTGAAGTTGAAAAGGAATTTCGCATCACCCAGAACCCTGAACTGCGTGCGATCTGTGGCAACAGCAGCGGCGGCATCTGTGCGTTCGGCGTCGCCTGGCACCGGCCCGACAGCTTTCGCAAAGTGGTGTCCCACATCGGCAGCTTCGTCAACATCCGTGGCGGGCACAATTACGAGGCCATGGTGCGCAAGACGGAAAAGAAACCGCTGCGCGTCTTCATGCAAGACGGATCGGGCGACTTGGACAACATGCACGGCAACTGGCCGCTGGCCAATCAAGAGTTGTCGGCGTCGTTGAAGTTCAAAGGCTATGACCACAAATTCGTGTACGGCACTGGTGGTCACAATGGTGAACACGGTACAGCCATTTTCCCCGACACACTGCGCTGGGTCTGGCGTGGCTGGGAAAAGGAAACGCCCTGAGCCCTGTCGTTGGTGTGGGTCGCGTCGATGGGGCTGGTGTCGTTGACGACGTCAGGTTGATCGTCGCGGCCGGTGATGTTGCAATCCCTTGGTCATTCCCAACTTCCGTGAACCATTACAACCCTGTTCCCGACATGCCCGAGGAATCCGCCGTGCCCCCTTCGCATTCGCCCGAGGGCCATGACGAAGCGCTGGACATTGCATTTGCGGTGCCACAAACCCATCGCCTGCGGATGACGACGGACCTGGCCGGACCTCAGTTTGCGGTGCTGGAGCAACTATTGGCGATCGACGTGGTGCCGGGAACGTCCGCCAAAGTCCTGTTGTGGGTGGATGCGGAAGTCGCCGCGGCGGGCAATTTTCCGCTGCGTTTATCGCAACGTTTGTCGTCGTCTGATGCGATCAATCTGGTTGCCCCGGTGTTGGAGGTCCAAGGCGGCGAAGCGGTCAAGAATTCCGAAGTCGTGCTGCGGCAAATGCTGTCGCAAATCAACGACCACGATTTGGATCGCCGCAGCACGATCATCGTCGTGGGCGGCGGAGCGGTTTTGGATGCGGCCGGATTTGCTGCGGCGATTGCCCACCGTGGGATACGGCTGATTCGTGTGCCGACCACCGTTTTGGCGCAGGCCGACAGCGGCGTCGGGGTCAAGAACGCCATCAACTACTTTGGCAAGAAGAATTGGATCGGCACGTTCGCGGTCCCCTGGGCGGTGATCAATGATGCGTCGGTGTTGCAGACCTTGCCGGACCGTGACTTCCGATCGGGGTTTACCGAAGCGGTCAAAGTCAGCTTGTTGAAAGACGCGGCGGGGTTCGAATGGCTGCACCATCATGCGGATCAGATTCGCGCCCGCGACAGCCGTTCTTGTCGGGTCGCGATTCGCGAATCTTGCGTCCACCACCTGCGGCACATCACTCAGGGTGGGGATCCCTTCGAGATGTTGGAAGCAAGGCCTTTGGATTTTGGGCACTGGTCGGCGCATCGGCTTGAACCCTTGACCGAGTATCGATTGCGTCACGGCGAAGCGGTGGGGATCGGTGTCGCGATCGACTGTCTTTATTCGTCTTTGGTGCTCGGGTTTCCCACGCAGGCGGCCGAAAAAGTCATCGACTGTCTGCGCAGGTTGGGCGTCCCGCTGTGGGATGAGGCGATCGATCCGGTCGATCGTTTATTCCAAGGCTTGGAAGAATTTCGACAGCATCTTGGTGGGCGTTTGACCATCACGATGCTGCGTGACATCGGTGACCCGGTCGATGTGCACGAAATCGACACGAACGCCATGGCCAAGGCGATCCAGCAATTACGGGAAATGGCTGGCGCATCGGCGGGCTGATGCCGGCCGGAACACCACGGTTTCGTTGCGTGGGGCGTATTGCCCAGGGGCCCCCGCCATTGGGATGCGACAGAATGCGTGGTGAATGTTTTCTGCAAGATGGCGATGATGGTGCGTCGTGTCTGGAAGTGATCGCGTCGATATGACGAACGGTTGGATCGGTCGGATGGGGCGTGAATGAAATGGTTGGACTGAATGAAAGGTTGGGTTGTGTCTGTTCGTTGCCGAATGAATCGTCTGGGAATCGCGTTTGCCCTTGTGGTCGCTTGTGGAGGCGTCGATGCGTCTGCCGCCGATTCGCAGGTGGTGACTTATGAAGCGTTCGGTGCGGTCGGCGATGGCGTGGCAGACGACTTGCCGGCGATTTGCAAAGCGCATGAACATGCCAACAGAAACGGCCTGAGCGTTCGGTCCAATCCCAAGGCGACCTATCATTTGGGCCGACAAGCTTTGACGGCGGTGATCGCAACTAACACGGATTGGGGGACGTCCCAATTCATCATCGACGACAGCGTGGAAGTGGATGACCACCGCAAGACACTGTTCGAAGTCCGATCGCTGCTGAAGCCGGCCAAGCTTGCGATCAAGCGGTTGAAGCGAGACCAAAAACGCTTGGACGTCCGGCCCGAACAAGATTGCTATGTGCTGGTCTACGACAACAACGTGAAACGTTATCGTCGTCGCGGACGTAACCAGAATTCGGGAACCGCCCAGCGTGACTGTTTTATTCTGCGTCGTGACGGTTCGATCGAAGGCAACATCGACTGGGATTATTCCGCGGTCACTCGGGTGGTCGCCAACCCGATGGATCAGGATCGCTTGACGATTCGTGGCGGCCGATTCACCACGATCGCCAATCAGATGCGGCAGGACGTCGGGTACAACTACTGGTCACGCAATATCAAGATTCTGCGGTCCAATACCCAAGTGGTCGGCTTGGAGCACCGGATCAAAGGCGAAGGCGAATTCGGTCACCCCTATTCGGGCTTTATCAGCGTCAGCGAATGTGCGAACGTCACGCTTCGCGACTGCTTTGCCACCGGGCACAAGACGTACAAAACGATCGGATCGACTGGTCAGCCCGTCAGCATGGGATCTTACGACTATACGGCCAATTCGGTGGTCAATTTTTTGATGGTCGGTTGCCGGATGGATGACATTCTGGATCGATCGCTGTGGGGCGTGATCGGTACCAACTTTTGCAAAAACATTCGTCTGAAGGATTGCGTGTTGTCACGAATGGACACGCACATGGGCGTGTCGGGACGCTATGAGATCTTGGGGTGCACGCTGGGGCATGCGGGATTGAATGCGATCGGACGCGGACGCTTGGTCGTGGAAGATTCCACCTTGCACGGTCGGTCGCTGGTCAATCTGCGCAGTGACTACGGCAGCACTTGGGAAGGCGAGGTCGTGATCAATCGATGCCGCTGGATTCCCGCGGCCGGATCTCGGACGTGGCCGGCACTGTTAGGCGTCAGCAACGACGGAACGCACGACTTTGGCTATCCGTGCTTCATGCCCAAGTCGATCGCGATCGATCGTTTGCTGGTGGACGATTCCGTTGTTCCCAGTGGTTACCAAGGCATGTACTTGTTGGCCGACCCGGACGGGAACAAGCAAGGCGATCCGGCGAAGCGTCCCTTCCCCTACCGTCTGACGGAAACCATTCGGATCGGCACGCTGAAGACGGCCAGCGGAAAACCGCCACAGGTTTCGGCGGATCCGTGGCTGCGGAAGTCCGTTTCGGTGATCAACAAATAGGTCGGCGTGCCGGACGCGGACCTAACGTTGCCGAACCAGACGGTCGATGTCGATTTCGTCACGTCGTATTTGGTCGGCAATGTCCACGAGGAATCGTTTGGCGTCTTGGGGGTAACCCGCGGTGGGTTTTAAAGGCGTTTCGCCCGGATGGCGATCGGCAAAGTAGCGATTCATCGCGCCCATCATGCGTTCGCGGATGTACTTGGCGATCATCGATGACATTGCGACGGGTGCAAAGCGGTCACCTTTGACGGTGAAGTTCCATCGGATTTCACGCTCGCCGTCACCGACCGTGTAGCGGCTGATTTGCGAAGCTTCTTCGATGATTTCGATCGTCTCCGGTGCAAATTCGTGTGTTGCGTTGTTTTGGTCTGCTGGTCTTAACGTTCGTCCGATCGCATCGGCATAGTACCGGCGACCGCCGTGTCGGTCACAGAACACGTGGATGTCAGCGGGCAACTTGCCGTTGGAGTCGGCTGAGACGATGGCATCACGGACCAGACCCAGCGACGCTTGGGTTAGCAGGTCCGATTTATTCTTGCCGTCGTCGCAGATCTGGTTGAATCGGCCTGCCGTGATCACGCGGCAGTGAACGTTGCACAGGCGGGCGACGCTGTGTTCATCTGCCGTGGATGTGGGGCACCAATGATCCAGGATCGGTCGGACCGAATCCGGCGACATCAGCGGTGGTGTGCCTTGCAGATCCAGCCAGGGCGTCTGCGCCCGATCGGACGCGTCCTGGGGATTGATGCGGTCCAGCCAGTCGGTGAATTCGCGGCTGCAAGCCGAATTTTTTTCTGAGACTTCCAGCGTCGCGGCTACTGCACTGGTCACCAGATGCAACGGCGTCAAAGCCGCGGGCAATTCAATCTCTGGCATCAACGACGCGGCGTTTTTGGAATTACGCGACGCCGGACGGAAGATCGCTTTGGAATCGTCAATGCGAATCGTCGCTTCGCCGCAGCGGACCGGTTTTGCAAGGTGTTCAAAAGCCTTCGCAAAATCAGGCTCGGACGTCGGCAGTTTCCAGGTCGTGGCGACGATCACCAGCGGCCCCAGTTTGGGACCATAGCCCGCTTCGTCGGTCGCGATCAGCCACATCGTTTCGGTGTCGTGTCCTGGTGATCGATCCAGCGTCGTGTCAGATCGCCATAGTCGTCGATGCGTCGATCACGCAGGAAAGGCCAGTGAGTGCGCACCACGTCGATCTGCGGCAGTTGGCAATCGGCAATCAGAATGCCTTCCTCGTGGTCGCTCAATTGGCCCAGCAATTGGCCGGTGGGTGAGGCAACGAAGGAACTGCCCCAGAATTCCAATTTGCCTTCGACACCGATGCGGTTGGGGGCACCCAGGAACACGCCGTTACAGATCGCATGGGACCGCATCACCGTGATCCAAGCGTCACGCTGGGCCGCACCGAATTCGGCTTTCTCCTGATCAATCCAGCCGATGGCGGTCGGGTACAACAGGATTTCCGCGCCGGCCAGGCTTAGCAGTCGCGCGGTCTCGGGAAACCATTGGTCCCAACAAATCGCCACGCCCAGTCGCGCGACACTGGTTTGGATCGGTCGAAAACCGCCTGCGTCGCCGGGAGTGAAATAGAACTTTTCGTAAAACAATGGGTCGTCGGGGATGTGCATCTTTCGGTACACGCCGGCAATGCTGCCGTCGGTGTCCAAGACCGCGGCGCTGTTGTGGTACATCCCGGGGCCGCGACGTTCGAAAATCGGCGCGACAATCACGACCCCCAATTCTTTCGCCACACCGGCCAAGCGATCGACGGTCGGGCCGGGAATCGATTCGGCATCGTCGAATCGTCGGTGGTCTTCGCTTTGGCACGGATAGGGGCCATTGAAAAGCTCCTGCAGGCAGACCACGTTGGCGCCATCGGTGGCGGCCGCGTGGATCTGCTTTTCGGCTTGATCGACACAGGCCAGCGCGGACCCTTGATCACGCATCTGGACCAGTGCCAGGCGAACGTTTTTTGTCACGTAGTTAAATCGACAGGTTGGTGGGTTGAATTCGGAAACAGAACAGCGGTCCCGTGCGAATGTCTGGTTCGTTGCGGGGACCGACACCGACGTCGGCAAGACGTACGTTACCGCATTGTTGGCTGCTGCATTGAACGGACAAGGAAAGCGGGTCGGCGTTTATAAGCCCGCCGCCAGCGGATGCAATCGGTCGGGCAATGAATTGGTCGCCGACGATGCCGTCCAGCTATGGCGGGCGGCCGGCAAGCCGTTGGATTTGGACGCAGTGTGTCCGCAACGTTTCGAAGCGGCATTGTCGCCGCCGGAATCGGCCAAGCTGGCCGGTCGATCGGTGGACGAAGGCATGCTGGTGCGGGGGGCGGACCCTTGGCTTCGTGGCGAATTCGATGTCGTGTTGATTGAAGGGGCGGGCGGTCTGTTCAGTCCCATCAGTGACCGGTGGATGAACATCGACTTGTTCCAGCAGTTTGCCGATGCCCGGTTGCTGGTCGTCGCGGCCAATCGGCTGGGATGCGTCCACCAGACGTTGGCGACTTGTATCGCGGCGACCGAGCGACAGGTTTTCCCGGATGGGGTCGTGCTGTGCCAGACGCAGAACCAGCGACCGGCGTCGGCGGACAGCAACGCGGCGGCGATCGCACGATTCGGCCCGACAGCGGTCTGGGGGGAAATCGGCTTTGGTGCGTCGGAGGTGCCCGAAAGGTTGGTCCGCCAAATCCTGGTCGGCTAAGGTCGCGACGCAGGAAGGGAAGTTCGGACGGAGCCACGTGGGGCGGATCGACGCAGCTGTTCCCGTTTTTTGGGGCGAAAACCGGAGGCTTTAGCCAAAATCGGTTTCACCCGCGTTTTTCAGTCAAATGATCTTGACCCAGTGTTGGCCGTTGCGACAGACTCTTTGGCTGCTCTTGGCGAACTTGTTTTGCGACCCCGTGGCCATCGATCGGATGGCCCCGCGACACCGCAAAACCACGCTACAGGGATGTACGTAACGATCGAAAATTATCTGACGATTGGCCGGTCACGTTTTGGCGACCGGCGTCTGCCGTCCGGGAGGGACGGTTCGCCGTTTCGGTGACAGATGGACCGATCACTAGCACGGGAGAATTGTCGCTTGTCCACATCGGCGGACTACGACCTGAAAGAACGAGTGCGCGCCGCGGTCGACATCCTGGATGTCATCGGCCAAGGCACCGAAGTGCGTCCGCAGGGCCGCAACTTCGTCGTTCGCTGCCCGTTCCACAACGACCGCCGCCCCTCGCTGACCATCAACCCCGAACGCCAGTCTTGGAAGTGTTGGGTGTGTGACATCGGCGGGGATGTTTTCAGTTACGTGATGCAACGTGACGGGGTGGACTTTCCCACCGCCCTGCGAACCTTGGCCGAACAAGCCGGTATTGCGATGGAAGAATTCCGTCGCGGCAAGAAAACCAAGCCGGGCGATCCGGACGACCGTGCGACCTTGTTTGATGCGATCGCCGCGGTGGCTGATGCTTACTACAAGCATTTGAAACACGGCAAGGGCGACCAAGTTGATTTGGCTCGGCAGTACTTGGTCCAACGAGGGATCAGCGACGAAAGCCGCCGGCGATTTCGGATCGGCTTTGCGCCCGACCAGTGGTCCTTTGCGATCGATCACTTGCAACAGAAAAACTTCAGCGGCGCGGTCGCCGAAGCCGCCGGTGTGGCCATCGCACGTGGCAGCGGCAACGGACACTACGATCGCTTTCGTGGTCGGCTGATCTTCCCGATCCATGATTTGCAAGACCGTCCGATTTCGATGGGCGGCCGGGTCATTCCCGCAATCGCACAGCGCAGCGAAAACAGCGAAGCGGCCAAGTACATCAACGGCCCCGAAACCTTGCTGTTCCGAAAGTCGCAACAGCTTTACGGATTGCAACTTGCCCGAGACGCGATTCGTCACGGCGGCGAAGTCCTGGTGATGGAAGGTTACACCGATGTGGTCGCCGCACGACAAGCCGGCATTGAACCGGTCGTCGCGGTGCTGGGAACCGCTTTGGGCGAAGCTCATGTTCGCATCCTGAAACGATTCGCCCATCGTGTCGTCTTGGTGTTGGACGGTGACGATGCCGGCCAGCGTCGCGCCGATCAGGTGTTGGAGCTGTTCGTCGGTGCGGGCGTGGATTTGCGTGTGCTGACGCTGCCCGATGGCTCGGACCCCGCCGACTTCATCCATCAAAATGGCGCCGACGCGTTCAACGAATTGGTCAAGCAGTCGCCCGACGCGTTCGATCACAAATTGGCCAAGCTTTCCGAAGGCGTTGATTGGCGCAAGGACACCCACGCGGCATCCACCGCAATGGAATCGGTCTTGGGCATCATGGCCAAGTCGTCCGGCGACGACATTCGTCACGAACAGTTGATCGTCCGCTTGTCCGACGCGTCGGGCATCGCCGTCGATCGGATTCAGCGACGTTTGGATGTGCTGCGGTCCGAACGAAGCCAAAATTCGCGAAAGCCTTTTGCGACCAAACGTCCATCACGTCCAACGCCCCCGCCACGTCCGGCGGCGACCGGTGCCGCGGACCTTGATGTCAACGCGATGCTCAGCAGCATGGCCGATGATGATGACGAATCGGCATCGCCCTACGCACCGGCGGTGATCGCCGGACGATCGGCCGGCACGCCAAACGCACGTTTGACGCCGATCAGCGGAATTGACCGTGAATTGTTCGAAGCGTTGATCGAGTGTCCCGAATTGGCCGGCATGGCCGTCGAAGCGATCGACCCGTCCTGGTTGTCCAGCAACACGGCACAGATGTTGTTGTCCGCCTATCAAGACCTGGATTTGGCTGGCCGTGATTTGGACGTCGATTCGTTGCTGTTGATGGTGGACAACGAGCAACTGAAAAACCAAATCGTCACGCTCCAGCATCGCGTCGGCTTACGCAGCGGCCAATCATCCGAGGATGCCGACCGTCGCTACACCGCGATCATCACGCGATACCGCGAGCGCGAATTCGAGTCTGAAAAAACACGCCAGATCGAGCGCTTGGCATCGGCCACCCTGGATGACGACCAGGAACTGGCTCTGCTGAAAGAACTGTTGGAAGCCGAGCGTTTTCGGCAAGGCATCGAAACCCCGACCGAGCAAGAAAACTAGGTGTTCCGTTGGTGTCGGCTGGCACGCCCACCGCAAGGACTCGGACGCTCGAATTTACACGGACCTTTACGAACTTTTCGATCGCAAAATCGCTTTCGCTTTTCCCCGCAGGAGAAACACGGCCCAGCACACGACCGACGGATGGATACCAAAGTCGGCTGCCGGATGACCACCCGCAAAAATTGATCGGCCTCGGCCGGTCATGTCATCCGAACGCCGCAAACGTGAGAACGATTTTCATGACCCAGGCGTCACGATGGACGCTGAAGATAAGACGGAGCTTTCCGATGCAATTGATGGAACAAGACCTGAACGCGTTGATCGAAAAGGGAACCAAGGATGGTTACCTGACCTACGACGAAGTCAACGCGTATCTGCCGGACGAAGACGTTAATCCCGAAAAACTGAATCGGCTGATTCTGGCGATCGAACGCCGCGGCATTCGCCTGATCGAAGGCGCCGAAAAGAAACGCTTGGTGGCCGCCAACTGCCCTGCCCCGAACGTTTCCGGTTTGACCGACATGGCCGCCGAGGCCGACGCGATGGGCGACGCCGAAGTCAGCCTGGCCGTCGCCGGCGAAACCAGCCGCACCAGCGATGATCCGATCCGGATGTACCTGAGCCAAATGGCCAACATCCCGTTGCTCAGCCGCGAAGAAGAAATCTCGTTGGCGAAGAAGATCGAAATCACACGCCGACAGTTCCGACGCACACTGTTGGAATCCGATTACGCCCTGCGTTCGACCGTCGAAGTCCTGCACAAGGTTCACGATGGCGAATTGCCGTTCGACCGGACCATCAAGGTGTCGCTGACCGAATGTCTGACCAAGGAACAGATCAGCCAACGCATGCCGCACAACCTGCGGACGTTGAACGTGCTGATCGCACAGAACAAGGATGATTTCGGCATGCTGGTCCGTCGCAGCACGTCGCCGCGATTGAAGGCGGAGGTTCGCAAGCGTTTCATTCGCCGTCGCCGCAAGTGTTTGCAACTGGTCGAAGAACTCAGCTTGCGCAGCCGACGCGTGACGCCGCTGTTGGGGCAGATGGAAAAGATTTCGCGACGCATGAATTTTCTGCGTGATCGGTTGAACAACTTGGGCACCGATGCACTCAGCCGTGACGAAGCGGCTGACATTCGCCAAGAACTTCGCGAACTGATGTTGGTCACCCAGGAAAGCCCCACCAGTTTGCACAACCGTGTCACCAAGGCTCGCCGCCATTTCGAAGAATACGAAGCGACCAAACGTGAATTGAGCAGCGGGAACCTGCGACTGGTGGTCTCGATCGCGAAGAAGTATCGCAACCGTGGCCTGTCATTCTTGGACTTGATCCAGGAAGGCAACACGGGCTTGATGCGTGCGGTCGACAAGTATGAATACCGTCGCGGATTCAAGTTCAGCACCTATGCGACGTGGTGGATTCGTCAAGCGATCACCCGCGCGATCGCCGACCAGGCTCGCACCATTCGCATCCCGGTCCACATGATCGACGTGCTCAGCAAACTGCGTCAGGCGCAAAAACGCATGACACAAGAATTGCGTCGCGAACCGACCTATGAAGAAATCGCAGCCGCGACCGAAGTGCCGATCGAAGAAGTCCGTCGCGTCATGGACATCGGGCGACATCCGGTCAGCTTGGATCGACCGGTTGGCGAGGGAGAAGACAGCAGCTTTGGTGAATTCATCGAGTCCAGCGAAGACTGCAATCCCGTCCAAACCGCCGCCAGCGGAATGCTGCGAGGCAAGATCGACGAACTGCTGAAAACGCTGACGTTCCGCGAACGCGAAATCATCCGTTTGCGTTACGGATTGGTCGACGGCTACAGCTACACGCTGGAAGAATGCGGTCGCATCTTCAAGGTCACCCGCGAACGGGTCCGTCAGATCGAAGCCAAAGCGGTTGCCAAGTTGCAAAGCCCTTCGCGTGCCGATCGATTGGCCTCGTTCTTGAAGACCGCCGCCTGATCGCGCCGGCTTTGCGGCACCCTCCAACCGCAGGACCAAAACGAAAGAGCGGAGCGAACGGTTCGCGGCATCGGTACGCCAATGCCCGAACCTCGCCGCCGCTCCACTGGGCACGAACCCGCGATTCCGTTCCGCTTCAATCGGAATTTGACAGGTGGGCAGAGGGGGGGGGCTATAATCACCCGCCGGTTTTGAAGAAACGGAATCGTACCGGCTGGGAGAAAAAAATGTTCGCGATGCGTTGGGGCACCTTGCCGGTCTTTTTGATCGCTGCAATGACGACCGGAATCTGCAAAGAATCCTCGGAGGTGCGTCACGATGGGTATCGTCCACCCGTCGACGCCACGGGGGTGGGTACGATCGTGGTTGGCGACCAGGACGGTGATCGAGTCATTGAAAAACAATTGCACCTCGGACGGGTGCCAACGACTGGCAAAACGTATTTCGTCGAAATCGTCAACCGTTCAGGCCGACAGTTGCGTGCGCGAAGTATCAAGAGTTCGTGTGGGTGTCTGGTGGCCGCGCCTCGCCCGGCCGTGTTCGACGATGGGCAGTCGATGCGGTTGTACATCGAGATGAAATCCACGCAGAACGGAAGTTTTCGTCGACCGATTCAAGTCATTTTCGCTGGATCCGGTGAAGGTTCGGATGCGGACACGCTGCCTTGTATTTTGACTTGCATTGGGGAGTGCTTGCACCCTGTTCGCATTAATCCCCCCGTGATCGACGTTGGACAAGAGGATCGTCCTGTCGAGATGACGCTGACCGGCAATTTTGGGGATTTTGATCCGAAGAAACTGGAGGTCCAGATCCCTTCGTCGGGCGATGCAAATGTCATGGCGAAACGTTTGTCTGTCTCAGGAGACACCGCAAAGTTTCAGCTTTGGTTCCAAGGACTTGACTGGCCTGCCGGTGATTTGGAAAAGACGTTTTATGTTCGCGTGCGAGGCTATGGAAAGGACCTGGAGCATCCGTTGCGTGTTCGCAATCGGGCAGCGGTTCGGCTTCGGCCTCGCTACATCGTGGTGTCCAAGGATCGCGACGCGCGGCCTCCGATGTTGTATCTAAGTGTTCCGGCTGCGGACTCTATCGAGAGTTATCGATCGCTTCTCGGCGAAGCTCAGCATCCAGGCAAAGACAAGGGCTGGATTCAATTCGAAATGGTCATTGATCGATTTGTAAGAGAATTTGACATTGCCGCAGTGCGGATCGTGCCACCCTACGAGCTTTTGGAGTCAACGGACGCTACCACTTTTGATTGTCGACTGCGCTGGCAGGGTGAAGACGAACCCGTTGAAAAAATGAAAATGGTTGTGCGTTTTTAGTGTCGATAGAAGAGGCAATCTAATGACTTTCGTTCGATGTTTCTTGTTTGCTGCGGCTGTCCTGTCCACGTTTCGGTCTGTGTCTTCGGAGGATATCTACTATTCACTTCCAAGTGCCGAGTGTTACGACCTCACATCTGTTTCGACCTGTTACGATTTGTTTCCTGATCTGCCCGTATACATTCTCCTCAATGACCACGAATCTGGGTGTAGCGGTCACTCATGCGGGCCCGGGAGCGGATACGATTGCTCTGATGAATACGCCTGGGAAGAGTTGAGAGATGTCGAAGTCGTTGATGGCAACTATTACGGGTACGGAGTGGCGGACAAAGTTGATTGGCGAACTTGTGGCCGGCTGCACCGTTGTGAATGTGTTGGGAATTTCGTCGATGGCTTCTGGGTTCAAACGTGCGCTGAGGAGGTCGACGGCTATCGAGTCCCCCTGTTGAACGATTCTTGGTGTGAAATTGACGACTACGGGTACTAGGACCGTGATTTGGAATCGTCGGTCATGCATCATATGAGCCGACGGCGCTAGCCGCGGGCCTTCATTCCTCGACATTTGAAGAGTCAAGACCCGAGACTAGGCACTGTTTTCCAATCGGTAACCCGAATCGTCAGTGAGGGGCCGAAATTGTTCATTCATCAATAATCCCTCGCTGACGCGTCGGTTTACCGTTTTCATTGGCCTTCGTGTTGAATTGATAAACAGTGCCTAGCGTCTACGGTTCACATTTCAAAACAGGTTCAACGCATCCCAGGGCAAGTACCTGGCGTTATTTTGGTCGCGCGTGGGTATGGGGCACGGATTGTATTACCCTCGGCTACGATTACGGCTCGTCGGTCATTTGTGGATCCGTTTTTTTACTGTGTTTGCGAATGCAGGTCCTAGGTTGTTCGGTTGGCAATTCGTGTTGGAGGTCCAGGACTCCAACGCGGGGCTGTCTGGAATGTTCGAAAAGGGACTCGGGAAAATGAACAGGTGGTTGGGGCTAGGAATGGTCTTGTTTGCGTGCAACTTGACCTCCACGCCAGGAGTGGTGGCGCAAGAATCGGGAATGCTTGTCGATCCAGCGGCTAGGTCTGCAAGATTCGTCGAAGCCTTTCGCGCTAACATTGAAGGTGTCCAAGAGACGTTTCGAGTCGCGGTCGAACGTAGGGCTTGGATCCGCGAAGATGAGAATCGTGAGGTCGAAGTGGTGATGCGTCTCTTAGCCTGGCAACAGAGGGACGGAAGGCGGTTGTTCGCGATCATGCCAAACTTCAATGAGCGTTCAAAGGCGGACCGCCACAGCGGAATCTGGGAGGAGTTGTTGAATGATGGGAACAGGACGTTTATTCGTATTCGTCCGACCTTTCTAAGTACGTTGCATACGGTGCCGAGCGAATGGACAGGAACCCTGGAGTTCGTCCCGGAGATGCGTTCCGGTTATGTCCATCTTTCGATGTGGTGGGATCCTATCCAGGCTGTCTTTTGCAGCAACGAGAGGGGGAGTCGTTGGTCCAAGCGGTCAAACCTAGACATGGGGCTTGCAAACCTTCAGTTCCTCGCAGGACAGCAGTTGCAAAACGGTTGTTTTCAAGTGGTTTTCGAGGCCGGTTGCAAAATAACCGGGGTTCGGGTCGCAGAGATCTATGTGTTTGATCCCAAGGTTGGCGGCATGCCGACCTCTCGCACCGTCAAGTTTATGCAAACGGATTCCGCCGAAATGGCCGCAGAGCTTGGGACTCCGTTTTCCCACGTGGAAGTTTCTTGGAGACCGCTGGGAGAGTTATGGGTTCCGGTTCACTCGGTAGACGTCAGGGAGCCTTTGAGTTGGAGCGGGGGCAATAAGCATGCGGAGGTTGAAACGATCATTCGCTGGGATGCCGACGCGGGGGCCGATTCGCGTTTTCCCGAACTGGGGGATCGTGACTGGAAAAAATCCTTTTATGGCGACATGGTCGAAGATCACCTAGGACAACTGGTCGCCGACAAGTAAACCAACCAATCGATTGCACGCAGCTTTCCTTTAGCACATGGGCGCGACGTAGAGAACGCCGGGTTCGAACACGACAGGATCCATCAAATGGTGTCGGCCTAGGTGTCGGCGATCGGGGTCTTGGACGCCGCGCCGCATTGTTCTTGGACGTATGTCGGCACCGCGTAACCCGGCAGTCGCTTTCGCAATTCCTTCACGATCGCCTGCCCACGATCGGGCGAAACTTCGAAATGGGCCGCGCCACGCACGCGGTCCAGTTGGTGCAGGTAATACGGCTGGACGCGCAAATCGATCATGCGCCGACAGAGGGTTTCAAGGGTGGCCACGTCGTCGTTGACCCCACGCAGCAAGACGGCTTGGTTCAATACGGGGATTCCACCATCGACCAACGCCGCGATTGACGCTTCGACGTCGCCGTCGATTTCCGACGCATGGTTACAGTGGACGACCATCCAACTGGTGGCGCGACTTTCACGCAGCATCGACACCAGTTCCGGCGTGACACGGCTGGGGATGACGATCGGCATTCGGCTGTGCAGACGGATGCGGCGGACGTGTTCGATCTGGTTCAAACGATCCAGCAATCCGCCCAGCACGTCATCGGTCAGCGTCAGTGGATCACCACCGCTCAGCAAGACTTCGTCGATGTCTTTGCGTTGGCTTAGGAAATCGATCGCATCATTCCAGTGGGTCCCCACGCCCGACATATCGCCGTAGGGGAATTCGCGTCGAAAGCAATAACGACAATGAATCCCGCACGCCGCGGTCGTGATCATCAGGGCGCGGCCGTCGTATTTCTGCAGCAAACCCTGGCAGGCGGTTGCTTCCAAGTCGCCGACCGGATCGGCGGCGAATCCGGCGACCGTCTGTTCTTCATCGGCGACCGCCAGGACCTGTCGCAACAGCGGGTCGTCGGGATCGCCGGGCCGGATGCGGGCTAAAAATTCGGGCGGCACGAACGTGGGAAACGCTTCGTCGCGGCACAGCGGGACCTGCCCCGCCAGCCCCAGGTGTTCCAACAGGGTGGCGGAGTCGCGGATCGCCGCTTTCATCGATTGACGCCAATCCTGCGCCGGGGGGTGGGCCTGCGGACGTCGGCGGGACCCGCCCGCGACAAAACGGCGATCGGCCGCTAAACTTCGCGACCTTTGAGGGATTCCCTGATGTAACGCCGGTTCGGGCCGACCGATTCCGGCGGAGTCCTTGTTCATTTCTCGAATCCAGTTTGTATCTCGAAAGCGGAGCCTGGCCGGACGGCTGGGATGAAGACGTGGCGACCTATAACACAAGTGACTTCCGCAAAGGTCTGAAAGTCCAGATCGACGGCGAACCCTATCTGATGATCGAAATGAACTTCGTCAAGCCTGGTAAGGGCAACGCACTGTACAAGTGCAAGATGAAGAATCTGATCCGGGGCACCACGTTGGAACGGACGTACAAAGGTGGGGACAGTCTGGAATCCGCCGACGTCGAAACCACCGAGGTCAGTTTTCTGTATCGCCAGGGCCAGGACTATGTCTTCATGGACGGCCAGACCTTCGAACAATACGAAGTCGCCGAAGACGTGGCGGGCGATATTTGGAAATACCTGAAGGACGGCATGAAGTGCACGATGACGTTGTACAACGGCAACGCGATTATCGTCGAAGCACCATTGCAGGTCGAACTGGAAGTCGTCGACTGTGCCCCGGGTGCCAAGGGCGACACCGCCACCAACGTCACCAAGCCCGCGAAGGTTGAAACCGACGCCGAATTCATCGTGCCCGGCTTCATCAAGATCGGAAACGTCATCAAGGTCGATACCCGCACCGGCGAATACGTCGAACGAGTCAGCAACTGATCATGACGAACACTCTGTTCCTGCCCGAATTGCGCGAAATGCTCGCCGACAACAATCGGGCGGAACTGGAGGAGTTCTGCACCACCCTGAACGCTGGTCGAACGGCCGAGTTCATGGAGGGGCTGAGCGACGCCGAAGTCTGGCAGGTGTTGCAGTTCGCCCAGCCCGAGCGAAGGTCTGAAATCTTTGGCTACTTCGACGAAGAGCGCCAGTTGTCGATGTTGGCCCAACAGCCGACCGACGAAGTGGCGGAGTTGGTCGAAGAACTGGCCGCCGACGATCGCGTCGACTTGCTGCAACAACTGGACGACGAACACGTCGATACCATCTTGCCGCTGTTGCCGGTCGAAGAACGGCGTGACATTCAGCGATTGCGGTCCTATGCCGAAGGTACCGCCGGTTCGCTGATGACGACGGAGGTCGCCAAGCTGGCCGATCGGTTGACCGCGCGCGAGGCGTTGGAGGAACTGAGCCGTCAAGCCAGCGAACTGGAAACGATCTATTACTTGTACGTCGTTGATGATGACAATCACCTGCGTGGCATCGTTTCCACACGGCAATTGGTTTCATCGCTGGCGCAGCCGCATCGCACCTTGCGGGAGATGATGGAAACCGACGTCGTCGTTGCGATGGTCGACGAAGACCAGGAATCGGTTGCCGAAAAAGTTGAACATTTCAATCTGTTGGCGATCCCCGTCTTAGATTCGGGACGCCAGTTGTTGGGCATCATCACGCACGACGATGTGATCGATGTCGTCCGCGAAGAATTGACCGAGGACGCCCAGCGGATCGCTGCGGTCACGCCGCTGGAGCGTGACTTTTTGCGCATCGGTTTGGTGACGCTTTCGTGGAAACGCGGTATCTGGCTGACCATCCTGTTCTTTGCTGCACTGCTGACCGCGTTTGCCTTGCGGCACTATGAACTGGAACTGGAAACCTACGCTTGGCTGGTCTGGTTCATACCGCTGATCATCAGTGCCGGCGGAAATTCGGGCAGCCAGTCGGCAACGTTGGTGATCACGGCGATGACCGGTGGCGAGATCGAACTGCGAGATTGGCGCACCGTTCTGATGCGGGAAAGCGTCGTATCGTTGATGCTGGGCGGGTTCATTGCGGTGATCGGTTACGCCGTCGCTTTCTTCATTGCACCCAGCCCCTCCGACGCTCTGGTCATTCCGCTGACATTGCTGGCGGTGATGATCACCGGATGTCTGTGTGGGGCGACGTTGCCGCTGGTGTTCAAGCGGCTGGGATTGGACCCCGCATTGATGAGCAATCCATTTGTCGCCGGGATCGTCGACATCATGGGCATCGTGATCTACATCAACGTCGCCCGGATGATCCTGTCCAACTGATCGGGCCGCTGATCCTGGACGCCGTTCCCGGCCACCGCTTTCGGGGAGCACCGCCGTGGGGATGAGTGGGACCCGATACAGTCTCTGCGACCCGCCAAGTTCCGCGGCCGGCCGATTGATTCGCGAGTTTCGGCACCGGGGGGCTTCAATTATCAACCCGTCTCAAGCTCGATTCTTCATTGCTTCCAATGTATATTTCGAAGCAGTGACAGGTGCTTGCACCTGTTACGGCGTTCGAAGCGTTTTGCCCCAACGTTTCGGACGTTTTTTTATGCGCGGGCGCTTGCTTGGCTTGGGCATTATCGGATCGCCGGGGCGTTTTTGCCCGATCATCAGGGCAACGGGATTTCCTGCAAGACGAACGGCACTTCGTTGCGGATGACCGCCGTCGGCGACAGATATTTCAGCTGGTAACCGGTCGGATCGTCACCGACGTCGAACAAGTATCCGATTCCCAGTTCCTCGGTAGTTTGGCGGAACACCTGAAACCCCAGGTGGTCGACACGCGTGTCATCCGGGGCGACCAAAAATATTTCGTTGTCCATCAGCCATTGGCGGTGGCTCTCCAGTGCGCGATCAGCGTTTTCAATGGTGATGGAAAGCCGGACCTCGTGAAGCGGTCCGTTGGGGCGAACGTCCAATCGCTTGACGGTCATCGCATCGATCGACACAGCGTCAGGCGTGCCGACCAGGGGAACGGTGAAACGTTTACGTCGACCCGGAAGCAAGGCTTGGATGACGCCACCGATTCGTTGGATCTTGTTGGCTTTGGCCGCCGGCAATTCCAGCGGCAAATAGAACTCGCTGAACGCGATGTCGCTGGCCGTCGCAACGTCGATCGTTTCGCTGCTGGCTTGCGACTGCAGACGTTGACCGGAATCCAGTGTGACCGCGATCTCGTCGACCGGGATGGTCAAACCGATCGGTGTGATCCTCGGTTCCCAAGCAATTTCCATGCTGACGTTCAGTCCGCTCAAGCTGGGTTGCCGTAAGATCCGACGTGCCGTTACCGACGTCGGTTCGATGCGATAGATGCCGGCGTAGACCGCGGCACCCACGCGGTCAGGGCGTTTCTCGTCGCGCGGCGTCAGCATCAGCGTTTCGCGGTCACCGCCGTAAAAGTTGATGTCCAAGTCGGCTTGGTCCAAAACCAGATCGATCGCGTGCCAGAACGTCAGCGGCGTGGCAACCGGATCCACCGGTTGTGTTCGGTCGCTGTTGCATTCGAATTCGACGCCGCTGTCGCGACTGATCGCCTCCAGTGCTTCGCCCAGATTGCTGACATCCGCCAGGTCGATGCGGATGTCCGCCACCTCCCGGGCCGCCTGTTGTTTTCGCAGGACCTCCACGATCCGCCGGATTCGATCCGCCGCTTCGGGCGACAATCGTGGATCATCGGGTTCGGGCAACCAAGAAAGCGTTTCCGCGCCGGCTTCGATCAGCGAACGCTCGGCTGCTTGCCGAGTCGCCGCGGCATCGGCGTCCAGTTCGTTGATCCATTCCAGCACGTCGTCGCGAAGGGTGTCCGAATTGGGGGCGTCGTCCTGGGCCGACACGGGCCCGACCATTGCGAAAATGACCAGCAGACCGGCGATGCGATTCACACAACCGATTCCGGCAACCGGTTGAAAACGCGCCGGCCCGACATTCGATGAAACCGTCATGATCCGACTGATGCCTCAATCAGGTTCGATGATGAAGTCGCGGCGTGGGAAACGTTTTCATGTGCGGCCGCAGGGTTTGATCTTAACCTAAGTTTTTGGTGGAGATGCCGTACGACCGTGATGAACCTCTGTACCCAGCGACCAGAGTCGATTTGAAATGCCCGAACCGAACGATCAGCCGTCTTCGCCGACTGTACGCATTCAGGCTCGGCGAAACCGCGGCAGCGTTTGCTTTCGGTATGTGTTGCAGCATTCATTGTTCGTGACGTTGGTGCTGGGATTGCCCGCGATGTCGCTGTCGGCGACGCCGCCCGCGCTGATCCGATTCAACTTGAATGGCCACCTGCAGACCGGTTTGGAACTGATTCGGATCGGAAAAGAATCCGTGGTCATCGGTCGTGATGGAGCCCTGCATTCACTGGATCCGCGTGATTCCAAAGAGTACTTGGGACGAACCAAGGGCGAATACGAACCGCTGGGAAGCGCGGAATTGGCCAACCGATTGCGGCGTGAGTTCGGTGACGGTTTCGAAGTCGTCGCGACGAAACACTTTCTGGTGGTGCAGCCCAAAGGCCGTGGTCGCAAGTGGCCCGACCTGTTTGAAAAGTCCCATCAGATTTTTGTCCGCTACATGACCCAACGCGGGGTGCATGTGCGCCGCGGGCGTTTTCCGATGGTGGCCGTCGTTTTCCCCGACAGCCGTTCGATGTATCGTGAATTTGCCCGACTGGGATTAGATGTTTCGCGGGTCGCGGGCATCTATTCGAACAATACCAATCGAGTCATGACGCATGATTCGGGTCACATCCAGATGATCGTCGCTACCGTGCGGCATGAGGCTGCCCATCAGTCGGGTTTCAACAGTGGCGTGCACAGTCGGGTCAACGACACGCCGCGTTGGGTCACCGAAGGCATCGGGCAATTGTTCGAACCCGCCGCGATGGGCAACGTCCGCGCCGGGAGTGATGCACGAAGCCGCATCAACCGCGAAAGTTTGCATCAGCTGACCAAGACGTACGGACGATTTGACAACACCACGTTCGCACGCGACCTCAGGCGACTGGTCATCGACGATCGATTGTTTGACGGCGAACCGTCGATCGGCAACGCCTACGCGATCGCTTGGGCAATGATGTTTTATCTGGCCGAGCGTGAACCACAACAGTTCGCGTCGATTCTGAATCACACTGCCGGCCGACCCGCGTTCAAGACGTACGAGCGACACGAACGAATCGCTGATTTTGAACGCATTGTGGGCGGATCGACCGCCGATTTTGCCAAAAAGCTGGCCGCGTATCTTCGGCACCTGCAAGGCTAAATCGGTCCGGATTCGCCGGCGGGAAAAGCCGCCAAGGTCCACGGTCCGCCGTGCCCCCTGTCTCGGTTGCGTGTTGGTCGATCTGACCTGAAACGCTAGAGTGATACGCAGGTAATTCAGGGAGGCAGGTGTGGCACGCGAAGCGATCTATCAACAAGACGACCCCGAACCGATCGGCGGCCTGCGCGGATCGGGACCCGGATCCGATGTTCCGCCGGGATCGGCGGGCGTTGGTGGCGACGGCATGCCCGATCGACCCGACCAAGACGTGCGTCTTCGGCCGCGACGGATGGACGAAATGGTCGGCCAGCGGGACGTGATCGAACGCCTGAAGATCGCCATCGATGCCGCCCAGCGACGTGGCGAACCACTGGGGCACATCCTTTTCGACGGACCGCCCGGATTGGGCAAAACGACCTTCGCAACCGTCATTCCGGTCGAAATGGAAACCACCGTCCAGATGGCCAACGGTGCCGGCTTGAAAGCACCGAAGGACTTGCTGCCCTATCTGACCAACGTGTCCGAAGGCTCGGTGCTGTTCATCGATGAGATCCACCGGATTCCCAAGAGCGTCGAAGAGTACCTGTACACGGCGATGGAAGACTATCGCATCGACATCGTGTTGGGCGACGGCGTGAACGCGCGGACGCTGAACTACGAAATCAAACCGTTCACGTTGATTGGCGCGACCACGCGAGCCGGGATGTTAAGTGCACCGTTGCGGGATCGGTTCCAGATTCGCGAACACCTCGGCTGGTACAGCCAACAGGACCTATGTCAAATCGTCCAGCTGAATTCAAAAAAGCTGGGGTTAGACGTCGACCCGCAAAGCGAAAAGATCGTTGCCTCGCGCAGCCGCAGCACTCCCCGATTGGCCAACAACCGTTTGCTGTGGGTTCGCGACTATGCCCAAAGCAAAGCCGAAGGCAAAGTCGACGCCGGATTGACCACCGCGGCCCTGGACATGATCGGAATTGACCCGCTCGGCCTGGACCGCCAAGACCGCAATTACCTGGAAACTCTGATCCGCGTTTTCGTCGGCGGACCCGCCGGTTTGGAAGCGATCGCCCACACCATGAATGTCAGCAGTGATACGTTGGAAGACGAAGTGGAACCGTTCTTGCTTCGCAGTGAATTGATCGTCCGCACGCGTCGTGGTCGAATCGCCACGGCCAAAGCGTTCGAACACCTGAAGTTGGCGCCACCGGAGGCGACCGGCTGATGAGTGAACAGGTCGAACAAGAAATCGATGCGTACGATTACACCCTGCCCCGTGAACGAATTGCCCAAGAACCGCTGAAGGTCCGCAGCGATTCACGATTGATGATCGTCGATCGCCAAACGGGGCAGATCGAACACAGCCATGTCCGTGACATCCGCGAGCATTTGCGGGCCGAAGACGCCTTGGTGCTGAACAACAGCAAGGTGGTGCCGGCCAAGCTGGTCGGGTACCGCACGCGTACCGGCGGACGATGGCAAGGTCTGTTTCTACGGTGCGACAGCCAGTCCGGTGTCTGGGAAGTGTTGACCAAGACACGGGGCACGCTGCAAACCGGCGAAACGATCACGATCCAAGACCGCGACGGTCGCGACGGCATGTTGCTGGAAGTCGTCGCGCGGACCGAGGGCGGGCATCTGCTGGCGTTGCCCCGAATGCCGGATTCTCATTGGGATGACGACTCGTTTGATCAACCCGTGCAGTGGTTGGAACGCTTCGGTCGGGTTCCCCTGCCGCCTTACATTCGCGACGGCCAAATGGTCGACGCGGATATCCAAAACTACCAAACGGTTTTTGCCAGCGATGCGGGCAGCGTTGCGGCGCCCACGGCCGGGCTGCACTTTACCGATCGCTTATTGGAAGAAATTCATAAGGGCCAGACGGCGATCGCCGAGGTCACGTTGCACGTCGGCATCGGCACGTTCCGGCCCATCGCCACCGATCGGCTGGACCAGCACCAGATGCACGAGGAATGGGGACGTTTGGACGACGCCAACTGCACCACCATCAATGACCGGAAATCCGGGGGCGGCCGACGAATCGCGGTGGGCACCACATCGGTTCGTGTTTTGGAAAGTGCTGCGGCGCACCATGATGGCGTGCTGCGACCGTGGACGGGAACCACCGGCTTGTTCATCAAGCCGCCCTACCAATTCGCCGCGGTGGATGCGTTGATGACCAACTTTCACCTGCCCAAAAGCAGCCTGTTGGTTTTGGTCAGCGCCTTTGCCGGTCGAGAATTGATCATGGAAGCCTATCACAAGGCGATCGAAAACGAGTACCGCTTCTTCAGCTATGGCGATGCAATGCTGTTGATTTGATGCAGCGGCACGTCGGCGATTTCCATGGGTCCAAATCGCACGCTGTGATCAACCTGGCTGATACCGGTCCCTATCAAAACCTTTGACACCCTGACATTCTTGCATGTCCGCAGACGAACAAATCTTGGTCATCCCCGAATCGTTCATTGATGCGATCGGCACGATCGACGGTTTCCAACGCGACGTTGATCGCTTTTTGGATCCGATACTGCAAAGCGATCAACTGACGTTTGGACGTCGTGGGGACATGGAAACGGACCCGTCGTTCAAGCAATTGATTCCCTATGTCGTTTTGCAGCACAACGACGATGACGGCAACATACATGTTTTCGCATACACTCGGGGCGGCGGTTCCGGTGAAGCTCGGCTGCATGCCAAACGCAGTATCGGTATCGGCGGACACATCAGTGCCGAAGACGCCCAGGGTGACGGCAATCCCTATTTGATCGGGATGCAACGTGAACTGGACGAGGAAGTCGATATCGATTCGGCTTACGAAGACATTCGCGAAGGTCTGTTGTACGACCCTTCCAACGATGTCGGCAAAGTGCACTTGGGAATCGTTCACCGGTTTGTATTGCAATCGCCGTCGGTCAAGAGTCGCGAAGATGATCTAGCCGAAGGCGGTTTCGTGCCGCTGGACGAACTGCGGAATCAGTTCGAGCGTCTGGAGACGTGGAGCCAGTTGACCCTGACGGCGCTTTACGGCTGAACACCGCTGTCGGAACCATCGCGTTGCCGCTGTCCCCATGATCTACCTTGACCATCACGCCACGACGCCGTGCGATCGACGTGTTGTCGAAGCGATGTTGCCTTGGTTGACGGAGCATTTTGGCAATCCGCACAGCACTTCGCATGAAATCGGACGCGTTGCGGCTGACGCGATGCAGGCGGCGATCAATGATTTGGCCGCCCACTTGGATGTGCCAGCCGACAATGTGGTGATCACCAGCGGCGCCACCGAAAGCAATCTGCTGGCGATTCGCGGCGTGCTGTGCCACCCCAGGCAACAGCGGCGGAAACTGATCACCGTGGTGACCGAGCACCCGTCGGTGCTGGACGTGGCCAAAGAGATCCAAGCGGACGGATTCCACGTGACTTTCGTCGGCGTTGACGATCAAGGCTTGGTCGATCAACAACAGCTTGCATCGGAGCTGGATGGCGACACCGCTTTGGTCAGTGTGATGTGGGCCAACAACGAAATCGGTACCATCGCGGACATCCAAGCGATCGCAAGTTTGGTGCACCAGCACGGTGCGTTGCTGCACAGCGATGCGACACAAGCCGTCGGCCGCATTGCCGTGCATGCACGACGGGACGATGTTGATCTGATCAGCGGATCGGCGCATAAGTTCTACGGCCCCAAGGGCGTCGGTTTTTTGACCGTTGGCAACGGGAATCGACGCGTCCGAATTCGTCCCATCCAGGTCGGCGGCGGGCAACAACGCGGCCGCCGTGGCGGGACCATGAATCCGTCGTCGGTCATCGCGATGGCGACCGCCCTGCGTCTGGCCTGCGATGAAATGCAGGCCGAATCCGAGGTTCGCGAGCTTCGTGATCTTCTGTGGCAAACGCTGTCACAGCAGATCGACGGACTCAAAATCAACGGGCCACCGCTTGATAGTGATCGCCGTTTGGTCGGCAATCTAAACGTGATGGTCGCCGATGTCGAAGGCGAAGCTTGGATGGCGGCAACGCCCGAAGTGGCTTTTAGCAGTGGTTCGGCATGCAGCAGCGTCGATCCGTCGCCCAGTCATGTCTTGACTGCACTCGGACACAGCGAATCTCAGGCACGTCGCAGCGTTCGCTTCGGCATCGGACGCGGAAACACGAAAGATGAAATCCGCCACGCCGCCGATTTGTTGGTGAAGTCTTACAAGCGACTGTCTGGCTGACGAAGACGGCACCACCGGCCTCCAGCGACGGTCGCGGCATCACCGTGACGCGGTGCGATTCAGTGTAGCTGTGGCGAAACGGCGTCGTTCTCGGACTGGAATTCTCCACGCAACACGGTCGCGGTCTAATCATGTTGCAATGGATTTCGCTGGGCATCCCGCTAGCCGTACCAGATTGGAACTGATGACCAACGTGGTGCATTCTTGTCGCCAGGAACGGGTGAGCTGGGAAAGACGGTTGGCTTCACCTCAGGCTGACCTGCATTGCACTCCGGCGATTCATTTCCTTACCGCAAGTGCATGCCATGGATGTTGCGCGTTGGGGATTGCAGGTCGACTATCCGATTCAGGTGACCGCCGGTGGTGGGAAGTATCGCCACGATGATGACCAAGAAACGCCCGACACGATGATGGTGACTTACGATTTCCCAGATCAGAAATCGATCACTTGGGAAGGTTTATCGTGGTCACCACTCGGGCCGCATGATTCCCAATTTGGGATCAGTCTGCATGGCACCGAAGGCTCGATCGTGATTCGTGGTGGTGGGTATGTGCAATACGACATGAAAGGACAGGAGGTTGCCACGGGGGCCGGTGCCGCCGGTGACCAAGGCCACTTTGAAGACTTCTTGATGGGCGTTCGCGAGCATCGCCGAACCAACTCGGATATCGAAGGGGCCCACAAGAGCACACTGCTTTGTCACCTGGGCAACATCGCCTACCGGACCAGCGGTACGCTGAAGACCAATGGAAGCAATGGGCATCTTGTCCAGAATGCCGAAGCAGAATCCTATTGGTCACGCGAATACGCAAAGGGTTGGGAGCCGAAAGTCTGATGCCGGAACAAAAACAACTTGCACCGTTGATCATCGCTTTGTTCTGTTGCTGGTCCGGGTTCCTGGGATCGCCTGCGACTTGCCAAGAAAGCGATGCCAATCCAACAGGCAACATCATTCGCGTCGGAATCATCGGCTTGGATACATCCCATGTGCCCGCGTTCACTCGAGAGTTCAATGCGGTTCCGGCAAACCCCGACATGAAGGGCTGTCGCGTGGTGGCGGCCTACCCGTACGGCAGCCGTACAATCGAGTCCAGCTACAGCCGCATCCCAAAGTACACCGAAGCGGTGCAGGAACTGGGCGTCAACGTGGTTGATTCGATCCCGGAACTGCTCGGGCAGGTCGATTGTGTGTTGTTAGAAACCAACGACGGAAAGCCTCACCTTGCTCAGGCCGTTGAGGTGTTCAAAGCCGGAAAGCCGGTTTTTATTGACAAGCCGGTTGCATCGAATCTGACCGAAGTCGTCGCGATCTATCGTGCCGCGCAGCATTACGGCGTGCCGATGTTTTCCAGTTCATCGTTGCGTTATAGCGATGGGGTCCAAGCGATCCGTGGCGGAAAAATCGGCAGGGTGCTGGGATGCAACGCCTACAGCCCGGCGTCGATAGAACCATCACACACGGATCTGTTTTGGTACGGGATCCACGGCGTTGAAACACTGTTCACGTGCATGGGAACGGGATGCCAGTCGGTCAGTCACACCTCCACCGATAGTCGTGAGTTGGCCGTGGGAATATGGGATGGAGCACGGATCGGAACGTTCCACGGCATGCGTGAAGGCACGAAAAGCTATGGCGGAACGGCTTTCGGAACCGACGCGATCGAGCCGATCGGCCCGTATGCTGGATACAAGCCGCTGGTGCTACAGATCGCCAATTTTTTCTACACGCGAAAGCCGCCAATCGATCCGGCCGAAACGATCCAGTTGTACGCGTTCATGCAAGCAGCCGCCGAAAGCAAACAACGCAACGGGCAAGCGGTCACCATTGCAGAAGTCATGCAAATCGCCGAAGCGAAAGCGGACGAACTGCTTTCGGGTAAACTGGACTGATCGACGGCGTGGCGAACGTGGGCCAGCCGTTCCCCTGTGCTATTGCCGGGCAACGGGCCACACGTGGGAATCTTCAACCAGTGCTTTGTATTCAGATCGAATCTGTTGACTCATGGTCCGAGTCAGCGTTTCGTCTTGGCCAGCCAAGTTATCGGATTCGCCGATGTCGGTGGTCACATCATAAATCTCGATATCGGTCAGTTCCGCATCACGAACCGCAGGATAAGTTTTCTGCGTGATGTTTTGCATCTGCGGTAATTGTCCACCGTTCAACTTGGCCAGCACTTTGTAGTTTCCCGATCGCATCGCTACGCGACTTTCGTTGGTCGCGTTGTAATAGCACCAAACCAGTGGTTTCATGCGATTGATCTGGTTCCCACCGAGCGCCGGGCGGAAATCGGTTCCATCAAGCGAGATGTCTTGCGGCGGTTCATTGCCGGCCAACAAGCAAAACGTCGGTAGGAAGTCCAGTGACGAGACGGGCTGGGAAACGATTTGTCCCGCGGCAATCTTAGCCGGCCAATTCATGATTCCCGCGACTCGAAATCCTGCATCCGTGGTGTGTAATTTCATTCCCCGCAGCGGTCCGGGGGTTCCATAGGAACGTTTCGCACGTTGATACCGTTTGAGTGTTTCGGGGCCGTTGTCGGAGGTAAAGATGATCAACGTATTGTCACGCTGGCCCAGTTCTTCCAATCCCTTTACCAAACGCCCGACGGCGGCATCGACGTTGGCGACATTGGCAAAATACTGTGCCTGGTCTTCGTTCTTCGCCATTGGCAAGTACTGTTGCACCAACTCCGGCGGAGATGCAACTGGTTCGTGTGGCTCATGAAACGGCAGGTACAGAAAAAACGGTTGGTCGTTGTCCGCGGTGTCTTGCAGCCAATGAAGTGCTTCGGTGACGACATACTGGCAACTGAATTCGTCGATTTTGCCGACCGGCTGGCCGTTGCGAACAAAGTTGACCGGTTGCTGGTGTGACGGCGAGGCGTTGTTTTGAGTGCCAAGCCAATGGTCAAATCCAAAGTCGCCGGGTTGAGCCTGTGACGGATGATTGAACTTGCCATTGCAGTGCCATTTGCCCGCCATGCACGTCGCATATCCCGCTTGTTTCAACAGAGCGGGAATCGTCACCTCTCCCTTTCGCATGTGAACCTGCTCGCGAGCGTCGGGACGAGGTTTTTGGGATGGTGGTATCCAATCAAAAACGCCCGCACGGTTGGGGCTGCGACCGGTCAGCAATCCGACACGCGAGGGTGAACAAACCGGGGCTGCCGAATAGAAGTCGGTAAAGCGAATGCCCCCATCGGCCAACGCGTTCAGGTTTGGCGTCTTGATGATCGGATGGCCGTAGCACTCAAGGTCGCCGTAGCCGAGGTCATCACACAGGACGACGGCGATGTTGGGACGATCGTCCGTGCCCTGCGCCTTGGCGACCGGCGTGGCAACCAGTACGGCACAAAGAAACAGGGCGGCGGGAAGCAGCGCGGCGTGAATGGGTGTGGCGGCAATCAGCAAGGGAAAGTTCTTCATCAGTCATCCGTTCTCGGTGCGGGGAATCCAACGTCGGAACGTTGGTGCGTGTATTCTAATCGCACTCGCCTTCCCCCACGTCGCCCCACCTTTTTCCCGCCCACTGACATGATGCCGACGATACGGTTGCTTGGTTGTTCGCTTGCGATTTTTTGCGTTACACCGCTGTTCGCAGATTCCTTTTCGGTCCACGTGCCCCCATCAGCCAACGGATCGCAGTTGCAAATCGGTGTCACTTTTAATCTATGGATTCCCGATGACGCTGTGACGTTGCGCGGCATCATTGTCCATCAGCACGGTTGTGGCGAAGGGGCTTGCCGAAGCGGGGAAACGGCGGCGAAGGATTTGCACTGGCAAGCCTTGGCACGCGAATGGGATTGCGCGTTGCTCAGTCCACGTTACCACCAAAGCCAAGATCAGAATTGCCGATTGTGGTGTGATCCGCGTCAGGGGTCTGGCGAAGTTTTCGTCACTTCACTCGAACAACTTGCCGAACAGTCAATGCACCCCGAACTGGCCCGCGTTCCCTGGTGTTTGTGGGGACATTCCGGTGGGGGTTTCTGGGCCAGTCTGATGCAGATGGAATATCCACAGCGGATCGTTGCGATCTGGTTCCAATCGGGAACGGCCCACAGTCGTTGGGTGTCCGGTGAAATTGAAGCTCCAACAATTCCGGACGCCGCGATGGGGATCCCCATGGTCGCCAATCCGGGCTTCAAGGAGCGTGATCACCAGCGGTTCAAATCTGCGTATAGCGGCTGCTACCAGATGGTCAAAGACTATCGGCAACGCGGTGCACCGATCGCGTTCGCACCCGATCCCAAGTCCGGACACGAAACACGAGATTCACGCTATCTGGCGATCCCGTTTTTCGATGCCTGTTTGGCAATGCGTTTGCCGGGAACACCGGGGACGGCTGATTTGAAACCGGTTGACCTGAACGGCGGAGTCTTGGTTCCGTTGCACGAGAATTATCAAGACGTGACTCAGCTTTCACCCATCAATCCTCCGAATCCTACGACCGCGAATTGGCTGCCCAATGAAGCCTTGGCATTGAAATGGGCTGAGTTCATTCGCGCGGGTGAAGTTGCCGACACCACCCCGCCGCCGCGGCCCACATTGGTTTCGGCCGAAGGTAACCAAGTGCGGTGGCACGCCGAAGCGGACTTGGAATCGGGAATCGCGGCGTTTGTGATCTTGAAGGACGGCCATCGAATCGGCCGCGTGCCTGAAGAATCAAAAAGTCAATTCGGACGCCCTTTGTTTCAAGGAAACACCTATCACGACACGCCTGCGTTTGACGCTCCCGAGATGAAGTTCTTGGATCCCAGCGGAACGCCTGGGCGGTATCAAGTGATCACGGTCAATAGCATGGGGCTTCAAAGTCAGCCAACGTCGACCGAGTGAGATACAGAGTGTGTCGGTGAAAGATGCCACTTTCGTCGCAGTTGCTGGACTTCGGTTCCATCGCTTGCGATCATGGTTGGAATCGGTCGCCTGACTCTTTCGATCCATCGACGGCTACGCACCATGAAATTCCGATCATTCTCATTCATGTGGTTGTTGGTAACCGCATTTCCGCTGCTTGCAGATTCGCCGGCGGAACAAGAAAAACAATCTGATAAAAAGGCAGACCCGGAGACCGTCGCCAAGGCGTCACCGCCGATCAAACTGGACGGGATTTTTCAGGCGGTTCGTCAGTCGGAGTTGATGATCGACAATGAGCAACTGACGGAATTTAAGCTTCTGCGGATTTTGCCGCATGGAACGACCGTCAAAGCGGGGGCCCCCGTCATCTGGTTCGATACCGATGGGTTGGACGAAAAACTAGAAAAAGCCGAAACGGAATATCGACTTGCCGAACTGCAAATGGAAGCTGATGAGTTTGCGTACGAACAATTTCTTGAGTCGCAAGAGCTTGATCGTGACGCGGCCAAGCGAGCGCGAGACGATGCCCGCAGCGACTACGACCACTTCATCAAGACACAGTTGGAACGCGAGATTGCCGACGCGAAACAGGATCTAAAATCAGCGGAGTTTTCCGTCGAGAGCGCAAAAGAAGAACTCGACCAGCTAACACAGATGTATGAAGAAGATGATCTAACCGAAGAATCTGAGGAGATTGTCTTGCGTCGCGCCCAGTTCACTTACGAATCGGCGATGCACCGTCTGACAGGCTCCAAGATCCGCATCCAACGTGCATTGGATGTGTTGATCCCACGCCGAGAGGCCAGCCAAGAAGAAGCTCTAGACCGTGCGCTGATGCGGTACGACAAGGCGATGCACGAACTTGACATCGCCAAACGCAAACGCGAGTTGGAGATGGAAAGAAAGCGAGAGGACGTCGAAGAGACGCTGCGTGACTTTGAACAGATGCGTGAAGAACGCAAGGACGTGGTTCTGAAGGCACCGCACGAAGGAATCGTTTTGCACGGCAAGCTCAATCGGGGCAAGCTGTCCGACAAACCGGTTTCGTGGTCGCCCGGCAGCAAGCTGGCGAATCGAACGGTGATTGCGACCATCGTCGATCCGGCCAAGCTTCAGGTTCGTGTGGATATTCCCGAACAGCACCGGGCATTGATACAGCCTGGTAAGCCGGTGGTGTTGACCGCTAAAGCGATGCCGGACGTCAGTTTCACCGCAAAGGTGCGTGAGGTTGCCGATGTGCCTTACGTTCCCGGGAAATTCGACTGCGTGATCTCCGTACCAATGAAGAAGGTTTCCGGTGTTCGTCCGACGATGGCTTGCGAAGTCGAAATCGAACGGCAAGTGCAGGACGACGAATGAGACTTTCGCTTGCCTGCGTGACGCTGGGCTGTGCGGTGCAGTTGATGGGCTTCATCGCCACCGGTGCGTCGGCGCAAGAAATCATTCCGGCGACCGACCCACAGTCGCTGCCGAGTATTGACCCGATCGATCAGGATCAGTTGGATGCGTCGATTGCCCGCGGGATCGCCTTTCTGATCGAAGACCAGAACCCGAACGGTTCTTGGGGCTCGGCGACAAAAACTAAAGCATTGAACATCTTTGCCCCCGTCCCGGGCGCCCATCACGCGTTTCGCGCCGGGACGACATCGCTGTGCATCAGCGCGTTACTGGAAACGGCAACTGAGGATGACACGGCGGCCCAGGCGACGATCGACAAAGCCGAGCAATGGCTATACCAGCACATTTCGCATCTGCGTCGGGCGACCGGCGATGCGATTTACAACGTTTGGGGACACTGCTATGCGATCCAGGCCCTGGTGCGATTGCACCAGCGGCACGATGGAGATGCGGATAAGCAAGAACGGATCGTGAAGTTGCTGAAAGAGCAATTCGAGCGTTTGCAAAGGTACGAATCGGTTGACGGTGGATGGGGGTACTACGACTTTCGTTACCAAGCGAATCAGCCGACGTCGGATTCGATTAGTTTCGTCAATGGTGCGATTTTGGTCGCTCTGGCCGAAGCAAACGAAATCGGCGTCAAGCCACCAGACCGAATGGTGGATCGCGCGATCGCCGCGCTACAGCGTCAGCAAAAACCGGATTTCTCGTATCTGTACGGCGAATATCTGAAAGACCGTCCGGCTCGTGAGATCAATCGTCCTGGTGGGAGTCTTGGAAGAAGCCAGTGCTGCAACGTGGCGCTACGCATGTGGAATCAGCCGGAGGTCACCGATGACGTTTTGTCGAAATGGCTGACGCGGCTGTACTTGCGCAATGGATGGCTGGACATCGGGCGAAAACGTCCGATCCCTCATGAGTCGTGGATGCAGGTCGCGGGATACTTCTATTACTTCGGTCACTACTACGGTGCATTTGCTTTACAGCATTTGCCGTCTGAACAGCAAAAGCGTTTTGCCCCATATTTGGCAAAGCTGATGTTGGACCGACAGGAAAAGAATGGTTCGTGGTGGGATTACCCGCTGTACGACTACCATCGTCCGTACGGCACCGCGTTTGCTTTGATGACGTTGCATCGATGTCGATAGAAAAATCCACGAAATGGCACATTGAAGAACAGTGCCTAGTCGACATTGGATTCGGGCGCAGTCATGGAATCAAGCAACGCTTTTAGCCGCGCAATCATGAAATCGCCGCCACCCACGAACACGCCGGCGACGTCGCCTTGTCGGTCGATCACCACCAATTGGGGAATCGCATCGGCTTGGTATCGTTCCGCCGCAACGCCATCAATGTCCATCGCAACTTCCGGTTGAATGTTCATGCGTCGCAGGCTGCTTCGGATCTGTGCGTCGGCGTCGCTGATGTTGATCGTCATCAAACGCACCTGTTCCGATTCGTACTGTGCGGCCACTTCATCAACCATTGGCATTGTCTGTATGCATGGGGCGCACCAGGATGCCCAAAAGTCGACCAAAACGATTTCGCCCCGATATTCTGATAACCTGAATCGACCGCCTTCGACCAAAGGCAGATTAATCTCAGGGGCTTTTTGACCGTTCAATGGGTGCGGCGGCACCGTCATTTCGCCACGCATCGCGGCGGCGACAACCGGTTCTTTCGCAAGCTTCATGGCCCAGGATCCATAGGCGGCGGGACCAGAGGCTTGCCCGATGGCGCGTCCCAGAATCAACCGGTCCAGCTGATGCAGGTCAACCTGGCAATCGCCGAAAACGCCGTGCCGACCGTACAATGTTTGGTCGTCCAGTGCCGCGGGTACAAAGGTCAGCCGGTCATTTCCGTTGCGAAACACTGCTTGGATGTGATCGTCAAACCGAGTCTCAGGATTCAGATCATCCGGGGAATCGGACCGAGTTTGTGAATCCTTATTCTCCTTTGCCGCCGACAAGTCTTCGGGGTGCAACCAGATGATTTGTGTGACTCGGTTTCGGGGAACGGCCAACTCCTGCATCCGCGCCGTGACCGTGACAGCTTTTTCGTCGATCGAAACCATTTGACATCGCATCATGTCGCCGTTGGCCGCGATCAGCAAATGCGTCGGCGGCGCGTCGTGCTGAGACCGTGGCAGCGTCAACAATCGTTTGCGTTTGGCTTGTTCCAGATTTGGGATTTTCGTTTTCAAGTCGAACTGCACGGCCTTGATCTGGCCGTCGGGCAAAGTCGACACGCCACTTTCGGCGGAGCGGATCTGCAGACCATCCTTGGCCACGCCCAAAACGTCACAGCTGAAATGGTCTCCTGACACCAAATACACGTGATGCGCAAACGCATCCTTCGCAGGTCCGCTCGGCGGGGCATCCTTGGTGGTTTGATCGGATGACTTCTTCGTGTTGGCGACGGGTGGATCAGGCGATTTGTTTTCCCGAAGTTCCGCTAGGCGTTTTCTGACATCGTCGATTTGCGACCGTCCCGATCGATCCGCTGTCGCCGAGTTCGCTTGTGCAGTCGTCGCCGATGCTGATGGCTTGCGAATCACACCGCTGACCGACGGGGTGAAGCTTGCGGCGGTCTGGCTGCCGCGTGGCTGCCATGCCAGGGAGGGCAAGCCGCTGCCGCGTTCCCCATCATCCCCGCCAGCGGCGTCTTCGACCGCGGTGGTCATTCGCCCCAAGGTTCGGTGGTCACCCTGTTGCAAAACCGACAAATCATCCTCAATCGTCTGCCACCGGTGTTCACGCCAATGGATCAGACGCACGCGCCGTCGGGGCAGCTTTCCGACGTGACCAGTCGCGGCATGGCGAATCTGGATATGCGTTGGTGTGACTTTCTGGACGCGGCCCAGCAAGCGTCCGCCGTCGCCAAGTAAAAGAGTGGCAATGTCTTTTTGTTGAATCGCATCGTCAGCAGATTCGATATCGGCTGGTCGCGGGAAATTGATTCCGGCGATCTGCTTCATCGCGATGGTTTCTTGCTGCTGATCCGCAGCCATGACCAAACCTTCACCATCCGATGTCAATTCCGCGGTTCGGCCCGTCACGACCTTGCCATCAATCGTCACGACGCTGACCACCGCGTCGTCTGTATCGGACTGTGGTCCGGCGTCGCCGATCCATTTCGCCACCCGCAACCGTCGCAGATAGGTCGTGCCTTCGCGATTGGTGACGGAAATGCCGGTACCGTTTGCGATGCGGACTCGCGGCAAATCGTCGGACGGTTCGGCCTCGTCATCGTCTTTCGGTTCCGCAGCAAGCTGACCGGCCAGCGATCCATCGGAATGATAGACGGCGATCGTGTCAGCGTCCTGGTCTAAAAAAGCGATCAAACGAATCGACGAATCGTCTTCCAGCGTGGTCAGAATGTCCAAGTCGGCGGAGTGTTGCCGTTCGCGAAAGACCGCCAGCGTGCGTCCGATGCTGGTGATCGCCCAGCCGGAGGAAACTTCAGGTGATTGCGTGGGGTCACAGCCGAGCGAGACGTGAAAATTGGGGGCACCTTTCCACGATAGCTCCAGTTCAATGATGGCACGATTCGGCACTCCCAAGTCGCCCATCAAAACCGCGTCGGGGCGGTCGGACCCCAATGCGATGCCTTCTTCGAACCAGCCTTCGTTGTTCCAGTGGTTGCCCGACCAATCTTGCAGTCCGGCCAAGTGTGCAAACACCAGCGTCGGATTGTCGGCGACACGATACAGACGGTGCACTGCATCCAGTGGGATCTGCAGTGTGCCCAAATCCGGTTCTTTCAGCACCAATCGGTTCGCGTCGATCGAAAGCAAGTCGCAGGTCAACAAATCGCCCTGGTACAGCTCCACGGCAAATGTGGCCTGTTGCTGGTTGATTTCATTGGCGTCTTGAAATTCCAATTTCTTGACGTGATCAATTGGAAACACGAAGGGATCGCTAAAACCGGCGCCCTGCCAAGCCAAGATGGGATCGTCTGTCGCTGGCGTCGGTGCGTCGGAAACCTGGCCGACGACCGTTTGGTAATCCGATAGCGTCAAGATTCCATCGGCGAGCAACAGGCCGAGATGGGATGACGACAACGAGACCGCGATCGCCAACGCGGTCAGCAAGTGGGTTCGGTAGCAGTTGAATCTGGTCATGCGATATCGGGGGCCGGCCAAATTGAATCCTGGATTCTTGCCGGTGGTCGGGGAAGATTGATCAAGGTGAATGGCGATTGGCTCTAACGTTCGTAAATCGGCAGAAAGCGGTAATTCAACGCCAAGGCCAACAAGGACAGACAAGTGCTGACCGACTTTCCGTAACTGCCGTCAAAGCTTCCATCGGGTTGTTGGCGAGTTTTCAAAGTGTCGATCAGCTTTTGGTTCCACTTCTTCCAACTTTCTTCGTCGCCTTGGAACAACGCCTGAGCCTGGTAGTAATTCTGGTATTCGACCGAGCCCAAACCCGCACGTCCGCCACTGACCAACCGGCTCTTGAGGTATTCCAGCGTTTGTTTGTATTGCGGCAAATCTTTGCGACGGGCGACCGCATAGACCAAGGCTGCGATGGAAATGCGTGCCATGGATTCGTCAAAGCCACCCATGCCGCCGGCATAGGCGACTTGGCCGGAGGGTGATGTCATGCTGACGAAGTACTTGATGGCACGATCAATGGCTTCGTCGGGGACTTCGATGCCGGCGTTGCGTGCGGCCAACAGTCCCACCAAGACACTGCCCGAAACGGAGGTGTCCGCATCGTTTCCGCTTGGGTTGTATCGCCATGCGCCATAGCTGTTTTTCTTTTGTGACGTGACGGCGCAACGTACTGCCAGTTCCAGCGATTCGGCCAAGGTGATCTGCTCGGATTCGGATTCCCCCGGCCACAAATTTCGGTCGTCAACTGTCCCGTAGGCTTCGGCAACCGCCAGCATCGCAAAGCCGTGGTGATACATGCTGCCGCCAAAGAAACCCGTTCGCCGGCTTTGTTGACGCAACATGTTTCGCAAAGTCTTGCGCATGGGGGCCGCATAGGCACCGAAGTTTGGGTCTTCCCCCGACGCCAAGAAACACATGACCGCCATGCCGTCGACACCGGCCCCGCGATAACTGCTGTTCCAACTGCCCTGTTGGTCTTGAGAATCGATCAGGTGCTGTAATCCCGCGTCGTACATCTCACGAACTTCGCGCGGCACCGCTTCGCCGGTGCGAATCTCCAGCACTTGTGCACCACAGTGCGTGGTCCCAAAAAGCAGCATGCAGCAGGCAATGCCGGAGACGCAGGATCGAAACGTTTTGGAATTGACCATTCGGGCGTTCAAACTCAATGCGGTTGGGTTAGGGATGATTGGACTCGGCGTGGGCGACCATTCTTTCAAGGTCCGAATCGTTGAACATGTCCTTCAGCGGCTGGGTGTCCATCGATGCGACCGCCTGGCTCAGGTGGCGAAGCCGTTGTGCCAGCGTCTGATCGGTCGCGTCCGGCAAGTCGAGTTTGCGCAGGTGTTTCAACAGCTGTTGGTGCTGGCGGTCGGTCAATGCGATTCGATAACTGAAGTTGGCCAGCCAAACATCGCAGGCGAATTGATGTTTGATCATCGCTCGTTGCCGCTGGGAAGCCGCCCATCGTGTTCGATACTCAGTGGGCACTGACCGCCACAGTTTTTGAAATGTGGAACCTTTCCCGTGGAGCCCCTGCCCGATTCGATTGCGGTATTCCATCGTCTGATCGCGGGCTTCGGCATGCGTGGTGATTTTGGCGTTGGGACCGCGAAGGCGACGTTTGAACCGGGCATAGTCATTCAGCAAACTTTGGATGTCGGCCATTCCGGCCAAACGCAATTTTTCCTGATGAGGCACGGGAAGGTCGGTCGCAGCGACGACGACCTCCAATTTGGCTTCCAAACGCTTCTTCAAAAGGTCTTTCACATCGGACATGCGATTGACGTTGTTGATCAGAAGCTGGTCCAGCGCATCTGGATTCACCTCGGTTGGAGTGAACGAAAGAAAATCTTCCGCGAAGACAACCGCGTCTGCTGCGTCGATCACCACTTCCACTTCGACGTCCGCAACCCTTTCCAGTTGGACTTCCGGTTCCTCGACGACTGCCATTTCGACGGCGTTTTCGATCACCACGACGTCTGCGGAATCGTCCGAGAGTTCGATTTCGGAGGTGGCTGCGGCGGGCTGAACCTCATCCTGCGAACTTTCAATACGTTTGGCGCGTTGGAATTCGATTGCGGACTGCCAAAGTTGTTCAATATCGGCACTGACTAGGGGCGACGCATCGGTGATGGCGCAATCAAGCCCCGCGGCAAAACGCTGGCCGTTTGAAAAATCCGTTGGCGGCCGGCGATCCAATAGCTGACGCTGGCGTGAATCCAACAGACGCCGCACCGTATTGGTTCGGGCCAAAGGAGCGTCTTCTCCATATGACGGCGACAGCAATACGCCGTCGTGACGATCGCCATTGCCCTTTTCGTAGTCGATGAAGACTTGGTGCAATGGTTCAAGCTGGTCGACACGCAACGGAATCACACAATCAATAGCATCCACCATGACGGCGGCATTGGCACCACGCCACCGATCTTGGCGTTTGCGCAGGATGACTTCCCAGCGTTCCAACTGTTGGGCCGACAGCGTTTCGCTGAGTGCTGGTTGAATCCAATGGTGAAGGATCGACAGCACCGGTGGCATCGCCGTGGATTCAAATTCCCCGTCCGACTTCATGACCCAATCCGATACTTTGCTGGTCACGGTCACGCCTCGTGCCGCGATCGCCAGACGCTGTTGGGGCGTCAAGTCAAAGTGCCGGTCGATGAATTCCAATTCACGCTGGACGGTGGCCTGGACAACCGGTTTGGCATCGTTGGTCAGGTCAGGATCGCCGTCGAACTGATGGTACTGCGGCCGTGTCCAGTCAGGTTCGGTCGACAGCAAACGTTGGGCAACGTTGCCGATCGCCGACAGTGTTTCGCTTAGCGGATCATCGGCGAAAGCCGAGGCAACCGTCCAAACATGCAACAGATAGATGCAACCGATGATCCGCACGCATGCAAAGCCGTCACGTCGTAATCGCCGCCGTTTCGCGATCATGGCGACGCGTTCCACTGTTGGATTTGATGAAAGTATTGGTCCAGGCCCGATCGAAATTCTTCCGGCAACGGTGTGCCGGAGTTTCCAGTATTCGTCTCGGTCCGTGACGCTTCGCGGACTTCGTTGGCGTTCAATCCTGCGCCGACCAATGCCAATGCGGCAACATCGGTATCGCCTCCACCGCCGCCACCCGGATTGGCACCGCCGCCTCCGCCCCCGCCGCCCTGGCACATGCGTTTGGTTTCCAACAACAATTCAATCACTTCGGTTTCCGCTGCAATCGCTTCGCTGCCCGTTTCAGGAGTCGCCAAAATTCCCACCGCCTCGGTCATCACGATCGACACCGAGGTCAATTTTTTCAGCTCCTTGACGAAGTGCTCGCCGGCGTCGGGCAATTCGTTGATACGTTGCGAAACCAGATCGGTCCGGTTCCTTAGGTCAGCCTGTTCCACCGCCAAGTTGGTGGCGCGTTGGTGATAGTCATCGGCGTCCAGGTCGGGGCGTGCTTGTTGGGCCTCGCGTGTCGATTCTCGCAGCTTGACCTCGGCTTCCAAAATCTGCAAAACCTCCAGCACGATCGACGGGGGCAAGCTTTTCTGTGATTTTCCGCCTGGACATGATCCCGAGATGCTGGGTTCGACCAAGTCTTCTGCCCAGCGGTCCAGCGTGTCGCTCCAGTATTCGGCCATGGCGATGGAAATACCGCTCTGGTCGACCACGTCGTTAGACAATTGACCGAGTGCACCGGTGACATCTTCGCTGCGCATTTCATCCAGGACCGTCTTGAACTGGACATAGCGGCTACGTTCATAGTAGGCGTCCATGTCGTCCATGATGTACGAAACGTCGGTCCGATAGCCGGTCAGCTTCTCAGACAACTCCGACAGCGTCGCACCCGCCTCGGCAGCCTCGGATGCATCGCGCCCAAAGGTGGATTGCGAAACCGATGTCAACTGATCCGCGACGGCATCTTGTTTTCGCGATGCCGCTTTCAAGCGTTTGACCAACGTGCTGCCTTCCATGTTGGCCATCAGTTTGTCCAGTTCGCCGACCACCTTTTCAAATTCGGCCAGCAGGTCGTCCTGTTCGGTGACCGCTTCGTCGATCTCGTTTTCCTGGGGTTCGGATTCCGGTGGCTCTTGATCGGAAACGGCGTTGCCGGCCAGACGAGTGGTGGGCAGGGAAAGACGACCCGACGAAGCCTTTTTTGGGCCCGATTTTGGTTGCTTTTGTTCGCTCAGATCCAACTGCGTTGATTCAACATCGGTGACACCGGGTGCTTTGGCGGGCGGGTCGCCTTCGTCCTCCTGGTCGGATTCCGATTTGCCGGATTGATTGACACGATTTTTGCCAGCGGTCAAACGTTTTCTTGCCGCATCACTGCGTGACAATGATTCGGATTCACCCGCTTTGCGCAACAGATCGGCGACACTGGGCATGCGGTTGCCCGAGATGTCTTTGAGGACTTGCATCATTTCGGCCCAGGATTCCATGTGCCCCACGCCGATTTCCGGATTACGCATCGCCTGGGCCAACAGCGATTCTCCCTCGCCGACCAGCCGATTCAAACGATGCCCGTTGGCGCGTTCGGCACGAGCCTGAGCTTGCAATTGACGCCGCGTCTCCGGTGCATTGAGTTGCTCTTTCGATAAGCGTCGAAGTTCACTGTTCTTTTGGTACAGTTTCAATTCACGATCGCGAACATCCAGCGATTGGCGTTGCCAACGGGCCAGTTGGTTGGCGATCCAGATGGCGTGTTCATCGGCCGTCAGCACATCGAACACACTGATCGGCCCTAAAACTCGCTCACGGTTTGGCAAGAAGTCTTCGACGTACAACTGAACGGCGACACGGTCAAAACGTCGTTCCAGATCTTTGGCCGTAAATGTCCCCGTTGCTTCCAGTAAGTCCGCATCTGGTCGACCCGCCGCGATGACTTTTTCGCCACCGTCGATCAATTTGCCTTCGTCGTCCACGTGGTGCCAAAGAAGGCCGATACGTCGAATGCCGAAATCATCACGGCCGTATGCGGTGTAGGCGATGGTTTCGGAATCCAGCAACACTTGATGTCTTGGCAGACCGTCGGCGGTGACCGTTGGTGCGGCATCGTTGACATCAGTTAATTGCAGTTCGAACGGTTGGGCGGGCTGCAGGTTGTGGACGTCACGCCAGGAAAGCGTCAGTCGTGATGGCGACTGGACCGATTGTGGAGGCACTTCAAATGCATGCCCCGATACATCGGCGGGGGAGCCGTTGATATCGGCCGATCGCAAATCACGCGATGTATTGACCTGCAGTTCAACCTGGCTGCCGCGGACGACCGACAGGGAACCGCCCCGAAGCGTTTGAATGATCGGTTCAACACGCTGAAGGTAGGCCGGCAAGTGGATTGTCGCTTCGATATCGGCCAGTTCCGGACGTGTGACGGGAACCAGTTTGGTGGCACCGCGATAATCGCCGGCCGACAATTCCAACGCGCCTTCCTGGTAACGTCCGGGCAAATGAAAGTGATAGCCTTCGTCGTCAATCGATGCCGTTTGTTGTCCATCGGCCAAACGTGCCGTGGCAATCTCTGGCCGACTTTCGGTGGAACCTGCCAAGGCCACATCAAAGTCAAACGCTTCGCCGTGTGCGACGATCATCTGATCCGGCAACGGTTCCATTTGGGTGAACGTGAATCGCGACACGTCCGACCAAGGCGTCAGGTATCGAGACCAAGCGTTGCCGGTTGCCGCGGCGGAAATCCCTGTCAAACATCCCAAGCCGATCAGCATGATCGCGGCGGTCAGCGATCGCTGACCGTGCATCGGGTGTGGGATCGCATGCCGCAAGTCGGCATGATCCACATCATCACTGACTTGATCGATTGCGGCACGCACCAATCGCGGCGAACGGCCCTGTTCGTCCACGTTGTCTGCAAGCTCGATGACGCCCATCAATCGATCGCCGATGGCCGGGCGGGTGGTGGTCAGTAATTCGGCGACTTGATGAAGCGTCCGGCGTCGAACGATCCAGTGATAAATGGCCCATGGCACCACCAACAGCACCGCTAGGGAACCGATCAGGATCAGCAGGCGGATCCATGCCGGTGTGTCGACGAAACGGTCGACGATGAACACGAAAAAGAATCCAAACAGCACGCCCGCAACCGCCAAGGCCGATGCTTCCCATAATTTCAGAGTCCACAATCGGCGTCGAAACACAGTGATCGACCGCTTCAGCGTATCGGGCAGTTGGACGTTGGATTGGGGGGCGATGCTGTCGGACACTCAGACAGGCTCCGGTTCACAACGGCAGGCGGGCGGATGGATTCGGCAGGGGCGAATGAAGGATCATTCAACGGTGCATCATTCTAGGCGACCCCACCCCGATGGGTCGCAAAAAATCAGGGGGTGATCCTAAATCAGTCCGACGATTTTTCGACCGACCCAGAACAGCCCCAGGGCGACCAACAAGACGGCCATCGTGACCGGGTTGCACCACAGTTGGACCCGTCGAATCTCCGGCGGTGGTAGAGGCAGTTCCGCCAATCGATCCAAGATTTGGTCAACCTGGTCCACACGGACCGACAATCCGCCGGTCAAGGTTGCCAATTCGTCCAACACTTCGGGGCGGGCTGGTTGCCCGATCGTTTCCACCACTTGGCCCTGGACGAAAAAGTTGGTCTGCAAATCCGATGGTGACTCGGGGGACGTCACCATCACTTCGTGACGCCCCGGATCTTCGGGAACGAACGTACCGCGATAGACGCCCCATTGATCGCCCTGGGCTGTCAAGCGAACCGTTTCCACGGTTCCGGTCGGCGATTCAATGCGAGCGACAACGTTTCCATTTTCCAGCGGTTCACCGCTTTCGGAAATCACATGAGCGGTCAGCGACATGGTTTGGCGTCGCGACGGCTGGTCGGGCGAATAATAAAAACGCATGGAATCGCCGCGCGCCATGTTTCGTTGATACGCCATCCAACGAACCACTTGTCCCCAGAATCGATAGTGGTATTTGTCTTCGACGCCTTTCCGCCAACGCCATGCGCCGTCGGTGCCCATGAACAAGACTTTGCCGGCACCGAATGTTCGCGTGACCAATAACGGCAGACGACCGTATTGATTGCTGACCTCGCCGTGAACCGCCAGTGTTTCGGTGCCTGGTCGGCTGCGAACCACCGGCGCGAACCACTGGAAACCGGGCAAGCCTTCCCACACCTGTGCATTTTCCTCTTGGGTGTCGGCCAATTTGGTCAGCAGGCTTCGCCGCCCCGATTCGGACAGTTGGAAATGTCCCGCATCAGCCGCGCCCCAGCCCTCCGGTTGCAACGAATCCAAATCGACCGGATACAGTTGATTCAGTTCGGTTTCCAGCAAGTCGAATTGATGCCCCTGCCAACCCGGCATCAGCACCAAGCCGCTGGCCTGGAATTGAACTAGACCCTTCAGCAGGTCCGCCTGCTTTTGGGTCAGCTGGTCTTCGCCGACGCCAACATCGCCCAGGAAGACCACGTCAAACGGCGACAGTTCCTCGATGGTTTCCGGGAACGTTTTGATGTAATCGGTCGAACCGCCGCCGGTGGATTCCAAGTTGGGATGGAACAGCAAGCAAGCGACATCGATTCCCGGATCGCGCGACAAAGCGTTTCGAAGGTAGCGGTATTCCCATCGTGGAATCGACTCGATCACCAGCACACGCAGTCGTTCCCGGCGGATGGCGATCGGCGATGTGCGCTGGTTGTTGGATTTGATTTCGTCGTCCGGATGGTCTGGCAAGCGGACCGTGATTTCGTAGTCGCCGACTCCGTCTGGTTTCCATAAAAACGCGTCGGCCGTCTTGGACATCGGTTCGATTTCCACCGATCGGTCCATCGTTTCACCATTCGATGATTTCAGACTGACGGTGGCGGCGACCTTGCGCGGCAACGAGCTTTGGATCGTGAACGGGATTCGGACGGTTTTTCCCAGCGTTGCAAACGTCGGCACGTCCAAGTTGACCAATTCTAGGTCGGGCAATTTTTGTGGGCTGCCCACTTTGACGCCGTAGACCGGGACGTTCTGCATTCGCAACTGCAGAGCCCCGTCGGCGGGCGATGCGCCCTCGTTCCAGTCCCCGTCGCTGATCACCACCACGCCCAACAATTCGCCGATCTCCGATGCAGCTTTTTGTATCGGGCTGTTGAGGTCGGTGCCACGGTCAGGTTGTCCTATGGGGGCCATGATGACTTTGCGATCTTCGCCGACACTTTGCCAGACGGTTTCGTCCTTCAAGCCTTCGATCGCTCGTTGTCGTGTCTGACGTTGGGCATCCACCGACGCCGCGTCGACGTCCTGGGTTCGCATGCTGGGCGAATTGTCCCACAGTACGGCGATGGTCGGCTCGGTTTCCGGTTGGTACTGGCTTTCCCATTCGGGCTGGTTCAACAGCACCGCGATCAACAACATGATCAACAAACGCAGCGTTTCCAAAACGCCCACACCGATCGCGAATCGGCTGCGTCGCCATGACACGAAACTGGCCCACGAGGTGATGGCGATCAGAACGATGGACAGCAGGACGGAGAAACTGCTTGGCAAAAAGGTCAAGCTGGATCGTGTTTGGGCGATCAAAAAGGTTTCGATCATGTGGTCGCCCCCTTCTGATCAAAGCCGGCGCCGCGACCCCGGCCACCGGTGACACGTCCGCTGGATGCCGGGGCCGACGTTCGGCGGATTCGAGGCAGGCATAGCAGTGCCTCGGCCGCAAAGGCAATCATCATCAACACCAGGAACGTTCGCCAAACTTCCTGGATCAAGCTGTCGGTCGACCCGCCCACGTTTTCAATCCGGTCGTAACGAAGACCCGCGAAGATGCGATCCAGTTGATCGTTGGAAACGGTCGCTTCGATGTCTTCGGATTCGCCACGATTGATTGCGATGAATCGGTCGTCGTCTTGATAAACGCCTCGGTGCAACGAATAGGTCGTCGATCGACCCACATTCGGACCGGTCAACCGCTGCCAGGTGTCCGTGTCCGATTGGTTTTGCCCCGCGGTCAATTGTTGGGTCAGTCCCAACGTGTCGGCTCCATCGGCCAACGCACGTTGGATCAATGCATACAAAACAACTCCATCACGAGCCAACGACGATTGGTCCGCGGATATCCCCGTGCCGATGAAGTAAACGCCGGGGACATCGGCGATCGATCGGGCGATGATCGGGGCGCCGTCGGGCAGGTGGGCCAAGCCGATTTGATCACCCAACACGGGGCGATGCCAGCGGATCTTTAGGTCGCCAACCGGCAATGAGTCACCGCTGCGGACGCCTGACAGAAGATCATGGTCACCGATCCAGCGACCGACCTGGACGTCGCTTTCGTGTTGCAAGGCTTCGCCCCAAGAAAGCCCCGCCCAGGCAATGCCTGGATCTTCATCGCCACCGGAATCAGGGGCAAAGCAAATCAGGCGTCCGCCGCGGCGCAAAAAAGGATCCAATAAAGCTTGTGTGCTTTCCGGCGGCAGCGGCCCGGTCCATAGGACCAATGCGACATCATCCAGATCGGCTTTCGCCAAGTCGTTTGGGGTCATCGCGACCGATTCGCAGCGGATTTCCGGGGTGGTGGAAATGCCCGCGGCAAGCAACAGCGGCCGCGCCGTTTCGGTGTCCCCATCGACGGCATCCTCGGTCACCACAATCGACTTTCGAATCACCGGGCTGCCGTAGACGAAGTAATACTCATTGTCGGACGCATTGGTGTCTGCGGGGATGGATAGCTTTCCCCAACCGGTTCGTTGCCCCGCGTCCAGAGGCACGGCCCACTGGTTGATCTCGGTTAATTCGCCGGTCTGTCGAACGTTGAATTTGCTGCGTGCACCGTTCAGGTCCAGTTCGATCGGCAGTTCGCGACGAGCGGAATCATTGCTAGACACGCCCACTTGCCGGATCGTGAAGGACAGACGTAGTTCACCGGCCCCGGGCGTTTCCGTTGGGTCGGGGCCCTTGGCTGCTGACGCGACGGTGGCCGATTGCACGCGTAGGCTGCGGTTGTTCGGTGCGGATGCCGCATCGGTCAACAGATGGAATCGAACCGGTTGGCTGATCTGCCGCAGCGACCGATTGATCGCATTCCAACGTCCGCTGTCGACGTTCCAGTCGCTGCGTCGCAAGTCCGACACGATCCAACAATCCACACTGCCCGGTTGGTTTTCGCGAATGTACTTGGCCGCGGCTTCCAGCAGATCGGCCGTGTCGGTTGTCGCCGCATCCGTGTCGGCTGCCGACAACTCGATCAACTGTTCGGGATTCTCCAGTTCCAAGATTTGTTCTTGGTTGGTGTCGATCCACACATAGCGATCCGATCGAATGGTGTTCAACGATTCGACCAAGCGGCGGGTCAGCGTTTCCAGCTTGGTGCGTCCACCGGGCGTGATCTGACCCATGCTGGGTGAACGGTCTAGCAAGATCAGTGTTGTATCAACACGGCTGCCGATCGTTGTGCCCAGCCAACCACTGCTTAGCGGTCGAGCCACGGCGAAGATCAGACCGGCCACAACTAATGTGCGAGCGGCCAAGATCAAGTAGCGACGCAGCTTGGCATAGCCGCGCGACATGCGATTGGCGGCCAGCAAAAAAGACATCGCCGCCCAAGGTGTTGTTTGGAATCGGCGTTGATTGATCAAATGGATGATGATGGGCAAAGCAACCAGCGGCAGTGCCCACAGCATCCAGGGCTGCAGAAACGTCATCCCACACCGCCGACCGATGAAGAATCAATGGGGGACGTTTCGGCGACCGCTTGGCGACCGCCGGCCCGGCCGACCAGAAAACGACGCAAGACGATTTCGACGTCCTGGTCCGTGATCACGCGGTGATAATCGACGGCGCTTTCCAACATCATTTGGCGAATGCTGGTCAAGTATTCGGACATCGCGCGATGATATTGCGGTGCGATATCGTTCGGGTCTGCGAAGACGTGTTCGTCGCTTTCCATGTCGACAAAGCGTGTCGGTCGAGAAAACGTAAAATCAATCTCTTCACGATCAATCAGGTGGAAAGCCGCGACGTCGTGTTTGCAAAACCGCAAGTGGTCGATCGCCCCACGCAATTCGGCCGGTTCGACGAACAGGTCGCTGACGATCACGACCAAGGCACGCTGACGCGTCGTGTCGGCGAATTCATGAATCCGCTGGACCAATTGTGTTCCGCCACCGGGGCGGATGTTTTGCAACACATCAAACATCACCCGCAGATGACTGGGGGTGCGACGTGGCGGCAACGTTTCGGTGATCGTTTCACCGATGCCGGTCAATCCGGCCGCATCGCCCTGTTGGATCGCAAGGTGCGCCAGCGTTGCAATGATGCGGCGGGCAAAGGACAGCTTGGTTGCCGCGGTGGAACCGTAACCCATGGAACCGCTGGTGTCCAAAATCAAGTGGCACCGCAGATTCGTGTCCGCTTCGAATTCTTTGACATAAAACCGGTCGGAACGTCCGTAGGCACGCCAATCCAGACGTCGCAAATCATCGCCGGGGACGTATCGGCGGTACTCCGCAAACTCGACACTGGAACCGCGGTGCGGGCTGGCGTGCATGCCGGACACGTTTCCCAACATTGCCTGCCGCGAATACAACGGGATCGACGACAGTCGAACCAGCATTTGTGGGTCTAGGAAATCGCGGTGTTGTGCTTGCGGGATCATCGCGGTGTGGCTTCATCAAGGTCGCATCGTACGTGTCGGTTTGGGCGGCTAGGATGCTTTCGCCGCTCGGTCCTCGGCCACTTCATCGACCAGTTGCTGCACGATCTGTTTCGCGTCGACCCCTTCGCTTTGCGCGGCGAATGTGGTGATCAGTCGGTGGGTCAGCACGGGCTGTGCGACGTCTTGAACGTCTTCGGTGCGGACCATGTATTGGCCTTCCAACGCCGCACGCGTTTTGCCACCCAGGATCAGGTACTGGACGGCACGTGGTCCCGCGCCCCAAGACACCAAGCGGCGAAGCCAATCCGATGCTTCGGGTTCCCCGGGACGCGTCCGACGCACCAAGTCGACCGCGTATTGGTACACATGATCGGGCACCGGAATTCGACGAGCCAGATGTTGAAATTCGATGATCTGGTTGCCGTCAAGAATGTGTTCCAACGTGGGCATCGAATCGCCCGTGGTGGTTCTGGCGATTTGGATTTCTTCCGCTTCCGACGGATAGCCCAACTCGATTAAAAACATGAAGCGATCCAGTTGCGCTTCGGGCAATGGATACGTGCCTTCTTGTTCCACCGGGTTTTGCGTGGCCAGCACCAGAAACGGTTCGTCCAGACTGTAAGACGTGCCCAGCACAGTGATGCGTCGTTCCTGCATCGCTTCCAACATTGCGGCCTGGGTCTTGGGTGGCGCGCGGTTGATTTCGTCCGCCAAGACGATGTTGGAAAACACCGGGCCGCGAACGAAATGGAATTCGCGTCGGCCGTCGGCGGTGTCTTGCAAAATGTCGGTGCCGGTGATGTCCATCGGCATCAAGTCGGGCGTGAACTGGATGCGATTGAACTGAAGCGACAATGTTTCAGCCAACTTGCTGACCAGCAAGGTTTTGGCCAAGCCGGGAACCCCCATCAGCAAGGAATGGCCGCGAGCAAACAGGCAGATCAGCAGTTGATCAATGACACGAGTTTGACCGACGATGACTTTGGCCAATTCGTCTTTCAGTTGCTGGTGGTGCTGACGCAGACGCTGAAGACTTTCAACATCGTCGTGGCTCAGTTCTGTGGTCGGATTCGGCCGGGACGGATCACCGGTCGGGGTCGGGGCATCGGATGACACTTGCAGGAGGGCTCCGCGATGGGCGGTCGAATCCCCGGGGGGGCGGGATTCGGCCGAGATGTCGGTCAATGAAGGTGGGAATGCTGGATCGCAGGAATGAATGATCCCGGGACGCGTCAGGCACATCCGGCGGTGTGACCGTTGTCCCGGTGTGCCGCAGGCAGGACCGGATGAGATCGTCAAAGCAGACTTTCAGCCGCCAAAGTATCAGCCGCTCATGCGACCCGCAAACGTCGACTTGTCGCGCTTTTCCGGCCGCCACCCTCGGTGGCGATTTGCCACGTCGGGGCTGACGGCGGTGCATCCCTGTCCGCCCCATGATAGTCGCCTGGCCGGACTTGCGAACCATGGCGTGCGACGATCACTCCAGATGCCGGCCAACAGTTCATGCAGGACAGCGTTCAGCACGGAATGCATCATGTCACGCGCCGGTGTCGATCATCCCCCTGACCATTTCAATCGGATTCTTGACCGCCCGAACCTTTCCGATTCGAATCTTTGCGACGCCGGGCAGTTCGCTCGATGCGGTGGGCGTCTTCTTCCACCGTCAGCATGCCCCAATACAGTGCGCGGTCTTGTTCGTACTGCTTGCCCAATTGCATCGCGATCGTGGCTTTGGCCATCTCATAGCCCAAATAAAAGGCATGTCCCGGATCCATCGAATCACCGCGAGGTGATTTCAACAATGCGTCGAACATGGCAAACGCATCACGGTCGCTTAGGTGCAGCCCCGACGACACCAAATGGATCAAGCTGTCGTCAGCAAAGATGCGGTAATTCGTATCACGGATCGTGGTGGCCAATTCGTCCAAAGCGCCATCGGGCATCGGTCGCAGTTTCGGGTCACGCAGCATGACCAGCGCATCGCTGATTCGTTTGGGCGGCGTTTGCATGCCGACCGCGTAACGCACCAAACGCCGCGCATGATCACATTCGCGGACCGAGGATCGTGCCCAGTTGATGACCTGAGTCGTCAGCACGCTTTCGATTCGCAGTTCTTCGCAGATCGCCAACAGGATCAAGTTGACACCCGCCGAATCAACGTCGGTCAATTCGGTCAGGTTTCCGATGCCCATCATCATCTTGATCGTGGGATCCTGTTTTCGAAATTCCGCGTATCGTTGCAAGCTGGCAAAGAACCCCGAACCAATGGGTTCCAAGATGGCGTCGGCGCGAACGCACACGCCGTGTTGGCGAAGGTCATCGACCGTGTGTTTCAAGCTGTTGATGTCGTTCGGCACATCGGGGATCGCAACCACTTCACAACCCCAGTCCATCGCGGCGAAACGGTTGGACGCGTTGACCGACAACACCAAGTCGGCACCCGCGGCAACCGCTCGTTCAGTTTCCGGAATGTCAAAGGTGTCGATCGATGCTGGCATGCCTTCGTCCAGCACGACGCGGACATAGTCGGCGATGTTTTGACAGGCTGACGATGGATCACATCCGATATCGATTCGATCCGCACCCTGATCACGCAAGTGTCCGACGGCAGATCGAAAGTCCTGCATCGACAATCGTGGGGCGTGATTGATTTCCGCGATGATTTCGATTCCATGGTCCGTCAATTCCACCGGCATGGATTCGCCGCCGAACCATTCATGCAATTCACGACAGTCTTTGGGACCGATCCACCAGCGGACTTGGTCACCACGGTCGACATCGTTTTGCAACTCGCTAATGACGGAAGCACGTTGTTCGGGATCCAGGCAAATGAATCCTGGCAACACGACGTCGGTCGTCTGTGGCGGTATGTCAAGCTTCCGTTTCAACCATCGTGGCGTCATCAACGCCGCAACGGTGATGGGGGCAACCCCCACGGTGCAACGAACGTCATGGCGTTGTTCCAATTCACCGGCAATGTGACACAACATTGGTTCAGCCAACTTGCCCGTGACCAAGTGGATGCGTTGGCCGGTCGATGGTTGAAAAGCGTCTTGTTGCATGTTGGATGATCCATCAAACCGACGTGTCAATGTCGTCTTCGATGTGGGATGGTCTTGACGTTTGGCAGATGCGACTTACAAAAGGTAATAGCGAGAGACTTGTTTGCGGTCGTTTTTTACAAAACGATCGTGACGTGGCCGAGGTCTCTCGCTTTTTTATGCGCACTGTCTGGTGCGATGCGTTGCGACATTGGGCACCGTCATCAAGCACGCTTGTGATCCCAAACGATTGGTCACGCGATCCTGTTTCGACGATAAGTCGACGGCCCGGATGTGCAAGCTTTGCGATCGATGACCCGCCGCATGAAAGTTGCACCCTTGCGTCGCGTTGGATCGGATCGGTTCGACGCGAATGCGAAGGATCGGGGCAAGTGCGAAACGATCGACCCCATCGGGCTTGATCGAGCCACAAAGCGTTGCTGAATGAATGAGCCTAGCTGAAGAGCCCAGCCGATTCGATCAAAACGATCGTCGGGGCGGATGGTTCCTTGATCGATCGGTGACGTTTGCTGTGGCAAGGACGGGCCTGCCCACGATGATGGCGGCGCCGCGTCGGGATTCCTACTGGGGGTACCGTGACGACTTTGTGGGAAAGTCGATCGGCACCGGGGTTGCCAGATCGGGTTTTTGGCGGTTAAACGGCGTGATGAAAGCCGTTTTTGTCATCTTCACAGGATGTCGGCTGCAAATCCGCTCGTATTTCTACCGTCGCATTTCTCCATGATTCGCATCGGCGCCGTTTCCTATCTGAACACCAAACCATTGATCGCAAGTTTGCGGGATCGGTTGGCGGACCGCGGGCAGTTGACTCTGAATCTGCCCAGCCGGTTGGCCGATGATTTGAATGAAGGGCGGTTGGACGTCGCGTTGATCCCGATCATCGAGTCCTTTCGCACGCCCGGATTGCGAGTCATTTCCGACGCGGGAATTGCTTGCCGGGGGCCGGTGTGGAGTGTTCGGTTGCTCAGCCGCGTGCCGATCGACCAAATCCGCACTCTGGCGCTGGACGAAGGCAGTCGGACCAGCGCCGCGATGGTTCAGGTCTTGTTGTGGGAACGATACGGTTTGCGACCCCAGACCGTGCCGCTCGGGATGGAGCAGTTGCCCGAATCGGTGGCAGCTGACGCGATTTTGATCATCGGCGACCGAGCCATGCACCCCGAGCAAGGCGTCTACGAACAAATTTTGGATTTGGGCGATCAGTGGTGCCGTTGGACCGAATTGCCATTTGTTTTCGCCGCCTGGGTTGCCCGGCCCGGCGTCGATGTGAGCGGCCTGGCGGAGATTCTGCAGGCCAGTCGCGACGACGGTTTAAAGGCCGTCCAGTCGATCGCCCGTCGGGAGGCGGCCCGGCATGGGCTGACGACCGAAGACTTGATCGACTATTTTCGAGTCAATCTGCATTACCGGTTGGAAGCCGGTGAGTTGCGAGCGATGGAACTGTTCCGCCAAAAAGCCGCCGCCATCGGCTTGGTCCGTCCCGCCGACGACGATCCCGGACGTCCCCAGGGGGCCGCCGAACGATTCGTCGAGTGACAGCCGGCAACGTTCCGTTGATGCGGCGGGGCGATTCCGTTGCGTCACCTTCACGCCGGGGCATGACGCGTGTTGGTGATAACCGTTTTGACCTTTTATATATCTTTACCATTCGACCCACGTTCAAGCCGATAATGATTGCCGCCGCAAAGCCTGCCGTGCGTGACATCTTGGAAAAAGCTCTTCAGGGCGAACGGTTGACCGTCGCCGAAGGCGTCACCCTTTTGGAGAGTCACGATCTGGCCGCGATCGGGGCTGCCGCCGATCGAGTTTCTCGACGAATGCATCCGGAACCCTACCGGACGTACAACGTCGATCGGAACATCAACTACACCAACGTGTGCACAGCGGTGTGTGACTTCTGCGCGTTCTATCGTGGGCCCAAAAGTGACGAAGGCTACGTCCTGCCACGCGACGTTCTGCTGAAGAAGGTGGAAGAGACCGTGGAGTTGGGCGGCAACCAGATTTTGCTGCAAGGTGGTCTGCATCCCAAGTTCAAGTTGGATTGGTACGAGGAGATGTTGCAAGACATCAAGTCGGCCTTTCCCACCGTCAACATTCACGGGTTCAGTCCCCCGGAAATTTATCACTTCACCAAAGTCAACAAGTTGCCGTTGGACGAAGTGCTGCGAAGACTTCGGGCCGCCGGCCTGGGTAGCATTCCCGGTGGAGGTGCCGAGATTTTGGTCGATCGTGTTCGAGATGAAATCACGCGTGGAAAGGTGTCCACCGACGATTGGCTGGATGTCATGCGGGTGTGGCACAAGATGGGCGGTATCAGCAGCAGCACAATGATGTTCGGTCACGTCGAAACGTTAGCCGAGCGTGTCGAGCACTTGCAGCGTCTGCGTGATTTGCAGGACGAAACCGGCGGATTCACCGCATTCATTTGCTGGACGTTCCAACCCGATAACACGGAGATGTCCGACACGCCGCCGGCCGGATCGTTTGAGTACTTGAAGATGCTGGCCGTTGCTCGGCTGTTTCTGGACAATATCCCCAACCTGCAAAGCAGTTGGGTCACCCAGGGGGCCAAAATCGGCCAGCTTGCGCTGGTCTTTGGGGCCAACGACATGGGCAGCCTGATGATCGAAGAAAACGTGGTGGCCGAAGCCGGTACGGTGCACTACCTGACCATTCAGCAAATCCGCGATTCGATTTCCGAATTGGGATACCAACCGCGTCAACGTGATGTCTTCTACGACTTGGTTGACCCGGCGTTGGAAGCGAAGGCGATCGAAGTGAACGGATCACGCAGCACCTGTGACCCGAATGTTGTCGCACTGGAGGTCTGACGGCCAAAATTTGGGCGGCCCGGTGTCCGGCACTTGTCGACCTGGCCGGGCCACCCGATGCTGATTTTGCTAGCAAGTAAGAATCGTCCTGACGTGTCTTCGGCGTCAACTTTCCTGGATTAACAATCGTTCGCGACAAGGCGCAAAAGGGAGCAGATTCCCGCCACTTTTTTCTCGAATGTGAAGACTTTCTCGGGTTCGCGAAGCCTTGAATTGTTAGTCTAGAAATATGGCGGACGTAACGTCGTGGGATGGCGTTACCAACGTGAACCGAATGGCCAATGGATGGAGAGTGAGTTCTCGTGACGATTCAAACGCATGGCTTTGCTGCCACCGCGAACGTCGAAGTCAAACCGACGAATCAGCCGGATGCTTATCGCATTGCATTTCAACAGTTGACCCGGCTGTTTCAAGATTGCTGCTACGGAGATCTGCACCGGGTGCGAGTCGTGTTGCATGGCAGCGTGGTGCAATTGTTGGGTGATGTTTCCAGTTACCACATGAAGCAAACCGCTCAAGAAATGGTGCGACGATCCATGCCCAGTCATCGCGTGATCAACGACCTGACCGTTCAATCGCCCGATCCGGTGACCACCATCGGAAAGTTGCGAAATCAACGAATGCCACAGCAGCCTCGCTAGGTTTGACACCGGCTGATCGGTGAAATCCATCATTGCTCGCGATTGCCATCGCAGAGCCAAGGTGGTGTTGAATATCGGCATATCTGGAAAGATGCCGGTTGATGGTATGTCTTGCTACGGATTCATCATTTCCGTGTGTTTGCCGGCTTGGTGTTGATCGGCTGTTCGCGTCAGACGACTCTTTTCGCGATCGACGAAGTCACGCTTCCCTGAAAACATGCCGATTCGCCCGACGATATCGGCGTTCTTGCGTCATCAGCGGGCATCTCACTAAGACACGGGCGGCCCATCAAGACTCGGGCATCCCATCAAGACACGGGCAGCTTGTCAGCGATGGCTTGCCCGTGCACTGCTGCCGGTTTTTGGATTATCGAACGCCGACGACTCGCAATCGCGGACGCGATCCGCAGGCCGGATCGGTTTTCGGTTGGCGATCTTGTTGTTTGCGGATGTTGCCGGCCAGCGATTCCAGTTCCAATCGTTCGGTTCTGGCGTTTCCCCGGCTTGCCCCGCAAAGGACCAGCACCGTGTCGTCAGCGTTGGCTTCGCCGATCGCCCACTGCAATGCACGGTCGCTGTCGGCAACCAAGCGAAATGCGGCGCACTGCGTGACACCGTCCAAGACGTCGTGCGAACGCTTCAGGAACGATCGCTTCTGGTCTTTCGATGTCGTGATCACCGCTTGGTCGCCGAAGCGTTCAATCAGGTGACCGACTTCGGCCAAGTCTTCGGATGAGTGTGTTTCGCGAATGCTGAAAACGCACCACAGTTTTCCTTGACCTTTGCTTGCCCGTGCCGCACGAATTGCCGATGCGATGGCGGTCGGGCTTCCTGCGACGTCGATCACCGCGTTGGCGGCATGTTCGCAAGCGACCTGCTGCATGCGTCCAGGAAAAGTTCGCATCGTGTGCATCGTTTCGACAAGGCGATGCAGCGGGCGATCGATCAGCAGTCCGAAGGCCACCGATGCCAATTGGTCGGCCAGCATTCCGCCGCCATTCAGCATCGTTTCCATTGCGATGGTCGTGTCGTCGTAGTTGACCAAGGATGTCGTCACGCCGTCGGTCTGGTCGATGATCTTGGCCGTCACATCGGCGGCACCGCGAAGCGAATAAGTGACCATCCGCACACCGGCGTCACGAGCCGATCGCATGCCAACCTGATCATCCGCCGAAATGATCAGGACACCTTCGGGCGTCAAACGCTCCAATGCACAGTTCAGGCCGGTGGGACCAAAATCGTGTCCGGCAATGGTTCGGCCGGTCGCGATCAACACGTCAAATTCGATCGCGTCGTGACGACCGTGACGCAAATCGGCATCGGTCAATTCGATCACCGCGGCCTGGCATCCCGCGTCGACCGCTTCGGCCAACCAACGCAGTGAATCGGTTCCGCTTTGTGGGCCATGTTCGGGTGTCGTCTGCAGAACGCCGTCGGATTCGCCGAGGTCGGTCTGGTAGGCCGTGCGGATTTGGGCGTCGCGAAGAACCGCGGCGACCAGCAAGCTAGCGGTGGTTTTCCCGGTCGACCCTAACACGCCGACCGTAAGCATTTGACGATCCGGTCGACCGATCAGTGTGGCTTCGATTCGAGCCGCCGCGTGTTCGACATCGGGCACGATGCATTGTGGCAGCGGGCAAGGCAGCAGTTGCTCGGTCAAGATCCCGGCGGCACCGCGTGCCATGGCTTCGGCAATCAACTGAACCGGTTCGCACTGTCCGATTCGATAGACCACGACCGCGTCTGACCAAGTTTGATCGTCGCTCGAGTCGGACTCCGGTGCATCGCCTTGGAATTCCACCAAGCGTGTGGCGCGGATGTCGTCGACCGAGTCGTCGAAGAATCGGGCCTCGGGCAAGATCTGGCCCAAAGCCGCCACCGTTTGTTTTTCAGACGGATGGCCGAAGCCGCGAAGTTCAAAAGAAGTGGTTTGGGCTTCGGTCGATTTCAGCTGACGCATCGGTTGCCTCCCTGCGTGACGTCAGTCGGTTTCACGACATTCCTTGCCGCGGACAACGCACTCGTTGCGTCGTCATGCCGAAAATTGTTGGGATGTCGGCGATACGGTCAATAGCGAAAACAGACGCGATGCCAAGCTTTCAATTGCTAGCAAATGCAGTGAATCGCCGAGCGAAACGACGATCATGATGGGCGTGATCACTGGCCGGCGCGGATGCCGGCGTCGCGCAACATCAGCTGTAAATCTTCCCAAGCGGCACGTTTCGCCGACGGATTTCGCAATAGATATGCCGGGTGATACGTCACCAAGACTTTGCTATCAAAATACCGATGAAGCTTGCCTCTTAGGCGTCCCACCGACAGTTTGCTTTGCAACAACGTTTGTGCGGCGATCGCGCCAAGACAGACCACATATTCCGGACGCAGGGTGGACAGTTGGGTCGTGAAATATTCACGACAATTTTCGATTTCTGTTGGTTCCGGGTTCCTGTTTCCCGGCGGACGACACTTCACCGTGTTCAGGATGTAGACGTCGTCACGCCGCAGCGTGCAGGCTTCGATCATCTTGGTCAGCAGTTGTCCGGCGCGTCCGACAAACGGGCGTCCCGTCCGGTCTTCGTCGGCGCCCGGGCCTTCGCCGAAGAATGCAAAACGCGGCGTCACGCTGCCTTCCCCGAACACCGTTTGTTTACGACAGGACGCCAAATGGCGGCAGCGTTGGCACTGCGAGACCGTCGCGGCAAGGCCTTCCATGACCTCCAGACGTTGCGGGGCCGACAAGCTTTTACCGGGGTACGGACCATCGGACACTTCCATCGGCGGCACCCCCGCCAAACGCGACCGGGTCGCATCGCCCAGGCGATCGGGGGGCGACGCGGCGGGACGTCGCCCTGATTCACCCCGGCCGGCCGCCCGAGACGCGGCGGATTTGCGGGGACCTTCGGCCGGCGGGGGGGCTGGTTTGCTGGGAGATGCAGATCGGGTGGCGGACGGCGGATGGGCATCAGGCGGCTGAAACGAATCGGCCAGTTGTGCCACTTTTTCCGCATCGGGTCCCGGCATCCACTGAACCCCGGACCGCCTAAGGTGTCTGGCAAGCTGCGACGCGGCGTATAGCAATTCGTCGTTTTGCATCGCTGAAATGACTTGTCACGTTTGGCGGAATCGGACGACGCCCCGTCCTGAACGTGGCTCGGCTAAGTCGCCATTTTTCACGTCCGGGCGGGCCTTGTCAGTGGGGCTGACGAATGCACGCCAGTTTTTGCGGGATCGGAGGCTCGATCCACTAGGTCGATCCGCCGAATCGGTCTACGCTAGCCCGTTGATCACCCCGCCCCGTTGGTCCGATCGGATCCGGGCCCCATCTGCGTCGACCTTTTGCCCCATCATGCCTGTTCCCCAAGTCGCCATCGTCGGTCGCCCCAACGTCGGCAAAAGCAGTTTGTTCAACTGGCTGGCGCGTCGCCGCCTGGCCATCGTCGATGATTTCGAGGGGGTGACTCGGGATCGAATGACGACGCTGATCGAAGTCGGCGAAACCGAAAAGTTCTTTGAATTGGTCGATACGGGCGGGATGGGGATCGAAGACCCCGATGACTTGACAGCCGATGTCCAGCGTCAAATCGAGGCGGCAATCGCGTCGGCCGATGTCATCTTGTTGGTGGTGGACATCCAAACGGGGCTGATGCCGCTGGATGAAATGGTCACCGAGCGTCTGCGTGCGGTTCAGCGTCCGGTCATTTTGGTGGCCAACAAAGCGGACCAAGAACATATGGACACGCACGCCGAAGAATTTCATCGCTTGGGGCGTGGCCATTTGGTTTGTGTCAGCACGACCCAGAATCGAAATCGAGACAAGTTACTGGAACTGATCCAGGATCGCTTGCCCGAATATGGCGACGATGACGTGGTGGAAACGCCACAGATGAAGGTCGCCATTGTGGGGCGTCGGAATGTGGGCAAAAGCACGTTCGTCAACACGTTGTCCGAATCGGATCGGATGATCGTCAGCGAAGTCGCCGGGACCACGCGTGACAGCGTTGATGTGTTGTTTGAAATGGACGGCCAAAGCTTCATTGCGATTGATACGCCGGGACTTCGTAAACGTAAAAGCGTTCGCACCGACCTGGATTTTTACGGCACCCACCGCGCCCAGCGAAGCATCCGACGCGCCGATGTCGTTTTGATGTTCTTCGACGCAATGGAAAAGACCAGCAAAGTCGACAAGCAATTGGTCGGCTACATCATGGAACACCACAAGCCGTGCATCTTTGTGGTCAACAAATGGGACTTGCTGAAGGGGCAATTACCCACCGATCGCTGGGTCAAGTATCTACGGGGGCAATTCCCAACACTTGCCTATGCACCGATCGCGTTCATCACGGGTGAAACCGGCAAGAATGTCAAAACGTTGTTGAATCATGCGACGATGCTGTACAAGCAATCGATGCACCGTGTATCGACGGGGTTGTTGAATCGCATCATTCGCGACGCCGTGACCGCGCACCCACCGGCGATGTATCAGAACCGGCGCCCCAAAATTTATTACGCGACTCAGGTGTCGACCCAACCGCCGACGATCGTGCTGATGTGCAGCGACCCCAAGGCATTCGGCAAGGACTATCAGCGGTACTTGTTGAACACGTTTCGTGATCACCTGCCGTTCGGCGAAGTTCCGATCAAGATGTATTTGAACAAGCGGGCGCGAAACGACGAGAAGTCTGAAGCGTTGCCAAAGGAAGGCGGCGGTTAGTTTCCATCGGCGGGATCAAACGGGCTCGGCGGCGCCCGTGCAGGATGCGAACGACATGGTGGTGTCGTTCCTCGGAAATTGGGCCTCGGATACCGGGCGTAGGAAACTTGGCTGTGGCAGATCGGCGCATCCGGTGGGCGGATCGGGTACCCTAGAAAGGACTGCCCCGCCCCATCCTGCCCAATGCCCGCCATGCGATCTTCGCCTTTCCATCAAACGCTTCCGCCCCACGGTGTTGCGGGATCTCGCCCATGGTTGACCGGGGCTGTCAAGATTTTGCTTGGTTTGCTGGGGCTGGGCGGCATGCTGGCTGTTGGCGAGGTGGGGCACGCCGAAAGCGGCGTCCATCAGACGTTGTTCCGTGAGAAGGTCGCGCCGATTTTGGCCCGTCACTGCATCGGGTGTCACGACGCGTCGACGGCCGAGGCGGGGCTGGATCTATCGCATCGCGATACGGCGCTGCGGGGTGGGCACGATGGTGTGGTGATCGTCGAGGGCCAGGCGGATCACAGCGCATTGTGGCAAGTCATCGACGCCGACCTGATGCCGCCGGATCGTCCGCCGTTGACCGACACGGAAAAGACGGTCATTCGCCGCTGGATCAACAACGGTGCATCTTGGCCGATCGATTTCGTTGATCCGGCGATCTATTCGGGTTCCCCCGTCAAGCCCCAGCAATGGGTTCGTCGATTGACCGTGGACGAATACGTTCACACGGTTGCGGATGTCTTCGGGGTGGACGTGCAAAAGCAGGCCACACGCCTGTTGCCCGCGGATCCTCGTGCGGATGGCTTTCGAAACACGGCTTACAGTCTGAACGTGGATCTGAAAAACGTTCAAGCGTATGCACAGTTGGCCGAGCAGATTGTGGATTCAATCCCGATCGAACGCTTTGGCAAAAGGTTTCATCGTGGAACCAAGTTCACCGACAAGGACATGCGTGGGCTGATCGATGCGATGGGGCGACATGTCTATCGCGGACCACTGAATGAATCGGAGATCGCGTCGCTGCGTGGCATCACGACCACCGTTGCGGCAGCCGGCGGGACGTACGAGGAAGCGGTGCGCTACGTGCTGCTGGCCATGCTGCAGTCGCCTCGATTCTTGTACCGAATCGAACAACAGGTGATCGATGATCCAGGAAGGAAACAAGAGTTTGCACCGGAGCGATCTGTGGCGGTGTCCGACTTTGAAATGGCCAGTCGGCTGAGCTACGCGGTTTGGGGAGGCCCGCCGGACAAGCGTCTGTTCGATCTGGCTTCCAAAAAACGCTTGCGTGAGCGCGAAGTCGTTGAAGCGGAAGTTCGGCGAATGCTGGAAGATCCGCGAGCGCGTCGACAGTCACTGCTGTTCGCATCGCAGTGGTTGGACTTGGACCGCTTGGCAAATTTGAGTCCGGACCCAAAGCGTTTTCCGAAATGGCAGGCTGCTTTGGCCGATGACATGCGTCGGGAAACGCTTGCGTTTTTCGAGGAAGTCGTTTGGAATCGACGCCGCCCGCTGGTTAGGTTGTTGAATGAACCGGTGACCTTTGTGACGCCTCGCTTGGCCAATCACTATGACTTGGCCGTCGACGTTGGCGCCGATGATGATCAAACCTTGAAATTGGTTTCGTTGGTGGACGTTCCCCAGCGCGGCGGGGTGTTGACGCAAGGCAGTCTTTTGACCATCGGCGGCGACGATGCATCCATGGTGACTCGTGGGTTATTCGTCCTGAACGATCTGCTTTACAGTCGCGTCGGTGATCCTCCACCCGGTTTGGATACGACCCCGGTTCCACCCAGTCCGGGACGATCTCATCGTGACATCGCGCTGGATCGCGTACGAAATGATGCGTGTGGCGGCTGCCATGCGAAGTTCGAACCGTTGGCGTTTGGCTTGGAACGTTATGACGGCGTGGGAACGTATCGGTTGACCGATGAATACGGCAACAAGAATCGTCAGGATGGTGCGATTCAATTTCCTGGTGACGCGATGCCGACGCCGTTTGATGATTCTGCCCAGATGATGGATCTGTTGGCCCAAAGCGATCGTGTGTCCAAGGGAATCACGAGAAAACTGATTCAGTTTGTGATGGGGCGTCCGCTGACCATGAACGATGTGTCAGACGTCGACCAAATTCATCAGGCCGCGTTGGCCGAAGGTGGGACGTACATGGCGACGATGATCGCCATCGCGACCAGTGATTTGATGGCTCGTGGGCGAGCCGATTTACAGTCTTCAGATTCCAATGAGAGCCAGCCATGACGACACTCGGCCATTGCGATTCCAATCGTCCGGTACCCTCGCGACGGCAAACAGCGGCGGCACGGCGGATCAGTCGACGGACACTTCTTCGTGGGGCGGCGGGCGTCACGGTGGGCTTGCCGCTGTTGGAAGAAATGATGCTGTCCACCGCGGTGGCCGGGCATTCGACGAGCGTTCCGGTGCGGGCGTTCAACGTTTTCTTCGGTCTGGGGATCCCCGCCCCGTTGCAGCGGGAAGGATACGGCGGTGTTCTGGAACCGTTGGAGTCATTGAAAGACAAGCTTTTGGTGATGCGAAACGTCGACCAGGTTCGCTGTGACCAATCGGGGATCAATGCCCACTTCGACGGGGCCAGCGGCGCGTTTACGGCCGAACCACCCAGTGGTGAAGCCAAGGCGGGCGGACCGTCGATCGATCAGGTGATTCGTCGAACCCAATATGCCGACGGTTTGCCGACCGGAATGGTCCCGACGCTGATCGGTGGTACTTTCTTTCGGCGCAGTCGTGTCAGCCGATACGTACACAGCTACAACATCGACGGCACGGTCGCGGCCAGCATGCAGGAAAGGCCTCGCGATTTGTTTGATCGCGTGTTCGGTCACGTCGATAGCGGTAGCAATGCGGACGAATCCACGGTCCGCGAAAAACGCTTACGCAAAAGCGTGTTGGATAGCGTGGTTGATCAGTACAAGCATTACACCGGACCGTCGTCACCACTGGGAACGGCATCTCGCGGTCGCGTTGCCGATCACTTGGATCGCATTCGGGAGTTAGAACAGCGTGCGTTTTCACTGCAGCGGTCTCAGCACACGCCGGTGGATCCGCCGCCGGAATCGTCGATTCTGCACGGCGGTTTGGCCGATCCCGGTGGTGAAGGCATCGACATCACGCTGGATGAATTGACCAGCGAATGGCGGCTGATGGCAGAACTTTATGCGTTGGCCGTCCATGCTGATCGCGTTCGATTCGGGTCGTTGACCTTTTTGGCCGCGGGGGAACGCATCCGATTGACCGGTGATTACCATTATGGCGATCGATTGGTTCACACCTTTGACGACGCGTCTCGGCTGAACGCATCGGGCAGCAAAGGTTGCAGCCACGAATGGTGGCACAAGTTCAATCCGAAGAAGGACAACACGGAGTTGCGGGCACACGCCCACATGAAGATGCGTGAAGTTGCGTTCTTCTTGAAACAGTTGGATGCCGTGACCGAGGCCAACGGCAAAACGATCCTGGAAAACAGCCTGGTCACGATATCGACCGAATCAGGCGACGGTCGGCACAATGATCCGAAACGTGAATTGTCCGGCGTCTTCCATGCCATCAGTGGTGGTGGCGGACGGTTCAAGACGGGACAGATCATGGACGTCGGGCAAGAAGGATTAGACGTTTACAACACGATGCTGTCGGCCTTCGATGCCGCATCGACGTTGGGGCCCAAGCGACGTGACCATCAAACGGTCGACGCGATCTTGGCCTGACCAGATCGCGTACGCACAAGGCGATCAATTAACGACGGTTTGAACTAGGCTTTGAAACGTTGATACGCCTTTGATGAAGCGCGGCGGGATGCGATACGTGCGATGCCGACAACGGCGCCGGACACCGCGCCCCACAAAAGGGCGTCTTTCCAAGCGACCTCATGCGACGCCGGGTTCTTAGGCGGGTCACGGTCGAACGTGGTGCGCCATCCGGCTTGCAGCGTTTGTCGCGCCAAGAAGGTCATTCCTAAAGCGACGGCAAACGCCAATGCGTTCTCAGCAGGTTCGATGCCCGCGTTTCGTTCATCAGGAGCTTCGGAAACGGTGTCAGCGATTTTTTCTTTGATGGATTCAATCATTGGATCGTTTGGCTGGCGGATCGGTTTTCTTTACCCGCCGTATCGCTGACCATTTCTGGCCACCACCGAAGCAGTGCGGTGGGTAACAACACGCGGGTACACCAGTGCTATGCAAGAACGATGCCACGATCCGGCGGACGAGGTGGTGGCACGCCTGTGACGGACGTCTTGGTCGCTTGACGGCCGATCTGGACGACGATCCGTCGTTCAGCGGGGGGCGATCGATGCCAGCCAGGCCAGCGTTTGTTGAGGCGACATGTAGCCGGATTTCTGGGTGACGAATTTGCCGTCGGGTGTGTAGATCAGCGTGGCCGGATAGCCGTTCAAACCCAGCTTTTTCACCACGGCTTTGTCCCGGTCGCCGTCCAGCATCAGCGTTTGGAAATTGGACGCGACGACACTGCTGGCGGTGCGATCGGACCACGTGTCCTTCTTCATCTTCTTGCAGTAGTGGCACCATTCCGCGGTGACGAAGACCAGGATCGGCTTGCCTTCGGACCGTGCCGCATTCAATGCAGCTTCCGGCGAATTCTTCCAAGGAATTTCGGCCGCGGCGGGTGACGTCGCAGAGAACGCGGTCAGGAATATTCCGACAATCGCCAGCCCGATTGCCCGACGGAAATGGGCGGTCTGTTGCTGATTCGACATTCAACTGCCTCCATGCAGTGAACGGGGAACGTGATGGGGTGCCGCCGTAAGTACAACGGCGCGACTAGGCGGTGCAATGTGCGAAGGACATTTTGGTCCGCCATTCCAGGGAAAATGCTGCGAATTTGCTGTTTTTGCATTGAGTTCGCCGCGGCAAATCCGATAGACGCCCACTGAACCCAAAGTTGATACATCCGCTTGTAAAAGGCGAAACTGCGATGAAATCCATTTTGATCCTCGATCCGCGGCGATGGGCTCTGGCCGCGACCGCGGGACTGGTCGTGGCATCTGCGGGGTGCCAGACCGCGTCCTTTCCCCGCATGCCATGGTCCATGACGGCCCAAAAAGACGTTGCCGAAGTGGCGCCGCAGTGTGAAGGTGGTGCGTGTGAAATTCCGGGCGACGGAAAGGACGTCATGCTGACCGGCGGTGAAGATACGCCTGCGTCGTTGTTCGCAAAGCTGAATCAGGCCGACTACGTCGAAAAGCATCGCGAGCAAGCGGAACAGGCTGAACGCGTCGCCAAGATTCCCGACGGCCCCGACAGTCTGTTTGCGCCGTATCGCTAGGACCGCTGGTCGTCGGCTTCGACGCCTGGAGTCGATTCAGCCGTGATACGTTGCTGCCGCGACAAACCGTGACGGCATGGGATGTCTGCGCATCGTCCCGGGCTCGTTTCATTTGAAGTATGCTTTGCGACCAGCGTGACCGTGTGCACGTGAGTGATTGGCAAAGCAACTTCGATGAAATGTGATTGATGTTTGATCTGATGCGATGGTCCGTCCTGTTCGTGGGGATGGTCGCTTTTTACATGCCGTGTCATGCCCAACGGCCCAACGTGGTTTTGATTGTGGCCGATGACTTGGGCTACAGCGATGTCGGTTTCAATGGCTGTAAAGAAATCCCCACTCCGAACCTGGATGCATTGGCCGACCGCGGCGTCGTCTTTGAATGTGGATATGCATCGCACCCGTACTGCAGCCCCAGTCGCGCCGGGCTGTTGACCGGTCGGTATCAACAGCGATTTGGTCACGAATGCAATCCGGAACCGTCGGAGTCGTTTGACGCATCGCCCAACCCACCGGGCTTGCCGCTGACCGAACAGACCATCGCCGATCGCTTGCGTGCGTCGGGGTATTCGACCGCGGCGATTGGCAAATGGCACTTGGGTGATCAAGTGCAATACTGGCCCAACCGGCGCGGGTTTGATCACTGGTTTGGTTTCAGTGGTGGTGGGCTCAGCTACTGGGGTGATCCGGGCAATAAGCCCGCGTCAATGGCGGTGCATCGGGGTGACATGCCGGTCGATCGAAAAAGCTTGACCTATTTGACGGATGATTTCTCTGAAGAAGCCGTGCGGTTCGTTCAAAGTCCGTCGGATCAACCGTTCTTTCTTTACTTGGCTTACAACGCACCGCATGCGCCCGATCAGGCCACCCGCAGGCACTTGGAAAAGACGGCGCATATCGAATACGGCGGCCGCGCTGTTTACGGTGCCATGGTCGCGGGGATGGATGAAGGCATCGGCAAGGTCGTCAATGCGCTGGAGCAAGCTGGAAAATTGGACAACACGCTGATCGTGTTCTTCAGTGACAACGGCGGCCGGAAGGAACACGCGATGAACTTTCCCTATCGCGGTCACAAAGGCATGCTTTTCGAAGGCGGCATACGTGTGCCATTTTTAATCAGCTGGCCGGCCGGCATCGCCCCCGGACGACGTGTCGCCGATCCTGTCACATCACTGGATTTGTGCCCGACCATTTTGGCGGCGACGTCGACCGATGTGGATGCCGATGAACTGGACGGCGTCAATTTGATGCCGATGTTGGATGGGTCGCGGCTGAGCCCGCTTCCGGCACGCACGTTGTTTTGGCGTTACGCGATGGGCGACGATCAATATGGGTACGCGGTGCGGTACGGCGATTGGAAACTGGTCGACAGCGGTTACAAGAATCGTAAGCTTCTGTTTGACCTTTCCCGCGACCCCTGGGAACGCGACGACTTGGCTGACGGGAACCCACAGAAGGTGCAGGAGTTGTCGTCGCTGATTCGTCAGTGGGACCGAGACAATGTTGCGCCTCGCTGGGGTGACGCCCACGGTCCGCACGTGCGTGAAGAAGAACTGGCCCGGCAAGCGATCGTTAATGCGGCTAGCCGTGGCGACAAATCGCGGAAGTAATCGGTGCTTGAGGTTTGATTTTCGGGGGGCGTCCTGCAGCAAAGCTCGGTTGCTTTGGCCGAGTTTATTGAGCTTCTGATCCGGTCGCCTTGCCGGGCGTCTTAGCCGAATCCCATCCGGCGATTTTTTCGCGGCGGAATTCTTCAAACCGGTCCGCTTCGATCGCCGATCGAGTCTCAGCCATCAAACGTTGGTAGTACGTCAGGTTGTGAATCGACAACAGGATCGGGCCCAGCATTTCACCGGCGTTGAACAGGTGCCGGATGTATCCACGGCTGTGTCGGCATGCGATGCAGGGGCATCCCTGTTCGACCGGACGACGGTCTTCGCGGTGGACGGCATTGCGAAGCTTGACCGGTCCGGCGTCGGTGAACGCAATGCTGTTGCGTCCGTTTCGTGTCGGCATGACGCAGTCGAACAGGTCAATACCGCGAGCGACGTTCTCCAACAGATCGATGGGGCGGCCGACGCCCATTAGGTAACGCGGATGATCCGCCGGCAAATGTTCGGTGGTGGCCGCGGTCACTCGATACATTTCCGATGGTTCTTCGCCGACGCTCAGCCCGCCGACCGCGTAGCCATCAAAGTCCATCGACGTCAATTCACGTGCACATTGTGCCCGTAGGGTTTCGTCCAGCCCGCCTTGGACGATGGCGAATTTCGCCTGGCGGTCGCTGTTGGCGTATTCCAGGCATCGTTTGGCCCACCGGATGGAACGCTCCATCGCATCGGTCACGGCGCCCGGGTCGGCGGGAAGTGCGATGACGTGATCCAGCACCATCGCGACATCGCTGCCCAGGGCTTCCTGGATCTCAATGGAATGCTCGGGGGTCAGTTCGACGATCCGTCCGTCGATGTGGCTTCGAAAGGTTGCCGCGTGTTCGGTGACCTTGTTGATTTCGCCCAGGCTGAAGACTTGGAACCCGCCGCTGTCGGTCAGGATCGGACCTTCCCAGCCGCACATCGCATGCAGGCCACCGAGACGTCGAACGGTTTCGTGCCCGGGCCGCAATGCCAGGTGGTATGTGTTGCCCAGGATCATGTGGGCACCGGTCGCGGCGACCTGGTCGATGGTCACACCCTTGACGGTCCCTTGGGTGCCGACGGGCATGAAGCCCGGCGTCTGGACGGGGCCATGGGGGGTGACAAAAACACCGCGACGGGCACCCGTGGCCGCGTCGCGGTGTTGAAGATCAAAGTGGAATTGGGACATGCAGCGATCAGTCGCCACGCATCTTCAAACCCAGATCGGCCAGCTTTTCCCGAACCTCGTTCAGGCTGGTCACGCCGAAATTCTTGCATTCCAGCATGTCGTCGCCGGTCTTGCGAATCAGTTCGCCGATCGTGTTCAGCTGCAGCCGTGCCATGCACTTGCGAGCACGCACGGACAAGTTCAGATCGCTGATCGGACGTTCCAGCAACGCCTGTTCGTCGGGCGACATGTGGCTGGTGTCGATCGGCGGATCGTTGCTTTTCTTTTCGTGGGCGAATTGTCCGAGGGACAGGCCCTTGGACGTCAGCATTTCGCGGATTTCGAACAGGCTGGTTTCGCCGAAGTTCTTGCTGCTTAGCAATTCGGCTTCGGTCGTGCGGGTCAGATCTCCGATCGTGTCGATGCCCATCTTCTGCAGACAATTGCGACTGCGAACGCTGAGTTCGAAATTGTTGACCGGCATGTTCAAGATCTGGGCCAGCTTGTCGTTGCGACGCTGGGCTTCTTCGTCATACAGCTGGTTGCCGGTCGCCGAAGCGTCCTTGATGTACAGGCTGGCCTGCGGGTGTTCGGGATAGCAATCCAGAATTCGCTTGTAACACGACTGGGCACGGTCGTACTGATCACGGTCTTCGTAGATCAGTCCCAAATTGATCAGTGCACCGATACCGGTCGGGAACGCCTTGGCGGCACGCTCGTACAGGGCCAAACTTTCTTCGTCGTTGCCCAGTCGGTCGTTTTCCAACGCCAGGCCGAACAATGCGCCGGCGTGATTGGGGTCGGTGTTGATGGCGCGTTCGTACAGCGTCATCGCTTCTTCCAGGCGTCCACCGACCGCTGCGACGGTGGCCGCACGCTGGTACATGTATTCCGGGGTCTGTTCGGCCGGGCCGAAAATATCGTCCAAAATCGCCAGCGACTGGTCGATGCGTCCGGCGTAACGGTGACTTTCGGCGGTGCGGATCTTGCACTCGTCTTCGTTGTAGCCAGATTTCTGAGCGGCTTCGTAGGTCGCGATCGCTTCGTCGTAATGACGCAATTCGAACTGGCATCGAGCCTGGTAGAACAACGCCATCGCGCTGCCGTCGGCCGACTGCAGCGTTTCCAGCGAATCTCTGAACCGCCCCAGCAGAAACTGGCACACGCCCATCTTGGTTTTGCCGGCGGGGCTGAGCATCGTGTCAGCTTCCATTTCGCCGACTGCGTCGCGCAGTTCACCGAAGTGACCGTAGTTTTCGGTGATGGCATTGCGGATGGAGGTCACATCCGACGGGCCGAACGAATTGTTCGACAAAACCAATTCTTTCAAATCGAGGACTTCGATTTCGAGGTCACTCATGTCTTGCAGACTCCTGAACGCGTGATACCGCATCTGAAAAACGCCCACGCAAAGGACGGCCGACCTGACGAACGGGCGACCGAAGGTGCCCGGCATCAGAGAACCGGGATTTCGCATTGGGGGCGGACCGGCGGACCGGCTAAGCCAGCGGCGGGATTTGAACCCGCAACCCTCGCATTACGAATGCGATGCTCTGCCAATTGAAGCTACGCTGGCGAAATGGTGTGCCGAAGAGCAAGAAAATACGCTCTGGACCCAAAATTAGTCAAGAAGGTCCTGGCGGTGCGGACGGGCAATTTGGCCGCCCAATGGAACGCGAGTCGTATTGTGCCAGCCCGGCACGATCGACGGCAAGGCGGATCGGCTGACAATCGCCGCAAATCCACCGCCGCTACCAATCGTTGCAATTCAGCTGACCGGACGACGTAAATCCAGCCATTCGCTGTGGAAGGTGCCGTCCCGGTCGACCCGTTTGTACGTGTGGGCACCGAAATAGTCACGCTGGGCCTGCAACAGGTTCGCCGGCAGGCGATCCATTCGATAGCCGTCGTAATAATTCAGTGCCGCACCGAAGGCCGGGACCGGGATTCCCGCGATGCTGGCGGCGGCCACCACGCGACGCCACGCCGGTTGGCATTGTTCGATGGCGTCCTTGAAAAAGGGATACAGCAACAGGTTTTCCAGGTTCGGCTGGTCGTCGAACGCTTCCTTGATCCGGTCCAAGAACTGAGCCCGGATGATACAACCGCCTCGCCACAGCAGTGCGGATTGCCCGTAATCCAGATCCCAGTCGTGTTCGGTCGACGCGGCTTGCAACTGAACAAATCCCTGGGCATAGCTGACAATCTTTGACGCGTACAGTGCGTCGCGGACCGCGTCGATGAAGCCCTGCTTGTCGCCGATGACCGATTCGGTCAGTGCCGACCATTGGGGATTCGATTCAGCGCCGGGGCCGCGAAGCGATTCGCTGGCACGGACGCGGGCGTCCTTTTGAGCCGACAAGCCGCGGGCGAACACGGCGGTGGTGACCAGGGTGCTGGGGACGCCCAGGTCCAAGGCCAGTTGGCTCATCCATTTTCCGGTGCCCTTGGCACCGGCGACGTCCAGAACCTTGTCCACCAGATACCCGTCACCGCCCTGGTCATCTTTGACACTGAAAATGTCGCGGGTGATTTCGATCAGGTAGCTTTGCAGTTCGCCCTCATTCCATTTGGCAAACACGTCGTAAAGTTCGTCGTTGCTTAGCCCCGCCAGTTCTTTCAGCAACTGATAGGCTTCGCAAATCAGCTGCATGTCGCCGTATTCGATGCCGTTGTGGACCATTTTGACGTAGTGACCGGCGCCACGTGGGCCGACCCATTCGCAACAGGGAATGTCGTCGTTGGGCCCGACCTTGGCCGCGATGGCCTGGAACATGTCCTTGATTTCCGGCCAGGCTTCTTTGCTGCCGCCCGGCATCAAACTGGGACCCTTCAGCGCGCCCTCTTCGCCACCGCTGACACCGGCTCCCACGTACAACAGCCCCGCGTCTTCGACCGTCTTGGTGCGTCGCTCGGTGTCGACGTAGTACGTGTTGCCGCCGTCGATGATGATGTCACCGGGTTCGCACAGGGGGATCAACGATTCAATGATCGCGTCGACCGCCGGGCCGGCTTTGACCAGCATCATCAGCTTTCGCGGCCGTTTGACGGCTTTGACGAAGTCTTCGATCGAATGCGTGCCGACGAAGTTCTTGCCCGCGGCACGACCCGCGATCAGGTCGTCGACTTTGGAAGTCGTGCGGTTGTAAACGGCAACCTTGTAGCCGCGTGATTCGACGTTCAGGGCCAAGTTTTCGCCCATCACGGCCAGCCCGATCAGTCCAAAATCACAGTCGCCGCTCATTGCCGCTCTCGTTTCCCAGGGGGTGGTGAAATGTGTCAGGCCGGATTCTAGGCGATTGACGGCATCCCGAAAGACCGCCAACGGGAATCGGACCGGTCGACGTACAGGGCGTGACCGCATCGGCCGATTGACCGACTAATTGCCGCCCAGCGCCCAGGCGATCGCGGCGATGACGTAGAAGTGGGCGACATAGATCGACAAAGGATGACGACCCAGCCAATCCAAACCGATCACGCGGAAGTCTGGGAATCGTCGACCTAGACCAACCAAAATCGTCGCCGGAAGGCTGAACCAGACCACAAAACGGTGCGTGTCCGTCGGCCGAATCCAGTGCCCGCTGATCGTGATGCCCAGCAACGCCAAGCCGCTGGCGATCGCCGGCCCGATCCCGAAGCGACGCAGCATCGCACCCTGACCGACCAGTGCAAACACCAGCGTGGGCTGATAATCGAACCAGCGAGACACGGGATCCAGACGATAAAACAGAATCGACGCCAGCATCAGCGGTGCCGTCCGCCCCATCGCGGTCCCCACCACCGCGGCCAGCAACAGGCTGGCCAGAATCTCCAGTTGGTGATTCAGCGGCCAGTAGACCAAGTTCACCGCGACTGCCGCGGCCAGGATCTGTAGTAAACGAACGGCACGAAAACGCCGGTCGGTGGGCAAAAAGTAGCCCAACAGCAGGCAAAACAGCGGCATGCTTAGCCGAGTGATCAGCCGAACGCTGGTCAATTCGATCCGCACGTCAAACCAGTAGGCGGCCGCGTGATCGACCAGCATCAGGACGATCGCCAAACCGCGAAGCGTGTCCAAGGCTGCGTTTCGAGGGGGCAAGGTCGCCGCTTCGGATGAACGTCCACCGGGCACATTGGACTGGGACGAAGCCGACGATTTTCGGCTCGATTTCGGTCTGACGCGGCGTTTTTTGGCTTTCTTCATCGTCCCCCATCATGCAAAACAATCGTCCTCAACGCAGCACCGCGATCCGCCGCACCGCGTTTCCGTTGCCCGATGGACCACTGGTGATGGCGGTCGTATCGGTTGTATCGACCATGGCTGATTCGGCCGGCCGGTGATCCCGCCGACAAAAATTCTGGTCTCGATCGGTGGGCCCGGATGCGGGGCCGATTTCGACGGCTCGGCAAGCCGAAAAGTCCTGCGATTTGCTTGTTGATGCGATGGGGCCCGACTATTCTCAAAGGCTGGCGACCCGACCGCACCGCCGCTGCTTCGGCGTGCGATCTTCCTACCCACACTTTTCCCCGATGGCAGTCTTTTCGATGCAAGCCAGTCGATCTCCCTTCCGCTTCGCCCGTTTCGCCTGCTTGGCAACGCTTGCCGCGCTCCTGGCCTCCAGTCCCGCGTCCGTCCTGGCCGACGGTGGTGATGGCGGTGACGGCGGCGATGTGATTTTTGACTTCGTCCAGCCGATCGCCGGTGTCGACGTCGATGCGTCCGGTGTCTTGAAGGTCAAACGCTTTGACGCGTCTCTGGCTCGTCAGCGTTTCGAAGCGGCCCGCCGCCAAGCCGAATCGCAGCTGATGAAGACCAGTCCGATGCGTAAGGTGTCGCTGAACCGGTTGGAAGCCGAAGTCGCACGACGAATCGCTGCTGGTGAAGAAATCGATGATCCGATCCGTGCGTTGGCCGGGCTGACCAGCATTCGATACGTCTTCTATTACCCCGAAACGCAAGACATCGTTGTGGCCGGTCCCGCCGAAGGCTTCTTTGCCGACGCCACCGAACGTCTGATCGGGATGCGTTCGGGCAAGCCGGTCGTACTGTTGGAAGACTTGGTGGTGGCACTGCGTGCCTTTGCGCCTCACACGCCGCCGACCAACGTGATCAGCGTGTCGATTGACCCGACCGCCGAAGGGTTGCAGCAATTGCAGCAGTTCATGGCCCGGGTTGGACGCAACGTCCAACCCGCACAAACGAAGTGGTTGGCCGCCAACTTGCAAAAGAACCTGGGCCTGCAAACCGTGTTGATCCGCGGCATTCCGGCCGACACCCACTTTGCTCGCGTCTTGGTGGAAGCCGATTATCGAATGAAGTTGATCGGCATCGGACTGGAACGCTTGCCGGTTCCGGTCAAGAGCTACGTCGAACGAGCCAACCCGGCCGCGGTGTCCAGCAATGCCATGGAGCGTTGGTACTTCCAGCCGAACTACGACGGTGTCGCTATCAGCGAAGATGGATTGGCGATGCGGATCGACGAACGGGGTGTTCAGTTGGTCGGTGCCAATGAACGTGTCGCCGGCGGCAAACGCCAGGCAACCGGCCGCGTGAATCGCGCCAGCCAAGCGTTTTGCCAAGACTTCACCGACAAATATCCTCAGATCGCCGGCAAGGTTCGCATCTATGCCGAACTGGAACAGCTGATCGATCTGGCAATCGCCGCGGCGTACATTCAAGAACAAGATTTCTACAGCCAAGCCGACTGGAACCTGGGCGTGCTGGCCGACGAGGCCTCGTTGGCGGTTCAAACCGAAACTGCTCCACAGCAAGTCCAAACTGCGGTCAACGCGATTTGGCGGGGCAACCAGCTGATGACTCCGCTGGGCGGGGGCGTTCAAATGCAGCCTCGTTTGGCGCTCCGCGATGATCATTTGGTCCGCGATTCGGCCGTGAAGCAACTGCAACAGAAAACGGCTGGCACGTTGGAAGGCTTGAAGGATGGCCAGTGGTGGTGGGACTGATCCCACGCCGTTTGCATCGATGATCTCACTTTAACGGCCGCCCACTTTGATACGGGGCGGCCGTTTTTCTTGGCGGCTTGGGATTCGCCTCCGGTCGATCCGGCGGCAAGTCAGAATTTTCGCCACCCGCAGGGGGCGGACTTCGCTAAAGTGAAAAGGCGGACGGTCGGCGGTGCGATCGTCAATGCTGACACGCCTTGGAGCGAATCGGGATGCGTCATCCGCCCAAACAGCCGACGGCTACCGGGACGCCGTACCGAATGGTCATCGTGCAAGACATGCCTCAAACGTGTCCTTATTTGCCCGATCAAATCGCTCGAATGCCTCTGCAGTTGCCGGTGGTTCCCATCGACCCCGGCTTTACCGATTGGACGTTGGACCGTGGCTATCGACGCAGCGGTGATTTCGTCTATCGGACCCGATGTGCCGAGTGCCAGGAGTGTCAGCCGACGCGAATCCGTGTCGACGATTTTTGTTGGACCCGGTCCTTCCGGCGTGTCTTCAAACGTGGGCAGCGTGACCTGATCCAGCATTGGGATCGCCCCGTGGTGACCGAGGATCGCGTGAACTTGTTCAATCGCCACCGGACCGTCCGCGGGTTGGACCACACGGACGAAGCCGTCGACAGTCACGCCTATCATGCTTTTTTGATCTCGTCATTCGGCCAGGTCGATGAATGGAGCGTCTGGGACGGTGATCGGCTGATCGGCATTTCCATCGTCGACGTCGGGCAAGACTGTTTGTCGGCGGTCTACACGATGTTCGATCCGGACTACTCACGCTACAGCTTGGGAACCTACGCAATTTTGCAGCAGATCGTGCGTGCCCAGCGGGAAAAATTGTCGTTCGTCTATTTAGGCATGTACGTCCAAGACAATCCGCATCTGAATTACAAGGCAAGGTTTGGTCCTCAGGAACGTTTGCGGGACGGCGTTTGGTCGACCTTCGATCGCGAAACCGTGACCGACCAGCTTTAGATTCTTTTGACGCTGCTGGGGCGCTGATCGCATCCCAACCGATGCCGAATCCCTTCTCTCCTTTTCTTGTTTGAGGTCACATCGAAACCATGCGAATGAATATGCTGCTTCGGCCAAGTTGGTTAGGAGGATTTTGGGCCATCTGCGTTGCGATGCTATTGGGCGTTGCAACGGGCCAGGATCTGGGGGGGGCATTGGGCGTGGAATCATCCGCGGCATCGTCAGGAGTGTCTGGCGGCAATGCCGCATCAGCGACCGCTGGATCGGACAATCCGGCGGGCGGCGGATCAATGGCCGATTTTTCACAGCTGATGATGCTGATCCAAACAACGATTGAACCGGAAACTTGGGAAGCACTGGGCGGTACTAGCACGATGTTTCCGTACGCAGCGGGCATCTATGTCGACCCGGACGGAATCGTTCGCGATGTCGACCAGATACCACGCGAAGACATGGCCGCCGAGATCGATGCGTTGATTGCCGCGTCAGCAAGCAGCGATGGTGTGATGTTGCAGAGCCACAGCCCTAGGGATTGGTGGCGTGACGCCGCCAAGCTCCGGTGCATTTCGTTGAAACAGCTGCTGGATCAGTATGCCGACAATCGGTCGTCAATGCAGTCGCCCGACGATGATTTGTTGCACTGCGCAGGTCTGTCGCACGTTCGTTTCGTCCGCTTCACCGAAAACGACGTGATTCTTGCCGGACCGGTGGGCGGCATCCAACGCGTCGATGGTCATTGGCGGGATCGATCCTCGGGGGCCGCTCCGGTCCGTCTGGACGCCTTGGCCGCGTGTTTTGCCGCGACATCGGATGACGGCGTGTTCGGTTGTTCCATCGATCCGACCACCACGGGGTTACAACGGGCCGCGGTCGTCGCCCAGCAGATCCAACACGGCGATGTTCCTAAAGGCTTGGCCGCCAACACGCTGGCATCGGCCGTGGGACGCCAGGAAGTTTCAATTTTCGGGATCAATCGTGATAGCTCTCTCGCATGGCTGTTGGTCGAAGCCGATCGGCACATGAAGCAATTGGCGTTGGGCAAGCACGCGATGCCTGATGGCGCGACGAATTACTTGGACCAAATCGAATCACACATTGACCAGGGCGTGCCCACCGATTTGATGCTGCGTTTGTGGTTCACGTCCAACCCGCTCGCGGCCCGACAGAGCACCGACGGCAGCGTGGTCGAATTGGCAGGACGGCCGATTCGTTTGAGCGGTCAGAACGAACTGGCCGTCGCCAGCGGGCGGCGTGGAATCGTCACCAAGGATCCGCGTACCGACGCTTTCGTCGCTGATTTCAATCGTCACTGGAATAATGTCCGTGACATGTATCCAGTGTATGCGTCGCTGGAAAGCGTTTTTCAATCGGCGGCCATCGTTCGTTTAGTGCGCGGCAACGCAGCGAAAGCGAATCCCACCTCCAATGCTTCGCGATTGATCGCCGACGCCATGGCTGCGATCGCCAGTAGCGACCAGCACGGCTTTGCACCGCCAAGCCAAGTGGACACGTTGGCCGTGTCGCACACATTCAGGCATGGTCGGCAACGTCACAACGTGATCGTCGCCAGTGGCGGCGTGACGGTGCGTAGCGATGAAAGCCTACGTGACGAGATTGCCCGATACCCGGCGTTGGATTCGGTGGCAGGTCGAATGACCAGGAACGTGGATGCTGGATCATCGCGTTGGTGGTGGAACGTGGCGACGCGGCGATGACCGATCGTTCCAAACGCGTTCAGCCTTTGATCGCCATGTAGACATCGGTGATCAGATCGGCCGGATCGGTGTCTTGCGGCGAATTGGGATAAAACTCCAAGCCGGGTTCTTTCGCCATCTTCAATTTCTTGTACTGGCAATACTGCGCCGCACCGGACCAAGCGTTACCCAGATGTTGATAGCGGCCGGTGTGTCGAACTTTCAAGTAACGACCGGCGTCGACGGTCAGTTCGTCCAGTCCGTCGACGGTGACATCGGTGTCCGTCGTTTCGATACCGCAAGTAAAATCAAAGTATCGCGTTTTTAAATCGCAGGTCGGGTGATAAACGCTGATCATGTTCCCGGGAACATTCACGCCTGATGCCGCGATCCGTTGATGGACTTTTTCAAAGACCTTTTCCATCACCGGACCGATGTCGTCCATGCTGCAAGATTCACGAATTCCCAAGACGCGAAGTCGATCGAGTGATTGAACGCCCTGGACGTCTAGTTTTGAAGTGACGGTACCGGTTTTCACGTACTCGGCCAGCATTTGAAGCCCTCGTTCGTAGTCCATGCCGACGAACATTTCCATGCTGGACTTCATCCAAAACAGAAACCACGGCAGTTTGCCGATCATGTGCCAGGTGACTTCGGTTTCATCGCCGACCGACCGAATGTCGAATCGCACTTCGGACTGAGATTTGAACGGCTTGATGAAATGAAGATCGATTTCGATTTTGCGTGGACGATCCAGCCAGCGATGCTTCATGCCGCCCTGCCCGACCAAGTCACCCTGCCAGTCATAGGTGGACCCGACGCTGGACGGATCGGTCGAAATGGTCACGGTCGGATCGGGGTCGATCTTCAGCCATGGCGACCACGTGGTCCAGGTGCGAAAGTCGGCAATGGCGTCGAACACCTGTTCGGCGGATGCGGCAATTCGATGCGTGCGTTGGATATGGAAAGCTGGCATGGTCGAATCAGCGAAAGCGTGTGAAAAAGAGTTCGGCGGACAAGCAAAACAGGATTCAAAACCGGGGTTATGTCACTGGCAACTCATAACCGCTGCGTCGCGGACGCGTCAGCAATGAATTGGCTTCATCGTCATTGATGAAGGTTTCGCGTTTCGGATCCCAATTCAGTGTGCGACCCAGTTCGCGTGTTAGATTCACCAGATGGCAAAACGTGATGCTGCGATGTCCAATTTCGACGTCCGCGTTGGGGCGTTGTCGCGTGCGGATGCACTGCAGCCAATTGGCCAGGTGCGGACCGGCGATCCAGCCCGGTTTTTCCCACTTGGCTTGCACCGCCGAATCAGGTGCGTTCTTGATCAAGTCGGCTGGATTGGTCGCAAAACGATTTCGGTTGATTTCAACCTTGCCCGCGTCGCATTGAAAAATGGCACCGCCCTGGGGCCCCTGGTCCAATTCGAATCGCACTTCCAAACCGTCGTCGTAGCGTGCCGTGACCTTCCCATTGGGGCCGCCGGTAACGGGGATGAACTGCGTCGGTCCGGTCAGACTTTTCCCCAGTGCCCATTGAATCTGGTCGACCCCGTGGGCACCCCAGTTGGTCATTTCACCGCCGCTGTAGGCACGCCATTGCATCCAGCCGAACTGTAACGACGAATGAAACGGTCGCAGCGGTGTGGGGCCACACCATCGATCCCAGTCGTCGCCCTGCGGGATGGGTTCGGCGGGCAGGCGCTGGTAGCGTTTCGGTCCGGTGTAGTTCACCGCTTGGACGAAACGGACGCGGCCCAAGTTGCCTTCGCGAATTTGGCGGCATAGATAGTCGTTGATCTCCATCGTGCGTTGTTGCGTGCCGACCTGAAACACCGTGTTGTTCTGGCGTGCGGCACGAACAATCTCGCGACCTTCACTGACATAGGCGGTCAGTGGCTTTTCTGCATAAACGTCAAGTCCCGCCTGGCAGGCATCGATGCAAGGCAGCGATCGGCCGTGATCGGGCGTTGCGATGATCACCGCGTCAAGCGATTCACGGTCCAGCATTTGACGGTGATTCGAATAGGTCGGCCACTTTGCATCAAACTTGGCCAGAGTTTCATCGGCACGCTTTTGATAACAATCGCAAATTGCCACGACCCGAGCCGCCTTGGGCAGTTGGTCCATCAGTTGTCGTGCGCGGTTTCCAGTTCCAATCACACCGATACGGATGACGTCCGATGGTGCGTCGGATTCCAAGGGCGATGCGGCGGTGGTCGCGGCGTGATAACCCAGCCCCACGGTTGCCGCCGCAGCGGATCGCAATGCGTCACGCCGAGTCGGCATGTGACTGGATTGCAAAGAACCACCGTCGAAGCAGACGTGGTCCTGCTGCGGCACTTGTTGGCTCGACATCATCAATCGACGACTCCGCACAAATGAACTTCGAATCAGCCATCCGCCGAATGACGAACCAACGTGTTGAGGGCACGAGCTCTATTCATTCGGCGGTGATGTCGATCCTCGTTTCATCATGGGACCGACGGCGGCAAACGTTCGGCCACACCTGGGATGAACTTCGCCGCGTTTAGATGATAGATCTTTTTTAGCACGTCCGGGGGCAGCCCAACCCCATGAATGTTCCACATGCCTTGCGGAGGCGGGATCTTTTCGCTGTAGGCAAACGATTCATCCTTGGTTTCCAAGAAACGCCAATAGGCATTCAAGCGTGCTTCGGGTTGCGGTCCATCGGTGCCGAACATGATGCGGTCGGCATAGCGAATCATAAATCGACGTGCCGTGTACGGCTGTCTTCCCAGTTCGCCGATGCGTGAAGCAAATTCGACAACCAAGTTGGGCATTTGGTCCAGCCATGCTGCAACTTCGTTCAGGTCTTCTGGGTTGTTTGCAACGTGAGCGCCGATGAACGTCGTTTCGGGATGCCGCCGGATGACACGATTGCGGGCTTCCAGCAGTTCGCTTCGGCTGGGAAATTCATCTCCGTAGAAGCTCCAGTCGGGATGCCGGCTCAATTCTTCCCAGCGTTCGTTGGTGGCATCGACCGGATCAAAAAAAGCCGCCGGATCAGCGGTGTGCATGATCACGGGGATACCCAGTTCGCCACAAGCCTTCCAGATCGGATCGAATCGACGGTCGTCGATCTTGATCAGGCTGCCGTCGGGATAGCGATAACGCAGCCCAAAATTCTTGAAGATTTTCAATCCGCTGGCGCCTTCGTCGACGGAGTGTCGGATCCGGGCAGCCGCACGCTGGGCAAAGCCAGGCTGATTGCAGGCCCATGTGGACGCCTGGTCTTCCACACCGTCACCACGCCAATCCAAGTGAGCGAAGATGACAAAACGATCGTGATGATGCTTCCAAAGGAAATCGCGATGACGGCCAAATGTTCCGTCCAGTCGACCATCCAAAGAAACGCAAACGGCGATTCCGTTTCGGTCCATCACGGCGACAAAGTCGTTCAGAGCTTGTCGGTTCTCACGCAACTTGAACATGAAATGTGTGTGAACATCGACGACCGGGAAGGACGCTTTGGGAATCTCGGTCCGGTGAACCTTCAATTTCGATTGCGGACGAAAATTCCGCAGTAACAACTCGCGTCCCTCGGATCCGTCCAGCGGAGCGGCGGAGTCACCTGGTGGTCGTATCGGCGACTGGATCGTTTCGGCCGTTGATGCGTCGACGTCGGCTGCGGGCTTGGAATGTGTCTGGGACGTTGTCGTCGTTGTCGGAGGCGTCGCATCGGACCACGAGATTTCCGCCTGTGCGACGACAAAAACACAACATGCCAGGATGGCGAACCGGCACATTTGTTCTACCGTCTGAATCATGGTGTAAACTGCGTTTTTGAAGACATCGGCACCAAGGAAGCACGCTTGACAGACGATCATACGCTCGACCAGACGCCCCTGGCTCGCTCGGCCAGCAAACGGCTGTCCATGCAGGCGACGACGCCTCCGGCCGAGGTGCCGGGGTATCGATTGATCAAGTTTTTGGGATCGGGAGCGTTCGGCCAAGTCTGGGTCGGTCGTGACTTGAACACCGGTCGCGGTGTGGCAGTGAAGTTTTATCTGCACCGCGGGGGTGTCAATTGGTCGTTGCTCAGTCGTGAGGTCAAAAACCTAGTCCAGCTGTCGGCCAACCGGCATGTGGTTCAGGTCTTGGAGGTCGGCTGGGATGCGGACCCGCCTTACTACGTGATGGAATTGATCACCGGCGGGTCACTGGAGGAGATGTTAAAGTCGCGGGGGCGATTACCGGTCCAAGAAGCGGTGGAAATCTTTCGCAAGATTTGCGTCGGGTTGAACCATTGCCACAGCAAGGGGGTGCTGCACTGCGACGTCAAGCCGGCCAATATTTTGATGGGCGACGACCAAGAACCTCGGCTGGCGGATTTCGGTCAAAGTCGTATGTCGCACGACCAAACGCCCGCGTTGGGAACGCTGTTTTACATGGCACCCGAGCAAGCCGACTTGGACGCAAACCCGGATGCCAGTTGGGACGTTTATGCCGCCGGCGCGATCCTGTTCCAGATGCTGGTGGGCAAACCGCCTTATCGCGATGAATCGCTGATCTCGCGAATCGATACCGCCGGATCGCTGCCCAAACGATTGCGCCAATACCAACAAGCGATCGCTTCCCAACCGCCCGTCATGGAACGGCTGGCCCGCAGCGGTATCGATCGTCCGTTGCAACGCATCCTGGCAAAGTCGCTGGCGAATGATCCGGAAGATCGCTACCGGAACGTTCAACAGATCTTGGCCGATTTGCAGGAACGCGAAAACAATCGTGCCCGCCGCCCTCTGTTGCTGTTGGGAATCGTGGGACCGCTATTGTTGTTGGCGGCGACATCGATCTTTGCCGCTCGAAGCATCAACCGCGCCAGCGAAAGTACGACCGAAGCTTTGCGAACCGAAGCCTTTGGCAGCAACCAATTGGCCGCTCGGTTTGCCGCCAAAACACTGCAGTCAGAAATCGAACGCTATTTCGCATTGGCGATCGACGAGGCCAAGCGGCCGGAGTTTCAAGAAACACTGCAAGAATTTCTGACCGATCCCGAGATCAAACGACAGCGCGAGCGAATCGCAAAAGCCGATGGCAATGACGCGGGAAACGTGCGTGCCGATGCCAGAGAAGAAATCTACAACGCGCCCAAACGCGTCGCCTTGGACGAATACTTGTACCAACGACTCGGCAATCACGTGGGTGAAGGTGCGCGTCGACCTTTGGCGACGATGTTTGTCACCGATCGCTTTGGGACGATCGTCGCCATTGCGTACGACAATCCGGTGACCAAGGACCGCAACAGTGCAGGCCGCAACTTTTCATACCGGAACTATTTTCACGGCGGCCGTGACGATCTGCAAAAGCCCGCATTGAATGAACAGGTGGCACAGGTCCCGCCGCTGACGGAAACGCGATTTTCCGCCGCCTTTCAAAGCACCGCGTCTGGATTATGGAAGGTGGCGATCAGCACGCCGGTTTATTTGTCGAACGATTCCGATTCGCCCGACGCGGTCTTCGTGACCACGATCAATTTGGGTGAGTTTCCGTTGCTGCAGCGTCAGCAGAATCAACGGGATGCCAAGCAGGCAGGTTCCGGCCAACTGGCCGCCGACAACCAAGTGGCCGTTTTGGTCGAGGCCCGTCAGGGTGATCAACGCGGCACCATCTTGGAACACCCTTTCTTGCGTGACCGGCGGGCGGCGGGTGACGCCACCATCGATAAACAGTTCAAGATTTCTCCCGGTCTGATGGATCGGCTGATCGAAGGTGGCGATGTCGATTACCGTGATCCGGTTGCCAGCGATCCCGAGGGGCAGGCCTATCGGGGTGAGTGGATCGCCGCCATGCAACCGATTGAACTGCCCAATCTGGATGTCGAATCGGTCGCTGGGCCGAACGCGACGTCTTCCGACGCTGATGCCGAAAACAATTCAAACGTCGAAGGCGAATCTGGTACACAGGCGAACAGTTCAAAGCCCGACACCGATCTTTTGGTCTTGGTCCAATACAGGCTTTCCAAGGTGTTCGCACCGGTCGGCCAAATGCGACGATCGCTGTTCATCGAAGGGGCCGCCGCCATGCTGTCGGTCCTTTTGGTGACGATGGTGATGTGGTATTTCGTGTGGCGTGCGAACAACAAAACTCAAGAAGAACTTTCCGATTCGGTCATGGAACACTCCGGATTGACCGAAACCATTCCCGTTCAAAACTGACGAATCGAATCGACGGATGAATCTCAGAAAAGTCGCTGCCGTTTTTTGCGTTGCGTTTTCATGCTTTTCGGTACTGGCGGTCCAAGCGAACGCCGACGCAAACGATCCCAACACGAAACAACCAAACATTGTTTTCATCTTGTGTGATGATCTTGGTTGGGGCGATCTAAGCGTCTACGACGACAATCGATCACGTGGCGGCAAAGACTTTCAAACACCCTCGCTGGATCGGATGGCCCAGGACGGTGCACAACTGCGGAATCATTATTGTCCCGCGCCGGTTTGTGCCCCCAGTCGCGCTTCGCTGTTGTTGGGAAAGCACCAGGGATCGGCGGAGATCCGCGACAACCAATTCGATAAACAGCTACCGCCACAGCATTCCGTCGCGTCGGTACTGAAATCGGCCGGTTACCGCACCGCAATCATCGGCAAGTATGGTCTGCAAGGCGATCAGAGGTACGCGCTGGCCGAGAACGGAACCAAGCCCGACCAATGGCCGGGTTATCCGACCAGTCGTGGCTTTGATGAATTCTTGGGTTATGTCCGTCACGTCGACGGCCACCTCCATTATCCGGCCCATGCTTGGGAGTTGGGGAATTCGGACAGTCACAAAGAACCGAAAGAAGTCTGGCACAACGATCGCGAAATCAGTGGTGATTTGACCAACTGCTACACGACGGATCTTTTCACCGCCTACGCCAAGCATTGGATTTCCGAACAGGTCAGCCAAGATTCGGATGTTCCGTTTTTCTTGTACTTGGCCTATGACACGCCCCACGCCGCACTACAGATTCCCAGTTGTCGGTATCCCGAATCAAAGGGGCTGAACGGCGGTGTTCAGTGGACAGGCAAACCTGGGGCGATGATCAATACCGCGAAGGGACCGATCGACAGTTACCGTTATCCTCAAGTGACCAATCAAGGTTGGTCGGATGTGGAAGAACGATTCGCGTCGATGGTGTTGCGCATTGATGATGCCGTCGGCGACTTGCTTCAAACGCTGAAAGATCTAGGAATCGACCAAAACACGTTGGTGGTCCTTAGCAGCGACAATGGTCCGCACCATGAATCGTATTTGGCCGACGCATCGTACCAGCCCACATCGTTCCGTTCTTATGGTCCATTCGACGGTACCAAACGTGACGTGTGGGAAGGCGGCGTTCGTGTTCCCACCGTGGCCTATTGGCCGGGCAAGATCCCGTCTGGCCACGTCGATCAACAACCCAGCCAGTTCCACGACTGGATGGCTACGTTTGCCGATGCCGCCAATTGCCCCGTACCAGCGGGATGTGATGGCGTTTCCTTGTTGCCGGGATTGATCCGATCGGGAACACGGCAAGACAGCACGGTCTATGTGGAGTATTCACAGAATGGACGCACGCCCGATTATCAAGATTTTCAGCAGCGGAAACGCAAGCAGAAACGCGGGCAGATGCAGATCGTTTTTGTCGATGGCTATAAGGGCGTCCGTCTGGACATCGCCAGCCATGATGACGATTTCCAAATCTTCGACTTAGAGAGCGATCCAAAAGAGTTGAACAACTTGGCGGGCTCGTCAGATGCGATTTCTCAGGTTCAGCAGAAAATGAAAGACCGCGTTTTGCGATTGCGGACAATGAACGAAAGTGCCAAGCGGCCTTACGATACCGCTTTGGTCCCGTCAATGAATGTTGTCGATCCAAAGCCTGGTGCGATCATGGAGTATCAAATCGGAGAGTTTCCGTATGTGCCGAAAGAATTAGATTCTGGTCATGGACGCGTCTATCTGACGTCTTATCATCGTGACCGAAAAGAACTTGATGTGGTCAATGCCACCGCCGCCGTTTGGTTCCGTGGCTATCTGCGGGTGCCCGACGACGGAAGCTATCGATTTCGTGTTGTCGGGCTGGATCGCGTTGCCGCACGCCTGCACGAAATGCTGTTGTTGGAGCACGATCCGCCGGCGGGCGCAGGTGATTCGGCCGAAAAGGACTCGGTTGTTGAAAGCCCCCCGGTACACCTTGCGTCGGGAATGCATCCGATTGCCATCGGGACAGTGGTACACCCGGGTGATTCCCAGTGGAAACTGCAGTGGTCGTTTGAAAGCGGCGACTGGAAAGACGTATCCGACGATTCGTTTGTGATCGAATCGGAATGAAGTTGATGCAACGCTACGCAATCATCGGCAGTGGGGCGCTGGGCGGGCTGTACGGCGCCCGTTTGGCGGCGGCGGGACACGAGGTCCACTTTCTGTTCCGTTCTGATTATCAGCATGTCCGGCAACACGGATTGAAAGTCGATAGCGTCTGGGGTGATCTGCACCTGCATGACGTGAACGCTTATCAGTGTGCGGATGACATGCCGCCTTGTGACGTGACCATTGTCGCTTTGAAGACGACGCAAAACCATCATTTGCCGAAACTGTTGGCCGGTCCGACGGCCGGCGGTGGGGCTGTGTTGGTGCTTCAAAATGGCCTGGACGTCGAAGCGGATTCGGCACAAGTGGTCGGCGTGCAGCGTACGCTGGGGGGATGTTGTTTTCTGTGCAGTAATAAGGTGGGCCCCGGGCACATCAAACACATCGATTACGGGCGGATCGTGTTCGGTGAATACAGCCCTCAAGCCGGCGTATCGGATCGGGCGGCACGAATCGCATCCGAATTGAATGCCGCGGGAGTGGAAGCGATCGCGACCGACGACCTTCTGCTAACACGTTGGCGAAAGCTGATGTGGAACATCACGTTCAATGGATTGTCGGTGGTCTGTGACGCCAGTACTGACCAGCTGATGGACGGTCGATGGGGAGAACAACTATCGTTGTCATTGGTCCGCGAAGTGCACGCTGCCGCCGCGGCCTGTGGTGTTTCCATCGCTGAAGATGCGATCGGAACGACGATCGAGCACACTCGCAAGATGGTGCCCTATGACAGCAGCATGAGGCTGGATTTTTTGAATGGGCGCCCGATGGAAGTGGAAGCCATCTTTGGAAATCCGTTACGGGCGGCACAGGCTGCCGGATTCGACGCCCCACGCATCGAAATGCTGTACCGTCAACTGAAAGTGTTGGATCAGCTACGACGGGGCTCTCAGGCTGCTTCTGCTTCAAGCAGTGCCGCGACTTGACTAAGACGCTTGGCGTACATCGGCGGGGCCGGCCAAACTCTGTAACGCGTCATCGATGATCACGTCGTGGCGACGGCGTTGTAGGAAGAAGCTGACTTGTTGAAAGCCGCATTCGGACAACAGATTCAATGCTTCGACGAATCGATCCCCCACGCGTTCGGGCACGTGTGCATCGGCACCCAGGGTGATGGGAATGTTGCGTTTGGCGATTTCCCGCAACATGTCCGGATACGGGTTCATCTGCTGGATCGTTTTCAATGCCCCGGACGTGTTCAGTTCCATCGCAACGCCCGTCTTGGCGATTCGATCAAGCGACGGCGCGATGATGTCCATCATGTTCGGCTCGTCCCAAACCTTGACAGTAAAATTCTTGATCAGGTCAGGGTGACTGATGGAATCGAACAACCCGGTTTCCGCGGCATCGGCGAGCAACCGAAAGTAGGTTTTCTGGACTTCGCGTAAATCTTCCTGCCAGTAGCGGTCGCGAAATTCATCCAACTGGGGGTGCACGCTGCCCAGCACGAATTGGAAATCGGCGCTGGCCAACTGTTCTTCGACGTAGGATTCGTATCCTTGGAAATAGTCCGCTTCCAGACCCAGGCGGACGTCCACGCGATCTTGCCATTCTTCGCGTGTCTGGTCGACCATCGCGATGTACTGGTCCAATTCATTTTCCGCCATGCGCACACGAGCGGAAAATCCGTCGGGCATGGGGTTATGACAAGTGACGATCAGACCCTTAAGGTTCTTTTCCAAAGCCTGAGCGGCATACTCGGTCGGTTCGCCACTGGCATGTTTGCACAAAGGCGTATGGCAATGGGATTCGTATAGGATCGGTGCGGGCATCGTTTTCGGAAATCGCGATGGAGGCGAAGCGATTGCTTCGTAAAAGGAATCCCGGCGAAGATCGTCGTGGTTGGGCAGTACCAAAGGCGGATCACACGCATTCGACCGCTGTTGATCGCGCGGTGGCGCCGATGTGCGAGACGCCGATTCGTGCTCCTGAGGTCGGGCACGCAACGTCGGACACGATGTGGCGATCGCGCCGGGGAGACAGCAGGAGCCTAGAAGGCTTGGCCGGCACTGACCACCCCGATGCCGGAGGGCAGGTAACGGCTTTGCAGGAAATTCATCGCGACCAACAAGCATGCCGCATGGCGTGCCCATTGCGATCGCCGTGTGGCAGAATCATCGCCGCAATGCTGTTGCGTCCGAATTAGTGATCCGGTTCGCCGCGTACAAGAATCTGGACTGTTTTGACATCGGAAGTCGCCGCTGCCCCGGTATTGGGAACCAGACGTCCGAGTGCCAGAAATGGTGAATCGTCTTGATTTTCGGGCAGATCACCACGCACGTTGACCATTTCCCCGCCCGGCAATCGGACGTAGGCGGGGCCGATGGAATTTAGAAGTCCGGCGACGATCACGCCGTCGTTCATCAGTGGTTCGGTGGCGCGACGCTTGGAATCCAGCGAAATCCACTGGGCCGTTTTCGAACCCAAGTCTTCCAAACGATCGGATCGGCTGACTCGGTCCAAGATGGCTTGCTGCTGCGCGGTGGTGACATCATCGTCCACGGCCGTCCCGGCGATCTGTGAGTAAACAGTGACGACCTGGCGCCAATAGTCACGACTGTTGGAGCGAGTTGCTTGTTCCAATTCGTCAATCGCTGCAAATGTTTCCCGCAACTTGGCGGCTCCGGCGTCCTGGGCCACGATGTCTTCGGATGCCGGTTCGGCCGGACCAAGTGTGCTGGTCGTTTTGCCTCGATCGGATTGCTCGCGATAGGTCAACATACTGGCCGCTTCGATGTCATCCATGTGCGACGCTGGATCGGTCGCGTCACGCTCGCCGTCGTTTGCATCCGATTCGGTTTCATCGGGAAGTGGAAACGCGCGAATGGCGGATCGAGATTCTGCAAAAGGCCAGAACCCAAATTTCACCGGCGATCCAACGGCGTACAAGATTGCCAGGGCCATCGGAATCGCCAGGATCAATCCGTAAAGCATCTGGGCGATGGGATGCAGGAAAATGCTCTTGTTGCGATTGGATGTACGTTCGTTCCGGCTCTCTGGATTGAAATCAAGGGAGGGCATGGATGCCCCATGGCTTTGGGGCGATCCAGCGGCTGCATCGGGTTCGACAGAAAACTCGTGTTGGCCGAACACGAACGGTGCTTCCGCGCCAGGGGCTTGTTCGCCGACCGGTGGTTCCGATCCGCCGATGACTTCCACTTCGTCTTCAGGTTCAGGGAGATCCAGGATCAATTCAGGAGGAAGAAGCTCCTCGATTTCGGCCAGGAAAAACGAGCCGCGGCACCACGGGCAGGTGGCTTTTGTGTCACCCGGAACGTCCGCTGCGGGCAATCGCACGGGTTCGTTACATCGTGGGCAGGAAGCTTGCATCATGGGTGGTTCAGCGACGCGTGTGTGTCCGGATTCAAATCCGATCCTTCGATCATTGGCCCCGGGAAAGGTAACTGCTAGTTGGTGTCATCGTCGGGGACGATTGGTCGCCAGGCCGTGGTTAATTGAAAGCGTCGACTTTCCCTTCTTCGAATACGCAAACTGTTCCGATGGTCTGGATCGTCGCGAATGGGTCAATCGAATCGATTGGGCGATCAAAATTGGTACAGCGACGACAGCTTGTCCTTCAGGTAGCTGATCAGCGGCGCCGCCGACAAATCGTTGCCGGTTACTTTCTGTACCAACTGGGGCGTCCGGTAACACTTGCCCGGTTCGTGAACGTTCTTCCGCAACCAATGGCAAAGTGGTCCAAATTCACCTGTGGCAATCTGGTGTTCCAGATCCGGCATCGCAGCTTGAACGGTCGCAAACAACTGCGCGGCGATCAGGTTTCCCAGGGTGTAGGTCGGGAAATATCCGAACAACCCAGCGCTCCAGTGCACGTCTTGCAGAACCCCATCGGCGTCGGAGGTCGGGCGGATTCCCAGGTCCGACTCGTACCGCGCATTCCAGGCTTCGGGTAACTGATCGACCGACAGGTCGCCCGCGATCAACTGGCGTTCCAGGTCAAAGCGGATGATGATGTGCAGGTTGTAAGTGGCTTCGTCGGCTTCGACACGAATCAGGCTGGGGCCGACCGCGTTGGTTGCAAAGTAAAACTCGTCTGCCGACACGCCTTCCAAACTAGAATCCAGAACTTCGGTGGCCTGCGGCAGCAACCACTGCCAAAATGCACGGCTGCGGCCGACTTGGTTTTCCCACAGACGCGATTGCGATTCGTGCACGCTGAGCGACGCATACGATCCAGGCGGCAGACCGAACCAATCGGCACGCAAACCCTGTTCATAGATTCCGTGCCCCGCCTCGTGCATCGACCCGTACAGGCCACCGGGTAACCACGTCGATTCGTAGCGTGTCAGGATGCGGATATCGTCCGGCCCCAGTGTGGTGCAGAACGGGTGCGAAGTTTCGTCCAGTCGGCCACGGGAAAAATCAAACCCGATCGATTCGCAGACCTGATGGCTGAACGCACGTTGCCGATCCAAATCAAAGGGCCCACGAACGCATTGCAGATCGGGTTGGTTCGGTGAGCGACCGATCGCCTCGATCATCGGCACCAATTCGGACCGCAGTTCTTGAAAGACTTCTGCCAACTTCGCTTCGCGACCGCCGGGTTCGAACTCGTCCAACAGACTTTCGTACAGCGTCGCATCGCTGCCCTCGCGATACCGATCGGCCTGTTCCTTCTTCAGTGCTAGGATTTCTGCCAACGCGGGTTTGAATTGGCGATAGTCGTCCGCCTTGCGAGCGGCATCCCACGACTGCTGGCCACGAACGGTGGCGAGGGAAAGGCGCTGCACCAAGTCTTCGGGCAATTTGCTGTCGCGACGAAAGTCCACATTCAGTTCACGAATGGTTGCGGCGTGATCACCGTGTGGCGGCAATGCCGCGGCCTGTTCGGACAACGTCGCTAGCTGTTCGCCGTACTTCGCATCGGTTCTTAAACGATGCACCTGAGCACGAAGTGTGGAAACCTGCTGGGCGCGATACTCACCGGCGGCCGACGGCATTCCGGTACGTTCGTCCCATTCCAATGTGTCGGCGATGGTCTGCAGCATCGCCGCCTTTCGCGCGTGGTCACATACGTCGGCAAAGATGCGGTCGTCGATCGACATCGTATTGGTGTTGGTTACAGGGGCACTTGGAACACAATCAAGGCCAAGCGTGTGGGATCAGGGGCGGGATTCACTCTGTCTGCCCGCCGCATGGCCAACGCCGGAGCGCCAAGATCAATTCTATGTCGTCCGGAACGGCTGACCAAACCGACCGAAACGGCCAAAGGACTGGTTTACGGATCTAGTTCGTCCAGTTCATCCAGCAATTGATCCAGGGCTTGGTTGTTATCAGGGGGGCTGGCCGGTTTCGTCGCCCGATGGTTTTCGGCCTTCATCGAATCGGTACTCGGTGGCGCATCCGAGCTCTTGGGTGATCCACCGACCACCGCGTTCGACCGGACCGACGTTGAACGCCGGCCGCCATTTTCACGGGTTTCGCTGTTGGTTCCCACCGGATCAACAGTCGTTTTTTGCGGCGCAGCCGTCGTGCCGAACAGTTGAAACGTGCGAACTTGTCGCGATTCTTGGATTCGGTGAATGGCGTCGACCACATCGACCGCCGTTTCAAATTGCCCCAAGTCGAATAGAAACAGGCACTTGGATCCCACGCGCGGCGGCGGAGCGTCCGCATCGTTTTCGTGGCGGGTGCGGGCATGGTCCTGGCACACTTGCCGGAGTGCATCGGCGGATTGTTCGATGGGAACCCAATCCAAAACCGCAACGTCATTCTGAAGATTTTCCAGTGTCAGACGATCTGTCGATTCTGGTTCCCAATGATGGGGACTCCGGACCAGCATCAGATCGACGCCGGGAACCGCGATCAGTTGTCCAACGATCTCGTCGATCATTGAGCCCGCCGCTGATGTCGGTGGCGGTGTTTGGATCAGCAAGACGTTCAATCGGACGGCCATGGGAATGCCCCTGCCCCTTCGGAACACGGAGTGAATTTTGTGCCGGTGGAGGCTAGCGGACCGCCGTGGTCCGGTCCTGAGCTTCAAAGTCTGCCACCAAGTCGTACAGCTCAAACCATAACGCGCGAAGATCGGTCGTCGTGTGAAGGTCCCGTGACGAAAGGTTTTTAAAAACCTTCTGGCGCAAACTCGGATCAGCATCCGCCAGCAACTGATCGCACAAACGTTGGATCAATTCCGAGTTCAAACGGGTGGCAAAACAGTGGTCCCACCCCAGGATGCGTCGATGGCTGGTGGCCAAGCAGCGTGTTCCGGATCGACGTAGAAACCTGGTCAGCAACCAGCCGTTCAAACGGCCAAGTTGTTCGATGCCATCGATCACCAACCAAGGGTCCCGATGACGGTGATGGTTGGCCGTGCCCATCGACCGGCGCAGCAGATTTTGATTTTCGCCGGGGCTTAGGTCCGATGAAAGTGTCACCCAGATTTCTGTCCCCCAGTGCTGTCGGATCCGGGGGACCAACTGGTGCAACAAGGTGGTTTTGCCAGACCCGTGCGGACCGACGATTAACTTCGGGCCGGTCAGTTTGGGGCCCGTGTCCGGGGTAATGATCCGACGAACCAGATCGTCCTGCTGAATTTCCGGATCGACAAACTGATAGGGAATCGCGCCCGGTTTGACGCGTCGGACCCGAAACGGATTGTCGCTGGGAAAGACCGGCGACATTTCGGTCATGACCGATCGACGAATCGCCGAAAAGTGCGGGGACGCTTCAGGCGTCGAAAGATCACCGTTTCCTCACCCGATTTTTCCGCAGGCGTCGTTTCCGTTGATGCGTCGGCCAGATTCCGTCGACCGGTCGGGGAAACGTCTTTGCCGTTGCCAGCCATCTTTTGCAGTCCCGGCGCCGCGATGGGCCCGTCCGGCGATAAGTCGGCGACGACAAAGAAAGGCTGTTCGGTGACGATTTCTTTACCACCGCTCATAAACAACCGGACACGCAAGCACCATCGGATCGAAAGAAGCCGTCCGTGGTAGCTGAGCGGTGTTGCCGGCAAGCGGCAATCGAGTGCTTGGGGCGACCCCAAATCTATCGCGGATAGCTCGGCGGTGTCGATGCGATGAAAATGATGGACCTGCAGATCTTCGTCGCCTTTGCCATCGGTGTGCCACAGCACGGACACTTCGATGCACCGGATGCGATCGGGTTGGACTCGGGACACGCGCCAAGACGCACGCAGCAACCCACCGGCGTTGTACCGGCCGTCTTCACGACACAAAGTGACGTTCAGCGCGGGTTGCGTCTCATGGACAAGCCCGGTGGATGAACGACGACGGGGAAACTGCGGCAGAACGATGGCCAAGGACGTGATTCTCCGGAAACGACTAATCGCCAACGTATGGCGTTGTGATTGCCCACGAACGAATGCATGACGTCGGGGGGCAAGTCCAAGTTGAATTGTTGCTGCCAGGGTGTGTGCGGGTCAACTCGGACGTTGTGTTCTTTCGCCAGATCTTGGTGAAATGCGTCGTAACGTTCGACACGAACGTCCGTGCCCTGATGAAAGAACGCTTCTTCCTGACAGGTCAGGTAAACCCTGAGGTTTTTAAGGCGTAGGCGGCCCATTTGCGACACATGGACGCGATATTGATTGCCGGGGACCAGCGGGTGATCGCTGATTTCGACAATCGTGGGCCCCACACCGGCCTGGCGTCGCAATTGGGCGACGAAGTGCCGAAACATTCGGACGCCCAGAAAACCGGTCGGGATCAATAATCCCGCCAGGACCCAACGCGGACGCGAAAACCAAAATCCGCTTAGCACCACCGACAAGAGCGTGAACCAAGCGGCGTTCCACAGCATGGTCAGCGCGGCGGTGCCGACGATGCCGGTTTCCTGGGTCGATGCGCCCAGGCGATACGTTTGACGTTCTCCCGGACTTTCGGTCAACCGTTTGCCTTGTGGAACCCCCGGCAATTTGACCGTCTGATCGGCCGTTGGACCGATCAATTCGATCTGCTTGGCGCGGGCCCGGATGGCCGAGCGACGCTCGTTGCTGGCACCGATCTGCGAGATTCGATACAGAAGTCCCGCGATGCCGGTCAGGATGGCCACGGCCGATAGAATGCCCAGAATCCAAGTGCCCAGGCCGCTGGAGGTGATCTCCGGCGAAACCTCGGGCAACGGAATCGGCGCCTGGCGGATCACGGCAACCCGACTGGCGATGATCAGCGACAGCCCGAACACGCCCAGTAAAAACAGGCCGGCGTAGAACAGGGCTTCGCCGACGATGCCACGGAATGTCTGTCCCAGCACGCGGCTGCCACGCTTCTTGATCCAAGGACGCAGAAGGGCGGGACCGAAATCACGCGAACGGGACGAACGCGGCATGCTCGTGGCTCAGCGGGGCTGATTCTTGATCGATAGGTGTATGGAATCAGCGGGGCTGATCCGGGCGATGGCCGGATCGGTAAAAGCCCAGGTCTTCCAAAGCACCGTAAACTTCTTCCAGCGTTTTTTCGCCGAAATTGCTGATGCTAAGCAGACGCTTGGGCGTCGCGTTGAGCAGGTCGCGGACGGTCAAAATGCCGGTTTCTTCCAGACAGTTGGTCGTCCGAACCGTCAACTTCATCTCCGCGATACTCAGATCCATCCGCTCACGACGCAGTCGGGCCTGTTCGTCCGCTTGGCTCAGTGGAATGCGGGTCATCGCAAACTCCCTTTTGATGTGATCGATGATCGTGGCCGGGACGGGCGGGCCAAATTCAATTGACCCATGCCATCAGCCCGGCTGACTACCTAATTCCATGGCGGGGAAAGATAGCCGATCCTGCGAAATCTGGCAAACATCCCTGCCGATTTGTCGCCACCGGGTCCGAAGCCTGACGTGCTGGTCTGCCGCTTGACCTGCGACTGGAATAATGCGTTTGCCGAGCGCCCGTCGCGAACGGGCGTTCAGGAGAACACTTCCGCCATCCAGTCGGCGATCTGGACCGACGCTGTGCCGTCGCCGTAGGGATTGTTTCGAATTTTGGTTTCATCGGTGGATCCGCCGGAGGCCGGAACGGACTGCAGCGATCGCGAGACACTGTCGACGATCTTTTGTCGGTCGGTACCGACCAAGTGTGCCAATCCGGCGTCGACCGCTTCAGGTCGCTCGGTTTTTTCACGAGTGACGAAAACGTCACAGCCCAGCGACGGCGCTTCTTCTTGAACCCCGCCCGAATCTGTCAGCACCACGCGGGCACGGTCCATCAGCCACACAAATTCGCGATAGTCCGCCGGTGGCACCAAGTGGATGTTGTCATGCCCATCCAGCCGCTGATAAACCGGGCCTTTGACGTTGGGGTTCAGGTGCACCGGATAGATGAACTGGGCCTGGGGATGGCGATCGGACAGTTCGGCAATGGCGTCGCACATGTCCGCCAATCCCTGTCCAAAGTTCTCGCGACGGTGGCCGGTAATCAGGACCACGTCATCGGCCATCGCGAAAGGATACTTTTGCGACCAAGTTTCCGAATTGGCTCGCTCGCGACCAACCGCCCACAGTAACGCGTCGATCACGGTGTTGCCCGTCACGCGAATCTTTGATTCGTCGATGCCTTCGCGTCGTAATGCATTGGCGGCGCCTTCGGTGGGGGCACAGTGCAGCCGAGTGACAATGGCGGCGACGCGACGATTGAATTCTTCCGGCCAAGGCGCCCAAAGATCTCCGGTGCGAAGACCTGCTTCGACATGCACCACCGGGATCTTCTGATAAAAGGCGGCAACCGACGCGGTCATCACGGTGGTGGTGTCGCCTTGCACCACGACGCAGTCCGGTTTGGCTTTGATCAACGCGTCGGTGACCGCCTGCATGCACGAAGCGGTTAACTCAGCCAATGTTTGGCCGTGCTTCATCAGACGCAAATCAACGTCCGGCTGGATTTCAAAATACCCAAGAACCTGTTCCAGCATTTCGCGGTGTTGACCGGTGCTGCAAACGATCGGATCAAAGTCGTCGCTGCGTTCCAAGCAATGACGGATCAGCGGGGCCAGTTTAACGGCCTCGGGACGAGTTCCCAGCACGATGAAGGGGCGTATCACGGTTGCTTGTTTACCTTTTCACTTGGCTATTTCGTTTGGCTTTTTCAAAGACGATTTGACCAAAACCGTGGGCACCGCTGGCCCGAGGGTTCGCACCGGACGGCTTGGTTTATCGATGTCGCAGGACGCCTTGGATGATAGTCCGAAAGCGTCGGGGCATTTCACTACGCGTCCAAATGTCGTCTCCGGCGCACGGCGGCGTGATGCTGTGTTCGTGGAGCCTGGCCGGTGACTGTCTTTGTGGTGAAAGTTTGCGGGTGAAACCGACTTGCCGGGTTGTAACGCTTGTGCCGGGAAACAGGCGGCCGACTTGAACGGTTCGAGCGTCCGGGCGGTGTGGTGAAAAGCCAACGACTGTGGCGTGGACTAAACAGACCGGGCGGTTTGGCGAAGATTCCGGGGCTCGGGGAAACAGAAAGCGTCGTTTTTCCACAGATTTTTCACCAAATTGCTAAAGGCTTGCGTAGTCTTGATTTGTCGGGATACCGGCGTGTGGCGGGTCTTTTCCCCACCCCGCGTCGTGCGAATGATTTCGACAGCGTGACTGCCCTTGCCGGTGGGTCACGTCCATCGCCGCCGTCGGCGGCCGTTTCCGTGTCGAAAGGGCATCACCGGCTGATTCGCCCCTTCGGAACGCCAGTTTCACAACATCGATCGACCGACCCAACACCACCATGTTTGACCGATCCATTCGCCGTCTGGCCGCTAGTGTTTTGTGCGGGACCGTTTCGCTGTCCCAAGTCGGTGGTTTTGCGCTGGCACAAGACGCCTGTTGTTTCGAACCCGCCTATCGACTGCAGTGCGAAACCGTGGTCCAGAAGGTACCCCAAACGCGGTACCGTCTTTCGACCAAGACCGACTATGTCGAAGAGACTCAGTTGTCCTATCGACCGGTGTTAAAATATCGCCAAGAGGAACGGGAATACCGTGTCGCCAAGCCGGTCACCGAAACCCGGTATGTCGAAGAAACCTATTCGGTGCTCAAACCCGTCACCGAAACGTCTTATCGGGACGAAGAAGTGACTCGCACCCGATACGTCGACGAAACTTCCGAACGCGAAGAATCGGTGACTCAGTATCAGCCGGTCACCGAGACGCAGTACTATCAAAAACAGTACACGGTCCAGCGCCCGGTCACCGAAACGCAGATGCGAGAACAGCAATACACCGTTCAGCGTCCGGTCACCGAAACGATCATGCAGACGCAACAGTACACGTCGATGCGGCCGGTCACCACGGTTCAAAACCAAGTGGTCGATGCCGGTGGATACGTCGCCCAACAAGTCGTGACTCCGGGACAACTGCAATACGGTGTCGGTTGGCAACGCAACGCCTATGCCGTCCCCGGTCCGCTGGGAATCTTCTCCCTGAATCGCGGTGCACCCGTATTGGTGCCTCAGGTGACGCCACCGACCGTGCAAACACAGATGGCTTATCGTCCAAACTACGTGAATCAACAAGTCGCCCGGACGACATACGTGCCGGAAGTCCAACAGGTCCAAACGCCTGTTCAAGTCCAACGAATGCAAACCGAGGTCGTTCGGCAACAGATTCCGGTTCAAGTTCAACGCATGGAAAGCGAAGTCGTCACGGAAAACGTGCCCGTGCAAACAACTCGCATGGTGCCCGTTCAGTTGACCCGCAAAGTGCCCGTGACGGTTCGGCGTCCGGTGACCGAAACGCTGACTCGACGGGTACCGGTCACCAGCCAACGTTGGGTGCGTGAGGAGAAGGTTCGCAAGGTGCCGGTCCAGACGACACGCATGGTTTATGAGACGAAGAAGGAAGTCGTGAACGTGCCCTATTACGAACAAGAGGCCGTTGAACGCAAAGTCATGCGTCCCGTGACACGCCAAGAATACGTCCCCTACACCGTGATGGTGGACATGCCACAAACGGTCGTGCAGCGAACTCCGCTCAGCTACATCGATCCGTTTAGTCCAGCGATCAGCCAAGGCTACAGTTCGTTCAGTGTTCCGGTTTCCGGATCAACGATCTATGAATCTCCGATCGTTACCGGATCCACGATTGTCCAGCCGTCGGAGGTCGTCGAAAGCCGATCGCCCGTCAAAGAGGATGACGAGGACGCGGAAATGACCGAAGACGCACAAACCGAGTTGGAGGGCGTGCGTCGAGACTATTCCGATGATGACAACGCCGACGCCGATGACCTGCAAGAGTTGCCACAACCGCAATTGAACGGCGACGACGTGCAATTGAATCCGGCCACCGAAGCCACCACGACTGGTTTCCGCGTGACTTGGAGCCCGATGGTCGATCGGGAAGCCTGATCGAGGACGCACACCCTCCTAAAGAAAGCCAGCGAGCAACCGCGGATGCACTGATGTGCATCTGCGGTTTTTTTTGTTTGCCTCATCTCGCCTTCGCACGACGAGCCACCGTGGCGATTCCGTCGCTTTCACAAAGCTATCGGCTGGTCGTCTATCATGATTGCCGATTCGTTTCGCTGGTTCATCCAGAAGCCGCTGCTGGTGGCTTCGGTAGCGGCTTCATTATGGCACATCAACAAAACAACCGTTTGAGTTTCCGTCGATCGGCCAATGGGCTGCGGCGCAGCTTGATCGCAGCATTGTCTGTTTTGCCGTTCCGGTCATGGGCGGACGACACCACAAGCGTGAAGTCCGACGCAGCGGAACTCGACGAAAGCGAAAAGCAAATCTTGGTGGTGGTCGGACCCAGCACGCATCCGCCGGGAACTCATGAAGTGGCTGCGGGCGGACGATTGGTCGCCCACTGTATGATGCACCCGCTCAATGCACCGCCCATTCGTACCATCGTTGTGGATCATTGGCCGGATGCCGAGACGCAGTCCAAGGCGGATTCCATCGTCTTCATTGGCGACATGTTTCCGCCGACAAAGTTCGCCAACACCGAATCCATCCTGGATGAATTGGCGGGCATGATGGATCGCGGCTGTGGAATCGTATGCCTGCACTATGCGACCGGTTTGGAGGCCAAGGATGTTGGGCCGGAAGGACAGCATCCATTGTTGCAGTGGATGGGGGGCTATTTCGCAACACGCTGTGATCATCACCGATCGGTCGCGCGAATCTTTGACGCGGCGACCATCGAAAATGCGTCAGCGGATCATCCGGTGGGGGCCGGATGGGAACCGTTCACGTTGCATGATGAACCGTACATCAACAATTATTTTGGCCCCGATGCCAATCGCATGTTGCCGGGGGCAATCCCACTAGCGACTTCGATGTTGCCGCCGGAGGCTCCGGAACGTCAGGTGGTCGCCTGGGGAATCAATCGGGCTGACGGTGGACGCGGTTTCGGGATCGTCATGCCCCACTATTATCGCAATTGGGCCAACGATCCGCTAAGAACGCTGATCTGCAACGGGATTGCTTGGTCGACAGGTGCCGATGTGCCAAAGGACGGTTTCAAAACGGCTGCCCCCAACTTGAAACAGTTCGATCCGGATTCGATCGAACCCCAGGCTAGAAAGAAGGCGAAGACGCGTTGAACGACGATTGGAATGTGGTCATCTTGCACTGTCACTTTGAACGTGGTGGTGTCACCCAAGTCGTATGCAATCACATTCGCGCGATTTGTTCGTTAAGCCCTGCCCCGTCGATTCATTTGGTGGCCGAAGATCGGATCTCGGGCTTGGATGACTTTGCCAAGGCGACATGCCGGGTCCATCGAGTCGACGGATTTGACTATGACGACCAAGTGGTTTCGCCGTCAGATTTGTCGGCCAAGGTCGACGCATTGGTCGCGTCGTTGAAGCAGATGTTGCAAGACGCCGGAATGTCGCCCGGCAATACCGTTCTGCACTGGCATAACCACAGCTTGGGCAAGAATGTTGCCGCCGCCGATGTGATTTCAAGACTGGCCGGCGAAGGTTGGCGGTTCTTGTTGCAGATACATGATTTTGCCGAAGATTGTCGACCGGGCAATGTTCGACGCTTGATCACGTCCATGGAGTTGGAATCCCCGAGGCATTGGGGGGAGCGAATCTATCCCTGTGGTCCAAGGATTCACTATGCGTCTTTGACCGGGGGCGATGCCAGTGTCTTGCGTCAGATCGGCATCGACAACGATCGCGTTCACACGTTGCCCAACAGTGTGCGTTTGGATGATGATTCCAATCAGGACGTATCTGTTCAAAGTGATCCAGTCGCGATTCAAAAGGTCCGCGCCGCGATGCGTCTGCCCAGTGATGCGGAATGGACGTTGTATCCGGTGCGAGGGATACGGCGAAAGAACGTCGGTGAGTGGTTGTTACTGTCACGATGGGTGCCGGCGAATCACTACGCCGGGATCACCCTGAGTCCGGCAACACCGATTGAGGCGGAGTCGTATCGGCGTTGGCGTTCGTTGGGGCGTCAGGTGGCGCCGCGTGCGATTTTCGACGCCGGACTGTCGGATCAGATTTCATTCACCGACAATCTGCGTGCCAGTCGTTTCGTGTTGTCCACCAGCGTGGCCGAAGGATTCGGGATGGTCTATCTGGAACCGTGGTTGGCCGGACGCCGTGTGTTGGCACGGCGTATCGATGGCGTGGTGGACGACTTTCGTGATGCCGGTGTGGATCTTTCCGGTGGATACGACGCGATTCCCGTTCCATTGGATGCACCGGAGCACGCCAAGGCGTTGCAGCAGTATCAAGTGGCGGTTGATCAGGCGTATGCCGGATTGCCCGCATCCTTTTTGGTCGAAGCGATCGCGGCGGCGGAAGTTCACCTAAGTCCCTGGGAAAACACCCAGACGCTGGACTTTGCAATGTTGACGCCACAGCATCAAATTTCCATCCTTCGGCAATGTTCCGACGACGTCGGTTTCGAAGCCGCGTGCAAGGAAGGCTCGGCACCACTGCTGGAAGCCATGAAGGAATCAAACTCCGGCCCTCGTGAAGATCAGATCCGGCATAACGGCGAAGTCATCCGGAATCGCTTCGGATTGTCCGCCCAGGCCGATCGTTTGCTTCACGCGTATCGCATGTTGTTGTCTATCGATGACCCACCGTCGCTGGAGCATCCCGCTTCGGCATCCCAGGCGTTTGGCCGTATCGTTCAGTCCCACCGTTTCTTTCCCTGCCGAACCGAAGATCCCATCGCCGGATGAATCATCGTAACGAAACGCCGTCAGCCGTCGTCCAGCATCAGGTCCCCATGGATCCATTGCCGACGTCGGTCCGGCCGTCGCTGAAGCCGCTGCGGTCGATTCGTGCCGTCATTTTCGATGTCTATGGAACGCTGTTGATCAGCGGCAGCGGTGAAGTCGGTGCCGCCGTCGATCCGCCCACCGTCGATGATCCCGCATCGGATACGGGCGGTGGTGAACCGCAGGATCCGGTGCGGCGTGCCCTTCGTGCGGTTTGTGGCGTCGATGTTTCGGTGGTTTCCAAGCAGGATTTGATTGAAACGATCGTCCGTGAAAACGATGCGCACCGTGGGGCCGATCGCCCAAACCCCGAAGTCGAAATCTTGGACATTTGGTCAAAGATTTTGGACCGCAGCGACATTCGTTCCCTTTGCGGGGTTTCGCATTGGGATGCCCGTGTGGTGTCGGAAGTTGCGGCACGGTACGAGGCGATCGCGAACCCGACGTGGGCGATGCCGGCGGCCGCGGAGGTGATTACGACGCTTCGGAACCGGGATTTTCGCTTAGGAATCGTCAGCAATGCCCAGGTATTCACGATCGACTTGGTGCAAGTACTTGCCGGCGCAGCGTTGGCCGATGGCCCCTTCGATCTTGATCTGTGCGTGTTTTCAAACCGTTTTCGACAATCCAAGCCGGGCCCGCGGCTGTTCGATGTGCTGGTTCATGCGATGGAAAAAGCCGGAATCGCACCGGAGCAAGCGGTCTATGTCGGCAATGACATGCTGAATGACGTTTGGGCGGCCGGCAACGCGGGATTGAAGACGGCCTGGTATGCGGGTGATCGTCGTAGCTTGCGTGATCGCGCCAACGATCCGCGTTGTCGTGACAAAATCCCCGATCTCGTAGTGACCGAATTGACGCAGTTGTTAGATTGTCTTGGCTAGACGGTCGGAGCACCGAATGACGCTGTGGGAATCTGGCGGATCCTGACGGCCAAATTCAACCGAGGAGCCTTTGCGGCCACGGTGTCGGTGAAGGCAACGCCGAAAATTCGCACCATCGTCAGTCGGCGGATACCAGCAAAACGACCGCGATCATCGGGTCAAACGCCAAGATACTTCGCGACCACAGACTCAGATTTAGCAGCCATGGGCGTTCAGATCGGATTTGTCGGAACCCGGTTCAGTGGAACAGACGGGGTTTCTTTGGAAAGTGCCAAATGGGCGCAAGTGCTCTGGGACCATCGCCACGTCAGCTATTGGTACTCGGGCCTAAGCGATCGGGACAAAGACAGTTCCATGGTCGTCCCGCATGCCTATTTCGGACATCCCGACATTCAATGGATCAACCGTCGCGCCTTTGGGACACGAACCCGAACACCTGATGTGACCCAGCGCATTTACACGCTGGCGGATTATTTGAAGGGCACGCTGTACGAGTTCACGCGGCGATACAACTTGGATTTGTTGATCGTACAGAACGCGTTGACCATCCCGATGAACATTCCATTGGGCGTCGCGTTGACGAACTTCATCGCCGAAACCGGTTTTCCGACGATCGCCCACCACCATGATTTTTATTGGGAACGGGACCGCTTCAGCGTCAGTGCGGTGACCGACATGTTGTGGATGGCGTTTCCACCCGCCCTACCCCAGATTCAAAACGTCACGATCAACTCGTTCGCCCAGGAAGACCTGTCGCACCGCCGCGGTGTTTCGTCGACGTTGGTGCCCAACGTGTTGGATTTCGACACCGAACCTCCCGAGCCCGACGAATACGTTCGCGATTTTCGGCGTGACATCGGCTTGGACGATGACGACATCCTGTTCCTGCAACCCACCCGCGTCGTCCCGCGTAAGGGAATCGAGCATTCCATCGCGTTGGTCGCGGCCCTGCGAAATGACAAGTGCAAATTGGTCATCAGCCACGCCAGTGGCGATGAGGGCAACGAGTATCTGGCCGCGTTAATGGAACTGGCCGAATCAAGTGGCGTTGACCTGCGTTTGGCCGATGAACACGTGGGCGACAAACGTGGGCTGACCGAAGACGGCAACAAGATCTACACGTTGGCCGATGCGTATTCTCAAGCCGACTTCATCACCTACCCCAGCATTTACGAAGGTTTCGGCAACGCCTTGTTGGAAGCGTTCTACTATCGGAAACCCGTGTTGGTGAACCGGTATTCGATTTTTGTGGCTGATATCGAGCCCAAAGGGGCAAAGGTCATTGCCATGGACGGATACCTGACGCAAGACGTGGTATCAAAGGTCGAACGCGTGATTCGTGACCAACGTTTCCGCGAAGAAATGGTCGATTTCAATTACGAAATCGGAAAAGCGTTCTTCAGTTACAGCGTATTGCGACGAAAGTTGCGCGCCTTGGTGACCAACTTTACCGGACAGGACAACCTTTGACCGACCCGATGACTTGCGGCCAGTTTGATTCCATTCTTGCGGACATTTATGGCAGCGTGCCGACGGAACTGAGCGAAGCACTCCATCGGCTGGTCGAATCAGCCAATGCCAAGCCGCGCGATGGATCTTTATGGGACCAAAACGACGTCGTTTGCATCACCTATGCTGACCAAATTCGTCAGCCCGGTCTGCATCCGCTGGAAGCATTTCGGCGTTTCTTCCTAGATTGGGAATTGGATCAAAAGCTCCGGTGCATTCATTTGCTGCCGTTTTGTCCCTACACCAGCGATGACGGTTTTTCGGTCGTCGATTACTTGGCCGTCGATCCCGATTCGGGTGACTGGGATGATATCGCACGCTTGGGCCAGCATTTCGATCTGATGTTCGACTTGGTCGCCAATCACACCTCGGTGTCCCACCGCTGGTTTCAAAGTTTTCTGGCGGACGAAGAACCCTTTCGCGATGCCTACATTGATCAAGACCCGACCGCGGATCTGTCGGACGTGGTGCGTCCGCGTAGTCTGCCGTTGCTGACGCCTTTCGAAACAGCGTCGGGAACCAAACACGTCTGGACAACTTTCAGCGCCGATCAAGTTGATTTGAACTACGGTGATCCGGCAACTCTGCTGCGGATGATCGAAACGCTGGTGCTGTACGCGCAACGCGGTGCCAGGATCATTCGACTCGATGCGATTGCGTTTCTGTGGAAGAAGGTCGGCACATCCTGCATTCATTTGCCACAAACTCATGCCATCGTGCGTTTGATGCGGGCGGTTTTGGATGCCGCCGTGCCGGGAACGATTGTCTTGACCGAGACGAACGTTCCCCACAAGGAGAACATCAGCTACTTCGGTGACGGCACCGACGAAGCCCACATGGTGTATCAATTCAGTTTGCCGCCTTTGTTGTTGGACGCGATTCACAGTGGTGACACCACGGTGTTGCGAGACTGGATGAAGTCGCTGCGGCCGCCCACCGATCAAACGACGTTCTTCAACTTCACTGCCAGCCACGATGGCGTGGGTGTTCGTCCCTTGGAAGGTTTGGTGCCGCGCGAGCGATTGGACCATTTGGTGGACGTCGTGCGACGTCATGGCGGTCGCGTCAACATGCGTTCGCAAAGCGACGGGACCGAAAGCCCCTATGAGCTGAACATCACGTACTTGGATGCCGTCGCCGATCGGGCGACGATTGAACCGGCCGAGCATTCACGAAGATTTTTGGCGACGCAGGCGATCATGCTTTCGATGCAGGGGGTTCCGGCCGTGTATTTTCACAGTCTGTTTGGATCCCCCAACGACGTCGCCGCGGCCGATGAATCCGGTCAGAATCGCAGAATCAATCGACACAAATACGAACGCGACGAATTGGAAAACGCATTGGCCGATGCGGCAGGATTGCAGCGGCGTGTGTTCGACGGTTATTGCCGATTGTTGGAACTGCGTCGTCAGCAGCCGGCTTTCCACCCGATTGCAGGGCAACAGGTGTTGGACTTGCCGGGTGACGGACTGCTGGGTTTTGTTCGTGGGGCGTCGGACCAACGAATTGTGGTGTTGGCGAATTTGTCCGATTCGGCCCGAGAGGTCAGCTGCGACGTGATTCCGGTCGCAGCCGACCACGACCTGTTGGCCGATCAATCGCTTGCCCAGGGCGACGCCATTTCGCTGCGGCCGTTTCAAGTCCGCTGGTTGGTGACGGCATCGTAGGCCTCGGTTCAAGTTGCCGGGGTGACGCGTTACGCGGGCATCCCGGCTTTGCAAAAGCACGACGTGTTCGGCTTAGTAGAACACGATGTACAGGGCGACCATCAGGACAATCACTAGGCCGCCAAAGAATTTCGCGCCCTTGGAACCCGTCAGGTCGATCTGATCGTTGACGGGCAATGTGACCGGTTCCTTCATCGGTCGTATCAGCGTGACCAAGGCTAGGACGGTCAAGACCGTTCCGAAGCAAATCGCCATACGGTTCAGGAAGGTGATGTCTGCCGTCGCGGGCATCCATTTCAAGGCACCGTACAACACCGGGTTCAACAACAGACCGATCGTTCCGACGGAACGAGGTGCTTTGTGGAACAGCACACCGAAGATGAAAATCGCCAAGATTCCGGGTGAAATGAACCCTTGGAATTCCTGGATGAAGGTGAAGATTCCGCCGAACGACGGGTGGCCCAGGAAGGGCGCGATCAGCAAAGCGATCAAGACAAAGACGATCGTGCAGATTCGACCCACCATGACCAATTGGCTTTGGGACGCATTGGGCTTCAGCTTGTAGAAGATGTCCATCGTTGCGATCGTCGATGCACTGTTCAGCATCGATGCCAACGAACTGACGACGGCACCAAAGATGGCGGCCAGAACGAAACCTTTGATGCCCACACCGATCGGCAACAATTCGCGAATCAACGTTGGGAACGCATTGTCGTAATCGTGTGCGATCAGCGTTTCGGTCCCAACGGAGTCGCCCAGCTGTTCGGTGGCTGTTTGAATCGTCGTGTTGTTCGCGATGACCAGAGCCATCGCCGGATCGTCGCCATCAAGGATTTCTTCAGCGGATGATTCGCTTCCCGCGATCGATTGGTTGTGCTGTAGCAGTGCCAGTGAGTTCTCGGGGTGCATCTCCGCGAACTCTTCGTCAAAGGCGTAAAGCATCTTCGAACCGGGCTCAGCTTCTGCCAGATTTTTTTCGATCGCTTCCAAGATCAGCGTGTTTCGATCGCTGGCCGGATCGGGTTTCATGCTCGAATCCAGCGTCTGGTACAGATCCGGCGAATTCGCGGAAATCAGCAACGCGTTTCGACCCGAAGCGTCGTTGCGTAGTTCGCTGTTGAACAGGTTGAACGCCAGGATGCCGGGGATCACCACGATGAACGGGATGATCAGCTTCAGGAATGCGGCAAACACCACCCCTTTTTGTCCTTCGGCAAGTGATCGAGATCCCAGAGTTCGCTGGGTGATGTATTGGTTCAATCCCCAGTAAAAAAAGTTGGGAATCCACAAGCCGACCAGCAATGCGGTCCACGGAATTTCGGGGTCGTCGGTCGGACGCACCATGTGCAACTTGCCTTCGGGCAAATCGCCTTTGTTCAAATCCCAAAAACGTTGAATCGGACCCGCCGATTCCAGGCTTTCCACCGTCACCTGATCGTTGCGAGCGGTTTGAATCAGTTCTTCCGGCGCCGTGTTGCCCATCAGAGACATCGCAAACCAAGCGATGATGACACCGCCGACGATCAATGCCGATCCCTGAATTAGGTCGGCCCAGGCACAGGCTTTCAAACCACCGGCAAACACATACACGGCGGCCAGGATGCCGATAATCCAGCAACCAACGGTGATATTCCCCAGGTCCAAACCGGCGACCACCATCCCTTGGAAATTGCCCGTGATGACCTTTGCACCGGAGAAAATGACCGACGCCGTCGGAACACCCACCAAAATGATCATCGTGCTGATGGCCATCACGGTTCGAGCGAAAGCGTTGTATCGGTATTCCAAAAATTCGGGGATCGTATAGATCCCGCTTTTCAGAAACACCGGCAGAAACACAAACGCGGTGACCACCAGCGTGACCGCTGCCATCCATTCGTAACTGGCAATGGCCATCCCCAACCAATCCGCCGCTTTGCCCGTCATACCGACGAATTGTTCGGTGGAGATGTTTGCGGCGATCAGCGAAAAACCGACCAAGTACCACGTCAGACCACGTCCGGCCAGGAAGTAATCCTGGGCATCTTTGACGTCGTCCTCTTCACGACTCTTGTACAAACCGATCGATATGACGGCGATCACAAAGCCGACGAAGACAATGACGTCCAAGATGCCCATGAGTACAGAAACCTTTCTGTCAGTGGTGGCGTTGGGGGGAACGGCCGGTTTCATCCGGCCCATGCCGCAAGGGGACCGGGGTGGCCGCTAGCGGGCGGATTAGGTGATGCGACAGCGCAAACGTCCAGATTATGCTTGTGTTTGGCGTCAGGCACAATCAGCCGCAGCATTGGTTTTGCCGCGACAGATGGTTGCGTTGCCTATACGAGACATCCGCCGCTTGCTCGACACGGTATTACGGCCGCCGCTGTGTGGTTCGGCAACTCGAAGCGGCGACCGATCCAAAGGAACGTGCCGAAACCAGCCCGCTCAAACGCCGCGGGGCGATGTTCATTAGTGCTGGCTCTGCCGGTCGGCGCGACCGACGCGTCGGTCGGCACCCCTGCCGTATCGTGGCAATGACGCTGCGATCCCGACGCTGGCGAATGCCGCGAAGGCTCAGCTGGCCAGTTGGCTCCACAGGACCCCGGCGGCGATAGCCGATCCGATGACTCCGGCCACGTTGGGGGCCATGGCGTGCATCAGCAAAAAGTTTTGGGGATCGGCTTCTTGGCCGACCATGTGAACGACGCGTGCCGAGTCAGGCACAGCCGAAACGCCGGCCGCACCGATCAATGGGTTGATCTTTTCTTTCAAAAACAAGTTCATCAATTTTGCGAACAGCACGCCGCTGGCCGTCGCGATGGCAAACGCGAGTGCGCCAAGGGCGAAAATCATGATTGATTCTCGTTTCAGGAAGTACGGGGCGCTGGTGCTGGCCCCGACACAGAATCCCAGCAACACGGTCACGATGTCGATCATCGCGGCCCGAGCGGTCGCCGCCAAACGGTCGGTCACGGTGCATTCCTTCAATAAGTTGCCGAAGAACAGCATACCGATCAGCACGATGGCACCTGGGGCCAACATGGTGCAAACGATGAACGCAACGATGGGAAACAGGATGCGCTCGCGTGTCGAAACCTGACGAGACGGCTTCATGCGAATCAGCCGTTCTTCTTTGGTCGTCAACAATTTCATGATCGGCGGCTGGATCACCGGAACCAGTGCCATGTACGAATAAGCGGCGATCGCGATGGCCCCGAGTAGTTGGGGGGCAAGACGCGAGGACAAGAAAATGGCGGTGGGGCCGTCGGCGCCACCGATGATTCCGATCGCGCCGGCTTCGTTCGGGTCGAACCCAATCGCGATGGCGCCCAAGAATGTCAGAAAGACACCGACTTGCGCTGATGCACCTAGCAAGATCAACTTGGGACTGGACAGCATCGTCGAAAAGTCGGTCATCGCACCGATGCCAAGGAAGATCAGCGGTGGATAAACCCCTCTTTCCACCCCAAAGTACAGATAACGCAGCACGCTTCCTTCGTCGTAAACGCTGAGCGGCATTCCGGGCACACTGGGGATATTGCCGACGACGATCCCGAAACCGATTGGAACCAGCAGCAGCGGTTCGTAGTGTTTGGCGATCGCCAAATAAATGAAGATCATCCCGATCACGATCATGATCAGGTTGCCCGCCTGCATGCTGGGAAACGCGGTGGTTTCAAGCAACTGGCCGGCTTTGGCCGAAAGGTAGTCCCAAGCGTTCATCTTGGCTGCTTTACCGATTTACAAAGGTGGATGATCAGCGATTTCGTGGCTGCAGACGGTGCGATGCGTGATGCCGGATTCGCCCTTCCAGCGTCCAAGCCAATTCCGATGGTGTCAGACGGCGGGTCCGAACAATGCGTACGGGGCGGCGTTCGGTCGCGGCAACAGCGGCGGTCAGCACGGCAATCAACTCCGGCGTCAACTCGTCGTCATCGCCATCGTCGGAGGCGGGCGGAGCAGCCGATTTGGTCTTTGCATCGGCGGCCGATGATTTGCCTGGCTTGCCTTCCATCAAGGCGATCAGCCGTGGCATGGCCGTGATGACCATCATCAAAATGATCAACGCCATGAAGACGACGACCATCCCAAGAATGGCTAGCGGAATGCCAAAATCCGAAAACAATGTGTCCATCGCCGATGGCGCTTCGCCGTCGATCGCCGGTACGGCGTCGCCGGTCGTTGTTTCGGCGGCTTGCAGCAAACCGATCGGCATCACCCATCCCATCGCAACGATGGGATGCGCCAAACAGCATTGCAGCACTGACCCGCACAGCGGGAAAAGGGCAGGAAACGGGGCCATGGGTGTCTCGATGAAGCAAGCCCGGGAATCAAACGTCGTTACGTGATGGGTGGTGATGAGCGGCTATTCCAGTTCAACCAACAATTGGCCTTCCTGAACCGATTCACCCGCCTTGACGTGAACGGCTTTTACTTTGGCACCGGCCGGCGCGATGATTTGGTTTTCCATCTTCATCGCTTCCAATACCAGCAAGACATCGTTTTGGTCGACGCTGTCGTTTTCCTTCACGGCCACCGACAGGACCACGCCCGCCATCGGGCTGGTGATTGCACCGGCCGCCAAAGTCACTTTGGGGCTGGGCGCGGCAGCTTTTTGCACCGGAGCAACCGGCGACACCGGTCGCGGGCCGGCCGGTTGTGGCGCACCCGCAACGGCATCGTCGTCTTCCAAGTGTTCGACGGTGACTTCATAGGATTTGTCACCGACAGTGATTCGCATTTTTTTCATGGTCAAAGCATTCCGGTGGTTTACAGCGGGATCAGGCCGTGTTTCTTGGGTGGACGAGTTTCACTCTTGCGAAGTGTATTGCGTAACGCCAGCGAAATGCTCGCCCGCGTCATCGATGGTTGAATGATATCGGTAATCATCCCGCGCGATGCGGCCATGTAGGGAGAAGCAAATCGGTCGTGGTATTCCTTGACCAATTCGGCCCGTTTGGCCTGTTTGTCTTCGGCCGCTTCCAATTCGCGGCGGTACAAAACGTTGATGGCTCCTTCGGCCCCCATCACTGCGATCTCGGCGGTCGGCCATGCGAATACGACGTCGGCCCGCATGTCGCGACTGCACATCGCCAAATAGGCACCGCCATAGGCTTTGCGGGTGATCACCGTGATTTTGGGGACCGTCGCAGCGCAGTAGGCGAACAGCATTTTAGCGCCGTGGCGGATGATGCCGCCCTGTTCCTGTTGCACGCCGGGCAAGAAACCGGGAACGTCGACCAAGGTGACCAACGGGATATTGAAGGCATTGCAGAATCGAATGAAACGTGACGCCTTGTCCGAGGCATCGATGTCGATCGTTCCCGCCTTGACCATCGGTTGGTTGGCGATGATCCCGACGACGACGCCGTCGATCCTTGCGAAGCCCACCAGGATGTTCTTTGCGAATTCTTGATGAACTTGCAGGAAGCGTCCGTCATCAACGATGCGTTGGATCACCGCTTCCATGTCCAACGCGCCTTTGGCGTCGGCGGGCACCAGATCGTCGATCGACGTATCGGGCACCATGCTGATGTCTTCGATCGGATGGTGGGGCGGGTTGTCCAAGTTGTTTGATGGCAAGTAGGACAACAGTTCCTGGACCAATTCCAGAGCGTGTTGATCATCCTCGGCCACAAAGTGCACGTTGCCGCTGATCGCTGCGTTTGCCGCGGCGCTGCCGATTTCGTCCATCGTGGTGTCCACGCCGGTCGCGGCTTTGATCACCTGAGGACCGCAAATGAACATGCTCGCGTTCTTACGAGTCATGATCAAAAAGTCCATCAACGCCGGTGAATAGGCGGCGCCGCCGGCACAGCTGCCGGCGATGACGGCGATCTGAGGGACCAGTCCCGACAGTTCGACGTTTCGATAGAAGACTTGGCCGTACCCGCTGAGGGCATCGACCCCTTCTTGGATCCGGGCCCCGCCCGAATCGTTGATCGCGACGAAGGGCAATCCGCAATTGGCGGCATAGTCCATCACGTCGCAAATCTTTTGCGAATGTCGTTGTCCCAGTGCACCGCCGCCGACGGTGAAGTCTTGGCTGAATCCCGCAACGGGACGTCCATCGACCTGTCCGACGCCGGTGATCACACCATCGCCGGGCATGAATTTCTTTTCCATGCCGAAGTCATGGCAGTTGTGTTCGACGTGCAGACCCCATTCTTGAAAGGTGCCGTCGTCAAACAGTCCGTCAAATCGTTCCCTCGCCGTGATGCTGCCTTTGGCGTGGATCTTGGCAATGCGTTCTTTACCGCCGCCCACCAGCCGCTGATCGCGACGTTCTTTCAACTGTTCTAACAGTGACTTTTCGATAGCCATCAATTCACCACAACCGTGTTGTGCGACCAAGTAAGACAAGCTTCAGACCACTTGTCACATCGGCATAAACTAGCGTGAGACCCGACGCCTGTCAGGAGCCGCCTGACGATCGATGTGAAACCAGTGAAGGCGCTGTTTTGTGTACAAAGACCAGCGTTTCGGGCATGATGTCCGCCGTAGCGACCCTGTGAAAGCCCCGTGGATCGTTGAAAAAAATGGTGGCTGTGACATTGCGCACCAGATCGCCGCACCGACTTGACAATATTTCACACGGCGGTCTATCTACGAGGGTTAGATGGCGGATGTGTGATCTCGTTTGTCGTGAAAATCCTTATGCGACAACTTGTCCTTGATTCGTCGGTTGTTGGCGACGAGAGATCGATTAAACGTCACAACGTTCCACTTCATATCGGGCGTAACCCCTGACCTGCCTAACCGATAAGGAAATGAAAATGTCCGGCGCTTTCCCCATTCTTAGCGCTGCCGAAGCGGCCGAATTGATCGACCATGGCATGCTGGTGGCAATGAGCGGGTTCACGCCCGCTGGTGCCGCCAAAGCCGTTCCACGCGCGATCGCCGACCGGGCCAAGATTTTGCATGAAGCCGGCCAGCCGTTTCGCATCCGTGTTTTGACCGGCGCCAGCACCGGTAAGAGCCTGGACGACGCATTGGCCGAAGCCGACGCGGTCAGTTGGCGTGCACCCTACCAATCGTCACGCCCGTTGCGACAACGCATCAACAAAGGCGAAGTCGAATTCGTCGACATGCACTTGTCCCACCTGCCCCAATCCGTCCTGTTCGGGCACTTCGGCGATATCGACGTTGCGGTGATCGAAGCCACCGACGTGACCGAAGACGGAAAAGTCTATCTGAGTACATCGGTGGGGGCATCGCCGACGTTTCTGATGAAGGCAAAGAAGGTCATCATCGAACTGAACCGTGGCCAGTCCAAAGAAATCGGCAAGATGGCCGATGTCGTGGTTCCCGATACACCGCCCCACCGCAAATCACTGGCCCTGGATCATCCGCTGCAGCGCATCGGAACCCGCTACGCCCAAGTCGATCCGTCCAAGATCGTGGGGATCGTCGAAAACGACCAGCCTGACGAATTGGGCGGTTTCACCGCATCGGACGAACTGAGCAGTGCGATCGCCGGCTATGTCGTCCAGTTCTTGACCGAAGAACTGGCCGCAGGGCGCATTCCCAAGGAATTCTTGCCGATGCAAAGTGGTGTCGGGAACGTCGCCAACGCGGTGACCGAGGGCATCGGTGCCAGTACGGAAATCCCCGATTTCTACATGTACACCGAGGTGCTACAGCCGGCGCCGTTCCGTTTGCTGAAAAGCGGCCGGATGAAGGGAGCCAGTTCTTGTGGTTTGACCCTGTTACCGGAACAGATCCAAGAGATTTCTGAAGACATCGAGTTCTATCGCGATCGAATCGTGCTTCGTCCTCAGGAAATCAGCAACAACCCGGCGATCGTCCGTCAGTTGGGCATCATCGCGATGAATACGGCGTTGGAAGTGGACTTTTATGGTCACGTGAATTCCACGCACGTTTGCGGTCAAAACATCATGAACGGTATCGGCGGCAGCGGTGATTTTGCCCGCAACGCCTACCTTTCGATCTTCGTGTGTCCGTCGACGGCAAAGGACGGCAAGATTTCGACGATTGTTCCGATGTGCAGCCATGTGGATCACAACGAACACAGCGTCGAAGTCATTGTGACCGAGCAAGGTCTAGCCGACTTGCGCGGCGTTGCACCGGCCCAGCGGGCACGATTGATCATCGATAACTGTGCCCATCCGATGTATCGCGACATGCTGCATCGCTACATCGAAAAGTGCAAACCGGGACACATCTATCACGATTTGGAACGCAGTTTCGATATGCACCGAAACCTGATGCGTCACGGCGATATGCTGGCAGGCGAAACCAGTTCGGTGGCTTAGACCCACGCGACGAACGAAAAGCGGCGCAGTGATGTGCCGCTTTTTTTGTGCCGTCGCTCCGTTGTGTCCGGTCTTGCGGACCGCCCAGCCCTGACGTTTTGATCAGGCGACTTTGGAGAATTCGATCGAGCTGACTTCGGGCCTAGTCTTGGCCGGGCTCTTGTTCGTCTTTGAACCAACTGGCGTAGAACAGATAGTTCTTGGCGATCTTTTCAATCATCTCCTTGGCCTGTTCCGGATCGACATCTTTGATCCGTTTGGCCGGGGTACCGGCGTACAGGCTGCCGGGTTCGACTTTGGTTCCCTGCAAGACAACCGAACCGGCACCGATGATCGATCCTTCACCGATCACCGAGTGATCCAGAATCACCGAATTGATGCCGATCAAGCAGTTCTGTTCGATCTTGGCGCCATGCACACAGACGTTGTGGCCGATCGAAACGTTGTCCGCGATGTCGATGACCGATTTTTGATACAGCGTGTGCAGCACCGCGCCGTCCTGGATGTTCACCCGATTGCCGATGCGGATCGAGTTCACATCGCCGCGAACGACCGTGTTGAACCATACCGAACAGTCATTGCCCATGACGACGTCGCCCAGCACCACGGCGGTGTCCGCTAGGAAGCAATTTTCACCAAATTGTGGGGTGAAACCACGCACTGTTTTGATAAGGCCCATGGGAATCAATCAAAGGTTGCTGGGATCAAGGTTCAAAGCCGAAAACAAACGTCGTGCTCCAGCCGCCGGTGGCATGGATCCGTCCAAGACGTTCGTTTCCACGTCGTTGCAGATGGCTTGTACGGCCGGATGAGTGTGCATGACGTGACGCAGCTGATCTTCGACGATGGACCACAACCAGCGTAGGTTTTGTTGTTGTCGACGTCGTTGGAAATCGCCCGAATCTTTTCGCAGACGACATCGCTTTTCGATCGCTTTCCAAACCTTGTCGATGTCCAAATTTTCGCGCGCGCTGCACGTCAAAATGGCCGGTGCGTCATCGAAGTGTCGTCCCGTGATCGAATCCAGCGCGTTGTGGTATTGCCGCGCCGCCAGTTCTGCGGCGTCCTTGTTTTTCCCGTCGGCTTTGTTGACGGCGATCACATCGACCAGTTCCAACAGGCCTCGCTTGATGCCCTGCAGTTCGTCACCGGCACCGGGCAACATCAGTCCCAAAAAACAATCGGTCATGTCGGCGACCATTGTTTCGCTTTGCCCCACGCCGACGGTTTCAATCAGGATCACGTCGAATCCAGCCGCTTCGGCGATCAGCATGCATTCGCGGGTCTTGTGGGCGACACCGCCCAGGGTGCCCGCCGATGGCGATGGGCGAATGAACGCGTCTTTTTCCGACGACAGATTGGTCATCCGTGTTTTGTCGCCCAGGATGCTGCCACCGCTGACGCCGCTGGACGGGTCGACCGCCAACACGGCGACCCGTTTGCCCTGACGTACCAGTAGCAATCCGAACGCTTCGATGAAGGTGCTTTTGCCCGCCCCGGGTGCGCCGGTGATACCGATACGCAAGGCATTTCCGGTCAAGGGCATCAGCCGAGTCAGCAATTCCTCGGCGACCTTTAGGTGCCGTGGGCTGCTGGATTCGACCAGGGTAAATGCACGCGCCAACATCGACAGGTTGCGATCGCGGATGCCTTGGAAATAGTCATCCGCGGTGGGGCGATTGCGGGCACGTGCTTTGGAATTAGCGGTCGGTCGATCTGTCATCAGACCGCCGTGTCCGCCGTACCGGGAAGCTGGATTTCCAACTGGTCCGCCAGCTTTTCCAACAACGAAACGGCGGCGTCGCTGATCACGGTACCGGGGCCGAAGACCGCTGCGGCGCCGGCCGCATACAGGGCATCGTAATCTTGCGGCGGGATCACCCCGCCGGCAACGATCATAATGTCGTCACGGTCCAGCTTTTCCAGTTCTTGCTTCAGTTCCGGCACCAACGTCAGGTGACCGGCGGCCAGCGAACTGACCCCCACGACGTGGACGTCGTTTTCAACCGCCTGCTTGGCGGTTTCGGCCGGGGTACGGAACAGCGAACCGATGTCCACATCGAAGCCAAGGTCGGCAAAGGCCGAAGCGATCACTTTTTGACCGCGGTCGTGACCGTCTTGTCCCATTTTGGCGACCAGGATTCGCGGCCGACGTCCTTCGGCTTCTTCGAATTTTTCGACCAACTGTTGGACTCGCGTCACGGCATCCTGACCCTTGGTTTCGTTGGCATAAACGCCACGGACGGTTTGCACGGGCGCTTCGTATCGGCCGTATACCGATTCCAAAGCATCGCTCATTTCGCCCACGGTCGCTTTGACACGAGCGGCATCGACGGCACATTCCAGCAAGTTGCCCGAACCTTCTTCGGCGGCGTGTCGCAAAGCGGCCAGGGCGGCGTTGACTTCACCTTCGTTACGGTCTTCACGCAGCTTTTTCAAGCTTTCGATTTGTGCCTGTCGCACGGCAGTGTTGTCGACGCTCAGCACCTTCAAGTCGTCTTCTTGGGCCAAGCGATACTTGTTCATGCCGATCACCGGTTGCAGTCCCGCATCAATCCGCGCCTGCGTCCGAGCGGCGGCTTCTTCGATCCGCATTTTCGGAATGCCGGCTTGGATGGCTTTGGTCATCCCGCCCGCTTCGTCGACTTCGGTGATGTGTTCCCAAGCACGTTGGGCCAAATCATGCGTCAGTTTTTCGACATAGTAGCTGCCGCCCCAGGGATCGACGACGTTGCAGGTGTCCGTCTCCTGTTGCAGGAACAGCTGCGTGTTTCGTGCGATCCGGGCGGAGAAATCGGTCGGCAACGCGATCGCTTCATCCAACGCGTTGGTGTGCAGCGATTGGGTGTGGCCGTGGGTGGCCGCCATTGCTTCGACACAGGTACGGACGACATTGTTATAAACGTCTTGTGCGACCAAGCTCCAGCCGCTGGTTTGGCTGTGAGTCCGCAGCGACAAACTCTTGGGGTTCTTGGGATTGAACTGTTTGATCAGCTTGGCCCAAATCAACCGCGCGGCACGAAGCTTGGCGACTTCCATGAAGTAATTCATGCCGATGCCCCAGAAGAACGACAGTCGGGGGCAGAACGAATCGACGTCCAGGTCGGCTTGTAATCCGGTGCGGACGTATTCCAGGCCATCGGCCAGCGTGTACGCCAATTCCAGGTCCGCCGTCGCACCGGCTTCCTGCATGTGGTAACCGCTGATGCTGATGCTGTTGAATCGCGGCATCTTGCGACTGGTGTAGTCAAAGATGTCGGCGATAATGCGGATGCTGGGTTCGGGCGGATAAATGTACGTATTCCGAACCATGAACTCCTTCAGGATGTCGTTCTGGATCGTGCCGGCCAGTTTCTCCGGTGCAACGCCCTGTTCTTCTGCGGCGACGATGTACAACGCCATCACGGGCAACACGGCACCGTTCATCGTCATCGACACGCTCATCTGATCCAGCGGAATGCCGTCGAAAAGCACTCGCATGTCATAGATGCTGTCGATCGCGACGCCGGCCATGCCGACATCGCCGGCGACACGTGGGTGATCGCTGTCGTAACCACGGTGGGTTGCCAAGTCGAACGCGATGCTCAGCCCCTTTTGGCCGGCGGCCAAGTTGCGGCGATAAAATGCGTTGGACTCCTTGGCAGTGGAGAAACCTGCGTACTGGCGGACGGTCCACGGCCGCATGACGTACATCGTCGCGTAGGGGCCACGCAAGAACGGCGGGAATCCCGGCATCGTCTGCAAGTGGTCGACGTCTTCCAAGTCCTTTTGCGAATACAACGCTTGGATCGGAATCTGTTCGCCGGTTTGCCAGCCCAGGCGTTGCGGATCGCCGCCGACGGATTGATTCCAGTCGTCGGGGGATCCCACGGTGTTCGCATCGCCCTTCAAAGCGACGTCGGCAAAATTCGGTATCGCAGTCATCACGAAAGTACCTCCTCTTCACGCAGCAGTTCGCGAAGCGTGGCCAGCACGTCGCATTTGATGAAAATGAATCGATCGACGCCGGCTTGTCGCCACGCCGCTTCGTTGTCGCCGGGATGTCCGGCCAGCACCACGGTCTTTGCACCCGCGGCTTTCAGACCGCTGGCAACGGGTGGAACCATGTCGGGATAAAGTTTGTCCGATGAACAGATCACGGCGACGTTCGCGCCGGATTCCTTGAAGGCCGCCGTCGCCGCATCGGCGTCCGCGAAGCCTTCGTTGGTGACCGCTTCGAACCCGCCGGCTTCGAAGAAGTTTTTGGCGTAAGTCGCGCGAGCCGTGTGGTGGGCAACCGGGCCCATGTTGGCCAAGAAGACGCGAGGTCGGTTGCCATGCTTTTCCATCCAAGCGTCGCTGGCATCCCGCAATTCTTCGAACGGTTGGGCGAATGCGTGCGGTTCGATCACTTTGGCGTCGGTTGACTCTTGTTGCAGTCCCAGACGCTGTGCCAAGGCGGCAATCGTCGCACCTTGTTCGGCCGCGACGACGCATTGCGCCAGACGGTCATCGCCGTCGATGGCATCCGCCGTCGGTGACGTCACGGCAAGCCGTTTCTTCGCGCCCGCCAACAAAGCGTCCATGTCCGGCGGCGAATGCTTGACCGGTTCTTCGGTCAGATTGGGAAACTCACTGACACCGGTGATGCCTTCGCGACGTTTGGCAATGTCCTTGGCACGCGGGGCATAGGCGGCGTCGATTTGTTCGGCGATCGCACCACTTTGCAGGGCGGCCGACATCCCGCCGGCTTTTTCGATGCCTTGGAAGATCTCCCAAGCCTTTTCGCACAACTCGGTTGTCAGATCGTCCAAGAACCAGCTGCCGCCTGAGGCGTCCAACACGCGGTGCATGTGCGATTCTTCTTGCAGAATCAACACGGTATTGCGAGCGATTCGCCGGCTGAACGCGTTGGGCAATCCGGACGCTTCGTCGAAAGGAACCGAGGTGACGATTTCTGCGCCGCCGACAATTCCCGCAAACGATGCGACGGTATTGCGAAGCATGTTCACGTACGGGTCACGTTGGGTCATCACCCGGTCGCTGGTGCGAGTGTGAATCCGCATGCCACGCGGTGCCGCGCCACAGGCTTGCAACACACGCGACCACAACGATCGTGCCGCACGCAACTTGGCGATCGCCAAGAAGTGGTGGGTTCCGATGTTGAATCGGAACAGCATCTGTGACACCGCATCGTCGATGGCGACGCCTTCGGATTCCAGACCGCGTAGATAATTGACCGCGGTGGCCAGCGCGAACGCGATGTCCTGGGCGGCCGTGGCGCCGGCGTTGTGATAGACCGCGGTGTTGACGCAGATCGCAGTCGACTTGGGATAGTTGGCTTTCGTCCAGCGGACCAGTTCGGCCATCTGGTGATACGCCTGGCTCATCGACATCGGCAAGCGACCGTCGGCGGCCAACGTCGCCAGCGGATCAGCGCCGAAGCTGGCACGTGCCGATTCGCCGGGGACGCCACGCTTGTTCCAGAGTGCCGCCAAGGTTGCCGCGGCCGGCAAATAGCTGGCACCGGCGTCGATCCCGACCTCGATCAATTCCAGATGAACCTTTTCCAACAGTTCATCCAAATCTTCGACGCGATAGGCCATCAGGCCGTCGACACCGGCCAAATCTTCGGCTTGTTCCACCGAAACGCCCGCACGCGTGGCCTTGTCCAGACGCAATGTCAGGGACGTCACGCCGCCTTCCAAGTCGCCCAAGATGGCTTGATTGGCTGCTTCCAAATCAGGGTGCGTGTGTTCTTGACGCTGATCGACGCCGCACATGATCGGGCCCATCGGGTGGGCACCACGCGTGAACGGCACCGCGCCGGGGACGCCCATAGGGTCGGTCCCGTCCAACTGGTCTTTCGACGAATAAACCGGTTGGATGTCGATGCCTTCGTAGGTGTGCGACACCAATTTGCGGTCAAACGGTGCGCCTTTCAGATCGGATTCGACCTGTTGCCGCCACGTGTCATAATCGACCGGCGGAAAGTCATCGGTGACTGTTAATTTTGACGTTGTCATGGAAGAAGAATCCAATCACTACAGCGGTCAAGGAAAGTGAACGGGATGAGGTCAAAAACGGATGACCGAATTCTGTTGCCGAAGCGGCGCGGGGGGGCGTTGCCGCAGAACCGACCATTCGCTGGAAAACGAATTTCATCAAGCTTTCATCGGCTGGCACAGTTCGGTCAGAACGCCGCAACTGCTCTTGGGATGCAAGAACGCGATTTGCGTGTGGTGGGCGCCCGGTCGCGGTGTTTCGTCGATCATTCGCAAACCTTCGTCCTTCAGTTCCGCGATCCGCGACGGCAGATCTTCGACGGTGAAGGCCAGGTGATGCAAGCCTTCGCCGCGTTTCTCGATGAACTTCGCGATCGGGCTTTCGGGATCTGTGGGTTCCAGCAATTCCAGCCGGACATCGTTGACTCGATAAAAAGCGACCTTCACCTTCTGGCTGGGCACGTCTTCGACGCCTTCAAACTCCGCGCCCAACGAACCTTCATAGAACGCTTTCTGATCCTCCAGCGAACGGACGGCGATCCCGACATGATTCAATGATTTGACGGGCTGCATCATCAAGACTCCTAATTGCGGTGAGCGACGGTGAAAGGCGAATCTTTGGTCGATCAAAGTGTGGCCGCCATCGAGATTGCCACAAGTGTGGACGCCCTGTCTATCGGACAAACAACACTTGCGACCTGACTTCTTTGCCGGGGCTTTCCTGACCGGTGTCGAGTCGATTTTCCCGACAAGCATGGGCTTGTAAAGCCAATGCGGTGGTATGCCGCAGTTGTAAAAGGCATCAAGATGAATTTCCAGCGTGTGCGGTCCTGCCGCACATCGTACCGAATGTCAGGTTTGAGGCGGGCCGGATGCCGGTGTCGCCCTGACAAGGGCAATGTTTGCGTTTCAGGTTCCGCTGGCGACATCGCCGGGAATGCAATCGCAACGCATGCGTGACCAATTGTCACGCCGCGGTTTTCATGCCGGCAAGCGACAAAGGTTGGCTTGGGAGACAAATCGTCGCGGAATTAGCGTGACGCCGTGTCGACGCGTTCCAAAAAGACCGCGTCCAAAGGACCCAGCTGAATGGCCGATCCGGTGCGGCGACCGTTGTTTGTTTTCGGATCCTGTTTCGCGCTGCCTTTGATGTGACGAAGTGACCCGACCAGGTCACTGGGAAGTTCAAATTTCATCGGCCGCGGCGACGGGTTAGCGATGATCATTCCATTTTCGAATCGTCGCGACAGCGCGTCGGGGTGGGCATGGACGCTGATCTGATGAAGGTATACCGCTTGGCCGCCTTCGATCCGGAATTCAATGTCCACTTTGGGGCTGCCGATGGCGGACGCGTAACAGCCGGCGGTGAATGGTTGGGCGCCGACCCAAGTGTTCGCCTTCTTTGCGGCCTGGCTTGGCAACGAATCCATGTCCGATTGCTGGATTCGGACGTTTGCCCAGGATGCGTGATCTGTTGTGGAATTGTCGTTGATTCCACAGTCGGCCAAGAATCTCAGTCGGATTCGGTTGCCGGCGAAATCATCCAAAGGAACGCTCCGGTGCAGCCATGAGTGTTCGTTGGTGGTTTCGTCAAAGATTGTTTGCGTGACCGACCGGTGCCCGTTGGAAAGCACGGTGGCTTCGATCATGAAGCGGACGCCGTCGCTTCGTTGTGGGCTAAGCGGTCCCATTCCCAAAGCAAAACAAAGCGACTGATCGGCTTTGACGTCGGTTTCGATGGTCCAGAACGTCGCACCTTTGGCGGCTTTGTAGGGTGGGTGGACCGAAAACGCGTCGAAGGTTTCTTCTTCAATGCTGACACGAGCGGCCGAAAACTTTGCGCCCGTCGCCGGATCCAGCGACCGATCACGCGTTTGGTTTCGCAAACGCATGCCGGTGACGATGTCGTCGCGTTCCATCAACGATTGTACTCGACCGTCGGTGATGCCCAGCGATCCCAAACGGGCCATCGTTGCGGAATACCCGGGCATCGGATCGGCGGACAACGTCGCCAGCACGGTCTGGTCAGGGCCCGACGTGGGAATCGCCGAGATGCGAAAGGCGGTGCTGGTTGCTACCGGATCGTTTGGCGTGATCCGCAGGCCCCCGTCGACCACTTGCGTGGATACGTTGCCTTGGATGATCTTCGCCAAGTCGGCCGGGCTAGGTGCGGCACCGGATATCAGGTCGGGCGTTCGAGCGGCGAGACGTTGCATGGGTTCGATTGGTTTTCCCAGCCACCCGGCTTCGCCCCGAGCACCGCCACGCAGTTCGTCCCAGATCCCGGGCTTGCCGCCGGGATCATTGGCCGGGCGGATCGAAAAGCAAACGGCGTTGTCGGCGGCGACCGCCGCCGCCATGGCCAGGCGATGTCGGGCCGGGGCGACATCCGGATGTCGAGTGACACCGGGCTGTCCCGCGACCGGTTGAATCCACTTGTGATTGACGTAGCTGAAAGCCGGAGCCCGTGCGTTTTCCTGCCAGTACAACAGCCGGTTCAGCCCGCCCGACCAATCGTCGAATTCCCAGTCGTTCAGATTCGGCCAGCCTTCGCTTTCGATGCCGTTGAAGATGCCAAACGCCCTTTGGCTGCGGCTGCCGCCTGGTCCCAGTGCACCATCGGCCAAAATCAAGAAATCATCCCCCATTCGTTCACGCAGTTGTTGTGCAAACTGGACGACGCCGATGCTGTACCGGTCGACGCCGTCGATCACCCCATCGTCCACGATGCCATCTCCGTCGGTGTCACCGTGCGTGTCGTTGAACAGAACATCGAATTCGATGCCGTCGAAGTCGGCCAGGATTCCGTCGCTGCTGAACCATCGTGCCAAGTCATCGACCAAATGATCGGTGCACGTCTTACCATTCGCATCGCGGGGGCAATGTGTGGCGTAGTTGTAGTACCACATCAAGTGATTGTTGCGTCCCCAAGGACCTTCGGTTTGATGGGCCGCCGCGCGACTGGCCCCGGCCTTGAATGCCAGCGGTTGTGTTCCATAGCATCCGCGACGAACGCGAATGGTTTGTTCCTTTGCATTGACCGATACCAGTTGCACTTGTTCGCAGTGGTTCCAGTCGTGTTTGCCGTCGGCGGTCATGCCAAACAGAGCAATGTCGTCGTTGCGGTTCTTGTACCGCCCTGTTTCGATTCGAAAATCGCGAACGTTCTGGACCGCGATGTCTGTCACGCCATTCTCGGCGGGCACATCTTCGGTGATGACGACCGCTTGTCGATAAATCCAGTGACCGGCAAAGAACGGTTCGGTGTGATAGCGTGGATCCCTGGCGTTGCCGTTGAAATGCAACATCACGGCTTGCCGCGGATGCTGTTGCTTAAAACGCCGAAAGAACAGCGCATTTCTTGGCTCGCGGTCCAAGCATTCTTCTTCCAAACACTTGCCCATGATGCCTTGCAAGCGTCCGTACGGTTCAGCCCAGGATTCGTACGTGGGATACTTACCGGTCTGGTAAGCCGATTCCGTTTGTCGAAAGAAAAAAGCTTGAGGGGCATCAGGCCGCAAGACCAGCAAACGGTTGATGTCCGGTGATGTTACCGGCGATTGGTCTTGCGCACCGGCGGAGACTTGCCAAAGGAAGCAGGCCAGCATGATCACGATCGGCACCGTGGCCGTCGATCGCAAAAGGGGGCGTTTTTTCATCGGAGATCCGTGGGACAAATTCAATCGCATGGGGTGTCAATCAGGTCGCGACGGCAAACACCTCCAACCTAACGGTCCTGGAGCGGTCTGTCCGCTATGCGGCAGGTTGTCCTGATAGGCCGCTTACCGATTCGGCATCGTCGGGACTGCTATCATGGGCGATGACGACTATCGAAATTCTCGTCGTCATCCTATCCCCCCTGCCCCGTCCAACAAAATTCCCGCCTGGTGGACCATCCAATGAATGTTGTCAGTTGTCGTCGTATTTTTCGTGCCCCGCTTGGTGGATGGATCGCGGTGATCACGCTGTTGGTTGGCACCGCCGGCGCTGATTCACCCAAAAACGTTTTGATGATTTGCGTCGATGACCTGAAACCCAACATCGGATGTTTCGGTGATCCGGTGGCGGTGACTCCGAACATCGATGCGTTGGCGCAACGCGGCGTCAGTTTTCAATCGGCCTATTGCAACCAAGCGGTGTGTTCGCCCAGTCGCAATTCGCTGATGACGGGCCTGCGTCCGCAAACGATCGGCGTGTACGACCTGTCGACCCACTTCCGCGACGCGGTGCCCGATGTGGTAACCGTGGGCGAACACTTTCAAAAGTTTGGCTATCAAGTCCAAGGCCTGGGAAAGATCTATCACACCGGACACGGCAATCATGACGACAAGCAAACTTGGACGGTTCCGTCGTGGCGTCCCAAGGGTTCCCAATACGTGCATCCCGACAGCTTGGCGAATCGGGTGAAGGATTCTCGTGGGCGTCTGCGTGGTCCGGCGACCGAAGCGGCGGATGTGCCGGATGATACTTATTCCGATGGGAAGATCGCCGATGAAGCGGTGCGGCGGCTGCAACAATCGGCATCCAATTCCGAGCAGCCGTTCTTCTTGGCGGTCGGATTCTTAAAGCCTCACCTGCCCTTCATCGCACCACAAAAGTATTGGGACTTGTACGATCCCCAAAGTCTGCCGATGCCGGAATATCGACAAGCTCCACAGGGGGCACCCGATTATGCGCCGACCAACTGGGGCGAACTGCGCAGCTACAGCGATGTGCCCAACGAAGGTCCGCTGCCAAAAGCGATGCCCCGCGATTTGATTCATGGATACTACGCCGCGACCAGCTACATCGATGCGCAGATCGGAAAGGTCTTGGATGAATTGAATCGTCTGCAACTTGCCGACCAGACGGTTGTTGTGCTGTGGGGCGACCATGGTTGGCACTTGGGCGATCACGACATGTGGTGCAAGCACACGAATTACGAACAGGCGGCGCGGATCCCCGTCGTGGTGGCGTCACCCGAAGGCGCAAAGGGACAGGCCACGCAATCCTTGATCGAAACTGTTGACATCTATCCCACCTTGGCCGAATTGGCCGGCATCGATGCACCCCTCGGGCTGGACGGTCGCAGCTTTGCCGCCGTGGTTCGCGATCCCAAGCAGACGACCCGCCCCTTCATCACGCATGTCTATCCACGCAGTGGTCGGCTGGGGCGAGCGATTCGGACGCCTCGATACCGCTTGGTTCAGTGGGCCGCGATCAAGGGCGGCGACCAGGGCGTGGATTTGGAGTTGTACGACTATCAAAGCGATCCGCTGGAAACCAAAAATGTTGCGGCGGAAAACCCGGAAGTCGTTCAGGAATTGTTGGAGTACTTAGGCCGGCAATCCGCCCCCAAACAAGCCTGGAAGCCGCAGGGGTAACGCCCGCCGGTGATCTTTGCGCGGGCGTTGGGGCGCCCGCCGATCACGGGGATGCACTGACTGGTCAGGTCGTCGTCCTGAAACGGACTGGGGCAATCCTTTAAGATTGTCCTGCTGACCTTCAGTCCGACTTCCCTGTGTGAGTGAATCATGACCAAACAACGATGGCGGGTCGCCTTTGGATGGCTTGTCCTATGGCCGGTGCTTGCCGCCGGTACCTTGCAGGCCCAGTCAGAAGACCGTGGATCCGAATCCGGCGAACTGCGTCGCTTTAGCCCCGCGGATGTCGCAAAAGTTCGTTACGTCACCAATGCGAAACCGTCGCCCGACGGATCGCAGGTGGCTTACCTGTTGTCGGTGCCACGCCGTCCGATGAGCGATGACAATGGTCCCGCATGGACCGAATTGCATGTGGTCGATCGTGACGGGCAAACACGTCCGTTCGTGACCGGCCACGTCAACGTGTCGTCGACGGCATGGAGTCACGACGGATCGGCAATCTATTTCGTCGCCAAGCGAACGGGCGATGATCATAGTGCGTTGTATCGCATCGCCATCGATGGCGGTGAAGCGATTCGTGTTCTAACGCACGAGACGGGAATTGGATCTTATTCCCTTTCTCCCGACGGAGAATCGATCGCGTTCCTGGCCACCAAGCCCGTCCCTGAGGACGAAAAGAAGTTGCGCGATCAGGGGTTCGATCAAGAGATTTACGAAGAAGATGTCTCGGCGACGTTGGTGTGGCTGTCCAAGTTGCCTACGGTCAACGATGTCCTGGACGGCAAGGATGATGCACAAGCAAAGCCGCTTGAATTGCCGGGGGCTGCGTCGCAAATCCACTTCAGCCCGTCCGGTAAAGAACTGGCGGTGGTTCTGGCGCCGACGCCGTTGATTGACGATCACTACATGGCCAAAAAAGTCCACATCGCCGATGCGGAATCGGGCCAGATCATTCGTGAGATTGAACACGTCGGAAAGCTGGGCCAAGTGGCATGGAGCCCCGATGGGAAACGATTGGCGTTGGTCGGCAGCGCGGATATCCATGATCCCCACGAAGGACGTTTGGTGATTGCCGACGTTGTTTCAGGGGATGCGGACCGACCGGCAATTCGCGATCTGATGCCGGAAGACGATTCGCACGTTGAATCGATCGCTTGGATCGACGACACCACGCTGGTTTATTCGGCCGCCGAAGGTGTGTCATCGCGTTTGGGAACAGTCACGATCGATGGCCAGCGAAACGACTGGATCGAACCCGGTGGCGAATTGGTGATTGACGCCATGACAAAGGCGGCCGATGCCAATTCTTTTGTCCTGGTCGGTGAATCCGCCAACCATCCTCCCGATGTATTCGCGGTTGAGAAACAAGGAGATGCACCAGAGCGGTTGACGATATCGAATCCGTGGCTTTCGGAAATGCGTTTCGCACGCCAAGAACCGATCCGATGGACCGCCGCCGACGGTTTGGAACTGGAAGGCGTACTGATGTATCCGCTGAACTATGTCCAAGGCCGGCAGTATCCGACGATCATGTACGTCCATGGCGGTCCGGAATCGCACGAATCCAATGCGTGGTTGACCAGCTATGCACGGCCCGGTCAAACCGCTGCGGCCATGGGCTTTGCCGTCTTCTATCCGAACTATCGCGGCAGCACCGGTCGCGGCGTCGAATTTTCAATGATGGGCCAGGCCGACGCGGCCGGAAAAGAGTTTTCCGATTTGATCGATGGCGTGGACCATTTGCTTGACATCGGAATCACCAAACCCGATGCGGTGGGCATCACCGGCGGATCGTACGGTGGTTTTGCGTCGGCCTGGGGCACGACGTACTACTCGGATCGTTTCGCCGCCAGCGTGATGTTTGTGGGGATCAGCGACAACGTTTCCAAGGTCGGGACGACCGACATCCCCGAAGAAATGTTCTTGGTGCACCATCGAAAACGCTTGTGGGACGACTGGGACTACTTCTTAGAAAGCAGTCCCATCTATCACGTGCAAAAGAACCGAACGCCGACGCTGATTTTGCACGGAAAGAACGACCCCCGCGTCCACCCGTCCCAGTCTTTGGAATTGTTCCGACATCTAAAGACGTTGGATCAGGCGCCGGTGCGTTTGGTGATGTATGAAGGCGAAGGTCACGGCAATCGCAAAGCCGCGGCACGGCTGGATTACAACCTGCGGATGTTGCGCTGGATGCAAGAATTTTTGCAGAAGAAATCCAGTGCCTCGCCGCCGCTGAAAATCGATTATCAGGCGGCACTTGGCGAAGATTCGTCGAATCCGTAACGGGGCGTTTGCTTAGCGGACGACGCGAGCGCTGCCGCCGCTTTTCAGTTTTTCGACTTCTTTCAAACTGGCCATCGACGTGTCACCCGGTGTCGTCATGGCCAGTGCCCCGTGGGCGGCACCATACTGGACCGCTTCCGCGGCATCGCCGGTAGTCAAAAAGCCGTAGATCAGGCCGCTGGCAAAGCTGTCGCCACCGCCCACACGGTCCAAGATTTCCAGATCTTCGTACTGTCGTGACTGATGAAACTGGCCGGCGTGCCAGACGATCGCACTCCAGTCGTTAATCGATGCTGTTTTCACGCCGCGCAAGGTCGTCGCGGTCGCTTTGAAGTTGGGGAATTCGGCGGTGGCACGCTCGATCATCTTTTTGAAATTGGTGACGTCCAGCTTGCTAAGGTTTTCGTCCACCCCATCGACTTCGAATCCCAGGCAAGCGGTGAAGTCTTCTTCATTACCGATCATCACGTCGACGTGCTGGGCAATCTTGCGGTTGACGTCTTGACATTTGGCGTGGCCGCCGATGGCCTGCCACAAGGATGGGCGGTAGTTCAGGTCATAGGAAACGACGGTCCCATGACGGTGTGCTGACTGGACCGCTTCCAGCACAACGTCGGGGGTGGTTTCGCTGAGCGCCGCATAGATGCCGCCGGTGTGGAACCAACGAACGCCCTGTTTGCCGAACAAGTCGTCCCAGTCGATGTCCCCGGGTTTCAACTGGCTCGCCGCCGTGTTTCCGCGATCGGCCGCGCCGACGGCACCACGCACACCGAACCCGCGTTCGGTGAAGTTCAGTCCGTTGCGGACGGTGCGGCCGACTCCGTCATAGTCGAACCATTGCACCCACTGCGTGTCCACGCCGCCGGTCAGCATGAGGTCTTCCACCAAACGACCGATCGGATTGTCAGCCAACGCGGTGACGATCCCCGTCGTTAAGCCGAAGCAGCGACGCAATCCGCGGGCGACGTTGTATTCGCCGCCGCCTTCCCACGCTTGGAATTGCCGTGTCGTGTGAATGCGTCCTTCACCGGGATCCAGACGCAACATGACTTCGCCAAGGGAGACCAAGTCATAGCGGCACTGATCAGCGGGACGAAGATTGATAGTCATGTCGATCGTTCAGCGAATGGAAAAGAGTTGGGGGAGTTAGTCGCGGGGGCGGACAAAAGTCAGGGCTGCATGTTCAGTTTGGGGTCGCCAACGTCACAGCTTCGGCAACCAATCGCTCCACCGATTCAAAGTCGGATTGCGTGATACGATCTTGCGGCACCATCCAACTACCGCCACACGCCAGCACGGATGCCAGTTGCAGGTAGTCCTTGACGTTGGCGGGTGAAATTCCACCGGTCGGAATGAAGCGGACATGATGATAGGGCGCCGAAACCGCCTTCAACAATTTGACGCCGCCCACCGCTTCGGCCGGAAAGAACTTCAGAGTGTTCAGGCCCAAGTCCAATCCCATTTCGATGTCCGATGGATTGCTGACACCCGGAAAGACGGGGATGCCCTTATCCAGCGCGTGGCGAACGACTTTGGGATTTAGACCCGGCGAAACGATAAAGGACGCACCCGCATCCTGGGCTTGGTCGACTTGCTCGGTCGTCAGCACGGTTCCGGCACCGACGCACAAATCGGGATTTTCCGCCATCCGCCGGATGCTTTCACCTGCCGCATCGGTGCGGAAGGTGACTTCGGCGATGGGCAGACCGCCGCTGACCAATGCTCGGCCCAGCGGTTCGGCATGGCCGGCATCCTGCAGCACGATTACGGGAACCAAACGGTGTTTTTCGATGACATCCTGGGGAACCGTGGCCACTGCAAAAACCTAGGGTGATTCGTAAAAGTAGTGAGAAAACTTGAGTCAAGTGAAGGTCGTTGATCGCGACGTGTGATGCCCACGCTGAACTTACAGACGTGGAATCGTCAGCCCGCCGTCGACATGAATGACCTGCCCGGTGCTGTAGGCAAAGTCGCCGCGTGCCAACGATGCGACAACGCGACCGGTGTCCTCGGGATATCCCCACCGCTGCGTCACGCAGATGCCGTCACGGATCAGACGGTCATACTTGTCGGTCACCGTCGCGGTCATGTCCGTCTTGGTGATACCGGGACGCACTTCAAAGACCGGAATATTGAGTTCGCCCATTCGAGCGGCGAACAGTTGTGTCATCATCCCCACGCCCGCTTTGGCCAAGCAATAGTCGCCGCGATTGGTTGACACCATGGTCGCGGAGACACTGCCCACGTTGATGATGCAGCCTTGGTAATCGGCGTCGTTCGTCTTTTGCCGGACCATCCAAGCGGCGACTCGGCTGGTCAGAAGGTAGGGCCCCTTCAAGTTGGTCCCCATGACGAACTCGTATGAATCTTCGTCCGCTTCCAACAAATCCTTGCGCTCTTTGGGCGCGACGCCGGCGTTGTTGACCAGGACATGGATGCCACCGAAAGCTTCTTCAATGCCGTCGGTGATCATCTGGTGTGTCTGTGTGGATGCAATATCACCGGCAAAATAATGCACCGCCGGCGACTGTTTTTTCAGTCCATCCAAGACGTCGGCAACTTGTTCGGCCGGACGCATGCCATTGATCGCTAGTGCGTAGCCCTCATTGGCGAGGGCTTTGGCAATTCCCAGTCCGATGCCGCGGGTGCCGCCGGTAATCAAGGCGACCTTTAGGGCTTTTTCCTTCGACTGGTTCACGACGGCAAGCATCCATAAAACGTGTAGTCGGTTAGCGTATCGTCGGCCAAACGTTGCACGTACAAGGCCAGTTCACGCAGGTGATAATCACCCCACATGCAAGATTGGCCATTGGCGATCGATTGGCCTTCGGCGACCTCGTCCCAGCCGCGCGGCTGGTGATAAATGCTATGCAGCAACAATCCTTGATGATCGTTGCTGGTGCTGAGGTACGGTTCCTGCAGCAGATTGGCGGTCACGTGAAGTCCAGCTTGTCGGTACTTGGCGGCATCATCGTCGCCGCGACGTTGCAGGACATCACCCAAACGCAGCAGCCCCTGGGCCGCGATGGCCGCAGCCGAACTGTCCACGGGTTCCCACTGATTGAACGGGTCGGCCGGCTGGTTCAAGTAATCACCCAACCGGTGAAGTTGCGGGGCACCGGTGTCCCAATAAGGGATGCCGCAGGTCGGGCTGTTGGCCAGATAGAAGTCGCAAGTTTGGCGGGCCGATTCCAGCATCATGGATTCGGCGTTTTGCAATTCCGATGAATCGACGTTCGATGACGCCAGAACATCCCGTAGAAATTCCAACTGTTCGGCATAGCCCAACATGGCCCAGGACAATCCACGGGTCCATGTCGTTAAACCCGAAAAGCCCTGCTGTGAACTCGGGCATCGGAACAAACCGTCGTTCAAGTTGAACACCGCTTCATGCGCGGTCCGTCCGGGAACGTCGTAACGATCGCGATCGGTTCCGTGATAGACGTTGTATTTGTCGGTCGTTCGGATGTGCGTCAGTGCGCGGCCGGCCAACGAAATCGGTTGGTCACCTTCGCCCATCAACACGTGTCCTAGCGCGTGGCCGACCATCAAAATCCGACAGGATCGGATGGTATCGATGAACAGCGAATGGGGGCCATTGAAGGAATAGACATAGCCTTCGCTGGGCGAAAGCTGTGTCCAGCGTGACGCCTGGACGGCCGCCGACGTCTTCAACGCCAGTTCATAAAACCTGATTTCCCAATCCGAGGCTTGGATGCGGTTCTCGCGGCATAACCGCAGCAGGTTTCCGTAGGTGGACAGGTTATTGAACCCATGGTCATGAACGCCGACATGGCTGACATGCGTCGCCATTCGGTCGACCGTGTTTTCGCGGCCGATCTTTAAGAAAGCAGCGTCGTCAGTTGCATCGTATTGCAATACGGATGACCCGTAGACGAAACCTTCGGTCCATTCGGTCCAGCCTCGGGTGGTGTAGCGGCCGCCGATGGTGAAGACGGGCGTACCCTGGGATTTGTCGTAATCGTTTTCCAGACTTTCCAGTTTCGCCGCGGATGCTTCCCACATGCGTCTGATGGCGGGCAACAGCGATTCTGGTGTCACGGTCGGTTCGGGAATGATCATCGATACAGGAGATGAGGGAACGAGGGCCGGTGTGACATTGAAACGCCGTCCGCTTGGGCGGCCCTGCCGCGGGCTGGAAGCCAGGACTTGGCAGCGTCACCCCGATGGGACGGCGGGGGGCCCTGGCGAGAGGGCGATCGATCAAGATCATGCATCAAACCGCAGCGGATGACCAGTCGGCGTCCGTCGCCCACTGGCCAGGTCGGCGGTGAAGGGATCGAGTGTCGCCGCAGCAGATTCAACTGCGATATTGTTCCAGTTGGTACAGATTCCCGTCGGTCGATGTCGCGCCGGCATTCTGGCAAATCCTTGCGGCGAACTGGATCGCCTGATTTAAGCATGCTTCCATTGATTGACCGGACAACAGACCGTCGATCGTGGCCGCGGCGAACGCATCGCCCGCACCCACCGTGTCGACCATCTTGGCCAGTTTCGGTGCCGGAACGAATACGCTGGCATCCGGGGTGACGGCGAATGCACCGTGCGGACCACAGGTCACAAAAAACGTCCGGCAATTCCAGCGGTCACGCAAGCGGGCGACCGCATCGGAGACTTGTTGATGAAACTCAGGCGACTCCGGTGCAATCGCCTGACCTGTCATCGATGAAAGCTCTTCATCATTCAGCTTAAAAAACGTGGCGTCCCTGGCAATGCAGTCGACTACATCGTCACGGACCCATGGCGGGCGCATGTTGATGTCGATGAAGCGATACGTTCCGTTCGATTGAACCCACGATCGCAAAATGTCCATGGACTCGGGGCGACGCCAAGCGAGCGTTCCCAGGTACAGGAGACAGGCATCAGGTGGCTGGACGGTCAAATCGCCGGGGGCGTCAATAAAGTCGTACGCCACCGGGTACACCAAATCGTAATCGGGTGTGCCATTGGTCAACGTGACTTTGACGATGCCGGTTTCTCGGTCATCGCCGCGGACCACACCGTCGGTGTTCATGCCCCACTGTTTCAGCTTGTCAAAAATCAGTCGGCCACGATTGTCGTTTCCGATTTTTGAGACGAAGACGGGATCGCGTCCGAATCCACGCAAGTTCCAGGCAACGTTCAGCGGAGCGCCGCCGACGATATCACGGCCGTCGGGAAACGAATCAATCAGAGCTTCACCGACGATCACCGGTCGCAAACCGGTTGGAATTCCCAAGTGGTCTTGATGGGACGCGTGCGCAGCGTCGGTCGAATCGGACGGTTCAGACATGCCGTAACAATCGGGTGAATGGATAGTGGATCGCGACGGTGCCATCCTACCCGTTGTCTTTGATCCCTTGCAGGACTCGCGTGGCCAAGCCGCATCCGGTCGGCCTGCGGCATCACGCCGCGCGGCGGGGACTGGCTTGGGGATTCGACTGGGTTGGTGGCACGCCGACCATGTTTCGCAGCAAACGTTGGACCGCCGCGACAGGGCCCGGCTTTGCAATCACTGTGTCGACCCCGGCATCCCGCGCGCTTTGGATTTGCTGGGGTGTTGCCAACACCGTCATCCACCCATGGCGAGCACTCGATCGCGTGCACCGACCCGCTTGTCGGATGCGGGTACGCCAAGTCGCGACGTCGGTGGGGGCCGCCAAGCTGTCGTCCCACAAACAAAGATCGATGTTTCGCACCGAGGTTGATTCAACATTGTTGGCCCAGCAAACGCTGTGGCCATCGGCGGCGACCAAGTCCATCCAATGGTCAGCCGTGGCCAAACGGTCGGCCAGCACCAAAACGGCGGCGGGTCGATTCAAGCCAGTTCCAATGGTGTCCTTCGCAGCTTTCGCGACCATCGGGTTGGCTTCGGTTGCGGGGGACGTCCAATATTCCTGCAAGCGATCCGCGGCGATCCGCCAAGACATCGGGACCGTGTTTGGGTCGCGCCGCGCCGATGGCACCGTTTGGCACAGCGACGTATTGACGATCCAACGCTGAGCCGACGGATAGACGTCCGCGATCGTCGAAAGAGTGGCCGCGTCCATTTCGCCCGACTTTGATTTAACAATCATGACCAAGCGGACCGATGCCGCCGGGCGATCAACGGCGTCCTGCAAATCGGAACGATACGCCACTTGTGGACAAACGTGTTCGGCAACCGTCGACAGACGTTGGACTTCCACACGACGGCGTGGACCGATCCACAGCAGGGTGCCGGGGCTGGTGATTGAACAAGGCATCGCCACAAATCTCCTTACGAGCGGCGGACGGTTGGATCATCGATGTCGTTTCATTCGTTTCGACACGGCGTTGGGCACTGCACTGCGTCGACGGCCGATCAGCTTTCAAAATCCACGATCGATTGCCAAGCCTGATCGGCAGAGGTTGCGGACCGAAGATGAGCAAGGAAGTCCGGCTGAGAGACCAAACGGCTGAGCTTCGCGAGGATACGAAGGTGAGCGGAGTCGTTGTAAGAGCAAATCAAGAAGAACACGTCGGTCAGATGGCCACGGCCCGAGGAGAACGGGATGCCCGCCGAACAGATGCCCAGGGCTAGGACCGATTCGGCAAGGATCGACGTCTGGGGACGACGCGGGTGCAGCAACGCGACGCCACAATCCAAGGCGGTGGGATGCAGTTCTTCACGTGTTTTGACCGCTTCGGACATCGCCGCGGCGTCCCACAGGTATCCCGACGTGGACGCCAGATCGCACATGGACCGAATCACACTGCTTCGCGTCCGCGCCTGTAGCGGGACGGCGATGTTGCTGGGTGGGCAAAGCTGCGACAACGTGGCATCACCCGCGTCGCCGTGGTTGCGCTCCAACAACGCTTCCACTTTGTCCAGTTCATCGTCGTCGCTTAACCCGATCCGTTCCTCCAGCCAGTGGTGGATCTCCGCTTCGTTGAACTGCCACTGGCCGCCGACTTTGCGACCGGGCAATTTGCCGCGGTTGGCCATCTTGTTGACTTGAGCCGGCGTCAGGTGCAAGTACTCGGCAAGTTTGTCGACATCTAGGACGTCCATCGTGCGATCGGCTGGGTGGAAAGGAAGAGACGGAAAGACGGGGGGCGGGAAACGTTGGTTGCGGCCAGCGGCGAACAGGGAATTCCAGAAACCTGTGACTTCGGGTAGCGGGGACTTTGCCGAGTCCTGGCCCGTCTGGGACGCCCCGTCAGCGGGCGGAATTTGGATTGTGGGTGGACCCGGTGCGCATTCATCTTGACCGAATTCGCAAAAAATCGGTAGTTCCGTTCAAGTCTGTCGCAGCGGTAGTCGACACGGCCGAGTTTTGCCTGCCGATTCACCCCCGCTGCTTTTTACCCAACGTCCTGAATTCACCGACCGTGGCAACCTTCGCGATGAAGTTCACGAATCAGCGTGATCGCCGAACATTGGCGGCCCGAGATCCGGGACGTTGGTGCTGCGCGTTGGTGGTGGCGATGCTTTGCATGGTCGCCGGCCCGAACCACGCGCGTGGACAGGGTGGGTATCCGTCCCCGATCGATTCGCCTCAGACCGATTTAACGCCGATCGGACCACCCGCATACAGTGGCGGAACCAACGGCAGTGGATTGCTGTTCGATCCGTATTCGACCAGTGGGTCGGCCGGTGCTTCGTTGGGAATGCCGACGACACCGCCACCGGTCGCTGGCGGATCGGGGTATCCCAACGGCGGTTTATTTGGCCAGATGTTTTCTTCGGGGCCGCCGGCCACCTATCCCGGCGGCACACTTTCGTCGGGAAGTACGACGTTGCCGCCGCCCGGTGGTGCGTTACCGAATGCTTACGGTGCGACGACCGCGGCACCCTACACGGGATCGATTTACAACTATCCGCCGACCGGTGGCGGATCGGTCTATGCACCCGGCCCCGGCGGCGCGGGGGCTTATCCGTCCAGCATTTATCCTCAGGGATCGCCGTCGACGTTGTTCCCCAACGGGATGTTTGGTGGTGCGTCGATCGGCAGTGTGATCGCCCAGGACCCGATGATCTACAACGCTTACCGTCGGTTCCAAGGGCCTCGGATGCGTTACACGTACATCGGTCGTGGCAGCGGTGCCGAAGACGTGAACCAAAACATCTTTGATTTCTCGGCCGCGTTCGCGTGTCAAAACTTCATCGCGTCGGGACGCCCGCTGTACATCGTCCCGTCGTTTTCGCTGCGTCTGTGGGATGGGCCGATCAGTCCCGGCGGCCCGGTCAGTCCGGATCTGCCCGGACAAGCCTATGACGGATTTTTGGATTTCGGATGGCAGACCGATCCGAATCAGATGTTCGGTGTCGAACTGGGAATCCGTACGGGCGTCTTCACCGACTTTGAAACCATGAACAGCGATTCATGGCGGATCCGTGGCAAGGGCTTGGCGTCGTTTCGATTGACGCCGGCGTCCACATTGAAGTTGGGCATTTACTATCTGGATCGCAATACGATTCAGCTATTGCCCGCCGGCGGATTGCTTTGGCAACCGAATCCGCTGAAACGCTGTGACATCTTTTTCCCCGAGCCCAAGTTTGCGCACTATTGGCGAACCATCGGGACGCAAGACGTCTGGTGGTACATCGGTGGCGAATACGGCGGCGGTGCCTGGACGATCGAGCGAGCTGACGGAACCAGCGACAATGTCGAGATGAACGACCTGCGGGCCATGTTTGGCTTTGAATGGGGCCAAAGCGAATTGATCCGCTCGGGCCGCCGACGTGCCTTCATTGAATTTGGCTACGTCTGGGATCGCGAGGTGAACTACAAGTTCAATCCACAGGACGATTTTTCACCCCGCAGTGCGTTCATGTTCCGCGCCGGATTCGGCTACTGATTCACGCTTGCCGCCGCGCCGGATTGCACCGGCGATTCACGTCATCACATTTGTGAATACGGTTTGGGTGTCAAAACCAGTTTGTCGATCCGGCTGACCGTGTTGGCATATTGCTTGTCCTTGCTAAGGACTTTCCAGTCCGGATGGACGCGAAACGCTTTCCACGCTTCGTTGCGTGCCTCGTCGTTTTCATAAACGGTCAAGTACGTCAGGCTGGGCTGTTGCGGACCCACCAAGCATTGACCGATGAAAATCGGTTGGATGTCGCAATCCAAGAAGATGGGGACTTCGCCGTTGTTGAACATGTCCACCTTTTTGGCCGCCAGTCGCTCGTTGGCGCTTTCGTACAGACGCAACTCATACACGCGGTCGGGATTGTCCAGCGTGCCGCTGGGTACGTTTAGTTGCTTCATGCAGTCCATTGCCACCAGCAGTTCGGTTTGAATCCGCTGGAACGCTGGTTCGTTGTGCGCACGCTGCAGGTACGCGTCGGCATCTTGCAGGTATTGCGTGTCGCTGGACAGCGCGGCGGCTGTCTTGGCGATGTCCGCGGCGCTCTTGTAGGGGATGACCACAACGACCCGGTCGGACAAACGTTTGTTGTCGTTGGGGTTCAGAGATTCCGGATAGGCGAACGCGCCGACAGGACCGATTTCTTGACGCTGTAGTGCCGGGATCAAAGCGTCGGCAAGGTACTGGTCCAACGCTTGGGCGTCGCTTTGTTCGCCCAGGATGTAGTGCCGGACTTCGTACAGCTCCGGTTCATCAGCTTGTGTGGAGGTCATCGGGACGCAGGCCAGGACGGCCAAGACGGCGGCGGAAAGCCAGGGGCGATGGTTCATTTGCGGTCGTTGATGCGTGGTTGGGGAAGGAAGGAAACCAAGGCAGTGGTTCCGCATTCTACCCGCCGGCGCATCAGTCGTTGCAATCGACCGCCGATTCCATTCGATCGACTTTACAGGTCGCACGCAGCACGGTGAACAGCGACCAGGGCTTGGGCTTGAAGCGGTCTTCCAGGCGGATCGGCAACTGGTCCAGCAAGGGATCCAGACGCAAATCGGTCCGCCACCCCAAATGCTTGGTCAGGTTGCCGGCGGAATCGACCACCGCGGCGATCAGCGGGTTTTTGCTGCGGAAATGATTGATCAGCAAGATTTGACCGCCGGGGCGACAAACGCGGACCATCTCTCGCATCATCGCCCGGGGATCATTGACCACACTGACGGTGTGGAACGAAGTGACCAAGTCGAAGCTGTCGTCTTCAAAGTCCAGCGATTCCGCGTTCATCGGCATGACACGGATGTGTTGCCAGTCGTTCTTGTCGATGCGTTCCTGGGCCTCGGCCAGCATTGGGACCGACAGATCCACGCCGGTCAATTCAATGTGGTGGGGGTAGGTGTCCAGCGACAAACCTGTTCCCACCCCGACCTCCAGAACTTGGGTGGCCGGTGCGATGTCCAGAGCCGCGATGTTCTCCGCGATCCGCCGTTTGGAAACGGCGGGCCACAGCGCTTCGTACGCCGGGACCAGTTGGTGGTACAGCGGGCTGGATGCCGGCTTGTTGGACGTTTTGCGGCCGCGCCGGTCGGACGATGGCCGTTTCGGGTGCGGTTTGGACTGAATGTCGCTGATCATAGGTTGCGATCCGTGTATCCGTATCTGAATGCCCCTTCGGTCGTGCAGACGCGTCCCGTGACATTCGCTGTCAACGCCCACTGTTTGGTGCCCAGCCGGAGGCGTCAAGTCATGCTGGTTTGGCCACGAAAACGTCCTAACTATCAGGCAGGTATCGGTTTACGTGTCGCAAAAGTCCGCTTCGCACGGTCAATCATGAAGAAAGTATTACGATCCGTATACACGAATCACACCGCATCGACGGTTGTGTCGGCTCCGTCGGGAACGGCGGACCTAAAAAGTATCCTCCGCCGACGAATCCGCTTCGGACAGTGCCGATTCACCGTCGGCGGTGGTGGGTGACCACAGCGATTTGATCGGCGCACCGAATGCGAAGTAGCAAAACACCATCGGCAGTGCGACCCAGTGCAATAAGAAGACCAAAAAGACCGCGAACAGAGCTTGGCCGATTTGGTGTGGCGGACGACGGCCGCCGATCCACTGGCGGACGACGTGCGGATACTGGAAACGCGATACCATCAGGAAAGCCAACGCCAGAGCCAGGCAGGGGATGACATAGTGCGACGCATCCAGCGACCACGTCGCGGCGGCGCGGATGAAACTCGGCAGGGCCTCCTTGGTCTGCAAATCGGCAAGGTCTGGCATGGCGATGGCAAACGCCGCCAGGGTGCCTGCCGCCGCGGGACTTGGCAAACCGTCAAACCCGTCGTGCGGGTCGTCTTCGCCCGTTTCGACGTTGAATCGGGCCAGCCGGATCAGCACACACAACGTGAATAGCACTCCGATGGCCCAGGTCAGACGCTGGGGCAACCGGTCGCTGATCTGCCAAACAATCACCGCCGGTGCGGTGCCGAAGGTGATGGCATCACACAGGCTGTCCAGTTCTGCGCCGAACTGGCTGGCCTGCCCCGTCAGTCGCGCCGCCGATCCGTCCAACGCATCGAACACCATTCCGCCAAAGATCAGGATGCCGGCGGCAAACAGCTTTTGTTCGTCCGGCCATTGCAGCGTCGTGCTCATGGCAATCGCAATGGCCGCCAATCCACAGACACCGTTGCCCAGGGTCAGCAGCGTGGGCAGCACGGCCAGCATGACCTTGCGCCGCTTCTTGGCTTGGCGTCGACGTCGGTCCCGGCGGCGGGATCGAGGGTTGGTCGTCTCGTCGCCCAGGGGCCCGTCGTCAAGCGATTCCTCGGCGTCGGAATCGATGTCGTCCCGCTGGGCGTCATCGATCAGTCCGCGTGTCATTTCACTCATACTTTGCCAACACCGTGTTTCCGGCGGCGATTTTCTGTCCCAATTGGGCGACGACACGGAGCGATGGGTCGTCGGGGATCAATAGTTCGGTCCGCGACCCCAGCTTAATCATGCCGAACATTTCGCCACGCTTTAAAACGTCACCGGGACGTACCCAGCACACGATGCGCCGCGCGAACTGGCCGGTGATCTGACGGATGCGGCACCGGCGTGACGCGATCGGCCCGGGAATTTCGCCGGCGTCTAATTCGACGGTAACGTCCAAATTCTCGTTTTCTTTGGCGGATTCGGGACGCAACGCGTTCAAGAACTTGCCGGGGCGGTAGCGGATCGCCACGACTTTTCCGGGCAAGGACGCGCGGTTGGCATGCACGTTGAAGATCGAAAGAAAGATCCCGAACTGGATACACACACCCAATTCCGGGTCCTCGACGCGTTCAATCTGGACCAGTTTGCCGTCGGCCGGTGCGACGACCGTCCCCAAGCCCTCGGGGACCGCACGCGCGGGGTCGCGAAAGAACCACACAATCAAACCCGCGACGATCAGCGGACCGATCGCCAGAGGCCACCAAAACCAGCCGGCCGCCAAGGCCAACAACAACATGCCGCCGCCCAAGATCAGCAGTTCGGCCAGGCCCACGCGGACGAACGGCAGACTTTCACGCCAAAAAAACGGATCGTCGGCCTGATCCCAATGGTAGGTCGCCTGGTTGCGGAAATACTTCACGTCCCGCGGGTCGACGGGATCGAAAGGCAAGTCGCCACGGTCACCCTGGCGCAGTGACTGCATTCGACTGACATAGCCCGGAAAAAAACTTCGCAACCAAGCTCGCCGTAAACGGCCCCAGGCCAATTCGATCGACATCACGATCCCGCCGCCGGGCTGGATGTTTTTCACTTGGGGATCCATCGCGGGCTGTCCCGAATCGTCCGCCTGCTGGGGGGCTTCGGCGGCAGTGTCGGCCGGGTCAGACGAGGCGTCCGGTGGCGGGGTTTTTGGCGGCTCGGGCCGTGACGATGTTGGGGGTGTGCTCATGTTAAACAAGCGTATCCGCTATAACGGACGGCTGTCGACACGCCGCCAACGTTTCGATGGCGATCAACCTGTTTCGGCGGATCAAGACCTGCGACCACTATGACCCCACGATATTTGCTGCCCTTTGATTCGCGCCGTTCGCTGCATCGGTTCGCCGATGTCTTGATCATCGGTGGCGGACTTGCGGGGCTCCGTGCCGCCAACGCCGTGTCGCCTAACCAGTCGGTCTTGGTGGTCACCAAGGATCAGTTGCGGGAATCCAGCAGCAACTACGCCCAAGGGGGAATCGCCAGCGTCATCAACCCCGAAGACTGCTTCAATTCCCACATCCGCGACACGCTGGTCGCCGGTGCCAATCTATGCGACAGCGAAGTCGTCGAAATGGTGGTCCGCGACGGCCCCCAGCGGATCGAAGAATTGATCCGGTGGGGAACCCAATTCGACGAATTCGAAGGCGCGATCGCGCTGGGACGCGAGGGCGGTCACAGTTACCAACGGATTCTGCACGCCCACGGCGATGCGACCGGACGCGAAATCATGCGTGCGGTGATCGAACGGACGCGGAACGCGGAAAACATCGAAATCTTGGAAGACACCTTCACGGTGGACTTGCTGACCTACGAAGGCAAGTGCCGCGGTGCGGTGGTCGTCGGCTGTGGCGAAAAGAACGAAGACACACGGCCGATGATGGTCTGGGCTAAAGAAACGATTCTGTGCACCGGCGGTTCCGGCCAGGTCTATCGCGAATCGACCAATCCGCCGGTAGCCACCGGTGATGGCACCGCATTGGCATACCGTGCCGGCGTGGAGCTCCGGGACATGGAATTCGTCCAGTTCCACCCGACGGTGTTGTACATCGCCGGTTCGTCGCGATCGTTGATCACCGAAGCGGTGCGTGGCGAGGGCGCCTACTTGGTCGACAGCGAAGGGCATCGCTTCATGCCCGAATACGATTCGCGCGCCGAATTGGCACCGCGGGATATCGTCAGCCAGTCGATCGTCCGGCAAATGTCCCGCACCCAGCATCCCAGCGTCTATTTGGATTTGTCCCACTTGGATGGTGATCGCATCCGCGAACGATTCCCTGGGATCGCCGATGTGTGTGCCCGGTTCGGATTGGATTTGGCAAAGGACCGCATTCCCGTGCGTCCCGGTGCCCATTACGCGATCGGTGGCGTCACGGTGGATCGACAGGGTCGCACGTCGTTGCCCGGATTGTGGGCCGCGGGCGAAGCGTCCAGTTCGGGGCTGCACGGGGCCAACCGACTGGCCAGCAACAGTTTATTGGAAGGCTTGGTGTACGGTGCGTATGCCGGTGAAGCTGCGTCACGGTCAGCCGCCGAGGGCCCCCACCGGCTGTTGGCTCAGCGGATCCAGTCGGCGGTCAAGAACAGCACCACTGAATTCGATGTCGCCGATGTCCGTGTGTCATTGAAAAGTCTGATGGGCCGGTTGGTCGGGGTCGAACGAAGTGCCGAGGGCTTGCGTGAAGCGGCCAATTCGATCCATTCGTTCGCCGCGTACGTCATGGCGCACCAATTCGATACGGTCGGCGGCTGGGAATTGCAGAACATGATCACCACCGCCCAGTGCATGGTCGCCGCCGCCCAAGCACGGACCGAATCGCGGGGCGTTCACTTCCGTACCGATCATCCCGAAAGCGACGACGAAAATTGGCGTCGTCACTTGACGATTCAAGTGGACATCAACGGGGGGCACCCACGGCAAGGACCGCTGCAGACGGGCAGCGCCTTGCAGATCGATTCGCTCAAGCCGTGTTAAAATTTCGCGATACCGACGATTCACTCCGACGGTTTGTGTGGCAAACCTTCCGGCCGGGCCGGTTTGCGTGGACCAATTTCGCGGTAACTTGAAGTGGATCGTCCGGCGGCCCCCCGCTTTTGTTTTGTGTCCCGACGATCCCGTTGGTCTTTTTGTTTCTGAAATGGTTCCTTCAAGGAAGTGCGACCGATGACGAAGATTGTTCATGACAAGGGCGAAGTCCCCGTCGTCATTCATTCCAACGTCAAGGGACCGATCGGTGAAATGACGTTTATGCAGCGGTCGCTGCTGTTCGCCGAGCTTTCGATGGTTGCATACAACGATCCGGAGGAAGCCTCGGTCGCCGCGTCCATGGCGGGGTTCCCCGAATCCAACCTGTACGACAACGACGGTTCCCAGGCGTATCGTTTCCGAAACGAACACGATTGCGTGATCGCGTGCCGCGGTACCGAACCGAACGAATGGAATGACATTCGTGCCGATGCCAACGCCGCCAGCGTCTTGGCCGAAACGGTGGGCAAGGTCCATCGCGGTTTCAAACGCGAAGTCGACGATCTGTGGCCGATGTTGGAGGCCGCGCTCATCAGCAACGACCAGCCGTTGTGGTTTTGTGGCCACAGTCTGGGCGGAGCCATGGCCACCATTTGTGCCGGACGCTGTTACCTTTCCCACATCGCCAGTATGCCCGAACAGCTTTACACCTTCGGCAGCCCCCGCGTCGGCAACAAACGATACGTGAACTACGTCAGCCTGGATCACTATCGGTACGTCAACAACAACGACATCGTGACTCGCGTGCCGCCGGCTTGGATGGGATATCGCCACAACGGTCACGAAGTCTACATCAACCGGCATGGCGAAATCGGCGAACTGGGGATGGTGAAGAAACGCCACGACCGTTGGCGAGGTTTCGTTCAAAGCCTGACACGATGGAAGATCGATCACCTGAGCGATCATGCGATTCACGAATACATTGCTGCACTGGTGGCCGCGGTGGAAGAAGAACGTGCGGCATCCAAGTTGGGTGAATCTCCGGTGCAAGCCGATGACGTGGCGGGAGAAGCACCGGCACCACCAACATCACCGCCGGACGAGTCCGATCGACCGGTCGGTCAGCAATCTGGCGGTCAAACGACCGGTGCATCGGCGGGGGCATGATGAAGGATCATTCGGAAGCACAGCCGATGATGACCGACAATCGTCACGTGGAAATCGATGGCGTGTCGCTGAAGTTGGCACAGCCCCACAGCGCGCCCGCACAATGGATCGGACAACAAGAGATTTTGATGCAGCTGTTGGCATGCTGGATCGTTGTGGATGACAACGACCTGCCGCTGACGCCGCGTTTGATCGGTTCTCCTGGTGTCGGCAAAACGCAGTTGGCGATCGCCGCGGCGAATCAGCAGCAATTGCCGCTGTTCATTTATCAGTGCACCGCCGACACACGCCCCGAAGATCTGCTGATCACTCCGGTGCTCAGCCGGGGCGGCGAAATCGAATACCACGCGTCGCCGCTGGTTTCGGCCATGCTGTTGGGCGGCGTTTGCGTGCTGGATGAAGGCAACCGGATGAACGAAAAATCCTGGGCCTCGGTCGCGCCATTGTTCGATAGCCGCCGGTATGTCGAATCCATCGTGGCTGGAATCACCATTCCCGCCAATCGAGATTTTCGCGCTGCGGTGACGATGAATCAGGACGAATCAACGTTCGAGATTCCCGATTACATCCTCAGCCGTCTACAGCCGACATTGAAAGTCGGGTTTCCCAACAAGCAGGACGAAATGGCGATCCTGCAATACCACCTGCCATTCGCTGAGCCGGAAATGCTGGCGATGACGGTGGAATTTTTGCAGCGGTCGCATGAGTTGAAATTGGATTTTTCGCCACGCGACGGGATCAACCTGCTGCGATACGCGCTGAAACGATTGACCCAAGACCCGACTCACCCGATCGGACGTGATGCCGCTTGGCGGGAAGCTTTGGAAAAATGCCTGGGTGAAGACGCGGCAGACTTGGAATCCCTGGCCCAGCGGAAAAGCCGGACTCTGGGCGGTGACGCCGTACCGCTGGGGTTGGCCGATCTGTTCTTTGACGCTGACGATCCGCTGCACCCGGATCGTGACGTCGATGATGACGACGACGATGACGATGAACGCGGTGACTATTGAGCCCCTGGTTCTGACGCGGCCACGATCGCGTACCGATTCCGCAATGTGATCGTTTGAACCGCGGCCATGCCCAATTTGAGTGCATGGTCAGCTGTGCATTGATTTTCTCGGCAAGGTATCCTGTGGGGCCCTTGTTCCCACATCGATGTCGAGATAATCCGCGATGAAGAAAGTCCGTTCGCGACGCCGCCCACTGGCCATCGAAGCTTTGGACAGCCGCCGTTTGCTGGCGGCCCACATCAGCGAACTGTTGGTCGATCCATTGTTCGGTGACAAAGACACCACGCAAATGGTGGAACTGCGCGGCCAGCCGAACGCCACATTGCAACAGGGCACCTACCTGTTGGTCGTCAGCGAGCGTGGTCTGAACAAAGGCGAAATCCACGGCAAGTTCGATCTTAGCGGCCAGCAGTTCGGATCCAACGGATACCTGGTCATGCTGCAAAAGGACAGTCCGCACGTGGCCGATCCCGCGGCGAACACCCTGGTTTCGACCGAGACGGGATTCGGCGGTTTGCCGGGAGACTTGTACAGCGACACCCATGATTTGTCGGAACGAATCGACTTCATCATCGGTGCCAACGCTTACATTTTGGTCCAAACCGGGAATGAGCCGACGCTGGGGACCGATATCGACACCAACGACGACGGAGTGATCGACCCTGCGATCGCCGCGACGTGGCAAATTCATGATTCGATATCGCTGCACCCGTTTGTCGGGCGCGGCGACCTGGCGTATGGAAACATCGTCTATGCCGAAATCGGAACGGGGCTATCCGCCATCAATGCACCCCAGGCCACCGCGGTCATTGGTACCGAAGGGTTCGGCTATGCGGGACGCGTCGGCGAATCCAGCCGCAGTTTGCCGGAGGATTGGGTCGTCGGAACGGTGCAAAACGAGGCCGCAGCGGGTGATCCGGCTCGGTGGGCGCTGGCCGACAATCTGTTCGGTGAACCCAGCCAGTTTCCGTATGCCGGACGCGACTTGGACCACGTCGGCGGACCCAACTTTGTCGGCGGTGTTCGGGGCACGATCCGCGGCGAGATCAATCAAGGGATCGCCAATGTGACCGTCTTGGCCGACACCAATGGCAATGGACAACAAGACAATTTGCACTTCGTTGTCGATCCGGACGACGTTAGCACGCCCACGAATACCGGTGTGCCGCTGCTGAACGCGTTTGACGGTGCCACGGTTACCAACTTTGCCTTGGGCTCGTTTGCCGCGCACGAAGTGACCGCCGAGCGGGAGAAAGATTTTCCCAACGAGCGGACCAACCGTATCTTTGCCAAAGGCGGAATCGACTGGTTTGAAAACAGCAATGTTTTGCGGATCGATTTCTATCGGCCGGTCAATCGCGCGTCGATCGTAGCGATCGGCGACGACAACCCGCTGTCAAAAGTCTACGGACGTTTGCAGGCCTATACGGTCGACGGGCAACTGATCGACGAAACGGTCAGCGGGCTGTTGGTCGACAGTGCGCGACAGACGATCGAAGTGTCTTCTGGTGAAGACAACATCGCATACGTATTTGCCTTTGCCGATAACGATTACCCGGTCGACACCAAGGAAGGCGGACCGTTCGGGCGTTTCGATCGGCTGGAGTACTGGCAACACGAACCGACGGCCGTGACGGATGAGAATGGCGATTACGACATCCGCCACCTATTCCCAGGTCAATACAACGTTCAACTGTTGGACGAGAACTGGGTGTCATCGATCCAGCCGATCAACGTCCAGCAATACGAGAACTTTGTCTTCGATTTCACCGCGGGTCCGAACCAACCGCCCGCGATTGATTCGGCTGAATTCGCCGTGTCCGAAGACTCGGCGGCGGGCACCGTTGTCGGTACCGTCACGGCAAGCGATCCCAACGGCGATTCGATCACGTTTACTTTGGGGGGAACGCAGGACGAATTCGCCATCGATGCGGTGTCGGGGCAAATCACTGTCACCGAAAATGCGGAATTCAATTTCGAAACGCAGCAGCAATTCGAATTGGTCGTTGTCGCGACCGATTCACGCGGTGCAATGTCTGACCGAACGGTGATCGTCAATGTCACCGATGCCAATGAGCCACCAAGCCTTGGCGATGCGACGGCGTTTGTTGCCGAAGACCAACCGATCGGGACAGTCGTCCGGGAGTTGTTCGCACAGGATCCGGACGCCGACACTGTGTTTCAGTATTCCATTGTCGGTGGCAACGATGCCGGACTGTTCGAAGTGGAAGCATCCACCGGTAAGTTGTTGGTGGCACAGTCCCTGGACTTTGAAACCGTCAGTCGTGTCGATTTGCAAGTTCGCGTGACCGACAATGGCCAGCCCTCCTTGTTCGATGACGCGACCGTGACGGTGTTTGTCGCCGATGTGAACGAAGCTCCACAGTTGACCACCACCGTCGTAGAAGTCCCCGAGAATAAGACGGGGATTTTGGCCATGTTGTCCGCATTCGATCCGGAGGGCGGTCAGGGGGTGGCGTTTGAAGCGATCGGTGGCACGGCAATGGGGATGGTCACGCTGTTTTCGTCCGGTTTGTTGTCGTTGAACGAGAACGCCCGGCTGGATTACGAAAGCGGAAACCAATACACGTTGGATGTTAGGGTGACCGACACGGGCAACCCACCTCGGTCGACCGAGGCAACCATCGAATTGGTGATTCAAGACGTCAATGAACCGCCGAAGTTTGATTTGGAACTGACGCCTCCCGCCGCGGTGGCTGGCGAGCCGTATCGGTTTGAATTGCCGGCCGGCTATGCCAGTGACCCCGAAAATGATCCCTGGCAATTGCAGATCGATTTGGAATCGGCCGGTATGTCGCGCTGGGTCCAGTTCGATGCTGCGACGGGCGTGATCGAAGGCATCCTGCCTTCATCGTTGATCGGGCCTCACGAAATCAATGTTCGACTGATCAGCGAGAATGATCCGGAACTGTTTACCGACGAAACCGTTTCGGTCGTCGTCGGGGCCGGCCAACGTCCGCTGCAGAATCAGATGACCCGGCACGACGTGAATGCCGACAATGATGTCACCGCGTTTGATGCCCTGCAGATCATCAATTTCTTATCGCGGTACGGCGAATTGTTGGCTGCCGATGCCACGGTGCGGTTTGGTGGGTTTTACGACGTCAACGGCGACAACGACGTCACGTCATTTGACGCGTTGTGGGTGATCAATGAATTGGCCCGCAGCGGTGAATCCGAATCACGTGCGGGCGAAACGATGGCAGCGGGTGGAAACGTCATGGCTGATATCGACGAAGACGACCTGGATGCCGCCTTTGCCGAGTCCTCGTTCCTGTTCTAAGCCTGGCGCTGTGCCCGTGTCATAAACGCCACAGAATTCTTAAGCGATTTGCAGTTTCGGGGCGTCGGGCGATTCGGTTCGAGTGCGTCGCGGTGACAGCAACAATTGGCCGTCTTTCATTCGGTGACAGACGTCGGCGGTTTCGGCGATCGCATCATCGTGGGTGATCATGCAAATGGTCAGCCCCTCGTTTTCGTTTAGTCCACGCAACAGCCCCAGGATTTCGTGGCCGGTGTCGGTGTCCAGGTTTCCCGTCGGTTCATCCGCCAGCAACAACTGCGGATCGTTCATCAGCGAACGGGCGATCGCCGTGCGTTGCATTTCACCACCGCTCAGTTCGCTGGGTTTGTGGCTGGCACGCTGCAGCAATCCGACGCGGTCCAGCATTGCTTCGGCGTGACGACGGGTTTCTTTGCGGCTGCGGAAATAGTCCGTCAAGCTGCGGCCGATCATCGTGGGGGCCAGGACGTTTTCCAGTGCGGAAAGCTCGGGCAACAGATGATAGAACTGAAAAATGATGCCGATTTGCTTGTTACGAAAGCTGTCTCGGGTGCGACGGCTTGTGTTGTCGATTCGTTGCTGGCCGAAGTAAACCTCGCCTTCATCCGGTTGGTCCAGGGTTGCCAGGATGTGCATCAACGTGCTTTTCCCGCTGCCGCTGCGGCCGACCAAGGCTGTCACCTTGCCACGGGGGACTTCCACATCCACGCCACGCAGCACCGGGACTTCCAATTTGTCTTTGAAGTAGCTTTTCTTGATGCCTCTGGCGCTAAGAACGATGTCGGACATCGGTGGATCCTTGTTTGCGGTATGCCGTCGGCAGTGGCCGCTTTTCGGGTGACTTTTTGGGGGCGGGATGGTTTGGGGTGATCGGGATCGGCGCTGGTTTTGGCCGCGTCGCCCCTATCATTCGAATCGCAATGCGGCGACCGGGTGCATTCGTGCCGCTCGCAATGCGGGAAGCACGCTGGCGGTGACGGCGATGGCGATCGCACCGGCCATGACCCAGGTGATGGTGATCGGGTCGATGATGGTCGGGATTTCAGTGAAGTAATAGACGGTCGGATCGAAGACTTCCTGGCCCGTCGCCATTTCGACCAATTCAGCGATGCGATTGATATTTCGAACAAACAGCAGTCCGCCGACCAAGCCAACGCCACTGCCGACACCGCCCAGCAGAAGACCATAGCTAAGGAAGATGCTCATCACCCCGCCGCCCGATGCGCCTAGAGCTTTCAAGGTTCCAATGTCCCGGGTTTTCTCCACGACGATCATGAAGAACGTCGCCAAAATCCCAAACCCGGCGACGGCAATGATCAGGAACAGCAGGATGTTCAAAATGGTGGTTTCCAACTGGACCGCCGACAGCAACGGACCTTGCATGTCACGCCATGTTTGGATGTTCATCGAATAAACGTCCGCCGGGAATCGTTGACGCAGTGCATCGCGAACGGCGTTCAGGTTGGCCGATTCACGCAGTTTCAGTTGAATCGTGGTGACGCTGCGAACGTTGGTTTGGGGATCGACCATCTGGCGAAAGTCTTGCAGTTTGTCCAGCGGGACAAATGCAAACGTGCTGTCATATTCGCTCATTCCCGATTCGTACAAATCGACGACCGTGAATTTTTGATTGATGACTTTGGGGTTGTCCGAGGCGCTGGGGAACATCATGCGGATGTCATCGCCGGGGCGGGCAAAGTACGTGTCGTGAACATTGCCGTCGCTGTCACGCCACTTGGTGCTGCAAGTGCTGATCCCCAAGACGATCCCGGCGTATTGTTCATTGGCCGGATCAAATTCCGTTGCCGATTCGCCACCGCCCAGTTCATCTGGAACGGCGTTCTGCATGGACGGGCCGTTCATCCAGCTGGGGCCGCTGGCCAAACCCTCGTCGATCGGTGAATCTTCGCCGTTGGCATTGGGCGCGTCGGCCGGGAATGCGGCGTTGTCCGGGACGGCAAACTGTTGGCGAATCTGTTCGGCTCGTTCACGTTCTTGCCGCAACAGTTGTTGCTCCATGGCACGCCGCCGGCGATAGCTCCAACCGGCAATCGGAAAGCCTTCGCGTGATTCGGCATAGCCCCCATCACGAAGCTGGAAACTGACCGATTGGCGATTGTCGCGGTGGATCAGATAGCGGCCGAAATGGCTGACTTTGTCATAGGTCGCCGGGTCGATGCCGACCAATTGGACGTGACGGGTGATCACCTGCCCGTTGTGGTCGATGCCCAGCATGGCCGGGACATGTACGCTGTACGAAACGCCCTCGAGATCGTCACCGACGACCTTTCGGATTTCATCGACGTGAAATTCGGGGTTGGGCAGGCCGCCGCTGGCCCAAGATTCCAGCAAAATGTCGGACGCCAAGCCGTGCAGGCGTTCGTGCATTTCCGCCGCAAAGCCGCTCATCACGGCGTTGACGACGATCAGGGTCGCCACGCCCAGGGTGACGCTGATGATCGACGCGAGCGCGATGTACCGCGTGCGCAGGTATCGAAAACACAGTAACCAACGGTACATGGCCGTTCCTTCGGCGACGGGCGGGGCAATCCTTGTCCTTGCCGGCAGGATAGGCGATTCGCTTCGTCGCGGTAAACGGCAATCGGGCGTCGTGTCAGCGGTGGATCAGTCGACGCCGTAATGTTCGACTTCCGGCCAATAGACGTCTTCGAACGCGTTTTCGTCGTGGAAATCGGGGCTGTTATCCAGATCGTGGCATTCCATGCATTTTTCGCGGGCCTTTTCCAACGGTAGCTGCATTTCCCGACGCAGTTCTTCCAAGCGATCCTGGGTCACATCCAAATCCCCGGCTTCGGCGGCACTGTGATCCGCCCCAGGGCCGTGGCAGTTTTCGCAACCATTGCCGGTCAGGTGGTCAGTGGTTTCCAGCGACAGATAGCCCGAGTCATACGGATAGTACTTTTGCGGGTTCCAACCGGTGACGTGACAGCTGATGCATTCCGGGTCAAAGTGCCGGGCAATGTCACCGCGTTCCTTCGGCGGGCTGACGATGCTGTCGGTGGCGTGCACGTGTGGTGTTGATTCCCAGATTTCAAAGGCGGTGGTGTGGCATTCACCGCAAGTCGCACTGCCGACGAACCGTCCGCCGTCGGGATGCGGTTGCGGGTTGATGCCCAGGCCTTCCAAACCAAGATCACGAAGTTGTTCTTGGTAGGCTCTCATCAACTGACGCATTTCCGGAGCGTCGGCAAACTCATGGCTCAGCGGTACGCGTGCATAACGCAAGGAATCTTCCGGGTACAAAGCCACCAGACCGGCATACATGGCTTTGTCGCCGGTCACAATCATCTGCGTTTCGGTGCCGTCGATCGCTTGCGGCTGGAACGTCGGTTCGCCATAGCCGCCCGAAACACACAGCAAATCAATGCCATCGACGCGCTGCGCCAGCTTTTGCCCGGCTTCTTCGGTCCCGAAAAACGTGACGACCACCCAGTCGGGGGCGGAATTCTCAATTTCGGCCACCGCTTTCTTGGCGGATTCGACCGCCGGCTGGATCGTGACATCGGTGGCGACGGTGCCTTCGACAAATTCCGGATCCAACACCGTCGTGACGCCGACCGATACGCCGCCTTGTTGAATGATTTTGTGACTTGGCATCAGCGACGGGTCGTACAACACGACGTTGGCTGACACGTACAGGGCGTCGTCGGCCGATTCGGCGGCGGCTTCTTGGATCAGATCGCTAATCCCCAGCCGAACATCATCGGGGCCGAATCCAACCGCCTGGTAATTCATCGCCCGGAGCGCTTCGACGCTGCGGTGGTATTTGATTTCACCCTGGCTGCTGAAACGACGAATCAGGTTTCCCGTATCGATCGGGGCCAGCGTCCAGCCGGCGGATTTCAATTGGTCGAAAAAGGTATACCGGCGAGCCACCCCGCCCTTTTGACGATCCAGCCCCGTGCAACCACACGGTTCGATGTAACCGTGTTGTTGGCCGGTGAAGACCAGGGTTAAAGCCGGTTTGGGCCAGCTGCGGTAATCAATCGGCTGTCCCAGCGTTTGGTCAGCAGATTCTCGCAGCCGATTTTCCGGCGTCCCAGGCGATGGCGTTGATCGCAAAGCATTGGGCTGGGAATCGTTGTCAGTAGATTCATCGTCGCCGGAACCTTTGCCGGTGGGAACGTCCGCCGCGGCCAAGCTGATTTCGGCAGCGGGCCGCGACGATTTCGGCGTGATCGCCGTGACCGCACCCTCTTGAACGGAAGCTTCGGGACCTTCTTCGGACGCCGGAGCGGCCAGATCCAGCGGGTCCAGATCCAGTTGGTCACTGGGGGACGAAATGACCATTTCCGTTTCCGGTGCCGACAAGCTTACCGCGGGCGGTAACAGGTCGGTCGAATCCGACGCTGCATCGTCCAGGCCAAGGTCGGGCGGCGAAAGGTCGAAATCGGAGGCGACTGTCGAACCCGAATCAGCCGACGCGATTTCGCCTAGGGCGATTCCGCCTGGATCCAAGTCGCCCGGCAACGAAGACGGATCCGGATCGGCCCGCGGGGTTTGCCGAAGGTGGATGGTGGCGTGATCACCCGGATCGACGTCGACCAGCATCGGAGCTTCCGATGACGCAAGATCCTCGTTGGCATCCATTTCGGTTGCCAACGGCGGCGGCGTTTCGGGGCCGCCGCAACCGATGACGAAGACCAGCAATGCCAGCCCCCCGAATCGACCGATCAAACGGGCGTCCGAAGCTGACTTTGGATCCGTGTCGGCGGCGGACGGAGATGTCGATGTCGGGGCGGTGAACATGGTCTATTCCGAATGAGTGTCGTCGTTTTCGGAGTTCTCGGGTTCCGATGAAGGATTCGCGTCAGCGTCATCCGATGACGCATCGTCGATCGATTTGTCGGACGGTTGTTCTTGGGCGTCCAGCTGTTCCGCCTGCCACTGGCGTGCCGAAGGAAGCGAGAAGGTCAGATAAATCTTCATCGGCGGGACTTTCGAATTATCGGACTCGATGGTCACGATTCCGAAATCTTCTTCTACGGTCCCCAGTCGAGAAACCGCTTTTTCACCAGGTTTTAGCTCAATCGTCAGCCGGCGGAGCGACATTTCGCCCTGTCCGATGGGATCGCCCAAGGTCGCGGTGACGATATCCGCCGGTTCGACGTTGCCGATCGATAACTTGGTCGAATCCTTCATCGGTCCCTTCAGGGTGATGAAGGACTTGCCGCTCAGTTCATCTGGCGTCTTGGGACGCCCGAACTTGTAAATCCAACCGCCGCCGGTGACACCCGACAATCGCGGATTGGGGATCATGCTGAGCGCCCCGACGACACGGCCGACCACTTGCCAGTCCATCCGAACCGCTTCGGCCACGTCGCCTGATTCGTCGACCAGCACGCTGCCGTCGTCGCCGACCGGCGTGAATGTGAACCACAAGTTTTCGTTGACGGGACCTTGGCTGAGCCCCGGTTCGATATGGATAGAGACTTCGAACGCTTGTCGTGCCGCTTCGTGGACCGGGTCGTCGGGTTCGACCTCCTTGATGCTGAGCTTGGCAAATTCGGCCATCTCGTCGCCGCTGATCATGACATCGTCCGCACGAATCGGGCTATCGGAGTAGTTGTAGATCAGCGTTTTGATGTCCACCGCTTCGCCGGCCGCGACGTTGCCCAACGCCACGACGTCAGGATCCATCTTCAGGTCGCGGACAATCTGGCCGTGGATTTTCAGCCGGATCGCCACGTTGTGAGGATCATTGGTGATGATTTCTGCTGTTTGACTGAAATCATCACCCCGTGCGTTGACCGTCCATTCCAGCTTGACACGCGTGGTTTCACCCGGGGCCAGTGACGATGATTCGGGGGTGCCCAAGGTGCATTTGCAGGTTGATGCCCCCTGTCGCAACGTCAGGGGAGATTGGCCTTCGTTTCGAATCACAAAATAGTGTTCGCCTTTTTCGCCAACACGCATGATGCCAAAGTCATGCTCCATGCCCTGGGGCGTGGTGGCCACCGGCAGGTCATCGGGCAACGATTCGACATGCAGCCGCATGATGTTGTCCGCGGTGACCTCGCCATCCAGCTTCATCGGTCCGAACAGACCTTCGGCACCGCCGTACTTGGACACCACATGGCCATAGGCGAAAACGCCGCCGATCAATCCGGCGACCAACATGGAGACGATCAGTTTCATGATTCGGGCTGTGAATCGGAGTGGGAAGACTTCGAGATTTTGGCTGATACGGCGTTTTCGTCCAGAAGGTTCTGCAGCACTTCGCTGGCCGGTGCCGTTTGAGGACCAAAATTCGCCTCGTCCCCCACCACTTTGGGAAGGTAAATGAATTGGCGGTCCAGCCAGCGTTGGTAATTATTGCCCAGCTTGGACAACGTGTCCGCCGTGTCCGCCGCCCTTTCCGCACCCGCTTGGTCCCCCATGGCCTGGCGAACCGCCGCCAGTTGTGCCCAGTGCCACTGATGCGACGGACTGGCCGCGGTGGATTGGTTCAGTAGTTCAGCAGCGAAACTCAGATCGTCCGCAAAACCGAATCGCTGGTACACGTGCAGCGATTGACCGGCCAAGACGCGACGCACCGACGGCGAAACGCCACTTCGGCGAAGCGTGGTGTCGACCATGTTTTTCCATTGCTGGTGACGCCTCTGCACCTCCGCCGACGCATCGGACACACGGTCCGCTTGGGCATCACCACCGAACTGCGGCGGGGCGGCCAAAATTAGCCGCCAATGCGATGCGTCGGCGGCCGATAGAGCGGCACGGAAATCCCAGGGGTCGGCATCCACCGCTTGATTCAGCAAACGCCAAGCCTGGTCGACACGGCCGTCCATCAGACTGAATTCTGCCTGTCGGCTGAGCCGTGCGGCCTGCGTCACCGGGCGAATCGACCCGAAACCGATTCCGCAAACCAACACCATGCCGATCACTCCGATGGCAAGCCGCGGGTGATTCCAGCTTGAACGCGAATCGGGATCCACCGACACGGCGGAACGTGGCACCCATTGCGATGGAAACGCCAATGCCGCCAGAGTCCATCCCGCCAGGGCGACGCCCGGGACGGTCCAGCCGCCCGAAACCGTCAAGTGCAGCAATAGGCCGGCGATGGCGACCCGTGAAACGGAACGGACAACCGCATCATCCAACTCGACTTGCACAAAAGCACGCATCGCGACGAACCAGCCTCCGGCTAAGACGACGGAGGCCAAGACGGCTTCGATGGCGGGAGATGCTCCGATAACCCAGCGCGACATCAGGCACAAGATCACCCCGGCCAGAAAGCCACCCATAACCACTTGGTGGTCAAGTGTTTCGTTGGGGTTCGATTCGCCATGGCGATTCTCCGGTGCAGACGCATGTCTTTGGGATGCCAGCAGTGAAAGGAACCAGACGATCAGCAGCGCCGCTGCAAGGAACCCACCGGCCCCCAGTGTTTCCATCAAAAAATTATGGGGTTCGGCGATTTGTTCGTTCGCCGATGGTTCACGATACCGTTCATACAGCGACTGAAAGTTCCCCGGTCCCGCACCAAACCAGGGGTGATCCAGAGCCATTGCGGCAGTGCTTCGCCAGTACTGGAATCGAAACGCCAATGACATGGGGGCTTGCCGAACCCATTCTCCACGTCCAAAGGCGACTACCGCTGTCAGCGTGACCACGATCAACACGCCGATGCCGATCACCACCGGCTGCCAAGATCCCTGCTTGTTCGAGCGGGTCTGGTCTTCCGGTGAACTGACCGTTTCAGAACTATGCGTTGCACCGGAGTCTTGCGGGTCAGCAATATCCTTGACGTTGTTTTGACGACCGGCCCGGTTCAAGGATATGCAGCCGGCGGCCAACGATGTCAGCACTCCCGCCGCCATGCCGCTGCGACTGCCTGTGGCAACCAATGTCAGCACCAGGATCGCACAACCGCCAAGACCGATCGCTTTGTGAAGATGCCCAAGGGTGTTCCAAGACCGAACCAAAACGGCGACCGACAGCACGAGGCCGACCAACAACTGTGCGGCGAAAGAGTTGGCCAAGGCAAAGGTGCCGATCGGGCCGCCATCGTTCAAGCGATTTTCAAACGCCATCCGTTGGGCGGAACCCGGCGGTGCGTCAATCCCGACTTCGGCCAGCACACTTTCGGGATCGGCCGCGTAACGGGCACGGTCGGCGGGCAGGCTGATCCATTGTTGATGCAGGCCTTCAACCGCACCGGCCAGGCTGATGGCGATGACGATCAAAATCAGCAAACGGCGAATGGCTGCTTTGCCCGCGGTCAGTCGCCGCGCGCCGGTCCACCAGACCGCTGCCGCGACCCACCACCAGGCTTCATTGCTGGCCATGCGAAGGTTACCCGGTGGCGACGTTTGCCAGGACGCCAAGACGATCCATCCGGCGACGGCGAAGATCAGTAGGTCGGGAATCCAGGTCCTGCATCGCCCCGCCGAAAATTGAACGGGCGACTTTTGTGCGACGGTCACCCCGTCGGACGCCGACCACCATCCCGCCCAGCCAGCCAAGATGGCCAACAGGCAGACCCACAAGGCATCGCCCGATTCAACGGCCGTGCTGTCGGCCGGAAAGTAATGCGCGAAGACCAACGTGAACGCCAGCAAGCCAAACCCGGCTGACGTGACCCACGGCGAAGCGGATGCGGGGGCACCATGGGCGGCGGCTGGATCGGCAGGCCGACGCTTGGACTTGCCAGATCCTTGACGCACAGATTCAGACGACTTGTCGCGTCGGCGTTTTGATAGGGGCGTTTTGGTCAAGGCGCGGGGATCAGGGCCGTTCGGATGAAACGCCTGGAATGATCACGAGACACCAGGCAACGCCCAAAGTATCCGCGATTCAGGCCATCAGGTCCAAGTGGGGCGGCGGTGGATCGGGGTCATCGTCCGTCGGCGACGCATTGTCAGTGGGTTCCGGATCCGCCGAGGCCTGGGACGTTAATGGATCGGCGGATTCGTCGCCGTCTTGCAGGGAATCCGGATCGTCGTGCTTTTCGAACGTGTCCAACATCTGTCGCCCGTTTCCGTGGCGATCGCCGGTCTGTTCGCCGGCATCCACGGCGGCAGAATCGGCGTTTTTACCGCCGGGCTTTTCGGCCGTCGCCGCTTGATTGGACGCTTCGGTGGCGCGGGCGTCGCTTTCGCCGCCTTTGCCGGCTGCCAACTGGACACCGGCCACGATGCCGGCGGACTGAATCGAAGGAAGGCTCATCGTCAGATTCTCCTGATCAATGGCGTCGCCCCGATTTGATGGAAATCAGGACGTCAAGGAAATCGAATCATCAACGTGCAAGGTTCTGCTGGAAAATAAGTACGGTTTGCCGCGTTTAACGACGGGCGAATCAAAAGCAAAAGATGGCGATCAAAGCTGGTTGCCCGAAACAGATTCGGTATCAAGTTGCCAACCTGCGTTTCGGCGCGGGATGGATCTTCGTCGTGTTTCTAGTTTCGTAGTGGGGGCGGCACTTGGTTGGCCGTCCGCGGCGATCCGGTGGACCCGCCGGTATTCAACAATAGCTCCATTGTTTCACCCAAGTTGTCGAAAGCGCGTCTTTGAATGGTTTGGGCTCCGATCGGGCCTTTCACGTCCAGCGTCCATAGCGTGTAAGGCGTATCACGCAGAGGCCCGATTGCCTTGGTGAAAAAGTTTTGCGGGCTGACGCGGGTGTCCAGCGACAAATCCAGTTCTCGGCCCCGGGTGACCGTACCGCCGCCGTAAAAAGCCACCAGATCGCCCCACAACCGCAGGGTGTCGAAGTTGACGTCACGTCCGTCGATCGTGAACTTGCAATCGCCACTGGTGATCGCGACATCTTCAGAGGGACTGATCCGCAACTGATTGAATATCTGAATGATGAACGGCAGTTGATAGATGTTCGCACCTTCCATCTTTCCCTGGCCGAATCCGTGCAGGCGTTCCATGTCGCCCAGCACACCGCCCAGCCGCATCTGACCGTCCAGCGTGCCGGTCAGTCCGTGATCGGCATGCCCCAAATCGGCCAACAGCGTGGGCACGCGAGCTTTGACGATGTTCAAACCGACATCAAATTCACTAGCGGACAGATTGGCCAGCCCGTTGACACGAATTTGACCGCCGAAAAGTCGGCCTTCGATGGGACGTGCGGTCTGGCCGCCCGCTGGGCCCGGATTGGCGGACGCTGCGTTTTGCCCCAGTGCCATTTGGTCGTCGCGGATGACGAACGGGCCACGCAACCCTGTGATTTGGATATCGTCGACGTGCATCGAATCTAGATTGACGTTGCCGCGAGCGACCAAATGTACCCCGTCATGTTGTCCACTGATTTCAAGTTCGCCGCGTAGCGAATGCACACTGCCGGCGTCACCGATGCGATTGCCTTCCAGTTGGACTTTGTTGTCCCAACGCAGCACCGGCGACGGAAAAGCACCGCCTGGGAACAACACATCTGTTTTGCCGCGGACTCCCAGCGGTCCGCGAAGTTGCAGGCTGCGCATGGTCTGACGCATGGAATCCGGCAGGGCATCGATCAAATCCGAATCCGGAACCAATCGACTACCGCCGTTGACGTCCAAGGAAAGTTGCCATCGCCCATCGGGGACTTGTTGGCAGCTGCCGCTGGCGGTCAATCTGGACCCGCCGTGGCTGGCCTGCAGCCCTTCGATCGTGATTCGCTGACCATCAAAATGCACCTGACCGCCGATGACATCCAATCGATAGGGCAACGCAGTGGGACGCAGCGTCACCGATCGGTGATGTGCCTCCGGTGCAACCTTTTGTCGTGCAGTGACGTCCAGCTCGATCGGATTGGAACCCAAACGCGTGACTCGAACGTCCAAGTGATCTAAGACGCCGCCCGGGGCCAATGCATCCCAGGTGACTTGGCTGGATGACGGCAGTGCCGATCGCAGCGTGTCGTCGATGGATACGTCGCTGGCCGAAAACGTCAGATCCAATCGCCCGGACGGATCATCGGTTGCTACGCGTTTTCCGGGCATAATTTCAACGCCCGGGCGCTGATGATCCGCTGGTGGGTGGCCGGAGTCTTGGTGGATCGGCATGCGGTATCCGCCGTGACATCGGACCAGGCCGCCGCTGGCGCTGTGCCCGCGAAAACCCGTCAGCCGGACGTCACGATCCAAAATGCGAATGCCGCCTTGAACGTTGAACAACGGATAGCTGAAGGCTTGGTAATTCAGTCGCCCGTCCATCACAATCAATTCAAAGTCGCGGTGAACGACCCCCGCTTCGTCGCGCCGAATGATCGCCTTTTTGACTTGGACCGCACCGACAGGATCCAGCGACCGGACGAAAGATTCCAATTTGGATGTAGGCTGGCCGCGATGGGTCAACGACGCCAACAGGGCTTCGTCGATCGGTAGTGGCAGGTCCGTTTGAGCTTCGAATTGAAAGGGCCGGTCCGGCCTGGTCGGAACCGAAAACCGACACCGAAAGATGCGTCCCCCGGCACGGCCGTGCATCGATTCGCAAACCGCACGATCGTCCGCGACGTGAATCTGTCCCGTCAGTTGCTGGACCGGGTAAGGGAACTTTTCGTATTGAACGTCGATGCCTTTGCACTGAATGTCGGCTCGGCTGATCCATCGCCACTGGGGCAGCGGCGTCCAATTGGCATTTTCGGGACTGCCGTCTTTAAACTCCGGTGCAAGCTGGTGTTTTAGGTGTGCGTCGACATCCAGGTGACCGGTCGGACGCAAACGTTGCCAAAGGGTTTTCAGTTGATCCGGCAGCGCGCTGACAAGGCCGTCATCCATCAACAGCCCATCAGTGGTCACGTTCAGTTCAGCGGGGACCGGCCAATTCAGGCCATCGACGTGGCCGTCCAGGCGACAAACCGCGTCGCCGAACAAAGCTTGCGATGATCCGATTTGGATTCCCGCTGGTGTGACGACAAAGCGACCGCGGATCTGAGTCAAAGGCAGGGGAATGCGTGGATGTTGGAATTGTCCGTCGGCCACGGTGACGTCGGCTTGGTAGCGGATCGACGCGATGTCATCGGTAGCCCCTTCGGCACGCAATGAAAGATCCGCTATGAAATCCAAACCGCGAATTTCGTTGGCTTTGGACGACAATGACGGCGGCAAGCGGTCCAGCAGACGCCGATTCCATTGGGCATGACGTGCGGTGGCGGCGACTCGGAACCGACCGTCATCAACGACGCCGGTTAGGTTCAGCTGACGCAGGAAATGCGCGTCGGCTTGGACATCAAATTGGGTGGCCAGTTGGCCGTCGGCGTCATGGGACTTTAGCAGGACCGCTTTTCGCAGATTGATCGGGATCGCAGACGTCGCGCCCCGCGGGTCTTCCCACAACAGGATGCTGTTGCGGACCAGTGTTTTGGGGCAAGCCGGGCCGAAATTTGGCAACGGCATCAGCGTTTCCAGGCCGCAGCGGGCGTTTTGGTCAAGCCAAAGGTGGGCCTCCAAACCATCAATGACGATGCCATGGGTGACCAGCGGATTGGTCCGCTCGGCAACTTTTTGCCAGTCCCAATCGGCCTCGACCTGCATCTGGTCGATGTGAATTAGCAACCGTGGGCTACCGTCGACGCCGTGGGTGGGGTCACGGAATTCGATGTCCTCGAATGTAAGTCCGACGTCTTCGTCAAAGTTGCCGCGTCCGATGGAAACGATCAGGTGCGGGTAGTGGGTCTGCAGTTTTTGCAGCAAAACCAGTCGCGCCTGCTCTCCGACCGTATCGGGCAGCGAAGCCTGGCCCAAAATCAGCACCAGCAAAATCAACAGCGCAATCAGAAACGTCCCCGGACCAAAGGCCGAGGGCCTGGGCTTCGACGTGGCTTCCGTGCCGTTCAAGCTGGATCGCGAAAAAGTTAGCGTGGATTCCTGTTGCCGAAAACGTTTTCTCGGCAAACGCGCCCACCGGTCATGTGGGCGCGGTGACCGGCGATGGTAGTGATCCGGTCAGCCGTCCAGCCAGCCCAAAAAATCCCAGTACCGGTACAGCCAGGGGGAATGCCAAGGCGAATCCAAAGCCGTGGACATGGAAAAGACGCTCAGGCCCAGCAAAACGATGATCGTGAAACGTCCCCAACGGGACCGTGAAACACGATCGATCGCGGGGACACAGCACAGCAACCACAGCGGTGCGAACCACAGCATCCAACGAAAACACGTGCTGACGCCCCCATAATTGCGGTCGATCTTGGGACGTGCCATGTAGAACGCGAAGCAAACCAGCGAAGCGATCATGATGGCAAACAGCATCGCGCGAACCGCTCGATCGTCGGACAGTTGATAACCGTCTTGATCACGAACATCGGTTCGCCAAGTTCCCGCGACCGCGATCAGCCATCCCAGTGGCACCAGGCACCAGAGCGGCGTCAGCGAAAACAGGCCGTGGTGCCCCACGGTCGCGTTGAAAAGGTAGGTCCATCGCGACGGTTCACCACGATCCACACCGCTGCGCTCGGTCTGCCAATAGCTGCCCGGATACTCATACCAATCATCCCACTGATAGATCCGCCAGCGTGAAGCCGACTGGACCGGATTCTCGGCAACTTTGTCAGTCGCCACATCCGCGGTGACGGCAAACCAACGCTGTGCATTGGTCACCGCACGCCATCGGCCCGGTTCATCAGAGTCGACCACTGATTCGACGGTCTCCTGTGGATCCAAAGCTTTGGCGGAACGCAACGGACCGGTGATCGCGTCAGCGGCCAGATTCGGTTCGACGGCATCCATGGTCGCCACCAGTGGGCCGACGCCGCGATGGGCATACGGGGGACGCAGACTTTGATGTGCCATCCAGTTGGTCCAGAAGAACGCGACGGCCACCACGCCGATCCCCATGGTGTAGCCGACGACCGTGCGGCGGTCCCAATACAAGAACAGCAATCCCCACAACCCGACCATTGACAGTGCGGGCAATTCATTGGCAGCCACCCATCCCGATGCGACGCCGGCCAGCAATGAAACCAACAGACAAGGCATCCAGCCGGAACGATCTCCGGTGCGTTGGTTTGTGTCGACACCGTGACGGCCGGAAAGCCAAAGGAACAACGCGGCCACCACGGCCGTCGCGGATGCCGCCGGCAAATGATTGTTCAGCGAAAAGGAAAACGGGATCAGCATCGTGCCAAAGCATGTCGCCGCCGAAAGTATCCGTCGTGTCCAATCAGACGACGTCATACGATGGACGCTAAAGATCGTCGCAACACAGAAGGCCAGCAGCATTGGCAAATTGACCAGTGCCAAAATGATCCTTGCCAGATAAATCGGCTGTTGCGTCAGCGTCATTGCCGTGCACTGATTCACCCCCCAGTACAGCCAAGCGACCAGCACGGGGAACAATGGCGGTTTGCTGCTGTAATCGTGTTGCCGACCGTCTTCACCGCGATGTTGAACGCGATCGATCGTTTGCCAGTGCCGGCGTCCTTTGGCATCTTTCAAACGCATTTGGCGGTCGATGGCAAAGGTGCCGTCTTCCACCAACGCGGCGATCGTGCACCAGCGACTGCGGTCATTGGCCGACAAAAAAGCGGTGCTGCCTTCGCGACTGCTGACCGTTGCGATCCGCCCGGCCGCGATGGCCAGGGCGATGACCACCATCACGACGTAGTGGTGTCGCACAGAAAACAGGGAACCGACCGGTACCGAATCTTGGTCGTGCAAACGCGGCGGACTGGTTGGGGATGATGACATGAAGCCTACGATTCGTTCGATGGCGTTTCGGTGGAATTTTGTCTGTGATCGGACGATTCGTCGCGGCGAAAGCCGACGCGTTTGGCGACGCTGGCGGCCGGGCGACGACCGGGTTGCTGGCTGACGATCAATTCAGCCAGCAGTCCAGCCAGCATGAACTGCGCACCCAACAAGACCGCCAAAATGCAGTAGTAAAAGATCGCCGTTTCATGCAGGTGCAGGACGTCGATCGAAGCAAAGGTCCGCGAAAGGACCCACATCATCGACAGGTACAACATGCCGATGGCACCGGCGGCAAAACACAACACCCCGACCCCGCCGATCAAGTGCAGCGGGCGTTTACCAAAGGAGGTGATGAAATAGATCGTCAGCAGATCCAGGAATCCCTTCAAGATCCGAGAGACACCGTACTTGCTTTGTCCAAACGGGCGCGCGTGGTGCTGAACGACGATTTCGCCCACTTTCCAACCACGTTCAGCGGCTAGGACGGGGACGAATCGATGGCGTTCACCGTACAGCCGAACTTCGTCGAAGACTTCGCGGCGATAGGCTTTGAAACCACAGTTGTGATCGTGAAGTTGCACGCCGGTCAGCCCGCTGACCAAGCGATTGAAGACTCGGCTGGGCCAGACTTTGTGCCAGGGATCGTGACGGACTTTCTTCCACCCGCTGACGACGTCCAACCCCTGATCAATCTGCTGCATGAAACGCGGGATTTCTTGCGGGTCATCTTGCAAGTCCGCATCCATGGTGATGATCACTCGCCCGGTCGACGCGGTGATGCCGGCTTCCAACGCCGCCGCTTTGCCAAAATTGCGACGCAGCTTGACCCCGTGCGTTCGCGACGACTGGGCGACCAGTTGTTCGATGCGTCGCCACGACTGGTCGGATGATCCGTCGTCGATAAAGATGATTTCGGTCGCAATGCCGGCGCTGTCGACCGATTCGGTGATCGCATCGTGCAGGGCTTGCAACGAGTCTTGTTCGTTGAAGGTGGGCACCACGATTGCCAAATCGGGGCGTCGATGTTGGAGGGCGGCCGGAGGTGGCTCGACGGCCAAAGCGGTATCGTTCATGCCGAGTCCGTGGAGGCGGAAGGTGCGGTCGCCGGGGCGGGGCCCACTGTCGATGACGCATCGACGCGAAAACGCAGCCAAGCCTGCGCCGCCAACGCCATCGCGCATTCGACGACCAAAAATACAACTCTAGCCGCAATCGCCGACAAGAGTGCAGCGGCGGGACCGACCAGCGGCGCCAAGAGTGTCGTCAGGACCAATTCACGCACCCCCGCACCCCCGGGGATCAGTGACGCAAATCCGATCACCATTGCCAGGCTGATCGATGCGGCACTGGCCAACGCCAATCCGGCGAGGTCCACCGTCGCGGACGATTCCAACCAGCCCGCGGAATCTGAATCCGACGCACCGTGTGGGATCGCGGCAACCAACAGCGTGAACGCGGCGGCGATGCCGATCCATGCCAGCAAGCTGTAACCCCACCCGGCGATAAACAAGCCGGCGTCCCAGTGATTCAGCGGGTTCGATGGATTGTCGCCGCCCGCGGAACGCGACCGGGCGACTCGGTCCACCACTCGGTTCAAAATTGGCGGCACCGTCGGCAGTGTCGCAACCGCGGCCACAACCAAGGCCGACCATCGCATCCACGCGGGGGCGGGAAGAAAGCAAATGATCAATCCGCCCACAGTGCCGCCCACGGCCATCATCAACAAGGTTTCGATGAATACTGCGATTCCGGCGGGGACCACCGCCACGCCCTGCCGACGCATCACGTCCGCACGCAAGACGACCACCATCGCTTTGCCGGGAACATACTTGCCCAAGTGCCCGATCAATTGGGCGGCCACCGCGACCCCGGGACGGCATGTTTGTCCCATTGCCAAAACGGCGCGGCGTAGCAGCAAGCCGGGCGGCATCAGCGATAACGCATAACAGCACGCAGCCAGACCGATGTAACCCCAGCGCAGATTGGAGGCGCGGGGAACGGATTTCGCGACCTTGGATCGCTGCAGCCTCAGCGCCGCTTGGTCATCCGACCCGCCGGCGGCGGATTGAATCTGGCGGTCCAATTCGCTCAGGCGACTTTCGGCCGATCGAACCTCCGCCTGCCATTGCTGGACTGCTTTTCGACCGGCTGCTGCCAAGCCCACCAGGACCAGCACGAACACCAAGCGTCTTGCCCACCGGATCAGCGGCTTGAAGTTGCGTTTGGGAGGACGAGTTTCGGAATCGATCGGGCTGGACAACGCGCTGGATCGGCGGCAGGGAGTGCGGGAATGCGGCAAGATTGTCTTTGCACCGCGACGCCGATCATCCACAATCCCGCCGGCGGATACCAGTTGTTCGGTTCCCCTTTTGCCGCCCGACTTCCAACCCCGATGACTGACTTCCGATGAAGGATTCTGACGACCCGGCCGATCCAAACCCTGCGGCCTCCTCCGGCGACGTTGATGGCGGGGACGCGATCGATCGTGATGCGGACACCGGCAAGGCATCATCCGATCCGGCGACCGACCGCCCCGTTTCGACGGTGGGAACGCACCAGTCGGCGGCCTCCAGCTTGTTCAACAGCTTCCCATCGCTGTCGCGGATCATGTCGGTGGTGGTGTTGGTGATGGTCATCATCGCCGTCGGCTTGTTGTTTTACAAAGTCATGGCGGGATTCTTCGTCCCGTTGTTCCTGGCCGTCTTGCTGGTCGTGATCTTTCGCCCGGTGCACATGTGGATTCTGCACCGGATGGGCAATCGTCCGCGGACCGCCGCGGCGATCACCACCGGGTTGATTCTGACCATCGTGTTGATGCCGTTGCTGTTGCTGGTGGTCGTCGCGGTCGGACAGTTTGCTTCGGTATTGAAACAAATCGACGCCGGCAGTCTGAAGCGGGCGATCGAACGAGGTCGCGAACAGACGGCTTTGGCGGTGCCGCATCCCGAATATTTTCGCCGCCTTGATGAAATCGTCATTCGGTTGCAGTCCAGCGAGCCCCAGCACATCGAAACGTCCGAGGTCTTGCAGGCCAAAGACATTCTGGGGTCGCTGCAAAACGATGAATCCATCAGCCAGTCGGCACGCGACGCCGCCACGCCGGCCGCCGTTTCCGCCGCCGAGTCATTGGACGAATTGTTAAGCGAGATCAAAGGCTGGCAGAATCGGGAATTTGACGATCCCGTTGCCCGGTCGTATGTCGAAGACCTGGATTTGATGGCACGCCTGCAACAATTAAGCGACGATGCAGGATCCAAAACCCGACGTTGGATGCAAGAGATTCTGGGGGGATCGATCTGGGGCCCCATCCGCTTGGCGGCCAACCTGAGTGATGACGAAATCGACCGAATGATTCTCAGCACTCGAGACACGCTGCAACCCTGGTTCGTTCAGTTCACCAGTCGCACCGGTGGGTTCTTGGTGACTCTGGGGATTGGCATCCTGATCATGGTCATCTCGGTCTACTTTTTCCTGATCGATGGTCCGGGGATGGTCCACACGCTGATGCGGCTAAGTCCCATGGACGACAACTACGAACGTCGGCTGTTGATGGAATTTGATCGGACCAGTCGTGCCGTCGTTCTGGCATCGGTGCTAAGTGCGCTTGCCCAGGGTGTCTTGGCGGCGATCGCCTATTTCTTTTTGGGGTTTTCCGGTTCGGTCGTGCTACTGTTCTTGGCGACCACGGTCATGGCGCTGGTGCCGTTTCTTGGGGCGGCGTCGGTTTGGGTGCCCTGTGTCGTTTGGCTGGGGCTGGTGGAACGCCAATGGGGACAAGCCATTTTTCTATTGATCTATGGAACGTTGGTGATCAGTTCGATTGACAACGTCATCAAAGTCTTCGTGTTGCACGGACGATCGCAGCTGCACCCGCTGTTGGCACTGCTCAGTGTGCTCGGCGGCGTCGGCGTCTTTGGTCCGATCGGGATCTTGGTCGGTCCCATGGTCGTGGTGTTCCTGCAGACCCTGTTGGAGATTCTGAATCACGAATTGGCCAAGGGCGACTTTCACATTCGGCCGAGCGATGGGGCGGACGAAACCACCGCGTAGGCACACGGGCTTCGTCGGCTGTCTTTCGGCAACGGTGGGGCGGAAGGTCGGCATCGCGGCACCGTAAACCCCTCACCTTGCGGGGCTGCTTGACCGTGGCCGCGGCGGAAACGCTCGACGACATCGACCGAGTACCAAGCCGTCGCTTGATCCCGGGTTTGCAGATTTGAGCGTCAGTTGATTTCGTCGTAGACCAGGGTCTCGCCCATCCAGATACGAAATCGTCGGATCCATAGGAATCGAGAGAAGTCGATTTCCATTCGGCATGTTCGCTGTTCCGGATCAACCGCCGGAGGAAGCCGGAACTCCGCTTTGCGGTGGATGATCAGCCAGCTGATTCGAAACCAAACCAAGTGTCCCGCGAATTCGATTTTCTGCCGAAACCATCGGCCGTCATATAGAAGCGTTCCCGGGAAGGGACCCATGACGTTCAAGCGGCGGTAAAGAAAGTTTTTGCCCTCGCATTCGGCCAGTTCCGTGAAGACGCCTTGGCGCTCCTCGGGCAGATTGATCGTCGGTGCGAAAGGGTTGATCGTCGGTGGTGACATCAGACCGACTCCAGGTGGCAGTAAGAATGGAGGGTTTGGTGTGCGGCAAGTGAGCGTTTTGGCGTCCAGCTGCGGCCATTTTGACCGCAATCCTAAAATGCTGCGACTTCTATTTGTTCACCTTCCATGGGGTGGTGAGGGCGACAGCAGGACTCTGGGAAAAATCGAGTTTTTGACGAAAATTCAAAGAACTACCCGATGGGGGAATGCATCCAATGAGGCCGATACTAGCGGTATTTTCGCGTTTTCTGTCCGTCGTCCACCCTCGTGGGGGTGCCGGTTTTCTTCATTATTCCGATTTCGTTGTCATTCGGTCGTTGAATTCCGTTGCGTCGCAGAATATCATCCATACCGCTTACCTATCTTCACAAGAGTTACACCCCCCGCTTGATCGACGATTTCGAGGTAAACCTCCAATGCAACGGCTTTTCTTCGTTCCTTTGCTGGCACTGTTGGGCATGATCACGCCCGCATTCGCAGTACAGCTGACGCGGAACCATCTGACTTCGAATCAGTGGGTGCGATCCACCGCTGATGGGCACTTGGTCGGACGAATTGTTCTGCCCACCGAGAACGGAACGTCGCAAGCCGTCGAGGCTGCGGCGCTGGCGTTGACCGGACCTGCCGGTCAAACCGTCACCGTTCAAACGGACGAAAGCGGACGCTTCCAGTTCGATAACGTCACCCCCGGCGTTTATGCCCTGACCGCACGCGGCGAAGGCATCTTCGCGGTCAGCGCGATGCACGTCGTCGCAAATGACGCGGCTGGATATCCCGAAGAAGTTGAACTGGCCGCGGCCAACGTCGACCACGAGATGGTCAAGATGGCGTTGGTTCGTTACTTGCCCGCCAGTGCCCAGCGTAGCAGCAGCACGATTGACAGCGTCGATCTGGAAAAGCTGGCCGCACGCGTGATCGGCGAAGGTTTTTCGCGGGTCGCTCAAGACAACGGTGGGATGAGCGGTCAAATCCACATGGCCGGTGCCGAAGGCGGTGAGTTGAAGGCCGCACCGTCGATGAACGTTTTCGTTCTGCGTAACGGTGCCGAAGTCGCTCGAGCCGTCACCGACGAGAATGGCCAGTTCCACATCGACGCGTTGACCCCGGGTCAGTACTCGCTGATGGCCGTCGGAACCGCCGGTCTGGGACTGACTGGTTTCGAATTGGTCGACGAAAACGAAATCGACCGCACGACCTCGGTCAGCAGCAACGGCGAAACCCTGGTGGGTCTGCTGGGACATCACTGCTGCCCCCAATTCGAAATGCAATGTGCACCGGCTCCCGAAGTCGTCACTTGTGTCGAAGAAGTCGTCGTGGAAACGGTTCCGGCTTGCTGTGAAGAAGAAATCATCATCAGCGACGAAGTGATCTCCGAAACGCCAATCGGCGGTGAGATCGTCGATTGTGGCTTCGGTACCTCGGCCTGTGGCTGCGGTGGTGGCGGCGGCGGATACGCTGGCGGTTACGGCGGCTACGGTGGTGGTGGCGGATACGGCGGCGGCGGATGGGGCGGTGGCCTCGCTGCACTGGCCGGTATCGGTGCAATTGCCGCGATCGCTGATAACAACGACGGGAACGACTTCCCCTTCGTTCCGGTTCCCCCACCGCCGGTCAGCCCAGCATCGCCGTGATCGGTGATGATTTTGGGTCCCTGATGCGGGCCTGATCAAAAAGTTGAACATACGGAACCGCGGCTCAACGAGTCGCGGTTTTCTTTTGTTTTTTTGCTAGCATCCCGAAAGATTGTTGAAATGCCGGTGGGGGGATTTATCATCAATCTGACGAATTTGTGGGCCGGCGGTCTGTTTGCATGCACCCCGTCGGTGGCACCAACTTGATTGACACCTTGAATATCTGACGTCGTTTCCACCCTGGGAAGGCATGAATCTGATGAAATCCGCATCGTTGGCTGTTGGTGCAGCCTTGTTATTCTGCAGCAGCGTGTTTGCCCAAGGCAGCGGGCTGCGGCAGTGGGTCCGCCTGACCGATGACGGTCGTCTGCAGGGTGAGGTGATGATTCCGCAAAACGGAAACATCGACCAAGCCGTCAGCCGTGCGGATGTTCGACTGGTCGATGTCAATGGTCGGGTTTGGGAAGCCAAATCCAGCACCAAGGGGCGGTTTACGCTGCGTGATGTCCCGCCGGGTGCATACGCCTTGTCGGCTCGTGGTGAGAACGTCTGGGGTATCGCCGCGGTCCACGTGATCGCGTCGGATGCAAGTGATTCGGCCGTTTATCCCACGACGGCCGCCCTCAGCGTTGCATCGATTGATCGCGCATTGGTTCAGCAAGCGGTCGGCCGATATGTCAGTGCCGCGTCGACTGGCCAAGACCCGATGGCATCGGTGGATTTGACGCGTCTGTCGAAACAAGTCGCTGCCGGTGTGTCATCACGGGTTCGCCGTATCGAAGGCAAGCTGCACGGCCGTGTTTATCTGCCTGGGGCTGTTGGCGACAAGTTGATGCCCGCGGTCGACACGAACATCTTCATCTTCCGCGAAGGTGCCGAAGCGGCCAGAGCCGTGACCGATTTGGATGGCAAGTTCGAGATTGAGGAATTGCCGCCGGCTGCCTACGCGTTGGTTGCCGCCCGTTCCACCGGTGTTGCGGTCGTTGGTTTCGAATTGGTCGATGGCAGCGACAAGCAGGCACGAAGCAGTGCATCGTCGAAAAAACAACTGGTGTCCTACTTTGCCGAGCCGATCGCGGATGAACTGGTGGTTCAGCTGGCACCTCCCGGCACCATCGATCCGGTGGTCGACACATCGGACGACGGACCGAGTGACGGGACCGAGGACGCCATCGAAGATGAAGTCGTTGAGGAAGGTTTTGGTTCGGCTTTGACGATTCCGCCGGGAACCTACATCGCCCCCAGTGGCGCGGGCGGTGGTGGCGGATTCGTCGGTGGTGGCGGTGAATTGATCGGCTTGGCCGCGATTGCGGCGATCGCTGCGGCATCTGACGACAATGACAACAACCAGCCGTTTGTTCCGGTTCCTCCGCCGGTCAGCCCCGCTTCGCCCTGATTGCTCGCTGGTAGAGATCGCGGATCTTGGCGACAGGCCGAGACTGCTGGTCACCTTTGAAGATCACGTTGCCACCGTCGGCTGGAATGTCGTCGGTGGCTTTTTTTGTCGACGCCTTGTTGGTTCTGTCGATGGCTGTGGATGTTGATCGGACGTTCAGCTTTTGGCGACCGCACGGCGCCGAAGACTATTCACGGTTGTCGGGCGCTCGCAGCCGTCGGTTCTGACCGATCGGGTTTTCTGGTCGCGGCGTTATCGTCAAGTGCTTCCCGAGTCGACATACTGTGTAAGACGTCCAGGGACGTTCCTGCCCAACCCCCTTCACCCGCCCTACCCCGTAGCGAGAGCGTTGATGAGTACTGCCGAATCTGGCGTGGATCCCGAGATCCAGAAGAAGGTGTCTGAAGCCCTTGACCGCTTGAACGAACACACTCTGAAGACCGTTCATTGGCACTTCAGCGACGACACCGGCAGTCCGTTTTGGTTGGAAAAGAAACGTGAACTGAACTTCGACCCGCTGGCCGATGTGAAGGGCTTCGATGACCTGAAGAAGTTCCCGCACTTCGAGGACGAATGGTTGCGTGGCGGCCCGGTGACTCGCTGGGTTCCCAAAGGCCATCAAGGCAAACCGACCTACGTATTCGAAACGGGCGGAACGACGGGGATTCCGAAGAGCCGCGTGGTGATTGAAGACCACTGGAAAGATTACGAACTGTTCAGCGACACCCTGCCGGAAAAATACTTTCCCAAAGGTGCGAATTGGTTGATGCTGGGACCCAGCGGACCACGGCGTTTGCGATTAGCCGTGGAGCATCTGGCGCAGCACCGTGGCGGGATTTGTTTCTGTATCGATCTGGATCCTCGCTGGGTGGTCAAGCTGATCAAGAAGGGCTGGATGGAACACCTGGAGGAATACAAGAAACACTGCATCGACCAGGCGATCACGATCCTGACCGCGGGGCACGACGTGAAGTGCATGTTTGCAACACCGAAGTTACTGGAATCTTTGGGCGAGGCTCTTGAAGAACGCGGGACCAGTTTGGGCGAATGTGGCATCACCGGAATTTTCTCCGGCGGCACCGAGTTCACGCCCCAGTGGACGCGCTTTTGCGTCGAAGAGTTGCTGGATGGGCCGCCGGAAGAAAGCGGCATCTACATGACCCCGACCTATGGCAACACATTGATGGGGTTGGCATGCAGTAAACCGGTCACTGCCAGTGATGGTTACAAGATCAGCTACTACGCACCTCAACCCCGTGCGGTTACCGAAGTTGTCCAATTCGAGGATTACGATAGCGTGGTGGGCTACGGCGAAACCGGTCGCGTGAAGCTTTACACTTTGACCGACGAGTTCTTCGTCCCCGGGTTCATGGAACGTGACGAAGGCGAACGCGAAATGCCGTTTGATACCTATCCCTGGGATGGTGTCAGCGGAGTACGGCCATTTCATGAACTGGCCAGCGCGACGACCGTCGGCGTCTACTAACCGGCGACACGGTTTCGCCGGTGGGGCACATTGGATTGGCACTCGTCGATTCGGTGGATGACTAGCCAACGCATTGCAATGAATCACGCTCGAATGATCGCTGTGCATTGCGATGCGACCATCGGCCGTCGACGCAATCGACCTTGTTCGCAACGCTCGTGATTTGCGGCCTTGTCGCTGTCCGACGTCGGCTCGCGATTTTCGATTGGTTGCATTTTGTCTCGCGACGCCGGTCTTCACCTTTGTCTGGCCGGACCAAACCGTTCGCCACCGTTCTAACTTCTGACTTTAGTTCCGTTTGAGATTGGATCAATCATGATCACGCTTAGTCCGCTGCGTTGGGGAAAGCCGTACGAATCGTTGGAGTTCAACGATGTCGTCCACTTTGACACCGGTGAACCCATTGCCAAGGTCGGGACCGTTGGCGGCGGGATCGTTGGGCGCGACATGCGAAAAGCCCACAAGGCTCGTGAGGCGCTCTTGCAGCTGTCACCTGAGGACTTGATTGAAAAGTGCAAGCAGGCGGCGCAGCTGTTTGAAAATGCCGACTTGAAAGTGGGCGACAGCGTGCAGACGGTCGACGACTTTGTGCATCAGCAATCCGCCAGTACCGGACTGCCCGAGCACATGTGCCGTTCGAACATGACCAAGAACAGTTTTGTGTTGTCCAACATGGACCAGATTCTGGATTGCCTGACCCGCGGTCTGGATCTTTCCATCTTGGCACGTGGGTACGGCGAAGAAGGTCGTGGCGTGACGGTCAGCTTTCAGGCACAGACTCCGGTGCTTGGTGCTGTGTTGCCCAACAATTCACCCGGGGTTCACACGCTTTGGCTGCCCGCGATTCCGTTGCAGGTTGGTTTGGCATTGAAGCCGGGGTCACAGGAACCTTGGACGCCCTATCGAATGGTCGCTGCGTTCATGCAGGCCGGTGTGCCAGCCGAAGCGTTCGGTCTGTATCCCGGTGGCCATGATGCCGGTGGAGCCATCATGACTAAGACACCACGCAGCATGATTTTCGGTAGCGCCCAGACGGTCGCCCAGCACGCGGGCAACCCACGTGTGCAGCCTCACGGTCCTGGATTTTCCAAGATCTTGATTGCCGACGATGTGGTCGATGATTGGGAACAGTACTTGGACGTGATGGTGGAGAGTGTGCTGAGCAATTCCGGACGCAGTTGCATCAATTGCAGCGGCATTTGGGCCAGTCGGCACACCAAAGAGATCGCCCAAGCCCTGGCCGAGCGATTGGGGCCGGTCGATGTTCGGCCGCCCGCGGATGACGAGGCTCAGTTGGCCGCGTTTACGGTTCCCGCGATGGCGACCGGAACCTACGCAATGGTCCAGCAAGATTTGGCCGAATCGGGCGTGACCGACATGACGGCATCGTTCGGTGAAAAACTGATCGAGCGTGAACACTGTGCGTATTTGCGGCCGATGGTGGTCCACGCCGATTCACCCGATCGTGGTGTGGCGGCCAAGGAATACATGTTCCCCTTCGTCAGCGTCGTCGAATGTCCGGAATCGGAGATGTTGCGACGGATCGGACCGACGTTGGTCGGGACCGTTTTGACGGGGAACGAGCAACTGCAACACGACGCAGCGAACTGTGTCGAGATTGATCGTTTGAATATCGGTCCGATTCCGACCAACCGCTTGAATTGGTTGCAGCCGCACGAAGGAAACATCATCGATTTCTTGTTCCGCTCGCGAGCCTATCAAATCGCGCCGATGCCGGTTGCCGCAGCGGGGGCGTAGAACAGCTTCACGGGATCATTGCTTGCTTCGTTGATTGCCTAAAAAAAAACGGCTCGCTCGAAGGTGATTCGGGCGAGCCGTTTTTGCGTCACGGTTTGTCGTTCTTAATGTTGCTTGTTCGACATCATGAATCCTTTTCCGGACGCAGCACGGGAAACAGGATCACGTCACGGATCGACCGCTTGTTGGTCAGCAGCATGACCAGGCGATCGATACCGACACCCAGTCCGCCCGCCGGCGGCATTGCGTAACGAAGCGCCCGGATGAAGTCATGGTCCATTTTCGCCATGCTGTCTTCATCGTCTTGACCTTGCAATTGCGTTTCGAACAACGCTTGTTGCAGGTCCGGGTCATTCAGTTCGGTGTACGCGTTGGCCAATTCCATTCCGTTGATGAACAATTCAAAACGTTCGGCGATCTCCGGTTGATCCGCTTTGCGTTTGGTCAACGGGCAGATGCTGGCGGGATAGTCGATCACAAAGATGGGACCTTGCAGCGTGTCTTCTACCTTCTCTTCAAAGATCTCGTTGCGGACGACGTCCGGATGTTTGCCTTCGGTTTCTAAGCCCAGCTTCTTGGCCAGTTCGATGACCGCAGATTCGTCCGCCGGATCGACATTGGTGGCCTTGGCGAACAGTTCGGCATAAGTGGCACGTTGAAACGGTGGCGTGAAATCAATTTCCACGTCGCCAAACGGCCGGACGTAACCGCCACCGATCGCGTCGATCGCATCGACGATCAAACGTTCGGTCAGGTCCATCATCGTCCCGTAATCGCCGTAGGCTTGATACGCCTCCAGCATTGTGAATTCCGGATTATGCCGCGGGCTGATGCCTTCGTTGCGGTACACGCGTCCGAGTTCGTAAACGCGTTCCATGCCGCCGACCATCAGACGCTTGAGGTGCAATTCGAGCGCGATCCGCATGTACAACGGCATGTCCAAGGCGTTGTGATGCGTGGTGAAAGGTCGTGCCGCCGCACCACCGGCGACCGCGTGAAGCGTCGGTCCTTCGACTTCGCAAAACTGTTGATCATCCAGCGTTCGGCGAATCGACTGGATGATTTTGGTTCGGGCCATGAAGGTTTCCATGACGCCATCGTTGAACGCCATGTCGGCGTAACGCATCCGCTGTTTCAGATCCGGATCGGTCAATCCCGCGTGCTTTTCCGGCGGAACTTCCAGCATCTTGGTGTGGAAGAACAGCTTTTCGGCGAACACGGTCAGTTCACCAGTGTTCGTGCGCCCCAGACGTCCCTCGGCGCCCACCAGGTCGCCCAAGTCAAACAGCTTGGCCAGTTCAAAATCGTCGCCGACTTGCTTTTTGCCGATGAAGATCTGGAGGCTGCCGGTCCAGTCCTTGATGTTCAGAAAGATCAGTTTGCCGGTGGGTCGCGCAAACTGAATGCGTCCGGCGACGCGAACGGTGGGGCCAATTTCTTCGCCCGGGCCGAGATCGGTTTTCCATTGCCGATAGTCCACCGAATCATCACCGAAATCGGGCAGATCGATCGTTTCGCCCTCTGCGGTCCGGAATTTGACCTGATCGCTCATCGCGTGACAGTCGCCGATCCAGGTTCGGTCGTCGAAACGGCCGCCGAACGGATCGATCCCCATGTCCGTCAATTTTTGTAGTTTCGACCGACGTGCCACACGTGGGTCGGTGAAATCATCGCCGTTATCGGGGGTGGAAGCCGCTGTTTGATTCATCGCTGACGAAGGTTGTTGGGAACGAGTGCCAAGTGTCTCAGACGCTGAATTTTGGCGGCTGATGTCCACTTCTGGTAGGTGACGGCACCGCTTCGTGGACTGTCGGCGGTTTTTGCCCGTTGCATCGACGTGACTTCCACGCTGGGTAGATCAGAAACAAACACGCCGGCAACCGAGCGGATCGCGTTTCGGCGTCCACCTGAAACCCTGCCTGCATGGGAGAAACCCGATGAAACGTCTGTTCGCTGTACTGTGTTTGTGTGCCCTGGCTTGGACCAACGCACCGGCCCAGTCGATCGTCTATGACGAAGTCAACCGAATCGTCACGGTCACCGGCACCGATCTGGACGACGAATGCAAGATCTCGGTTGACGGAGATGAATTCAAAATCAAGTTGACCTACCCCGAAGCGGACAACTGGAACCACACCGACAACATCAAGCAAAAGTTCGAGTTCGACGAATTGGTCTTGGTCATCTTCTTCGGGCTGCGAGGGGACGACATCTGCTTCTTTGACGATGTCGATGATTTTGTGGATGAGGGAGCCGACCATTTGGTCAGCGTCCAGTACGGCGGCGAGGGCGAAGACATGCTGTTCGGCGGTCCGGCCAGCGATTACTTGGACGGCGGCGACGACAACGTGGTCGACGTGTTATTCGGTGGTGGTTCCAACGACACGTTTGTTCGCTATTACATCAACAAGAAAGTCGATGCCGATCACGGGACTTTGGAATCGGCAATGCAGAAACCCAAGTTCAGTGCGAAAAAGAGCTTCATTCGTAACGCCGAGTTAGAGTCCGAGCCGGAGGTCAAAGTGATCAAGATGCCGCTGGTCGACAAAATCACCGACTTCAATGAAGCGGAATCGGACTTCATTCATTGGCAACTTGCCCAGCCGGAATAGAGCGGCCCGCAATCGACGCCACGGAAAGGACATCAGCCGGCGGTGTCGCCCGACACGCCGGCAAGATTGCAAAGATGGTTTTGGGCGATCGGTTGTGGACAGCTCCAGACCAAAAAGAAAAGGGCTTCGCGGCACCACCGTCCCACTGGATGGCCTTCGACAAAACCCGCACCCTTGGCGGCGGTCATCGCGGCTTGCGTGCAACGCATGACCAAGTCATTGGCCCGGCCTCGAATGGCCATCGGGTCACAGGGGGCCTCGGTTTTGTGCACCTGATGTTGGTCTTCGCCCGGCGGGTTCGCGGCCGTCAGCAGATCGTCCAGTTGTGCTTCGCAGTCGCGTTTCAGCTGATCCGCAATCGGTGTCAGTTCGGGTCTCGCGTCGGATTCATCGGCCAAAAAATCGATGGCCGTTGCCGCCAGCCCCAAAGCCAGGGCGGATGTCTGCAGCCCGCCGGTTCCCCCGCCCGACCCGGTGCTCATCACGTCATCGACCGGACCGGCGACGATCATCGATGGGGACACGACAACGTCATCCAGACGGACCATGTCGGTGCAGCTGGCCGACAATGCGATCATCGAAACTCCCGGGCCGCAATGGACGCCGGCCAAGTCGGTGGGCACCGCCACCAATGCCTCTCGGCCGTCGTCCAGAGTCGCACCTAGGACGATCACTTCGGCGTGAGCGGCACCGGTCACCCATGGGGCGACGCCGGAAAGAACCAAGCCACCGTCATCGGTTTGGCGGGCCGACAGAATGGGACGGTCCAAGTGGCGTCGGCTTGTGGTCAAATGGCTAATCCCGACGGTTCCAAAGCGATCACCTGACAGCAACGCTTCCACGTGCCGGGCACGAATCGCGGCGTTTTCACTGCCCGCGATCCGACGGCAGGCACCGGCGTACTGGGTCAGGACGAACGTCGTCGTCAGATCGGCTTGAGCCAGTCGATGGTAAGCCAACAACTGACGGTCGGGCGACCAATCGACACCGCCATGGTCGGACGAAAGTGTCCATCGTAAGGCACCGGACGCGGCGCACTGGTGAATCGGACCACCGGGCCAGTGTTCCGGAGCGTTCCATAGGGAAGCTTGGGCGGCCAAGTCATCACATAGCGATCCGAATTCGGGGTCGCTTAAACGAGTGATGACCGGCGGAGTTGTCATTGGGCGCGTCGACGTGCCATGGATTCGGCGTATTCACGAATCGAAACGCGACCGTCGCGGTCGGTGTCCGCACCGGTCGGCTTCATCAGCATGTTCTCATATTCCGATGGCACCAGCACCCCGTCACCGTTGGCGTCGTACCGCTTCACGATGCGTTCGGCATAGGCCATGTCGCGATCGCTGACTTCCACATCGCCTGCCGTCGCGTTGGCGGTGGCCGACGAACTGGACGATGAACTAGCGATCGACGATGGGGCGGGTGATCCGCCGCCGGAACTGACCGGGCCACGTTCGACACCGATCCTGGCTTCATCACTGGTGATGGTTCCGTCGCCGTTTCGGTCCCATCCGTTGAATTCCTTGACCACAGCGTCGGTCCATTCACTGGTGTATTCCGACATCAGCACCTGACCGTCCTTGTCGCCATCGCGGTCGATGAACCAGCCCGGCAATCCGTCGGTGCCATCGCCGGCGATGATTCGATACGACTTTCGACCGTCATAACGATCCACCGGTTCGGAATCTTCTCGATCGTCAGAGCGGCGACGATCACTATCGCGTCTTTGCTGATCGTCTTCGCGGGCCTCGCGACGTCTGGCATAGCGAACGGCTAATTCGTCCAAGCTCAGCTTTCCGTCCTTGTTTCGGTCAAACGCCATCGGATCCCCGGAAAATCGCTCCATTTCATTGCTGCTAAGAAAGCCGTCTTTGTTGCGGTCGTAACGCTGCATCCGTTCGGTCGCTTCGCGTCGATCTGCGTCGCTGACAGGGACAGCCAACATTTCCGCGTTGGGTCCGAAGCCCAAAATGGGATCGAATTCGACCACGGCGTCGAATCCAGGAACCAACAATTCGACCTCCATTGCATCGTTGGCGGGATCGCTGCGGGAATCGCGGCGGTCACGCGAATCGCCGCCGCCGCCACGCATCTTTTCAAAGGCACTGGTGACCTTGGAAATTGGAATGGGGGATCCGGGGCGAATGCTGGAATCTTCGCGCTGCAAGCGACCGATCAGGAATTGGGCGGGGCCCTGTTGTTCGTCGGGATCCAAGACGCCGTTTCCGTTGCGATCCAATCGGCTCAGGAAATCACTCGGTCCGCCGCCACCGCCGCGATCGCCACCGCGGCCGCCTCGATCACCGCCGCGGTCCCCGAAACCACCGCCGGGAGGTCCACCGCCACGCCCGCCGAATCCGCCGCGATCACCAAAACCGCCACCGGGAGGTCCGCCGCCACGCCCGCCGAATCCGCCGCGGTCCCCGAAGCCACCGCCGGGAGGTCCACCACCGCGTCCGCCAAAATCGCCCCGGTCACCGCCGCGTCCGCCAAAAGGCGGTTGGGCGCAAAGCGTGGTTGCCAGAATCATCGGGGCGGTCAACGCCGCCAAAATTCGGAATGTGTTCATACCATTGAAACCACTTGCATGCGTCAATGTTTCGGTCGAGGCCCCCGATGCTGCGGTCTCGATCGTCCATACACGGACCGTCGACACACACGTCGTCATGGCATTCTAGATGGCGCCGTAGAAATTGGAAAAATCTTGGCACCAAATTGGATTGTTGTTCTGGCGGCAAAATGGTGGTGTCCGCATGTGGGCAGGTCACCCTGGCCGCTGGCTCTATGCGCCCAAACGACGCACCATGACGGGCCGTCGGTTGATCGCCATCGTTCAGGCCGTGTCGGATTCCCAAGCGGGATCGTCGCCGTATCCCAGCCCGGGCCCCGCCAGCCTTGCAGTGGGCACTCGGCCGTCGCGGATTTCAAAGAATTCGCCGAATCCTTCCATCCACCGCTGGTTTCCCTGTGGGCAATATTGGCGACCGTTGCTTTCGATCGCCGTCACGCCCGGGATGTGTGCTGCCAGCGACGCGGAATGCAACAGCGATGCGCCGACGCAAGTCAGGTCTTGGACGCACAGATACAGGCCTTCGCGAACGGCCACAGCGCCCAACAGAATCGCTTCGCAGTGGCCCTTGCAGGCCTTCAACGCGATCCCCGAATAGCCCTGGGCGATCGCCGTCCGCAGACTGTGAAGGTCCACCAAAGATTCGTCGATCACGACAGGAAGGCTTTCTGCGACCCGGTGCATTGTGATCGCCGGTCGCCGCGTTAAATCACGATGCGTTGGTTGTTCGATGTAGCCCACGCATCGCAACGCTTCGGGGGCGTCCCGCTGCAACAGGTCCAGCATCTGCAAGACGTAATCTTCGTCACGACAGCGCTCGTTGAAATCCAACGAAAATGACCAACCGTCGCCCAGATCGGGACGTGTTTGCGTTGCCACCGCATGGACGCGAGCGACACGGTCGGCGTCCCACTGCAGATCGTCGCCGTCCAGCTTGATCTTCAGGTGGGTCAGCCCGTTTCGTTGGATCCATTGCCCCAGCGTCTCGGGTAACCCATCGCTCACGGGTGTCTGGACGTCGGCGTCGGTCAACGGATCCAACGCGCCGACCAGGTGATACAGCGGCAACTGATCCACTGGTTGGGGGCGGATCAGTTCGTCAAGGAACACATTGCGGTAATCGTCACCCAGAAAACGTGACAGATCCCCGGGAAGATGGTCCCGGCCCAGCAAAGCGTAACTGCTTTGCCCGTTGGACTTGCCATGAGCATCGAATATCGCCGCCTCGATGGGCGAAGCGGCCAGCAATATCGCCAATTCTGGGATCGTTTCGCCCAGTCCGCGTTCCATATAGATCTGGTCCGCGATGGCCGATCGCTGTTCGGCCAACTGGTGGCAGATGTCCAGCGGGTGGCCCGCCAAGGCCGAATCGTTGAACAATTCGACCAGACGTTCCATCAACTCCAGAACGATTTCTAGCTTTTGGTCTGCCGTCAGATCGGGGTCGGGCCAAGCCCAGGCGACCCCCATCGTCATCGAACCGAAACCCGTCGCACTGCCGATCGACGTTTCCGCCTGGCAATCGACCGAAGCCACGGTCACGTCATTCACCACCCGGCCGCCAAATTTCATCGGCGTACGGTAATCGTACCTCTCGGTACGCATTGACAGCCGAAACGACCGCAACGCCGTTTCAGGCATTCCCAAATCCGGCATTGTGGAATGCCCTAATCAAAGTGGTGGATCGATCAGACCAAGTTTTTGCGAACGGCCCAAACCGCGGCTTGCGTACGGTCGGAAACACCGATCTTTCGCAGGATGTGCTGGACGTGTTCCTTGACCGTTTCGTAGCTAATTCCCAGCATCTTTGCGATTTCCTTGTTGGTCAGGCCAAGAGCCATTTGACGCAGGACTTCGCTTTCGCGTTGGGTCAACGGAACTTCGATGTCTTGGCTCATTCGCGGCGTTGCCAGCGCGCCGGTGACGCGTCGCAGTTCTTCGCGGGTCCAAGCCGATTCGCCGGCCAAAGCCATTTGCAGGGCTTCGATCAGGCGGTCGTTCGATGCCGACTTCAGCACGTATCCGGCGGCACCCAATGCCACGGCGCGAGCGATGTAGGTCGGGTTGTCATAAGCGCTGAACAACATGATCGGCAGATCCGGGTGGTCCAGCTTCAAACGGCCCAAGGCGTTAAGCCCATCGCCGCCGTCCATCCGGATGTCCAACAGGACCGCGTCCGGGTTCAATTTTTCAACCGCTGCCAGCCCCTCAGCAGCCGACGCCGCTTCACCAACGATCTGAATGTCGGTGTCTTGCAGCGCAACTTTCAGCCCCATGCGGACGATCTCGTGATCGTCGACGATTAATAGGTTCTTGGTCATTCTCTGACTCCTCTTTCATTTTGATGGGTGACACTCTCACCCCGACATCGGCGGACACTGCATGTTGCGTGCCACCAATAGGGAGGCTTAAGTTCCCCACCAGTCACGGCCACGTCAAACCCCTCACACAACACACCTGACCGTCGCCGACGCTTTTCGGACACCCCAGAATTGGAGACGTCCGTGGCACATCACGGTGACAGGTGAATCACTTTCCTCCAGTGAGGGATCGGATGATCCCCGCGTCGGGTCCCTTAGGATGACGCGGAAACGAGCCGAAAAACAGCACTGAAAAAAAGTCCCCTATCAAGGGGTAATACAGTTTACGCGAGTAGGGTAGTGCGAGGCTGATAATTGAAGGGCAAAATCCATTACTAAGTGTAATTATGGTGGGATTCATCCATCTGTGGAACCCCGCCTTGCCCCTTGAATTGGTCTGTCAGTCTGACGGTAGTCCCGCGCCGGTGGATCGTTTTGCGATCACCATCTCGCGAAACTGCTGTCGTAGCCCCTTCAACCAGAAGACTAAGTAAACGTTACCAACGATTGATAGCAATAGGAACGTGGTGAAGAAAGGTTGCGCTGCAATCAATTTCTTTGCCCGCGGATCGACCTCTTCCGCCTTTGACGGTTGTACGTTGGAGGTTCGGTCGCTGGGGCTGGGGGATTGGCCGGCGGCCACACGTGGCGGCAACGCCGAGTCATTCGTGGTCGGTCGATCACCTACCACGCGAGAGCTCGGAACATCCCGGGACGACGAAAGCCGGTCTCGGTAAGAAGCGTCGGCATCCAAGCGGCTGTCACCACGATCGAGTTGAGCGTATCGATCGCCACGATAGGAGTCCGATAACGAGTCGGAATTGTCACGCCGGGGGATTCGACGATCGTCCGAATATCGAGAATCCACCAAACGGCTGTCTCGGTAGCGATCGTCCAATCGTGGATCGCTGGCTCGGGGATCCGAGCCACGGGATCGGCTGTCGGCATAACGCAGATCGGCATCGTCACCGAATCGATCGGTCGGGTAGCCACGATCACGGGCGTATCTGGAATCGGCGTACCCGCCATCTGGGCCACGCGGGTCGTTTGAACGAAGACGCGGATCGGTGGTCGTTGCGTATGGGGCGCCGGTCCGATAGCGGTCATTCGCCGAGTCGGATCCCGGGAACACGGGCGGCGGCAAGATGTCGGTCGGTGAACCGCCGCCGGCGTTGGTCCCGGACCCGGGTGCGTTGCCGCCTTGTGCAAACAGGGGATTGTCATAACTGGGGACGCGTCCGGCCGGCGCGCCGGTGGTTGACGGTGTCCCCGTGGAAACGCCGGTCGCGGGCGTTCCGTTTCCGGCGCTGGCCAACCGAGGCGTCACGTATTCCAAAGCCACTTGTTGGTTGGACACTGCTTGGTACTGGGCGTTGATGGGGTAGCCCTGGGGATTGACGGGCAACGCGTTCTTGTAGAGATGGCCGCCCTGCAAGCGAAACTTTTCGAAGGTCTCCGGGGTCCAGCCGTGGTTCATGTTCCACTGGATGTCGGTCGGATTCATTCGGTTCCACGTGGCCGAGATTGTGTCCGTGCGATAGGGATTGGGGGCCTCGGTGGCCGTGGTTCCTGACACGCCGGTACCGGGGGGATTGCTGTTCGGGTAGGAGCCGGCGCCGTAGCCGGTCGGCGACGATGGAGGTTTCGGGCCCAGGTAAGGTTCCGTGCTGCGGTAGGTGTAGGCGTCCGCACTCGAATTGGCGGCCGTGTTGCGATAGCCGTTGATGTTCAAGTTGTCCGGCACTTGTCCAAACGACGACGCGGAACCGGTCGGCGATGCGGCGCCGGTCCCTGGACCGGCCGATGTGGTTGACGGAGCTGGTGGCAGGACGGGAGTCGTGTTGGAAACCTGCTGCGTCGTTTCTGGGCCGCCTGTTCCGGGGTAACCGGTCGTGTTGAAGCCGTTTGACGGCTGGGTGCTGGGTTGCGAGGGGCCCGCCGATGTTTGGGTGGTGCGTGGCGTGGTGCCGTCGGGCAGCCAATAATTGTTTGGTCCGGTGGACGGGGCCGTGCTGGGACCGCCGGCGCGGGGCTGGGCCGTCGCGGCGCGACTGGGTGACGGTGGTGGAACCACACCGGAACGTGGGTCGGCGGCCTGGCTGGCGGTATTCGTTTGGCTGTTGGCGGAGGTTCCAGGGAAATTGAAGCCGCCGAACTGTGGATCGGGCTTCATCACCCGCGTGGTCGGGTGGTCATCAGATTCGGCCGAAACTGATGACGCGCGGGGATCGGTTTGCCCTGACGCCGTGGAAGGATTCTTGGACCGCGCTTTAGCAGTGCCAGACGCAGCGTCCGAAATCGCGGGTGCGGGCATCGCGTCCAGATCGGCGCAATCGACGACGGTGGGAATCACGGGGCTATCGCAAACCACGCCAAAACCGCCGGCCGGTTTTCGGACGACGACCTCTGGGGTGTCCCGCGGCAGCGGATCATCCCCGACTCGGATCACGACCTTCGTGACACGACCGTGCAATTCCGCCGGCAAGGTACTGGTGATCTCGCCGGCCCGACGCACGTCATCCCACTTGTCGGGTTCGACCTGGATGATGTATTGCGTGTCGCCGTTTTCGTCGCTGCACCAGCCGCTATCCATGCCCAATGCGGCGACCAACAGTAGCACCGGGACTCCGCCCATGGTGAATTCCTTATTCGACCGTCCGTGATTGCCGCGGGGCCGGATCCAGGCCGATCAATAGGCTGATGATCTGTCCACGCGGGAGTTTCACCGCCAATGTTAGCGGCCAGGCCGGTTGGGGGTAAAGACAAGTTTCCCGCGCCGGCGGTCGACCACCTATTTTCCCGAAATTTCCAGCAGTGTCACGAATTCACGCATCCAGGCGGGGTGTGCCGGCCAGGCCGGCGCGGTGACCAGATTGCCCTGAACGTGGGCCGAATCCATCGTCGGGGCTGGATCGACATATTGGCCGCCGCCGACAGTGACCTCCGCGGCGACCGCGGGATAGCAACTGCACTGACGCCCCTGCAGCACGCCGGCGGCCGACAGGATCTGTGGTCCGTGACAGATCGCGGCGACCGGCTTGTCCGTGTCGAAGAAGTGGCGAACCAGTTCCAACACACGATCGTTCATCCGCAGGTATTCCGGTGCCCTGCCGCCCGGGATCACCAAGGCGTCGAAGTCTGTCGGGTCAATCGACGCGAAATCACCGGTGATGGCGAAGCGGTGTCCCGGTTTTTCGCTGTACGTCTGGTGACCTTCGAAATCATGGATCGCGGTGACCACGAAATCGCCCGCCTTTTTTTCCGGGCAAACGGTCACGACGTCCTGCCCCAGCGTTTGCAGAATCTGTAGCGGTACCATTGCTTCGTAGTCTTCCACGAAGTCGCCGACGATCATCAGGATGCGGTGGGTGGCCAAGTTCATGAGCTGAATAATCCGTACAAGTCGTGCCAGGGGTGCGGTCGTCACGGCCGGTCGCTCCGCATGACTCGCCGCCGGGGGGCTTTGATTCGCGACGGGCGACTGCGGCAGTTAGACTACGATCTGGTCAGTCGTCGTCAACGCGTGGCGGAACCGGTTTCGCCGTATGTCGTTCGGCCCGTGTTGTGCGGCCATGGTCGATCCCGTCACGATCGTCTTTCCGCGATTCGACCGGCCAAAGTCTTTTCCATTGCCTTCTTGCCCTTCGTGGATGATCTCGTGCAGTCGATTCCTGCGTTTGGTCCGTCGTTTTGCGTGTCCGCCCCGACTCGCCCCGCCATGCCTTTGCAACGCGGTTTGCTGGTTCTGGCCGGATGGTCGGTTCTGGCGGCGTTTGCCGGTTTATCGGCGTCCGCCGACAACTTGATGCCGCCCGACACGGCGTCGTCCTATGGCCTGGTTCAAGTCTATCAACACCAACTGAGTGTGGCGTTGGGCGTGGATTCGGTCGTCGACCAAAAGCTGCATGTCAGTCGAACGGAAACGCGTCAGTACGTCGAACTCGTTCAAGTCGACGGCGATGAAGCAACGCCGGCCGGTGATGAAGCCGTAGCGGATGATGGTGGGGCCGCGGCGGACGGCGAAGCGACGGATGACGCCGGCAAGCCATCGGGCAAGGTGGTCGCCCGCTTTGCCACCGACCAGACCAGCTTCAGCAATCATTTAACGGGTGTCGAAGAGGCGACCCGACAGGCCAAAAACCAACAGCGGCGATTGCGTCGCTTCGGAATCGAAACCGAATTGCGAACCGTCGACGTGCCGCTGGTCCGACTGATCACGTTGACCGATCGCGGTCAGCTGGAAGTCTTGGATGCGGAGTCGGGGCAAACGCTGTGGCGGGAAGACATCGGCGATCCCGGCCGTCAGTACTATTCGATCGGTTGCAGCGACAAGTATGTCGCCGTGGTCAACGGATCTCAGCTGTTCGCGTTGTCGATCGAAAACGGTGCGCTGGTCAAGCAAGCCGAATTGGATCGGCCGCCATTGTTCGGTCCGGCCATCGCGGGTGAATTGGCTATCGTGCCGGGTTTGTTGGGATCGATCGAAGGCGTTTACGTGACCGACGTAAAGCGTGACGATTTTGTCTTGATGGCCAGCGGACCACCGGCGGCACCGATGACCGGAGCGATCGAGACGGACAAGATTGCGATTCCCACCGAAACGGGATTCGTGTTTGTGGTTCACACCGACGGAAGACCCGGCGCTGATTTTCGGCTGGCCACTTCTGGCAAAGTCGTGGCTCCGCTTGCCGTGGGCACCGGCGAACGGTTCTTCTTTGCGACGACTGCCGGGCAAGTTTACGGGATGCAGGCGACCAAGAACGGACGCGTGCTTTGGACCGTCCCGCTGGGTGAACCGGTTACCGAACAAGTCTTGTTGGATGGCGACCGCGTGTTCGTCTGCACCGCCTATGGAAACGTTTTTGCACTTGATGCGTCATCGGGCGAATTGTTGTGGAATGCTCCGGCGCCAGGTGCCCGAGAAATCTTGGGCGTGACCGCCGGTCATGTTTACGCCCTTCGCAACGCGGGCGGCACCAGCGTGATCGATGCCAGCAACGGCAAGGTCGTTCGCAATCTGTATGGCCTTCAGCCCGCAGGTTCCGTCCAAAACAGCCTGACCGATCGGCTTTACCTGGTTTCGCGTCGTGGCACGCTTCAGTGTCTGCGTCCGGAAATCAGCGAGTTGCCGGAATTGAAACAGATGCCGCCGGTTGAAACGAAGCCGGAAGAATCGGAAACCGCCGAATCGGAATCCGAAAGCGAAACGGCCGAGGCTCCCGTCACTGGGAATCCGTTTGGCGGGACGGGCGACGATGATCCGTTCGGCGGTATGGGCGAAGATCCCTTCGGTGATACCGGTGACGACAACCCGTTCGGCGGCTTCGACGACGACAATCCGTTCTAACGCATTGGCGTTTCGCACGAACGAAAACGGTTCGGGGGTGTCGTGTCCGTCGGCGCCTCGGGATCCATGCGTGCTAACGCTCCGCGGACTCCTGCGCTACAATTCCGGCCATGAAACAGGACGGGAACGAAGAGGCCGCTTCGCAATCACGGCCCTCTGACACCGCCGACACGCCGCAACGACGCGATGCTTCGTCCGGAATGTCGGCGGCACAAGAACGATCGCCACGTGCAAACGCGGCGTCCGATCGGTTGGCGCGTTCCCAGCGGCCACAAAATCCTGGCGTGCGTCAAACGCTGTACGACGTGATCTTCGAAGCCGACACGCCATTGGGACGGTGGTTCGACATTGCTTTGTTGTTGGCCATTCTGGCCAGCATCACCTTGGTCGCCTGGGAAACGGTTCCCGGATTCCGTAACAACCCCGACACCAAGCCCTGGTTCATCACCGGCGAATTGATTCTGACCGGGTTGTTCACGATCGAATACGGCTTGCGTCTGTACTGTGCCCGGCGACCCTGGCGGTACGCGTTTAGTTTTTGGGGCATCATCGATCTGCTAAGCATTTTGCCGACTTACGTTGCGCTGATTCCGTCGACCGTGAATTCTCGATCCTTCGTGATCTTGCGCAGCATTCGCTTGTTGCGTGTGTTTCGTGTCTTGAAGTTATGGCGGATGATGAGCGAGGCGGACGACCTGTCCGCGGCAATTTGGCGGGCACGTGAAAAGATCATCGTTTTTCTGGTCGTCGTTTTGGTGGCGGTGACCATCAGCGGCACGTTGATGTATTTCGTCGAGACCGAATTGTGGGAAGAAGCCGGCGCGACGGCGGATCAACAAAGCGATTTCACATCGATCCCCCAAGCGATGTATTGGGCGATCGTAACGATGACCACCGTGGGCTACGGGGATGTGGTGCCACACACCGCACCTGGCAAAGTCATCTCCGCCGCGTTGATTTTGTTGGGATACAGTTTGATCATCGTGCCGACCGGTTTCGTCAGCGCCGAACTGACATCGTCAAAGCAGGTGGAACGGGAATATCATCCCTGTCATCGCTGTGGTGCCGACCGGCATCGTTTGGAAGCCAGTTTCTGTTACCGCTGCGGCGCGGCCTTGCAACAGTGACCCCGCCGGATGCCAAGGTCGGATTCGTTTCGCATTTTCCACATCCGGCACAACACGCCCGACCACATGGCGGTCCTTGACGCCAAGCATTCGGTGCGATCGAAATAGACGCATGGACATCGAACAGCAACGTGTGCAAGACGATCTACGCGGCGTGATCGCGGGCGATGTGTTGTGTGATCCGCTCAGCACGCAACTGTACGCATCGGATGCCAGTATCTATCAGGTGCGACCGTTGGGCGTGATCTGTCCCGCCGGCGTGGCTGACGTTTTGGCCACGGTCCGTTATGCCTGTGAACACGACATTCCTTTGCATCCACGCGGTGCGGGCAGCGGAGTCGCCGGCGAATCGCTGGGACGCGGGTTGGTTCTGGATTTTTCCAGACACATGCGTCGCGTCACCGCATCGACCGACGCGGAAACGATCACCGTGCAAAGCGGCGCGGTGCTGGCGGACGTGAATCGTGCCATTCAAAACACCGGGCGGATGTTTGGCCCCGATCCGGCGACCCGCAGTGTGACCACGATGGGCAGCGTCGTGGCGACCAACGCATCGGGCAGCCACTACCTGCGCAGTGGCGCCGCACGTGACACCGTCGAATCGGTGCGAGTGGTCACGATGGACGGCGAACTGGTCGAATTAAAACCACGCAAACCGTCCAGCGATGACTTGGCCGGTAAATATGCGTTGGGCTTGAACGAAATTCGCCATCGCTTTGCCGATTTGATCCAGCAATCCACCCAGTCGCCACCCTCGCGTGGCGGCTATCGTCTGGACGATGTCTTTGCCGACGACGGGACGGTTCACTTGGGACGGTTTTTCGCCGGCACCCAGGGGACGCTGGCAATCATGGTCGACGCGACGATGCGGACCGAAGTAGCCCCCAAGCATCGCGGCGTCGCATTGTTGTTCTTTCACCGTGTCGATTCGGCGGCACGCATGGCGGTCGCCGCGCTGGATCATGGACCGGTCGCTTGTGACTTGATGGACCGTCGGTTGCTGCAGATTGCGCGCGAAACCGAACCCGGGTTCGCCGACCTGTTGCCCATCGAAGCCGAAGCGATGTTGTTGATCGAGGTCCAAGGGGATGTGGAAGCGGAACTGGAAGACCGATTGCGGTTGATCTATCGAAACTTGTCCACCGGACACGACGGGGCTTTTGGATTTACCTGCACCACCGATGAAGTTGAACGCAATCGTTACTGGTCACTGTGCCGACGTGTCGTGCCACGCCAGTATCGTGTTCGCAGTTCCGAAGCTCCGCTGGCGTTCATGGAAGACTTGGCCGTGCCCGTCGGTCGTCTGCCAGCGGTGCTGACTGAAATCCAAGACGCTTTGAAACGTCATCATACGACCGCCACGGTGTTCGCCCATGCGGGGCACGGGCAACTGCACATTCGACCGTTTTTAAATTTGGCCAACTCGGATGACCGTGACAGGCTGATGCGTCTGAGCGAAGAAACGGCGGAGGTCGTTTGGAAGCACGGCGGTGCGATCAGCGTCGAACATGCCGCGGGGCTCAGCCGGTCCTATCTGATGCCCAAACAGTACGGTGAACTGTGGCAGGCGATGGGGCAAATCAAACGCCTGTTCGATCCGCTGCACCGCTTGCATCCAGGGAAATACTTCGGCGCGATTCTGCAGAAGCCCAATGAGAATCTTCGGCCCGCCGACCAAACCATCGAAATCACGTTCGAAGGTCGTACGGTTTTGCAGGCCGATACGGGTTCGTCGGGACGATCCTTGGAAGGGGAACCGTCGATCCCGCAACTGGAAGTCATTCAGCATTGGCCAGGCAATGCTACGATCAGTCAGGTCACCCGTGCCTGCAACGGGTGCGGACGGTGCCGCACCAATTCGCCGGCCGAACGGCAGTGCCCGGTCTATCGGGCGTCTTTGAAGGAATCCGCAACGCCACGCGCCAAAGCCAATCTGTTGCGTGGCGTGATCAGCGGCCAATTGCCGGTGGATTGTCTGACCGATGATGCGGCCAAAGCGGTCGCCGATTCGTGTTTCAATTGCCACCAGTGCCGTGTGGACTGTCCCGCGTCGGTAAACATCCCCAAGATCGTCGGCGAATTGAAGTCACAATACGTCGCGACCAACGGCTTGCCGCTGTCGGATTTGTTGATGGGGCGAATCGACACCGTCGCCGCGATTGCGTCACGGCTGCCTTGGTTGTCCAACCAGTTGCGACGCAGCGTTCTGTTTCGTTGGGTGGCCGAGCGAATGTTGGGACTGGCCGCGGCACGTCCCTTGCCGCCGGTGCAAAGCGAAACGTTTTTGCGATTGGCGTCCAAACGACGATGGAACAAGGCAACGCCCAGCGGCGGTTTGAAAGTCGTCTACTTTGTCGATCACTATGCCAACTATCACGACCCAGACATCGGTCGCGCGTTGGCGGAGATCCTGCAACAAAACCGCATCGGCTTGTTCGTGCCGACGTCGCAGGTGACCAGTGGGATGCCAAGGATCACTAGCGGTGATTTGAAGGGTGCACGCAAAATCGCACGTCGCAACGTCCGGATGCTGGCTGAACATGTTCGCCAAGGTTACACCATCGTTGCCACCGAACCGGCCGCCGCCCTGTGCTTGAAATACGAGTATCCGAATCTGTTGGACGACGAAGACGCTCACTTGGTTGCCAAGCATTCCTACGAGGCATGTTCGTATCTGTGGGAATTGCACCAAGGCAATCGTTTGTCGACCGAGTTCAACGACGTGCCGCTGCACTTGGCCTATCATCAACCCTGCCATTTGCGCGTCTTGGATCCGGATTGCACGACACCTAAATTGCTGTCGGTGATTCCCGGTGTCAACGTCCGTCACATCGAAGCGGGCTGTACCGGTATGGCGGGAACGTGGGGCCTGCAACGCAAAAATTATCGGAACAGTCTGCGGATCGGATGGCCGTTGATCAGCGCCATGCGTTTGGCCGATCGCAGCGTGGCAACGACCGAATGCAGTTCCTGCAAAATGCAAATCGAACACGGGTCGGGACGTGAAACCGTGCACCCGCTGAAGTTGTTGGCGCATGCCTACGGCCGCATGCCGAAGATCGCGGAACATTTGGAACAGGCCGAAGACCAGTGACCATCACCGTTCGTTTCTATGCCGGAATTCGTCAACAGTGCGGACTGGATCAGGCGGAGTTTGTATTGCCCGACGGCGCCTCGGCGACCGATCTGTTTTCGGCCGTTGCCCAGCGTTGGCCCGACATCGTTCCGCTGGTTTCGTCCAGTCGTTTGGCGGTCGATGACCAGTACGTCAACAGCGATCATCGCTTCACCGGCGACACGGTTTGCGACTTGATCCCGCCGGTCAGTGGAGGTTGACGTCGATGGTCGATCAGGCGAATTCGTCACCAACACAGTCCGATCACCGCAGCACTGAAATTCACGTTGCCTTGACCGATGATCCGATCGCAACGCAGCAGTGGATGAACCGTCTGGGCGATCCCGATGTGGGGGCGCACGCTTGGTTCATCGGCGTGACGCGTGGGCAAACCAAGGCGTCCGATCAGAACGACGATGACAAGACTACGTTGACGCTGTTTTACCAAGCTCAACGTACGATGGCGGTGGCGGAAATGCGGCGTCTGGCTCAGGCCGCGGTCGACCAGTTTGGTTTGCGGGGTTTCGTACTGGTTCACCGTTTGGGAGAAGTCCCCGTCGGCCAAGCCAGTGTGTTGCTGGGATGTTGCAGCCCGCATCGCCGTGGATCGCTGGACGCCCTGCCCTGGGTGATGGACCAGCTGAAAAAAACGGTTCCCATTTGGAAGCAAGAACACTACATCGATGGGGTGACCGAGTGGGTTCACCCCGAAAGCTGAGAATGTATTGACGGACAGCGAGCGGTTGTATTTGGATCACGCGGCGACGTCCTGGCCCAAGCCGGCCGGCGTGATGCAGGCGGTTGCCGATTTTGCGTTGAACTGTGGCGCCAGCGCCGGCCGTGGCGCGTATGCATCGGCGCAAACGGCCGGCATGATTTTGGCAAGCGTACGCCGTGACCTCGGGCGTCTGATCAATGCACCTTCGCCCGACGACATCAGTCTGCACGCCAGCGGTACCTTGGCGCTGAACGTTGCGATCGCCGGCGTGCTGCGGCCCGGCGATCATGTGGTGGCGACCGCGACCGATCACAACAGCGTATTACGGCCGTTGCATCATTTCTGTAAGCATCGGGACGTCGATTGGACCGTTGTGAAATGCGATGCCGCAGGTCGCGTCGATCCGTCGTCGATCATTGATGCGGTGGGGCCACGAACTCGGCTGGTCGCCGTCAGCCACGTCAGCAACGTGACCGGCACCGTTCAGGACATCAACGCGATCGCTGATTCGCTTTCCGGGCGTGACGCATTGTTTCTGGTCGACGCGGCGCAGTCCTTGGGCTGGATTCCGGTGGATGTCCAGGTCGGCATTGATTTGTTGGCCGCTCCCTGTCACAAGGCCCTCAGAGGACCAGCCGGAACTGCGATGTTGTATTGTGCACCCGCGGTTCAAGCTCAGTTGAACACGATGGTCTTTGGCGGAACCGGTTCCTATTCGGAATCGCTGGAAATGCCGACACGGTACCCGGATCGATTGGAAGCCGGCAGCCTGAACGTTCCCGCGTTTGCGGGCGTGGCCCACGCGGTTGGCCGACTGCGAAGCGACCAAGAAAACAAGACGACAAACGCATCGTCGATCGGCCGCCAATTGTCCGAACGAATCCACGCGGGACTGCACAGTCTGCCGGGTGTCACCGTGCTGGGAACCCCGGGCCCGGTTCCCGTTGTCAGCTTTGCCATTGACGGCATGCCGCCCGCCGACGTGGCTGCTGTTCTGGATGCCGAATTTCAAATCGAAGTTCGCGCGGGCTATCACTGCGCCGCACTGATTCACTCGCATCTTCCCACCGGCGACCTGGGAACCGTGCGTGTCAGTGCCGGGCACGAAACCACCACCGACCAAATCGACCGGTTCCTGCAAGCGGTGGAGGCAATCGCCGTGTCGATGCAGCCGTAGCCCCAAGATCGACCGTTTGAAACCGTCAAGTTTGCCGTCTTGATCTATGATGATTAAAACGCGGTGAACCGGCGATCCATAGGATTTTTCATCACGCCGCCGATGGACCGCAGTCAATCCATAACCAGGTGAATGTGTTTTGATACTTACGATTCGATGCCGACGTCTGATGCGTCGACCGTTTGCTTGGCTGATGTCCCTGGCAATTCTGGGCGGCGGAATCGTCGTGTCCGCACCACCGCCGGATTTCGATCCTGATGAAGTTCGCAGTGTGTTCTTCGAATCGCTGGATGATGCGATCCGTGGCCAGCGGCCGAAGTTGGGCGAAATGGGGACCGGGCCATCGACCGCCAAGTCCAAGGCGACCAATCCGTCCGCCGACTCGGGCAACAATGACGGCACATCGGTGTGGAATGTGGGTGCCGACGCGGTGTCTTTGGAAGACGAAATCAAACGCTTGCGATTACGGTTCGAACAAGGGATCACCACCCCCGGTGCGTTTCGCAGCGGTGGCTACCAGGACGCTCGATTGGATTTGACCGTGCTGGCGACATGGTTCGCCGTGATCAACGAATTCGAGGGCGATGTTCGGTGGAAAGACGACGCCGCCGTCGCACGCGATGTCTTGGCCCGCACCGCACGCAACACCCAAAGCGGGACGATCCAGGTTTACAACGAAGTCAAAAAACGTGCGGCGGATCTGCAGGATCTGGTTTCAGGATCGGGCTTGGCCGCCGCCAAAGCCGACCCGGACAACGATTGGGCCACCATCGCGGATCGAGTCCCCTTGATGAGGTACGCCGAACAATTGCTGGACGATCTTTCTGACGCAACATCGGATGTGGCGACGGCCAAAGAAGAAGCCGAGGTGGCGTCTCGCAACGCCGATCTGATCGCGTTACTTGGGGTTGTTTTGACACGCGAGGGCTTGGACGAAGCCGATGACCCCGACTACGTCGAATTAGCCGAAGCGATGACGAATGCAGGGCGATCGGTCAAACAAGCGGTTCGGCAAGATCGATGGGGCGACCTTCGATCCGCGGTCGGCGAAATCAGCAAGACCTGTGCGAATTGCCACGAGCAATATCGCTGAAATTGTTTCGCCAAATCGCTGAGCTTGAATTCCCACGCGGCCGAATTTGTCTCGGTGTGTCGTTCGGGTGCAAAGGTTTGTGCTTCGTCTAGATGGACGTGCTGCTCTTGAGCACCGGAACCAGAAGCGCCAACACGACGGCCAGAACCAAAATCGCCATGATCAGCAGCATCAGGGGTTCCAACAGGCGGACGAACAAGTCCAGACGCCGGAAGGTGCGTTTTTCCAGCGAATCAGCGATCTCGGGTAACACCGTGTCCAGTGAATTGCTTTCTTCGCCCACGCTGATCATTTCCACCACGGCGATCGGAAAATAGCCGCTGCTGCGCAGTGGTTTGGCCAGGCTTTCGCCGCTGCGGATGTTCTCGGTCGCATCGGCAATCGACTTGCTAAGCAGCCGGTTGCCGGTCGCAGATCGGCTGATTTCCAGCGAACGCAGGATCGGCACCCCGTTGCCAAGCAAGGTTCCCAACACGCGGCAAAACCGCGCGACGGCCAGGTTCATCAGGATGCCGCCCAGCACGGGAATCTTCAGCTTGACCTTGTCTGCCGTGTCCTTGCCGGAATCCGTGTTCAATTTCAATTTGATCAATACACCGACAACCACCAGAGCGATCAGGATGACCCAGCCGTAGTCTCGCAGCAGGTTACTGAACGCCAGCAGGCCTTCGGTCATCGCCGGCATTTCGCCTTTTTCACGCAAGCGGGCGAACAGTTGATCGAATTTGGGGACAAAGAAGACCAGCAGTGACGTGACGACAACGGTGCCGACACAGAACAGGAAAACGGGATACGCCATCGCACTGACGGTTCGCCCTTTCAGGTCTTCCTGCAGTTCGGTGAACGTCCCCACGCGGTCCAGAGCGTCTTCCAAAAAGCCGCCTTCGGTTCCCGCGCGGACCATGTTGACTGCCATGTCGCTGAACGCCTTCGGGTGGCGCGCCATCGCATTGCCGATCGGTTCCCCGTCTTCGACACGGTTGCGGATGTCCTTCAGGACTTCGCCCAGTGCCGGCGTCGATGATTGATCGGCCAGCACGTTCAGTGCGCGAATCATGGGCACGCCACTGCGCAGAAGCGACGCCAGTTGCCCATAGAAGGTCGCCATCGTCTGGCCTTTGACCTTCTTGTTGGATCCGACCGTCAACGATGTCAGGGCACCACCGGCCTTGGCGTCCTTGATGCTGACGGGGAACAACGATTTTTCGGCCAGGATGGAACTGGCTTCACGTTCATTGCCGGCTTCCACTTCACCGGTGATCGATTTTCCCGACATGTCACGGGCGGTGTAGGCAAACGTCGGCATCGCGAACAGTCAGGGGGTTGGGAAAGGAATGTGTCGATGAAAAGAAAGACGATCGAACGATCGTCGACGAATCAGATGGCGTCGCCCTTGGTCACACGCAAGACTTCGTCCACGCTGGTGGTTCCTACGACGGCTTTGTCCCATGCGTCCATCCGCAGGGTTCGCATTCCTTCCTTGACCGCTTGTCGCCGAATGTCCCAACTGCTGGCACGTTCTTGGGCCAGTTCGCGAATCGCTTCGCTTGTCACCAGCAATTCGTAGATCCCCATTCGCCCGGTGTAGCCGACGTTGCGACATTCGCGGCAACCGACCGGACGATACAGCGGGCGGCCTTCCAAAGCGTCGAACGGGAAATCGCTGGGAAGATCCGCCTGATGCGGTTGGTATTCTTCGCGACAGTGGACACAAAGGCGACGCAGCAGACGCTGGGCCATCACGCCTTCGACGGTTCCGGCGACCAGGAATGGTTCGACGCCCATGTCGCCCATTCGTGTGAACGCTCCGGCGGCATCGTTGGTGTGCAGCGTACTGAACACCAAGTGACCGGTCAGCGATGCCTGGGTGGCGTTTTCGGCGGTCTCGAGATCGCGGATTTCCCCAACCAGTACGATGTCGGGGTCATGCCGCAGAATGCTCCGCAGCGACGCGGCAAAGGTCAGGCCGATCTTGGAATGCACCTGGATCTGGTTGATCCCGTCCAATTGATACTCGACCGGGTCTTCGGTCGTGATGATCTTGTTCTCAGGACTCTTGATTTCCAGCAGGCTGCTGTAAAGCGTCGTCGTTTTACCCGAACCGGTCGGCCCGGTGACCAGAATGATGCCGTGGGGCAAACGGATCAGTTCGCTGAACCGACCGTAGATCTCCTTGGACATCCCCAAGCCTTGCAAGTCGAACACCATCGACGACTTGTCCAGCACCCGCATGACCAAGCCTTCGCCGTGGATCATGGGGATCACGCTAAGCCGGATGTCGACCTCGCGTCCGTGGACCCGCAACTTGATGCGTCCGTCCTGGGGCAATCGTTTTTCGGCGATGTTAAGCCGCGCCATGATCTTCAAGCGGCTGATGATCGCGGCTTGGAACCGATTGATCTCCGGTGGAACGGGTTGTGTGTGAAGGATGCCGTCGATCCGGTACCGAATGACCAGACCGTCGGATTGTGATTCGATGTGAATGTCACTGGTTCGCGTTTCGATCGCTTCGATCAAGATTTCGTTCACCAGGCGAACGACGGAGGCCTCCTGGGCCATTTCGCTCAGTTCGCTGCCGTCGGTCTCGATTTCTTCCAGCAGTTCGACGTCGTCTTCGTCACCGACGTTGGCGATCAGGTTTTCCACCGTTTCGCTGCCGACGCCCAGATGCTTTTTCATCAGCCGCGCGATTTCGCCTCGTTCGGCGACGACGGGGATGACATTGCGACCGGTCGCGGCGCTGGCTTCGTCCAGCGGATAAAGATCGAACGGATCGGACGTGGCGACCACGATCGATTCACCTTCGAAGCCGATCGGGAACAACGACTGGCGATAGATCAGCTTTTGCGGAAAGCCTTCCAGCGCCGACAGATCGACTTCGTGCAGACGCAGATCGACGAAGTCCAGGCCCACTTCTTCGGCCACGGCACTCAGAGCGTCCCGTTCATCGACGTATCCCAACGACACCGCTGCTTGCAGCACACTGGGGGAATCGTCGGCGGCACTCTGGCGAAGCTGTTCTTCGGAAATCAGTCCTCGACGTTTAAGAATTTCGCCTGCGTGCATGATCATCTTCGTTATCCGAATGTCAGTGATCCGCGTCGTGGGGACGCGGAGCCCATGTCCGGCGGGCCCGCGTCAGCGGATCGTTTAGGGTGGGACCGTCCATTGTCGCCTATCGCGACGTCGGGGAAACGATCGAACGATTAAAAAGTTTGGGCCTATCGGCCACCACGACCGCCTCCGCCGCTGGGACGTCCGCCGCCGCCGCCGCCGAAACCGCCCGGACGACCGCCGAATCCGCCGGTGCTTCCGCCGCCAAATCCACCTGGTCGACCACCGCCGCCACCGAATCCGCCGGAGGAACCGCCGCCGAAACGAGATCGGAAAGCTTCGATGCGTCGCCGAATATCTTCGGGTGATGATCCGCCGGATGAGGTTCCGCTGCCGCCGTTGGATGAGCTGTTATTGCTGTTGGCCCGTTCTTCGGCCTCCTTTTCACCCAAGAACTGTTCGATGGCCTTTTGCATGACCTCGGGATTGGTGGCGCCGTCCATCGTATAGACTTCGGCGACTTCCTCGGTCTCCATGCTGCCGTCGTCCAGGGCTTCCACCAATTGTCGTACCTCAGCCAAGTCTTGGCTCGTTGCGGTGACGACCAGCGAATTGCTGCGAGCGTCGACGGCGATTTTCATCTTGGTCGGTTCGCTGGTGGCGCTGTCGGAACCACCGCGTCCGCCCCGTCCACCGCCACGCAGTGCGGCGATGAAGTCGGCCGGGTTGGGCTGGCCGCCGCGTCCGCCGCCGCCGCCACCACTTTGTTCTTCGGCAAACTTCTCTGCAAACACAGCTTTGATGATTTCGGCCACATCATTGGCGTCTTGATAGATGACCGGGATCAGGGCCGGTTTCAACACGGTTTCGATGTCTTCGGGACTTTCTTCGACATCCAGTTTCGCCAGGATCGCTTCGATGAACGCCAGGTCGGTCGCGTTTGCTTGAATGATCAGGGCGTTCAACCGCGCGTCGGCGACGATGTTGACCGATCCCGAGGTAGTCAGAATGCTTTTGCTGGATGAATCCGATCCACTTCCGCCGATGCCCATCAGGCCGCCCAGCATTCCGCCACCAAGGCTGCCCAGCGCCGAATCAGCCATCGATGTCAGCGACGACTCGGCACCGCCCATCACACTGGCAACCAATTCTGCGGCGACATCTGCTTTGATGTACTTCAGCCAAAAGATGGTCGGCATTTCCGATGCGGCCATCGACGGTTGGGTGATCGTTTCCAGCAAGGCTTCCAAGTCATCCAGTGCGGCGGCGTCGTCCGATGCGATCATCAATCCATTGGGCGTCATCTGGATCACGATGTCCGACCCCAGTCCCAGACGATCCTGTTCCTCTGCGGCGGTCAGCTGATCGGATTCCGCTGCCCCGTTCCGGTCGTCGGCGTTGTCTTCGTCCGTTTGTTGAACCGGGTTGGTGATGTAAACGAAGGATGGCTGGTCCGCCGACCGATGATTCCACCTTGCATCGGTTGGGACATCGTTGCGAGTCTGTGAGTTTGGATAGCTGGTGTTGGATTCATCCGCTCGGCGAATCCGACGTTCTTGCAAGCCGCCGGAATTGCCATTGTTGCTGGATGGAGTGATCGTGCGGATCGGGTTGTCGCGACCCGTCATCGGCCACAGGGTTCGCAATTGTTGCAGCGCGTCCTCGGCGGCCCGTCCGGTGTAAGGCAACACACGAACTTTGTCGCCGAAAATGCCGGCCGACTGATCGCCTTCCAAACGCTCAATCAATTCGCGGACTTGATTGATCTCGGCTCGGGTCCCCTTGACCCACAAGCGGCCCGTTGCCGGGTCGCCGTCGACAGTCGGTCCTTCGCCGCCTTCCTCGGTGATGCCGAAGTACTTATTGATCGTCAGCAGGGCTTGGGAAGGTTCCAAGCGTTTCAGATCGATGATGTCAAACTCGGTCCCGTTGCCTTCCAATTCGGCAATCGTTTCACCGATCAACTGTTGAGTTTCCGGACGAGCCCAAGCGATCAATGCATTGCTGTTGGGTTCCACCGCGATACGTGTGTCCGGGGTGCCGGCCAACAGAGTTTGCAGCACGTCGAACACCGTGTTGATCTCCGCCGCTTGTACGGTGTGCGTGCGGAAAACAGGCAGGCTGATTTCGGCGTCGTCGGCCCCATCGGCGTTGGGCATCGGTTGATCCGCGGTCCGGATGATCGATTGCAACTGGGCCAACTTGGATTGGCTTCCAAAGGCCAAGATGCGTTCACCGTACAGGCCAAGCGAGATGCGGATTTCGTCGTTCGTGTTTTCGCCGGGTTCCAGGCCCAACAGTGGACGGGCAAGTTCCAAAACTTCCTCGGCACCACGATGCTGCAGTCGGATTTCGACGACGCTGCTGTTGGTCTGGTTGGCTTGTTCCAACACCTTTTGGATCGCCCGCAGACGCGCGACCGTATCGGTCACGCGGACCTGACCCGCACTTTCCAAAATCACAATGTCGCCGAAGGGGCTGATCAGTTGTGGCAATTCTTGATCCGCCGCGTCGCTGGTCATCCCGCCGAGCGAGAAAAAGGTGGTGACGATGTCGCTGCTGCCGCGGCCGGCCAAGTCGTCAGGAGAAACTTGTTCGCTGATTTCAGCGATCAGTTTGTCCGCGTTGTCGATTTCCAAGTCGATCACGGTCAGCATGCGTCCGCGACGGACCAAGGCCCAACCTTTGTCCAACAACAAGCGGTTCAAAAGATCCAGGCTTTCGTTGATCGAATACCGCCGTGTCGGATCGATGTAGCTGACCGATCCCGGCGGAAACTGATTCACTTGCAGCGACAAATCCGCCTCATCGGCGTACCACTGCAGAACGTCACGCCACGGTGTGCCGTTAAAGTTGAACGAAAGCTGGGGGCCCGCCGCCGCGATCGCTTGACGGATGATTTCTTCGGGCGTGTCGGCACGCATCAGCGCTTCGGCCGCTCTGCGTTGTGCTTCGGGGGACGTCGGCGGCTGGACTTGTGCGGGGGTGCCGGCCGGTGCGACTTGCGAAGCATCGGTTTCACCCACCGCGTTATTGTCGGCCGCTTCTGGTGACGCGTTGCCTGTAACGAATTCGGTCTTTGCCACGTCCGCGACCTGGTCCGCCGACGGTGCCGATTCGGAATCCGGCGTGGCGGTGTCCTGGGCGCTCGTGGGCGAGCCCGCGGTGGTCACCACGGCTAGGCAGACGATCAAAGCCAACAGACGCCTTGGCCGACGCGAAGCGACCGGGCGGCAAGACGTGGTGAAGGATCGACGAATAGGAGATTGGGTCATCGTGTGGGTCGGTCCACTGTCGAGTTTCAAAAGCCGTGACGTGCGAAAAGCCGATTCGAAAACCAGTCATTGGGCAGGCAAGGTGATTTGCCGCCCGTTCAGGTCATTGATTCATGGAAAAGCACCCGTCCTTGAGCCGTTTGGTTTTCCCGCTTGGTCAATCGGGTAGCCCGCCGGTTGAGGGGCCGGCCGGCATCCACATTCCGATTGTTTCAATCGCTGGGGGCGAATTGGCATACTAATCGGGATTTTTCCGGTAAACGGCCCAAAACGGTCGACACGCACAAAGCCGTCGCTCGTCGGGACGTTTGCCTCCAAGCAATCGTTTTAACCCGGCGATTCCGACGAAGTTCTGTCCGCCGCCCGCTTTTCAGCCGCGTTTTGATCGGTCCGTTGGCGGTAACGCTTGGGATTCGATCCTGACGCTGATAAGATCGTCCGACGCCTTTGCGAGTCCAATTCGTCGTCGATTCGGGCATCTTGGCATCGGTCGGTTCGGTGCCAGACCACTAAACTGGGGACCGGATGGCCGACCAGGCTGTGATCCCAGCCGGACGCCGCCCCACGGTTGTGTTGTGCTCCGTTTTGCTGCGTCTGGTTTTTGCCTGGTTTTGCTGTGCTCCGTCACGCCGCGCTTCGTCATGCCGTCGGCACCGCTGGTTGGATGGATTTGGCCGTCGATTACCTGATCCGTCTCCGAATTTCCGCGGCGTTCCCTGTTCAACGTTCCCAAAGTCTTTTTTCCCATCTCAACGTCGCATGCTGAAAAAGCAAAAACGATTGATTTTGACCGAAGCCCAACGCGACGCGATGCGTAAAGCGGGTCGCGTCAATGCCCAGTTGTTGGATTTCGTCCGCCCTCATGTCAAAGCCGGCATCACTACGGGGCAAATCGATCGCATGGTCTATGAGTGGACTCACGATCACGGGCACAAGCCGGCAACGTTGGGGTACCAGAACTATCCCAAAAGTTGTTGCACCAGCGTCAACGAGGTGATCTGTCACGGGATCCCCGACGACTACGTGCTGCAGGACGGGGATATCGTCAACGTGGATATCACGACCATCGTCGATGGATGGCACGGTGACCAAAGCGAGACGTTCTTGATCGGCGAGGTCGATGAGGAGAAACGCAGTGTCACGCAGTGTGCGTTCGACTGCTTGTACCTGGCAATCGAAGCCCTGGTGCCCGGTTGTCGCGTCGCCTTGATCGGCGAAACCATCGTCCCCGAGGCTCATCGCCGCGGTTTCACCGTGGTTCGCGAATACGTGGGGCACGGCCTGGGACGACAGTTTCACTTGGATCCATCGATCCCTCACTTCCCGAACCGACAAAGCCGCATCGATCGACTGCACCCGGGCATGTGTTTCACGGTGGAACCGATGATCAATGCCGGGTCTCGATACACCAAGAGCGATAAAACCGATGGCTGGACAGTGCGAACCAAGGATGGCAAGCCTTCGGCACAGTTCGAACACAGCATTCTGATGACCGAAGACGGTCCCGAGATCCTGACGCTGACCGAAGACGGGCCGCGACGCGGGCACCGTTTCTAAGGACACGCGGATTTCTTGAGCCTCGGCTTTTGAGGTCTCCGTTCACCGAGACCTCACATCGGGGGCGTCCGCGAATGCCCCCCATGCGCGTGGCGAACTGATCTTGCTCAAGGTGACCACAAATTCCTAGGGTGAGCGACAAACACTCCGTATGTCGAACGCCAGCGAGGCAAGGATGCACGCTCGCCCCACCACGAATCACCTTCACTGGTGCTTGATTCTGATCGTCGTCGTCCTATCGGGATGCCGCGGAACTCGGCCTTTGGGCGGCTGGGTACAGGTCAAAGCTGAACCTACCGGCGATCTGCCGGCGATCGAGCCGCCACCGCAGCGTCTGGCCAAAGCCGCCGGAGCCGCAGCCGCAACCACTGCCGAAGCACCCGGCACGTCGCAGAACCGTCTAGCGTCGGCCAATATGGCCGAACCGCCGATGAAAACGGCATCCGTCACAACGGCATCACCCGCGTCACCGACTGGTGTGGCCGAACAAAGCGTTGCGCCGCAAAGCACGACCGAGCTGGCCAATAAGGCCCCCAGTGGGACTCGGCGTACCGAGCGTTTGCTGTACCAAAAACCCGAGCGACCCCAGAGCAAAGTCGCGGCGGCAAAGCCGGCACCCGCCCCGACCGGCGAAGCAGAATCTGGCCAACCGCCGGCCGAACAAGTCGCAGCCGCAACGGCAACGCCAACCACACCGGATGCGAAGACCCCATCGGAATCGACGGCCACGTCGATGCGTCTGAGCGACCAGATTGTCGAAGATCTGACTCAAGGCGATGCCCAGAAAAAGGTCGCCGCGACCGCCAAAGTTTCAGGCGAATCGACCGCCGAAAGCTCGCCCGAGTCCGGCGATGATTCGGTGGCAACGCAAACCACCGACGATAGGTCGTCGAAGGTCGCGGCAGCCGAAAAAGCTGAGAATGCTGATGACCAAAAGGCTGCCGAAGCCGAAAACGCGCTGGACGCTTTTGCCAACAGTCCGCCCGAGATTCAACAACAGGCTTTGCGTCACTTGATCACTTTGGCCGTTCGTGACGCCAATCGAACCAGCCAGCCGGCGTCGATCGACGACTTGTTGCTGCAGGCGATGTCCGATCCGGTGGACTTGCCGGAGCCACGACGCACCCCATCGCCGATGCAAACGACTCGCATCGTGTCGCCCGGCACGCAGGCCGCCGCGACCATGGTTGTACAGTCACCGCCGCAGGCCGACAACACTGCGCCCAAACCTGATCCGGTCGTTGCACCGGAGTCGTTGGTCAAGGTCGAAAACGCCCCGGCGTCTTCGGCAACCGCGTCGGTTCAGCCGGTCGGTTCGGTGGATGACAAAGACAGCGTCGATTCAGTCGAACTGGCGGTGGTCAGCCAGCCGATGCCGGAACCAGCGAAGAAGTCGGGGAACCCGGCGGATTCCGTTCAGTCTGCGGTCGCCCAAGTCAGCAACGCCCTTTTGTCCGACGACGCCCTGTATGACATGTTGATTCGGCGTTTGGGCCAGGCCGCCGATGATGAAACCGAAGCCCAGAAACACCGTCGCGAAATCATCACCCGTCACCTGATGGTCTTGGCCGGCAAACCGGATGCGGCCGTCGAAGGCATCGAGGGCTTGACCCGCGAGGAACAGGAATACCTGCGTCACCAATTGATGGGTTTGTGGACGATCATCGATCCGGCCGGTCATCCGGTCCCCAGCCGACGCTTTCATTCGGCTCTGCCACAAATGCGCGAAGGCATCAAGCATTTGGCAGCGTCGACCGATTCGCTGGAAGTTAAATCGATGGCCTTCTGTACCGCCGTCGATTGGTACGGGCAGTACAAGGAGTTCGATGAAGCCGTCTTCAAGCCCGAGGCCGACGTGATCTTGTACTGTGAAGTGGACAACTTCACCGCCAAACAAGTCGGCGAAGGATACGAGACGCATCTCCAGGGCAGCTACACGATCTACAACGCCGATAACCGCAAGGTGCTAAGCCAGTTGTTGCCGGCCGACAAGCAAGTGTCGCGAAACTATCTGCGTGACTACTTCATTGCCTATGGCATGAAGATCCCCACCGCGCTGACCGCCGGCAAATACCGGCTGGAATTGACGATGGAGGATCTGAACGGCAAGAAGTACGGTCAGTCCAGCATTGACTTTGAAGTCAAAGCATCAAAGCCCTAGATCTTTCAGCTTGGGTTCGATCGCTTCGGCCCAAAGCCGATAACCCGCTTCGCTCAAGTGCAACTGATCGGGCATGATTGTCTTGCTGATTGTGCCATCGGATTCCAGGAACACGTCACCGATATCCATATAGTGCACGTGTGAACCATCGGCCAGTTTGCGGATTCGATCGTTGATCGCAATGTTGTTCAAACGATAAAGATCGAATGGGGCCGCGCCCCGTGGGAAGATTCCCAACAACAGAATCTGGGTGTCCGCCCAACGCTGTCGCAAATCTTCGATGATGGCCGTCACGCCCTGGGCGACCTGATCGGGCGACTGCATCAAGTGACCGGTGTTGTTGGTGCCGATCATGACAACGGCCACCTTCGGGTTCAACTTGTTGACCTTGCCTTTGTCCAAACGCCAAATCACGTGTTCGGTACGGTCGCCACTGATTCCCAAGTTGATCGGGCTTCGGTCACCGTAGAATTCCTGCCACACCTTTTTGCCGGCGCCCTCCCAACCTTGCGTGATTGAATCGCCGATGAAGGCAAGGTCCGCGTTGCCCTGGGATGCACGGCGTGTCTGCGATTGAAAGCGATCGGCCCACCATTTTTCGGTGCCGCGGGTCGCAGGAATGGTCGCCGTGTTCACGTCGTACAGAACACGCAAATCCCAGTACCGTTTTTGCATCGCCAGCAAAATCGATGCGTACTGCGGATCGTCATGCACGCTTTTTAGTTCCAGCGGATCCGTTTGCAGATCAAACAGATTCCATTGGCGAGTGCGGGCGAAGTACATCAACTTGTACCGATCCGTTCGGACGCCATCGTGAAGCGGCACGTTGTGCACTGCGGCATTTTCATAGTACGCGTAATAGATCGCGTCGCGCCAATCGGACGTCGCTTTGCCTTCGTTCTTCAGCATCGACACCATGCTGCGTCCTTGGATTTCATCGGGGACACCGGCGCCCGCGATTTCCAGGAACGTCGGCGCGTAATCGATGTTTTGGATCAACGCTTTGGATTCGACGCCGCTTTTGACCTTACCGGGCCAGCGAATAATGAAAGGCATCTGCAGCGATTCTTCGAACATCCAACGCTTGTCATACCAGCCGTGTTCGCCCAAGTAGAAACCTTGGTCGGAGCTGTAGATCACGATGGTGTTTTCGGCCAAGCCGGAATCATCCAAGTAATTTAGCAGCTGACCGACGCTGTCATCGACCGCTTGAACACATCGCAGGTAGTCTTTGATGTAGCGTTGATATTTCCACCGAACGATGTCTTGCTCGGACATCGAACCGTCACGGATCGACTTGATCAGAGCTTCGTTTTCCGGGCCATAGGCGGCGTCCCAGGCGGCTTTTTGCTGGTCCGTCATTCGCTGATATTCGCGATTGATGATGCCGGATGCAAAGTGTTCGGGGAACTGGTTTTCGCCCTGGAACTTCATGTCGTGCTGCCAATACATGTGATCGGCGATCGACATTTCGTTTTCTTTCAGCAGTTCGCTTCGTCCCTGATAGTCATCGAAAAGGGTTTCCGGGACGGGAACGTCGGTGTCCTTGTACAGTGAAAAGTGACGTGGCGGTGGCGACCAATTTCGGTGCGGTGCTTTGTGTTGGCACATCATCAAGAACGGCTTGTCCTCGTCACGGTTCTTCAGCCAGTCCAGCGCCTGTTCGGTAATGATGTCGGTGACATAGCCTTCGTATTGCTTGCGGTCACCACCCATCTGCAGAAAGACCGGGTTGTAATAGTTGCCTTGTCCCGGCAAGACTTCCCAGTGATCGAACCCTGTCGGGTCGGTCCCCAGGTGCCACTTTCCGATTAGTGCGGTTTGATAGCCGACATCCTGCAACAACTTGGGAAACGTCACTTGGCTGCCGTCAAAACGGTTGCCGTTGCGTCGGAATCCGTTGATGTGACTGTGCTTGCCGGTCAGGATGCAGGCTCGGGACGGTCCACAAATCGAATTGGCGCAGAACGAATTGCGAAACAACATGCCGTCGCTGGCAATGCGATCCAGATGGGGCGTTTGGTTGATTTTCGAACCGTAAGCGCCAATGGCCTGCGTCGCGTGGTCGTCGGAAAACACAAACAAGATGTTTGGCCGCTTTGCGGTGTCGTCGTTCGCTGTGGCCAGACGATGGCCGAAGGCGGTGGCGGTCAGCAGGGCCAAAATGGCGGCGGTTCTCAGCGCCGGCGGTGTGCCGAGTCTCATGATCAGGTTGGGCTCCCAAGATTCGAAGGAAGGGTTTCAGGCGGGGTGGGAAAGCCAACAGGATAACGGTTGGGACAGCGGGCGGAGGCGACCGGCGGACCAAAGCGTCGCGGTTACAAGGAACTGTCAGAACCTTGCCGCGTTCCAGATCGGCGATTCGTTAGACTTGACGTATTGATGCCCCCGCTTGATTGGACGACGCCCGACGGATTGCGAGATGCCGTTTCGACCTTTGCGCAAGATCTTTTCGCCTAAAAGTGTGGCTGTGATTGGCGCCAGTTCGCGTGTCGGCAGTGTCGGGGAACGAGTGATCGCCAACCTGATCAGTACCGATTTTTCAGGCCCCGTTGTCCCAATCAATCCGGCCCACGATGCAGTCCATGGGCTGAATTGTGTTTCTCGTATCAGTGACGTGCCACACGCCGTTGATCTGGCGGTGCTGTGCACCCCCGCCGATGCGACGCCCGACGTGGTGGATCAGTGTGGCAAGGCCGGCGTGGGCGGATTGATCTGTCTAAGCGATGGCTTTCGAGAGATTGGTCCGATAGGGCGCGGGCGCGAAGACGAACTGAAGACCGTTTTGGCCAAGTATCCGCGGATGCGGATGATCGGTCCGAATTGTCTTGGCGTGATTCGCCCACCGGTCGGATTGAATGCCAGCTTTGCGACCGATGTGGTGCAAAAGGGGAACGTGGCGTTTCTTTCACAGTCGGCCGCCTTTTGTGCATCGATTCTGGATCGCGCCGCCAGCGAAGGAATCGGCTTTTCCTGCGTCGTGTCGGTCGGCAACATGGTGAACGTGACGATGGCTGATTTGATCGACCATCTGGCGTTTGATCCGCACACCGATGCGATCGTGATTTACTTGCAATCGCTGGCCGACGCACGGCGTTTCATGTCGGCCGCGCGGGCCTTCACTCGGTACAAGCCGATCATCGCATGCAAAGCGGGGCGGTACCATCAATCTGCGATCGCTGCGGCATCTCACACCGGTGCCATGGTGGGAATCGATGCGGTGTATGACGCCGCGTTTGCACGCGCGGGCATTGTGCGTGTCGATCAGGCGGAAGACTTGTGGGGCTGTGCGGAATTGTTGACCCGTTACCCGAATCGATGTGGTTCACGCTTGGGAATTTTGACCAACGCCGGGGGCCCGGGGGTGATGGCCGTGGATGCATTGATGCGATGTCGTGGGCAACTTGCAAAGTTGGATCCGCAACGCCGCAATGCGATGGACGAACTTTTTCCCAGCGGTTGGTCGCGTGACAATCCCGCCGTTGTTTTTGGCGACACCGATCCGGTCCACTACAGCGAAGCGGCCGACGTGATGCTGGCCGATCACGGCGTGGACGCTTTGTTGGCGATCCTGGTTCCGCAACCGCTGACCGATCCGGATCAAACCGCGCGGCGAATTGCGGATGTTGCCAAAGCACACCGGAAGCCTTTGATCGCATGTTGGATGGGCGGGTCGCGAGCGGCGTCCGGGGCGAAGTGGCTTCATGACCACGACATCGCGGTGTATTCCAGTCCCGAAAAAGCGGTCACCGCATTTGGGCATTTGGTGCACTACGGACGCCGATACGATCTGTTGTATGAAACGCCCAAAGCCGCACCGCCGGTGGTGGTCAGTGATGATCGGACGGTGGACGATTTGTTGGGCGGTGAAGGCGATGCCGCGGAAAAACAATCATCACAAGTTTGGTCGGAACTGCGTAGCAAGCGTCTGCTGGCGGCTTATGGGATCGATGTCACGATGCCGCAAGTCGTGCGATCCGCTAACGAAGCAATTGCCGTCGCCGATGCGATGGGGTATCCCGTCGCCGTGAAAGTCTACGCACCCGAATTGACTCACAAGACCGACGTCGGTGGTGTCGTGCTGAATGTCAGCAACGCCGAACAGGTGGCCGAAGCCTACCAGACGATCCATCAACGATCGGCACAGGCACGACCCGACATCCAGGTTCGCGGGGTCACGGTCCAGCCGATGTTGGTCGATCCGCTGGGCCGGGAACTGATCGTGGGGGCCAAACGCGATCCGGTGTTCGGCGCGGTACTGATGGTCGGCGCCGGCGGGATCGACGCGGAACTGTTTCAAGATTCGGCGGTCGAATTGCCGCCGCTTAGCGAATCGCTGTCACGGCGACTGTTGGAACAATTGCAATGTCGTCCGATGTTGGATGCGTACCGTGGGCGTCCGCCGATCGACATGGATGCTCTGCAGGATGCATTGATACGCATCAGCCACATGGTGGCCCAGCATCCCGAAGTGATCGAACTGGACATCAACCCGTTGGTGGTGACGCCCACACGAACCATCGCGTTGGATGCGACAGTCCTGGTCGATCACGATTGGAAGCCGATTGCGCCTGGCGATTTTCCACATTTGGCGATCCGTCCTTATCCCGATCGCTGGATTCGTGCGGATCGTCTGAGTGATGGCACCGAAGTGACGTTGCGTCCGATTCGGCCCGAAGACGAAGAAGCTTGGACACGGATGTTGGCGACATGTTCACAGGAAACGATTCGGTTGAGGTTCCGATACCTGTTCAAGCAAGTCGAACACGAAATGGCGGCACGTTATTGCTTCATCGATTACGACCGCGAACTCGCGCTTGTGGCGGAATACCATCCGCCGGCGCAGTCCGATGATCCGGCCATCGCCGGCAGTGAGTCTTGTTTGATCGGCGTCGGACGTTTGGTCGCCGATGCGGAAAATCATGAAGCCGAATTTGCCGTGATGGTTCACGACCGGTGGCAGGGAAGACGCCTGGGGTCCATCCTGACCGACCGCTGTCTGGAGATTGCAAAGCAACGGGGGCTGCAAAAAATCGTCGCTGAAACCGCCACGGAAAATCGTGCAATGCGGACCATCTTTCAAAACCGCGGCTTTCAATGCCGGCGGATCATTGGCGATGACACCTTGATCTTTACGCTGGACATGTCCGATGCGAATGCGGACGCAGAATCAAAGCAAGCGTAACAACCACGGGATGAACCGACGCGTCTGAACGGACGGCCAACGTCCTACGTACCGCGTCGATGTTCATCATCCATGAACGTCTCCAAATACAACGTCACACTGTCGGACAACGCCGTCGGGTCGTATCCGCCTTCGAGCACGCTGATGACCTTGCCCTCGCAATGAGTGTGAGCCAAATCTAGTATGGTTTCGGCGATCGTCTGGTAGTCGTCGGTTTCCCAGCCGAGCGAACCAACCGGATCATTGCGATGGCTGTCAAAGCCCGCGCTGACGATGATCAATTCAGGCGGATGTCGGCTTGCAAAGGCCTGCAGCTTGGCGGCAAAGGTTTCCATTTGCGTTTGCCGAGGTGTTCCAAACTTCACCGGCGCGTTGCATGTGGTTCCCAAGGCGGGGCCGGTTCCCGTTTCATCCTCACGTCCGGTGTGTGGATAAAACGGGCTTCGGTGCATTGAAAAAAACGCAATTTGCTCGTCTTCGTAAAACAGGTCTTGGGTCCCGTTGCCATGGTGCACGTCGAAATCAACGATCATCACTCGATTCATTTGATGCTGCTTCGTCGCCTGACGTGCCGCAACGGCGACGTGATTGATCAAACAGAATCCCATCGCTCGATCGGCCAGCGCGTGATGACCGGGAGGTCGGCTTAAGCACATGGCCGTTTTGGCGTCACCGGCGATCAATCGATCGACCGCGTCACAGACGGCGCCCGACGCCTTCAAGGCGGCGACCAACGACTGGTCGCTCATGATGGTGTCTTCGTCCAACCATCCGCCCCCGGCGTCCTGGGTTTGGGACAATCGATTCAGGTATTCCGCCGTGTGAACACGTTCGACTTGCAGCCGGCTTGCCGGTTCCCAGCCGGGCCGATCGCACAACGAATCCAGCCCGACAAAGTGCAGATGCCGAACCACGGTTTGCAAGCGTTCGGCGGATTCCGGATGACGTCCCGTGCGATGTTGCATGTAAACGGGATCGTAGTACAGCAGCGTCATCGTCATGATGCTCGGTCAAAGAAACGATTTCGGGCCCATGGATGCAACCTAACACGTTTGACGCTGCTTTGCCCGGCGATGGCGGACCTGGGGGGGCTGACATGCCAGGACGATCATTGCTTGCTGCCGCGGGGCGATTGTCGCGGTGTCCTATAGGCAACCAATTTGCGATCTTTTAGTGTGGGCGTTTCCTGTCGCTACCTGGACCGCCATGCCCGCTTTGCCGCTGCTGATTGCCTACTGTGTCGTGATCGTCTTTGCATCGTTGATCGGTGGACGGTTGTCTGCGATTTTGCGCATGACGCATCTGCGAACCCAGTTGCTGATGAGCGGTGTGGGGGGATTGATGCTGGGGATCGCGCTGCTGGCGATGCTGCCACATGCGACCGAGATGTTGGTGTCGGCATCACGCGCGTGCACCGGTGCGTTGACCGGCTTGATCGCGATGTTCCTGATGATCCGGCTGTTCCACACCCACGATCATGGCGGTCCGGTTTCGTCGCCCCATCACGAGGGTGGACACGACCATAGCCATGCCCACGGACACGACCATTGGGATGATCCGGGCACCGGACACGATCACGATTTGACCGACAGGCACGATTTGACCGACAGGCACGATTTGACCGACAGGCACGATTTGACCGACAGGCATGATGCGATCGACAGGCATGATGCGATCGACAGGCATGATGCGATCGACAGGCATGATGCGATCGACAGGGCGGCCGCCGATCCGCCATCACGTCCGCCTGGGACTTTGGAAGACGGGCGTAAACTCGGTTGGTTCGGCATGTTCTTCGGCTTGACGCTTCACACGCTGATCGACGGCGTGGCTTTGGCCAGCAGCGTGATGGCGGACCATGCCGGCGACGCATGGTTGGGGTTGGCCGGACTGGGAACTTTTTCGGCGGTGGCACTGCACAAGCCGCTGGACGCCTTCGCAATCCTATCGGTGATGCAGCGACAGCATTGGTCGCCGCGGGCCCAGACGGTCGCCAATCTCGTCTTTTCCACCGCTTGTCCGTTTGGTGCTTTGGCCTTTTTTGTTGGTACGTCTGCCCTGCAGTCACAGACCGAACTGTTGGGGTGGGGGCTGGCCGTATCAGCGGGCTTTTTTATCGGAATCGCCCTGGCCGACCTGTTGCCCGAGGTGGCATTCCATGACCACGACAAAGGCAAGCTGACCGCCGCATTGTTGATCGGTGTTGGGATCGCGGTGGGCATTGAGAATCTTCCCGGGCACCAACACACCCAAAACGATTCATCGCGACCCGCAGTCAACGCGGAAGCGAATTCCTGATGATTTGCCCGACGCGTGACTTGATCCATCGGTGATGGAGTCAGTCCAGATTGATCGTCGTGCCGGTGTCCAGACTTCGGCGCCCCGCCTGCAAGATCGCGGTCACATTGATTGTGTCTTTTGCCGTGGCCAGTCGCCCGTGAAAGTCGTCCGGTGTCGCCCGCCCCCGGCGAATTTCAATTGCGGCCTGCACGAACGCCTCTATGCTGCGATACCCGTACCCGGTTTGTCCGGCGAATCGGCCCTGGGCATCGGGCGTGTACTTCATGAACAGCGGATTGACCGATTGAAAACCTCGCCCGTCGGTCGCAACGCTATAGCCGCGATGGGCCTGGTCAACGGTCACCTCGCCTTGATGCCCCATGTAAAAGAATCGTTGCTGGGAATGCACATCCGATTTTGGTGCGATCCAGGAAGATGTGAAGACCGCCGTGCCCGTTGCCGTGCCGTCGTTCATTGCCCAGTCAACGGTCAGCGTGATCGTGTCTTCGGTGTCGATTCCTCGCCCCTTGGCATATCCCGTTGCCGCCGATGCGTGAACCGAAACGGGGGTGGCCATCGATCCGATCGACCAGTTCAAAAAATCGATGTGATGCGCATTCAAGTAGTAACTGATGTCGCTTGATTGACCCGCCCAAGACCGAAACGTGTCTAGCTGAGATTTGGGTTGGCTCATGTAGGCATGAAAGAACCCGAATGATCCGAGATTTCGAATGCGATCTCGTGCGTCGGCATAGATCGGATCCCAGCGTTTGTGGACTTCCATCGCCACCAAAACCTCCGCGTCGTTGGCGGCCCTGATCAGTTGCTGGTGCTGGTCGACGGTCAGGACGATCGGCTTGGCGATCAAGACATGGCAACCGTGCCGGATCGCATCCATCGCAATGGCAAAGTGTGTGTCGTCCGGGGTGAACACGGTGACGACATCCCCAGGATCCAGAGCTTCGATCGCCCGCTGGTACGCGGTTGGATCGCGGTCGACATCATCGGCCGGAAAACACAGTGCGGTCACATCTAGGTCGGCATAGGTGTCACCGATCACGCGTTGCAAATGATCGCGGATGCCCGGCATTTTTCGGCCGTTGGTGCCTGCCATCAAAACTTGTTCGACGATGCCACGGCGTCGCAGGTCGAATACCGTCAGTGCGACGACACCAGCGGATTTGTCGGAATCGGAAGCTTGATCGTGGACATATCCGGTCGTGTATTCGCCGGTGCCCACCATAAGGACCTTCATGGGGTGATGACCCGCTGGATTGAAGACGCGGTTCACTCGCGGCCAACGCCCGCATCATACCGGTGGCCACCATTGATTCGCTGTGGAAGCGTCGTGACCTAGGGATGGATCAGCGAGCGATCGTCCAGAAACGGCCGCCACCGAAAAATCGCACCGCGGCGAACCGGTGTGGGACTTACGGGCAAAGACGGCCGAAAGTCAAAAGAGGGTGACTGAGGGGATTCGAACCCCCGACATTCGGAACCACAATCCGACGCTCTAACCAACTGAGCTACAGTCACCGTGAAGAAAGCATGTGGCCGTTTCGCGATAAGTTATCGACGCGGCCGATCTTGGTCAATGACATTCTGGCGACCGGGCGGTCGCCGGCTTTCTACTGCTGCATTTGCAGCGTTTGTGCACGGGCCATCGCGTCTTCGGCCTTGCGAATGAATTCCTGGTCCTGCGTTCCCGCCCACGCACGCTGGTACGTCACGCTGAGCGCGGTGAAGTTGAACGATTCGTTGGGCTCCAGTTCGCATGCTTTTTCACCGTGCTGAACGGCTTCGGCGTGCTGTCCGGTCTTGGTGTAGACCCGCGCCAGGGCCAAGTGTGCCAGGACGAACGAATCGTCTTGCGCGACGATCTCTTCCAAGCCCTTGATGGCTTCCTCGAATTTCTCTTCGTCGATCAGTTTTTCGACGTCGTTGTACTGGGCGTGAATATCGGACATGGCTGAAAACCGTTTTCGCAATGGACGCGGTGGTGGTGAAGGATCGGTGGTTCGGGACGACCGACCGCTGAAAGCATCGCAACGACCGAATCCTGTCAATGGTCGGGGCTGCAAGGCTAACCGGGCTTGGATGCGGATGGGATCTACGACCAAACCGTTGGAATAAAATTCTAGGGCCGGTTCGTCATGGCGACGACCGGCCCTAGAGATTCAGCTTTTATGTTTGCCCCGACTCGCCCGTCGCCGGAACGACGACGTCAGAGGTTTCGGGGCCAGACGCAACCCGATGGAATTAACCCAGGGCAGCTTGTGCGGCAGCCAAGCGTGCGATCGGCACACGGAAGGGGCTGCAGCTGACGTAGTCCAGACCGACTTCGTGACAGAAGCGGACCGACTGTGGGTCGCCGCCGTGTTCGCCACAGATGCCGACCTTCAGATTCTTCTTGATGCTGCGGCCCTTTTCGACGCCCATCGACACCAATTGGCCGACGCCGGTTTGGTCGATTGATTGGAAGGGGTCGATCTGCAGAATCTTGTTTTCGATGTATTCCGGCAGGAACCCACCGACGTCGTCACGGCTGTAGCCGAACGTCATCTGGGTCAAGTCGTTGGTACCGAAGCTGAAGAAGTCGGCGTACTCGGCAACTTCATCGGCGGTCAACGCGGCACGCGGAATTTCGATCATCGTGCCAATCTTGATGTCCAACTTCCCGTCAAACTTCTTGGCGGCCTTGGTGGCTTCGATCGTTTCTTCGACCTTTTCACGCAGGATGCGAAGTTCGGCCGATGTACCGACCAACGGAATCATGATTTCCGGGTGAGCATCGATCTTCTTCTTAGCGCTGTTGATCGCGGCTTCGACGATCGCTTGGACCTGCATTTCCAGAATCTCTGGATAGGTCACGCTCAGACGGCAACCACGGTGGCCGAGCATCGGGTTGGATTCGTGCAGGGCTTCGGCACGCTTCTTGATTTCGGCGGGCTTGACGCCCAATTCCGACGCCATTTCCTTTTGTGCCGAGTTGTCGTGCGGCAGGAATTCGTGAAGCGGCGGATCCAACAAACGGACGGTCACCGGCAGCCCCTTCATGGCTTTGAAGATGCCTTCGAAGTCTTTGCGTTGGAACGGCAGCAACTTCTTCAACGCCGCGCGGCGATCATCTTCGGTTTCCGCCAGGATCATCGCACGCATGTGAATGATGCGATCGGCTTCGAAGAACATGTGTTCGGTACGGCACAGCCCGATGCCTTCGGCACCGAAGTCGCGGGCACGCTTGCTGTCGGCAGGCGAATCCGCATTGGTGCGAATGTTCAACGTGCGGTACTTGTCGGCCCAGGTCATCAGCTTGGCGAAATCGCCGGCCAGTTTTGGCTCTTGCGTTTCGACTTCACCAGCCATCACTTCACCGGTCGCCCCGTCCAGGCTGATGGTGTCCTTGTCGGTCAATGTGCGACCGTTGACGGTGATCTTCTTGGCCTTTTCGTTGATGTGAATGTCACCGGCACCGGCGACACAGCACTTGCCCCAACCTCGTGCGACGACTGCAGCATGGCTGGTCGCACCACCGGTGCTGGTCAAGATACCGACGGCGGCCGACATACCTTCGACGTCTTCGGGGCTGGTTTCGCGACGGACCAGAATGACATTTTCGCCGGCTTCAAATCGGCTGCGGGCTTCTTCGGCGGTGAACGCCAGCTTGCCGACAGCAGCACCCGGCGACGCGTTCAGGCCACGACAAAGGACGTCGGCGGCGTTGCGGGCGGTGGGCTTGAAGCTGGGCAGCAGGCAGTGAGTCAGGTCGGATGCCGGGACGCGGCGGACCGCTTCCTTTTCATCGATCAGGCCTTCTTTGACCATGTCGCATGCGATCTTTACCGCGGCGATCCCGTTCCGCTTGCCGGTTCGGGTTTGCAGCATGAACAGCTTGCCCTTCTCGATCGTGAATTCGATGTCCTGCATGTCGGTGTAATGGTCCTCAAGCGTCTTCTTGATTTCCATCAGTTCCTTGTGAGCCTTGCGGTCCCACTTGCCCATTTCCGACACGGGTTGCGGCGTGCGGATACCGGCCACGACGTCTTCACCTTGGGCGTTGACCAAGAATTCGCCGTAGAACTTGTTCTGTCCCGTGTTCGGGTCGCGGGTGAAACCGACACCGGTTCCGGAATCATCACCCATGTTGCCGTACACCATCGCTTGGACGTTGACGGCGGTACCGATCAGGTTGGCGATTTCCGTGTTGCCCTTGGCGGCTTCGATTCGGCGATAGCTGATCGCGCGGTCGGCGTTCCAAGAACCGAAAACGGCTTCGATTGCCAATTGCAGTTGGGTGATGGGGTCCTGCGGGAATTCTTCGCCACAGCCCTTCTTGTAAACGGCTTTGTAGGCGTCACACAGTTCCTTCAAGCCCTCGGCCGGAACCTCGGTGTCTTCGGTGACCTTGTACTTCTTCTTGATTTTGGTGAAGGCTTCTTCGAACGCTTCGTGTTCGATGCCCATGACGACGTCGCCGTACATGTTGATCAGTCGGCGATAGGCGTCGTAAGCGAAACGTTCGTTCTTGGTCGCTTTGGCCAAGCCTTCGGTTGCGACATCGTTCAGACCCAAGTTCAGGATGGTGTTCATCATCCCGGGCATCGACACAGCGGCACCGCTGCGGACGCTGACCAGCAACGGGTTGGAATCATCGCCGAAGGACTTCTTCAGTTCCTTTTCCAGCAGTTCGACGGCCTTGTGGACATCATCCATCAAGCCGTTTGGCAACTTCTTGCCGGCTTTGTAATAAGCGTCACAGACTTCGGTGGTGATCGTGAATCCGGGAGGAACGGGCAGACCGATCGACGTCATTTCCGCCAGGTTCTTGCCCTTGCCGCCCAACACGGCCTTGGTCGCCTTTTTGCCTTCGGTCTTGGTTTTGCCGAAGTAGTACACCATCTTGTCGGATGCCGCGGCGCTGCTACGCCGTGCGGTTGCGCGTCTTTGGGAGGCTGCTTTTTTGGCCATGTTTGTTCTCTGGGGAACGGTCGTTAAAAAAAGTCGAGGGTTAGGGAGATGCCCGTGTAAAACGTCATGTTTTGGCGGGCAATTTATTTGTGTCTTGCAATACGGTCAATGAGACAGCTGGTCCAGAACGTGCGGATGCGACCAACGAGCGCGTCAAGGGGAACCAGAGACCGGTTGCCGATCACCCGTCAAACGTCTTGCCGGCCAGCGTTCTGGTCGTCCGGCCGTCACGGCGGTCCTTCGTCTTGAGGCCCGAATTCGCCAAATCACGAAACTGTCATGCGACGGGGCCGTTGGCGTTCAGATGCGGGGCGACGCTGAGCAAACACGCCGCGCCGCAAACCGGTGCCAGCGACGAAAGATCCACACCGTGCCCATTGCGATCGGCGGCGGTTGAAAGGCCGGCGACGTTCCGGCAACGATGGGCTGCATCACGCCGCCGCGATTTTTTCCTTGCGGCGGTCAACAAAGCCTGCCGCGAAGGAGGCCGGTCGGCGGGTCCGTCGCGGCGACAAGGCGTCCGAAATGGGGCTGACAGGAATCGAACCTGCACTTCCGAAGAAACTGGAACCTAAATCCAGCGCGTCTGCCAGTTCCGCCACAGCCCCGCAGTGTGGTGATTGTGTCCGGTTCACCTTTCGCGAACCTAGAACCGTCGAATCTAAATCACGATGAAGTGGTGGTCACTCCGATGCTGACGCGAATCAGATACGGAGGCGACCTTCACCAATCGTCCGCCCCAGCCGAATCGATCCGGTGAGGGCGGAGGACAATGCTTTCGCAAAGCGATCGGGGGAACGCCCTGCGTGTCGTTTTCCGACGCGTGTCTCGTCCGGGTGCATGTCCGGGTGCATGTCCGGGCAAACGAACACGGCCAACGGCTTGCGATCAGGCTTCGGCCGATTCGGCGGTGACCGTCGGGACGACCCAGACTTTCAGGCTGGCATCGACTTCGCTGTGCAAGTGGATCTTGACCGTGTACAGACCCAGTTCCTTCAGCGGACCTTCCAGGCGGATCTGGTCTTGCGCCAAAGTGAAGCCGGCTTCCTTCAGGGCGTCGACGATTTCGTGCGGACCAACGCTGCCGTACAGGTGACCTTCGTCGTTGGCATTGGCTTCGATCGTGATCGACTGCTTGCCCAGTTCGTCGGCCAAGTCTCGCCATTCCTTCAGCTTTTCCAGTTCGATCGCACGCAGCTTGTCGCGGTGCTTTTCCACCATTCGCTTGTGGTGGTCATTGGCGATGGTCGCCAGGCCTTGCGGCAGCAGGTAGTTCAGCGCGTAACCGCGTTTGACTTCGACGATGTCGCCCTGCTTGCCCAGGTGTTCGATGTTGTGGATCAGCAACAGTTGGATGCCGCCGTTTTCGCCCTTGGGCAGGCGTTTGAACGTTTGCTTGTGACGGGTCGCAGGCATGATCGTGATCTGTGATGGAAATGGTGAATGAATGAAATGTTTTGGTTCGATTCGTCGGCCTTGGGCGGCGAGTCGATCAGAACGGGATGTCGGCGTCTTCGTATCCGGCACCTTCGCCGGTCGGCTGGGCGTCGCCACGTCCGGGCGGCGGGCCGGAATCGTCGCGATGACTTTGCGGCGGAGGGCCGCCCTGGGACGCTTCGCCTTGTGCGGGACGACGACCGCCGCCACCGCCGCCGGATCCTTCACGTCCGCTGATCAACTGCATGCGTTCGCCGATGACCCGCAGTTTGTAATTCTTCTTGCCGTCCTTTTCCCACGAATCCAGTTTCAGGCGGCCTTCGATAAAGATCGGAGAGCCCTTGCTTAGGTATTCGCTGGCGACTTCCGCGGTCCGTCCCCACAGGGTGACGTCGACGAAAGTGGTTTCGTCGACCCATTCGCCTTCGGCATTTTTACGACGGTCGTTGACGGCGATACCGATGTCGGTCACGGCACGTCCCCCGGGCGTGTAACGCAAGTCAATGTCTCGCGTCAAGTTGCCCATCAAGACGACGCGATTGTAGCTGGCCATCGGCGAGGTCTCCTTGTTGTGGTTTGGGGGATGTGACGGTGAATCGCGGAACGACGAATCAGGCTTCTGCCGGGGCTTCGGCGGCGGCCGGGGCCGGGGCGTCGCCGGATTCCGAATCGCCCGCTTCATCCGAATCCGACCCAACGATGCGTTCGCCGCGAGCGTTGGCCAGGATCGGTTCCACCAAACGTGGATCCAAGCGGATGGTCAGATGGCGAACGACGGCGTCATCCAAGTGGAATCCGCGATCGGTCTTGGCGACCACGTCGCCTTCGCCGGAGAAGTACACCAACCAATAGGTGCCTTTTTGGTGCCCGTTGATCGGGTACGCCAGCTTTTGTTCCATCCACAGTCGGTTGACGTGAACTTCACCACCGGCCGCCGTGACAACTTCTTCCACACGTTTTGCGACGCCACCGGGGTCGCGTGCGTAGTGGTTGCTGTCCAGGATCAACAGGGTTTCGTAGGTGTTGTTGGCCACTTTTCGGGGTCTCTCGTAAAAAGTGATTCGATGCCGGGCGATTCGTCACCGGATCGTTTCGTTGTCTGTGCGGCTTTTCGGTCAATCAGCCTTCGCGTTGTATCGGCTCATCACCGCCGTCATGTCGTCCACTGCCCAGTCCATGACGGCCCGAGCGGCACGATCGATCGCCGGATCGATCAACGACTGTTCCTGCGAATCGAAGCGACCCAACACATAGTCAGGCGTTTGCCAACCGGGTGGTGGTCGGTCGATTCCAACCCGCAAGCGGGCAAATTCTTCGCCGCCCAACATCCGAATGATGTCGGCCAGCCCTTTTTGGCCACCCGCACTGCCGCGTGGTCGGATCCGCAATCGCCCGGTCGGCAGATTCAGATCGTCGCAGACGACCAGCAGGTCGGCGTCATCCAATTTGAAAAAATCTTTTGCCTTGCGGACGCTGCGGCCGCTGGCGTTCATGTAGGTGTGTGGCCAAAGCAGGACCAGTTTTTGTCCGCCGCTGTGGCCTTCGGTCATTTCGCCTTCGAACTTCGTCTTCGCCCCCGGCGCTGCCAGCAAGCCGGCCAGTTTGGACAAGACGTCGAATCCGACGTTGTGCCGTGTTCCCTGGTATTTCCGGCCCGGATTGCCAAGCCCGACGATCAGTTTCATAAGACCGATGCGTGCTGTTGGACGTTACGGCGTGGTGGACCGGATGTGGTGGGATGCCAATGTATCGTGTGGTGCGGCGATCGACCGAGCGATGCGACGGACGGGTGGTTTGTGCGAACATCCGCCGACGCCGAACGGCCAAGCCGCGATCGGATCACTCCTCGTCCTTCTCGCCTCCCTTGGCGATGACTTCGGGTTCACCGCCGCCGGCTTCACCCACTTCTTCGCTTTCGGTCTTCGGCATCTCGATGTGGACCACGGTGGTCTCGGCCGGAGTGACCAGTTCGGCACCCTCGGGCAGAATGACATCACCGGCGGTCAGGTGCTGACCGACGCCCAGTCCGTTGACGTCCAGTTGAACCGATTCGGGAATGTCGCCGGCCGGGCAGCGGATTTCGACTTCGTGCAGGTTTTCCAGCAACAAGCCGCCTTCGCGAACGCCCGGGGCGTCGCCGACGGTGGTCAGTGCCACGGTGACGTCGACCTTTTCCCGCAAGTTGACACGCATCAAATCCATGTGCAGCACTTCGATCCCCAACGGATCCCACTGCATGTCGGCCACCAAAGCGGTTTCGTTGACGTCGCCCTTCAGTTCCACAGTGCGTCCGTGATGACGCAACAGCAATTGGACGTCGTCGGTGGGGACCGACAAATGTTCGTTACCTTCGCCGTGGCCATACAGCACGGCGGGCACCCGGCCGCTGCGACGCAGACGGCGGGAATCGGTGGTGCCCAAGTTGGTTCTTTTTTCGACCTGCAATATGTCTGCCATGGCAGGATCAACCTTCCAGTCGACTGGTGCTTGTTTTTTGAAACGGAATCGACACAGGCGAAACACCGGATCGGGTCGCGTGCCAGAGTCCGCAAGCACGTTCGAAACAATTTCGCCAAATTTTAAAAGGGCGTAAGTATGGCGAACCGATCGGCGATGGCAAGCCCAAAGCACCGCCGAAAAACACGCTTTTGGCGGGGCCAAAGCGAATCAGGGGCCTCCGCAGCCATCCGGGCACCCGGTCCGGCGTGGCGGCCGGCCTACTTTGCCAGCGGATCGGCGTTTCCCAGCGTTTCGTGAAGCTGGTGCCAGATCAGCATCAACATGTCCGAACTGATGTCCAGACGCTGAAAAACGATGTCGGCCGGCGTCGGCAAGGTGCATTCTTTTGCAATTGCCCGCCCGATCCGACAGCAAAGGTAATTGGAAATGACGACACAGCACAGCACCGGATCCAGCGTGTCCAGCGATTGGCCGGACAAATCATCGTGATGCCGTAACGCCACCGACTGGGCCGCGTCGGGCAATTCCCAGTGCTTCAGAACCGCCGCGCCCAGCGGTGCGTGGCTCCAACCGTTGCGGTCGAATTCGACCTCCTGGATCGTCGAAAGACGGTCGACCTCCGCGAAAACTTCCGCCGTTTCCCAGGGGTTCAGGGTTGCCGTGACGGCGACCCCGATGTCGTGAAGCGTTCCCACCAGCATCACACTGCCGGGGTCATCGACGCCACAGGTCCGCGCGATCATCGCCGATACCGCACCGACCCCAACGCTGTGGCTCCACAGCCGACGTGGGTCAAATCCGTCGGCCGGTTTGCACTGCAAGTACCGCCGGCGGACCTCCGCCAAGAACGTCAAACGCGCGATGTCGGCCGAACCAAGGGTTTGGATGGCTTCGGCTAGGTCGGAAAACGGCGTCGATAAATTGAACAGCGGTGTGTTGCACCAACGCAGCACACGCGATGCGAGTTCGCGGTCCGCCGCAAGCCAGCGGCACATCGACCGGCTGGTTTTTCCGTCCAACGCTCCTTCGGCGATCATCCGCCGCGCAGGTTCGCTCAGCGCGTATTCCCACCGCGCCTGTTCGGCACGCTGGGACAGCTGAGGAGTACGGGACGTGGTGGGAGGCATCGATCGGCGGCTTGGGTGTCGGCGTGACATGACCATGCGAACTCTGAACCATAGCTTTCGCAATTCGCCCTGCGGCACTCTGGCGACTGCCCCATCCGCCGAAGGGCGGGGATGAGCAAAAGGGTGTCAAGAAGTACCGATTGTTCGGATTGCAAACGCGCGACCCCCACCGCGTCGCGGCGTTATCCATGCCTGCCGATAAATTCGGAAGTCGGAAAGGATTCCAACCATGGGTGCAAAATGAGTTCATCGAATCGTCCCGCCGCGCCGGGAATGCCGTCCGCTGCCCCCGATGCGGATAGCCAGCTGGACGCATTGTTGGCCAGAATCGAGTCGCTCAGCGGACAAGCGGCCGAGCCGAGCGATGGTGCCACCCCGGCGTCATCGTCGCCATCACCGCCACAAACCAGGCAACCGGCCGCCTTGCCGACCGATCGGGCGCCGGTGGGATCGCCTGTGCCGCCCGCCGCGGCGAATCCCGCGGCTGCCACCCGGCCGCCGGTGACAGCCCGGCCGGCCGCGACCCAGCCAGCGGCACCGACGGCGCGACCCGCCCAAGCAGCGTCTGCCGCCAAGTTGGGTTTTCAGCCATCGCGTGACGAACCTTGGCGTCCCATCGAACCGGCCACGATGCAGGAAGCGGGCGTCAACGAAACCCTGCTGGAAGCGATCGTCTATCGCTATCTGTTGAACGTCGGGGAATGTCCCGGCCGCCAGATCGCTGATCAGGTGAAGTTGCCCTTCCGGATGATCGAGCCGATTTTGACGCGGCTGAAAATGGAACAGAACGTTGCGTACAAGAGTGCGACGGCGACCAACGATTACGTGTATATCCTGAGCGAATCGGGACGTGCGATCGCACGCAATCATGCCTCGGATTGCACCTACTACGGGTCCTGTCCGGTGCGGCTGCAAGACTACATCGTCAGTGTCAAAAAACAGACGATCGAAGGTCAGTATCCGAAAAAGCAAAACCTGCAGGAAGCGTTCCGAGACCTGCTGATCAATCCCAAGATGTTGCTGCGTTTGGGCCCCGCAATCGCCAGCGGACGCGGCATGTTCCTGTTCGGTTTCCCCGGCAACGGGAAAACGTCCATCGCCGAACGGGTCACCCGGGCATTCGGAAAATACATTTGGATCCCGCGGGCGATCGATGTCGACGGCGACGTGCTGCGGGTCTTCGATCCGATGAACCATGAATTGGAAATGCCCGATCCGGGATCCGGGTTGCTCAAACAGGATCCGTTCGACCAGCGTTGGGTCCGCATCAAGCGGCCCACCATCGTGGCCGGTGGCGAATTGACGATGGACATGCTGGAAGTCGCTCGTAACAACGAATCGAACATCAGCGAATCGCCGATGCAGCTGAAAAGCAACTGCGGCACGCTGGTCATCGATGACTTTGGCCGTCAAAAGATGAGCGTGGATCAGTTGCTGAACCGCTGGATCGTGCCGCTGGAAAAACGGTACGACTTTTTGAACATGGCCAGCGGAAAGAAGATTCAGGTTCCCTTTGATCAACTGGTCGTCTTCAGCACCAACCTGGAACCCAAGGACTTGGTCGACGACGCGTTCTTGCGACGGATTCCCTACAAGATCGAAGTCGAAAATCCGCCGGAAGCCGACTTCCGTAAACTGTTCGAGATCATGTGTAAGGTGACCAAGATCCCGTACGATCCCGGCCCGATCGATTACCTGATCAAGACGCACTATTTGCCCGTCAATCGACCGTTTCGTAATTGCCAGCCGCGTGACCTGTTGCTGCAGGTTCGCAACTATTGCCTGTACAACGATTTCAAAGTCGAACTGAAGAACGAGTACTTCGACTTCGCCTGTGACAACTACTTCAGCGTGATGTAGTCGCCGGTGTCGTGGGCTTGATTCGCGGGGAACGCAAAGCTTGGCTTATCGCAGTTTGCCGATCCCGGCATCCGGGGTCGTCGCGCGGACGATCCGCTTGACGGATTCCTTCATCGGGATCGACTGCGCCGCGTGGACCACCATGCGTTCCAAGAATCGGTAGGCGCGATGGATCTTGCAACGGCTGATGCAGCCGGCCGAAACCTCGGTCACTGCATCGGTTTGTTTGCGTTTGTAAGGCTGTTCGCCATAGCCCATGTCGATCATCGTGATCCCGTGATCCGATGCCGCTTCGATGATGCCGCGGAACAATGCGGTCCCCGGTGAATATCGCCCCAGTGCCGGATCATAGGCGGGGAACCAATAGTGAAGTCGCCCGGATTCGATCATCCCGAAGTGCCCGGCGGCCGGTCGTCCGTCGACCCACAGCACACTCAACAGTCCTCGCGATGAACAGCGGCCGAAGTCTGCGGCATTCGAACCCAAGTCGCTGTGCAAGTCGCCGATCATGCGGCGGGTCCAGTCGGGTTTGAACAGGTCCAAGATGTGGGTCCGCCGGTACTGGTCACGTTTCCAGGCGATGACCTGGTCCAGCACGGCGGGGTCGCGACAGTCCAGTTCCCAACGCACCGTCCCGACTTCACGTTGCATCTTGCGCGTTTTTTGAGGCTGGCGTCCGATCGTTTTGTGATCACGCCCCAAACGCTTCAGGTAGCCACGCGAATCGTCGCCTAGCTCGCAAGCAAACGATCGCACCGTCCGCATTCGAAAACGATCGCGGTCGCGATCGTTGACGCCCGTCATGGCGTGGGCATCAAAGGATCGCAATGACAGTTGACGCAGTAGATCGATCCAATCGACGGTTACATCACTGGCCGTGATCAGTTGGTGTGCGTCGTTAAAGAAACGACCGACCGGATAGGCGACACGGCCGCGTCGATGAAACGGCAGCACGCCGACGATTCGATTTCGCTGGCTGGCGACCGCCACCTGCACGTCGCCTCGTGCACGCTGGACGGCTTGTGCGAAACGATGGGAAAAGAACGGCGATTGAAATTCCGGTCGGCCTTCCCGGAGCTGCGACCAGGAATCGATGGCTTGTGGATCCAGTTCATCCAGCGACAAACAGCGGACCGCGATGGGCGTCGTCGTGGCCGCAGCGATCGACGGTGTCTGGCCGTTGTCGACTGACGCGACAGTCCAGCGGCCGGCCGGCACCGTGGGGTGGCGGTTGCTGGACGAATCCTGCGATTCGCCCTGGCCACTGGGAAGGGCGTGCGATGCGGCGAAACGCGTCGTGGAAATTTCCGAAACTGTATCGGGCATGAACGCCGTGCCGTGGTCGTTGGAAGCGAACCCGTGGATGGCGGGACGGCCGTCCACGGAAACAGCATTCCAAAATAATCCAACTTTGCGGCGGCACCTGCGACAACCGGCGTCCGGCGGTATGTCGATCGCCGCGATGGTGGATCGTAGCGATCCGGCCGGTCATGCCGACCACCGCCAGCGGACTGCGTCGGGGCCTGTCCGTTTGATCGACGAAGGCGGTGACGGGGCGATGGCCGGTCAGCTGTGCTTTTTGATCGCTTCGGTGACCGCTTCGCCCATCGTGGCGGGCGTCGGTGCGACGACAATCCCGGCATCTTCCAGTGCCGCGACCTTCTCGGTGGCCGTTCCCTTGCCGCCGGAAATGATGGCACCGGCGTGACCCATGCGTTTGCCGGGCGGTGCGGTTCGTCCGGCGATGAAGGCCGCGACCGGTTTGGTGACATGTTCCTTGACGAACGCGGCGGCTTCTTCCTCGGCGGTGCCACCGATTTCACCGATCATCAGGATCGCTTCGGTCTGGTCGTCTTCCTGGTACAGCTTGAACAGATCGATGTAATTGGTGCCGACGATCGGGTCGCCGCCCAGCCCGACGCAGGTGCTCTGGCCCAGGCCCAGGTTGCTGGTTTGCCAAACGGCCTCGTAGGTCAGCGTTCCACTGCGGCTCATCACCCCGACCTTGCCCCGCTGGTGAATGTAACCGGGCATGATGCCGATCTTGCATTCCTCCGGCGTGATCAAACCGGGACAGTTGGGGCCGATCAGGATCGAATCGCTGGCTTTGACTTTTTCATAGACGCGGACCATGTCCAGCACCGGGACGCCTTCGGTGATGGCGGCGATGACCCGGATGCCGGCGTCGACCGCTTCCAAGATGGCATCGGCGGTGAACGGTGGCGGGACAAAAATCATCGTCGCGTCGGCGCCGGTTTGGGCGACGGCTTCTTCGACGGTGTCAAAGACCGGCAGACCTTCGACGGTTTGTCCGCCTTTGCCCGGAGTGACGCCACCGACCATTTGGGTGCCGGCGTATTCCTTGCAGCCCTTGGTGTGGAAGCTGCCCGCACTGCCGGTGATGCCTTGGCAGATGACCTTGGTGTTCTTGTCGATCAGGATGGACATGAGAGAGAGCTTTGAGCGGTAATCGGTTGGCGATGAACGGGGTTCGGATTCAGGGGCGAAAGCGGCGAATGGCCGCTCAGGCGACCGCGGCAACGATTTTCTTCGCCGCGTCTGTCAGGTCCGTCGCGGTGATGACGTCGATGTCGGATTCTTCCAGCAACTTGCGGCCTTCTTCGACCTCGGTGCCTTCCAAACGAACGACCAACGGGACGCTGAACCCGACTTCTTTGCCGGCTTCGATCAACGCGCTGGCGATCGTCGTACAGCGGGCAATGCCGCCGAAGATATTGACCAAGACGCCTTTGCAATTCGGATCGCTCAACAGAATCCGGAACGCTTCGGTGACCTGTTGGGCGTTGGCCCCGCCGCCGACGTCCAAAAAGTTGGCCGGCTGGCCGCCGTGGTACTTGATGATGTCCATCGTCGACATCGCCAGACCGGCACCGTTGACCAGGCAGGCGATGTTGCCTTCCAGCTTGACATAGCTCAGTCCCGCGTTGGCCGCGCGGACCTCACTTTCTTCTTCTTCACTCAGGTCGCGAAGTTCCAAAAGGTCTTTGTGGCGGAACAAGGCGTTTTCATCAAAGGTGACTTTGGCGTCCAAGGCGATCATTTCGCCGTCGCCGGTGATGACCAGCGGATTGATTTCGGCAAGCGAGCAATCGAAATCGACAAAGAACCGACAGATCGCGGTCATGAACTTGTGGGCCGCCTTGGCCGCGGCACCTTCGATCTTCAGTTTCTTGCACAGCTTGCGGACTTGGTAAGCATCCAGTCCGACGGCGGGATCGAAGTGTTCTTTGAAGATCAGTTCCGGCGTTTCCTCCGCGACGGTTTCGATCTCCACACCGCCTTCGGTGCTGGCCATCAAGACCGGGCGTGATGCGGCACGGTCCAGAACGATGCCCAAGTACAATTCGCGGGCAATGTCGCAACCGGCTTCGACAAACACACGGTTGACCGTCTGGCCTTCGGGGCCCGTTTGGATGGTCACCAGTTTGTTGCCCAGCAGGCCCGCCGCCGCCGCTTTGGCTTCGTCGGCCGACTTGACCAAGACGACGCCTTTTTGATCGGGATTGTCGATGACGTTGCCTTTGCCACGCCCGCCGGCATGGATTTGGGCTTTGACCACCGCAATCTTTCCGCCCAGCTTGTCATACGCCGCCGCGGCCTCATCGGGCGTCGTTACCATTTGGCCTTCCAGCACCGGCACGCCGGCCTGGCGAAACAATTCTTTGCCTTGGTATTCGTGGATCTTCATGTTCGGTAGTCGGCTCGGAACCCTGGCGACGCGGAAACGAATCATTGCATACGGGTCGAAGAATATAGGCGGACCCCCGTCGCGACGGAACCACAAGAAGCCCCAAGGAACCCAGCGGAATTCGAAGCCATGACCTTTGTGCCACCAAATGGCGACACCGATCACCCATCGGGCAGCTCAACTCCGCAGGCCCAAGCCCGCTTGGTTCGGTTGCACGATGACGACAACGTGGGGATCGCAACGGAAATGCTGATGCCCGGACAGAGCGTGGCGATTCCGCCACCGGCAGATCCGTCGTCTTCGACCGGAAATACGATCGTCGTTTGTCAACGTATTCCGCCGGGGCACAAGATGGCGATCGCCCCGATCGATGCCGATACCGATGTCCGGAAGTATGGCCAGCGGATCGGAAAAGCCACGCAGCCGATCCGCGTTGGTGATCACGTTCATGATCACAATCTGGCCGATGACCATCGCATCGCGGTCCGTGTCGACAATCGACATCCACCGCAGCGTCCGACACCGATCCGGGCGACGTTTCAGGGTTACCACCGTCCCGGCGGCAAGGTCGGCACCCGGAACTACGTCGGACTCATCGCGACGGTCAATTGCAGCGCCAGCGTTTGCCACGCGGTGCTCAAACGTTTTGACGATGATCGGCTGGCACGCTGGCCGAATGTCGATGGCGTCTTTGTCGCGACGCACACCACCGGTTGTGCCCTCCGCTACGGCGGCCAGAAACACGAAATGCTGGGCCGCGTCCTGTCCGGGTATGCGCGGCACGCCAACGTCGCCGGGTGTTTGATGATCGGCTTGGGTTGCGAACAAACAACCGCCGGTTATTTGGCGGAACACCATCAAATGGTATCGCTGTACGGGCCCGACGGACGACAACTGACCCGCGACGATGGCGTGCCGATGATCGTCATGCAAACGGAAGGCGGCACCCGGGCGACGATTGAAAAAGCCGATGCGTTGCTGGAACAAGTCCTGGATCGGGCCAACGCCTGCCGACGCGCCCCGGTCGACGCATCGCATCTGTCGGTCGCCCTGGAATGCGGCGGCAGCGATGCCTATTCCGGTTGGACCGCCAACCCGGCCGTCGGTGCCGCGGCCGACCGCTTTGTGGCTTGCGGCGGTTCGGCGGTGATCTCGGAAACCACCGAGCTGTACGGGGCGGAGCATTTGTTGGTTGACCGCAGCCGCAGCGATGACGTGGCCAATGCACTGCTGGATAAAATCCGCTGGTGGAAAGAACACGTGGCGATGTTCGGCGGCCAGATTGACAACAACCCCTCGGTGGGAAACAAGGCCGGGGGGCTGACCACCATCACCGAAAAATCGCTGGGGGCCGTCTGCAAAAGCGGTTCCACGACCCTGCAAGCAGTCTATGACTATGCCCAACGCATCGACCGAGCCGGCTTGAGTGTCATGGATAGTCCCGGATTCGATCCAGCCAGCGTGACCGGCAAAGTCGCCGGAGGCTGCAACCTTGTACTGTTCACCACCGGTCGAGGAAGCTGCTTCGGTTGTAAACCGGTGCCGGTGATCAAAATCGCCAGCAACAGCGATCTGTTCCACCGCATGCGCGAAGACATGGACGTCAATGCGGGAGACATTGCCGACGGTCACAGTGTCGACCAGGTCGGTCAGCGAATCTTTGAGTTCTCGCTGGACGTTGCCAGCGGCCGGAAAACGTCCAGCGAAGAACTGGGCATCGGCGACCACGAATTCATCCCTTGGACGGTCGGGCCCACATTGTGACGACATCCGGCGATCGACTTTGTCGGTTATTCGACCTGGTCGATGGATCACAGCGTCCGAAAAGTCGGCTGGTCGGTTTGGCCCGAAGCATTGGACGGATTCTTCCGATGGGAACCATGACGCAGAGGCAGTGTTCAGTGCGTACGCCGATGCCCCGCGGACAACGGGGCGGCACGGCGGCGTTCGATCGAGGGGGCGGCACGGAAGCCGGTCACTGCCTGATTCGTCGCGTTTCACGGATGAAACCGAGCACCGATGACGTACCGAAATCGTTCCAACCGACCCACCGCGCAGAACGCTGCGGACCGACCGTCGGCTGTCCGCCGGTCACGTCGACGTCTGCGGTCGTGCTTGATGTCGGCCGTCATCATTCCGTCGACCCTGCCGGCCGCGGAAACACCGCAAGTCAATCCTTTCGTGCAACAGATTGCTGCACCGGAGCAATCCGGCCCATCAGCCGCCGGTTCGCTGCAGGGATGGCAGTGCATACCACGCCCGGGAAAACTCGTTAAAACGACCGATGCGTCCACCAGTTTGACCGGAACACAGGCCACCGGGCCAGAAGGTCTGGGGATTCAACCCTCGACGGCGGTTCCAGCGCCGATACCGATGGATCAGCTGTTTCAAACGCAGGCATCGACAAACTCACCGAGCTCCGCGAAGCCGCCCGCACCGATGAAAGCCGCGCGGTTGCCCGCGGTGCAAGCGAAGGGGACGGACGCGACTCCGCCGGTACCACCGTCGCTGTCGGAATCCGTTCCGCGGTCCAGGATGCTGCCAACCGGTTCTGTGGCAAGCGGCGACGAACAAGTGGGCACATTCGCCAGCAACGCATCGGGCCAATGGACGGTGCCAGGCTCCGGTGCAACGTCTGGTTACAAAGTGGTCGCGGCAGCGCAAAGCCAGGAAGTCTTCCAAACCCAACCCGCAACGTCGCCACGCCCGTGGCTGGCCAGCGGAACATCGATTTCGCTGGACCGTGACGCATCGATGGCTTTGGCCGAGGCGACCGCAGACTACGGTGTCGGGGCTTGGGCCAGCGCCGAAGACAACGCATGGTTGGCCATCCGCAAGGCGGCCCAAAGTTTGGATTGCCAGTCGTCTTCTTCACGCGACGTCCAGCAGTTGAACCAGGCAATCGATGCCATCCGCGAAGCCAAAGACTTCGTAGGCCCGTACGCGGCCGATGATCCGGTCGTGTTGCGACGCCTGATTCGTTCGCATCGCACCAGCGTGGCCGCACCTTGGCTGGATGCTTCGCACGCGGTCGTGCCGTCATGTCGCCAATTGGCCGACGTCTACTTGAACCATGCGCGACGCATGCTTGGTGATTTGGCGTCGCGTCATCTGGTTGCGGCACGGTCGTTGGATCTGTTGGCCGCTGTGACACTTTCTCGCAATGACGAAACGACGTTGGCGGGGCCGGTCGCCCTTTGTCTGCGTCGTGCCGCGCTGCAGGGGCAACCGCAGAATGCCAGCTTGGCGTTGAACCTTGGCCGCCAGTTGATCGACGTCGGTCTGTATCGCGAAGCTCATTGGGCATTGCAGCAGTCGTATCAGCACGAGCCATCGGCCGAATCGGCGGAGCTGATCGCACGACTGATGCACCAAGCTGGCGAAACGGATGCGGCGGGTCAGTGGATGATCGCCGCACGTCAAAGCTTGCAGAACGCGGGTGCAGCGGCGACCGGATCGCCGGTTCCCGAGGTCGTCCACGTCAGCCCGGCGGAATTCGCTTCCCTGTCCGCTCGGCCCCCAGTGGTCCACGGCACGCCGGCGATGATCGGAAATCAGACCGCCACGCCTAACCAGGCAACCACGATGAACCCGCGGGTGGCCATGCGGCCCAATGCCGTCGTTCAACCCTACGCCGTTTCGGGGAACGTAAATGCCTCGGCAAACCGGCAAGCCGCGCCCGGCCAACTGGTTGCGCCCGGCGCCATGCCCCCAGCATCCACCGCTCCCGAACCGGGGCCGGCAAAGCGGATGTTCAACGCGATCGGAAAGTGGTGGTGATCCCTATGGCGAATCATTCACCGCTTCTCGGCGTCCGCCCTTCGGCGCGATGTTGGCCCAGCACGTATGGCGTCGTCGGTCTGGCGATGATCTTGTCGATATTGATGGCGACGACGTTGTGTGCCCAGTCGTCGACGCCTTGGACACCACCAGAGGCCGGCAGCGCTGCGATTCAAAATCGTCCCTGTGCAAACGGCGGTGGCGGCGCATGTGGCATCCAGCCCGGCAGCGGATGTCCCAACTGCATGATGGGTGTTGATTGCCAAAACTGCTGGGGCAGCGAGTCGCGCTGGCAAGACATGCGGCCGGTGCAATTCGCACCCTACGGACCCGGCGGGTATGCCGGACCACCGAGGACGGCGCACCTGGCACAGTACCGTCTTCGACCCGGCGACCAAGTTCGCTTGCTGTACCTGGTGACTCGTCGACAGGGCGGCGGATCGTATCGATTGACACCCGGGGACGAAGTGTTGATCGAATCGTTACAGGATCCTGATTTGGTCCGCGGGACTCTGGACCGAGGCCTACAGATTCAGCCCGATGGTACGTTGACGCTTCGGTTGTTGGGCGAAGTCCAGGCCGCCGGTCTGACCGTTCGGCAATTGCGCGAACAGCTGGAAGAGTTGTACACGGAATACTACGAAGAACCGTCGATCGACGTCACGCCGGTCCGCACCAACACGCTGGCCGAAGACATCCGATCGGCGGTCGCCGGCCAGGGTGGATTCAATCAGCAGAATTTGGATTTGGTCGTCATGCCCGACGGCAATCTTCGTTTGCCCGGCTTGGGGGCCGTCTGTGTTCAAGGATTCACGCTTAGCCAGCTGAAACGCGAGATCAATCTGCGTTATAGCCGTATCGTGGTCGGTCTGGAGGTGGAACCGATTTTGACCGGCCAGGCCCCCCATGTCGTGCACGTCTTGGGGCAAGTCGCCAATCCGTCGCGGATCCAAATCGACACGCCCACGACCGTGCTGGGGATGATTGCCGCCGCGGGCGGTCACCTGCCGGGCGGAAACATGCGACAAGTGGTGATTTTCCGCCGGGCACAAGACTGGCGTCTGATCTCCACGATGTTGGACCTGCGCGGGGCCGTGTTGGGTAAACGCCCCACACCGGCCGACGAAATTTGGGTCCAAGACGGCGACGTCATCATCGTTCCCGAGAAACCGATCCAAGTGTTCGACAACTGGGTCCAGCAAGTTTTCACCGACGGTCTGTACGGCATCATCCCTGTTGATCTGGTCACCGACGCGATCATCAACAATTGATTCGGGGCCGGTTGTAGGGATTGGATAAAGTTCGACGCCTTGCGCGTCCGAAAACCGATCAGGGGAGAAACCTGATCGATGAGCCTATTCGGAACGATCCAACAGTCCAACGGTGCACTGCAGGCGGCGCAGATCGGCCTGCAAGTGGTCGGCAACAACATTGCCAATTCCAACACCGAAGGCTACATCCGCCAGCGTCTGGAACAGACGCCCGCCGGTGCTTTTCGCCAGGGCGGGTTGATCAAGGGCCAGGGCGTTCGGCCGACCGGCATCACGCAGGTGGTCGACAAGGCGTTGGCCGAACAAATGTTCAATGCCGGCACGGCGCTGGCCGGCGCCGAATCGTTGGGCCAGGCGTATTCACAGCTGGAAGAAATCGCCAGCGAACTGGACAACAACGGAATCAATTTCCAGCTGTCCGAATTCAACAACGCGTTGCATGAATTGACGACCCAGCCGGCCGATTCGGCGCTGCGGGAATTCGTCATTCTGCAAGGGCAATCCTTGGCGTCGAAGCTGAACAACACACGCGAAAAAGTGCTGGATCGCCAAGCGGGTGTGAACACCGAACTGGATGACATCAGCAACCAGATCAACCGGCTGACCAACCGCATCGCCGAACTGAATGTCGAAATCGCCACGATCGAAGGCGGCGGTTTGATCGGCAGCGATGCAACGGGGCTGCGTGACGAACGCTATCAAGCACTCGAAGAATTGGCGACGTACGTCAACATCAACTTCCAAGAACAAACCAGTGGCAACGTCAACGTATTCGTCGGCGGCGATTACTTGGTCACCAATGGCATCGCACGGGACGTCTACACCGCCTACAGCGAAAATGAAAGTCGTCCCGAGGTTCGCATCATCGAAACCGATGCACCGCTGCAAGCGACCGGCGGCAAGTTGGGGGCCGCGCTGCAAGCCCGCGACAGTATCTTTGGTGAATTCGTCGGTGACTTGGATTCGATGGCGTCCGGTTTGATCCGGACGATCAACCAGATTCACACTCAGGGACAAGGCCGCAAAGGCTACACCGATCTGACGTCCGATTCGGCCAGCGAACCCGGCGTGCCATTGGAATCGGCCGGCCTGCCGTTCACACCCGAAAACGGAACTTTTGACATGGCGTTGGTCGACGCCGATGGCAAAGTCATTTCCAACCACCGCATCACCGTCCGTGTGTTGGGCCAAGTCGGTGATTCGACGATGCAATCGGTGGCCCAGCAGATCGATGACATCGACGGACTTTCCGCCACGATCACCAATGAAGGTCGACTGAAGATCAGTTCCGACAACCCGCCGACTGAATTTACCTTTGGCGAAGACACCAGCGGGTTCTTAGCGGCCGCGGGTCTGAATACCTTCTTCACCGGGACTCACGCCGGTGACATCGCCGTCAATGATGTCTTGGCTCAAGACGCGGACTTGTTGGCGGTCAGTTTCGGCGGCATCGGCGAAGACACCGAAGCCCTTTATGAAATGACCGATCTGGTCGACCGGCCCCTGGACGTGCTGGACGGCCGCACCGTGCGCGGCGTCTATGAACACTCCATCGCGTCGTTGGGACAAGAGGTCAGTTTGCACCAAAGCAGCACGCAAGGTCTGAGCGACTTTCACGCCACGCTGCAAAGCAAACACTTGGCGATCACCGGTGTGAACATCGATGAAGAATCAATCAAGATGATCATGTACCAACGAGCATTCCAAGCCAGTTCGCGAGTGATCTCGACCGCCAGCGAAATGTTGGACCTGTTGGTCAATCTGTAACAGATCCAGCTTTTCGCCGCCCGTTTGCAGGCAGTTGGCAGCGGTGCCAGCGTGAAGCGTGGATGATCAAACCCGCGAAACCAACCCGTCGGCCGCGGTATCGATGCCCTTCAGCAGGGACGCCAACGATTCGCGGTGCGGCGCATAGTCCATACCGGTCTCCATTGAAATCTTTCCACCTTGGACCAGCTCGCACAGCGAATGCGTGAAGTCACGCATGCCTTCGTCTTTGCAAACGTTCAAGATCGCCGGGATGTCTTCGTCTTGTTCGTTCAAGATCCGCTCGCGCACGATCGGATTGTTCAACAAGACTTCGGTGGCCGGGTATCGTTCGCCTTCGACCGCACCCGGGATCAGCCGCTGGCACATGATCGCGCGCAAGCTGTTCGCCAACGATGAACGAATGAAGGCGTGTTCTTCCTTGGGAAAGAATTCCAGGATGCGGCTGAATGATTGCTCCGCGTCGCTGCAGTGCATCGACGCCATCACCAAGTGACCGGTCTCCGCTGCCTGGACCGCCGCCAATATGGTTTCTTTGTCACGCAGTTCCCCGATCAAGATGCAATCGGGGTCTTGCCGGACGACGTACCGCAAGGCATGGGAATAACTGGGGACATCGATACCGATTTCACGCTGCGAAACGATCGACTTGTTGGACGCGAATCGATATTCGATAGGGTCTTCGATCGTGATCACGTGCATGCTGCGGTGGTGATTGATCCAGTCCATCATCGCGGCCAATGTGCTGCTTTTGCCGCTGCCCGTCACACCGGTGACCAAGATCAGCCCGTCGAAACTTCGCGAGATCGTTTGTTGATACACCGGCGGCAGGTGCAGCTTTTCGAAATCCGGGATCACGCTGTTGACCCGGCGCAATGCCGCATGCATTTGGCGATCGGATCGATAAGCGTTGACGCGAAACCGGTCGCCGGATTCTGACAGAAACGCAAAATCGATCCCGCCATACTTTTGGTACTCCTCTTCACGTCCCGGCGGCATCAACGCCACCATCATCGCCGTGATGTAAGTACTGTCGGGCAGCGGCGGCATGTCCAGCGGTTTCAGATGACCGCCGATTCGCACGTAGGGAGGCAAGCCGACCTTCAGATGCAAATCCGACGCCTCGGCGCGACTGACGAAGGCCAACAGTTTCAGGATTTCCTGGTCCGGCGTGTGAAGCTGACTCATGACGGGCCTCCCCGAGTCGTCTGTCGTGGTGCGGAACCATCGCCCGGCGGATCATTCGGCCAGGCGAACACCCCATCATAGACATCGGCGCACCACAAATGAGGTGCTTCGATCCCCTCGGTCTGAATTTCAACGCCCCTGCGACACTGTGCCCTTCGGTGCAAACTGTGTGACCGGCAACGCCCAGTACCGAGCCACGTCGACGATCCGGTCGGCCGCCGGGACCTCGACTTGCCAAGGTGCATTCGCCACGATGCGTGGTTTGACCGCAGGCAAGGTTGCCCACCCTTGCCGGTCGGACGCTTGACCCCTGACAGCCTGGATTCATCGACACGTGCCGCAGATACCTGACCAACCCTCGGATGCCCAAGCCGGATTCGCGATGTCGACTTGCGCCAATGGCGCTGAATCGTGGGTCAAGGCGGATGCCACACGACAGGGCTGGCGGCTGGCGTTTTCGCGGCCGGGATTTGTGACGTTGAAACATGATGATCCCGCAGCCGATCTGCCATCGGGAATCTTCATTCGCCGCAGCTGCCATTCGATTGGCTCGGGGCGTGGGAACGATTCCAACGCGTTGATCGCCAAGTTGGCGGAGGATTTTCAGACCAAGTTTTCCGGTCCGATCCCCTTTCGCACCCTGCACGTCTGGTCGCGTGACCGTTTGCCGATCGGCAAGTTCGGATTTGAACCCGAACTGGACGCGCTCAGCGATGCTGTGGGCGGACAGATTCTTGCGCACCTGCCGAAGACCTTATTGGACGCTGATAAGGTCAATGGGATCGCCGAAGCCGGGACGCCCGTGATGGACGTTGTGTTGGTGGAACCGAACCAATGGTTTTGGGGATGGCACGTTGCCCGTGATTGGCATGATCGGTGGCCCGGAGGGATTCAACCGATCCGTCCCCAAGTCGAACCCGTTTCCCGAGCCTACTTCAAAGCCGCCGAGTCGATTGCCTGGTCTGGATTTGAGATGCGCCCCGGTGATCTGGCCGTTGATGTTGGCAGTTCGCCCGGAGGTGCCAGCGGGCTGTTGCTGGAAATGGGACTTCGCGTCCTGGGCATCGATCCCGCGGAAATGGACCCGTCGATCAATGAACATCCAAATTTTCAGCACGTCCGGGCGCGTGCGGGCGACTTGAAGCGATCGGTGTTTGGTGATGCCAAATGGATGATGGTTGATTCCAACGTCAAGCCCGACCAAACCCTTTCGACCGTCGAAAATATTGTCACGCACCCGCGAGTGCCGATCGAAGGTGTTCTGTTGACATTGAAGCTTGGCGACTATGCGATGGCCGAAAACCTTGACCGGTGGCTGGATCGCATCCAAAGCTGGAATCCCAAAGACGTCCAAGTCCGGCAGTTGACTCGAAATCGATGTGAAGTCTGCTGTGCCATTCGCATGCGGTGAACTCGCTCTCGCACACCGTCCTGTACGGTGACCCTGTCCGACCTGTCTGCTTCAAAGGATGCGACAGGTTGTCTGTGCCGTGGATACCCCGCGGCGCCCCATGACGTGTTATGGTCACCGGGACAATGCCACCGGCCTGGTCATCGTCCGCACGCGACGTCTGGTTTGGTTGTCGGTGGCTACGTTTTGGTCCCTCAGCGATAGAGCGAAGACATGCTGAATGATCTCCGGTGCAATGCGTTGTCGTTTTCTTTGGTGGTCATTGGTGCATTGGCGGTTGCCGCCGACCCGTCGAAACCGGCGAACGCCTCGGAACCACCCAATGTTGTTTTCATTTTTGCCGATGACTTGGGTTGGGGCGATCTCAGTTGCTATGGGCAAAGCCGTATCAAGACGCCAAATCTGGATCGTCTGGCCCGGCAAGGCACACTGTTCACCCAGTTCTATGTCGCCGGTTCGGTATGTTCGCCCAGTCGGACCGGCATCATGACGGGGCAAAACCCGGCGCGGCATCGCATTTTCGGTCATTTGGCCAACCGGCAAAGCAACCAGCGGCGTGGCATGCCCGATGCGTTGGACCCCAATGTGCCCACATTGCCCGACATGCTGAAAGACGCCGGCTACGTCACGGCTCATTTTGGAAAGTGGCACCTCGGCAATGTTTCGCCGGATCATTATGGCGTTGATGTTTTCCGAACGGACAAGTTTTGCAACGTCGCGGGTAAACAGGTGATCGACATTTGGAGTGCCGAAGCACGCCCGGTCTGCACGGCCAATATCCTGGACGCAACGCTGGATTTCATTCGCGAACAGGCAGATGCACCGGAGCCGTTTTATGTCAACGCATGGTTTTCCGATCCGCATGCGACCTTGAATCCTTCGCCAGACCAATTGGATCGAGTGAAAAATCTGGCACCGCAAGGCGTGCCGTTTCCCGGTGTTGCGCAGATCTATTATGCCTGTGTGTTGGAGATGGATCGTCAGATCGGACGCTTCATGGATCAGCTGGAACAATTGGGGGGCGCGGATCGAACGTTGATTTTGTTTTCCAGCGACAACGGTCCCGAAGATTTTCAAATTCGTAATGCGGCCCACAGCGGGGTCGGCAGCAGCGGTCCGTTTCGTGGTCGCAAACGCAGCATCTACGAAGGTGGCATCCGCACACCGTTGATCGTCCGCTGGCCGGGCCATGTTCCCGCCGGAAAGGTCAATCGAACATCAGTGATCAGCGGTTTGGATTTTTTGCCATCGTTGGCCGCCATCGCTGGTCAGTCAGCCGACGCGATCGTCGGTGGGGATGGGGAAGCGATGGACGACGTTTGGCTGGGAGCGAACCGCCAACGTCGCACGCCGTGTTTTTGGGAATGGCGGTACCGTGTTTTCGGGCACCCCGCCAACATGCCGCCGCAATTGGCCGTTCGCGACGGAGATTTCAAGCTGTTGGTCAATCCCGATGGCGGGCGAGTCGAACTGTACGACTTGGGCAGCGATCCCGGCGAACAGGACAACGTGGCGGCGAATCACCCAGATGTCGTTCAGCGTTTGACGCAAATGGTTTTGCAGTGGAACAAAACTTTGCCCGATTCTCCGCGAGACCCCGGGGCGGGGCTGAAAGCTTGGCGGTGGCCCTGATGGAGGCTCGGCCGACTGCCTTTCCTGACAATGCTGGAAACGCCAAGTCGTGCCAACCACCCCACTTGCGGAGAGGATCCCGAAAGCCGGTGGCCGACCGTTTGCCAGGAAATTTCCCACGTTTTGCCGTTCGGGCCGGGGAAATCGCAGTGCTGAAGCGTTAGGCGGATGCGATGGTTTCCGAATAGGAAAGATTTGACGCACGCTTGGCGGACCAGTATCGTTGGACGGAATGTCGCATCCAATTGCGTGGTCTGATGGACACGTGACGGATGCTGCACCACCCTCCCGCCCGCGTCGCAGTTTGCTTCGCGGGTCCCGCCTTTTTGCCGTCTCCGTTGATCTTGCCGATGGTTTGGCGAGACCGAATTGACGGTTCATCCTTGACGACTACGCCGGAGATGACTCGCATGCGTTGTGTCGGAAACCCTTTCAGCCGCCGTGGATTTCTGGCGGCCGGATCGATCGCCGGATTCGGGCTGTCGCTTCCTGAATTGCTGATGCGTCAGGCCGCTGCGGAGATGAAGCATTACGACTTCATCAAACCCAAAGCGAAAAGCGTCATCCACGTTTTCTTGCCGGGCGGGATGGCCCAGCAGGAATCCTTCGATCCCAAGCCCTACAGTCCGCTGGAATATCGCGGGGAAATGGGCACTCTGAAGACGAACACGGGCGAAGTCTTTTCCAACACGATTCCCAAGCTGGCCAAACGTGCTGACAAATTCAGCGTGATTCGGTCCATGACGCACGGGGAAGCCGCCCACGAACGCGGCACCCACAACATGTTTACCGGGTACAAACCCAGTCCGGCGTTGCAGTATCCCAGCTTCGGCGCCGTCGTCAGCCACGAATACGGACCTCGAAACAACCTGCCTCCGTATATCTGTATTCCCAATGTTCCCAACGAATTCGCCGGAACGGGATATTTGCCCAGCAGCTACGGCGGATTCGCGTTGGGCAGTGATCCGGCCCGTGGTGATTTCCAGGTCCGCGATTTGAACTTGTCCGGTGGCGTGGACGAAAGCCGGTTCGTCAAACGCAAAGAAGCGTTGGAAGTCGTCAATCGCCGCTTCACGTCAATGACGTCGGCGGACAACGTTGCCGCGATGAGCACGTTTTACGAAAGGGCCTACGACCTGCTGGACACACCGGCGGCCAAAGAAGCATTCGACATCAACAAGGAAGGCGACAAGCTTCGTGACCGATACGGACGCAACCAAGCCGGCCAACGTTTGTTGATGGCACGACGTTTGGTCGAAGCCGGTTCGCGTTTGGTGACGCTGACCTACGGCGGCTGGGATATGCACCAAAGCATTACCAGCGGTTTCAATCGCACGATGCCCGCACTGGATCAAGGCTTGTCGGCCCTGATCGATGACTTGGATTCGCGCGGTTTATTGGACGAAACGCTGGTCATGGTCACCAGTGAATTCGGCCGCACACCCAAGATCAACGCGGACGCCGGACGCGATCACTGGCCCAAGGTGTTCAGCGTGATGCTGGCCGGCGGGGGCGTCAAAGGCGGCATGGTCTATGGTGCGTCCGACAGTACGGCGGCCGAACCCGATCACAGCCCGGTGTCGCCGGCGGATTTGGCCACCACGATGTATCACTTGTTAGGCATTGTGGCCGACAAGGAATTGATGGCCCCCGGAGACCGTCCGATCGAAATCGTCGATGGCGGCAACGTCATCAGCGACATTCTGGTCTGATCCATTTGTCCAGGATGAATGCCATGAAGATGAATTCTTTTTCTGTCGGTTGCCCGAGTGGTGTGACCGGCATCGGTGTCGCACGCAATCGCGTTGTGCGGACCGTCGTTGCCTGCGTCGTGTTCGGTTGCCTTCAATCGGCTGCGACCGTCCGGGCATCCTATCCGGTCGTCGAACGGTTACAGCCGATGGGCGTCCGTGCGGGAACCGAAACCAAGCTGACCTTTCACGGTCAACGCTTGGGGGACACCTATGACGTGGTGTCCGACGACCCACGAATTGAAATCGTCGACGTCACAGCCGTTGATGGAAAGAAAGCCGACGTCACCCTGAAGGTCGCCGAGAGTGTATCGCCGGGGCTGTACCCGTTGCGTTTGGTGACCAAAACAGGCGTCGCGAATCTGCGTTTGCTGTCGGTCGGTCACCTGCCTGTTGTCGCTGAAGAAGAACCCAACAGCCGACCGGACCAGGCACAGTCGGTGCCCATCAATCACACCATCGAAGGTGTCGTCGACACCGAAGACGTGGATTTATTCAACGTCGATGTCGCGGCCGGTCAGCGTTTGAGGGTGGAGGTCGAAGGCATTCGATTGGCGTTTTCACTTCGCAACCAGAACATTTTGGATCCGTACGTCGCGATTCTGGACAGCGAAGGTATCGAGGTGGCATCCAGCGATGATTCGGCTCTGCTACAGCAAGACGGCTTGTGCACTTACACGCCGGACCAGGCGGGCACCTACACGGTCATGATCCGGGACAGTTCGTTCCGCGGCAGCCGAGTTTCGGGGTACCGTTTGCACATCGGTGACTTTCCACGTCCGATGGCAATCTTTCCGGCCGGCGGGCAACCGGGCTCCGTTCTGCAGGCCCAGTGGATTGACGTCGATGGATCCGTCCACGAAGACCAGTTCCAGTTGCCCAGCTTGGCCGACGATCACCACCGTTTGTGGGTCAAGACCGACAAAGGCATCAGCCCGTCGCCCAACACTGTTCGGGTGAACGACTTGCCAGTTCATGTCGAAGCTGAACCGAACGACGATATCCGCAAAGCACCCGAGTTCACTTTGCCCGCGGCGTTCTGCGGCGCTGTCGACAAAGACAATGACTTTGATTGCTTCAGCTTTCAGTGCAAGAAGGGCCGGCGGTATCGTGTGGAGGTGTTTGCCCGCCACTCGCTACGCAGCAGCCTTGACGCCGTGCTGAACGTCTTCGGTCCCGACAATCGAACGATCCAGTCGTCCGATGATGTGGCCGGTCGGATGGATCCGTCGTTGGAGTTTGCCGCCAAAGAAGATGGCAAGCACACGATTCGGGTCTACGATCATCTGCGATTGGGAACTCCCACGCACCAATACCGCGTTGAGGTGGTGGAAGCGACAGCGGAGGTCAACCTGACGCTGAAGGAACTTCGACGTGACGAGGCAACACCCGCGTTGGTTCCCGCCGGTGGGCATGGGGCCATCATGGTGACCGCTGCACGCACGAATTACGGCGGTCCCATTGGTATCGACATTCCCTCATTGCCCGACGGTGTCACGGCGACCACGTTTGACGTCCCCGCCGGGCGAGGTGAAATACCGGTTCTGCTTTCGGCCAAGGCCGGCACCGATCCGATTTGCCAGCCGATATCGCTGACCGGCATCGCCAAAGATCCGAAAGCGTTGAACGTCGGCAGCCGCTTCGTTCAAACGCACAAACTTGTGCTGGGGCAAAACCGACGTCACATGTGGGCCACTGACACGCCACAAGCGTTGTGTGCCGTCGTCGAACCGACCCCCTTTGAAATCGAGTTGGTCCAACCGAAAACGCCGATCGTTCGCCAAGGCAGTGCGAATTTGGTCGTCCGCGTCAAACGACACGACGGCTTCAAAGAACAAATCGCCCTGCGAACGCTTTACAACCCACCAGGTGTCGGCGTGAACAACAGCCGTCGGATTGCCGGTGACAAGTCCGAAGCGTTGATTCCAATCACCGCCAACAGCCGCGCGGCGACCGGCCAGTGGCCGATGATCTTGACGGCAACTTTCACCGCACCGGGCGGCAGCCAAGTGGTTGCTACCAACGCGATCGATTTGCAGGTTGAAAACGAATACTTCAAGTACGCGTTTCCCAAAGCGGCAACCGAACAAGGCAAGTCGATGACGTATGCGGTGAACGTCGAAGTATTGCGTGAGTTCGATGATGAAGCCGAAATCGAATTGGTCGGCTTGCCCAACGGTGTCACCAGTCCCAAAGCGGTCCAACCGCTGGCCAAAGACAGCACCGTGGTCAACTTTCCGCTGGAGATCGCTGCCGATGCGAAAGTCGGAAAGCACCGGACGTTGGTCTGTGTAGCACGGCTAAAACGCAGCGGCGAAGTGATCACGCAGACCACTGGGACGGGCGAACTCCGGATTGACAAGCCGATGGTGGCCGCACCCGCGAAGAAACCTGAAAAGCCGGCGGCCAAAAAGACTGCCGAACCCAAACCGCTCAGCCGCCTGGAACAATTGCGTCAAAAACGCCAGGAGATGAAATGAGTTCTGGAATTTTCCTAGGCCGATCCATTCGCACATGGACGCATCGATGCGTCGCAATGGTGGCGGCGTTGGCCGTCACCTGGGCGTCGGTTGCTGCACACGCGGTGACCCCGGACCCGGATCCCAGCGCCAGTCGCCCGTCCAAACCGCCACGCCCTGCCCTGGAAGTCTACCCGCCGAATGTGCAATTGGATTCGGCTCGCGACTATCAATCCTTTGTCGCCGTACTTCGACGTCCCGACGGAATCACCGTTGATGTGACGGATCAAGTGCGATGGTCCGTCGGCGACGACGCGGTGGCCCGTGTCGATGGCGTGCGCGTCGTTCCGATCGCCGACGGCAAAACGGAATTGGTCGGGCGTTTCAGCGGACACCATTTTAAAGTGCCGGTGACCGTGAAGGATGCCTCCGTCAAACCAGCGATCAGCTTTGGTAAAGACGTCATGCCCGTCCTGACACGGTCGGGATGCAATACCGGATCCTGCCACGGGGCCGCACGCGGCAAAGACGGTTTTCGGCTAAGCCTGTTCGGTTTCGATCCCGATGGCGACTATCACCGCATCACCCGCGAAATGGGAGTTCGGCGTGTCAATTTGGCGGTTCCCGCCGAAAGTCTGATGTTGCGAAAAGCCATCGGCGCCGTGCCGCACACCGGTGGCAAACTGTTCGATGTCGACAGTCCATACTACGCGACCATGTTGGAATGGTTGCAAGACGGTGCACCGGAGGATCCATCCGATGCGAAACCGCCGGCGGTTGAATCTTTGGCCGTTTATCCGCAGCAAGCGGTGATCGAAGGCACCGGCACCAAGCAACGATTCGTCGCCGTCGCGACCTACGAAGACGGAACGACCCGTGATGTCACGAATCTGTCGGCTTTCAGCAGCAACAATTCCGGCAGCGCCGACATCGATGGCACGGGAACGGTCACCGCCGGGTCCCGTGGCGAAGCATTCGTCATGGCACGATTCGACACCAAGACCGTCGGCAGCCAAGTGCTAACGCTGCCCGAAGGTCTGGTCTATGAACCGCCTCAGCAGTCGGCCCGCGGCGAAGACCAGTACATCGATCAATTGGTCGATAAGAAACTGCATCAGTTGCGGATCACGCCCAGCGGACAATGCAGCGATGAAGAATTCATTCGCCGCGTGACGATCGACGTGATCGGTTTGTTGCCGACCGAAGACGAATTTCATCAATTCGTGAATGACCCGTCGGAAAACAAAAGGGCCGAGTTGATCGACCGCTTGTTGGCCCGCAAAGAGTTCAGCGAAATCTGGGCGATGAAGTTCGCCCAGTTGCTGATGATCAAGAGCACCAACCAGGTCAGTTACAAGTCCGCGTTCTTGTATTCCAAATGGTTGACCGAGCAGTTCCAAAACAGTGTTCCGGTCGACCAAATGGTCCACGAACTGTTGACCAGCACTGGTGGCACGTTTTCACAACCGGCGACAAATTTTTATGAGATCGAACGCGATCAGTTGAAAACGTCGGAAAACGTGGCTCAGGTGTTTCTGGGAATCCGGACGCAGTGTGCCCAGTGTCACAACCACCCGTTCGACCGCTGGACGATGGATGATTACTACGGGTTTGCGGCATTCTTTTCGCAAATCGGTCGCAAACAGGCCGAGGATTACCGCGAAAAGATCATCTACAACCGTGGTTCGGGGACGACCAAGCATCCGGTGACCGGCGCGACGGTTGAACCCAAATTCCTTGGCGGCGAAGCCCCCGAAACACGTGGCAAGGATCGTCGCCAAGTGCTGGCCGATTGGTTGACCGCACCGGAGAATCCGTACTTCGCCAAGTCCATCGCCAATCGTGTTTGGGCCCACTTCATGGGCGTCGGCTTGGTCGACGAAGTGGACGATATCCGGGTCAGTAACCCACCCAGCAATCCGGAATTGTTTGACACACTGGGGGAAAAACTGGTCGCCTACGATTTCGATTTCCGTGCGTTGGTGCGTGATATCTGCAACAGCGACGCTTATCAGCGAAGCTGTCAAATCAATGAATCCAACCAGCATGACAATCGCAATTATGCTCACGCGGTGATCCGCCGGATTCCCGCCGAAAACATGTTGGATTGTCTCAGCCAGGTGACCGACAGCCCGGACAAATTCCGTGGTCTGCCACTGGGGGCCCGCGCGGTCCAAATCGCCGATGGGACGACGTCCAACTATTTCTTGACGACCTTCGGGCGGTCACCGCGAGCCACCGTTTGCGAATGCGAAGCGTCCACCGACCCGTCGCTATCACAGGCCTTGCACTTGCTGAACGGTAATTCCGTTCAAGGCAAAATCGCAAGTGGAAAGTTGATTCGGACGTGGTTGAAGGAGGAGAAGCTTTCGCCAGAGCAAATCTTGGATCGCTTGTATGTTCGCTCGCTTAGTCGGGTGCCAACGAAAGAAGAACGCGACGATTTGTTGGCCATGGTCAACGAACAAAGTAATGCCGAAGCGGTGCTGCAGGATGTTGCTTGGGCGATTTTGAACAGCCGTGAATTTGCCTTTAACCACTGATCGAGACGACACCGTGCTGAGACGACAAAGGGCATTCCGTTCGACGATCGCGCTGGCCGCATCGCTGACATCCGTCGCGATTTCAGGTTTGGCATCCGCCGAACAATCGACGCCGGATTCCGGTGCAGAAAAGGTGACGTTTGAAGAACACGTCAAACCAATTTTTCGACAGCACTGTTTGACTTGTCACAACTTGGGCGAAAAGAAGGGCGGCTTGGCTCTGGATTCGTACCAAGCGGTGTTGGAAGGCGGCGGCAGCGGTGAAGTCGTCTATGACGATGGGGATTACGCCGGCAGCCGACTGTGGCAATTGGTGTCGCACGAAGACACGCCGATCATGCCGCCGGGCCAAGACAAGATTCCGGCCGAGCAATTGGCGGTTCTTCAGGCCTGGATCGAAGGCGGCATTCTGGAAAACAGTGGTTCGAAGGCCAAAGCGAAAAAGAAGAACCCACTGGAATTTGTCGCCGCCAGCCGCGGCAAGCCTGAAGGGCCGGCTGCCATGCCGGAAACAGTGTCGATGGGCGTCCCCGTGGTGACGAACCGGCCGGCGGCGGTCACCGCGATCGCTTGCAGCCCCTGGGCGCCTTTGGTCGCCGTCGGTGGCCAGCGTCAGGTCGTCCTGTATCACGGCGACAACGGTGAATTGCTGGGCGTATTGCCCTTCGCCGAAGGCATCCCGCAATCGATCCGGTTCAGTTCCGACGGCGGATATTTGTTTGTCGCCGGCGGCGAGCACGCAGTGCTGGGACTGGTGGCCATTTACGATGTTCGGACCGGCGAGCGTATTGCGACGGTCGGTGACGAACTGGACATCGTGTTTGATGGCGACGCCAATTCCGACATGACCCGCGTTGCGATGGGCGGACCGAAGCGGATGTTGCGTATTTACGACGTCACCGACGGGTCGCTGAAGTTTGATCTGAAGAAACACACCGACTGGATTTTGGCGGTCGCTTTCAGCCCCGACGATGTGTTGATCGCTTCGGGTGATCGCTCGGCCGGTCTGGTGGTTTGGGAAGCCGACACCGGACAGCCCTATCTGGACTTGGCTGGTCACAAGGGCGCCGTGACGGCAGTGTCTTGGCGTGACGATGGCAACGTTTTGGCCAGCGGCAGCGAAGACGGCACGGTCAAGTTATGGGACATGCACACGGGAAACCAAATCAAAAGCATCAACGTTGGTGGCCCTGTCCAAGACGTCGCGTTTGACCATCAAGGTCGATTGATCACCGCATCCGGGAATCGCAAAGCCACGGTCTGGGATGCCGGCGGATCAAAAGTCAGGGATCTTCCCGCGATGCAGGAAGCGGTTTTGGAAGCCGCCCTGTCACACGATGGAAAGCGAGCGGTGTATGGCGATTGGAGTGGGCAAATCTTCAACGTTGCCACCGATGATCCCAAGCAAACACTGACCCTGGCATCCAATCCACCGGATGAAAGGGAACTGTTGGCGGCTGCTTCACAAAAACTGAAAGCGGCCCAGGCGGAACTGAAGAAGGCCACGGATGACTTGCAACCGATTCAGACCAAGGTCCAAACGATGAAGGACGCCGTCGATGTGGCAAAACGCGATCTAGCGTCGAAACGCGATCGTTTGGAGGAACTGAAGTCGACGCTGGCCGAACTGAACCAAAAAGAACAGTCCGCACAGGGGACGATTCGGAAAGCCGCCGAGGCCGCCGACGTCAGCCATGACGAAATGATCGCGGCCAAGGTTGCGTTGAAACGTGGCGACATCGACGACCAACGGTTGGCGGCGGCAGAACAGCAAGTCGCTGATGCGTTTGCCGCTTTGGCCGAATCACGACGCGGTTTGTTGGCGACCCGGGAACAGATCGTTTCGGTCGCCGCGCAGCGGAAGCAAATCCAGGAAGCGATACCGACTTTGGAAAAGGCGGTCAGCGACGCATACGGTCGCTTGCAGGCGGCCCAAGCCGAACTTGAACCGGCGGAGCAAACCCGCCGAGGGGCCGATGCGGTGGTCCAGCAACTGTCGGACCGCGTAAGGCGCATTGAAGCAGCGATCGAAGCATCAATCTGACTTTCAAAAATCATCCCCGGCCGGTGGCCTTTCGTTCGCCGGTCTGGATGTGGCGGTCAGAAAACCGCTGGCCCGCTGGGGTGTTGTTTGGACATTCGTTAAAACTGTCGCGACGACCTGCCACGTTTTGTGGTCCCAGGCCAGCGACAGAGAATACGAATGACTTCGGAAAGCGAATCCACCGCCACCAGCACTTCATCGAACGAGTTCCCGGACACCGGTGCTCGGGTCGGCATCATCATGGGCAGCCGAAACGACTGGGAAACGATGCAGCCCGCTGCGGCAATGTTGAAGCAGCTGGGCGTGCCGCATGAGTGTTTGGTGGTCAGCGCCCACCGCACGCCACAGCGGATGTTCGCCTACGCACAATCGGCCGCCGGTCGTGGCGTGCAGGTCATTATCGCGGGTGCCGGGGGGGCGGCCCATTTGCCGGGAATGGTCGCATCGGAAACCCATTTGCCGGTCATCGGTGTCCCCGTCCAAAGTCGCGCGTTGCAGGGTCTGGATTCGCTGCTGTCGATCGTCCAGATGCCCGGCGGCATTCCGGTGGCCACCATGTCGATTGGAAAGTCCGGTGCAAAGAACGCGGGCATCTTCGCGGCGCGCGTCTTGGCATTGTCCGATAGCGATCTGCGCGAAAGGCTTTGCGACTTCGTTCGTCAACAAAAGGACGACGTGCTGAAGTCGGCTGATCTGAACGACCTGTGTTGATTTCATTGACGCGAGAGAGTCGACCTTGATGCGTCCCCAGTCCCCCGACACTCTACCAAGCACTGCTGCTGGTCCTCGAACCTCCGAGCCTTTGTCCGCCATGAAAAAGACGCTAATGCCAGGCGCCACCTTGGGGATGGTCGGGGGCGGTCAATTGGGACGCATGTTCGCAATCGCCGCCGCACAGATGGGTTATCGGGTCGTCGTGTTATGCGATTCCGATAACGCGCCCGCGGCACAAGTGGCGACCCAAGTCGTTGTCGGCGCGATCGACGATCCGGACGTGGTGAAACGATTCGCCCGGCAGTGCGACGTGATCACTTTGGAATTCGAAAACATTCCCACCGATACGATCGCGGGTTGTGCCGAATTTGCACCGACTTACCCCTCAGCCGACGTGTTACGTGTCGCCCAAGACCGTTGGCTGGAAAAGTCCAGTTTGCGTGACCTGGGATTGCCCGTGACTCCGTTTGATCAAGTCGGCGACGCGGATTCCGTCCGGCGATTTGCGGAACACCATGGTTACCCGGTGATCGTGAAGACGGCACGCAGTGGTTATGACGGCAAAGGCCAGTATCGCGTCGAATCATCCCAGCAAGCGGACGATGTCCCCTGGGATACGGCCGACCAATGGATTGCCGAACGGTGCATCCGATTTGATAAAGAAGTTTCGATCTTGGTGGCTCGGAACGTTCACGGTCAAACGTCGACATTCCCGCTGTTCGAAAATGATCACGTCAATCACATCCTGGACCAAACAACGTGTCCCGCATCGGTCGGTCCGGCCATCGAATCATCGGCACGTGAAATTGCGATGGCCGTGGCCGATGGATTGGATTTGATCGGATTGATCTGCATCGAGTTTTTTCTGATGGGGGATTCATTGATGATCAATGAAATCGCACCTCGGCCACACAACTCAGGTCACCTTTCGATCGAAGCGTGTGGTGTCAGCCAGTTCGAACAACAGGTCCGCGCCGTCTGTGGGCTTTCGCTTGGAAACACTGGATTGGTATCCGGCGGCGCCGCGATGGTGAATCTGCTCGGCGACTTATGGCAGGATGGCGATCCGGCTTGGGATCGCGTTTTTGGATTGGAAGATTCGCTGGCCGCTTTGGGGATTCGCTTGCACTTGTATGGAAAAGCGGGTGCCAAGGTGGGACGCAAGATGGGGCACCTGACCGCGGTGGCGGACGATGTCGTCGCAGCGGTCAACGCGGTTCGCGAAGCTCGGGAACGACTGCGATCGTCTTAGGCGTGGGGACCGTTGCGTCGGTGCAACTGTTCGAGGGCTCAAACCGATGGCGACGTGGATGCGCCCGCCGACTTGGTCACCGGTGTCGACCAATCGGATGACTGACCACGAATCTTTCGAATCAGCCCACGAATTTGGTGTCCGAACAGGAACTTCGCGACCAGGTACATCGCCATCGCGGCCAACATTCCCGCCGCATCGGCCAGGAAATCGTACCGGTCGGGGGTCCGTCCGGGCACAAAGCCCTGTGACCACTCGTCGAACGCCGCGTAGGCAAGCACAATGGCGGCCACCCGCGAAAACCGAGTGATGACACGACGGCCGCCGGTCACATAGCACAGTAGAAACGCGAGGCCGAAGAAGCCCACGAAGTGCTTGACCTTGTCGCCAACGTGCAGCTGAACAAAATCGACACGCGGCAAGTGGGTGCCGGTGAACATCGCCAGCCAGTACAGCGCCAGCAACACAATCGCCAACCGGATTCGAAAAATGCGGATCTTGGTGACCGGCTGCATCAACGGGGCTCGCGTCGGATAAGCTTGAAACAAAGTCATACGGAATTGCACCGAGGTGAGCGTTCGGACGAATACTCCTGCCGAACGCTTCCTAAGGAATACGGCCCGGACTGCACTAGGTCAAATTATCGCTCACGTAATTCACAACGAAGCCGGTTTCATGAAATCATCACGAGATAGACAGCCCAAGTTTGCTACGGTTCTTTTTGTCGCATTATCCGTCGCTTATGCGACTGCTTTGTCACCTTTCGCGGGGCAAGTGGCGGCCGACGACACGCCCGCAGCGGAGGGGAAAGACGCGACCAAAGACGTCGAAAAAACGCCCGATGATGCCGGCTGGACGCCTTTGAAAGGCAAATGGGACTTTTCACGCTACGGCGGCGAAGGGCCCGTGGAAATCACCGACGAAGGTATCGAAATGGGGTTCGGGGACCCGCTGACCGGGGTCCGCTGGACCGGCGATTATCCCAAAGATAACTACGAAATTCGCTTGGAAGCTCAGCGAACCGACGCCCACGATTTCTTTGTGGCGGTCACGTTTCCGGTGGGCGATCAACACTGCAGCCTTGTCCTGGGGGGCTGGGGCGGTGGTGTCACGGGAATCAGCAACATCGACGGAAATGACGCGTCCAGCAACGACACCACGCTGTACCGCATGTACGAAAACGACCAGTGGTACAAGATTCACATTCGCGTCGTTCCCAAAGAAATCGTTTGCAAGGTCGACGGCGAAATCGTCGTCCAAGTCGAACGCGAAGGCGTCGAATTTGATATCCGTGACGAAATGGACCCCGCATTACCGCTGGGGTTGGCCAACTATCAGTGCGTTTCGGAAATCCGAAACATCGCGATTCGCACGTTGGACAAGTCACAGGCCGACGCGGCGCCACAGCCGAAAACCGACAAGTAGCGTTGATGTTCCCACCCGATGAATCGTCGCCGGGGATTCCCCTGCAAGGTTTGGACGAGGTTGATCGCCACTGGATGCGTCGTGCGCTGGAAATGGCGTCTGAGGCGGTGACCGCGGGGGAAGTCCCCGTCGGCGCCATCATTGTGAAGGACCACACGGTGATCGCGGCGGCACGAAATGAGAAAGAAACGCTGCGTGACCCCACGGCCCATGCCGAAATGATCGCAATCACGCAGGCCGCTGCCGCCATGGAAGATTGGCGTTTGGAGGGAACCACGCTGTATGTCACGCTGGAACCGTGCGTGATGTGTGCCGGCGCCATCATCCAGGCTCGGGTGCCCCGTGTCGTGTTCGGGGCGACCGACCCCAAGGCCGGCGCGGTTTGCAGCCTTTACGAAGTCTTGAATGACAGCCGGCTGAATCATCGATGCGATGTGACCGGCGGCGTGATGGCGGAAAACTGCGGGCGGATTCTGACGGATTTTTTTGCCGACAAGCGTGCCGCGGCGCGGCTTCGAAAAACGTCGCCCTACGACGGATAGGACTGCGGCGGATGTATCGCCGGCGTTTAAAGCTGGCGACCCAAAATACGCGTCGTTTTCGCAGCGGACATCGGTTTTTGCGGCCGCGTTGCCAGTGTTTGATCCAGACGTCCTGCGGCAGGTGGTCGAATCGCCATGCTTCGTGAAACACGGTGGCGTGGGTTTGTAACGATTGGAAAAGCGTTGTCGTTTGCTACTTTTCTGATGCTTTTGCCGCTTCTGGGGTCAAAGAAGCTAAGCCTCTGCGCCGTACCGCGCCGATACTACCGGCACAACCCGAATCGGATGCGCACCGCGATGGTGTGGATGCGATGTCGCGATAGCGAGCCCGGACTTCTCGGGATCGGGTAAGCAGACACGGTCTCGGGCAAACCGGGATCAGCGTCCCTCACTACATGCAAGACGGTGGAACAAGCGATGTCGGTAAGGAAGCTGACGGCAAGAATCATCGCGGTCGTGATCATGATGACCGCGGCGGGAACGACGTACGCCCAGAATCACGATGTGCCGCCGGTCGATCCGCTCGCGTTCGATCCGGACTTTCGATGGTTTGAGCCAATTTACGAAGCAGACCTGTTGGACATGAAGCCCAAGAAGCGGGCCAACACGGGCTGGTTTGCAACGTACGACAAACTGTTGTTGTACGGCACACGTCCGGAGACGTTTATCAACGGCGATGCCGAGACGAAACTGGACAACGGATCGGGGCACCGGTACGAAATCGGTTACATGCTGCCCGATAAAGACACGGGGTGGTTGTTCAACTGGACCGAGAACGATGTGTTTCGGGCCGATGTCGTTCGTCAAGAACGCATCAACCGGTACAGTTTGGACGATCTGCAAGGCACCGCCGACGACAGTCCGGCCGGCCCGCCTTTCGGGTTCATCGTTCCGCAGGAAGACCGCAATAATCTGGGGTACAACACACGTTTCTACGACGTGCAGAATTCCCAGAACATGATCAAGTTTGACAGCTACGAGCTGAACAAGACTTGGCGTTTGGAACCGTATCACTACGGTGGCATCTTGGAACCGATGGTCGGCGTCCGCTGGATGCGTGCGGAAGACATCAATTTGCGTCAGACGTATCAAAGCACCCAAGACAACATCACCGGGAACGTGTTGCTGCCCTTGCCCAACCCGATCTTGGCAGGCGTTGAATTCAGTGCCGCCGAACAGATTACCAGCATCGCACAGATCACTGACAATGAGATGCTGACCGCACAGCTGGGCTTCCGGTACTTCAAGCACAAAGGCCGATTCATGTACAGCAGCGACTTCCGGGTCTTTGCTGGAAACAACTGGCAGTGCAGCGAAGCCTACACCGAAAGCGAACTGACGATCTATGCCTTCGGGCAAACCAACGAACAGCCGACCGTGGGCGAACCTCCGATCACGATCCAACGGGATCGCACCACACCGACCTTCATTCGCAATGAAGAGTTCCTGGTCGGGTTCGATGTCCGCGGCGAACTGGGATATCAGTTGACCAAAGCGATCAGCGTTCGAGCCGGTTTCCAGGTCATTGACATCGGTCGTGGTCTGTGGCGATACGGAACCGAAGGCGATTGGGACCAAGACTATCAAATGTTCGGCGGAACTCTGGGTCTGACCTTGAACCGCTAAGGACGACGACGCAGGTCTCGCAGGTGAATATCGGGTCGACCATTTTCACCGTCATGGTTTCGGCCCCATCAAAAGACAAAGCCCGCTTGAGAGATTTCTCAGGCGGGCTTTGTCGTTTTGTTTTGTAGGTGTCACCGGCCGGGCGATTGGTGGAAGCATCGGGGCCAATGGCAAAGGCATCAAGACTTGGCGTTGTTTGCTTCTCGCAGCTCTTCCAATTCGACGCTCAAGCGGTGGCGAAGCGGGCTTTCGGGGCGAAGCTCCTCTTCTAGAAGCTCCTCCGCCTTGTCGAAGGCGTCTTCGGTTCGGTTTGGATCGCTGACCAAACCGCGAAATTTTTTCTCGACAGTGGCTTCGGTTAGCAAGTGTGTTTCTCCCTTTTTGATTGGCATGCGTCGCGACCGTCGTTTTGTCCGTGTTGCAGCCGCATCAACACTCCGATCAAGACAGGACGACTTCGCGACAAACTCAGATTTTAAAGCAGCCGTCGCCTTTGGCAAGTCACTACAGCGGCACGCCGCGTCGGTGCGACGCCACGGACAGAGTCATCCGGCGACCGAAGCCGTTTGGAATCCCAGTTCCGCCAAGTGGTGGGCGGTACGTTCGACGGTGAACCGAATTTGGTCTTCGCTGTGCTCGCAAGTGATGAAAAACCGCAATCTAGCCGCTGATTCGTCGACGGCGGGGTACAGAATTGGCTGGACGTTGATTCCATCCGCCTTCAGCCGGTGTGACAGCCGAAGCGCCACCATCGAATTGCCCGTGATCACGGGAACCACTGGCGTTTGACCACTGTCGCCCGTGTCCAGCCCACGATCCTGACACAGCGATAAAAACAATTCGCTGTTTTCACGCAGTTTTTGAACCCGTTCGGGTTCCGCGTCCAGCGTCTGCAATGACGCGATCGCAGCGGCCACCTGGGCCGGCGGCATGCCGACGCTGAAGACGAAACCGGGGGCGGTGTAACGCAGCAATTCGATCAATTCCTTGCTGCCGGCGATGTACCCGCCACACGATGCGGCCGACTTGCTAAGGGTGCCCATCCAGATATCGACTTCACGGGCGTCCATCGCGAAGTGCTCCGCGATCCCGTGTCCGGTTGCCCCCATCGTGCCGAAACTGTGGGCTTCGTCCACCATCAGCATCGCTTGGTGCCGTTTCTTGACTTTGACGAACTCCGGCACATCGGCGAAATCGCCGTCCATGCTGTATACGCCCTCAATCACGATCAGCACGCGGCGGTACTGGGATCGGCAATCCGAAAGCACGCGATCAAGCGTCTCGTAATCGTTGTGCGGGAAAGGCCGGCGTTTCGCGCCCGACAACAACGCACCCTGGACGATGCTGTTGTGGGCAAGCGCATCGTGAATGATCAGGTCACCGTGACCGACCAAGTGACCAATCGTCGTTTCGTTGGTCGCATGACCGCCCACCATGGTGATCGAAGCGTCCACACCCACCCAATCGGCGATCAATTGTTCGAGTTGCCCGTGGATCGGTTTTTCGCCCGAAACCAAACGACTGGCCGAAACACTGGTCCCGTACTTTTTCACCGCTTCGGCGGCGGCAGCGGTCACCGCCGGATGCCCGCTCATGCCCAAGTAGTTGTAACTGGCAAAACTGATCAATTCACGACCGTCGATCCGTGTCCGGTCGTTGACAACTTGTTCGTGAACCGTGAAGTAGGGATTGGGGACCCCCGTCATGGCCATCTGCTGCATGGTCGCTTTCAGCCGCCGGTATTCGGCAAACTGGCTGATGTCGAACTCCGGTTCAACGACTTGTCGGGGCGCGGTGGGCGTTTCCGAGTCGGCGTCAACGGGCTGATCCGACGCTTGGTCCAGCAACGTCTTTGCCCTGCTCTCACCGCCGGGCGGAAGGTAGCGTTCGATGGCCGAAGCGGTTTGCGCAACCGTTTCAATTTCATCCAGGACTTGTTCGGGGAATCGTCCGCCGAAGGTGCGTTCTAGATTCTGGGCGATTTCCAGTCGCTCCAGACTGTCCAGCCCCAGGTCCAAGACGATGTTGGTGTCCAGGTGAAGCGTTGTGGCACGATCACCGGCCACCCGACGAATATGGTGCAGCACGGCATCAACAATCGCCGGATTCAAATCACGGTTTGCGGCTTGGTCGGGATCGGAACCGGTCGCCGCGGCGGCACGCATCATGGGAACCGCATCGCCATCGGCCGTCACCGACGTGCCGTCTTCTTCCCAACGCACCCATTTGGCGATCAGTTTCAAATTGCCGTCGCGAACCGCATGCAGACAAGCGTGACGCTGGATCTTGCCACTGCTGGTCTTGGGAACACTGCTGTTGCGAACGATGTAGACCGCATCAGGCGGCAATTCATGTTCTTCGGTTACCGCGCGGCGGATACGCTGCAGTTCCCTATCCCAGTCGTGATCACGGCGCCGAACCGCCTCGGCGACGATCACCAACTGTTCGCGGTCGTCGTGGTTCATGGCAAACGCTGCGACGGAACCCGCTTGGATGACATCGCTGGCGCGTTCCACAGTCGCTTCGATGTCTTGCGGGTATCGATTCACGCCCCGCACGATGATCATGTCTTTCAGACGACCGGAAACGTACAGCTGGCCTTCGTACAAAAAGCCCAAGTCGCCGGTTCGCAAATATGGGCCGTCGCCGTCAGCGGTGAACGCGTTGAAGGTCCGTTCGGAATCCTCCGTACGACGCCAGTATCCCTGTCCCACACAGTCGCTTTGCACCCAGATTTCGCCGATCGCATCGGACGCATTGACTTCGCAGGTTTCCGGATCGACGACCAGCACTGATTCGTCTTCCAAGACGCGGCCACAGGCGACCAATTGTCGGGCGCCTTGCTGATCTTCGCTGGCCGGACGGACGGCTTTTTCATCCAACGCACCGCCGTCAAACCAGCTCGTCACAGGACGGGGGTTGGACGGACCACCGGTCACCAGCAACGTGGTTTCAGCCATCCCGTAACAAGGCAGGTGTGAACGATGGTCAAACCCGTACTTTTCAAAACGCCGTGTGAACGCGTCCAGCGTGGAAGCCCGGATCGGTTCGGCGCCGTTGAACGCAATCTTGAAGGTCGACAAATCGACGCCTTCCAGTTCGCTGTCGTCGATTTTGTCGACACACAACTGATAGGCAAAGTTGGGGCCGCCGCTGACGGTCACGCCGTACTTTGAAATGCTTTGGAACCAACGCGACGGACGTTGCAAGAACGTCATCGGGCTCATCAAAACATTCGGGACGCCGACAAACATCGGCATCAAAACCCCACCGACCAAACCCATGTCGTGGTACGTCGGCAGCCAGGTCATCGCCACCGTGTCCGCGGGCGGTTCAAAGGCCTGCTTGATGAACTTCGTGTTGGTGACCAAATTCCGCTGGGTCAGCATCACGCCTTTGGGCGAACCGGTCGAACCCGACGTGTACTGCAGCACCGCCAACGAATCGCCGTCCAGCTTGGGCCGGCGCCAGCGGTCCGGCTTTCGTGTCGACGGATCATCGGTGCCCAGCATTTGGACGCCAAGCAGATCCTCATGAAATTGGTCGCCGGTCAACTGTTCGACGACCGATTGCGTCGACAACGCCCACCGTGCGTCGGCGTCGACCACGATCGATCGGATCCGCGACGCCTTGCGGTTGCGACGGGGGGGAAACGCGGGCACGGCGATCGCACCGGCGGCGTGACAGGCGTAAAAACCGATCACGAAATCCAGGCCCGGCGGATAGATCAACAGGACTCGGTCGCCCGGCCGAATGCCACACCGGCTTTGCAGATACCCCGCCAACCCGCGGACTTCGTCCCACAGTTCGCGATAGGTCAGCTTTTCTTCCAGGGTCTCGGCGTCGGTAAAGTAATACGCCGGCTGGTCGCCACGCAGCATCGCCCAGTGGCTCAGGATTCCCGGAAAGTTATCCTGGGGAGGTAACTGATCATCACCATAGAAGGACAGGTCCACGGGCGAAGTCGCTGATAATTCGGGAGTGAAATCGGTTTGCCAAAATCGAGCCGCTTCCGTGTCAGTTGCCGAAGGAAGGTTTCGGCACAGGCGAGCGACCCGCACGTCGAAAAAATCGTCGTGTCGGCAGCGTCGGCACGCGTCCATTCTTACTAGGCCGCCCATTGTGTCCGAAATCGGGTTCGATTGCAGCGCCTAGACTGCCTGTCCGGATCAACCGTCATGTTGGTTAAGCCTTCACGCCGAATGTGGTCTGCCCGCAAAATCGTTGCGATTGACCCGAATCGATGACGATCCCGTCTGGCCGTTGAACACGGTCGGAATGCCCTGATCAGTGCCGCGATTGTCGCCGGATAGCGACCGCCACCGCCGGTCAGCCGTATATTGACGGGACGCTTTTGCGGCCCGATCTTCGCCTCTGTGGCCCGGGCCATCATCCCCTGACTGAAATGTTGCGAGTTCGTCTCGAACCACCCCATTTGGCAAAGACTCGATGAATCCGTCACGAACTTTTCAAGACCAGCCGACCGCCTTGATCGACCGCATTGTCGACCTGATGGATCCTGCCGGAAACATTTTGCTGTCGGGAACCTTTGACCAAGCCGTCGAAGCGGTTGCCAGCGGCGACGCATCTCGAGTGGCACAGATTCAAGGTCAATTTGCGATCTGTGCAAAGTCGGGAAAGACCATCCGCATGGCCCGGTCGATCGGACGCCCCATGCGGTATTTTTTGGCCAAGCGGGCCGAGGGACCGGCGTTGATTATTGCCGAGCGGATTGACGAAATCCGTCAACAACTGATGCGTGAAGGTTTGGGAGATCAATTCCGCGCGGCGTACACACGGATGGTTCCGGCACATCATCTATTGGAATTGCAATTGGTCGGTTGCCCCGACCCGAACCCCGCGCTGACACGTTTCTTTGCGCCGCCGCGAAACCGGTTGCCCGGCAATGTCCAAGCGATCGGCCAAGCCTACATCGGACGCTTGGCGGAAATTTGCGATCAGTGGCTGGAATCCCTCCCCGCCGATGCGCCGATTGGTGTCATGTTCAGCGGCGGTATCGACAGCACGTCGATCGTCGTGTTGATGGATTTTTTACTTCGCCGTCGCGGCCAGTCGCCAGCCAGGTTAAAGGCGTTCACGCTGAATGTCGGTGACGAAGATTCAACCGATGCCCGCCAGGCGTTGGCGTGTTTGGAATCGATGAACTTGCAGATGTTGTGGGAGCCCGTGAAAGTCGAACCCAACGCGGTCGACTGGCGCGAAGCGGTGCAAGTCATCGAAGACTACAAGCCCTTGGACGTCCAGGCGGCCGCCATGGGAATCGCCCTGCTGCGCGAAGTCCGACGTCGCTATCCCACTTGGAAATACTTGATCGATGGCGATGGCGGCGATGAAAACTTGAAGGACTATCCAATCGAAGAGAATCCCGAGCTAACCATTCGCAGCGTGTTGGGGAATCGAATGCTTTACCAAGAGGGGTGGGGCGTCGACGCGGTCAAGCATTCACTGACCTACAGCGGCGGCCAAAGTCGTGGTCACGTGCGTACCGCGGCACCGGCAAAGAAGTTTGGCTTTGAAGGGTTCAGCCCCTATGCCACCACGGCGGTGATCGAAGTGGCCGAAGCGATTCCCTTTGTCGGTTTGACCGACTGGGACCATCAGCGTCTTTACGATTTGAAGGGGCAAATCGTGGCGTCAGGAATCCAGCAGATTTGCGGTGTAACGATGCCGGTGTTTCCCAAAAGTCGTTTTCAGCACGGTGCGGTGGGGCCGATCGACCAGGGGCCGTTGTTCCCGGAAAAGGAACAGGCCTACCGCGATGCTTTCGCGTCGATCCAGCGTGGGACCGCAGACGTCCAGGTTCACTAATTAGCAACAAGCCATCGACGATTCCTGGTTCAGTGGCCGTCGTTGCTTGTCGTGACAACATCAGATTCACTGACGCAGAGCGCCAGAACAAATCGTCCGCACCATTAGGTCGGTCCGGTTCGATTCAATCCGATGACGTCGCCACATGAACCAAGCTTTCGGACGAACCGACGATGGGTTCCATGCCCAATGATTCTAAGTGTCGGTTGACGATCAACTGTTGGTCGATCGGTAAGTCACCCGCGATGGTCGCAAAGTACTGTCGGTCCATGGCCAAACGGTGGGCCCACGACGCGACGGAGTCTTCCATGGTTGGGGTCAAGCGTCGGCGGATCTGTTTGATGCGATACCGTTGTTCCGCATCCAAGTGTTCGCTCGGGATGGCATCCAGCATCTGCAGGACGGGGGTGCCCACACGCAACAGTTGGTTTTGTGCGGTTTGACGTTTACCGATCTGATCGGCCGACAATGCTTCGATCCACTGTTGAATCTGGTCCTGACGCGGCAGCGCCGTGTCGGTGGACGAAACCAAGTGGATCAGCTTGCGGTCGACATTTCGGCTGAACGCGTGCAGCGATTGGCCACGCAACAGATGGGCAACGATTTCACCAAACGTCTTGTCAAAGGACTGTGGGTTTTGCCTTCTCAGGTGCAACAGGCTGTCTGCTTCGATGGTGTCATCGGTGATCCAGCGGACGGGCTTGCCTTCGTATTGTTCCAGCACATCACGACGTTGCGTGTCGGTGACGAACAATTCCATCCGGATCGACTTGGCGTCCTGGACGTTCAATGACAAGTGACACTCAGCCGATTGAAACGTGTACTGCAGTGTCGGCAGACCCGCGTGCGATTGGACCGAAATACTTTCAAAGACACCACCACGATCGCGGGTTTCGCGGCCCTTTCGATGCTGCAGCGGGTGAAGCTGCAATCGGCCGCCGACCAAGATGAAACGGGCCATCCCGTGGTCGTCAAAAGACATGTCGCTTGTCAGCGACGATGGGGTCGGGGAAAGACGCTCAGCCTCCGGGCGACCTTGAGCAAAAGTCGCCACGTCCGTCATGGACAAGCCGAGTATCACGGCAAGCAAACAACGCCATCTCATCCCGGAACCCTCTTCGCCTTTCAGCGTGTTTTAAGAGGGCCCGCCAAAGGACCAACACCAAACACCAATCCATTTTGCGGTGCGTATGTAGGCAAGTCAGTCTCTCGGTGGCAAACCCTCTCTGGGAGCGAATCGATATGGACGCATCAGCCGGCCCTCTTGTCGGGGCCAGCCCGACGAGTCCGTTTCCCCGGTTATCGTCAAAATTGGGAGAAGAAATAAAGAGCGCGGTTGCGACGAAATGCCTAGGGTCGGCAGAAAAAGCGTTTCACGCGATCACGGTGCAAGATTCTCACTTCCGCCGATAAATAATTTTGACGTCTTCGCCGATGGCTCTGGATTCGACCAATTCCAACGCGGGGCTCTCACCGATAGCCGAAATCCCAGCTCCGCCCACCGGACCAGGGGCCGTGTGACCGCCAAAGACCTTCGCGCCGACATAGATGTGAAACTCGTCGGGAAGGTTTTCGGAAAGAAAACTGGCCATTAAACGCCCACCGCATTCCAACAAGACGTTGGTTGCGCCTTCATGGCTCAACGTTCGCATGACCCGGCGAAGTGGCGGGTCCATCTCCGCCGGCCCACAATCGTTCGATCGAGCTACCTGATCACAGGGTGGTTCTGCGGTCGGCCGCAGAAAACGTACACCCAGGTCGGCCAGACGTTTTTGTGATACTGGGTTCAGGTCTTCCGGGGCGACACAAGTGGTCGGAATCTGATCCGCCGTCTGCACCAATCGCGATGTTTCGCCGGGCAGCGACGTTCGACAGAAAACCAGACGCTGGGCGACCCTGGCCCCCGGCGGTCGAGCGGTCAGTAACGGATCATCCGCCGACATCGTCCCCATTCCCACGACGATCGCATCGACGCGTCCGCGGGTTTGATGGACATCGGCCCGGCTGTCCGTGCCGGTAATCCATTGACTCTGGCCCGTGACGGTCGCGATCCTGCCGTCGGCGGTCATCGCCCATTTGGCGATCATCCACGGGATTCCCGTCGTGATGCGTTTCAGATAGGGGGCCAGGATAAACCGTGCCTCCGATTCTAAAACACCGACGTCGACGCGAATCCCTGCATCAGTCAATTGCCGAATGCCGCCGTGGTCGACCTGTTTGAACGGGTCAGCAACTGCGATAACGACGCGATGAACCTGTGCGTCGATCAAGGCTCCGGTGCAAGGAGGTGTTTTTCCGTGATGACAGCAGGGTTCCAAGGTGACATAGGCTGTGCAGCCGACCGTCGTCTGGCCACTCGCCAGGCAATCCCGGATCGCTTCGACTTCCGCGTGGGGACCGCCAAACTTCCGGTGGTAACCTTGACCGATCAAGCGGCCGTCGCGAACCAGCACGCATCCGACCATGGGGTTCGGTTCCACGTGACCCTGTCCCGCCGTTGCCAAACGCAAGGCATCTTGCATCCATCGCTGGTCAGCTTCGGCGGCATCCGCGGGCGTGGCAAATTGGGCGGGCGCCAATTCGCCGCGACGTGGCGGCGGCGTTGAAATTGGATCGGGATGATCGGGGCCCGACGGTTCGTCGGCGGGCGTGCTGTCGTCAGGCATTCGCTGAAATCAGTCCATGCCGGGGACCCAAAGCTTGCCACCGCTACCACTTTCTGGGGCCGATGCGGGCGGACCCGATGCGGCGGGGGGCGCCGCTGCGGGGCTACCGGAATCCGGAGTCCACAAACCCGATTCTGCTTGCGGCGAAGCCGGTGCCGCAGCAGCCGGGCCGGCGTTACGCGGCGATCCGTCCGGGCGAATCAGTCCCCATGACATCAGCATTTGCTGCAGCTGGGCCATGACTTCCGGGTTATTGCCATAGGTTTCCGACACCTCTCGCAACGATTGCTGGAAACCTTCGCCGTCGCGTGCTTGCAATCGCAGTTCCAGTTCCAAGAACAGCATCCGTGGCGTGACCCGGTCGTTCGCCTTGGCGTACGCTTTGGCTTCGTCCAGCAGGGCAAGCTTGGACTTGAAGTTCGTCGAACTGCCCACCAAAGCAAAATAGGCCATGATGGTCACATCCGGGTTTTCGTTGCGGATGTTGGAATCCAGGATGGATTGGGCGACTCGACGCAGCAGTGGCGTCGCGGAGACCTGCTGGGCGCGGTTCATCAAGTAGATCCGCGACTCGTTGTTCAGCCCCGCCACATCGACCCGGTTCAGATCAACATTGGCGACGTCTTCGATATCGTCATCGCTGATGGTCAGTCCGGGCAACGCATCCACGTTGGCGGCGGATCGAATCTTGCCCGACAATTCTTCGTCCAACGACGTCAGCAAGTCATAGGACTCCATGATCGTGACGGCCACCGAACAGTCGAACTTCGCGTCCGAATCCTGGGCCGCGTCGACCAGTGAACGGTCACCCAGCATGGGCAACGCGATCTTTGTCAAACGGTCGGCGACCTCGCTGCGCTGGATCGAGACGATGGTTTCGTCCACGGCCAGCGGATCGGCTTCGAACTGGACCAAGGCCAATTGCGGACGTGCCGCGACCAAGAAAGGCAATTGACGATCCTGGGTCGACTGATATTCAACCCCGGGCAAGAGTTCGGACAGTTTGGATTGAACCGTTTCCGCGTCGGCGGATTGCATGTCCAACGCGATCAATTTGGCATCACGATCGGTCTGCTTGCCATACAACAAAACAATGGCAAGGGATCGGGGGAAATTGTCGACGCTCGGTGCTTCGGTCGGTTCGGGGCGGTCACGATCCAAGATTTGAAACGCAACGCGTGGGGCGACTTCTTCGTCCTCCTGTCGCAGGCTCTGGGCCGCTTCGGCGGGCAATTTCAACACGCGTGAATCGGCCAGGAACGCCATTTCGATCTCGTCCAGATCGCCAATGGTCGCTTCCAAGCGTGTCAACGAAACCGAAATTCCCTTCAGGTCGGGATGAACCAGTTCGGCCATCGCCGCGAAACGGACACGTTGCTGCTGGTCCAGCGATTCGCACTGGGACAATTGACGCAACAAGTCCGATTGACGTTCCAAATTGCCACGCCAAATGGCACAGTGCAGCAGGCCCGACAAAATCGCCGGTTCCATCGATGCGACCCGCTGCAAAGACTGCAGCTTCGTTTCAGCCAGCACGACCTTGTTGCTGCGAAGCAATCCCTGGGCTTCGTCAAAACGCTCGCCCCAATCAACCGTCGACGGACGCGAAATCGGTTCGGGCAACGATTTCAACAGCATTGGAATCGTCGGGGCGTGATTCAATTGCCCCAAGACATCCATGGCCGCGTTTTGGCCTTCAAAGCCCTCGGCCATCACCGCCAGCGTTGCATAGGCGCGGGCGGTCAGGAAAGCGCCGGTTTGCAGCAGCGTGTAGGACAACACCGATGCGACGCTGATGACGAAGCTGTCGACCTCGCGACCGCTCTCGGTCAAAGCGTCCAGCATTGATCCGGTGGCTGATTCGACGTCCCCGCTGAATAGCTTGGCGGCCGCACGCTGGGTCAACGCCAATGGGTTGCTGGGCTGCAATCGCATGAACCGTTCGGCGTTTTCGGCCAACGTGTCGTATTCACGCAAATCAATCAACAGTCGGCCGCGGATCGCCAATGCCCATGCGGCGTCGGGGTGTTCTTCCAGGATCGCCGCCAGCCGATCAAGTGCCGGGACGACCTGGCCGCCTTCGACCATTTTGATCACGCGATCCATGTCGTGGATCGAGTCCTTGCACTTGCAGAATTTGATCTTCTTGCCGTTGCCGCAAGGGCAGATCGAATAGGTGTCCACCGACATTTTGGGTCGCCGATTGGGGGAAAAAGCGGGTCTTGGTCTAGCAACCGGGCAACTTACCACGCTTCGCGCCATCGTCCCAACCCCTACACACTGATCCAATCTGAAATGATCGACGCGGTGGGGGCGATCGCCAAGCGAACACGATGCCTGCATTGCCAATGTCGCCGGATTCCATCCGGAATGCCCGCAACGCTGATTCAGTGTTCGGTCGATGCCTTGGCCGGTTCGCCCAACCATTGTCGAACCTGGCTGTCGGCTGGTATCGGTCGCCGTCCGTGGGCGGTTTGCTGATCCAAGTCGTCATAGCGTATCTGGATCAGTTCATTCATTTGATGAAACCGATGTTGGACGTGTTCGCGAACGACTTGGTCCACCCATGCCTGAGTCACACGTTGGCCGGACGGCAATTCTCGCAAAATCGGTGATGCGGCTTTCAAGTCGTCTGCCAAGTGTTTCGATTTTGCAACGAGCGTGGAGATTCGAACGTGATCGAATTCGTGTTGCACCAAGGCGGAATCCCAAAAACGGTCCTTCGGCGGAATCCGTTTCAAATGAATGTGATGTGCCAAGCTCACACGAAGACGCGTCAATCGATAGTCGATTCGGATGACTTGGCGGTTCTGTTCTCGCTGCTTTCGCCAGCGGCATTGGCTGCGAAAATTCAGGTCCGTTTTGAAAATGGTCTCACCGTCAAACGAAGTGCCACCCCGATAAAAACTCACATTGCCCGATCGGATCCAAGACCGCAGTGATTCGGGCGGTTCCGGATAGTCCGAGATGTCGATCCGAGGCGAACCATCCCGAATATCCTTTGCCGGTGATGATGGACCGTCGCTACGGTCGGCCGTCGCTTCCTGGGCGGATGCCGTTGGAAGTGCGACGACCATGGGGACGGTGGAAACCACCAACCAAGCACCAATCAAGATGCCGGTACAGCTTGCAGCGACGCGGCGACGTCTGATTTTGGTGGCACCGCTGCGAAGCATTCTAGTTGCTTCCCTTTGCACCGGAGGTTTCTTTGGCCGCCGTTTGTGCGTCATATAAAGGGTTGGGAAAGTCCGGTTCGATCGTGCGGTTGTCCAAGAACACTTGCTCCATCGCTTGGACTCGTTCGGGAAACTCGGTGGCCAAATCGTTCGTTTCCCCCGGATCGCTGGACAAGTCGTACAGTTCCCAAGGTTCAGGATTCTTGCGGACGACATCCCTTCGGATCGCTTTCCACTTGCCGTCGCGGACAACGACGTAACCACCGTAGCCGGTGAATTCCCAGATCATCGGGCTTTGTCGCTCAGCATCTTTGCCACGCAACGCGTCGGTCAGAACCGTCCCGTCGGAAAGATCCGCGATGCTTTGATCCTGATAACCGTCGGCGCCCGCCAAGGATGACAACGTTGCAAACCAGTCAGGGAAATAGGAAGGAAAGTCACAGACGGTTCCGGCAGGGATCACACCGGGATAACGGACCAAGCAGGGCACCCGAATACCACCTTCATCCGCACTGCCCTTGTACCCCTTCAGTCCACCGGTCGAATCAAAGAACTTGCAGGCGGCTCCCCCGATGTGAAAGTTGGGATCGCGGCCTTCGTGCGTTGAGCCATTGTCCGAAGTGAAAACAACGATCGTATGATCCGTTAGTCCGAATTCGTCCAACGTTTGCAACACCTGACCGACGTGTTCATCCAAATCGCTGATCATCGCCGCGTATGCTGCTCGAGGACGTGGATGAGGCAGGTATCCGTTTTGGCCGCGATAAGCACCATGGCCGTCAAAGGGTTCGCCCGGTTGGTCCCACTGCGATGGATAATGATCGATCCAGCTTTGTGGGGGCTGCATCGCAACATGTGGCTCGGTAAACGGTAGATACGCAAAGAACGTCTTGTCTTTGTTCGCTTTGATGAAACCGATCGCTTCCTTCAGGATTAAATCTGGGGCGTAATTCTCGGCACGATAGTCATCCGCGTCGACGCTGCCTTCGGGTTTGCGATCGTGACCGGGAATCGGATACTGATTGATCCGTACTTCGCGTTCGTTCGAATCCAAGAAAGCGGGATAGAAACTGTGGGCGTTTCGTTGGCCGTTGTAACCATAAAAGCGGTCAAAGCCCTGGCGAATCGGTGAACCGCTGGTTCGCGACGGTCCCAGACCCCACTTTCCAAAGGCTCCGTTGATGTATCCTTTGGTTTTCAAAACTTCGGCGATCGTGACGGCTTCGTCTGTCAAAGGGAACTGTCCCGGAAAGATGCGGCCGTTGCCGGAATCCCGGTTGTTTCGTACTTCGGCTTTGGCCAAGTGACGGCCGGTCATCAGCACGCATCGCGACGGTGCACACACCGGCGCCCCGCAGTAATGTTGTGTCAAACGCACGCCCTGTTTCGCCAACGCATCCAGGTTGGGCGTCTCGATCTTCTGCTGTCCGTAACAGCCCAGTTCGCCATATCCCAGATCATCCGCCATGATGAACACGATGTTCGGAGGACGATCTTGGGCTTCGGCCAAACACTGATCGTCCTGACTGACGACGAACAGACTGACGACAAACACTGCGAAAAAGGATCGTGCGATCACTGCCATGGCCGGACACTCTTTGGCGGTCAACAAGGAAGGGGCGTGCAGCCAGTCTATCCGAATCATCCCGGAGTATCGAAAGCCTCGGTTGATTGTTGCACGAATGTGAAGCATGAGAGTCGGATCCGCAGCTGGCCCGATCGGCCAGCGGGCGACCCACCTGGGCGGCGATTAAGATGGGGCCCGAGTTCGATGGATGTTGTTTTCCGATCCTCTTTTACCGCCGGCCGTCATCACATGAATCGACGTCGTTGTTTTGGTTGCATATTGGTTGCCCTGCTTGTTTGCCTGGGACCTGTGGCGTCGGCCGCATCCCCCAATGGACGCTGGAGTGGCATGTGGCGAAGCGAATCGACGGGGCATCAGGGACCGCTGCGGGCGAAGATCCGGCAAGTGGATTCGCAGACTTACCGTGCTTGGTTTGCCGGCCGCTTTGCCAAAGTCGTGCCGTTCGCGTATCCGGCGACGCTGACACGTGTCCCGGGAACATCGTCGATGTACCAATCACAGACCCGCCTGCCGTTGCTGGGAACGTACCGCATGAATGCCGTGGTGACGCCGCATTCGTTCAATGCCAGTTTTACCGGAAGACGCGATGAGGGAATTTTCCAGATGAGTCGATAATCCAGGGCGACATCGCGATGCGGCGGTCCAACCGTTCAGCGGCGGCACGTTACAATTCGACGATTCAGTCGCTTTGTCTCTTGTTTACACCGGATCCAACGCCCCAACCATGCCATCGTTTCAACGTCGTGATGTTCTGAAGATCTTCGGTGCCGGTACCGCCACGGCCGGCGCAACGCCCTCGTTCGCCCAGCAGGCATCCAACGCATTGGACCTGCGGGTCACCCACCAGTCCGGCTGGAATGATTGTTTTGATCGAGTGTTTCTGGGCGGGGACTATTGGGCCAACCCAATGGAAGATTGGCGAATCGTCGATGGCATGGCAGAATGTCAGTCATCGGCCGGCAATCGAAACATCCATTTACTGACCCATCAATTGACCAAGGCCGACCAGCCCTTTGCCGTGTCAGTGAATGTGCGACGGGTCGAGAGCGGAAAGAGCGATGCCGGCGTTGGGATTCGAATCGGAATCCGCAGCGAATTGAATGATTATCGAAGCAACCTGTTTGCGCGCAGCGGCATCAACGTTGGAATCGTCGGCGATCAATTGCAGATCGGCCGCAAGTCAGTCCCCGTCCAGTCCGATCTGGATGCCGGTAACGTCACGTTGCACCTGAGCGGAGTTCCCGATGACCATCAAGTGCGTTTGACTCTGACCGCAACCGATACCAATGACAAAGTGCTGGCAAAAGTAACGTCGAAGGTGGCTGCCGATGCTGTGCAAGGCAACGTGGCCCTTGTCAATAATTTCAAAGCTCAAGTGAAGTCGGGACAAGGCGGGAGGTATCGATTCGGCGATTGGACCGTCGCCGGCGACGCCTTCACAGTCACCCCCGAAAATCAGTTTGGTCCCATTCTGTGGACGATGTATTCGCTTAGTGATTCTCGCGGCGACGATGGTTTTGTGTTGAAGCTTTCCGCATTGACCGGACCGCTGGGCAAAGAAGATTCGGATCAAATTCAGTTGCGGGTCCGACGCGACGGCGAAGCCTGGGAATCGATGGGCACGGCCACCTTGGATCACGATGCGTGGACCGCAACCTTCCGGCTTCCCAATTGGGATCAGAAACGGCCGGCCGACTATGAGGTGGTGTATCAGGAAAGACAAAAGAGCGGATCGCCCGTGACGCATCGCTGGAGCGGCAAGATCAAGCAAAATCCAACAGGCCGACCTCTGCGGATGGCGGGCCTGACCTGCCAAAACGACTACGCGTTTCCTTATGCACCGGTCTGTGAAAACCTGATGAGGTTGGACCCGGATTTGCTGTATTTCTCTGGCGATCAGCTCTACGAAGGTCACGGTGGATACGGTTTGATTCGCGAACCTGCCGAGCCTGCCATCTTGAACTACTTGCGTAAGTTCTATCAGCACGGACTGGCATTTCGTCACGCGATGAAAGATTGCCCAACGTTGTGTATCCCGGACGATCACGACGTGTTCCAGGGCAATATCTGGGGGGAAGGTGGCAAACCAATGGACATCGATGCCGGTGGAACGTCGTCCAATGGTGGCTACCGCGAACCGGCTCGGATGGTCAACGTGGTTCATCGAACGAATGCGTCGCATCATCCCGATTTCTATGACCCCACACCCGTCTTGCAAGACATTAGTGTGTATTACGGGGACATGGTTTACGGCGACGTTAGTTTTGCGGTGGTGGCCGACCGGCAATGGAAAAGCGGTCCTCAGAATGTGGATACCGGCAGCGGACGCGCCGATCACTTGGCTGATCGCTCGGTGGATCCGAAAACCTTGGACAAGCCGGGCTTGATCTTGCTGGGACAGCGACAAGAGGACTTTTTGCGGCAGTGGACCAAGGACTGGCGTGGTCATGCGATGAAGGTGTTGCTGACCCAAACCGTGTTTGCCGGTGTGGCAACCCACCACGGTGGATACGACGGATATCTGGTCGCCGACTTGGACTGTGGTGGTTGGCCGCAAACGCCTCGTGACCGTGCAATTGAAATTGCACGCGAAGGCATGCCGTTGCACGTCAACGGTGACCAGCACCTGACGACGTTGGTTCAATACGGTGTCGAAAAGCAACGCGACAGTTTCTGGTCGTTCTGTACGCCGGCGATTGCGGCGGGCTATCCGCGTTGGTGGCGTCCGGATGAAATGGGAATGCCTCACCAAAATCGACCACAACACGGCCGGGAAAACACCGGTGAATACGTTGATGGTCTGGGCAATAAAGCTTATGTGTATGCCGTCGGGAATCCGGAAGTCGGCACGAAGAAGAATCGCTACGAAAAAGCGCATCAAAAGGGCAGCGGTTTCGGCATGATCACGATCGATACGAAGGCCAAAACCTATACCTTGGAATCGTTTCGGTTCATGGTCGATGCGACCGATGGGAATCCGGATAACCAGTTTCCTGGTTGGCCCGTGACCATCCATCAATCTGAAAATGCCGGGGACAACCGCCTGGGCTGATGGGTGACATCGCGTCTGGATGCCGGCCGTGCCTTTGGCGGCCGGCAATCGCGGCGGTGCTGGTCACGGCGGTGGACCTTGCAAGGGGGTGGCGGCGATCGTGGATTTAGTTACCGATCCGCTTCCGTCCGTTTTCGCCGCGAACATCGTGCTGGGAACCATGCACTTCACCACGACGGGCCGCATCAGGGTCGTGGTCGAATCGGCCGCTGCTGCGTGTCGTGACCAGCCGAATGCCGCATTCGACGTTTAGCCATTCTTCCGCCAAACGCTGGGTGGATAGAACGCGGGCCTGGATCAGCGACCGATCATTCGCCTCGGTCTGATTGGATTTGAAATCGGTCTCTGCGGTCGGCAGGCCCAACACGTAGCCCTCGCAATACGACGCACCGCTGCCGCGACTGTGGCCGCCGTAGCGAAGGCGTGCCGATGTCGCGATGGTCAGCAGCAATTCACGAAACAACTGGATGCAGTGTTCGACGTCATCCAGCGGACCATAAAACCAGAACAGCGTGCGGTGTCCCTTAGTGTTGACGTACCAAAGGACCATGGGAAAGACCTGCTCGGTCAAATAGTGTGCCAAGTCCTTTTCCCACCGACAGGCTCTTCGGCCGTTGACCGGGCACGCCATGCGGGTCAAAGCCAAGTTGTCGGTGTCATCCCGGATGGTCAGGTCTTCGCGAGAAAGGTTATGACGCAGCATCAAGTTCTGCATCATCCGCAATGCATTGCGTTTTTCACCCTCGGTGCTGGCGTCGTTACTGGCGGTGTTGTCCAACGCTCGGATGCGATTCAGGATTTTGTCAAACTCATCCTGGTGGGCGCGGGCGTGTTGGGTTCGTCGCCGGTTTCGCGACACCGCGGGCATCGTCGCATCATGTGAATCCGACGGTGGCGGCGTCCAGAATGCAAGGATCTGGTATTCGTCGTCGACGGGATTCCAGGTGTCATAGGCGGTGTGGTCGATCACCGTTGTCCAGTGTCTTCCTTTGCCGGTTCTGCGGTTCTGAGAATCCACAATGACCACGCCTTGCGGCAGTTCATCCCACGGGACGTCATGGGCAAGCAGGCGTTTCCAACCGGCCCTTTTCAGATAGGGTTCCGCCAAATCGATCGGGACGCCATCACGCGGCGATGATTGGTTGGCATCGAACAGTTCGCGATAGACGCGGCCATAGGACCAACCGGTCGCGATGGCGATCGACCGCGTGACACAGTCGCCCGCGATTCCGACGAAGCCGCTGGCCGCGCGGCCACCGTCGTCCCAAATCCACTGCACGTCATGCATCCTTTTCGAAAACGAGGCACTGGTCAGTTGGAACGACAAATCGCCGATGCGGTTTCGAACGCCCCGGCGATGTTCAGTGGACTGTCAAAGGATTGGTTGGCTGGAAACCGCGGACTATTCCACTGCTTCTTCGCCGGCGATTGCATCGTCGGCGTCCAACATGTCTTCTGCATCGGGGACCGAGGGATCCTCCGGTGCACGCTTGCGCAACTTTCGCTGTAGCGACCGGCGGTGGATTCCCAGACGTCGTGCCGCTTCGCTGATGTTGCCATCGCAGTCGGCCAAGACCCGATGGATGTGTTCCCATTCGTTTCGCGCAAGCGAGGGCGCAGGAAACGCAACGGCACCGTCGGGAACCGTTTGTTCGTCACCACGCAGGAATGCGGCAAGAATGTCGTCGGCGTCCGCGGGCTTGCTAAGGAAATTCACCGCACCGGAGCGAATGGCGTCGATCGATGCCGGAATGCTGCCGAAACCGGACAAGATGATGATCCGCGTGTCTTCCTTGAATTCCAGCAACTTGCGTAGCAATTCCAGACCGTTGCGGCCCGGCATTCGCAAGTCCAAGACCGCAAGGTCAGTGGGACGTTGCTTAAATACTTCGACGGCCTCGTCGTAGTTCCCAGCCGTTTCGACTCGAAAACCACGTTGTTGCATCGCCATTGCCAAGCGGTCCCGCAGCACAAACGTGTCATCGACCAGCAAGATACTTTCGGCTTGAACGTCGCTGGTGGTGTAGATGGGGCCCGGTTCTGAATCTCGATCGTTCATCGTTCCTTTCCTGGTACTGCGAGACATGCGACCAAGTCTCAAGTGTAACCCGATTGTGACATTTTGTTTGCATCCCGTCGCCCCGTTTCGCCACAGTTCGGCACGATTTAAAGGGCACCTGTGACAATATGGGTCAGTTCGCTGGTGGGCGGATGGGTAAAATGATCCGTGCCGTCGTTCCGACACCGGGCGTCGAGTCCATTTTCAGTTGACCACCCAGCTTTTTCACAACGTTTCGCGTCAAAAAGATGCCCAGTCCGATCCCGCGACCCGGATCTTTGGTGGTGTAGAAAGGATTGCCGATCCGTTCCAAAACGTCTTCGCTCATGCCGCATCCGGAATCGGTCACGATCAGTTGCAACACGCCATCGTCGACACGGGATTCCAAAACAACATTTTTGTCGCGGTCACTTGCGTCCAGGCCATTGTGAATCAGGTTTCGGATTGCTTGGGCCACCGCTTCCTGGGGCACCCACAGCGGTCGGTCTTCGATCTCTGGTGCCGCGTCGATCACATCCACGCGATGAGGTTGTCGGACACCGTCAAGGGCAACATCGATCAATTCGCCAACGGTCGTTTCGTCCCAGCGACCTGTCGTTGAATCACCCGATGCCGCACGCATTCGTTGCAAAATTTGACGGCAGTGTTCCAACTGGCCGTCGATCAGCTGCAAGTCTTCTTCCACCGATGCGGGCTTTTCGATTCCATCCAAGTGGCGGAACAATTCACGAACGATGACATCGATGGTGGATAACGGCGTGGCCAGTTCGTGTGCCGCACCGGCGGCCAATGTCGTCAAACCCTCCAGTTGTCGATTGGCTGCTTCGGTGGCCTGTGCTTCCAACAACTGCGTTTCGCGCATCCGCAGTTCGCCCGATGTGCGGGTAACGAAGTACGTGATGACGGCTGAACACGCGGTGAAGGCGATCATCTGGCCCAGTCGATGAATGTTGCTTGCCGCGTCGATGTTGGTGTCCAGCAGTTCTGGCAGCGCGGTGGAAAACAACAACAGCAACGCGAAGCCGATCACGGCGACCAGCGTCAACGTCCACGCGCGATACGGCCGCAGCATCACGCCGCCGACCGACAAGTTGACCAAGTAGAAAAAACAAAACGGATTTTGCGTGCCCCCGGTCAGGTGCAACATGGCCGTCAACGTCACGAGGTCCAGCAGCATCAACGCCCAAGCGATCCAACCCGCGGACTTGCTGGCATCGTCGTCGATGTCCACAAGCAAAGACGACGGGTCGTCCGTTGCATTCGCCAGTCTGCCGACCGGACCCTTCATGCCGATGGCTTCGGGGCGACTTAATTCATCCGATGGCTCAACCGTCGCGGCGGGTTTCTTGCGTGTCAGCCACAGCGCATAGATGACGTTCGTCGTGGCGGTCAGTGCGACCAAGCCCAATAGCGGCAGGTATGCCACATCAAGGTCGGCCAGGACCCAGACGGCGAAGATCGTTACCAACTGGCCGACCACCGCCGCCGAACGCAACAACAACAACCAAGTGGACGAACCCAAACGGGCACGTTGCATCAACGGCATAGCGGCATTCCCGCGGCTACAAAAGGATCAAACAAAGCGTCGGTGATTCGTGGCGACATGATCCGATCACCAAGGGCGACGACCCTGTCCGCGATCGGCCACCGCCTGTCAGTTTGGACAGGTCGACCAAAGTCACCAAGATGCGGTGATTGAATCAGCGGGATTGGCGTCGTGCAAGCTCATCACGCAGACGGGCCGCCAATTCATACTCTTCTTGTTGAATCGCGGCATCCAAGCGTTCGCTAAGCGTTTGGCCGACTTCGTACTCGTTTCGCAACGATTCGCGTAGTTCGGCCAAGCGGACGACCAGCTCGTCTTCTTCGAAATGTTCTTCGGCGTCGTGCTGAATAAAAAACTGACGCATCGTTTCCAAGCCGCGATTGATCGCTTGGACGGCTTCTTCGGCGCTGTTTTCTTCCAATTCACCCAACGCTTCGGCCTGGGTCCGGTGGAACAAAACGAATGGCCGGTACTGTTCGTGCGATCCCGTCCATTCTTCATCCGGGCTCATCACCGACGACAGGTCCATCAGCCGCAAGGTGTGATTCGCGTCCATGACCGCGCGGTGGTAATACTGCAGCCGCAACCAACACAAACGCCGATGGTAGAACTGCATGAATTCACGGTCGACTTCGGCGCATTCATCATCCGTCAGCACCCGGTCCGGGGCTTCCAGGTGTTCCAGTTGCAAATGATCCAAATAGGTATCGGATCCTTCGACCTTTGAACCATCCGGACGACCGGCGGTTTCCAGCTGAAGAATGCCCATGTCCAGCCGCATCTGAATCACATCACGGCCGTCCTTGCCTTTGACCAATCGGACGTTCAGATTCGACGGATCGTAGGCCCACTTGGACAACAGGTCGTCGATATGCATTGAACGTTTCATCGATTCCATCGGTCTGACTGGACGAGAGAAACCGGCCGCTGCGCCCCGGCCGATCGATCGGCCCTCGGCCTGGTCTCTACTATAGCAGCGACAATTTTGACGAGAAGCATTGAATCCGAATCCGCATCAGTCGCGTGGGATCGGCGACCGGCGAAGCTGTTTTTTTTGGCTGTGCTGTTTTTTCTTTTTCAATCGCTTTTTGTTGCTCGAACGACTGGGACGAGTCGCCTTGCGAGCCTTCGGTGGCCACTGGCATTCCAGCAACAGATCGACCAGACGTTGCCGGACGTCCGCTAGATTACTGGGCTGATCGCGAAAACGGTCACTATGCAGCACCAAATCACCGTCCCGGGTGATACGGTTACTTTGACGGGCCATGAACCGGCGTTTCCAATCCTCCGGCATCGCATCGCATTGCCCGGGCGACCACCGCAGTGTGACCCGAGAATTGACTTTGTTGACGTTCTGCCCACCAGGGCCACTGCTTCGCGAATGCGAAATCTGGATCGATTCCGCCGGCAACGTTAAACGTCGATTGACGACCAAATCGCTCACTGACACTCTCCCACCGATTCGATCGGCGACACCATGAACCAAAAAAAATTTTCAGCGTTCTTGTTTGCTTCGCCGCCCCGACGATGCCGGTCGTCGGCAGGGGGACGCTTCCTACCATCGGCCGAATCAACGGTCCACGCAAGCCTTATGCCGAAACATTGCTTCGCGAATCATCGCGTGTCCAAAGGACGTGTGTGCAACGGCGTTCGGCTGACCTTCACGCCGCCCGGCCGCCGGCCGCATCCGCGGGGAACCGCCAACTGGAGTGCGCCCGCAGCGCAACAGTGCTGCTTGGTCGTCCCCAACGTGATTGCACCTTGGGTGACCGCATTGGCACTGGTCATCGTATCGGCCGGTCAGTCGGCGGCGGATTGGCCGCGGTTTTTGGGGCCGCAATTCGATGGCATCGTCCACGACGCGGATTTGATCCAAGCCGCCGATCGAGTCGACTGGAACGGCAAGCCTTCGGTCACCTGGTCGTTGCCGGTCGGCGAAGGTTACGGCATCGGTGTCACCGCGGCCGATCGATACTATCACTTTGATGCGGCACCCGATTCCACCGACCGCCGCGTCGTTGGGCGCCGGTCATCCATCACGGAACGACTGCGATGTGTGGATTTGGCATCGGGACAAATTATCTGGACGCAACAAAACGAATGTCGATACCAGGACTTGTACGGGTACGAAGCGGGACCGCGATCGAGTCCGACCGTGCACCAAGACAGTGTCTATACGCTTGGGGTTCGCGGTCGACTGACCTGTCGATCATTAAGCGACGGCACTGAACGATGGTCGGTGGAAACCGTTGATCAGTTCGCGGTGGTCCAAAACTTTTTCGGCGTCGGTTCGGCTCCGCTTGTTATCGATGATTTGGTCATTGTCATGGTGGGCGGAAGCCCCGACGAAGACCAAGTAGTTCCGCCGGGACAGTTGAACCGCGTCAGCCCAAATGGCACCGGGTTGGTTGCTTTCAATCGAAACACCGGCCAAGTGCGGTGGCAAGCCGTTGACGATCTGGCCAGCTACAGCAGTCCACGTCCGATTCAGATCGACAACAAAGCGTGTGTTTTATTGTTGGCCCGTGATCATTTGTGGTGCGTCGACGCAAAGGCCGGGACGACCCTTTGGAAGTTCCATCACCGATCGGACTTGCTGGAAAGCGTCAATGCTATGACCCCCGTGGTCGATGGATCGAAGGTATTCATCAGCGAGTGCTATGAAGTGGGAAGTGTGTTGCTGGAGGTGGATCCATCCGAATCACCGACCGCCGTTTGGCAAGACCCACGTCGTGATCGTCGACGCATGGCGATGCGCTGCCACTGGGCGACGCCGGTTTTGGTCAACGGTTACCTTTACGGCTGCAGTGGCAGAAACGCCCCGGACAGCGATTTTCGCTGTGTGGACTTGATGACGGGGACCGTCAAATGGACTGGATTGGAACGCCGACGCAGCAGCGTGACCGCGGTGGGGGACCATTTGCTGGTCCTGGAGGAACGCGGCACACTTCACATCGCCAAGGCCGATCCCGAAGCACTGTCGATTAAAGCTTCGCATGATCTGGCGACTGAGGAAGCCTTTGCAAACGGTGATACAAACCCAGCACTTCAGTACCCGTGTTGGTCCGCGCCCCTGTGGGTGGCCGTCCCCGATCTCGCTCCGCAGATTCTGCTGCGTGGCGATCAAACAGTGCTGTGTTTGCAATTTCCAATGAAGTGATTGCGGGATCGATCAGGCTTCGACCCGATTGGCCCGGCGGACCTTGATCCTAAGGTTGCTCCGGCGTCGTGTCGTCAATCTCGTCGCTGGAACTTGGTTGATCGCCAGCATCCGGTTGTCCAGCCGGATTGCTAGGGGATTCGAACAGGAACTGAAAGTCGATCGTCAGGGTATCGATACGCGCTTTGATGTTGTTGTGTGGCAGCAACGTTTGTTCGGTATCGCGGAACGTGAACTTGGATCCGACGTCGTTTCGCAATTGCTGCGCGATCAGTTTGCCGTTTCGAACATCGATGGCTTGGAAATCCAATGACTGTTCACGCTTTCCTTGCGTTGAATAGGCACTACGCAAACGTGTGAACAGCAACAGCGGTGAAGCTGCGGGTTGGTCCAAGGTCACGCCCCAAGGAAGTTCGAAATCTTGCCGCCATTTCAATTCGCCGGTGACGCTATCAAATGCCAACGCGGCTCCCGCTTCTTTTTGATTGTCTGTTGTGCGGCCGTCCAGTTTTTCCGATTCGATGTCATTGCTTGCCGGCATACTGACTTGCGGCAGAATGACCAAACCACCTCGCATTTGAACGCTGGATAACCCGAGGTGCCCCGGTGACAGGTCGATCGATTCGCGTGCAAGTTCCTTTCCTGATTGCAAATCCCAGACGACAAGCTTGCCTTCGTGGTTAAGAATCGTGACCCAACGTCCGTTCAACAGATCCCCGAACGAATCTTCGGTGGACTGGCTGGAACGGGACACGACGCAGTTGTCAGATTCGATCATCACACCGCTGCCATCGGCCAATGGGTCGACCATGATCACGCGGCGACGCAGTGATTCGTTTTGATCATCTTCACCGTCGGCCTGAATCGCGACGACAAAGCGATCGCTGCGGCCCCACAGATCGCCATGATTCCAAGGCTTCTGGCTCGTCAACGTCCCGTCATAAAGATCGTAGATTCGAATCTCGTTGGTTTCGTCAGAGACAAGGGCCACACGCGATCCGTCGACGACCAGCACGCCGGTGCGTGGTGCGTCGGTCGTGCGCCATCGTGTGTCGCCGGTGATCGCGTCCAGGCACATCAATTCGCCGTTTCGAAATACGAAGAAGCGATCGCCCAAGATCGGTCCCACACTGATTTCCGGCAGCATTCCGTTGATCATCGTTCCGCTACTGATGCGGTTGCGATAAATGACATCGCCCAAATCGTTTTCGGTACGCACGGATGAAACGCCTGATTCGCGACTGACCAATTCTCGCCGCCAGATCATCGGTGGTTGCATCGCGTCATTAACTTTGGTCATGTCCAATGCGATCAGTTCCGTACCCACACTTAGCAGTGCCAGGCTTCCGCTGATTGCATATTCCCGCATGCCGTTGCGATTGGGGTGCGGGGACAACGCGATCGGTCGCGCACGTCCCAACGCGTCACGCACTTGCAGTGACTGGCTGCTATTGGTGCCGATCTCCCACCCGGAAAACGTCCGTCCCGATTCCGACGATAAACGTAAAGTGGCAAAGCGACGCTGCAACGCTTGGAAATTGGACATGGCCATGGTCGGACTGGCTCGCGTCAACAAGTCCAAGCTGACGTCGACACGATCGGGCCACAGATCCAACGGCGCGGTTCGCTGTCCAAGCAAATCAGGTAAAGGGCCGGCCCAATCCGCTTCGGCCAATCGATCAATCGCCGTTCGATTTGCCAGTTCGGCGATGACCGCGGATGCGTCTTCCGGCATCTCGGACTTTGCGTAGGCATACGCCAACATGTACAGCCGGTCGTCGGAAAGCTCTTTCCAGCGTCGATGCGGCAGTGTGCCCAGTGCCATCCGTTCGATCAAATGATATTGCCGTTTCGTTTTCAAACGCTCGAACAACACCTGGCCAATCTGGTCGGCGAATCCTGTCGGCGACCATTGCCGCAACAATTCTTGCAGCTGCGCGGTCGGTCGGGCCAACTGTTCGGACAAGGTGCGGCTGACCAAATCGTCCAGGTTCTCTTCGGAAACCGAAACCTCGTTGGTTTGGTCTTCGGTGATTCGATAGCAACGCGTTACGCGGCCGGCGATCCATTCATGCACCGAAACGGTTTGCGATCCGGTAACCACCGTGCCATCGCTTTCGGGTGAATCCAACACCATTGCGGACAATGCCAACAGTTCACGCAACGATTGTTCCGGCTGGCCTTGCCGCAGAAACCCGTCCACCTTCAAGCGTTGGAATTCCAGCATCTGTTCCGGCTGATCGATTCTTGGTTCCAGCTTGGCAATCAGATCAGTATCGATGCTTTCTGATTCACGTAGCTGTTCTAGCATTGCCGACACCAGCAGTTGATCGATTTCATCGTTGTCACTGTCCAACGCTTCGGCTTTGTGCAGCACGTCAACGGCCTGATCACGCTGGCCGTTTTCCAGCATCAGTTGCGCTTGGTCGATCAGCGCCATCACGTCGTCGGGGTTCTGTTCCAGACGAAGACGCACGTCCGGTTGCAAACTACTCATCCCAGATGCCATGACAACTTCGGTCGCGGTTTGACTGAATAGTTCGCCACCGGATGCCACCAGATTGCCCAAAGGAAAGTCGACCTTTTTACGACCGGTGATTGATCCGTCGGCGGTTGAAATCCGAATCAATTCCTGTTGCGTCGTGGGCACGAGATAGTCGCCATCGCCGAATGCTCCACGACCCGCCACCTCTTGATCGCCGGCAAACACCGAATCATCGGTCGCCCAGACTTTTTTTCCCGAATCCAGGTCATACGCGGCGACCTGACGGCGGCCGACCAAGATGTAATTGCCGTCGCGAATTCCGGCAACGTACAGTTCACCGCTTCGGGGTTTCGCGCGAAAACTGGATTGCCCCGTCGCCGCATTCAAAACGATCAATTGGTCGCTTTCGACCGGGGTGATGACCACGTGACCGTCGCCGGCGATTGCGACGCCGTCGGCCCATCGACGCTGGGTAGATTCAAGATCGTTACGTTCGGGATCAAAGAAACTGTTGTTGGCAGCGGAACGAGGCCGGGGGTAACGACGGGCCCAGCGGAACGTTCGGTCCGCTAAATCAATCGCGACCACCAAGCCGTTTCCGGTCGCACAAATCAATAGCCCTTGATAGTAGGTTGGCATCGCGCCGGCCAATCTTCGCTGTGCATCGAATCGCACCGGCAAGCCATCAATCGAACCCAACGTTTGCCGCCAGATTTCTTGACCGGTTGCGGGATCCAGGCAATACAGTCCCAAATCGCCACTGACTTCTGCCAAGACATACAACCGGCCATCGATGGGCAGTGGCGGTCCCAAAAAAAAGGCGTCGCCCAAGGTGCTGGCTTCGTCTTCATCGGCCCCAATCCGCCACAGCAACTTGCCCTGTGTCTTCAGCTCTAAAGCGACCAGGGTGTTGGCGGCTTCCCGCCGCGATCGCAACCCCATCGCGCTGTTGCCCATACGAAACGATTCCAGGTCGTCCAATCCGTCCAGCAAGAACAACCGTTGGCCGTCGCTGGAAAGCTGGCCATAGGGTAGGTCATGCCAAACCCGCTGGACCAATTGTGCGACCTCCTGTTCCTCGCTCAGCGACGGATGCGGCGTTTCGAAATCATCCAACGCATCCTGGGCGGAATACCACGGAAAGGTCCAAACCATCTTGCCGGTTGACTGATCGATTCCGGTCAACCATTTGGTCGTCCGAACCATCACTTGGCCGTCGATCGAAAGCGGTTGGGCACTGGGTGGCAGCAGAACACCTTGGCTGCGGAACCGTTCGGCTTGGTCAGCCAGCAATTCGGATTCCCGGGGCGACGCGGTTGATTCGACCACCCATTCCGGCCGAGTCAGCGGCATTTGCCCTGACGCACCTCCGTTACGGTCCGGCGTTGTTCCCATCAAGCCGAAGTTCTGCCTCCATCGAGCCGACGCCAAATCGCCGATCGTCGCCGCATCGTTACACCATTGTCGTAATGATTCGCCCGAACGACTCTGACCGGCGGCGATGGCCTCGGCATCGCCAACCGCAGGAACCGGCCCGGAAAGTTTCAACTCCGGTTCAAGGCTTAGTTCCGATTGGTGGGCTGCGACCGCGAATAAAGCAACAACCGATGCGTCGATGTGCGGTGAAGCGTCGGCTTGCGGAATGATGTCTTTCAACAGCATGGCACAATGCAAGGCTTCGCCACGCTGCCACGCGCGACGTGCCAGGACGATCGAAGACAGATACCCGGCCTGGGTATGGAAATACCGACGTCGGACTTCGGCCAAGGCAAGCCAATCACGTTGCCGGGTCGCCTGGTCGAAAATTCGTCGTGCCGACGGGCCGTACAGTAATTCATACGTCTCGCGTGCGTCGGCCGGCAAATCGCCGATCATCTGGCGGGCTTGGCGGATCAAGCTTTGTGACAACGTGGCGTTGGGATCCTGGTCGACCGAGTCCAGGAAATAGTCTTGGGTCAGCGCCAGGTCGGCTGCTTCGCTGGTCTCTTGCTGCAGGAAATCGCCCAGGCCGGCAACGGCATCGCTCCATTGCTGTTGATCGATTGCTCGCTGGGCGTCGCTCAAGATCTGTCGCACTGCGCGTGGTGGCGTGATCAAGCCCGCGGATGATTCGGCGCGATTTTGAAAGGGCAGGCCTTGGGCCGACACGGTGCCGCAAAGCATCGCCAGCCAGCCCAGGTAAACCAACAAAAACCGAAAGCGGAAAGACAAGGTCATCGTTTGATCCGATGTGATGATGGCAAATGAATCGATTCGCCGATTGCAGAATACGGTGCTTTCAACCGAGTCCATTGTAAAACCCGTTCACCCCAGCGATACACCGATCAATCGTGCGATCTGCCGTCGATGCCCCCTACAGGGGAATCCAACACGCGCGTCTTCGCGGGCGATGACAAAGGACCGACGTATCGCCGTGCGGTCATCACCGAATCTAGCCGACGCTGAATCTGGTCAGACTTCGCCCGGTCGATCGACTCGGTCCAGACCGCCAGCGGGCCCGATTAGACAACGCATGCCAGCAGACGCTGCGAAACCTCGTCCATCGTTCCGGTGCCATCAACGTCGGTCAGGATGCCGGACTGGCGGTAATAGTCCAGAACGGGCCGAGTTTGCGATTCAAAGATTTCCAGGCGGACCCGGATGGTTTCGTCGGTGTCGTCATCGCGGTCTTCGGTTTCCGCACGACGTGCCAAACGTTCGATCAAGATTTCCTGGGGGACGCACAGCGAAATGACATGGGTCAGCTGTTCGTCTTGGCTGCTCAAGTAATCGTCCATCAGCCGCGCCTGTTGGACATTCCGCGGAAAACCATCCAGCAGGTAGCCCGATGAACAATCCGCCTTTTCCAAACGACGGGTCAGGATCTTCATCACCAAATCGTCGGGGGCTAATCGGCCGCCGTCGATATAGCTGGCCACCAATTCGCCGACCTCCGATCCGTCCTTGGTCGCACGCAGCATTTCGCCGGTCGACAAATGCGGGATCGACAAACGTTCGGACAGACGCCGGCACTGGGTGCCCTTGCCTGCCCCGGGCGGACCAATGAAGACGATCCGGAACACGGGGGCGTCGTTGTGATCGACGCCACGTCGGTTGGATGCGTTCAAAGATTCACCGAGTCAGAAGCGAAACGAAACGGTCGTGCGACGGCCACGATCAGACGACGGGGGACGTTCCGCCACCGGCACCTTCGAGCAACCCGCGATAGTTTCGCATCACCAAGTGGCTGTCGATCTTCTGCACCAAGTCAAACGCGACGCTGACGGCGATCAGAAGGCCCGTTCCACCGTAGAAACCAGCGATCGAATAAGGCACACCCAACGAACCGTAAACAATCGTCGGGACGATCGCGATCAATCCCAAGAACGCGGCGCCGACATAGGTGATTCGTACCATCACCTTTTCCAGGTAATCGGTCGTTCGCTTACCGGGACGATACCCCGGAATGAACGTGCCACTTTCCTTCAGGTTGTCCGACATTTCTTTCGGGTTGAACGTGATCGCCGTCCAGAAGTAGCAGAAGAAGAAAATCAGCGCGACGTACAGCAGATTGAAGAAATAGGAGCTTTGGTCCTGCATCGACAATCCGATCATGTTCAGCCAGCGGAACAACGACGAATCGGTCTCAAACAGACCCGCCATGAACCCAAAGAAAACGCCGGGGATCATCAGCAAACTGCTGGCGAAGATGATCGGCATCACGCCGGCTTGGTTGATCCGCAGCGGCAAGAATTGACGCGTGCCGCCGTAAACCCGGCGTCCGCGGGTGAACTTGGCCGATTGCGTCGGGATCTTGCGTTGACCCAGCGTGATGAAGACCACGCCGAAAACAACACAGACAAACAACAAGACCAACAATATCAGTGTTTCAATGCCGACCTGTCCGCGGCTAAGCCCGGTCAGTTGCGGCTTCATGTTTCGGATCAGTTCATACAACGCTTTGGGCATCTGGGCCAAAATGCCTGCCATGATCAACAGGCTGATGCCGTTGCCGATACCGTATTCGTCGATCTGTTCGCCCAACCACATCAGGAACACCGTCCCGCAGGTCATCACCAGGACGGCGACGATCTGCCAGCCCCAAAACAGGCCGGTGCCTTCGGCGTTCAAAAAGTTCGGGTTTATGTTTCCGAAGCCACCCGGGCCACCGGCCATCAACATGAACTTCAGGTACATGTAGCTTTGGACCAAACAAATCGCCACGGTCAGATAACGCGTGTATTCGTTCAGCTTTTTGCGGCCCGCCTCGCCTTCCTTCTTCAGCTCTTCCAGCGGTTTGTAAACGCTGCCCAGCAATTGGAAAATGATCGACGCCGAAATGTAGGGCATGATCCCCAGACCAAAGATCGTCGCCTGGCGCAGATCGCTGGCGGCGAACATGCTGACCCGCTCGAAGAAGTCGGCCGCACCACCGGAGGATTCGCCCAAGTTCGTGGCGACCATCGGCAACGGGATGTGAAAACCGATCCGATAAACGGCCAGCAACCCGATGGTCAGAAGCACCTTCTTCCGCAATTCGGGAATGGTGAAGACGATTCGAAGCTTTTCAAACATGTGCCAGAACGGACAACGGGGATGGCGTGCAGAAAAGACGAAGATTAGCGATTTTCCGGTTGGTCCGCGAGGCTGAACGGTCGGAAATTTGCCTTCGGCAACCGCAGAAAACCCCGTGATTCGGGATGTCGGGCAGTTTTCCCAGTTTCTTTCCGCTATTTCTTGCCCGCCGAAGGTGATCGCCGTAGCAAAATCCTTCATGGTTTGTGGACCGATGGATGGTTGCAATGACGCTCCGCTGACCGACGCGAAGGCTGCAGAAAGGGGATTGCCAGGCCCGAAATCCAGCGGAATTTCACTCCGGATCAACTATCGCTGAATCGCGTCGCTGAGCAGAATGACCGGGATTTCCCAGTTCTGTCGTGACGTTCAACACGAGGTAACCGTGCCATCCGACGACGCGTTGTCCGACGAAGAAGCTGTCAGGAGACTTTGCCGCGTTGATGATCCTGTGCAACGACAGGATCTATTGGACGACCTGTGCGGCGACAACCATCAGCGTCGTGATCGGTTGGCTTCGTTGGTGGAAGCGGCAAAGAACGGAAATCGGCCGTTAGCGGCATTCGATTTGTCGGCGCCGGGGCGATCCAAATCGACCGTTCACGAGACCCCGGGGGTCCCGATGAACTTGGCGGAAACGCCGGTCGACAGTCAATTCTCTCGATCGCCGCTGAAGCAGATCGGAAATTATGAGCTGACCCGCTTGGTCGGCCGTGGTGGCATGGGAAACGTCTTTCATGCCCGTGATCCGGCTCTTGATCGTGAAGTTGCGCTGAAGGTGCCTCGTGTGGAAGTCATGCTGTCGCCAGACGTGGAACGTCGCTTCATTCGCGAAGCGCGGGCGGCGGCGCAGCTGGATCATCCGAATCTGGTGTCGATCCTGCAGGTCGGATCGGATGGCCCCTATCCCTACATCGCATCTCAGTGGTGCGACGGGGGCGATCTGGCGACTTGGATGCGGAAGAATCCGCAACCACGGGATCCTTACGACGCGGCTAGGTTCATGGCCGCCGTTGCCGATGCGATTCAGCATTGTCACGGCCGTCGCATTGTCCATTTGGATTTGAAGCCGTCGAACATTTTGCTGGTGGGGCGTGATGACCAAACGGATCCGCGATCGGATCTTGCCGCCCTGCATCCGAAAGTGACCGACTTTGGTTTGGCTCGGTTGATGGACGTGCAATTGGATCAGACTACTGAAAGTATGTTTTTGGGCACGCCTCTGTACATGGCACCGGAACAGGCGGAGTGTCGTCGAGATCTGATCGGCCCGGCCAGTGATGTGTTCGCTTTGGGGGTCGTCCTGCACGAGTTGGCGACCGGCAAGCGTCCATTCGATGGTGAAACGTTAACGTTGGTTCTGGATCAAATTCGTTCGGTCAACGTGCATTCGACGATGCCATTGCGAACACTGCCACGCGACTTGCGTACGATCATTTCCCGGTGCCTGCAGCGGGAACCGTCGGACCGCTATTCGACGGCAGCCGCCCTTCGCGATGACCTGCGGCTGTTTGCGTCGGAGAACCCGATTCGAATCCGCCGTGTTTCCCTGGGACGTCGGTTTTGGCTGTGGTGTCGTCGGCCCGAACGGATCACGCAGACCGGCGTGGTTACGGTCGCGATCCAGATCGCCGTTCTAAGCAATCTGTACAGTCACTACGTGTTGATGGGATTGGGGTATCAGGTGCCTTTCTCCGTCGACAATTGGCAATTCTTCAAGGAAACCATCCCGGTCGCACTCTTTCCCCACCTGCCGCTGCTGATCAATGGTTTTCGGACGATCCGGCGAAAACGCTGGAGCGTGACCATCGGGATACTATTGAGCCTGGTGTTCGTCGGTGCGCTGGCATCCGTTTTGTTCGGAGCCAAGGCCGCCTTTTCTGCTTATCAAGGCAATCCTCTGGCAAGCTACGTTGCTCACCTGTTCATCTGCTGCATGGCGCTGGTCCAGTTAATTGCTCACCTGATCGCCATCCCAGCCGCAATGAAGGAATCAGCCGAACGTGGCCGAACCGCAGCCTTAATCTAGTCGGTCGAAACTGCAGATGCGCGATCAACAGGTTTTTGGAGACGTAGTTCGACGATGCGGAACGAAAAAAAGCATCGTGACGGTGTCACGATGCTTTGGCGTTTTGAATGGTCGATCTCGTTCGGCCGGAAAGCTATTGGCCGCAGCCATCACTTACCAGGATCCGTCAGTTGGATGCTGACTTGAGGGCTTCGACGCGTTCTTTGGGAGTGCGTTTGGGCGGCAGCTTGTTAATTGTGCCGCCGGCGGCGGTGATCTTTTCTTCGGCCGATTTGCTGAAGCGATGTGCGGTGACGGTCAGCTTTTTGGTCAGTTCGCCGTCGCCCAAAATCTTGACTTCGTCGAACGTTCCTGACGCCAAATTTTTCGCCTTCATCGATTCCAGATCGACGGTCGCACCATCATCATATGCCGCGTTCAAACGGCCGACATTGACGGCAAAGACGGTGGTCGCCCAGCGGTTGTTGAAACCACGTTTGGGGATGCGGCGGAACATCGGCATCGCACCGCCCTGGAAGTTGGGCTTGCGGCTGTAACCGCTGCGGCTCTTGTGTCCCTTGTGTCCACGGCCGGCCGTCTTGCCATGACCGCTACCGATCCCACGGCCGATTCGTTTGCGGGCCCGGTTCTTGGTAATCCCGCGGTGCACATCGTTCAAATTCATGATCTATCACCAAGTCGATTGGCTGGTCGTTCAAACGGACCATGGGCAATGGCCGCGAACATTTTATGCGATAATGGGCTTGTAAACGAATCTAAACGTCGATTCGCGTCAAGGATGTTCGTCCGTCGGCGTGAACCACGGATCCGGGCGTCCTTGATCGACCGGAATGAAGTTTGGCGAACTGATTCAGTTCTCGACCAACTCGGCCGGTTCCAAACCACGCAGGGCAGCGACTTGTTCAATCGTACGCAACTTTTCCAATGCGTCGAACGTCGCCTTGACCAAGGTGACCGGGTTATTGGTGCCGTAGGACTTGGTCAAAATGTCGTGGATACCGGTGGCTTCGCAAACGGCACGCACGGCCTGACCGGCGATAATACCGGTACCAGCACCGGCGGGGACCAACAGCACCTTGGCGGCACCGAAGTGACCCCAAACTTGGTGCGGAATGGAACCGTCGACCAACGGGACTTGGACCAGACTACGGCTGGCCTGCTTTTGTGCTTTTTGAACGCTGGGCGGGACTTCGTTGGCTTTGCCATAGCCCCAGCCGACCTTGCCTTGGCCGTCACCGACGACCACCATCGCTGCGAAGCTGAACCGTCGACCGCCTTTGACCACGGCGGCACAACGCTTGATCTTCACAACGCGGTCCAGCATGCCGTCACCGACAGCGGGTTCTTCGTTTTTTTTTCGTTTGTTGCGGGGTCCGCTACTCATGATCTTTGCCCGTCGGCATGAACGGTCGGTTCGTAAAGGGGGGCGGTCCGTTTGGCCGGACCGTGCAATGCGTGATGGTCAGCGTTTCACTGACGTTACAGTTTCAGGCCACTTTCGCGGGCGGCGTCGGCAAACGCTTTAACACGACCGTGGTACTTGTTGTGTCCACGATCCAATTTGACTTCGCTGATTCCGGCGGCGGACGCCTTTTCGGCGATCGCCTTGCCGATTTCGGCCGCGGCGTCGCAGTTCCCACCAGCCTTGATCGATTCACGCAAAGCCTTGTCGCGGGTACTGGCACTGGCCAGCGTCTTGCCGGACGAATCGTCGATCAGCTGGCAACTGAAGTGCTTCAGCGAACGGTGCACACTTAAACGCGGCAGCGTGTTGTCGCCACGCAGGCGATTGCGAACGTGATTGCGGCGGCGAAGCCGTTTTTTCTGAAGTTGTTTGTTCTTGTCCATGACGTTTGTTTGCCTTCGATGGAAAGGGCGTTGACCCTATCGCGGCCGTTGGTGTTACGGGCCGACTACTTGGTGGCTGCCTTACCAGGCTTGATCTTGACTTGTTCGCCTTGGTAACGCACGCCCTTGCCCTTGTAAGGTTCAGGTTTACGCAGGGCACGGATTTCGGCGGCAAATTGGCCGACCTGTTGCTTGTCACAGCCCTGGACGACGATATGCGTCTGGTCCGGGCAGGTCACGTTCAATCCCGTGGGGATCTTGCGATGCAGTTCGTTGGCATAGCCGACGCGAAGCTGCAAGGTATCGCCGCTGACCATCGCCAGATAACCGACGCCCACGACTTCCAAACGCTTTTCATAGCCCTTGGTCACGCCTTCGATCATATTGGCGACCAAAGCGCGTGTCAGACCGTGGCACTCACGTGCGACACGAACGTTTGATTTTCGGCTGACGCTGACCTCATCGTCCTCGATTTTGACGTCGATTTCCGGACGGTGTTGGAACGTCAGTTTGCCCTTGGGGCCTTCCACTTCGATCACACGATTGCTGACGGACACTTTCGCGCCGCCTTCGATCTTGACCGGTTTGTTTCCAATGCGACTCATGTCGATCAGCTTTCAGTTTCGATTGTCGGTTGACCCAATCGGGTTGTCTGTCGGGATCGCCAACGGGCGACTATCGTTTTCGATGGTCCACGATCATCGTGTCGATGCAATGGGCGGCGCCAGCCGCTTGGACATCGCTGATCGGTCGTTGACGGATGGGTGGGATCAAGAGACTTCGCAAAGAACTTCGCCGCCAACGTTCTCGCGGCGGGCTTCGCGGTCGCTCATGACCCCTTTGCTGGTGCTAATGATTTGGATGCCCATGCCACCCAGTACGGGCTTGAGTTCCTTGCCGCGGCTGTACAGCCGGCGTCCGGGCTTGCTTACGCGTTTGATCGCTTGGATCACACGTTCGCCGTTGGGCCCGTATTTCAATTCCAGCCGAAGCGTCTTGGCGGGTTCGGTTTCTTCTTCCTTCCAATCCCACACAAATCCTTCACGCTTCAGAACGTCGGCGATGCCTCGCTTGACGCGGCTGCTGGGGATATCGACGAACGGCCGTTCGACACGGACGGCGTTGCGAATGCGGGTCAGCATGTCGGCAATCGGGTCAGTCATCATGGCGGTAAAGCTCCACGGTCTTCTTATCTACTGGACTCACGAACTACCAACTGGCCTTACGCAGACCGGGGATCAAACCACGGTCGGCGTTGTCACGGATGCAAATTCGGCAGATGCCAAACTTGCGATACACGCCACGGGGCCGTCCACAAAACCGGCATCGGTTTTCACGACGGGTCGAAAACTTCGGGGTCCGCAGGGCTTTTGCGATTTTGGATTTGCTTGCCACGGCTTGCTTCTGCTTTTGCCTAAGGTCAATAGTTTTGGCTGGCGGTAATGTTTGATCAGGGCGAAACCTAAGCGGCTTCTTCCTTCTTCGGATCGCTCTTGAACGGCATGCCGAACAACGACAGCATTTCACGAGCCTCATCATTGTTCTTCGCGGACGTGACGAACGTGATGTTCATCCCTTGCGGCCGCGTGTATTTGTCGGGATTCAACTCGGGAAAAACCAACTGTTCGGTCAAACCCATGGTGTAGTTACCACGTCCGTCGAAAGCATTGCGGTTGATACCGCGAAAGTCACGGACACGAGGTAACACGATCGACACCAGGCGATCCAGGAATTCGTACATCCGGTCACGACGCAGCGTCACCATGCATCCGATCGGCATGCCTTCCCGCAAGCGGAAACCGGCGATCGATTTGCGAGCGGTGGTAATGACGGGTTTCTGTCCGGTGATTTCGGTCATGCAGTCGACCGCCAAGTCCAAGACCTTCTTGTCACCGACCGCAGCACCCACGCCCATGTTCAGCGTGATCTTTTCCAAACGAGGAATTTGGTGCGGGTTGGTGAAGCCGAACTTTTCTTTCAAGGCAGCACGAATCGATTCGTCGTACTTCTCTTGCAATCGTGGTTTGTTCTGTGCCATGGGTCAGGCTATTGCGACGTTGGGTGCCGGCGGTGCCGGACGATTTGAATTGGACGGTTGCCCCCGATGTTGTCTCGGCGGCCGGTTTACGACTTTATGGCTTTGGCCGGTGCGATTTGGCCTAGGCTGGTGCCACTGGCTTTGGCGAAACGTTCTTTGCTGCCGTCTTCCAGGTAGCGGACACCGATGCGGGTTGGTTTTCCGGTCGACGGATCGACCAACATCACGTTGCTGGCGCTGATCGGCATTTCTTTGCTCAATCGTCCGCCCTGGGGGTTCTTCTGGCTGCGGCGAACGTGCTTCCACACGCGGGCGGCGCCTTCGACCACGACCTTGTTTTGTTGGCGGTCGATCTTCAGGATCTTGCCGCGGTGGCCTTTGTCCGCCCCGGCGACCAGAATCACTTCATCGTCGATTCGAAATTTCATGGCTGTCTTGTTCCTTGTTTTCCCTTTGATCCGGCATGCCGGCGTTTACGGCGATGCGATCAAACCACTTCGTTGGCCAAGCTGACGATCTTCATGAAGTTGCGTTCCCGCAATTCGCGTGCGACCGCACCGAAGATCCGTGTACCACGAGGGGACTTGTCTTTGTCGATCAAAACCACCGCGTTGCTGTCAAAACGGATGTAGCTTCCGTCTTGGCGACGCGTCGGTTGCTTGGTGCGGACGATGACCGCACGCACGACCGATTTCTTCTTGATTTCCGAGCCCGGGATCACGCTCTTAACGCTACACACGATGATGTCGCCGACGGTGGCGAATCGACGACGGCTGCCGCCAAGCACCTTGATGCACATCACTTCACGGGCACCCGTGTTGTCGGCGACGTTCAGGCGAGTTTCTTGCTGAATCATGATTCGGTGAAAATCAAAAATGAATGGTGGTTCGCGCGGACTCGGTTTTCGGCGTCCGCCGCCGTGACGACCGTCGGTTTCAATTCCGATCGGCGGTCCATTGTTCGGTTGTCATTGCCGACCAGCGGGTTTTCACTCCGCAGTCGGTTCGTCGCCACTGTGGGCAGCTTCGATGGCCTCTTGTTCGGCCGGTGTTTCGCCCTTTCGTGCGGCACGCAAAGCGGCCAAGTCGACCTCGGTGGACTTTTCCAAAACCTTGACCAATCGCCAACGCTTCGTCTTGCTCAGCGGTTGCGACTCGATGATCTCCACCAGGTCGCCGACGCCGGATTCATTGTTCTCGTCGTGCACATGGCAAACCGTCTTACGTTTGACGTACTTGCCATACTTCGGGTGCTTGACGACACGATTGATTTCCACGCGACGGGTTTTGGCCATCTTGTCGCTGGTCACCACGCCGGAAACAACACGCTTGGGCATTTTGAAATGATTTGGTTGGGGTTTGTCTCGTCAGTCGATCTTGTCCGGCTCAGGCCGTGGCCGATGCGTTTTCGGCGGCAATTCGACGTTCGGTTTGAATGGTCTTGATCCGGGCGATCAGCCGGCGGTTCTTCTTCATTTCGCTGGGCGTATTCAATCGCTCGGACTGGGATTGAAAACGCAACCGGAACAGCGTCTCGGCCGCTTCTTTTGCGGTCGCTTCGAGCTGCTCGTCGCTCATCTCGCGCAGTTCAGTGTTGGTTGCCATGAAACTTGATCGGCTGTCGTAAACGTTGTTCGGTGGATTGGTTCGGTTCGGCCGTTGATGACGGTGGGACTCCGCTGATTCATGGCGGTCGGTGATGCGTTGATCAGCGACCGTTGGCGGAAATCTCGTTGCGGCCTGCCCGGTCGAATGAGGTGAGTCACCCGGGCATCAAGCGCCGCGGGAATGCTCACCCGTTCTCATCGGGCTGTGTTTGGTTTCGGCTCAGGCCGTTCGCCGTTCGACGAAACGCACCTTGACCGGCAATTTGCTGGCGAGTCGAGCGAAACAGACTTTTGCCTGTTGCTCGGTCACACCACTCAGTTCGTAAAGGATCGTGCCAGGCTTCACCACGGCCGCCCAAAACTCGGGCTCACCCTTCCCCTTACCCATCCGAGTTTCCAGCGGTGTGCTGGTCACGGACTTGTCGGGAAAGATGCGAATGTAAAGCTTGCCTTCGCCACGAACGTATTGTTGGGCCGCGATACGACCGGCTTCGATGGTGGTCGCCTTGATCCAACCAGGTTCCAAGGACTGGATCCCGTAGTCACCAAAGACCACCGTGTTGCCGCGAGTCGCGCTACCTTTTATACGTCCTCTTTGGCTTTTTCGATGCTTGACCCGTTTGGGCATCAGCGCCATCGGTGTCGTCTCCGTAAGTACCTTGATTAACCCAGACCTGAATCCCGATGTGCCCCTGTGGCGTCATCGCTTCAGTAATGCCGTAGTCGATTTTCGCCTGCAGGGTGCTCAGCGGAATCGATCCGGCGATTTGTTTTTCACGTCGAGCCATTTCGGCTCCGCCCAACCGGCCGGCCAGTTGGATCTTGATGCCCTTGGCACCGGCGTCCATCGTTTGTTCCAACGAACGCTTCATCGTTCGGCGGAAGCTGGAACGCTTTTGCAATTGTTGGGCGATGTCTTCGGCGACCAATTGAGCTTGCAGCTCGGGGCGACCGACTTCTTCGACCTTCAAGTTGATGCGTCGGCCGACCAGGTTTTGAAGCTCGGCTTGCAGGATTTCAATCTCCTGACCTTTCTTGCCGATGATCAGACCGGGGCGAGCGACGAACATCATCACACGGACCTCGTCACGAGTCCGTTCGATTTCGATGCGATCGATTCCCGCGTTGCGATACTGCGGACGCTTCGGATGGTTGCAGATGAAGTCGCGAATCTTGCGATCTTCAACCAGCAAGTCCGAATAGTCCTGCTTCGACGCATACCAACGGCTTTGCCAGCCGCGGGTTACGCCGGTGCGGAAAGCGACGGGATTGACTTTTTGTCCCATGATGTCGGGTGGATCTTAGGGGCTTTGATGGAAAGCGATTCGACGTTACGCGTCGATTACAGTTCGTCGATCGGCGTCAGGCCGACGCGGATATGGCTGAAACGTTTCTTGATCATGAAAGCCATCCCGCGAGCGCGAGGACGGATTCGCTTGAACATCGGACCGCTGTCGATTCGGACGTCGGTCAAAACCAATTCTTCAATGCGATGGCTGGTGCCACCGTTCTGATCGGGATCTTGAGCATTGCCGACGGCGCTCTTGATCACCTTTTCCAACATGCGTGCACCACGCTGCGGCTGAAACTTCAGTAGGTCCAATGCTTCGTCGGCGTACATGCCGCGAACCATGTTGGCGACCAACCGGACCTTCTGTGCGCTGATGCGTGCGTTCTTGTGGACTGCGTTGATTTGTGCCATGGGATTTTCCTATCGCTTGCCGCCCTTGCCGCCGTGACCCTTGAACGTCCGCGTGGGAGCGAATTCGCCCAACTTGTGGCCCACCATGTCTTCGGTGACCAACACTTTGACGTGCTTGCGCCCGTCGTGAACCATGAAGGTCACGTTGACGAACTCGGGGACAATCGTGCAGGCACGTGCCCAAGTCTTGATGGGTTCCGCCTTCCCCGTTTCCGACTGTTTTTGCACTTTGAAAAACAGCTTCGGGTCGACGTAAGGCCCTTTCTTTTGACTGCGACTCATGTTTGGTGTTTCCGTCTACGCTAGACGCGGGATCGGGGCGATTTTGTGTTTACTTCAACTTCAATTGACCGTAACGCCGGCTCTTGCGACGACGAACGATGCTGCTGTTGCTTGGTTTACGCTTCTGGCGTGTCGAACCACCCTTGGCACTCTTGCCCTGCGGGCTGACCGGGTGACGACCGCCCTTGGTACGACCTTCACCACCACCGTGCGGGTGATCGATCGGGTTCATCGCGGTACCGCGAGTGTGCGGACGACGGCCCAACCAGCGGGCACGTCCGGCTTTACCCAGGCGCACGTTCATGTGATCGCTGTTGCCGACTTGACCGATCGTTGCCCGGCATCCGCTGGGGACACGGCGGACTTCGCCACTGGGCAACAACAACTGCGCCCAGTCGGCTTCACGAGCCATCAAAGTCGCCTGCGTTCCGGCCGAACGACAAAGCGTTGCTCCGCCGCCCAACCGCATTTCAATGCAGCAGATCGACGTACCCAACGGGATGTTTTTCAGCGGCAAGCAGTTGCCGACGTTTGGTGCCGCATCGGGACCGCTTTCGACCTTGTCACCTGCTTTCAGTCCGGCAGGTGCGACGATGTATGCTTTTTCACCGTCGGTGTATTTCAGCAGTGCGATGCGAGCCGAGCGGTTCGGGTCGTACTGGATCGAATCGACGACCGCAGGCACACCATCCTTGACGCGACGGAAATCGATCACGCGATACTTTCGCTTGTGACCGCCACCACGGTGCCGGGCGGTGATCTTGCCCTGGTTGTTACGACCGCCGGTTTTTCGCAGCGGACGCAGCAACGACCGTTCCGGCTTGGCGCCGGGCGTCAAATCCGCAAAGTCGCTGACCGACGCGTTGCGTCGTCCGGCGCTGGTCGGCTTGTATACTCGAATGCCCATGACAGGTCTGATTCAGATGGAAAGGGTATTTGATGGGGCGTGTCGGACGTTCGCCTCGGTGAATTGCGTCGCAATCAGATTCGTTCTTACGAACGACCGCGAACCCAAAGCGACCGGCGACGCACTTTAGAAGAAGTCGATTCGATGATCCGGGTGCAGTTGGATGATCGCCTTCTTCCAGTCGCTGGTACGACCGTATCGAAACTTGAAACGCCGCGTTTTGCCTTTGCGAGTCTGGGTACGCACCTTGGCGACTTTGACATCAAACAGCGATTCGACCGCACGGCGGATGTCAATCTTGTTGGCATCGCGGTGGACTTGGAACGCGTATTGGTTGTTTCGAGTCGCGCGGTGGACACCTTTTTCGGTCACCAAGGGACGCAGCAAGATCTGGTGGGGTTCCAGTTCAACGCCGCGATGGGTGGGTTCCGGGGGATTGATCTTGCTCATCACTCATCACTCCCTTCGGCGTTGGCCGCGAAGCTGCCGTCTTTGATTTTGTCCAAGGCCGCTTTGGTGATCAGCATCCGCTTGGGGCGAAGCACCGACAGGGCGTTCAGGTCACGCACTTGGGCGACCGAGACACCGGTGATGTTGCGGCCACTCTTGTAGACCATGCTGTCCTGATCGCTGGTGGCGACCAATGTCGACACACCACCCAGGCCCAATGCCTTCAGGGTGCCGGCCATTTGCGAAGTCTTGGGTTCTTCGAACTTCAAGTCGTCGACCACCACGACTTCGCCGTCGTCGATTTTGCTGCGGATGGCCATTCGCGTCGCCAACTTGATCGCCTTCTTGGGCAACCGGTAGCTGTAATCGCGAGGGGCGATCGTGCGAGCCACGCCACCACCACGGCGAACGTTGGTGCGTTTTCCGCCGGCCCGGGCGTTACCGGTGCCCTTTTGGCGATACAGCTTTTTCTTGCTGCCGGCGACCATGCCACGAGTCTTCGCGGCACGACTGCCTTGACGCTGGTTGGCTTGGTACATCACCACGACGTCGTGCAGCAATTGCTTGCTGATGCGGTCGGCGATCTGTTCGGTATCGATGTCATAGCTGCCGACTTCGCTGCCGGCGGCATCATAAACGGGCAGTGTTGCCATAACGCTTACCCCAACTTGTTGGTTTGACGGACGGAGACGAAGCCGCCATTGGGGCCGGGAACCGCGCCGCGTACCAGCAGCAAGTTGTTCTCCGGGTCCACGCGAACGACGTCCAGGTTTCGCACGGTGCTGCGGGCATTTCCGTATTGCCCGGACATGCGACGACCTTTGAAGACGCGACTGGGCGATGCACTACAGCCGGTACCCCCGGCGTGACGGTGGACTTTCTTCACACCGTGTGATGCACGCTGACCGCTAAAGTTGTGTCGTTTCATGACACCGGCATAACCACGGCCCTTGCTGGTGCCGGTGATGTCCACCTTTTGGACTTCGGCAAATTGGCCGACGGTGACTTCCGCACCGATTTCCAAATCCGTCGCACCGCGGAACTCACGGACGAAACGCTTGGGCTCACAATCTGCCTTGGCGGGCAATTCAACGCCGCCTGCCGAGCGTTTCTTCGAACGCTTGCTGTCCAGCTTGGCAACATGACCGCGTTCGCTGCGGTTGGCCAAGCGACGGGGCTTGTCTTCGAAACCCAATTGAACTGCTTCGTAGCCGTCCCGATCCACGCTGCGAACCTGCAGCACGTGACAGGGTCCCGCCTGGATCACGGTCACCGGCACGACAGTCCCGTCGTCCTGGTAAACCTGCGTCATTCCGACCTTGCGGCCGAGTATGGAAGGAGACATAGCAACCTGCACCCCGCCGTATCACGGGGCCCTCAAACGTTCGTATTGGATTCCGAAGTCGCCGAGACCGAACCGAACTCTATTCCACATCCAACGCAATCAACGCGAAGGCTGGCGAGCGGTTATCGGCACGGCTTCCATGCATGCAGAAACCAGCGAATAAACCACAAAACGACGAGACGATCATCGGATCGCTTCGCCACGACCGACTGACTAACGAGCGGACGCCTTGATCTTGATGTCCACGCCGGCCGGCAAACTTAACTTGTTCAATGCTTCAATCGTTTTGGCCGTTGCCTGAACGATGTCGATCAGACGCTTGTGCGTCCGGATTTCATATTGTTGCCGAGATTTCTTGTTCACAAACGGACCCGACAAAACCGTGTAGCGTTCCACTCGCGTGGGCAACGGAATCGGGCCGTGAACCTCGCTGTGCGTTCGCTTGACGGTATCCACGATCTCCAGAGCGCTCTGGTCAAGCACAGAGTGATCGTAAGCTTCCATTCGGATGCGGATAACTTCGTTCGTCCCGGCAGACACAGCGACAACCTAAAAAGGGAAATACCAAAGGGCGTTTCGCTGAACCGCGGCCATGCCGAAAGCATATCGGCGTGCGTACTGGCAGCGTTGCGGGACAATCCCGCTCGGCGAAGGCAAGGAAGGTATGACCCGGCGAAAAAAACGTCAACAGCTGTTATGAAATTCGGACGAACTTTTTCCGATTACGACCGGATTTTGGCATGACAAGCCGTCCACAAACCCCTGATGGTCTGTCGCACCCGCCCCGGCCGGGGGCGCAGGCGACCGTTGATCGCCCGTTTCCGTTGAGTATCCCGGCGCGATTGGTCGCTGCGGTCGCCGCCGGCGTGCCTTTGGTGTTGTTGCTCATCGCGTCCACGTTGCAGCCGAGTTCCGAAGGCCTGGGAACCCATCGTCAACTTGGGCTACCGCCCTGCTCCACACGCATCTTGCTGGGCGTGCGTTGTCCGGCCTGCGGTATGACGACATCTTGGAGCCACTTTACCCATGGCCAGTGGGCCAGCAGCCTGGCGGTGAATTCGGGAGGGTTCTTCCTGGCGGTGTTTGCGCTGATATTCAGCGGTGTGGCGATCGGGGTCGCTTGGCGCGGTCGATTGCCCCGGCCGGAATGGATTCGAGTGCTGGGATGGTCCGCCGTCGGAATTGCGGTGTTAACCTTGGTCGACTGGGCAATCCGGCTGGCAAGCGAAGCCGGTGCATAAGGTCTCGACGAAGACGTCTCGGGCGAGCCCGAATCCCTGTCACGGCACCGGATCATTGCGATCGGGTCAGCGCAGTTTGTTTGTCGCTGACAGGTTTTGTTGCCGCACCGAGAACTTGTCGGCAATCGGACATGTTTCAGAACGGGCTGTCGTCGTCGCTTGGCGTTTGCCCAGCATCCGTTTCGATGCCGATTCCGAAAGGATCCAGATCATCAGTGTTTTTGGCGGGGTGGGCGTCCGGTGTGGTGGATTCGCTGCCGACCGATTCGCCCAGGCCGAACGGATCGGCATCGCCACCCAGTCCGAAGGGGTCCTGTGAATCGCTGCGGGCCGTGCCAGACGCGCCGCCACCCTTCGGGGCGGCCGTCTGCGATCGCGTGCCATGGCCGGTCGGCGTCGGATCCTTGGCGGCCCCGCCGGTGCGTTGTTCGTGCAGTTCGCGGTAGGAGCCTTCCATCAGCCGGTCTTCTCGGTCCCCGCCGGCGACAACAACAATGGCCGATTCATCCAGGACGCCGCGATCCTTGACGTTGATGGCATAGCAACGTGTCTGGCAAAGCCCGCAACCCACGCAAGCGTCGTCGATGACCAGCGGGGCCAGGAATCCCGTCCCTTCGATCGGCATCCCGCTTTCGTCGGTTTGAACACCGACCTGGGTGTATTCGATGGCGTGATACCCGGCTGCCTGACATTCCTGGACACACAGGTCGCAATCCTCCTTGCCCGCCAGCGGCAGACAGGTGGATTCATTCAGAATCGCCAGCCCCATCCGCGCGTGCCGCTTTTCTTCGATGGGCAGCGCCCGAATCGCACCCGTCGGGCAAACCTGGCCGCACGCGTTGCAACTGGATTCGCATCCGGCCCAGTCGGCCTGGACCATCGGCGTCCACAGTCCTTCCAAGCCTTGCTGGAATCCCTCCGGCTGCAGCACGTTGTTGGGGCAAGCCTTGAAGCACTCACCACAGCGGATGCACATCTGCAAGAATTCTTGCTCGGGGACACTGCCGGGCGGTCGTACGGGGCGAAACGATTCGTCATCGGACAGCTTGGCACCGAACGCTTTGGTGGCCGCCACCGCTCCGACGCCACCCACCACCGCGGCCGCACCGCCACCGACGGCCGATAGGAACCCGCGGCGCCCCAGCGAGCTTTCGCCTGTCGGTGGGTCATCAAAGGTTTTCAGCTGGACCAGGTTGGTCCGCTCGACAAATTTAATCGCATGCGTCGGGCACACACCGCCACACGACTGGCACATCGTGCAGTCTGTCCCGCGGGTCGTGAAGTCCGGTTTGATCGCGTCAAACGGGCAGATTTCCACACACTTGTTGCAGTGAATGCAGCTGGATTCGACTTTGCGTTCGGTCGCCCTCAGCAGGTTGCCCACGCTAAATACCGCGCCGCTGGGGCATACGTACTTGCACCAAAACCTGGGACGCAAAAAACCCAAGCACAGCACCGCTGCAAACAACAACAGCGAAACGATATGCCCCGCATTGATCGGCGGGATCAAATGCCAGCCTCGCGTTGCGCCTGTTTGCACCGGATCCAGCAAGAACAGCATGCCCCGAGTGACCACCGGGATCGCTGAAAAAAAGCCAGAGACCAGCACGCCGCCGACCGCCGCGATCATGGTTCCAGCCAATAGGTAGTACTTGATGTGAACCCACCAGCCGTCATCGGGAACGCGGAAGCGGCCAACTCGCCCGGCCACCAGCCAGTCGAACAGATCAATCGTGGTGCCCAATGGACACAGGTAGCCGCAAAAACCACGCGGGATCAAAACGCAAACGATCAAAATCACGCCCGCCGCAGTCAGCGACCAGACAAGGCTTCGCGATGCGACGGCCGTCGAAAGGCTGACCAGCGGATCGATGATCAGAAACAACTCGGCCGGTAATCTTTCCTTGCCTCGCAGATTGTCGGCGTAGTGCGAGGGCCATTGTCCCAGCCGCATCGCGTACAAGTCATAGGGGCCGGTACCAAAGAAAAAGGCGTCCCACTGTCCCGCCGCCTTGGTTTGGCTGGGCTTCAGTGAAATCGTCCCGTCGGAGTTCATGTCGATGCGAAACTGTCCCAGATCCGCGGCTGCATCGTCGGTCACGCCCGTGTCGATGACAAAGTAGTCCCCCGCTTCGATGGAAGCGTCCGTCGAGTCGTCGCCCTGGAACCGAACTTCACCCGATTGCTGGTCAACCGTTTGCAACAACCACCCGGTCGACGCGGGCTGGACCAGTGCCGGACGAGCGTCATACGGCCAGCAAACGTAGAAAAACAGAATCCAAAAAGTGACCAAGCAGGTGCCTTGAACAAGCCGTCGCACCGGAGCAGCCGTCCAACTGGGGCCCAGTCGGCGAAGCCAGCGACGAACCGGGCCGCGGCGTTTGGTGGACCAGTCGGATTGCAACGTCGATGGCATCACCCGCCGCATCGTTCGGCCCAGGATAGACGGCGACACCGCCTTGCCCGCCTTGGGCCGCCTCAGCATCGGCAAAAACCAGTCCAAACGGATCAACACCTTGGACCCGTCGTCACTGCGAAAGCTGGACAGCAATATCAAGGCGCTGGCGGCCAACCCAACGATCGACGCAGCCAAGACCATCGGATCCAGCCGAAGGGTTCCGAACGTCCAATGCCATTGGCCGGCCCCGGCCGCCAAAGCCGCCGTGCAAACCATGGCGATCCCCAAGGCCAGTAATCGTTTTTTTCCAGCCGTCATGATGAATCGTCGTCGAGGTTCGTTTCGTGTGCGCGCTGTGCCGGTGATCAGGCACCCGATCCGTCCGTCGGCCGTTCGGCGTTACTCCGGTGCATCGTATGGTTCGTCAGCCAGACGCAGTAATCCCAATCGCCAGGGAATGTCGCCATAGGAACCACGCTGGTATTCGGTGTCCGAAGCCCCCTGGAACAGCAACGTCAAACGGTCATCCGAGATGCTCAGTCGCTGGTCGATGCCGTCGCGAATGAATTCACCATGGCTGTAGGACGTCGCCCAAGATGTCGATTGGTTGATGACGTTCTTCGGGGCGACGAACGGCTTTTGGCGACTAGCCGCCAAGGGCCGCCATGTTCCGTCCAGTGTGTCGGCGATGAACGTCTTGAAGTAGCGACGTTTTCCATCTTGAGCTTCGACCAAGGTCACGTACTTTTCCAAACCCTTGATGTGATACGTGTGGCTGGCCTCATAGATGTCGGCCTGTAATGCGATCACCGGTTCGGACCACCCGCGGTCGGGGAATTGATCCAAGCGGGTTCGTGATCGCCACAATTTTCCGTTCAGCGAAGTGAAAAACAGATAGGCATGATCGTTGTCGCAAATGACCCAAAAATCCAACCCGGCCTGCTCGCCCTCCGGGACCACGTACAAAGACTCGGGACGACTCCAGTCGGCCGGGTTGTTGATGTCATCGTTGACCGAATAGCAGGGGCCGTAGCGAAGGTTGCGCGATTCATCCGCCGCCTGGTAAATCAGATACCACTTTTGGTCGGGGCGGAAATAGAAGATTTGCGGCGCGCCGTGGTAGTCCAATGTCAAATCCAGGACGGACCATTCGGACGACTTGGCCTGTTCCCACTGGGAAAATTTCAGATAGCCGATGCGTATCCGGCCGTCGCCCTTCTTGTCGTTGCGAAGCGTACAAAACAAATGCCAGTGTCCGTCGTGACGAACCACGCTGGGGTCTTTGACGGCCACCCATCGATGATCCGGCAAGTCCGGTAGGCGATCCTGGTCAACACTTAAGATGGGCTTGCCGACGTGCCAATGAAACCGTCCGTCGTTCCAGCTTCCGTCCACCGGGTCGCCGGCATACAGCGATTGATAAAAGGATACGGAAGCAAGGACAGCCAGGGCGATACGCGACGCGACAATCATTGATTGGACCCTTTGCCCAGTGCCATTGCGGTGGCGGTGATGATGGCCTGGGATGTGATGGTCGCACCGCTGGTCCCGTCGATGTCTTTGACCGTCTGCTTTTCGATGATTTGACGCGGTGTGTCGGTCAGTGCGGCATAGAATTGCTTGTCTTTGTGTTTGACGACTTGCACGGATTCGATTTTTGCGTCGGCAACGATGACATCCACGGTCAGAGGGCCAGCGTAGGCCGTGGCGGTTGCCTGGTAGGTGCCGTCGGAAATCTTCGTCACATCGACTTTGTCGAACAGCCGAATCGCCTGGATCGCGTCGCGGGCGCGGCCGTGATAACGCTTCTTGTATTCGGCATTTCGCGCGCGATCCAAATCCAAAATGCGTTGGTAGTATTGAATTGCCTCGTCGTATCGACCCGCGTTTCGCAGGGCATCACCAGCGTTCAAGAAGGCCTCGTTGAAGAAGTTGCTGTTGGCGTACGCGGCAGTCAGTCGAACGGCTCGATCGACCTCCCCCATGTCACCCAGCAATTTGATCGCGTCGAAATGAATGCTGCGTCCGGCGAGCGTTTGCAAGGCCATCGATTTGTTGCCCAGTCGCCAGTAGCATTCCGCCAAGTGCACGCCCAGTTGCTTGTCTGGCGCTGCCCCCGCCAGCTTCATGTAATAGGCAGCGCGTGGGTAATCTTGCAAAAGCTCGAAATACATTTGCCCCAGTTTCTCGAAATCACGTTTCAGTAACTTCGGGTCTGTCTTGTGTTGGTCGATGCATTGATGGACCAACTTGATCCCGCTGCGCCAGCGTCCCGGGTTCGGATTCACTCGTCCCCAAATGTACTGACCCACATTCTTTGATTCGTTCCATGGTCCCCCCGGCTTCAGCGGCCATGAAAGGTCCAGCGACGCAGGATGATTCATCGGCGTCGATGCCAGCCAGCTGGGCGGCTGACGGCCGGCTTGTTCGATGATCTGTAAGACTTCGCCACGCGAACGGTTCAGTTGGTTTGGATCGCTGCTGGCCGAAGACGATGCGGTGCTTGCCGCAGTTTTCGGCGTGATCACAAACCGCTTGCCGCCAAATGTGACCGCGTGGACCTTGTCGTACGGGTAGGTGCGGGAAATCGTGCGGCCACCGATGTCTGTCTCAAAGTCGAATTCTTTGTCGGCTTTGCGAATCTGCAAAATCTTTCCGTCCAGCTCGGTGCCGTTGACGAACTCGATCTTGTCGGCGGCTCGCGCGTGGCCAGATCCGAAAACCGAGATCACCAACACGGTAACGATCGCCAGCTGAAACCTAGACGTGACGTAGCGGCGAATGCATGGGGCGTTTAACGCTGCTGTCAATCCGCGGCCGACAGATTTTGGTTTGCGAATGTTCGGAGGTTTCATGCTTGTGCTGTCGTGCGAACGGTTGAAAGTGGTGGCGGTTCATCGCGGCCCCATGCTGCGGTGTGCCGATTGGCGTCGATTCGAACACCGCTTCGGTCAGTTTAGTTGTTGCGGCTGCGTCGATGTGTCCGGCGGTGATTGTTAACGATCCCGCTCGTCGGTTTAGCGACGGCCTTCGCCATTGTTTTTCGGGAAGATGGTTCACCGCCCGTTTTTCGTCTGTGGGAGACAATTGTCGTGACGGTCCTCGATCCGATGCAAACAAAAGTCTGCCGGCGTCAGCCAAATCGTTTTGGGTGGGCTTTGGCTTTGGTTGTTTTCGTTGTGACTTGCGTCTCCGCGTCCGTTCGGGATGGATCGACAGCAAGACGGGACGTGTCGATGACTTTGCCAGTGACGCTGGTTCAGGATTCCGGGGAACGCGACGTCAGACCGAACGGATTCGATCTATCCGAATCACTGGTGCCCCGCGAACAGATCCTCCGCGGCGGGCCACCCAAAGACGGGATTGCCGCGTTGAGCGACCCCGTCGTTTTGACGGTGGACCAAGCGGACGCGATGCGCGGCGATGATCGCGTGATCGGTGTTGCAATGGGTGGTATGGCCAGGGCCTATCCAATTTCCATCCTGAATTATCACGAGATCATCAACGATCAATTTGGGGATCACGCGATCGCGGTGACCTTCTGTCCGCTTTGTGACTCAGCGGTCGTGGTCGACCGGGATGTCGGATCAAGATCGATCGAGTTCGGTGTTTCGGGCTTGCTGTTCAACAGCAACGTGCTGATGTACGACCGGCGATCATCGAATCCCAGTCTGTGGTCGCAATTGGATCTGCGAGCGATCAGCGGTCCAATGGCGGGGACACGCTTGGCGCCCGTTCGCCATGAATTGGTCCATTGGAAGCAGTGGGTCGACCGGCACCCGCAATCCACCGTCGTATCGATCCGTTCGGCCGATCCCGTTCGCTCAGGCAGTCGACGCGATTACACCGTTAATCCGTACGAAGCTTACCTTCGCCGTCCGGGGCTGATGTTTCCGGTCAATCCTGCGGCGATGGAATTGCCAGCCTCGGATTTGAAATCGTTGGTGTTGGGAGTGTCGGCCAACGGCCAGTCCGGCTTCATCGCCGCCGACGCATTTGGCAATCGAGCATCTTCCCGCCGTTTCCAGCTAGCCGGAGCGTCGTTGGTCGTGAAATTCGACCCGGTTGCACTCCAGTTTCGTGTGACTCAGGCGGATCCGGCAGTGTCGTGGACGCATTCGTTTCGTTTCGCCTGGCAAGCATTTCATCCGACCTCCGTAGCTCTGCGACCCAGCCAAGAACGATTGCCAAATCGTTGACGCATCGCACCCGGGAATGCTGCTTGCGGAATCGAATCGATTTTTCTACGCTGTCGCTTCCGAAGTCGTCGGCTCACCGGCCGGCCCCCATCGGGCGATTAGCTCAGTTGGTTAGAGCGCTGTGTTCACACCGCAGAGGTCACAGATTCGAATTCTGTATCGCCCATAGTTGTGAGTTTCGGAAAACACCGTGTTTTCCCGGTCGGATCGCTCCTGTGAGCGTTACCTGCCCAAGGCAGTGCGACCCGTTTCCAAGTCATTCTTGATATTCGATATCAAGAATCATTCGGAGGACGGCAGCACATGCCACGCAAACGTTCTACGGCCCCCGGTTATCGCTACCACGTATCGGGCCAAGCAGTCGTCACGCTGGACGGTCGCAACTTCTATCTAGGCGAACATGGAAGCCCGCAAAGCTGGGCCAAGTACTACGCACTATTGGCGGAGTACAACGCCAACGGCCAGCGGATGCCCGAACAAGTCGAAACGCACAAGTCAGACCAGCCGGTAACCGTGCGATGCCTGACGGCCGAGTTTCGAGAACACGCCAAGGTCCGCTACGCCAAGAACGCTGGCGAGCTGTCGAGGTACGGAAGCCTGTGTTCCGTCCTGGAAGACGAATACGGCGACGACCCTGTCGAGAATTTCGGCCCCCGCAAGCTTGCCGAACTTCGGGACTTGTTTGTCGCGTCCGGCAACTGTCGCAAGTACGTCAACACGCAGACCCGTTGCATCGTTTCAATCTTCCGATTCGGAGTGAGCCGCGAGATTGTGAAGCCGGAATACTTGGTTGCCTTGCAAACGTTGGAACCGCTGAAGCAGGGTCAGACCAAGGCCCGCGAATCCGAACCCGTGCAACCGGTCGACATCGAAGCGGTCAGACTGACGGCGAAACACCTATCGCCAACTGTCAAGGCAATGGTGCGGATTCAGGCGGCAACCGGGATGCGTCCGAGTGAAGTCTGCAAGATGCGTCCGACCGACATCGAGAAGCGACCGGACGGTGTGTGGGTGTACCGACCGCCGACGCACAAGACCGCCCATCATGGCAAGACCAAGGCGGTGCCACTGGTGGGCGATGCGAAGTTGGCGCTAAAGCCGTTTTTGGACCGGCCGGACGATAAATACTGCTTCACCCCGAAGGAGTCGGCCGACTGGCACCGGGACCAGCGAAGTGCGAACCGCAAAACGCCGATGAACCAGGGCGACCGGCCGGGCTATGGCAAAACGGCGAGGGACGGAACACGCAAGGAGCGAAACTACAGACCCTGCTTTGGTGCGGACAGTTACCGACGTGCGATTCAGCGAGCGGCAGAGAAGGCCGGGACCGACCATTGGTTCCCCTACCAACTTCGGCATACCGCTGGCACGGTCATCCGCGAAGCGTTGGGCGTGGAAGCCGCACAGGCAATGCTTGGTCATAGTCGAGCGTCGATGACCGAGCACTACGCCAAGCTGTCGCTGGAAAAGGCAATCGAAGCCGCCAAGGCTGGACCGTCCGTCTAGCAATCTGAACAATGAACCCAACGCGGCGGCGACGGTCACCGCGTCAACCAAGTCATGCCGGCGACGGTCGGCGTGATGGCGTCACGGAACGGCCGGCGGTATCTCCAATGCACCGCCGGCCGCCGTGGTGCCGAAAGCATTGGACCATCATGAAATTGGACGAGTACATCGCGCTGATAGATCGCCAGCATGTTTTTGTTTGCGATCTGGACGACGTAGACGGCTACTATCTGGACGTCCCGCAGGAGTCTTGGCGACCACTGAGGGGCAACCGTCGGGGATGGACACGGCAAGACATTCGGCGGCGGTATGAATATCAATTGATGACGCCGCCACACCTGCGCGAATACCCGCCGGGTTATCGTTGGCCAACGACGCGGGTCAAAACAGCGTCACGCATTTTCGACCTGTCGACACCATTCGAACACGCAGCAGCCGCAGCCCTTGCAGAGTGCCAGAGCCACCCGGCGCTTTCCGATGTCGCCGCCTTGGTATTTCGGTCGATAGCCGTGCATCGGGAATGGCTTGATTGGATGCGTGACGATACTTGGCGAGACATCGACGCACGATGGCGAGACGTTCAGCGGGAATTGAAAGCGGCTGCGAATGCGTTGGGGATTCTCGCCCCTTGTGCTCGCAAAGCCGAGTGGGACCGCTGGCGCAACCTGCTTACGACCGTCAATCGCCAGCAAATCCTTGACGTGTTTTGGCTTGCCAAGTCACCAATGAGCCGGGCAGAGATTGCACCGGGTGCGGGCAGCGAGTTCCGAAACCTGATACGGCAAATGAACGAAGTCGCAAACCGTGCGAAGCCCCGTATTCCTTGGGAACTTCGGGCTGATCCCAAGACGCAAAAGTGGGCAAAACACTGGGTCGGACCATAGGGTTAGATTTTTCTACGGCTGCGTTTTCCTACCGTCGCCCCACAATCCCTTGCGTTGCATTTAGCAGCAATCAAACGCAAGGGATTTTTCATGCAAACCGCCGAACAAGATGCCGGCCAATCTGTCCGCCGGATTCTGTCCGAAGACATTCTCACAATCGCTGAAGCACGGGCCGAGATCGCCCGCGTCACTGGCCGCCGATGCCGGCCGGACAAGGCCACGATGACGCGGTGGATTCAGCGCGGCGTTGGTGACACCAAGGTGAAGCTTGAGGCGATCCGCCTGGGCCGCCAGTGGTTCACATCGCGCCAGTCGATCACCCGATTCATCGAAGCCCGGAGCAGATGAAAAAAACGGCCAGTGTCGTCTACCAACCGACACCAGCCGTTTCGGTTTTTTCTTGGCAAAGACGGTCGGACGTCTTCGCCGTTTCTTAGCACCCCATCAAAAGGAATCAAAAATGGGAAAGCTATCTAACATTCTACGCCAGCAAGGCACCTTAGACACCATCAAATCGGCTTGGGACACTACGGCCGCCGCCGCCGACAATGACGTGCTACCCAAAGGCGAATACGTCGCCGACATTGTGGCGGGTGAGGCCATCGAAAGCCGAACCAAAGGGACGCCGGGATACCGGCTGACGTTCGAGGTGGCCGAAGGTGAACACACCGGCGGCCGGTTCTGGCATGAATGCTGGTTCACCGAGGCCGCAATGTCGCGAACAAAACGCGACCTTTCAAAGCTCGGTGTGACCGACTTGGAACAACTTGAACGGCCGTTGCCGGCTGTGTTCCGCTGCAACGTCAAGCTGGCAATCCGCCGCGACGACGACGGCAACGAAGGGAACCGCGTGCGGAAATTCGAGGTTGTCGAAGTCATTAAGCCGGAACCGGACGCATTCGCGCCGGACGGCGACAGTGAGAGCGCACCCGAAAGCGGGGAAACGTTCTGATGACCAATGCGATGCCGCTGGGGTATCGCATTGTTGGACCGTGTAGCCGCGAGCGTCGTTTGGTCGATTATGACCGCGCGTTCGCGGCCTACGCGGATTGCGATGACCTAGCACAGATTGACCGCGAAGGGTTCTTATCACCTTTCCAGTACGACAATGCGATTCGGTCGCGCGTGGTTCGACCGGACGGAACGTTGGACGTTCGCGGGTTCACCGGGACGCATTGGTCGCGGTACTTGTGGGCCGACATCGACGACGACGGCAACATCGACCGGGCAACCGCTTCGGCTCGGCGGTTGGTCGCTTGGGTGTTGGAGCGATACCAAGTCGATGAATCCGAGCTGCTGGTGTTCTTCAGCGGGTCAAAAGGCTTTCACGTTGGCCTACCGACATCACTGTTCGCCGCCAAACCGTCGGACGTGTTCGGCCGGGTGGCTCGGCAGGTAGCCGAGGACATCGCCACGAAGGCCGCTGTAAGGCTCGACACGGCTATCTACCACATCGTCCAGCCATTACGAGCACCGAACAGCCGCCACGGCAAGACGGGACGTCACAAGCGGTTCCTGACGGTCGATGAGCTGATGCAGGTTCGGCCGGCGGCGATTGTGGAGCGTTCGGCCGAGCCGCTGGCGTTCGACTTGCCAGAAACACCAGCGGCCGACGAACGAGCGGTCGCGGACTGGCAATCGGCTTGCGAACAGACGAACCGAAAAACCGAAGCGGTCCGAAGTCGCGACACCGACCGGACCGAGCTGAACTTGGCGACATTGGAGTTTATCCGCGACGGTGCGGACGAAGGCGACCGACACCGGCTGTTGTACTCGGCGGCAGCAAACTTGGCCGAGCTTGGTTGTCCGCCGCGACTTGCGCATGCGTTGCTGACTGAATCGGCTTTGGACTCGGGGTTGCCGCCGGCTGATGTCCGCCGAGCGATTGACAATGGATTGTCGAAAGGGGTTACGGAATGACCGCCGCGAACTTCATCCGGTGCGACCGGTTGTTCGATGACTGGCAAGACGATGTTTTGCACGGCGAACCGCCGCGCCGATATGACATCGGGCCGGGATTGGAACACGTCCGGCTTGGTCCGGGGACCGTCTCTTTGTTGGGCGGTTCACCCGGCATGGGCAAGACGGCATTTGCCATGCAGTGCGTCGTCTCTGCGATGACCGCTGACGAATCGTTGCGTGCGTGCGTCTGCAATGTCGAGATGCCGCCGGAACGGCTGTTAGAACGGCAACTGAGCCGTTTATCGGGGGTGGGACTGGACTACATCCAAAGCCGCCAACTAGGTGAACGGCAACGCGACAAACTAGACGCGGCTTTTGATGTCATCGACGACATCGCCGACAGGCTGGTGTTTGTGCGGGCACCGATGACACTTGAGAACGTCGCGGCGGCTGCGGACGACATCGAAGCCGAGTTGGTTGTTTTGGACTACATCCAACGAATCCGGCCGGTCGGCAAGCATGACGACAAACGCGGTTCGGTCGATGCGACGATGGATTCGATACGGCGGTTCGCCGATGCGGGTTGTTGCGTTCTGGCGTTGTCGGCGGTCGGACGTTCGAAGGATGCCAAAGGCCGCACCAGCTACGCCGGCGACGGCTTGTCACTGGCATCCTTTCGGGAGTCGTCAGAACTGGAATACGGGGCCGATGACGCCTACCTGCTGGTTCCCGCGAAGGACGCCGAACAGGACGCCGACGACGCGGTTATCGACGTGACGTTGAGGCAACTGAAAAGCCGCTACGGTCAGCCGACGGATTGCGACCTGACGTTCGACCGCTCGGTCCAATCGTTCGAACCGACCGAACCACCGATGACCGAGGAACACCGCCAACTTCGCGCTGCGATTGCGGGATTGTGGGGTGAGGAATGACCCGCCCAAAGACAAAGCCGAAGCGTCAAACCGCCGACCGCTTCCGCGTCTTGAATGCGTTTGTGGACTTCACGGCAAGCGAACTGCGACGGTCCGAGTTGTTGGTGTGGCTGGCGTTGTACCGCGACACCCGCGAAGGGATCGCGACGGTATCCCAGCGAGCCATCGCGGGTCGGTGTGGGATTGATCGCAAAACCGTTGAGCGGTCGGTCGCAAGCTTGGTCGCTCGGGGGCTGCTGGTAGTAGTGAACACGGGAGGGTTTCGCCAAGGTTCGGCAAGCTACCGAGTGTTGCCAATGTCGCGCGAAAAACTCGACTCACTGCCCCGATCACCGCCGGACGCCTAGGCGACATTTTGAGCAAATCCTAGGCGACATAGCTATGTCGCCACGTAGGCGACATTTTGATACCTGCCCAGGCGACACCCAGATGTCGCCATTCCCATAAGGGACCATAAGAGAGTCAGTCTCTCTTAATGGTTCCCATTGAGACTGACTCCAGAGACCACCGCCGACGAATGAACACCGCACCGACCGCCGTCGACCTTCAATCGCTTTGGGTGACGCCGGCACTGAACACGCCGGCATCCGAACCAACGACACCGCCGCGTTGCACGTACCACGACCGGTCCGCCTGGCGCGACGACTTTCAATCGCGTCCTGGTTGGATTCGCACAACGTGTTCGGTTTGCGGCGGATTCATTGGCTACCGCCGCGACACTGGCAGCACCCCCGAACTTGAACACGCGAACCACCACCAACAACAGAACGGAGTTTGAGCAATGGCAGGGACGAAACGCCGGGCACAAGCCAAGCGAACGCAAGTCGACCGAAACACCTTGGCGGTCATGCCACTGACGACCAAGGAAGGCGAGCAAATCCACATCGCCAGGACATCGCGTCGCGTCGAGAAGGGGACGCTATTGCGTCTGGATTACGAAGATACGCGGCTGGTCCTTCGCATCGCCGACGAGAGCATCCTGAGCGAGCAATACTGATGCGAGCTTTAGACACCTGCCCCAAGTGCCACACCGGCACGATGCGACGGCAGAGCACGCGCACGGTCGGACGATGGCGGACGCGGTACTTTCGGTGCGATGTCTGCGGACATCACGGCAAGTCGAGCAACGCGGTCGATGAGCGCGGCAGGGATATTTTTGATGCAGTTATCCGTTCGGATAAGTCGGCCATGGAATGTCCATGTTGCGGCCATACGATGGAAGCATCACACCCCACGGAGTAGATGCAAAATGAGTCAAGCAAAAGACCTGCGGACGCTTCGGCGTATGTTTCCAAGAATGACCAGCGACCGACTGGTTCTTGCCATCGAGCGAGGCAAGAGCGTGAAAGCCATCGCCGCCGATGAACAAAAACGCCTGATCGCCGAAAACGACCAGTTGTCGGAAACCATCGCCGAGTTGGAAAAGCGAATCGAAACGTTGACCGCTGAGCGTGACCAGCACGACGCGGACGAAGCCGAGCGGACCGCACCGGCGGCGAAGGCCAAAGCACGAGGGAACAAGCCGGTCGCATTCGCCAACGGTCACCGGCCGAATCTGGTCGATACGCATTCGTTGCGGGGGCAGTGGAAAGCACTGGTCGACGATCTTGTAAGCCAGGGCATGACACGAGCCAAAGCCGTGAGCCGCGCGAACCGGGCCTATCCTGAGCTGCGGGAACTGGCCATCACCGAAGCCAACAGCCGACGCGGTCGTCGCCATGGATAAGTTCTACATCGTCTTGCCGACCGGTGGCGAGTTTGTCACAGCCGCCGGGAGCCACGCTGAGGCCGTCGCGGTGTTTTGCCTGGTCGAGGTTATCAACAAGGCGAACCAGTACACCGACGGACCGCCGGCGGACTTGTGGTCAGGCTACTGGGTCCACCGTGGCCGAGCGTCCAGGGCCACAACGGTCCGACTGGCCAGTGCGATGCAGTTTTTGAACCGAAGCGACTGGCAACTTCTCAACAGCGGTCTGGAATTGAATGTCCCACCGCACACGTTTCGCGAACACTGCGACGAACTAATCCGACTGACAGCCAAGCATGAGGCCAACCAATGACCACCAAAACCGAAACCAAATCCAAGCTGGAAGCCGCCGAGGAGTTGTTAAAAATGGTCGCATCGTCCGGCGGAGAATTGACGTTTGAACAACGCGTCGAATGCTGCAATGCACTCGGGTGCAGCGAAAGGGAACTGGACAAAGAGTTGCGCCGATTCGGTCGCATCGTCCAGCTACGCAAGATCGCCGGCACCCGCAAAGATCGCGACAAACAGGATGCGGAAGTTTCTCGCCTGTTCAAAGTGCGAGAAAAACGCGCGCCAGAATTGCAAAAGCAGATCGCCGACCTTCAATCCGAGTTGGCCAAGATCGAGCAAGACCACCGCATCGCGGCCAAGCGAGCCGAGGAGATGGACGCGGCAGTTACTAACCTGCGATCGCTGGCACCCAAGTGGCGCGTCGCTGAGTTCAACCAGCGCAAGCGAGCCGCGACCCGAAAGTATCGGGAGGCGGCATTGCGGGCGGAGACCGAGTTGGACCGCATCGAAGCGTGCGAGAACTTGGCCATCGATGACGGGCAGAAGTGCATCGACTTCATCACCACAATCGAACACACCACCGGCAAGAAGTTTGTTGAGCGTCGTGGGTTTGGCCAGCGATCTACGGTCGACCGTTCGGCATGGCAGGCCTACATCGACGAGCAGGTGGCACGCATTCCAAAACTCGAAGAAATCCACGGGGAGAACCTGGACGCGTACAACGATGCGATTGATGCCGCCGAGGCGGAATGTCTGGACGTGTACGTCGACTGACCCCACACCCGCTGATTGTCTCCCGCCCCGTGTTTCGCAACCTTTCCACGGGACTGGGCTTGGCCGGACCGCTGTTAGCTTTGGCAGTGGTCCGGCTTTTTTTTGTGTCTTCATTGAATCTGCGACAATGGACCAACCGATGCGATGCACCACCCCCCTACCCGCCTTTGGGTCCTTCCGCCGGACAGATGAAAAGTGCGGTCAATAGAATCGCGATGCTCGCCATAAAAATTCCGGCGCTTTCAATCCCGTGGGGGATTAGGGGGAAGGTACGCACGGACACAGCCGGGGGTGGCCTCAAAGTCGGTTCGCATCGGTGACGACCGCCCGTGTTCCGTCTGCTTTATCTCGGCCAGCAGAATGAGATTTTGGGGTGGTCAATTTGTCCACTCTGCTTGTGCTGTCACCACGACCATCGACCCCGGCGGTCGTTTCCACAAGTCCTCAATTTGAGGACTTGATTTCCTGTCCCCGGCCACTGCTGCCAACATTTGAATCCCCAATTGGGGACTCGGAATCTAAGCCAGTATGGACAGAAGGAGCTGTCCGCCACCTGACCCACAAAGACTTCACGCCCGCCGACGTGAAGAATCAATACACCAATGAAAAGTGCCTCTTGGATAATATACAAGAGGCACAGTCACCGCCGGCACCCGCCGGCACGTCCCGCGACGCTGCTTTGCGTCGTCTTCGCAAGGATCGACCGCACACGCTCAACCCTCCCGCGACTGGACGACCTAACGCGACATCGGAGCGACGAAAGCGGGAAAGTGCGTTAGGGGACGGCACAGGCGGCCTGAGGGGGGTAGTAAGCGAAACGGCAGTCTGATGGTGGTGGCGATCACTCGAAAAAAGCGCTTCAGGCAAACTTGCCTGAACCGGACAAAGGCCAGGCCCGCGACCAGGCGAAGAAACGGCAGGGGTCGAATCAACATCAGAGCAAGGTGGAAAATTTACCACCTTGCGAAACAGGCAAAGCCCGCGACCAGGCGAAGAAACGGCAGGTTCGAAAGCCCGCCGAATCTGTTCAGGAAAATTTGCCTGAACAGAACAAAGGCCGGGCCCGCGACCAGGCGAAGAAACGGCAGGGCCAGAGAACAGACCTGAAAGACAACATTCAGGAAAATTTGCCTGAAAGTAACAAGGGCCAGTCCCGCGACCATCGATCCCGGCGGTCGCTTCCACTTGTTGCCAAGCTTCGACTCCGGAATTCCGGAGTCGGAGTCACCACGACCACCGGTCCCGGCGGTCACTTCCACTCCCGATCCATCATTTGATGGTTCGGGGTTTCTCTTGTCACCACGACCACCGGTCCCGGCGGTCACTTCCACTGCATCATCAATCGATAAAACGTCATTTGACGCTTTTGTCACCACGACCACCGATCCCGGCGGTCGTTTCCACTGCCGTCCGTCGACTCCACCATGGTGGAGTCGGACCAGTCGCCACGACCACCGGACCCACCGGTCACTTCCACCTGTTTTCGGGTGATCAATTTGATCACCCGAAATATTGTCGCCACGACCACCGGACCCACCGGTCGTTTCCACCCCTGCCGCCATCGATGCGGCAATTCCCGGCGGTCCACCGGCGGTCTGCGAGCGGTGGCCGGTCCCATCTTGCGGGCGACTGATTGGCCGAAGCGGCGAATCATTCTTGATATCCATATCAAGAATAGGCCGATTTGAGCGAAATCCGGCCGTTCTATATCACAATCAACGCCACTAGTTGCAACGAGCGTTGCACGCGATATGCTAGCAAATAGCAACGGAAACGGGGTTTTTCCCGCAAAAACCGGGGCGGCGCTTGCGTGTTTTATCGCGATTCACACCGCAGAGGTCACAGATTCGAATTCTGTATCGCCCATCAACGCCTTGTGTCGAGTTGTTGTCACAAGGCGTTTTTTGTTGACTTTCGTTCGTGATTTGCGAGCAATCTCCGAAGTTGCTTGCCTCTGCTCGTCTTTTGCCCTCAGACGGTGACTGCTTCGCCTGGCCGTTTGTGATGGCGCCCGTTCCCGGGATCTTGCCAGGTCTTTGCCGGTGCCCGAAACGCCCGCCGACACCGTGCTTGCGTTATTTTCGTGGCCTGCCGTCGGCTCGTGATCGATGACTGTGGGTGACTACTGGTTTGGGATTCTCGTCGCACAAGGACGTTTTTGGCATGAGCGAAGAGAATGCCACGCTGGACGCCTACCGATCCGACCTTGCCCACATCCACGACGTAGGATTTGGACGGTTTGCCGGCGCCGCGGCCCGCACGGTGGTCGATCATTTACGCGCACGAGATGTCCGGTGCGGGCTGGTTGTCGATATCGGCTGTGGGGGTGGAATCGCGGCACGCATTTTCGCGGACGCGGGCTACCAGGTGCTGGGGTGCGATGTCTCAGGTGCAAGCGTTGGTATTGCGAGAGAGCGTGTCCCTGAGGCTTCGTTTCAGGTCGGTTCCTATGTGGACCTGGTGGTCCCGCCAGCGGTTGCGGTGGTCACCATCGGCGAGGTGCTGAATTACGTGTTTGATCCACGTTGTGACCGATCGGCACGGCAAGCGTTCTTTCGCCGTCTGTTTCGTTCGCTCTTACCCGGTGGGCTGTTTCTGTTGGATGTGGCGGGTCCATCAAGGGCACCGCGTCAGCCGACACGGACGTTTGCCGAAGGTGACCACTGGGCTGTGTTGGTGGAAACTGCTTTTGAATTGGATTTGCTAACACGCCAGATCACGACTTTCGTCCGCGAAGGCGCGTTCTATCGGCGAGACACCGAAACACATCGATTGCGGCTGTATCCGGCGGTGGAAGTCGTGGATGATTTGCAACAGGCTGGTTTCGACGTGGTCCAGGTGGATTGCTATGCCGATGTCCCTTTGCTGGACGGCATGCACGGTTTCTTGGCCACCAAAGCGGCCGCCGGGTCGCCGATGTAGCCGGCTGTAATGACCGATGAACTTCGTTGCAGTTGTTCGCCAACGCCGCGCCCCAAGCCGACGAACCTTGTCGTCTTAGGAAGGCCTACAATGGTCGCGAACCGCCTGCTTGCGTATTGATAAGAGTTCTAATTCATGTCGCCAAAGACTTGCGTCACGATCGTGACAACGCTGATTTTGTGCTGGGGGTGTTCCCCTGTTATGGCCGCTGATGCGACACCCCTGGGCGATCCGGAGGTCGTCTTGCAAACACCGGGGCTGGTCGGGTTTTGGATGTTCGGCGAAGACGCGGGAGAATTGCGTCAGTCCTCCGGCACAAACGAATCTTTGCCGCTGATGGAAGTCGGCGGAGAAATCCCACGCGCGGCGATCGGCCCCTACTCGGGCTATTCAGCCAGGTTGGATGGAAAGCACTACTTCAAGATTCCCTACGCCGACACGGGACGGTTGAACATCAGTGGGCCGCGTGCACAGGTCAGCATGTTCGCCGTGGTCCGCATCGTGGACCTGCGTCAGAGTCGTACGATCGCCGGCATGTGGAGCGAAGGCAAAGGTCGCCACGATGATTCAGGGACGCGGCAGTACGCACTGTTGATGAACATGCCCACGTATGGTGGCCCGCGGCAACTGGTGCCCCACATCTCTAGCGAAGGCGGCGTGACACGGCGGGCCGACGGCAGCGCGTTTCCGTGGTGTGCCGACTATGCGGCGACGGCCAGCGAAGTCCCGGAGGAACAGTGGTGCACGTTGGGGTTCACTTATGACGCAAAGTACATCCGCGCCTACGTGAACGGGATCATGGAGCCGCGCGACTTGGATTCAGTCAAGGACAAACGCCAAGATCGCTATTTCACTCGGGAGGGACCGGATGGGCGAGATCGTGGAATGAATCCGTATTATCACGGGCGTGGCATTTTTCGCTACGATCCGGCGCAGCATGCCCAAACCAAACCCGGTGGTGGTTCTGATTTCACCGTCGGTGCTCGATTCGCTGTTGGTTCGTTTACCCGCGAGGCAACCATCGGTCACTTCGGAGGGTTAGCCGTGTTTGACCGGGCGCTGTCGGATTCCGAAATGCAGCAGTTGCACGATTCCGCGAATATCACCGCCTTGAACGCGATTAGGGTCGACGAACGCCGGCGCTAACGGATCGCAAGTCGGTGATGAAGGTCGTGATGCTGTCGCCCGAACTCGCACCGCCCACCATGATCGATTCAGCGGTCACAGCGATGTTTGCAGGCTGGACGCCAGCATGTTGATTTGGGCGACCACCGTGTGGTGGTGTTTTTTCATGCGTTCGTGGGCTTGGTAAAGGTTTTGATGTTTTTGGGATTCCATTTCGTGATTGGCGACACCCGGTACCGGTGCGTCTGGCTGGTCGCGGCATTGGGCGACGACATCGTGTTCGTGTTGCAGTGTTTGGGCTTCGTGCGAATCGAGGGCATCGACGTGCGAAGCCAACGCAGCGGCATGGCTTTCCAATTGTTGCTGTGCTTCGGCCAGCAGACGCTGCACATTTTGATGATCTTCCTTCCATTGTTCGGTGTCTTGCCGCCACATCGCGACGTCGCTTTGCCATTGTCGATGGTCGTGATGCATGGATTCGTCGGTGGCGTGTGTAGATTGACCTGACATCAGAGCACTCCTTGTGGATGGAACCGAAAACAAGGGGAACTGCTTTGCACGAGTCGTGCCAAATGTCTTCTGGTCCGGCTATTGCAAATGGAATTGGAATCGGAGGTCGGAGGAAGGTTGGACCTGCGGCCTTTTGTCGTAACCGATCGGTGTGTTCGAAAGGGCTTAAGGAGTCGGGTTTTGGATGGCGTGCCTGATGCGGTGTCGTTGATCATCTTGGGGGGCTTTTTGCTGGCCGGCTTTGCCGCCGATGTGCTTGGACGCCGAATCTATGTTCCCCGCGTTACCCTGCTGTTGCTGTTGGGATTCCTAGCGGGGCCGTCGGTATGGCGACTGGTCCCCAATGAGATATCACAGTGGTTTTCGTTTGCCACCTTGCTGGCTCTCAGCATTCTTGGGTTCCATCTGGGAGAACGTTTTCTGGGCAAGCGACTGCGGTCGACCGGGAAAAGCGTTGCTTTTGTATCCCTGGCCGAGGTCATGATGTCGGCGGCGTGCGTTTTCGGCCTACTGTGGGCGTTTGGTGTACCCATTCCGGTCGCCCTGTTGTTGGCCAGCATTGCACCGGCGACCGATCCGGCAGCGACGATGGACGTGGCGGAAGGTACCGAGGCGTCTGGTCCGTTGACCAATACACTGCTGGGGGTGGTCGCGATTGATGATGCCTGGGGCGTGATTCTGTTCAGTTTATTGGTGGTGTTGGCCGGTTCATTCGCCGGTCCTGATGCGGCTGTCCAGGCCGGTCCATGGGCAGTGTTGGGGATGGGAGTGTGGGAGATCGCCGGAGGTCTGCTGTTGGGATCTCTTGTCGGGGTTCCCATGTCGATGGTGACCGGACGGATCAAATCTGGGGAACTGACGATTGTCGAAACACTCGGATTCGTCCTGTTGTGCAGTGGGCTCGCGTTGCAATTCCACCTTTCTTATGTCATGGCATGCATGGCGATGGGGGCGACCGTATCGAATCTGGCGCATCACCATTGCCGTCCTTTTCATGCGATCAAGGAGGTGGAACAGCCGTTTCTGGTCGTCTTCTTTGTGTTGGCCGGCTTCCAGTTTCAGATCGACCAATTAGCCAACGTCGGCTGGATCGGGCTCGGCTACATCGTCGGCAGGGTCGCAGGCAAAGTTGTCGGTGGGTACTTGGGAGCCCGAATGGCGCGTGCACCACGAACCGTCAGTCGCCACATCGGGTTCTGCCTATTGCCCCAAGCCGGGATTGCACTGGGATTGGCATTGATGGTCGCCGAGCGGTTTCCCGCGTTCGGGGCCCAAATCCTGACCACGATTGTCGGAACAACCTTTGTCTTTGAGCTTTTAGGGCCGGTCGTGACTCGTTGGCAATTGCAATGGTCGGGCGAAACCGGGCACACCGATTCATCGGATTGATGCAGGCCAGCAATACAATTGCATTCGATTTTCGAATGTCACCATGGCATGCAGCCGATGGGGGATGGAATTGCCCCGTGTGCGATATGGGTCATGCGAGCCTGGGGAGTTTCGCGCATGTTGTGCGTATTTGATCAACCATCCGGCACGGCGGAGGGATCAGTCTGTCGGCATAGGAATCGCACCTTGGTGTAACGACCAACGGTTGTCCCTGCAAATCAAAGGTGATCTCATGCAAAGTTTCAGCCACAAAACCGTTTTACCCGTGGAATCCGACGCGCATGTGGGGGCACGGCGCTTTCGCAATGGTGTGCGACTGTTGCTGGTCCTCAGCCTGATCAGCACCGTGGTGACACTGCTATTTGCACGTCAAGTTGCCTATCTGGCTGCGATCCCATTGCCCTTTCTGACCGCGATCTTGGCGGGGGCAAACTACTTGGAATTTCGATCCCGGGCTTCGATTCTGCGTGAAGGCGGCGTAGATCATCTACAGAAATCGGAACTGGACGCTGATCTTGAAACGGCCGGGATCTTGTTCGTGCTAAAGCTGTTGGGGGTCCTGGCGATGGGGACGTTTATCATCGCAGCCGCTGTTTTGGATTGGCAACTGGTGGGGGTCGTTGCGGCGGCGATGCTGCTGTTGATCGTGTTGATCAACTTGCCATACCTGCCGTTGTTTTTCGACGAAGCCAGGCGTGATGAACTACGGCGTCTCCGTGCGGCCGGACACGATGTCGAAGGTCTGGATGGATGAATGTTGTGTCATGTTCGGACGCCCGCGCGTTCTGGGGGTGATGCGAACCGAAGTGCAATTCGCTGTACGGGTCGGTCCGGCATAGCGGCGGCATTCGCGGGGCCTGGCATCGACGCCCGGCAAATCGACGCCCGGCAAATCGACGCCCGGCAAATCGACGCCCGGCAAATCGACGCAGTGTCGGAGCTTTTCCGACTCGTGATGCGAAATGGCCTCGGGTTTGCATCTTCGGACCTGCACTTCTCACCTAAATGGAATGCACGCCGATGTTCAAACGCATCCTTTTGATCCTGCTCTTTATCGTCGCGGCTTTCGGGGTCTGGTACTTGTGGCAGGAAGAAATCGTCCGTCGGTCTGCAGACGCGTTGCCGGAACAAATTGTTTATGGCAATGGACGCATCGAAGCGGACTTGGTGGATGTATCGGCCAAGTATGCCGGTCGCGTTTTACAGATCAATGTCCATGAAGGGGATCTGGTTGAACCCGGGCAAGTCCTGGCGACATTGGATACCGCGGAACTTGAAGCCACGATGGCCAAAGCCAAAGCGCAGCTGGCCGAGGCGATCGAATCACTTTCGGAAACCGAGGCCGAAATCGTTCGCTACGAAGGCGAATTGCGACTGGCGAATCAGAATTTGAAGCGTACCGAACAGTTGGTTCGTCGCAACGCCGCATCACAGGAAGAGTTTGATACTCGCAAAACCCAACGTGATTCGGCCGAAGCGATCTTGAAGGTGGCGAAAGCTCATAAGCGGACGGCGGAAAGAGCCATTGAGGCAGTCGAAGCCGAAATTCGCCGCATCCAAACTCAGATCGACGACTTCACCCTTCGGTCGACGGTCTCGGGACGTGTCTTGTACCGGTTGGCGGAGGAAGGCGAAGTCGTTGCGGCCGGAGGCAAGGTTTTGACTTTGCTTGATTTGAGCGATGTGTATATGGAAATCTTTCTTCCATCGAGTCTGACGACGCAGTTGTCGATTCATGCCGAAGCGCGTATCGCATTGGATTTTGCGCCCCAGTACACGATTCCTGCCGAAGTGACCTTTGTTTCGCCGGAAGCTCAGTTCACACCCAAGCAGGTCGAGACGATGAAGGAGCGTGACAAGTTAATGTTCCGAGTCAAGGTTCAAATTCCACGCGAGTTGGTCAAGAAACATATCCGACGGGTCAAAACCGGGGTTCGAGGAGTGGCCTACGTCCGGCTGGACGACAGTGTTGAATGGCCGGAATCATTGAACCGTCGATTCCCTGAAGCTGTCTTGGCCGACGGCAATGACGAATCGGACAACCAATGACTGTCACTCGCATCGAATCGCTTACCCACCGCTATGGCGACACCGTTGCGGTGGATGACGTGACGTTGGAATTGCCCGGTGGGGAAATGGTCGGCTTGATCGGCCCGGATGGCGTCGGCAAGTCGACGTTGATGGCTTTGATCGCGGGGGCGAAGCGTTTGCAGACCGGCGATGTGGTTGTGATGGATGGGTCAATGCGTGACCACCAGCATCGACGCAAGGTCTGCCCAAGAATCGCCTATATGCCGCAAGGCCTGGGAAAAAATCTTTATGCCGAACTAAGTGTGACCGAGAACCTGCATTTTTTCGGGCGACTATTTGGCCAGAGTCGTCACGAACGGGACCGGCGCATCGACCGTCTGCTGCGTTCAACGGGATTGCATCCATTTCGCGGTCGCCCCGCCGGGAAATTGTCCGGCGGTATGAAGCAAAAACTTGGTCTTTGTTGCGCTTTGATTCATGACCCCGATCTGTTGATCTTGGACGAACCGACCACGGGGGTGGATCCGTTGTCGCGAGAGCAATTCTGGACGTTGATTGATGAAATTCGCCAACAACGAGACGGAATGAGCGTTTTTGTTTCGACGGCCTATATGGAAGAAGCCGAGCGGTTTGATTGGTTGGTGGCAATGAATGCCGGAAAGGTATTAGCTGAAGGAACGCCTCGTCAGATCAAAGGTGAATCGACAACAACATTGGAAGAAGCCTTTGTCGGATTGCTGCCAGAAAGCGAACGCGGCAGCCAAGCCCCATTGTCGATACCGCCACTGGTCAATGACGGTGGTCCGCCGGCGATCATCGCGCAGGGACTGACGCGTCGTTTCGGCAACTTTACAGCGGTGGATCACGTCAGTTTTGAAATCGCCAAAGGAGAGATCTTCGGGTTCTTGGGGTCCAATGGTTGTGGCAAAACAACCACCATGAAGATGTTGACCGGATTGTTGCCGGCCAGCGAAGGAACGGCCAAGTTGTTTAACCAGACCGTCGATGCGCACAACTTGGACACGCGTCGTCGCGTCGGGTATATGTCGCAAGCCTTTTCGTTGTATGAAGAACTGACCGTGCGGCAGAACTTGATGCTGCATGCACGATTGTTTTCCATTGAAGATCGTCAATCGCGTGTCAGGGAATTGGCCAACCGGTTTGGTTTGGTTGAGGAACTGGACCAGTCCGCCAGTCAGTTGCCACTGGGCGTGCGGCAGCGTTTATCCCTGGCTGTTGCGATTCTGCATCGTCCAGAAATGTTGATTTTGGATGAACCCACATCGGGGGTGGATCCGGTTGCCCGTGATGGTTTCTGGCGTCTGTTGGTGGATCTGTCACGCCAAGACAATGTGACCATCTTTATCTCAACCCACTTCATGAATGAGGCAATGCGTTGTGATCGTATTTCGTTGATGCATGCAGGAAAGGTCTTGGCCTGCGACGCGCCCGATCGATTGATTCAAGAGCGAGGTGAATCCACGCTGGATCGAGCGTTCGTCGGATACATTCAAGATGCGATCAAAGATGACCCGTTATCGGCCACGCCGGATACGCGACCGGTTGGCATACCGCAGATCAACAGCCACGCGACGGAAAAAACAAGCGGGATCGGTGCGTCGTATTCGCAAGATCCGCCGAAACGTTTCAGTCTTCGACGTTTGTTGGCCTATTCGTATCGGGAAACCTTGGAGGTGATGCGAGACCCGGTTCGCTTGGGATTTGCACTGGCCGGATCGGTCATGTTGATGTTGGTGTTGGGGTTTGGGATGACGACGGATGTCGAGGATTTGCGTTTCGCCGTCTTTGACCAAGACCAAACCCCGCAAAGTCGTGAGTATGTGCGCGGATTCGCCGGGTCGCGGTACTTCCTGGAACAGACGCCGATTACATCGCAAGAAGAACTGCAGAGTCGACTTGTTTCGGGAGACGTGTCTCTGGTGCTAGAAATTCCGCCTGACTTTGGCAGGCGACTCGTTCGTGGCGATGTCCCCGAAGTGTTTGCTTGGGTTGACGGAGCAATGCCGTTTCGAGGCGAAACCATCGCGGGCTACACCGAGGGCGTCCACGTGAACTACATCCAAACACTGGCGCGACAAACCTATGGATCCGAGCCCACGCTGACGTACGCTGACTTGGAACTGAGGTACCGGTATAACCCAAGCTTTCAAAGTATCAATGCGATGGTGCCTAGCGTGCCACCGATGTTGCTGATTCTGATACCCGCTATCTTGATGGCGGTCAGTGTTGCGAAAGAGAAAGAACTGGGGTCGGTTACCAACTTTTATGTGACACCGACCACCCGCACAGAATTTTTGATCGGAAAACAATTGCCGTATGTCGGAATTGCCATGGTCAACTTTGGTCTGCTGACCTGGATGGGCGTTTATGTTTTTGGCGTTCCCATGAAAGGCGATTTATGGTTTTTGGTATTGGGCGCGTTGTTTTACGTGACAGCAACGACCGGGCTGGGGTTATTGACATCGTGTTTCACCGGAAGCCAAGTCGCCGCGGTGTTTGCCACCGCAATTGTGGCCATCATGCCGACGGTGCAGTTTTCAGGCATGATGCAACCCGTTTCGACGCTAAGCGGGACGGCTCAGTGGATCGGATCCGTCTGGCCGACAACCTATTTTATGCGAATGAGTGTGGGAGCCTTCACCAAAGGTCTGGGGGCAACGGACTTGATGCCTGATCTGTTGACTCTTGCACTTTTTGCCCCCTTTTACCTGTTCATTAGTGTGGTTTTGCTGCGGAAGCAAGAACGCTAATGATTCGGATTTAACTCGGATGTTCTTGCATTGTGCTGGAATTCGTCGTGCCGTTCGATGACGTCGTTTGGAGAATCTCCTGATGCAAACTGCAAAAAACATCCTGTGGCTGACCCTCAAAGAGTTGCGCAGTCTGCGACACGACAAGATGCTGATCGCGTTGTTGGGGTTTGCGTTGACGTTCAGTGTGTACAGCCAAGCCACTGGGATTTCCACGGAAGTCCATCATGCGTCGGTTGGTATTGTGGATGAAGACAATACAACACTGTCGCGACGGATCGGTTCGGCGTTCTATCCGCCCTACTTCAATCAGCCGGTGCTGATTAGCGCGGATCAAATTGATCCACTTATGAATTCCGGCCAGTTGATGTTCGTGATCAATATTCCGAGAGGTTTCGAGGCGGACGTGATCGCCGATCGAAATCCGGAATTGCAAGTCAATATTGATGCAACGGCAGTGCTTCAGGCCGATATCGGCGCCAGTTACATTCAAAACATCGTGAATGATGAGATCGACCGTTTTGTGACAGGAAGCGATCAGTCGTCTGAGTCGGTGGTCGATTTGATTGTCCGGCGTGCGTTTAACCCCAATGGAGATACAAGTTGGTTCTCCAGCATGACCGCCATCATCGACCAAATCACGCTGTTGACGATCGTCTTGACCGGGGCCGCTTTGATTCGCGAAAGGGAACACGGGACGATCGAGCACTTGTTGGTGATGCCATTGACGTCCTTTGACATCGCGGTATCCAAAGTGTGTGCCAATGGCTTGGTGGTGTTGGTTGCCGTGATGCTGTCGCTGTGGTTGGTCGTCGAGAACGTACTGGGGGTTCCAATCGCGGGATCACGCTGGTTGTTGTTGGCCGGAATCACTTTGTATTTGTTCTTCGCAACCGCCATGGGCATTTTGTTGGGAACCGTTTCAGGTTCAATGGCACAGTTTGCATTGTTGGTTTTGTTGACGGTGCTGCCGCTACAAATGCTGTCGGGAGCTATCACACCGATTGAAAGTCAACCCGATTGGCTGCAGCCGATCACGTACTTCTTTCCGTCACGACATTTCGTCAGTTTTGCTCAGTCGATCGTGTTTCGCGGCGCCGGGCTGCGCGATGTCTGGCACGAGTTCTTTGCCACGGTTTCTTTGGGAATGGTTTGCTTCCTGGCCAGTCTCGCACTCTTTCGACGGTCGATCTCTGTTCGCAACTAGCGGCATGGGGGCGAACACCGATCTCGCGTTTGCCCACCACTTTCACCTAGTCGTTCTGGCCCGCTGTTTGTCGAATGCTGCCCGCACGTGCAAGTCAAGGTGATCACGTGCGGTTCGATTGGTATTCGGATCGATGCGAGGTTTCATGCGGCCCGGTTTTACAGCGGGCTGTTGACGTGTCGGAAACTTGAGGCATTGCCTGCGGTTCAGTTTGCGTATTGGACCACCATGAAAATGTCGGGCATTGGTGAAGAGTACTTCGCAGAAGCGTCGAACGGGAAAGTCACGTCAAGCCATCTTGTCGAGCGTGCTTGGGATCAAATGTGAACAGACGTTTCGTCGGTTGTGATTTCGGCGGTTGTCTCTGTATTTTGAAGTCTTCGAAGTCTACTTTTCGGCCCAAGTCCCGGTAACTTGAGCGTTCATCGGATCGGTCTCTTCACTTGCGGGCGGGCTGTGATGCGAGAATGTGTCGCAGTGGCTACAACGCAATCCGCATTCCGACGTGCAATTCAGGCGGCAAATTGGTGAACGCGCAGAACGACCTTGACGATCGGTTCGTGGGACTGTTGTCAGGGCTTCGTTCACAGTTCATACAGGCCAGCAGTCCGCTTTTTGTTATCCGAAACGGACGCGTTTGTTCGGTGAACGAAGCGTTTTGCCGGTGGATGTCCGTTGAGCCTCAAGCGATCGTGGGGCGTCAGACGGAATCATTCGTTGCCCACGCCGATTGGGATGAGGTGAAGCGTCATCTGGATCAGTTGCTGCGAGGAGACCAAGCGTCGTGCCAGTTCTATTGCAGCTTTGACGGCCTGGACGATCGATCGCGGAAAGCATGCGTGACGGCGGCAAGATTGTACGGCGATCACGACGGTGCCGTGCTTTGTGGGGTGGCGGACCTTGATGTTCAACAAAGTTCGGATCGCGAATCCGAACCGATGCCGTGGCAACTGTTGAGCTTTGAACGATTGCTTTCCACACTTTCGGCTAGTTTCATCAATTTGCCCATTGATCAGATCGAGGATCAGATCAACGAAAGTTTGAAATCTCTGGTTCAATTTCTGGGTAACGACCGTTGCACGTTTTTCGAGTTTGGCGACGACAACGCATACATCAATGTGACGCATTCCTATGCGGTGGAAGGTTGCCCGCGGTTTCCGATCGGCGCCTTCGAAGTGGCTCAGTTGCCGTGGTTTATCAACGAGTTTGGTGAAGGCAATTGTGTCTTTGCAAAATCGATTCCAGATGATCTTCCGCCTGAGGCCAAACAAGAGGCACGATACTGTCGGGAGCACGGGATTCAGTCCAACATTGCGGTGCCGCTCCGTGCCGGCGGTCAGGTTTTGGGCGGCTTGACGTTCGCCTTCATTGAAAAGCCATGCTCGTGGCCTCGCGAAACGGTCTTGCGTCTTCAGTTGATCGGTGAAGTGTTCGCCGGATCGCTCTTGCGGCGACGAACCGAGATGTCTTTGCGGGACAAGATCGCAGAAAATGAACAGCTGCGGCGTCGGTTGGAGCAGGAAAATCTCTATCTGCGAGAACAGACCGTCTTGCGGCATCACCACGGAAAGATCGTAGGACGCAGCGATGCGCTTTTGAAAGTGTTGGCCGATGTGGAAAGGGTTGCGACCACCGATGCCCCCGTGCTGTTGACCGGGGAAACGGGGACGGGCAAGGAGTTGTTGGCACAGGCGATTCATGAGCTTAGCAGCCGCAGCGGCAGTCCGATGATCGTGGTGAATTGCGCTTCCCTGCCGGCAACGTTGATCGAAAGTGAGTTGTTCGGTCGCGTCGCCGGAGCTTACACGGGTGCCGCATCAGCCCAGATCGGACGTTTCGAATTGGCCGACGGATCCACGCTGTTTTTGGATGAGATCGGTGAGTTCCCATTGGAATTGCAGGCCAAGCTACTGCGTGTCTTGCAGGACGGAAGGTTCGAACGTTTGGGGAGCCCCGATTCGGTGTCCGTGAACGTTCGTATTATCGCCGCGACCAATCGCGACCTACACCAGGCGAGTCGAGACGGAAAGTTTCGCACCGACCTTTTCCATCGTTTGAATGTTTTCCCGATTCGAGTTCCGCCGCTGCGTGAGCGACGCGACGATATCCCGTCGTTGGCTTGGTCTTTCGTTGAAACGTTTGGCCGGCGTATGGGCAAGACGATCAAGAGCATTCCGCGAAAGTCGATGCAGAGGTTGCAGCGTCACGATTGGCCCGGCAATGTCCGCGAGTTAAGCAACGCGATTGAGCGGGCGATGATCTTGACCGACGGCGATACGCTCAATCTGGTCATGGATGACTGGGGCGCGGAAAGGCCGGCGCGACGACTATCGTTGAAGGAGTCGGAGAAGCAACAGATCCTTGATGTCTTGCAGGAAACGGGCTGGCGGATTCGGGGCAAGGGTGGCGCGGCCGAACTGTTGGACGTCAAGCCGACGACGTTGGAGGCCCGGATGGCTCGCTTGGGCATTCGTCGGCCAGGGAATCGATCGGACGATTCGTAGTCGCCCGTTCGGTTCGTTCATTCTTTCTTTGCAGTGTTGCGATGCCGACGCCTCTTGAGTCTTTGGTCGGGCGGTGTGTGGTCGCGTCGATCGGTGGTCAGGCAACGGTGGTTGCAGACGGGCAGACGAAGCGGAACGTCTCCAGTATTTGGTGGGATCTCCAAGTTTTTCACGCTGTGATGGAGGTGCATCGAACGGAGGCGATCGCCACAAACCGTTTGTCAGCATTGGTTTGTATTGCAATCGGTCTTCGCCGGTGTCTGGTGGCACGGCCTGTGCTTTTGCGGGCCGTCTTACATACGAGTCCGCAAGGTATGGATTCGGCGCATTTCACCAAAGAGTGCGAGTGGGGAAGGTTTGTTCATGTTCCAGGCCGTCTTGCGAGTCGTCGCGCCGCATGAGATGCGCGGCGAGTTCATCGACGTCTTTTGGGGATTGACCGGGCCCACCGCCTGTGTTCGCGGATGTCGGGAGTGTCGCGTGTTCCGCGAGGTCGAGGATGGCGACGCGATCACCTATTGGATGCAGTGGGACAGTCGGGACGCTTTGGATGAACACTTTCGATCCGAGCGGTTTCGGCGACTGTTGCCATACATCGAGATGTCAACCGAGCCGCCCGAAGTGGAAGTCACACGTGTGGAACGCCTGGGCGGAATCGAAACGGTCCTGGCCGCAATCAATTCGCGGCTGAGCTGATGGCTGTGGGAACCGAAACACTTGTCGCAATGAAAGAGGCAGTGATGAAGTCGATCCTGTTGAAATTGACGTTGATGCTGGGCTGCGTCGGGCTTGGTCCGTTCGCTTGGTCAGACCAGTCATCCGAACAGTCAGCGATTCGTCAGATGGTCAGGGCGTATGTGGATGCCTACAACCGACACGATGCCGACGCGGTTGCCCAACTGTGGTCGCCCGAAGCCGTCTACACCGACCCGGACAGTGGCGAACAAGTTGTCGGACGTGATGCCATCCGCGCAGAGTTCGCCGCGACGTTCCGGGAGATCAAAGACGTCCGTCTGTCCGTCATCACTGAGTCGATCGAATTCGTCTCGCCCAACGTGGCGATTGAAAAGGGGTCGGCCACGCTATTGCAACAGGATTCCGTCTCCGAGTCGACGCACTATTCCGCTGTCTACGTCAAACGCGACGGTCGGTGGTTGCTGGACCGAGTCAGCGAGGTTGTGACTGAACGGCCGAGCTCCGGCTACGAAGGGTTGAAAGAATTGGAATGGTTGATCGGATCCTGGATCGATGATGACGACCAAGCGACTGTCGTGACCACGTGCAATTGGACCAAGAACCGAAGCTTCATGACACGGATGTTCTCGATCAGCGTCGGCGACAACGTGGACTTTGCTGGAATGCAGATCATCGGATGGGACGCGGCTGACAAGACCATTCGATCATGGGTGTTCGATTCGGATGGTGGTTTTGGGCAAGGCATGTGGCACCGTCAAGGCGAAGCTTGGCATATCCGTTTGGTCGGCACGTTGCCAGACGGCACCCGTTCATCTTCGACGAACATTGTGCGGCGCGTCGATGACGACACGTTCACTTGGCAAGCGGTCGATCGAACCGTTGCCGGCGAGTTGTTGCCCAACGTCGATGAGATCGTCGTGAATCGTCGAGATGTAAGCGAATGAAAATTTCCAACAGTAGAACGTTTCTCGTGTCGTTTGGTGGTCGGGCGACGTCCCTGAAAAAACATGGGCTCACTGCATCATCCAAGCCGCACCAGTGGATCACCAAGCCGACGTGTGGAGTGATGATGATGCGATGCAAGTTCATGTGGCCGGTTGTTTTAGGTCTCAGCCTCTTGTCGTCCGCCGAAGCTCTGGCCCGAGGCGGTCGGGGTGGCGGCATGCGCGGTGGTGGTGGAATGCGCAGCGGCGGTGCGATGCGCAGTGGCGGGTTCAGCGGTGGCGGCTTTAGCGGCGCCCGGCCGTCGATCGGACACGCACCGTCGATCAGTCGTCCGTCGCCAAGGCCGTCGGTCCCCAGCATGTCACGACCCGGAATTTCGTCGCCCGGGTTTTCATTACCCGGGATCAGCCGACAGCCCAGTGTGGGAACACGGCCCAGCGTCGGCGGAGGCTTGTCATCGGGGGCGTCGATCGGAAACCGCCCCAGCGCGGGGACTCTTACCGCCGCGGGTGCGCGGCCCAATTTGCCATCACGCCCTGGTTCACCGACGCGACCCGGAACCGGAGGCGGGACGGGGATATCCGGCCGACCAGGCAGTTCCGGCGGCCCCGGAGTTGCGACCCGTCCCAGCGTGGGCGATTTGCAAGACTTTTTAGATATCGGTCCGTCGACCGGTGGTGGTCGTCCCGGTTCGCGGCCCGGAAACCAGGTCGGAGATCGAGCCGGCAACTTGGCCGCCGGGATTGCCGGAGGTGTTGCTGGCGGAGCAGCGGCGGAGTTTCTGCGTGACTCGGCCAATCGTCCCTCCACCGCCGACCGACCCGGTGCAGGAGACCGACCCGGTGCAGGAGACCGACCCGGTGCAGGAGACCGACCCGGGCATGGCAACCGACCCGATCGAATCGCCGACCGAGACGAACGGTTGCAGAACCGCATGGACCGACGCGAGGAGATTCGCGACCAGATCGATGATACGCCGATCCGAGACTTCTGGTCGGAACATCCGCTGTGGGGAACTTGGGCCATCACGCGCCCGTTCCGCTGGGCGGCTTGGGGCGGCGTGTCCACTTGGGTCAACTACGGGTGGACCGAACCGCTGTACTACAACTACGGCGAAAATCTGTACTACGACGATGGTTCGGTCTATTACGAGGGCGAACCGATCGCGACCGAAGCCGAATACGCGGCGCAGGCCGAATCGATCGCTGCATCGGCCGATCAAGTGCCGGTCGATGAACAAGAGTGGATGCCCTTGGGTGTCTTTGCTTTGGCGCCAGACGGCCAAGAATCGGGACCGGAGCCTACGCTGTTTTTACAGTTGGTCATCAGCAAGCAAGGCGTGATATCCGGGACGCTGGACAATACCGCTACGGACGTGACCCAAACAATCGAAGGGATGACCGACAAGGAGTCGCAGCGGTGCGCTTGGACCGTTGTCGACAAGGACCGCCCGATCATGGAGACGGGCATCTACAACCTGACGCAAGACACCGCACCGGTTCTGGTTCATTTCGCCGACGAAACGACTCAGCAATGGTTGATGGTACGACTGGACGATCCGTCCGCGGGGGAACAATGAACGATCAAGATTTACGTTGCGCAATGATTCATCGATCGGGGCGCATCCCCGGGATCGCCATGCTGCTTTTGTTGATCGGCGGTTGCGGCGAAGTTGACACGCTGCCTGAACCGGTCCGTCCGGTCCGAGCCGCCAAGGTGGGATCCAAGCACGCGATGCCCGGTCGTCAGTTTCCCGGTCGTGCCGCGGCAAAGCAGGACGTGGAAATGTCATTCCAAGTTTCCGGGCTGTTGATGGACTTGCCCGTTGATGTCGGGACCGAGGTCAAGCAAGGGGACATCATTGGTGCGTTGGAGCCACAGGATTTTCAAGCTGCTTTGGCGATGGCCGAAGGCAATTTGGCACGTGAGCGTTCCAACCTATTGGCGATGGAACGCGGGGCGCGGCCGGAAGAAATTCAAAAGCTGCGTGCCGCATTAGCGGAAGCCGAAGCCCTTCACCGTGAATCGATTTCCGCCCACGAACGGAACATTCGATTGATCAAGGAACAGGCCGCTAGCCAGGAAGACTTCGATCGCAGTCTGGCACGTCAAGAACGAAATGCGGCACAAGTCGCCAGCGTCAAGGAGGAATTGAACATCGGATTAAAGGGGCTCGTCCCGAGGACTTGGACGCCAAGCGGGCGGAAATTCGCGCGTTGGAAGCTGCCGTTGCTAGCGCGCAAAACCAGCTGAATTATGCAACGCTCAAAGCCCCTTTCAGCGGACGTGTGGCGGCACGTTACGTCGACAATTATCAAACCGTCCAAGCCAAGCAGCCTGTCGTCCGACTGGTCGATCTTTCCAAAATCGAGATCACCGTGCAGGTTCCCGAAAGTCTGATCACCCTGGTCCCTCAGTTGCGGAAAGTGGTTTGTCGTTTCGACGCCTTCACCGGCAAAGAATTCGATTGCGAGGTCACGAAGATCGGCAGCGAAGCGTCTCAAGTCACGCGCACCTATCCGGTAACGGTCCAGTTGGATCAACCGGATGACCTTTCAATCCTGCCCGGCATGGCGGCCACCGTCCAAGGGTTGATTGACGTCGACCAAGTCGACGATGGATTGATCGTGCCGGCCGGTGCGGTGTTTGCCGCCGAGGGGAATGATCAAAGTTCCGTTTGGATCGTGGACGAGTCGTCGAAAACTGTTTCGCGACAGGAAGTCGAAGTCTTGCGGCTGATGGCCGACGGGTTAACGGTCGTCGCCGACGGGATCAAGGAAGGCAGCTGGGTGGTCACCGCGGGCGTGCATTCGTTGCGTGAAGGCCAGCAAGTGAAGTTACTGCAGGCGGGAAGCTGAGGACGTCATGAATCTTTCAGCTATCGCAATTGAAAAACGAGCGATCGCCTATTTCGGTGTCGCGTTGGTGATCATCGGCGGCGTGTTTTGCTTCTTCCAGCTTGGGCAGTTGGAAGACCCGGAATTTTCCGTGAAGACAGCGGTCATCACGACCACCTATCCGGGTGCCAGTGCCGAACAAGTCGAATTGGAGATCACCGACCGCATCGAAACCAAGCTCCAGGAGATGACGGAGCTGAAGAACGTCTATTCGAACTCTCGACCCGGATTGTCGATCATCAAGGTCGACATCAAAAGCAATTATTGGTCGGAACGACTGCCCCAAGTCTGGGACATCTTGCGAAAAAAAGTGGCCGACGTGGAACCGTCGTTGCCGCCGGGCGCCGGGAAGCCCAAAGTCGGCGATGACTTTGGTTATGTGTTCGGGTTCCTGTTGGCCGTCAGCAGCGACGGATTCAGCTACGCCGAACTGGAACGCTATGTCAAAGACATGCGGAAAGAACTGAGTGTGGTGTCCGGTGTCGCACGCGTTGATTTCTGGGGTGTCCAGGACAAACGCATTTATGTGGACGTTTCGACCAACCAGTTGGCGGCGTTGAACATCACGCCTGAACAGCTGATCCGAACGCTGCAATCGGAAAACATGGTGGTCGACGCTGGCAGCGTGAACCATGAAAGCAATCGTTTTCGGGTCACACCAACGGGCGAATTTGCGTCTCCCGAAGACATCGCCGATTTAGCCGTGTCCGGGACCGTGGTCGGGCGCGATGAAATTCTTCGCATTCGCGACTTCGCATCGGTATCGGTGGGATATGTCGATCCGCCGATGCAATTGATGCGTCACAACGGCCGACCGGCGATCGCGCTGGCCATTGCGCCGGGAGCCGGTGAAAACGTCGTCCATGTGGGCAATGCGATTGATCACAGGATCAACGAAATGATGTCGGATTTGCCGATCGGTATCGATATCCAACGGGTGTCGTGGCAATCAGACCAGGTCAGCGAATCGATTCGCGCCTTCATGATCAGTTTGTTGGAAGCGGTGGCGATCGTGCTGATCTTGTTGGCCGTCACCATGGGCATTCGTCCGGGCATCATTATCGGCATCAGCGGGTTGGTGTTTCCGATTCTTGGTACGTTCATCGTGATGTCGATCATGGGAATCGATTTGCACCGAATTTCACTCGGCGCATTGATCATCGCCATGGGCATGATGGTCGACAATGCGATCGTGGTGACCGACGGGATCATGGTGCGCATTGCGCAGGGGCGGGATCGGGTGGAAGCGGCGATCGAAGCGGCAAACGGTCCGGCGCTGCCACTGTTGGGCGCGACCGTCGTGGCCTGCATGGCGTTTTATCCGATCTTTGCGTCCAGTTACGACACCGGTGAATACGCGGGAAGCCTGTTCACGGTGGTGGCAATCTCTTTGGTGCTCAGTTGGGTTTTCTGTCAAACCGTTGCGCCGTTGTTGTGCATCGCGATGTTGCCGGGCCCCAAACCGGGGCAGGCTACCGGCGACCCATATCAGGGAAAGCTATATCAATACTTTCGTGGCGTGCTGTCGTGGGCCATTCGTTTTCGCATTCTATTTTTGGGCGGGATGGTCGGGTTGTTGTTGGCATCTGTGGTGGGCTTTCGCTGGGTACCGCAGTTGTATTTCCCCGATTCCAGTCGCTTGCAGGTGATGGTCGACTACTGGGCACCCCAGGGAACACGAATTGAAGAAACCAGCGCCGGTCTGGAGCGGATCGAAAAGTTCCTGCAGCAACATGACGCCACCGCATCGGTCAGCACATTCGTCGGGAAAGGGCCACCACGATTTTATTTGCCGGTCAGTGCCGAAGACCCCTACACGTCGTATGGCCAGATCATCATCAACACCAAGTCACTTGACGGAGTGAATCAGCTGGTCGGCGATACCGACGCTTGGGTCAAAGTCAACGTACCCGAAGCGATGGTTCGAGTGCGCAAATACGCGGTGGGCGCTTTTGACGATTGGAAGGTCGAAGCCCGGTTCAGCGGACCGGCCAACGCGGATCCGGCAACCTTGCGGCGACTGGCCGAAGCCGGGGCGAATGTCTTGCGCGAGACGCCGTTGGCCAAGGAAGTCCGCGTCAATTGGCGACAACGCGTCTTGGCTTTACAGCCACAGTTGAATCAGGAGCGTGCGCGATGGGCGGGGGTCTCACGCGAAGAACTGGCACGCGTGCTGAAGCGATCATCCGATGGTGTGGTGATCGGGCAATACCGTGAAGACGATAGCCTGATCCCGATCCTGGCGCGAAACATTCAATCCGAACGTGAATCATCCGCGACGTCTCTGGATGAGCTGCACGTGACGCCACGGTTGTCGACCAAGGCGGTTCCAGTTTCGCAGATCATTGACGGTGTCGACATGCCGTGGGAAGACCCGATCATTTGGCGGTGGGATCGACGTCGGGCCATCACGGTTCAGTGTTCGCCCAACGGCGTGACCGCGCCGACGCTGCGAAATGCGATGTTGGAAAAATTCAATGCGATCGATTTGCCGCCCGGATATCGACTGGATTGGGACGGCGAATACTGGAGTGCGAAACAGTCACAGGAAGCTCTGGTGCCCGGCATCGTCCCGGCGGTGGTCGTGATGTTGTTCATTTTGGTGGCGTTGTTCAACAGTTTCCGACCAATGTTGATTTGCATCGGAGTGATCCCCTTTGTGATGATCGGGATTACCGGTGGGCTGTTGATGACCCAAACGCCGTTCGGCTTTATCGCCTTGCTCGGGGCGATGAGTCTGTCAGGAATGATGATTAAGAATGTGGTTGTTTTGTTAGATGAAGTGAACGCCAACCTCAGCCGCGGTTTGAAACCCTATAATGCAGTCGTCGAAGCAGCCGTCTCGCGTCTAAGTCCAGTGGTGAACGCCGCAGGAACGACCGTGCTGGGCGTGCTGCCAATGCTTCAGGACGTGTTTTGGGTTGCACTGGCGGTGACGATCTTCTTCGGACTGATCGTCGGGACTTTGCTGACCATGGTCATGGTGCCAACCCTGTATGCGCTTCTTTACCGCATTCCCGCCGAATCATAGCGTGAAGGGACGGCCGATGGATTCACAGTTGCAACAACTCATTCGCCACACGCGGGTGGACGAAATCGTCGGCGACGTGATCCGGTTGCGTGCCACCGGCGTGGCGCTGGGGGACATGGCGGAGATTCAGAATACCGACGGCGAGACGTCGCTGGCTCGAGTGATCGGATTGGATCGCGATTTGGTCAGTCTGCAGGTCTTCGCCGGTGGCAAGGGGCTGTCGACCGATGCGACGGTTCAGTTTTTAGGGCGACCGCTGGATGTGGTCTATTCGCCAAACATTCTGGGACGCATTTTTCGCGGGTCCGGCGAACCGATGGACGGCGGACCTGATCTTTCGGCGGATCCCCACATCCGCGTTGGCGGTCCGACCGTCAATCCGGTGATGCGGGTGATGCCGACTCGGATGATCGAAACCCGCGTCCCAATGATCGACCTGTTCAACAGCTTGGTCGAAAGCCAAAAGATTCCAATCTTTTCGGTCGCCGGCGAACCGCACAGTGAACTACTGGCGCGGATCGGGTTTCAAGCCGATGCCGACGTGTTGGTGTTCGGTGGGCTCGGATTGATTTTTGACGACTACAGTTTTTTTCGCACCAGTTTTGAACAGCACGGCGTCTTTGCCCGGACCGTGATGTTCGTCAATCAGGCATCTGATCCGCTGGTCGAACGTTTGCTGGTCCCCGACATGGCGTTGGCGGTCGCCGAAAAGTTTGCAGTGGAAGAAAACAAACGTGTGCTGGTGCTGCTGACCGACATGACCGCCTATGCCGACGCGATGAAGGAAATCGGTGTGGCGCAAGAACGCATTCCGGCGGTCCGCGGCTACATGGGCGATTTGTATACGCAATTAGCACAGCGGTACGAAAAAGCGTGTGACTTTAAAGGGGCCGGTTCGGTCACCATTTTGAGTGTCACGACGATGCCCGGTGACGATGTGACTCACCCCGTCCCCGACAATACCGGGTACATCACCGAAGGCCAATTCTATCTGCACGGCGGAATCATCGATCCCTTTGGTTCGCTATCGCGTCTGAAACAGCACGTGATCGGCAAAACCACTCGCGAGGATCATTCGCAGATCATGAACACGATGATCCGCTTTTATTCCGAGGCAGTCGAAGCCCAAAAGAAACAGGCGATGGCTTTTGAACTGTCGCCATTTGACGAAAAGCTTTTGGAGTACGGTCGCCTGTTCCGCGATCGTTTTATGGATATTCGCGTCTCCATGGGCGTGACCGAAGCGTTGGATTTGTGTTGGCAAACGCTTGCCGAGTGCTTTGATTCTCAAGAACTGTTGATGAAACAGCACCTGGTCGACAAGTACTTTCCGAGACCAACGGATTCGATGGCTGCGGCAAAAGGTTAGCATGCCATGGCGAAACTGCGACTCAGCAAGAACAGTCTTCAACAGCAACAGCAGAACCTGAAGCTGTACCGGAAACTGCTGCCTTCGTTGGATTTGAAACGCAGACAGTTGACCGTCGAAGCCCAAAAGGCACGTGCGGAACACCAAGCCGCACTATTGGCCGCGGAAACTTTGGAAGCTGGCATCGGCGATGAACTTCCCATGTTGGCGGATTCGCGAATCGATCTGTCGGGCTTGGTGACCATGGACGGCTATCAGGTCGGCCAACAGAACGTGGTGGGAACGCGGTTGCCCGTGTTGCAACGTGTCGAATTCACGGTTTGTGATTACTCACGTCTGTCGACTCCCGCGTGGGTGGATATTTTGGTTCAGCGACTGAAAGATGCATCGGAGGCTCGTGTGCGTGCCCGCATCGCTGGCCAGCGGGTTGAAATCTTGAACCAAGCCGTTCGCCGCATCACCCAGCGGGTGAACTTGTTCGAGAAAATTTTGATTCCGGAGGCACAGAAGAATATCCAGCGGATTCGAATCTTTCTGGGCGACGCCGAACGAGCCGCCGTCATTACATCCAAGTTGGCAAAAACAAAACAGCAGACCGCCGGCGGTGGATGGGACACCGGGGAGTGGGGCACGTGAGCATCGTCGCGTTAGAACGAGTCACCTTTGCCGGATTGACCAGCGAAAAAGAACGTTTGCTGGATGATCTGCACCGTTTCGGATGCTTGGAAATCATCCCGTTCGATCAACCGGGAGCAACTGCTTTGCATGATGGGCCGTCCGGTCCCGCACGCGATGCGTTGAAGTTTTTGTTGTCATCGCCGCATCGACGTCGACAGATCCGTGACCCCGAGCGATTCGATGCAGATGCCATCGAGCGGAAGGCATTGCAGTTGCAATCACAATTGCAGACGCTGAATGAAGAACGTGACGACTTGATTCAACGGTTGGAATTGGTCAGGCCGTTCGGCAAGTTTCGTTTCGCTTCCATCCAAGAGATGGGCGACCTGCGCCTGTGGTTCTATGTGGTGCCTCACAACGAGATGCCAGCGGTGGAATCGAGGTTGTCGGAATCACCTTCCAACGACATCGGTGCTTGGCAAACGGTCAATCGCGATGCCCGGTTTTGCTACGTCGTTGTCGTATCGATCGACGAACCGATCGGCATGCCGGTGCCCCGCGTGCGAATCGGATCTCGATCGCCCGAGGAATTGAGCAAGCGGCGTGACGACGTCGAATTTGCCATCGAAGATGTTCAGGCCGAACGGATTTCGTTGACGCGATGGTGTCTGTTGTTCGCTCGTAGCTTGACCGAATTGGAAGACGCCGCAGCACGACGGCAGGCTGCCGGTCAGACGCTGGACGCGGATCCCGTTTTTGCGTTGCAGGCTTGGGTTCCCAGCGATCGTGTCGATGAGTTGGCGGAATATGCGAAACAAAAAGGCATCTTGTTCGAACATCGACCGCCGGTCCAAGGCGAACGTCCGCCCACGCTGATGCGCAACACGTCACAAACGGAAGCCGGCGAAGACTTGGTCAACTTCTACATGACGCCGGGCTATTGGACATGGGATCCGTCCGGTGTCGTGTTTGTATCGTTCGCCATTTTCTTTGCCATGATTTTGGCCGACGCCGGTTATGCGATCTTGCTGGGTGTCGGATTGTTGGCCGTTTGGCGTCGCCTGGGACATCCGCCCCAGGGTGGCGGTGCCTGGATCGCGGCGGCCGACATCGAACAGGGCGAACCGGAACTGCAGCGTTCGACAGGGCAACGTTTCCGGCCGATGTTGCTGTTGATCGTCGTCGTCTCACTGATCTATGGCGTGTTGGTCGGCAGCTACTTTGGGCTTTCGCCGTCACCGAATTCGCTGTTGAGCCGATTCAACGTTTTGGACATGAGCAATTCGCAGTTGATGATGGGCGTGTCGGTCTTGGTCGGTGGGTTGCACGTGATTTTGGCCAACCTGATGGACGCGCGGCGTTATGTCGATTGGCGTGACGGTTTGGCTTCCTTGGGTTGGGCCATGGCCGTGGGCGGTGGCCTGATGGCGGGAGCCGGCTATGCGATGCCACGGCTGGATTTGTTGACAACCATCGGTGCGGGCTTGGTGGTCACCGGCTTGTTAATGGTCGTCGGATTCACGGCTCGCCATGAAAAGCCGGTCGGACGTTTGGTCGGTGGTTTGATCGGGCTGACCAAAATTTCCGCGGCGTTTGGCGACGTGTTGAGCTATCTGCGTTTGTTCGCCCTCGGGCTGGCATCGGCATCATTGGCGACGGCTTTCAATGACATGGCCGCGGGGCTGCACAGCAGTTTTCCACGTCTGGGATTGCTGTTTGCTTTGTTGGTGTTGTTGTTCGGACACGCATTGAATTTGTTGCTGGGGGTCTCCAGCGGAGTCATTCACGGGTTGCGACTGAACGTCATCGAGTTCTTCAACTGGGGACTGAAAGACGAAGGTCGGCGTTTTACCCCATTTCGACGAAAGGAAGGTTCCCTATGGAATTAGCGATCATCACGTTGGGGTGGATCGGCCTGTATGCCCCGCTGGCCCTTGGTGCGGTGGGCAGCATGCTTGGTTGTTTGCGCGGCGGAATGGCCGCGTGCGGTGCGATGTTGGAGGTCGAAAGCGGCTTTGGACGTTTTGTGGGAGTGGCGGCGATGCCTTCATCACAAACGATCTATGGCATCGTCGTAACCATGGCATTGCCGTCGACGATCACCGCGGAAAATTCGCCGGGCATCTTTGCGCTGGGCGCTTTGTCTGGCGTCGCTTTGCTGTTTAGTGCATTGGCACAGGGGACCGCCTGCGCATCGGCCATCAACGCATCGAAAAGTAAACCCGAAGTCTTTGGGATCTCATTGGCACCGGCTGCATTAATCGAAGGTTTCGCCGTGTTTGCTTTTGTGTTCGCTCTGGTTCTGGCCGGTCGTTTACCGGGGTGAAATGTCGGAAAGCCTGCCCACTTGTCCGGTTCAAGCACACCTGCAAGGTGCCAACATGGAATCCAACAATCAAACATCCGGCGGCGTTCAGCAGCTGATCGATAAGATTCGCGACCAAGGCGTCCAGGCGGCGCAAACGGAGGCCGATCGGATTCTGAATGATGCACGTGCGGAGGCTGCGGCGATTATCGCCAGCGCCAAGGCGGAAGCGGAACAGGAAAAAGACAAAGCGAAAGCCGAGATCGACGCGCACCGGTCCGCTTCGCTGGACGCGCTGGACCTGGCCGCCCGGGACGCCGTTTTGGTGTTGAAATCACGGGTGACCGAGAGGTTCGAGGAATTCTTGAGTCGGATGGTCGTGTCGGCCACGTGTGATCACGAACTGGTCCGTAACCTTGTCTTGGTCTTGGCCGGTCATGCCGCCGAGGAATTGATTCAAGACAAAGAGATCCACGTCCGGGTATCCCAAGCATTGTTGGGCGAAACGACATTGGAAGACGATGCACGCGAAGCGATCCTGGCCCTGTCAAGTGACATGTTGCGTGAAGGGATCGAGCTGATGCCGACGCATGAGATCGAAGGTGGGGCTCGGGTGCGTCTGGTTCAGGATCAGCTGGAGATTGATCTTTCCGACCGCGCCGTCGCTCGATTGATCGCGCAGCGGATCGTGCCGCGCTTCCGTGCCATTCTGGAGGGGACGGAGTCCGCGTAATCCCGTCATGTATTACGACTTGATCGCCAGTTTGCCGCACCTGCCGCATTTCCAGTCGGCGGAACATTGCCCCATCACACCCCTGCGGTTGCGACAACGTTTGGGACTGCTTCGTCGGGGCGATGCCGAATCGCTGCATCGCGTTTGGCCGTTCGTTCAATTGCGCAGCGATGGATCGGCCATCGAGTCAGATCATGTGATTGCGAAACGCTATCGCCTGTTGGTCGAATCTCCGATTCCCACACCGCTTCGCGGTTACTTGGACTATCGCATGACACAACAAACCTTGCTGGCGGCGCTCCGTCGGAAGCAGGCTGCGATGGGGCCGCCAGCGACGGCGTTGTTTGCGGATCCCTCGAGCCCGATTCATCAGATTTATTGGAACTGGGACAAGCCGGTTTTTGGGTTGTCCAATGTCTACCCGTGGCTGACGGGGGCGTCCGATCGATTGGCCAGTGGTGACGCCCTAGGGCTGGAGCAAGCAATGGCAGAATTGAATTGGCGCTGGCTAGGTCGGATGGCCGAGCAATCCGTGTTTGGGTTCGCTGCGGTGGTCGCCTATGTCTTCAAGTGGGATCTGCTTCGGTCTTGGTTGGCAAACGATTCGGCAGAAGCGAAACAGCGTTTTCAAAATTTGATTGATAGGGTGACGCATGTCGCAGACTGATGACCAAAAGAGTGCCGGCCGAACCGCCACCGTGGTGCAAGTGCGGGAAAGCTTGGTCCTGATCCAGATCGACGATGATGCGTCGGTCATGAAGAACGAAGTCGGATACGTTTGTGTCGGCGACGAACGACTGAAAGCGGAGGTCTTGCGGATTCGCGGACGTACCGCCGACATGCAAGTGTTCGAGGACACCACCGGGGTTCGCGTTGGTGACCGAGTCGAAATGACCAACGAAATGTTGTCGGCGACTTTGGGCCCTGGGTTGTTGGGACGTGTTTTCGACGGCTTGCAAAATCCACTGCACGACCTGGCGCAGCAACATGGCTTTTTCCTTCCACGTGGCGTCTCTGTCGAACCACTGGACATGGACCAACGTTGGGAATTCACACCCGCCGTGTCCGTTGGCCAGCGCGTCGCGCCGGGTGGCGTTTTGGGGACCGTTCCCGAGGGCCCTGTGATGCACAAAATCCTGGTCCCATTCGGCGAATCGGATTCCGTCACGGTGACCTGGATCGCAGAGGGAAAGCATTCGTTAAGTGATCCGATCGCACGTATCGAGTCGGCGGGCCAGGAACGTGACGTGACGATGATGCAACGCTGGCCGGTGCGGCGTCCGGTTCCCGGATCGTTGCTGCGTCGGAATTTTGCCCAGCGTTTGTATCCCCAGGAACCGTTGACGACCGGGACTCGGATCATCGACACTTTTTTTCCGATTGCCTCTGGCGGAACTGGATGCATCCCCGGTCCGTTTGGTGCGGGCAAGACGGTATTGCAAAGCACGATCGCGCGTTATTCCACCGTGGATGTCGTTTTGGTGGTTGCCTGTGGCGAACGAGCGGGCGAAGTCGTCGAAACGATCACCTTGTATCCCGAGACGGAAGATCCACGCACCGGCGGCACATTGATGGATCGAACCATCATCATTTGCAACACGTCATCGATGCCGGTTGCCGCTCGTGAAGCCTCCATTTACATGGGGGTGACGCTGGCGGAATACTATCGACAAATGGGGCTGAGCGTTCTGTTGATCGCCGATTCGACATCCCGCTGGGCCCAAGCGATGCGGGAAACGTCGGGACGGATGGAAGAAATTCCTGGTGAAGAAGCGTTTCCCGCCTACTTGGATTCGTCCGTCAAAAACGTTTACGAGCGAGCGGGCGTGATTTGCTGTCCCGATGGTTCACAGGGCAGTCTGACGATGATCGGAACGGTTTCCCCCGCCGGGGGAAACTTCGAAGAACCCGTCACGCAATCCACCCTGGGGACGGTCAAGACCTTTCTGGGATTGTCTTATGATCGCGCGTACAAACGCTTTTATCCGGCGATCGACCCGCTGATTTCTTGGTCGCGATACCTGGACCAGTTGGCACCGTGGCTGGGCGAAAACTTGGATGCCGATTGGATCGGCGATGTTAAACGACTGCACGAGCTACTTCAGCAAGGAGAATCGATCAACCAGATGATGCAAGTGACCGGCGAAGAGGGGATCACGCTGGAAGACTTCATCACTTGGCAGAAATCCGTCCTCGTGGACATGGCGTATTTGCAACAAGACGCGTTTGACGATGTCGACGCATGCATGCCCCGCGATCGCCAATTGGAATCGCTCAGGCTGCTGATACGTTTGATCGATCGTGATGATGAATTTGATAGCCGCGAGGAGGTTCGCGAACTGTTTACCCGACTGATCGGGTTGTACAAAAACTGGAACTACAGTGCGCCTGGAACGCCGGACTACGAAAGCTACCGAGAACAAATTGAGGCAATCGCAAGCCGATCGTGATCTTGGTTCAACGACGTCGACACCTAAGGTGGTTTGGGTCTTAAATTTCCAATCCAGAGACTTCTTGGCGGAATGTTGGACTGATCGCGAGATTCGAATTTGATCCATTGGATTGGACAAAGGATCCAATGTCATGAACCAACATCCCGATTCCGGACAACCGTCGCCGCTGGGGGCAACCGTCGTTGATGGCGGTGTCAATTTCAGTTTGTATTCTCGCGTCGCAGCAGGTGTGGAGTTGCTGTTGTTTGACCGCGAGGATGACGAAGTTCCCACGCAGGTGATTTCCTTTCATCCGGGATCCAATCGTACCTATCACTATTGGCACCGCTTTGTTCCCGGGCTGACGGCCGGCCAACTGTATGGTTTTCGTGTGCATGGCCAGGCCACGGGCATGCACGGGGCACGCCCGGATCCCGAAAAAGTTTTATTGGACCCCTATGGACGTGGCGTCGTGGTACCCAATGGCTATCGCCGTGATGCCGCGTCCAATCCCGGTGACAATTCGGCAACGGCGATGAAAAGTGTCGTCGTGGACGCGTCAGATTACGACTGGGAAGGCGACCGTCCGCTACGGCGGGCCGCCGCACAAACCATCATTTACGAAATGCACGTTCGTGGCTTCACGCGCGATCCGCGATCGGGAGTCTCTCCGTCAAAACAGGGGACCTACGCCGGGCTGATCGAAAAGATCCCCTATTTGAAAGAATTGGGCGTTACGGCGGTGGAACTGTTGCCCGTGTTTCAGTTTGATGCCCTCGACGCACCGGAGGGAAAAACAAACTATTGGGGATACGCGCCGATTTCGTTCTTCGCGCCACATGCGGCCTATAGTTCGCGCCAGGATCCACTGGGGCCGGTGTGTGAGTTCCGTGATATGGTGAAAGCACTGCACCGTGCCGGAATCGAAGTCATCTTGGACGTCGTCTACAACCATACCGCCGAAGGCAATGAACGCGGACCCACTTTGTCCTTTCGTGGGATCGATCGATCCACCTATTACATTTTACACGATGACCAATATGCGAATTACACCGGATGTGGGAATACGCTGAACGCTAATCATCCGATCGTACGCCGCATGATCGTCGACAGCCTGCGTTATTGGGTGCGTGAGATGCACGTCGACGGATTTCGATTTGACCTAGCGTCGATCCTATCACGCGATTCGGACGGGGTTCCGCTGCCGAACCCACCGGTGCTGTGGGACATTGAATCCGATCCGCAGTTGGCGGGGACAAAATTGTTGGCCGAAGCCTGGGATGCCGCCGGGTTGTATCAGGTCGGCAGCTTTGTGGGCGATGCTTGGCGTGAATGGAATGGCCGATTCCGGGATGATGTGCGAGATTTCTTTCGTTGCCAGCCGGGATCGGTTCGGCGAATCGCCGACCGCATTGTCGGCAGTCCCGAACTGTATGGTCACAAGCTGCGGGAACCGGAACAAAGCGTGAACTTCGTCACCTGCCACGATGGTTTCACTCTGAATGATTTGGTTTCCTACAACGAAAAACACAACGATGCCAACGGTGAACAGAATCGCGATGGCTGTAATGACAATCGCAGTTGGAATTGCGGATCGGAGGGGCCGACCGACGACCCGGAGATTGAACGGCTTCGGAATCGTCAAGTCAAAAACATGTTGACGGTGACCATGCTTTCGCTGGGCATTCCGATGGTCACGATGGGCGACGAAGTGCGACGGACGCAAAGGGGAAACAACAACGCGTATTGCCAAGACAATGAAATCAGTTGGTTTGACTGGTCATTGCTGGAACAGCATGCTGACATCCATCGCTTCGTTCAAGTTTTCTGTGACCAGCGGGTTCGCCGAACAACGATCCACGAACGGGAACGCGTCACCTTGGTGGATTTGCTATGTGAAGCCAACGAAACTTGGCATGGTGTGAAGCTGAATCAACCGGATTGGGGCGACTCGTCCCATTGCCTGGCGCTCCACGCACAATTACGAAACGCCAAGATTTACTTTCACCTGATCCTCAATGCGTATTGGCAACCGATGGAGTTCGAGTTGCCGTCGCTGGACGTCGGACCGTGGCGAAGGTGGATCGATACGTCGCTGGAGTCGCCTGACGACATCGTTCATCAAGACTCTGCCCCGACGGTGGCAACGAACCACTATCAGGCAGAATCACACTCGGTCGTCATGCTGATCGCCGGTGGACGTTTGTCGTGATACCATTTTCGATTCAGGTGTCCATGGGGAACTTGAACGACAAGCATGACGCCGTGGCCGCAATCCGGTTTTTGATTCGAATTGTCGTCTTTCACCTTGCGAAAGCAGCGTCACGATTCGCAGTTTTAGCACAGCAAAGAGCGACGATGCGCTGCATTGGTCCAGTGAATGTCCGGCAATTAGTCGTCAGAGGCTGATCGCATCGCGGCATTTTCAGATGACGCCTGTTGTTGTTTGGCTTTCAATGCGATTTGCATCGTGGCGATCTGTTCGGCAAAGGCGGGGCGCCCCGCCAAGTTCTCTTTCTCCAGCGGATCATTCTCTAAATCGTATAACTCTTCGCCGTCAGGCCAATACGCATAACGCCAGTGTTGATTGCGAATTGCATGGCCAACCTTCGGGCCGCGTTTGACGACGGTGTAGGCGTATTCCTTGGTGCCTTTCCGTTCCGGGTGCTTCAACAACGGACGCAAAGAATGTCCCTGTATCGATTTCGGCGGTGACAGTTGTGTCAGATCCGCGATGGTCGGATAGATATCGATCAACTCGATCATGGCCTGCGATCGAGTGCCAGGTCGAGTCAACCCTGGAGCTCGAATCAAGAACGGGACTCGCGTGCCGATATCAAACAGAGTGACCTTTCCCCACAGAAAATGGTCGCCAAGGTGATAGCCGTGATCGGAAGTGAAGATGACGATGGTGTCGTCCCAGTGTTTGGACTCTTTCAACGAATCGAAGACAATTTTCAGCTGTGAATCGATGAAGGAAACGCATGCATGATAAGCCTGCATGTACTGTCGACGCAGGTCATCGTTCTCGATACCCAATTCGAATCCAAAAGCTTCGTATCGTTTGGAAATGGCAGTGCCGGGGATGGAATCCCACAACTCTGGGCGGTCAGGCACGTAGGAGATTTCGGCGACAGGGTATCGATCGAAGTATTTGCCGGGGGCTAGGAATGGCACGTGTGGTTTTTGAATGCCACAGGCGATGAAGAATGGTTGGTCGCCGTTGGCGTTGTCGACCAACCATTGTTGGACTTGACGCACGTTCTTGCCATCTTTGTGTTGATAATCGTCCAGGCCGCTGCGGCCGTAGCCGGGTGGCGTTTGGGCGTTCAGTTTGGCGGAGACTGATTTTTGAATCTCTTTCCAAGCCTTTCGATTCGTGCGGTCCGTAATGCTGCCGTGTTCGGCTTCGAATCGGATCCTTGCATCACGTACGACGGGCAATTCATCGTTGTCGAAGCGGATGAATTCGTCCCAAGCGGTGTGGCCGTGTTCGTGTCTGGGCGAATGAAAGACTTTTCCGACGCTGGCGGTCCAGTAACCGTTCTGTTTTAAAAACTGTGGCAGCGTCGTGGTTCCAGGGCGCGTGTTTCGAATGTCTGCGGTGTTATCCAGGACACCGGTCGATTGCGGATACAGCCCGCTGAGAAAAGACGCGCGGGACGGGCCGCAGACGGGATATTGGCAATAGGCCCTTTCGAACGTCATCGCGTTATCGGCAAACGCGGCCAGGGTCGGTGTTTGAATCGGCTGATATCCGGCCGGTGAAACGTGCGTATTCAAATCGTCGCAAACGATCAGTAACACATTGGGTTTCTTGTCGTTCGCATCGTTGCCTGCGACCTCGGTCGTTGGCGGATTCGCATCAACGTTCGTCGAAGCCGGGACACTCGGATGGTCCGCTGCGTTTCCTGTGTCGGAAAACGCCATTGCCAGCGAACAACAAACGAACAGACAAAAGCAATCGCGAAGTTTCATGGTCAGACCCCGGCGGTGGCGGGCTGTTTGTTCGGGCGGACGGCGTAGCGAGCTGACGCTGCGATCAAAAGTTAAGCAGGCGTCAGATCGGACAAGGCCAACGGGATTTCTTCGAGGACATCACCGTGCTGGCCGATCAGTCGGAAAGTGACCGTCGGATCGTCGGCGGCCATGTCGAACGTGAATTCGCCGAAAGCGATGAAATCGTTTCCTTTGTCGTCGGTGCCGCTGTAACCGAACAGTTGATCGGGACAGTCTTTGACCAAGCCGGCCGGTCCGGAAACGCCGCCCAACGTGGCCGGCTCAAATTCATAGAAGGCAAACCCTGAGGGACGAGGGATTCGGAAGCCGCGGGCGCCGTGTCGATCACCGCAGACAAGCAGGACGCCACTGAGTTTTTCTTGTTCGATCAACTGGAAGATCTCTTCACGAGCCTCCGTGTCCCAACTGCCCCATGAATCCTTGGCGTTAGAAACGTAGTCGCTCCACATCGTTCCACTGCTGATGATCTTGAACGGTGCATTCGAATTTTGAAGCGTGTTTTTCAGCCAGGCTTGTTGAGCTTCGCCCAAATAAGATCCGTATCGATTGCGGCGTGAGTTTTGGCGACACGATCGGGTGTCCAGCATGATGATTTCAATCGGGCCGATGCGAGTGTTGAAATAGATGCCGTCCCGTTGGTCATTGGCCGGTGGGTTGTTCCAATTTTCATGCCATACCGACCGAACGCCATCGCGATCGGCTGCGGTGAATCGCTTGGGGACGCCGCTGAGGTCGTTGTTGAAGTAGTCGTGATCATCCCATGAGGCATACAGCGGAACTTGGGATGACAGTTCACGCCAAGCATTGGAAACGTCTCGCAGTTGATAATCGGCGCGATGCATTGCGATGTTGCCTTCGCGGTCATCCACCGCGATGTCACCAAGTAACATCATCGCATGAGGGTGACGCCCGACGATCTGTCGAAACAGGTTCAGGTTGTGAACGCCGATTTTGTGACAGCAGGATCCGAAGGCGATTCGCACCGTGTCAGTTGCATTATTCAACGGCGCGGTGGTGAAACTTCCTTCGGCGGTCATTTGATCGCCCACGCGAAGCTGGTATTCGTAACCGGTGTTGGGGGCCAATCCGGTGATGGGAATTCGCAATGCTTCGCCAGCCTGATCAACTTGGCCATCGAACGTTTTGCCGTCGATCGCGATCGAGCAAGTTTGCGTGGTCGCCGGTCGCAACCAAATGGACACGCTGTCGCTGTGGAGATCACCTAACATCGGGCCGCCCATGAGATGCAACCGATGACGCTTGGCCGCATCGACGATGGCTTGGTTTGTAAAGTCGGCGTTCGGGTTTTCAGAGAACACCTTGCGAGCGTCAAGATAGAACTGACGCCGATCGGCCGGCGGCGGCCCGTAGCTGTCAAGCAACTGGGTGTCGATGTCCAAAGTGCCTTTGTGGGCATTCTTTAGCGTGACACGTAATTGGCGATCGACGGCGTTGCCGAGAGCCAACTTGCAAGACGTCAGCAGAGAACCGAGAGCGATCAGAAAAGGTCGGCGTTTCATGGTCGTGTCCGGCGAGTGGGGTGCCGATGGAAGGAGGCCAACGGCAGGTGGGACAGGAATCGTGCGGCTGCGATCGTGTGATCAGCAGCATCATAGCTCAGCCGCTTCAGCACGGTGGGAGGTGCGAGGGTGCACGATGGTCCTGGGAATTGGCCGAAGCGCTGAAGGTACTGGTGTCCCGCTGCGGTGGAACGGTCCGGTCCGACACCGCCTAAGATTCGACGTCTTCGTCGAACACCGGATGATCCAGTCCGTGGTCCAAGTCGGCTTCGGCCGCCTGGATGCTTTTGGCGATCGCCCCCTCGCGGCGGGTCAGCCCGATGTGGAAGATCCCGTCGCCTTCGTCGATGACGCCGTTTCGCAATCGACCGATGACGACGCCGGAATGCGTGGCAAAGATGGGTGTTTTTTGGCGTCCAAGCGGATCGCCGATCTTCCCAAGAATCATGCCCTCTTCGACAAAGGCACCCAGGTTGACCGAAGGCAAAAACAGTCCACCCCGCGGTGCACGTTGCCAAGTGGTTTGTTCGCAGAAAACGGTTTTTCCACGCGTTTCGGTGCGTTTGGGTTGCGGCAACATTTGCAAATGACGCATGACCGACAGCACACCATTGATGGCCAACTGAACGGGGGCCGGTTCCAAGATGCCCGCTTCGCCGCCCTCGTACATCAGTTGCACCATGCCTTGGCGACCGAACACGTCACGAAAGGAACCCTCGCGAACCGAAGAAGCGATCGTCACGGGCGCGCAAAAAGCTTCGGCCAGTTCCTTGGCCCCCGGCACATCGTCGCTGTAGCGGATTTGGGGCAGATTGGGACGGTTGACCGCACCGGTGTGCAGATCGATGGCGTGAGTGCACTGGGTGGCGATTTCTTTGGTCAAAAGATCCGCCAAACGGGCGCCAAAGGAACCGTTCTTTGATCCGGGGAACAAACGGTTCAAATCACGTCGATCCGGCAGGTAGCGACTGCGATTGACGAAGGCCGGCAAATTGACGACCGGGATCAAAATCAAGTCGCCCGCCAAGTGACGCATGCGTCGATTCAGCAAACGCCGAATCGCTTCGGTGCCGTTGATTTCATCGCCGTGGATGGCGGCCGTGACCAGCAATCGCGGTCCCGGGTTTTCGCCGCGGCGAACGTGTACGGTCAGATCCAAGACCTGGTGGGTGACCAAATGACCCACTGGCAAGTCGATCGTTTGGCGTTGTCCCGGCATCAAACGATGGGGGCCAATGCACAGTGGTTGATCAAAGTTGTTGTTCAGCATTCAACAGGCTCGCGGCATTTCCCCAAGTCCCTTAAATTCTACCGCGGTTATCGGCGAAGCAAATCGGGCATCGGGAAAGTCGCCAAGGCCCATGGCAAAAGTGGTCCGGTTAGGTCGGATCACCATTGCTGGATTCGTGTATCAAACGTCGGCTTGGGTGATAGGTAAAGCGTAATGTTGGTCCCGATCATCGTCGGAATCGGATTGACGATCGTCACCGTCGCCATTCATGCGGTGGGGACAGGGTTTTGGATTCGAAATCTGTTCATACACCGTGACCATTTCCGCGCCCGACTTGGCTTCGTGGCGGTGTTGAATATTTTGGCTCGTACGGCGGCAACGCTGCTGGTGATGCACATCATCGAAGTCTTGGTGTGGGCAACGCTGTATTGGTGGGTACAGTCCGAGGCACTGATCAATACGTTCGAAGATGCGATGTACTTTTCCGCCGTCACATTCACGTCGCTCGGCTATGGGGATATCGTCGTACAATCCCACTGGCGTATCGCAGCCGGGATCCAGGCGATGACAGGTTTGTTGGTTTTCGGCTGGAGCACGGCACTGTTGTTTGCGGTGGTGCAGCGTTTGATCGTCATCGAAGAATTAAATCTGGAAACACTGCCCAAAGCGGCCAAGTCGGATCAGGTTCAAGGCGCATCCCGTCGGTCGGTGGAATCATCAAGCCGCAACGTCAGTGACGGCAGAGATCTTGAATCGGCCCCATAAACATCCAGGGCAAGTCGCTCGGCGGCGTTGCCATTGCAAACGGCGAATTCCACTCGCCCGCCGGACCCCCATAGGACGACCAGTTCGCCAGGCGTCGCGTCGCCGTAGGTGGCAACCGGTCGCGCCAAAATCGGCGTCGATTCTTTGGGGCAATCAATCCAAGCTTCCGTGATGGTGTGCCCGGACGGATAGTCAGCCGAGTGAATGTTGGTGATCAGATTCCCAAAGGAATCCGCGTACAGCACTTTCCCGCGGATTTCGGTTGATCCCGCTGGTGCGTCGGATCGGTGTTCCGGTTTGGGAAGGGGGAAGCGAACGGGATCGATGCGACGTTCGCCCAGTTCGGACAACGGAATTCCGCCGGCGATCGCGGCGGCAGCCGGGGCCATCAAATCGCGGCCGTGAAACGTATTGGAGACATTCCGCACCGTTCGCATCGCGGTTTCATCCAAGTGCCACGCGTCGACAATGTTCAGCAAACTGAACAAACCGTTATCGGGGCCAACGATGAAGTGTTGGTCGTTGATCCCCGATTGGTTGGGGCATTCGAACCTGCCGACCAAGATTTTGCGGGATGTTCCCACCCCCGGGTCGATGACGGCCAAATGAACCGAACCGCTGGGGAACCAAGGCAACGTGTCGGCCAACCAAATCGCGGCGGCCGTCGTGTTTTGCGGTGGAACATCGTGGGTGATGTCCACCAGGACGCTGTCAGGCGAACGCCGTAGCAAGACGGCTTTCATCTGGGCGACGTAGCCGGTGGTGGATCCAAAGTCGGTGGTAAGCGTGATGATCGCCAAAGGTCGGCTCCTGCATGAACCTGCGAAATCGGTATGCTTGGCATCGCCACGCGGGACCATTTCGAATCATCCAGCCCGCGACGACACGTGACAGACTTTCTCGCATTCCATCTGCTTCGACAAGACACGCACGATGCCCACCGCTTTGACCATTGCCGCACACCACGACGACATCGAATTTCTGATGGCTGGAACGATGATTCTGCTGAAGCAGCGTGGTTGGGACTTGCATTACATGGACATCGCCGATGGGTGCCGGGGATCGACCGTGACCGGTCGCGAGGAAACGGCACGCATCCGTTTGAACGAAGCACGCCAAGCTGCCGAATCGCTGGGCGCGGTCTTTCACCCGCCGATTTGCCCGGACATGGAAATCCACTATCGCACCGATTTGTTGCAAAAGGTCGCTGCCGTTGTCCGCCAAGTTCAGCCGAGCGTGATTTTGACACATTCGCCGTGCGACTATATGGAAGACCACGAGAATGCGTGTCGTCTGGCCGTCGGCGCGGCATTCGCACACGGTATGCCGAACCTGGAAAGTGATCCTCCGGTGGGCACCTACGACGATCCCGTCACGGTTTATCACGCTCAGCCGGTTGGCAATCGCCAGCCGACCGGCGAATTGGTGGTGCCGCATTTCTATGTGAATATCAGTGACGTCATCGACCAGAAGCAGCAGGCTTTGGCCTGTCATGAAAGTCAAAAGGTCTGGCTGGACCAGTCCCAAGGCATGGACAGTTACCTACAAACCATGCGAGATGGTTCCGCAGAGGTCGGTCGGATGAGCGGTCAGTATTCCTTTGCCGAAGGCTGGCGTCGGCGTGAACACTGGGGGGTCTGTGGCCGCGATGACGACCCGTTGCGAGACGCCTTGGCGGACGTGATCGTCCCGGGCAAACCACGCGGCGAGGTCGAAAAGGGCTAGGATGTGGAATCCCACCGGCACTGGCCTGCTTTTTTTTTTATTGATAACGTCGCGATCGGTCCGAACGCGGCGACAGGTGCCGGGGCCCCCGCGAAAGTCTTGCCCTCCCCTGCCTCAGTGAGATGTTGTGATGTTTTTTTGTCGACGTTTGGCTGACCGACGCGTGATCGGTTGGGTCGGTTTTTGGATCATGGGTCTGGCCTTTGCCGTCGATGTATGCGGCGAGGATTCCAACAGAACCAATGTCGTGTTGGTCATGGCCGACGACATGGGATGGGCACAGACGGGGTACTATCAGCATCCGATCTTGAAGACGCCACATCTGGATGAAATGAGCCGGCATTCGATTCGCTTCGATCGGTTCTATGCCGGCGCACCGGTTTGTTCGCCGACTCGCGCGAGCGTATTGACCGGACGCAACAACGATCGTACCGGTACCCTGAGTCATGGATATCCGTTGCGACGCCAGGAGGTCACGATCGCACAGTTGTTGAAGAAGTCCGGATACACAACAGGCCACTTTGGGAAATGGCACTTGAATGGTTTGCGGGGCCCCGGTGTTCCCGTGTTGCATACCGATTCACATCATCCCGGTCACTTCGGTTTTGACCAATGGATTTCTGTAACGAACTTTTTTGATCGTGACCCGATCATGAGCCATCGCGGCAGCTTCGTTGAATACGAGGGGGATTCGTCAGAAATTGTTGTCGATCAAGCTCTGGAGTTCATTGATCGCCAAGCAAAAAGTGACCAACCATTCTTGGCGGTGATCTGGTATGGGACGCCGCACAGCCCCTTCCGTGCCGATGAAGCGGACATGGAAGGTTTTGATGATTTGGATGAAGCCTCGAAAAATCACTATGGCGAATTGGTGGCAATGGATCGCAGTATCGGCACCCTGCGTCAGGGTTTGCGCGACGCGGGGGTCGCGGACGAAACGATCCTGTGGTTCTGCAGTGACAACGGGGGTTTGCCCAAAATCACGCCGTCGTCGACCGGACCCCTGCGCGGCAACAAAGGCACGATCTATGAGGGCGGTTTACTGGTCCCGGCATTGTTGGAATGGCCCAATCGCGTTGACCAGCCGCATACTTTGATGACGCGAAGCGGGACGTTCGACATCCTGCCCACGATCTTGGATGCATTGGGAATGCAAGACAGCCAGCCTGATCGCCCCATGGATGGGATCAGCCTGATGCCGATGATTGAGGCGGCGGTTGCGGGCGAACCGATTCCAGCACGAACGAAACCGCTGAACTTTCGTCATTCCGGTCGTTTGGCTGTGATCGACGGCGACTTGAAATTACTGACGACTGACATTCGCAAGGGCAATTTTGAACTGTACGATTTGGCGAATGATCTTTCTGAAACCAATGACTTGTTTGATTCGCGACCCGATGACGCCAAGCGTTTGATGGAAAAACTGATCCAGTGGAATCAGTCGGTCCAGGATAGCATCGCGGGAATGGATTATCCCGAAGGGCGTTTGTTGCCGGGAGATCCGCCGTCGCGATTCTGGAATGAAACGCCTGAGTATCAGCCGTACATCGATCAGTGGCGACAGCGGCCCGAGTACGGTGATTGGCTGGCCAAGCGTCGGTCGTCGAAATAGGCGAGCAGATGATCGCCCAGCGGCATGATCGACGCTGACGTGGACGGTCCGCGTTTGCGTGATTGAACCGAATGCAAACTAGCGGAACCGTAACAGACCATTGAGCCAACGGTAACATCGACCGGCCAATGAGATCGGTGCCGCATCAATTTTGGCACGAACCGTCGCGCCGGTGACCATGCGAATCGACGGCTGGTCCAACACGACACTGACCAGATACGACGTGGATCTGGGATCGGTCCGACGTGCGGCATCGGGATCGTCACGCCGTTCGGCATGCTCGTTTGCGTTCCATCGTTGTCGAGCGATGTGTACCACTTCTCCAGACATCCATTGGTCGGGGGCGGCATTCATGATCAGGCGGACTCGATTGCCGATCTTCAGACGGTGCATGTCTGATTGTTGGGCAATCAAATTGGCGTTCCAGCGATTGCCCACCGCGATGCTGATCAATTCGGTGCCCGCTTCTAATGTGCAGCCCGCGTTTTCAGGTAACGTCGGGTCGCCCTGCCACCCCGTCAAACGAACCTTATCGGTCGCCTGAACGCGTCGAGGCGGTTCTAGTACGACACCGGCGAAGTCGGATCGAATGGTTAACGCTTCGAATCGTTGATCGGCTCGCGCCTTTTGGTCGATAAGGTCGGCCAGCAAGGCTTCGGCGGCCGGCAATTGGTTGGCAGCGACGGGGTTGCTGACGCTCGAGTCTTTCAAGGCTTGCACCACGGCTTGTTGGGACTCAAACCGTCCGGATGCCATGACTTGTTGCAACTTGGTCTCTTCATTGGACAGTGTCGCGATCACTTGGCCTTGTTCGATCGAATCACCAGGACGGACGGACAGCGATTCCAGGTCGCCGGTCGTTGACACAAACACGCGGGCTTCCTGCGCCGGTGCGATGCGACCGGTCGCCGTTACGCGGGATGAATAGGGAATCAATGCAGCGATACCCAGGGCCGCTGTCGCCACGACGCTGATCCACAGTCGGTGCATTTTGATCTGGTGCCGCTGTTGAGGGTTTTGAAGGAAACGTAGGGGGCCACGCAACATTGTTGAAAGCATCATGGCTGCTGCGAAAGCGCAAAGGGTTTTGCCCAGCGATTCCAACCCATAGGGACGCAACGCGTATGCGACGAACCATAAGATGACCAACGTCAATGTCCATCGGTAAACAAACGCCGCGATGGCATAGACGGCCAACACGGTCCGGTATCGCCACGTTTCCATCGAAGGCTGGGGATCGCGTACGCCAAGCAATAGGTTGGACGCCAGGGACGAAAGCCAACGATTGGCTTGCTGCGACAGATTGGGGATGTCCAATAGATCCGAAAGGACATAGTAGCCGTCGTAACGCAGCAACGGATTGGCATTGAAGACGACGGTGCTGATGCCGCAAACCAACATCACATTCATGGCCACGTAGTGGACCAAGCCTGGGCCGGACAAAAACCATATCCATGCGGCCAATGACGCCAAGATGACTTCGACCGCCATGCCGGCCAGGCCGATCGAAGCTCGCGCGAATCGATTGGGTAACATCCACGAATCGGTGGTGTCACAGTACAACGCCGGTGTGAACACCAACAGCATGGGGCCGATCTGGTGACATTCGCCGCCGAAATGTTTGCAAACCAGCGCGTGCCCCAATTCGTGTGCGACTTTTGTTAACCCGATCACGGCCATCAATGTCACGACGGCATCCAGTTGAAGCCAGCGATGCATGTCCGGAAATTCTGCGGCGAATCGTGATGCCGAAATCAGCATGACGATTCCGGCGGAAACGACCAATCCAATCCACAAGGCCAGGCATGCGGGCTGTAACAGTGGCCGCACCCATGGATAAACACGACGCAACAGCGGCTCGGGATCGACGCCGGGAAAACGAATGAACAGCAGGCTGCTGAAACGCTGTTTCCATTGATCGGTTTGGTGCTTTCGCCGTTTTTGCAGCAGTTGATCGGCCTGTCCGGCAGCCTGGCTGATCAACAATCCGCTCTGGTAGAAACGAAACAGCAGCCGATTCAATTCGGGTTCGCTCACCCGTCGTGGCGCAAAGCGTTTCTCGTAGCGTTTGCGAAGTTCCGTCAGATCGGAAACGTCTTGCAGTTGCGATAGCACGAAATATTCGTCCGGTCGCATGCGATGGTATTGCAGCGAAACCGGATCCTTGGCGACGAACGCCGATTCGTGGGCGTGCGTCGTCTGGACGAATTGCAGGTCGGGACGACAGCGGACGTGAATGCGTTGCGACATTCTTTTGGTCACGCCGAAAGGTGAAATAAGATGTGTCGATGCACAAAGTCGATCACGTCGCTGAACCAACTGGTCAACAACCGGCGGCGATCACATTGGATCTTGGCAGTGACATCGGCACCGATCATTGCCGCGTCATTGTTCCAAGGGGCGAAACCGGATGCCTGGGCGGTGATGTCCGCATAGGCGTCGATGACGTATCGGCCCTGCGGATCCAGTCGTGTGGCGGTCGCCGTGGATTGCAAAGTGCCGGCAAAACTGAGTTCCGGTTCTGTCGCAATGGCGAATCGAAGTGGCAGTGTCGTGGAATCTTGCATCGATTCCAGCACAGGGCCCGCGTCGGAATCGACGATCGACAAGGTCAGTTCCCACGGTCCCTGGTCGTCGACGATACGCAACAACGCATCGCCGCGATTGACGGGGCGGTCGATCAAACGCTGGCGGATCTGCCAGGCGTCGACGCGGCCGTCGATTGGGCTGGTGACCACCAAGTCGGATTGTTGCTTTTGCAACAGATCCAACTGTGATTTCAGTCCGGTCAATTCACTGGACAGCTGGCTTTCTTCCAACGCCCAACGCGCTTGGGATGCGGTATCGGCCGACGGATCCAAACGCATCGCCTGTAGGGAAGCCAAACGTTGGCTGGCGGTTTGGATACGGCCGGCCAAATCTTCAACCTGGCTTTCCAAATCGGCGTTTTCCAACCGGATCAGCGGAACACCGGCCGACACCGTATCGCCATCAGCGACCAAGATTTCTTTGACGATGCCGTCGATCCCCGCAAAGACTTGCTGGCGAATCTTGGGTTCGGCGTGTCCCGACGCGGTGACCGTGTGGTCGACGCGGACCAGCCAAGCTGCGGCCAGAAGAGCGAACAGAATGACGAACGCCGCCAGCCAAGCGGCGCGACCGATCGATCCCGTTACACGGCCGATTGCCTTGCGTGTTCGCAGGCCGAAAACGCTTTGGTGTTCGTCGCTGTTGCGCAGTGCTAACGCGGCTTCGTCGGCGACCTCGTGGATCGAGGGGCCAATCGTCGCGTCGGGACGTCCTTCGAACGACTCCAACAGCAAAATGCCCAGCAGTCGCCCGTCACCCGACAAAACGTTTTGGGTTTGTGGCATGGTCAGGTCGTCGTCGTCATCGCCGGTGCAATCCGACGACAGCGTTGGGGCATGAATCGGCAACATCGCACAGGTGGTGACACCCGTTTGGTCCATGTAATCGTCCAGCGGCGTTTGAATTTGTGGCGGCAATTCGTCGGCGTCCGGCAAAATGACCGGACGGTTCAACACGGCGGCGGCTTTGGCCAGACGCTCGGCGGACGCTACGCTGTTGCTGCGTCGATCCACCACCGCCACGCTGCTGATCGCGGAAACCACCATTTTGCGACCACGAGGACGCAGTAAGGTGACTCGATCCCACTGCAGTAAACGACGTGCTTCATTGACGATGCGATAGCAAGTCGCATTCATGTCCAGGTCGCGGTGCAACGACCGCAACGCTTGGCGTGCAGCTTCGGTCGACAAATTTGTCGTCGACTGTTTCGAAAGCATTTGGTCACCGGACAAGGCAAGTGACTGACCAGTCTCCGGTGCATCGATATGTGCGTTGCCTTGGAAATGCCGCAGCCAGGTTCGGCTGGCGGATGCGTACTGCGAAAGACGGCGAAGCAGGTCGACTTGCGTGCGCGGTCCGACCGTGGGTGACATCAGCGGCGCGACGATCAGCACGGCGGTTCGATGAGGATCACGATCAATTTCCACATGGTATCCGCGAGTGAGGGAACCTGGATCGTGGGTGGGGACGGAGCAACCGACGGCAGCCGAGCTGGCGGATTGCAAAAGGCTGCGGATCGCATCACGGTCGATCACGGCGGATGTGGACGGATCGCTGACCAGCATTACCGGCGCGGACCACTGGTGCCAATGCACGGCGACGATGCCGCCATTGAATGCCTGTTGAAGATCCGTCGCCAAACGCCGAAGAAAGGTTTCTGCGTCGTTGCTGTTTGACGCCAAGGCGGCGACGCGAGAATCGATCGATCCGAATTCCGCTTGTTCGCCCGTGCCAGGCTGCGTGACATCACGAAACGGTGCGTCGGAATCGGCCTTGCCGTGCGAGGTGGCCGAGTCGTTGGATGATGACGATGATTCGGCGTTCACAGGTGTGGGCTCGGTAACGAATGGAACGTGCGGCTTCGCGATCGGAGTTCGCCCGCGTGAACCGACGGACCGTTCATCCGGTAACGGTCAGATATTCCGTTCAATGGTCGAACGGAATCGATCCCCTGCAGGACGATCGGGGCCACCAAATCGGTCCAGTCAACGATAATCCAACCGGTGCGAAATCCAGTCGGCCGAGCGAATCGGCTGGCACGCGGCATGGAATCGACGCTCGCGGCGAACAGACACGCCGGTCGTCACGATTCTATCGACTGGCCGGTGCACGTACACAAGATGGGGGGCGTCGGAGAGAGGCGTCGCGACGGGGCCGCCCAGACAGAGATGCGGCATAACACCAGTGTCGGCCGTCCTATGCGTCGACGGCGTGTTGTTTCAGTTCGTCCAGATTGGCGAATTCGAGTGCTGAAATGTGCGTTGATTCCAAGACGACGGCAGGTGCCATGCCGGCATCGAAGGCTTCCTTCCACCGCGCGGCGCACAAACACCAGCGATCGCCGGGCTGCAGACCGGGGAAATCAAACATCGGATTCGGGGTGGTCAGATCGTTTCCACGCTGGCGACTGAATTCCAAGAATTCCGCGGTGACTTGAGAACAAACGACGTGCAGGCCCGTGTCTTGGCCGCCGGTGTTGCAACAACCATCGCGGTAAAAACCGGTCATCGGATCGGTGCTGCAGGTTTGAAGTTCGCCCCCCAGTACGTTCTTGGCCTTTGCCATCATCACGTTCCAAATCCAAGGATTGCCATGTCACCGCAGCCCCATCGCCATTGGGGCCCGCCTCGGCGTCATTGTAGGCCGATGGGAAACAGCCTAGCGTCGTCTTGAGCCCGTCGCGACGGGGGCCCCCATTAGCGAGAAATCGCACCGGATCCGGAATTTGATTTTGGATGATCGGGGCTATTCCGGTGGGCCGTCAATGTTCAGCGCGTGCGCCGATCAAATCTTGATAAAGACACGGCGTCGATAAAGCCAAAGTAGCATGCCGAAGATGATCAAAAGTGTGATCGCACCCGATACGGTGCTGATCGACGCGGGGCCGAACCATGCGAATGAATCACGGCCCAAGTGGCAAAACAGCACATCGCGAATCGGTTCAACGATCGTCCAGCTGAACACGTATGCCAGGATGCTGTTCGCACCAATGACGACAAACGGAAAACTCCATGACTGCCATTGGTGCTGATCACAGATCCAGTGCAGCAGGGCCAGCCACAGGAAACAAACCGCACCGCTGACCAGTGTCCATGACGGCGTCCAGATTCGTTTGACGATCGGGCAAAGATCCGTCCACCCCAAGAACCAACCCAAGACAAAGCAGATGGATGCCGCAAGAAGCAGTCGTCTCATGCGTCCGCCGAACGAACGGATGTCGCGGAACCAACGTCCGGCAAAGATCCCCAACAACATCGTGCCCAGCGTCGGGATGAACGAAATGGTGCAGTAACCTCCGCCGTTGCAAACAAACGGTTCTTCGCGAGGAAACAAGTTCATCCACCAGACTTCCAGCCGCCAACTGGGGTTGCTGTTTTTGTTCCAGCGTGATGCAAAACCATCGTGGTGATGGGGCCAGTCCTGGGGCACGCCGACCGCGGCATAATCAAAGTCATCCGGTGGCGGGGCCGACGCCGCGTACCACGTCCAGAAACCGATCAGGACAACCGCCAATGCGATCACATTCCAACGTGGCGACAGCAAGCAAATCACAAAAGCGATCGGGTACCCCAATCCGATCTGGGTCAGCGTGTCGTCGAAGCGAAATTGAGTGGAATCGTGACCAAGGGAACGCAGGCCGATGCCCAGCAGCACCAAGACCGCGGCGCGCCACAGGGCGTGTAAAAACAACTTGGTGTCACTGCTGCCGCGACGACGTCGACTGGCAATGGAAAATGGCAACGCGACACCGACCAGGAAGGTGAATCCCGGCTGGATCATGTCATGCAACGACCCGCCTTCCCAAGCGATGTGGGACGTATGAAAGCTGATCCATTGACAAATCGTGCTGTCGGGAAAGTGATCACCCAATTGATCCAGGTGCATCATTTCCGCCAGCATCAAAAACATCACCATGCCGCGGAACACGTCGATGCTGACCACTCGTCCCGTTTTCGTCGCGGTCAGCGCCGGTTCATTCGGAACATCACCGCGGGAATCGTCAGAAGGGGTGTTCATCGCCGGGGTTCCGGATCGCGGTGTGTGGCATCGGGGCGGTCACTTTGGGAATGGAGGCCGGCCAGCCGATGACGCATCACGTTGTCGGCGGCATCGCTGGCTGCAATAGCGGACTTGTTCCCACTGGCTGCGCCATTTTTTACGCCATACGAACGTTCGGCCACAAACCGGGCAAACTTTTTGTGGCAGCGTTCGTTTGCGATCTCGATTCTTTGGCATCGGGTCTTCTGCGTCGGGCGACGTTTGGCGATCGGGGAACCCATGGATGCAAGAAGATCATGGGGATTGCGTCGCCGCAAAAGGGGCGTGATTCCGGACGGCGCCCCAAGCCTTGGGAAACGGCCGGTGACAGGACACGCATTGGCCCGAGCGCCCTAGACCTTTTCCGCGGTTTCCCCGACGACAGCTTCGCTCGTGACCGGTGCTTTGCGTCGTGGTACGACGGAACCGTCGGTTCGTTGTTGCGGCGGAACGACCACACCACAACTGACAATGAACTGTATGGCCTCGTCGATCGTCAGATCCAAATCGATGGCTTCGCTGCGTCGCACCGTCACGATGAATCCCGTCATCGGCATCGGGCTGGTTGGCATCAGAACGCTTAGCGTCGGTTCGCCACACGCTTCGGTGATCTCCAACATGCTGCCACCGGTGACGAAGCCGATCGACCAAATGCCTTCGCGTGGATATTGAATTGCCACGACGCGGTTGAATTCAATCTCGCGATCATCAAAGGCAAAGTCGGTGATTTGCTTCACACTGCCGTAGACCTTGTTGACGATCGGGATCCGCAGGATGGCCGCGTCGAAACTGGCCACGAACCATCGCCCGACTCCGCCGGCGAAGACGCGTCCCAGGAAATAAAGCACCGTCAGGAATACGATCAAAAACACCGGCACCACGATCGAACGTGGCATGTACGTCAGTTCGACATAACGGTGCCAATAAGCCGACGCACTGGCGGGGCCCGGTGTGAACGGGCCGAAGTAATCGGCGTTGTCGTCCACTTTGTTGACGACGTAGTCCGGCAGGAAACGGAAACCGTTTGGGCCCGGGACATAGTTGGTGCCTTCGTAAAAGAACCCGTCCAGACGGCGGCCCGATTCGGTGGATGCCTGAGCGCCTTCGGGGATATCTGCCAACGTGTCGTTGACGTACCAAACGATGGCGTGACGGATACCGCTTTCGACGGGGCGAAGCACGTAGCTTTCGATCGCGTTCCAAGCCCAGATCAACACGACGATCGTCAACAGTGGCGGAAGCACCACACCGAGGCCGCGCAGGATGGCGCGTCGGATCGTGCCACCGCGCGATTCGGCGCGCGACGAAGCCACGCGGATCGCGTCGGCCATATCATCGGCTTGCGGCGAATCGGAATCGGAAGGTGTTGGAACGTCGCTCATGAAAGTGGTTTCAGTCGCTTTGAGTCGATGGTCGGCTCGTGGTTGGTTTCGGGACCGACAAGATCTGATGAGCCTGTGCTTGTCCGGCCAACGCGTTGGGGCCGGTTGGGGTGAGTGGTGCGTTCGTCGCCACCCCGGACGTGTTTCGGGAACGCATCAGCCGTGCCAGTCTACGAGTCATTGGCGAATTGCCCGTGCAATGACGCCCACGCTGACCCTATCGGCACCAGCTAACTTCAGGACACGTGCCACTTCATTGGTCGTCGCCCCCGACGTCATCACGTCGTCGACGATCATGACGTGCCCACCCTTGATTCGGCCAGACGGTGCCCGGCCGAAACGGTCCGTTGGAAGATAGCTTTTTTTAACGACAAAGGCATCGCGGACGTTGGAAATTCGCTGACGATCCCCCAGCCACGCTTGTTTCGCGATCGGTCGCCGCGCCCGCAAGATTGATACAAACGGACGATCCAACTTGTTCGCTACAGTGACCGCCAAGGTTTCGGCCGAACAACCACCACGCGACAACCGGCGTGTCCAGTACGACGGCACATAGGTCACCACGTCGGGCAACGGATCCATGTCGCCGCGATGATCCCGGAGAATCTCCGACGCCAAGTGTCCCGCCGCGGCGACGGCGATCGCCGCATGGCGGCCATATTTTGAAGCGACGACCATGCCCCGAACCGCTTCTTCGTAGGACCAAAGCGCATGGGTGCGGTCGATTCGCCAGCCTTTGCCGGGGCCTGACGCATCACCACCACACGCGGTGCAGCGACCGGTTTTGGCGGCTGATGCCCCGCCGGGCACTCCGCACCACCGGCATCCCAACCGCATTTTTGGACGTGAAACGGCCAAACGGGTCAGACAATCCTGGCAAAAGTCGCCGCCACCCAGGGTTTGTCGGCTGCACAAGACACAGGTCGGCGGCAGAACTAAATCCACCCATCCGGTTGAAGTCGCGCTGATGGTTGACCGCTGGTCCGTCATCGGTGTGGGGTACTTGAGTGGGAAAAGTCGGCCGCGGCGTGGTTCGTCGGGCGGCCGTCACCTACGTTGCGAACCGAATCGGCGCGAATGAACGTGGTACGAATCGCGAATGTCCGCCGGGGCAAAAAGAAAATTCCTGGAAAAACGAAAAACAGGTTTTTATCCGCGAACCTTCCCTTGCCCTGGGCGTCCTTACGACCGATCCCTGAGATTGGGTGGCGGCTGGATCCGCTTTTCGCTGGTCCCCGTTGCTCCCCAGGAGTATCCTTTTTTGCGACGGTTGATGTTGTTTGCCACACCGCGGTTAATCCGTTGGCGTGGTGGAATCGTATCCTGACCGTCGCCTGGGTTGGAGCCACCGGCTCTGCCCAACCCATCAACTTCATCGTTTTTTTGTTTTGCTGCCGCACCCAAAACAAAGGGTGCCGGGAGGTTTGAAATGCGTTTGGAACAAGCCGCCGCCGTCGTCGTTCGCGTCTTTGCAGTTGTCGAAGTACGCACGAATCGCGTCATGGGTGCGTTTGCCGCCGCATTGCAGACCGCCACCCGTTTGATTCGCAGTTATCTGCGTGACGGGATTGATTGGCAGTGGCTGTTCTCATCCAGATCACATCGACACCTATCGGGTTCGATGTCGTCAGGTCTGGATGTCTTGTCGGATCGCATGCACCCGCGTTGTCCGGGCCGGCCCATTTTGGTGCCGGTGACAACGCAGGGCTCGATCGGCACAGGGCGATTGAAACCGACGCTTGGCAAACGCTGCGGCTGATGTCGATCGCCGGCCTTGGTCGTGCGGAAAACCCTCGCACGTCACGGCTGACACGACACATCCAACGTTTTGACCGTCGCTGAAATCGCCTTCCGATCCGGCACCGCTGTGTTGGTCCATCGGCCGTGATGCTTCGCACTGAAACGAAGCCGTCATCGGACGTTTGGATTCTCACAACGCACTGCATTCGGTCGGCATGGTCATCGCGGTCAACCAAGCAATCGGTTTGACGCCTTTGGACATCGGTTCCCTTGTCAGGTCCGCCCGAATTCGGCCGTGACCATCGACGAAACACCGTTTTGCCAAAGTCGTCTTGATCGACCCCCGCCGCCAGGCCGGCCACCACGACAACGCAATTTCGCACCACTTTCGGATCCCACCGATCGCCAAGTCGCGAAGTTCAACGAAGCCAAACACAACCAGCAAAACACCCCACCGCGACGGCAGCGAAGAAAGCCGTCGCCCACCGAATCCGCCCCTTTTGGATTCACGTCGATCGTCACCGGCGGCCAGCAGAACGCTGGCCCAGACGAATCGGCTGACAAGGCGGATCGGGAAAAGGAAATCAACGATGAATGCAATCGATGAACAGCCAATGTCTCCGGCCCAGCTTCGCCAATGCAGCGTGGCTGAACTGGTGAAGTCGGCCCAGGATGGAAATCGCGAAGCCTTTGGCGAACTGTTCGAACGTTACCGTGGCGGAATCGTTGCGTTGGCGATGCGAAAAGTCCGTGACGGCGACGAGGCCGAAGAATTGGCCCAAGACGTCTTCATGCAGGCGATGCAGAAGATCAATCAATTGCGTGTTCCGGAAGCTTTCGGCGGGTGGTTGCGTCAGATCTTGCACCGCATGGCGATCAACCGCATCACGCGTCATCGCGGCGCGGTCGTTTGTGATCCCGAGACTTTGGAAGCAACGTGTGCAGCCGACGCAACGCCCGAAACCTTCGCCCAGGATCGTGAAGAGGCCGCCGCAGTTCGCAGCGGTATCGGACGATTGAACGAGATGGATCGGGACACGCTGAACGCGTTTTACCTGAACGGGCAAACCTTGGTCGAAATGAGCGATGCGTTTGCCGCGCCGGTCGGAACGATCAAGCGACGTCTGCACGTGGCGCGGAAGCGATTGGCCAAGGAGATTGATGTGATGCAAGCCGTTTGATCCGCTGACCGTTGGATCTGTTTCTGTCAGTCGCTCCTGCACCAAATTTCGTGACGCCCCGCCGGTGAAGAATCATTGGCGGGGCTTTTTCGGGCTTTCACCAGCGCCTTCTGCAGGAGTGATTCTTGCCGAGACCGAGCAGCAGTACAGCGAAGCGGGACGAACCGTGATTGCAAGCAAACTGGAAAACAGGCGTTGCAGGCAAGCGGGCAAAGTTGGGGGCCGAATTGCGGTGGATCGCCGGACGGGATGGGCTTTTCACCAGGGTGGTTCATTGAATACCCTCCGCAAAACTCACCCCGACGCCGTCGCCCAACGATTGGGCTTTGGGGCGTGCGGAATTGATGGGTGAATCACGAGGTCTGGATCGACACGATGCTTCATCATCCCCAATCCACCGATCACGAATCACCGAGCGACGGTCAACGTCCCGCGGCTCCCGTTGATGCGTTGAGCGCGTCGGCGTTGGAATTGTTGATGAAACCGTTGCCGCGTCGTCAACCATCACGCCAGGACAGCGGGTCGTGGCGTGTCCGAAACAGTGGTTCGTCGGTATCGATGACCGAAGGTGTCGGCGAAGGGTTTTATCGGCCCGGAACTCTACTGTGGTTGTCGGCGTTCCTGTTCTTGCTGGTGCCGCTGTTGACGCTGGCGGATGTTCCGATCGCCCGCTACGTCGCCAACACGCGGTGGTCCAGTGATTTTCAGAGTGCCCTGGATCTGACCCTGGTATTTTCCCACGGCATCGGCGTCTTTTTGGTGTTGGTGGGGATCATGTTGATGGCTCCCGGCAAACGCTGGCAAGTTCCGCGACTGGCGACCTTGGCGTTGGGCGGTGGTTCGGTTGCCATGATGGCCAAACTGTTTGTGTTGCGGCCCAAACCCCACGCGTTGAACTTGGATTTGGCCACCACCGACTATGCGTGGTTGTGGGCGTTTGATTGGGACCTTGATCAGATCGCGACCTTCGCCGCACAGACACGCGCGTTCCCTAGCGGCAAAGTCGCCACGGCGACGGCATTGATCGTCGGTTTGTGGGTGATCCTGCCGCGCGGTCGCTGGCTGTTCTTCATCATCGGTGCCGGCCAACTGTTGCAGCCATTGTTAAGCGGTGCCCATTTCTTTACCGACGGAATCGGCGGCGTGGCGTTCGGACTGCTGTGGGGATACGTCTGCTTCAGCCCCAATCTCTTGGGCAGCGTGTTCGATCGTTTTGCACCCGAATCGCACCAGCGACTGCGACGTCGCAAACGTGGCAGTTACGCGTTGGCGGGCGAAGGTTCCGGCGGCGGCGTTCGCAGCGGGGACAGCGAAAACGCGGAATCGCAGAAAGAAAAACGAGCGGCCTGAATTGTCGCATCGGCCGTTGGTTATTCGCTCATTCGTTGTCGCAGCGCGTCCAAAACGGGTGGCGGAACGAACTTTGCCAAACGTTGATCGCTGTCACTGACCGCGGCGATCTGTTTCAGCAACGAACTGCTGACGTGTGAGAAACGCTCATCGGCCATCAGAAACACGGTTTCGATGCTGTCGTCCAACTGTCGGTTGGCCATCATCATCGTGAATTCACCGGCGGTGTCGGTCAGCGGTCGAATGCCACGAATCATCAGCGACGATTTTTGCTGGCGGACAAAGTCGACGGCCAAGCCATCGAACGGTTCGACACGGACGTTTTCGAAAGGCTCAGTCACCTTTTGAACCAATTCGACCCGCTTTTCGATCGAGAACATTGGACGTTTGTCCGCGTTGATGCCGATCCCGACGACCAAGTTTTCAAACAACGCCGAAGCCCGCTGGATGATGTGCAGGTGTCCCAGTGTGACGGGGTCGAAGGAGCCGGTGTAGACGGCCGTGCTTTTGTGGGGCATGGTCAATCGGTGAAGCGAGAGAAGATGGCAGACCCTGGGCCGATCCGTTCGGCTACTTTGCCAGGCCTGCGGCCAAATCAGCCAGTTGTTCCAGTTCGTGCAGCGTGTTGTAAGCGTGGATGCTGGCGCGGACACCCGCACCACGACAGCTGATGACCATCGAAGAATCCAAGGCCGCTTGCCGGACTTTCGCCGCATCGACCCCGGGGACTTCAAAGATAACGATTCCCGTGCGATGCATTGACCCGACAGGTGTGTGACAAATCAGACCTCGTTCACGCAGCATTTGTTCAAAGCCGTCGACCAGCCCGATGACCCGGTCAGCGATCGCGCCGGCACCGTGCACGCGGCGGACTTGCAGGAACAATTCAACGCTGGCCGACAAGGCGGCAAACCCGACCATGTTGGCCGACCCGCCTTCGAAACGAGCCGCGGTTGGGCGAAGGTCTAAATCGGTTGCCGTGAACGCTTTGGATTCTTTCACGCTGTGCCAGCCCACGCCGACACACCGCAACGTTTCCAGGTGCCGCTTGGCAACGACGGCGACGCCGGCACCTTCGGGCCCCAGCAGCCACTTGTGACCATCGGCCGCCAGAAAGTCGACAGGAATTTGGGACAGATCCAGCGGGTACATTCCCAAGCCCTGGATCGCGTCGACAAAGACTTTCACGCCGCGGCGATGGGCCCGGTGCACCAGAGATTCCAGATCGACCCGGTAGCCGCTGGAAAATCCGACCCAGCTGACGGCGATCATCTGAGTCGAATCGTCGACACGGTCGAACAAGTCATCGATTTCCACGCGGCCATCGCGGCGGGGAACGATTCGCACGTCCACGCCCTTGCTCTGTTGGTTCAGCCACGGCAGCAAATTGCTGGGATATTCGCCTTCGGGCACCACCACGCTGTCGCCCGGCTGCCACGGCCACCCTTCGGCCACCAGGTTGATGCCGGTCGTTGTGTTCGGAATCAAACAGACTTCGTCGATCGATGCACCGGTCAGCTGGGCAAATTGTCCACGCAGGGTTTCCTGGCAATCGTGCCACTGTGGCCAAACCGTGTCGCCCTCTTCACTGGCCTGAGTCGCAAATTTAGTGATTGCATCGGCGGCGGGCTTGGGCAGGGGGGCCACGGCGGCATGGTCGAAATAATGCCATTTGGCCGTGATCGGCATCTGGTTTCGCCACCACAGCCACGGATCGCGCCGCAGCAAGTCGTCGGCGGTCGATGTTGGGGGGGCGGATGACGAATTTTCAGGGGCGGGCGTCGAATTCATGGGCCAAATGCCGCGTTGACGGGACGAAGTATCGCAATCAACATCGCACTTTCGTCGCAATCCTTACAGCCGTCCGAGCGGTGAATTTTCGTGAAAATGCACACCTTGGGCGGGCGTGGGAAAATGCGTCGAGGGCAACTATACTTTGCCGATGAAGTTCCCACGCAAATCCAACGGTCTGTCCCGGCGGGCCGCATTTCTGTCCTTTAATCCCCTTCAAGAGGTTGGTTGATGCCCAAGGCGCTTTGTCTGATCAGCCTTGTGGCTTCGATCCTGGTCGTCGTGCTGTTTGGTGCCGATGCGATCATGGGCCTGGCCGGCATGGAAGATGTCGCTCCGCTGGGCTACGCCAGCCTGCTGATGGACCTGACCTTCGCCATTTTCGGCCTGATTCTGGTCTTTTTGAGCTTCACGACCTATCGCGAGCAGCGATAACCCGGCCGTCTTGACCACGCCCCCCGTCATTGGCAGTGGTTCCTCCCGGCGAGGTCGTGCGATCGACTGACGCTAAAACAAGTGGATTCCGTTGCCGCTGACCGCCGGCTCGTCGCCCAGGTTGGCGATGACACGGGCCGCAGACGCGTTGTCAAACGGATATCTTGGTGGTTCCATCACCGGTTTGGCCTGCATGGTCACCAAGTAACAGCGGTGATTGATCACGTCCCGCCCTTCCCCCTTTCCTGGGCCCGGCTCACGGCCGCCCCACCATGCCAATCACAAGACGCCAGTTCTGTCGTGCCGCGACCGCGGCTTCGTTGTCGACGTGTGCCTTTTCTGACGCACGAGCCGATTCGCAGGGGATCGGCAAGCTGGAAACGATGGTGCCGTGCCGTCAGATCACCAAGCCGCCGGGGCACCACTGGTTCGGATATTACGACAAACGAGAATTCGACCCGACGGGGACGAAGGTGCTTTCAAACCGGGTGAATTTCGAAGGGCGTTCCCCCACGGGAAACGATTCGATCGACGTCGGCTATGTCGACACCGCCGCCGGTGACCGCTGGGTGCCACTTGGTGTGTCCAACGCGTGGGGATGGCAGCAAGGTTGCATGTTGCAATGGATCGGACGCGACGGACGTCGTGTCCTGTGGAACGACCGCCAGGGTGACCAGTTCGTGTGTCGCATTCACGATTTGAAATCGGGACGAACGCGAACGATTGATCGGCCGATTTATACGATTAGTGACGACGGTCGCTTTGGTTTGTCTGCGGATTTTCGTCGCATCGATAACCTGCGTCCGGGATACGGCTATGACGGACTGGCCGATCCCTTTGTCGATCAGCGGAGCCCAAAGGAATCGGGCGTCTGGAAAGTTGACTTGGAAACAGGCGACAGCCGTTTAATCCTTTCACTTGACCGTGTCGCCGCAATGCCCTGGCACGATGGCCAGACGCACGACGAAGCGTGGCACTATTTCAACCATTTGTTGATCAATCCGTCCGGCACGCGTTTTATCGTGTTGCATCGATTCCGCCCGGAATTTGATCCCCCGACGTTGCAATACAAGGGCGGTTTTGTGACGCGGATGTTGACCGCCGATATGGACGGCAACGACTTGTATGAATTGGATCCTTCCGGAAAAACGTCCCACTTCATCTGGAAAGATGACGAAGTCGTCACGATGTGGACGCGACCGATTGGGATGGCCGACGGCTTTTATGACTTCGTCGATCGCACGGACAAAGTGACCCCGGTGGGTGTCGGGGTGATGAAGACCAATGGTCACAACACGTATTTGCGCGGCGACCACGGTGATTGGATTTTAAACGACACCTATCCGTCCAAACACGACCGCCGTCAAACGGTGTACCTGTATCACGTTCCCAGCGGCCGTCGATTCGATCTCGGACATTTCCCATCACCACGTGCTTACACGGGTGAATGGCGTTGTGACACGCACCCGCGTTGCAGCGAAGACGGCACGCAGGTGGCCATCGACAGCCCACATCAAGACGGTCGCCAAGTCCATCTTTTGGACATCAGTGAACTGTTGGCCCGCAATTCATAACGGTGGTTCCCACCGCGGCGCCGATTCACGTTCGATCCGTGACCGCAAGGAACGATCAAGAAGTCACGTTTTCGGCGGCTGGTTTTTCCGCCTGCATCTTTTCGCGTAGTTCCTTGCATGCATCGCTGGGGTTGCTGCAAAGCGAACAGCTGGTGGATCCATCGGGGTTGGTTTTGCTGTTCAGCCCGCCACAACTTCCGCTAATCGCACGCCGTCCGAACATCACGCCGACGGCCATGCCGGTGACAACGATTCCCATAAACACAGCCGTGACGACCGCCAATGGCAGGACACGTGCAACCAAGGAAGATTCGTCCTTGGGATTCGCATCATTCGAAACTTTAACCGTCGTCAACTGATCGACATACGTTTGGAACTGACCGGTGGCCGCTGCGTCGTAACCATCCTCGTTGCGATGGATCACCAACACATCCAGGCCTTCGGCTTTGGCGGCTTTGATACCTGCGTTTGGCCCCAGCACATTGATCGCGGTGGCCCATGCGTCGGCCGACATGCAATCGTCGGTAATCACCGAAACGGAGGCGACGTCGTGCTTAACCGGGCGTCCCGTTCGCGGATCAATCGTATGGGAATACCGAACGCCATCGATCATGAAAAAGTTTCGGTAATCGCCCGATGTTGCGATCGCCGCGTTAGTCAAACCGTGGGCAATCGCGGGACGATTCATCGCTTGATCGGGCGCCTGAATGCCGACCATCCAGGGGCCACTTGGCTTTGCCCCCGTCGTTCGAATTTCACCGCCAATTTCAACGAAGACGTTTTCCGCACCGGTGGACCGCAGCAATTCGACGATGCGGTCGACGCCATGGCCTTTCGCTATCGCCGACAGATCGATGCGCAGATCGGGAATGTCTTTGCGTAACGCCGGTGGATGTAATCGGACATGCAGATGCGAATACCCGGTCGCCGCTTTCAAGCGTTCCAAGGATGCATCGTCGGGGATTTGATTGGAACGCGGTGCGGGCCCAAAGCTCCACGCGTCCACCAGTGGTCCCACGGTGACGTCGAAGCCGCCATCGGTCAGTTCCGAAATCTCCAACGCTCGCTTCACCACCAGGGCGGTCGCATCGCTGACGTCGAACCAGTCGGTCGAATCCGATGCATTGAACTGCGAGATCTCTGACGACTTCAAATAGGTCGACATCTGGTCGTTGACGGTTCGCAATTCGGCATCGACCTGAAAGCGAAGATCGTCCGGCAGCGAATCATGGGGCGGTGCGATCTTGATCGAATAAGTCGTCCCCATCGTCTGGCCCGCAAAGCTGACCAGGTCTTGCTGACCGCGGGCTCGCGATTGACCGATGCCCAGTGAGACTAAAAGAAACAACGCGGCCACCCGAAAGTGCGACCGCGTTGCGACGTGCATGAATGCGTTCATGAAAGATCAACCACCGAAGTCGTCGTAGGCGATGTTTTCCGGTTCGACGCCCAAATCATCCAACATCTTAAAGACCGCTTGGTTCATCATCGGCGGTCCACAAATGTAGTATTCGATGTCTTCGGGAGCCGGGTGTTTGGACAGGTAATTTTCCAACAACACCTGGTGAATGAAACCGACGTAGCCCGTCCAGTTATCTTCCGGCATCGGCTCGGAAAGTGCGATGTTGAATTGGAAGTTCGGGAAGTCCTTTTCGATTTCACGGAAGTGATCGATGTAGAACAGTTCACGCAAGCTGCGACCGCCGTACCAGTACGACACCTTACGGTCGGTCTTCCGGTTTTTGAACAGTTCAAAGATATGGCTTCGCAGCGGAGCCATGCCTGCACCACCACCGATGTAAACCATCTCGGCGTCGGTGTCTTTGATAAAGAACTCACCGTAGGGACCGCTGATGGTGACCTTGTCGCCCGGCTTCCGGCCAAAGATGAAGCTGCTCATCTTGCCCGGCGGGATGCCTTCGGGGCCACGTGGCGGCGGCGTCGCGACCCGGATGTTCAGCATGATGATGCCCTTTTCGCCCGGGTAGTTGGCCATCGAATAAGCACGCACGACGGGTTCATCGACCTTTGACACATAGCGCCAAACATCAAAGCGGTCCCAGTCCGGGTGGTATTCCTCTTCGATCTCGAAGTTCTTGTATTCCTGGACGTGTGGCGGGCATTCGATTTGGATGTAACCACCGGCCTTGAAGTCGACTTCTTCGCCTTCGGGCAACTCCAGCACGAATTCCTTGATAAACGTCGCAACGTTGTGATTGCTGCGGACGGTGCATTCCCACTTCTTGGTTTCGAAGGCTTCGGCAGGAACTTCAACCTGCATGTCTTGCTTGACCGCGACTTGGCAACTCAAACGGTCGCCTTCTTTCGCTTCACGGTTGCTGATGTGACCTTTTTCGGTCGGCAAAATGTCGCCACCGCCCTCGGTCACTTTCACCTTGCACTGGGCACAGGTGCCGCCACCGCCGCAGGCGCTGGAAACGAAAATGCCGGCGTCAGCCAACGCGCCTAGCAACTTTCCGCCGGCGGGGACTTCGATTTCTTTCTGGTTATTGACGGTGATCTTCACCGGGCCCGAAGCCACCAGTTGGCTCTTGGCCAACAAGATCACCACCACCAACGCGACCACCACGAAGGTGAACATCACGACGCCGAAAACAACGGTTGTCATCGAATCAGACTTTGTTGACTTTTTGAAATGTGAATGACCAACGGATCGGCAGGCCGATCATGCGGCGGCAGATGCCTTACGGATGTCCGACGCAACCGCGTCTGGCAACGATCCCGGCACCCGCCCGAATCGGATCAAAGCTGAATCCCGCTAAACGACATGAACGCCAGCGACATCAATCCAACCGTGATAAACGTGATTCCCAAACCACGCAGCGGCGGTGGAACGTCACTGTATTTCAGTTTTTCACGAATTCCCGCCAACGCGGCGATCGCAATGGCCCAGCCGACACCGCAGCCGAAACCGTAGACACATGATTGGGGGAAGTTGTAGCTGCGTTCCTGCATGAACAGCGACGCACCCAAGATGGCGCAGTTCACCGTGATCAGCGGCAGGAAAATTCCCAACGCGTTGTAAAGCGCCGGAAAAAATCGGTCCAACGTCATCTCCAGAATCTGGACCATCGCCGCGATCACGCCGATGTAGCTGATGAACGACAGGAACGTCAAATCGACGGTCGAAAAATCGATCACGTCGGTGCCGATGCCCAGGCCGTTCAACCAAGTCAACGCGCCCTTCTTCAACATCCAGTCATAGATCAACTGGTTGGCCGGCACCGTGATGGTTTCGATCACGATCACCGCGACGCCCAAACCGAGGGCCGTTTTGACGTTCTTGCTGACCGCCAAGAACGTGCACATGCCCAGGAAGAAGGCCAACGCCAAGTTTTCGACGAAGACGGCCTTCAAAAAGATGCTCAGGTATTCTTCCATCGGACTCTAGGCCTCTTCGATTTGTTCGGGGCGGAACGATCGGATCACCCAGATCATGATGCCGATCAAGAAGAACGCGCTGGGTGGCAACAACATCAAGTTGTTCGGGTTGTACCAGCCGCCGTTGCGGTCCAGTTCCATGATGGTGACGCCGAACAGCGAACCATTACCGAACAGTTCCCGAAAAAACGCGACGACCAACAGCACCATGCCGTAGCCCAGGCCATTGCCGACGCCGTCCAGGAAACTGATACCGGCTGGGTTCTTCATCGCAAAGCCTTCGGCGCGACCCATCACGATGCAGTTGGTGATGATCAGCCCGACGAAGACCGAAAGCTGCTTGCTGATGTCGAAAAAGAAGGCCTTCAAGAATTGGTCGACCACAATCACCAGCGACGCGATCACGGTCATCTGCACGATGATCCGAATGCTGCTGGGGATGAAGCTGCGGATCGCACTGACGGCCAGGTTACTGAACGCGGTCACCGCGATCACCGCCAAAGCCATGACGACCGATGTTTCCATCTTCGTGGTCACCGCTAATGCGCTACAAATTCCCAGGATCTGCAGTGCGATCGGGTTGTTATCAACCAGTGGTCCCAGCAGGACCTCTTTGGGTTTGGGGGCTGCCATGATTAACCCTCCAGCGTGGGTTGAGGTCCGGTGCTCGTTGAAACGCCAGCGGTTTCTTCGCCGGCGGGTGCTTCGTTCAATTCCGTCCGAAGCTTCTTCATGAACGGGCCATAGCCGTCATCGCCGGCCCAGTAATTGATCAGATTGGTCACGCCGTTACTGGTGATGGTGGCACCGGACAGACCGTCGACCGAATACGGGTTTCCGGGGGGCGCCGGGCCCTTGCTGACCTTGGCCGCCGGTTGCCCGCTGTCGTTGAACAGCAGTTTGCCTTCCCACTGTTGTTTCCAACGCGGGTTGTCCACTTCGCCGCCCAGGCCCGGGGTTTCCCCGTGCTCATAGAACGTCAGACCTTGAATCGTCTCCAGGTCGCTCTTCATCGCCAAGTATCCGTACATGGTCGACCACAATCCCTTGCCATAGACGGGCAAGACGATTTGTCGGATACGGTCTTCGCCGGGACGTTTGACGAAGAAGACCTTGGCGACCTTTTCCCGGCGGCCGATTCCGGGGTTGTAATCCTCGGCGACGACTTCGACGCTGCGGGCCTTGTCGTCGACCACTTCGCGAGGATCGTACGTTTCCGGATCGATTTCGGTGTTGTAGGAACCGTCTTCCAAGTTGACCAATTTTTCACTGATCCACTCGTACAGTTCTGCCACCTTTTCAGCCGACAGTTGCGACGCGGGCTTTCCGTATTCACCCATCGCCAGACCAGTGGCGTCCAGAATGTTTCGTTGTTGATCCAGTTGCTTGTTCTTTGCCTGGATCGGACGCAGGACGACCGCCGCGGCGCTCACCGCTAGCGAACAGACCACGCAAAGAACCAGGGCAACCAGGATGGTGTTGCCGATCGAATCACGCCGTTGCATAACGAGCCTTTCTGCGAGAGACGTTCCACTGGACGACGAAGTAGTCGATTAGCGGAGCAAACACATTGCCGAACAAGATGGCCAGCATGATGCCTTCGGGGAAAGCCGGATTGATGACCCGAATCAGGACGGTCATGAATCCGATCAGTCCGCCGTAAAACCATTTACCGGTTTCGGTCATCGATGCGCTGACCGGGTCGGTGGCCATGTAGACCAAACCGAACGCCAAGCCGCCGATGACCAGGTGCCAATAGAACGGGACTTCGAACATCGGGTTCGTTTCGCTGCCCACCACATTCAACAACAGCGACGTGGCGACGACACCGCCGATCACGCCGGTCATGATTTTCCAAGATCCGACGCCACAAGCGATCAAGATGCCGGCACCGACCAAACACAACAGGGCGCTGGTTTCGCCGACGCATCCCTGAATGGTGCCGATGAAAGCACTCATCCAAGTGATCGGTTCCTGGGCACCCCAGACATAGTCGACGCTTGCCAGTGAACCGACCGCGTCTTGTTCGGCGATCGCCATTTGGCCCAGGGCGGTCGCGCCGCTGTAGCCATCGACGGCCGTCCAGACTTTGTCACCACTGATTTGGCCGGCGTAGGCGAAGTACAGGAACGCACGGCTGGTCAGGGCGACGTTCAAGAAGTTTCGACCCGTTCCGCCGAAGACCTCCTTGGCCACGATCACGCCGAACGCGATCCCCAGTGCGACCTGCCAAAGCGGAATGGATGCGGGCAGTGTCAGCGGGAACAACAGTCCGGTGACCAAGAAGCCTTCGTTGATTTCGTGTCCACGCAGAACGCTGAACACCAATTCGATGTGGCCACCGACAAACATCGTCACGATGTACATCGGCAAAAAGAAAATCGCACCGAGCACGAAATTGGCCACGTGATCCGATGCGTCATAGCCGAAGCCGATCGCCTGGAACAGTTGGTGGTGCCAATCGTAATCGATGTCGATCCCCGCGGCGGTCATCTTTTCAACCGCTTCGGTGGCCTGGTAACCGACATTCCACATGCCGAACAGGGTCACCGGGACCAACGCAAAGACGACCATGCTCATCATCCGCTTCAGGTCGATGCCGTCGCGAACGTGGGTCAAGCCGTGCGTGGTTTCGCCGGGTGTGTAAAGAAATGTGTCGAGGGCCTCGTAGACCGGGTAGGCCTTCTCCAGAATCGCACCCTTTTCAAAGTAAGGGTGAACCGAATCCAGAGCGTCGCGCAGTGCTTTCATGTTTCTGGGTTTTCCTTGATCAACCTTCCCGTTCGATCGTGGTCAAGTTTTCACGCAACAGGGAACCGTACTCGTATTTGCCGGGACACACGAACGTGCACAACGCCAAGTCTTCTTCGTCCAACTCCAACGCGCCCAACTGTTGCGCTTGGTCGGTGTCGCGGACGATCAGGGCACGCAGCAATTGCGTCGGCAGGATGTCCAGCGGGACGACCTTTTCGTAGGTTCCCAGTGGCACCATCGCCCGCACGCTGCCGCCGGTGGACGTCGTGAAGGGGAATTTCTTGCCCGGCGTCATCGCGGATGCAAAAACGCGTGTCACGCTGTACTTATCAAAACCGGGTTTTTGCCAGCCAAGAAACTCTCGGTCATCGCCTTCGGCCAAGACGGAGACTTGGTTGTGATAGCGGCCCAGGTACTGGTGTGGATCCAACGCGGTGCGTCCGCAAAGCACCGAACCGGAAATCGGCCGGACTTTGACGTCTTCGCATTCGCCGTCGATCAATTCGCTGACGTTGGCGCCCAAACGGGTTTCCAACAATCGCGGCTGCTTGACGACCGGTCCGGCCAACGCGATCACGCGTCGCGGATCCAACGTGCCATTGATCAACAGCGATCCGATCGCCGCGACGTCTTGGTATCCGATGTGCCAAACCGTTTTCGTCGGTCCCACCGGATCCAAGTGATGAATGTGTGTGCCGACCAGCCCCGCCGGGTGGGGGCCGCCGAACGATTCAATTTCGATTTTGGTGTTGGATGACCCGGGGATCTCGGAGTTCGGTGATTTGCACACGAACACCTTCCCATCGGTCAGCTCGGCGATCGCTTCCAAGCCCAGTGAAAACTGGTCCTTGCGGTCGGCCAGCACCACCGCGGGATCGGCCGCCAGCGGGTTGGTGTCGATCGCGGTCACGAAGATCGAATGCGGGGTGGTGCCCGGGGCGGGAACTTTGCCGTAGGGGCGTCCGCGGAAGGCGGTCCACAATCCGGACTGGACCAACACGTCGGTCAGCCCCTGACGGCCCATGCCCGACGGCGTGCCGCCCTTGGCCTGGTCGAATTCGACGCGTTCGTCGCCTTCGACCTGGATCGTCAACGCTTCGAATTTCCGTTTCGCACCGCGGACCACACCGGTCACGCGACCCGAAGCCGGAGCGGTGAAAATCACACCTGGGGTCTTCTTGTCTTCGAACACCGGTTGGCCCGCGCGAACAGTGTCGCCTTCGGCCACCAGCATCGTGGGCTTCATACCGACATAGTCGTCACCCAACAGGGCAACCGACGAAACCGGCGAAGCGACTTCGATGTGCTGTTCCGGGCATCCCGTGATGGGAAGGTCCAAACCCTTTTTGATCGTTACCATCGACTGTTTCAGCCTAGAAAGAATGCTTCACACGAACGCCGGCCCGTGTCGAAGACCGCCTGGTCGTGGCAAAACACGCCGCAGAGACTTTGTGAAAAAAATCACAAAGTAGGTCCAAGTCAACGCCCGCGGTTCTTGCGGGCGTCACTGTGGCAGAATATCGCACAGGCAAGCAAAAGTGACAACGGCATTGGACGCTGCTGTGGACGGTTTTCCCGTGGGCATCCCACAGCGGTCATCGGTGACCGTTGCAACTGGAAAACTTTGCCGCCGCTGCATGCAATGCAACGAGACCTGTCAACGGTAACTGGCGCGCCGCTAACACCCGCTGCACGGGACGTTCGTCTTCCGGTAACCGCCTGCGGATGCTCCGCGATCGGGTCCCACCTTTGAATCAATACGCCTAGCGTTTTTTCCCTGCGCGTTTACGCTGCTGCAGAAATTTTTTTTGCATCGGTTTGCGGTGCCGTTTTTCTGTCAGGTCGCGTTGGCGTTCCGACGGCGGCCGCCCCCAAATCGAGCGAACCCATCGTCACGCGGCATCCCTTAGGTGCATCGTCACGGGATGCCCGATGCCGGCGTCTTCTTTGGAAGTCACTGCTTTGACGTGGCGACCGAAAGAAACGTCGCACGCGGGCCCCGGCGATTGTTTGCCCGGCCGACGAATACGAACTCAATACACCCTTTCCATCAAAGGCATCCGCCCTTGCGTCGCAACGACATCCGAAACGTCGTCATCATCGCCCACGTTGATCACGGAAAGACCACGCTGGTCGATTGCCTGTTGCGTCAAAGCGGCCAGTTTCGCGATGCGGAACTGAAAGGCGAACGCATCCTGGATTCCAATGATTTGGAAAGGGAGCGTGGGATCACCATTTTGTCCAAGAACATCGCGATTCCCTATCGCGACGTCAAAATCAACTTGATCGACACGCCGGGCCACGCGGATTTCGGCGGCGAAGTCGAACGCGTCGTCCAGATGGCCGACGGAGCGTTGGTTTTGGTCGACGCCGCCGAAGGCCCCATGCCGCAAACCCGCTTTGTGCTGGAAAAAGCGTTGCAAGCGGGCGTGCGGCCCATTGTGGTGGTCAACAAGGTCGACCGTCCGGACGGCCGCCCGCACGAGGCGCTGGACGAAGCGCTGGAATTGTTGGCCGAGCTTGGCGGCGAAGACCAGTTGGACAACGCGGCCTACGTTTTTGCTAGTGCGAAAGAGGGATTCGCCACGACCGACCCCGAGACGACGTCTCCCAACATGCAACCGCTGTTGGACTTGCTGGTGGACGCGGTCCCCGGACCTGAGGTGGAAACGGAAGCTCCGCTGCAAATGCTGGTCACCACATTGGACTGGAGCGACTACGTCGGCCGAATCGCGATCGGTCGGATCACCGCCGGCGCCATTCGCAGCGGTCAAAACGTGATGCTGTACCAAAAGGATCAGAAGCGCGTGGCGAAGGTTGGCGGACTGTTCGTGTTCGACAAGCTTGGGCGCACCCCCGCCGAACAAGCGTCGGCTGGAGACGTGATCGCGATCGAAGGTTTGGAGAACGTCGAAATCGGCGACACCATCGCGAATGCCGAAGGCGGCACCGCGCTACCGCGGCTTAGCGTCGACGAACCGACACTTGAGATGATTTTCAGTGTCAACACGTCGCCGTTTTTGGGTCGCGAAGGCAAGTTCGTGACGACGCGTCAGCTGAAAGCACGGCTGGAAAAAGAACTGGAGCGAAACGTCGCGCTGCGGGTCCGTCAGGTCGAAGGCAGCGATAGCTACGCCGTGGCGGGCCGGGGCGTGTTGCACTTGGCCGTTTTGATCGAAACGATGCGACGCGAAGGTTACGAACTGAGCGTCGGAAAGCCGCAGGTGGTCTACAAAGAGATCGACGGAATCAAGCACGAGCCCTACGAAGATTTGCGGGTGGAGGTGCCCACCGAAACGATGGGGCCGGTGATGGAACTGGTGGGTTTGCGTCGCGGAACCTTGGACGTGATGCAACAGCGCGGCGATTTCAGTTTGCTGAGCTTCAAAATCCCCTCGCGTGGTCTGATCGGCTTGCGAACCAAGTTGCTGAACGCCACCCGCGGGACGGCGATCATTCACCACCGGTTTGACAGTTACCAAGTGGTCGAGGGCGAAGTACCGCGTCGCGGAAACGGTGTGTTGATCTCCATGGTCAGTGGCAAAGCGATGCCGTTTGCTTTGTTCGGTTTGCAGGACCGATCCGAATTGTTCGTCGCCCCGGGGACGGAAGTCTATGAGGGCATGATCGTCGGCGAAAACGCTCGCGACAACGACATGACGGTGAACCCGTGCCGTGAGAAAAAATTGACCAACATGCGGGCCAGCGGCAGCGACGAAAATGTGATTTTGAAGCCGCCGCGCGACATGTCGTTGGAAGCCGCGCTGGAATACATCGAAGACGATGAACTGGTGGAAGTCACGCCGGAAAACATTCGGCTTCGCAAGGCTGTGCTGGGCGAAGCGGATCGCCGGCGCATCAAGCGTGCCGGGAAAACCGCGGCCGCTGTCTAAGCCTCGCTAGGCGGCGAAGCTTGTCGGGAATGATCGCACGCCCACCCTGGGGTTTTGTTCATCGGTTTTGCCCGTAACATGCGGATGCAGCGGAGAGTGATCGCCGTCGCGGCCGTGCATCGTCGGGGAATGCCCGAACTGTTCGAAAAATCAGGTATCGACGAGGCCGCGTTTGCCACAGAAGAATACTAGACTGTCGTTAGCAACCTGTTTGTTTGACCCGCATGATTCTTGGACGATGAAACGCTTCGCAATCGCTTTACTTGCTTTCGCATTTGTCTCGGCCGTCGGTTCGTCGGCATTGGCCACTTCACCGACCGGTTGGGACCGCGTCATTGTGCCGACCGGACAGTACCGCCAAACCGTCAAGGCGATGCCGATCGAAAAACGTCCGGGACGACCGTTGCACGTTTACGGCAATACGATTCGCTATCGCCATCAAGCCGCGACCGGACAGTTGCAGGGCAGCCCGCTGCGTCGCATCTTGCTGGGAACCGATCAACTGCGTGGTGCCCGTCGATAGTTTGCGCCTAGCGCCCGCGAGAATTGTCGGTTTGGTTCCGGTATTGCGGATAATAACCGTCGTAATAGGGCGCGACCGGATACGGGCTGTTTCCACCCGCCGGATAGGGATTGCCCGGGCGATCAAAGACGGGCGGTTTGCCGGGGCGGCCCAGTCCGTTGCCCGGACGCTGACCGTTGCCCGGGCGCTGGCCATTGCCCGGACGTTGCCAGCCGGGACCTACAGGGCCGCCACCGTTTCCGGCACCCGGCGGATAGGGGGCGGGATAGCCGTAGCCCAGATTCAGGCCGGCGAACGGTGCACCCCAATTGGCGTACGGCGTGCTGTAAGGCCGATAGGGAAAACGCCATTCGCCGTAAGGTCGAACGGGATCTCCCCAGGTATCGACGTTGTGATAGTTGTCGGCCGACTGGCCATAAGCCAATGTGCTGCGATAGTGGCGATAACCGCTGCTGCGATACGTCGGGTCGATTTCCACCGATGGCATTGCCGTGGGCGCGTACTGGGTGACCCGCTGACCGCTGACGGGGTCATGCGTGTAGGTGCTCGGAAGCGTCAGCCAATCCGTTGCGATGGCCGGTGCGGTCAATAGCATCCATGCGACCACGGGGATCATGTAGCGCATGGACGCCAAGCTAGTTCGCAAAACCAATTGGCGTCGGGAAAATGACAGGAACGCGGCGAATTTGCCAAGTTCTGTCTCCGCGCAATCCGTCCAATCGTCACCAGCGGACACTCCGTCATCGCCCACCGAACCGACGGGCGATGTGGTGAGGACGGCTTGCCGTTACAGTCGTCGCAGCCCGTCTTCGGTCATCGGGTTGGGGATTTCGAAATCGATCTGATCGATCCGCTCCAACGTTTCGGCGTCCAAAATCAGGTCGTCCGCCTCCAGTGATTCTTTCAGCTGTGCGACGGAGGTGGCGCCGACGATCGTGCTGGCGACGAAGTCGTGTTGCTTGCTCCAGGCCAGCGCCAACGCGGTGACACTGACGCCCAAGTCTTCGGCGATTTGGCCCAGGCGTCTGGTGGTTTCCAGTGATCGATCATTGACGAATCGCTGAGCCATCCGCTTCTGCCGGTCACCGCCGTTGGTCAGGTATTCGGTGAACCGTCCGCCGGGCGGGGGCCCATCGTTGTACTTGCCCGTTAGCACGCCGCCGCCCAAAGGCGAATAAGGCAACAGCGAAAGGCCCTCTTTACGAAGCACTTGTGCCAGTTCGCTTTCGCAACGGCGATTGATCAGGCTGAAGTTGTTCTGAACGGTTTGGTAGCGATCCAGTCCATAGGTGTCGGCTTCCCACAGGCTTTTCATCACTCCCCAGCTGGTTTCGTTGCTGCAGCCGATGACTCGGACCTTGCCGCTTTGCCGCAATTCCGTCAACGCCGACAACACTTCGTGATACGGCATGCCGTGGTCGGGCCAGTGGATCTGATACAGATCGATGTAATCGGTTTGCAAACGACGCAGCGAAGCTTCGCAGGCACGGATGATCTGATGCCGGTCGATCGCACAGTGTTCGTTACGGACCGGCGCGGCGAACCAGCCGTGCGCCGGACCGGTGACTTTGGTGGCAACGATCACCGCTTCGCGTGTTTGTCGCTTCAACCAATTGCCAAAGATTTCTTCGGTCTTGCCGACCGTTTCCCGCTTCGGTGGAACGGGATAGATTTCCGCTGCATCAAAGAAATCGATTCCCGCATCGTGTGCGACGTCACAAATTTCGTGGCTAGTCGATTCATCGCACTGGGAACCGAACGTCATTGTGCCCATGCAGATGTCGGACACGACGATACCGCTGCGGCCGAGTCGTCGTCGTTGCATCGTTGGATATCTCTTGGAAGAACCGTTGTCGGAGAAATGGTCACGTGGCGCAAGTTGGTCAATCAGCGTTCGCGGAACAGTTCACTGATTGATTGGTCGTGGTGGATCCGTTTGATGGCTTCGGCAAGCAGCGGGGCCACAGACAGCTGGACCATACCGGGCAATTGTTTTTCCGCAGGAATCGGAATCGTGTCGGTGACGACGACCGAATCGATCGGGGCTTCGCGCAGGCGATGAATCGCCGGACCGCACAGGACGCCGTGGGTGCATGCGATGTGAATTTCTTTGGCGCCCGCGTCGTGCACCAAGCGTGCCGCGCCGCAGATGGAACCGGCGGTGCTGATCATGTCGTCAAACATCAGTGCGATGCGTCCTTCGACGGGACCACCGATGATGGTCGACTGGCGGACTTCCAATGCGCTGCTGCGACGTTTGTCGATGATTCCCAGCGGGCCGCCCAATCGTTTGGCGTGGCCGACGGCACGTTTAATGCTGCCTTCGTCCGGGCTGACCACGACGATTTCGTCTTCGTCCAGCCCGCGGCTAAGGAAGTGATCGTTCAGCACGGGGGCCGCATACAAGTGATCCACCGGGACGTCAAAAAAGCCCTGGATTTGGGCCGCGTGCAAGTCCATCGCCAACACGCGATCGGCACCGGCGCGGGTGATCAAGTTGGCGATCAGCTTGGCCGTGATCGGCACCCGGCCTTCGTCCTTGCGGTCCTGCCGCGCGTAACCGAAGTACGGGATGACCGCGGTGATCCGTTCGGCACTGGCGCGGCGGCAGCAATCGATCATGGTCAAAAGTTCGATCAAATGATCGTTGACCGGTGGACATGTCGGCTGTATCAAGAAAACGTCGCGTCCGCGCACGTCTTCATCTAGCTTGCAAAAATTCTCTCCGTCGGGGAATTGTCCCAACGAGATCTTGGCGGGCTCCAGATGCAGGTGCCGGCACAGTTTTTCAGTCAGCGTCGGGTTCGCCCGACCGCTAAAGATTTTCAGTTCACGCATAACCCATTGATCGCATCGTTTCGTCGACGATCTGCAGCTCCTGTGGATTGTTGATCGAAAGAGCTTCGCACGGCTTCAGCACGGGCAAAGCGTCCACGGCCTTGCCTGATTTCCGCAACAGTGCCGGACAATCCGTCAGGTAGTATTCACCCTGTGCGTTGTCGTTGCTGATCTGTTTCAGCGACGACAGCAAGTCGGGGGTTTGGAACAGGTACGTGCTCATGTTCACTTCGGTGATCGCCAACTGTTCCGGCGTGGCGTCTTTGTGTTCGACGATGCCGATAAAGTTGCCGTCTTCATCACGAACGATGCGACCCAGCCCGGTGGGATCGTCTTTCTTCAACGTACCCATCAGCAACGACGGTTGCGTTTTGGCGAAGTGATCCAGCAGGGTTTTCAAACTGTCGGATTGAATCAGCGGCGAATCGCCCGCCACCACGATGGTCGGGCCGGCTTGCGTCATCAATGCGTCGCGACACATTTGCACCGCGTGACCGGTCCCCAGCTGTTCGGTTTGTTCCACGAACTCGATCGGGTCTTTGCGACCGCTAAGCTCCTGGCGGACCAAGTCCGCTTGATAGCCAACGACGACGATCTTTCGTTCGATGCCGGCCGCCGACAATGCGTCCAACACAAAATGGATCATCGGGCGGTCCACCACGGGGCAAAGCACTTTGGGCAGTTCGCTTTTCATCCGCGTGCCCTTGCCAGCGGCGAGCACGACGGCACAGGGCGAATCCGTTGCAGACATTGATTGAACCGGTCGATTGTTGGGGGCCGAGTGTTCAGTGGTCGATTTTTCGGTCGGTCGCAGCGGATGCCTGCGACGCGGCCGATGGGCCGACATCGTGGTCGGTCGACCGGACATCAGCAAGGCGGGGCAAAGAAGGCCGAACCAGCGTGGGCGGTCCGGTCGCCCAGCAAATGGCGGTCAATCGCCTTGGATACGCAGCATTTTTAGCGTCCGGCCTGCGGCATCGATTTCGAATTTGAACCGCCCCAGATAGCTCATTCCCAGCAGCGGCTGGGCAAACGAAGCGGAAGCGTCCAAGACGGCGGCACGAACGTTTTCCGCTTCGAATTGTCCGACCCGCACCGACGGCAACGTGACACCGCGGGCGCCGATCACGCGGCCATCGGCCAATTCCATCCGCATTGCCGGCGCGTCGGCGGGAATCTTGATATCCAATTCGGCGGCCGTTTTTGCCGGCAGGCTGATGATCGATGCCCCGCTGTCCAGCACCATCTTGGTCGTCTTGCCGCCGACGGTCACGTTGACGAACAAACCGTTGCCCTCGGATTCCAGTTCAATCGTTTCGCGAAATACCTCGGATTCTTCCGCCTCCAGACGACGAAGGACCGGTGCCAAAATGTCGTCGGCCGTCAGTTCGGCGGGGGTGTTCAAGTTGCGATTGGTGACCGACAGGGCGATGGACACTTTGCGGTCCTTCAAACTTTCGGCCAAAGCATCACGCAATTGATCAAAGTCCGCACGAATCGCCATCACGACTTCTGCGTAATCCGACTCGGCTTGATGCAACTGTGACGCCTGTTTGTCCACGTTCAGCTTGGCGTTTTGACGGTCGGCCGCCAACTGTTTTGTTTTCGCGGCCGTCGCGTTGATCATCGCGACGATCTTGTTGTGGTCTCGCCCACTGATGACCGGAGTGGATGCCAGTCGAAGATTGAGTTCGCCGTATTGTCGATTCAGCCGAGACAATTGCTCGACGATCGTGTTTTCGATCAACGTGGCTTGCTGCCAAGCTTGGCGGATTTGCCGAAGTTCACGTCGTTGTTTGGGCAGCCCCGACAATGCACGTGATATCTCACCGGCCGTCGTGCAGATGATCTGTCGTCCCGAAGGTTTCAATCCATGGGTGTCCAAGATTTCAACGGCCTGGGCCAAGACCGCGGGTGAATACGGTTTCGGTGCTGGGACGTCGGCGGGTTGCGAATCCTGGCCATCGGCGTCGGATCGTGACGTGGTCGACGATGCCTGTGATTCCGTATCACCACTGGTTTCACTGGGATTGGATTGTGCAGCGATCGTCACCGTCGCCGATGCGCAGACGCAAAACATGACGGCCAACGACAAACGGCCAAGGGCCAATGTAAAACCCGTGCGCATTGGCAACGTTGCGGCGGTCGTGCGTTGGGGTGCGCGGAAGACCATGGATGGGTGGTGGGGCGGAAGGACGGTGGCGGGTGACGCTGTTGCGGGGGGACGACACCTCTCTATCGTATGCTGGACGCGGCCGCGATGGGATTAAAAAATGGATACCTCAGCCGCGGAAGCCTCCGACGTCCCCGTGAACGGGCGACGACCGCAGCGTCGGAACGAACGGCATCGAACCAATCGAAAGTGAATCGACGGATGGACCGGAAAGAAACTTCAAACGTGAAAAACCGTTCGGCCTCATCGCAACCCACACCATCGACATCACGACGCAGTGTGGTTCGGCGAGATCCGTCGGCAATGACGTGTCCGATTTGTGGGACCGGTTTTTTGCTGGATGAGACACAGGCCCCGCCGTTTTGCAGCGTGCGGTGTAAACAAATCGATCTGGGGCGATGGTTGGACGAAGAAATCGGGCTGCCTCATGAAGGCGAACCCGATCCTGAAATGCTCGATTGAAACGAGATGGACAACCGAAGGTCCCGAAGAGTTACCGAATCCAGCGACTGGTTTCGTTGGCATTCTTTGGCTTCCATCGGTCCGAACGCTGCTTTCGCCAGGATGACGGTTTGCAGACCGGCGTTTAACGTTTGGGCATCGGAGGATGGGGGCGAATCGGCACCCGCCAAGCCGGGATGTCCCGTTGAACAATCTTGCCATCGGGCATCAACACGCGAGCGACACGAGCGGTGTTGATTCGCATGGGAAGTTCTTCTTTCCTGGTCAATCGAATCTCGTCGATTTGCAAGATGATCTCGCCGGCGGTGAATTTCACTTTCCCATACTCCAGGGTCACATCGCTGGTGACCAACATTCCGGCACCATCCTCCAGTTCCGGATGAGCCGTGCGCAACACATCCGGCACCGAAAGTAGGTTGTCCCAAAGGTTCGACCACATGGTGCGGCTGGGGTGAATCTGACGTGCCGGCCCAGACCAGCTCCACGGACGCTTGATCTGTCGCGCCGTGCTGTCTATCCGAGTCGCACTGACGGCGTTGGCGCGTTCCGATCTTTTCCTTTCGTCTTGTGGTTCGTCTGCGGTTGCAACGCAGCACAGGCTTAGCAGGATCAAGATGGATCGAATGTGAATCGTCATGGTGGATGTCTGCTGGTGTTACGGGGCTGAGAGTGGTCTAGGGAAGCGTTAAGCTTCGGCGGTGTTGTTCATCGGCCGCGTTCATTTGGCCGAAGGATCATTCACGCGTCCGACGAACAGGATGCTTCCCGTTTGGTTGTCACGAATCAGAAATGCGAACGGCCGATCGACATTGAATGTCGGCGGTGGTGGTGGCACCGAGGTGGCTCGGATGCCGCCGACGCCGGTGACCGCGGCTGCAACGGTTCCTTCTTCGTCCACTTGAATGACGGCTTTGTGACAAACGACGGACAGCTTGATGCGATCTTGTTGTGTCATTCCCGAGAAATCTGCCGCGTCGGTGAACGCCGTTTTGATTCCCATCTGTTGCAAATGGGGGATCAGGTCATAACTGCTGCTCAATTCAAACTTCGGAAGGGTCACCAACGTGCCACGTCGTTTCGGACGCATGGACAATTGGGTGTTCAGTGTGCCTAAATCCATTTGGTCGATCATGGAGTTCAGCCCGTCGTGCCTATCCGGCAACAAGATCACCATTTCCATGCGACGAATCTTGTCGCCATAAGGCAGGATTCCGATGCGATAGGTGTCGCCATCCATCGTTTGGATGTGGATGTTTTTCTGCATCATCGGGACTTCCTTGGTCGTACCATCGGCCAGAGTAAAGTCACGCGGCAGAGTCGACCGTTTTGAAAATGCTTCCGACCAAGAACCTTTGAAGTAAATGGCACTGGCCAAAAACATCAGCGTTTCTTTGGTGACCGTGTCACGCGACGCTAGCTTGGGAATGCGTCCTGCAGTGGCGTCGGAGACCCAGTCGTTGATCGCGGCAATGGATTCGTCTTGTTCATGAAGAAAGTCGGCGTGGTCGACGCCGGCAAAGCGGTCTGCGAGAAGGCTTTCATACTTGGAACGAATGTCCAAGCCCGAACGCAACCACAGGTTGGACCCCATCGATATCTCGACGCCCGTTTGGTCTTGGTCGGTCATTTGTTCAATGAACGATCGGTACAGCGAATCAGGGTTTTCATCCCGATACAACAATGACCGAAGTTCATCCTTTGTCGGACCATTGGCGGCCGGTTCCAACAAGCTGAGAGCCATGTGGATGTTCATCGGGGAACAAAAAATGTTCTTGTCGTCGGCATTGCACAAACGCCGTAGCATGTCGATGCTCAAACGATTTTGTTCCGACACCAACGGTGATAAATCCAACGGTTCAGAACGCATTTCTTCTGCGACCGTGCGGGCGGACACGAACGCCAGTGGAATCGATAACAGCAGGGTGATCGCCGCGATGGCCAGCGATCGGCGTTGAAGCCAGCGACGGGTGGGGTGTTTCAAGCTTTGAAGTGACATCATGGTTTCCTATCAATAGGCGGACGAACGAGAGAAGAAGAAGCTCAACAAAAACGCGGCGGTGAACGGACAAGCGTTGGGTGATGGACACACCACATCGGCTTCACGCCGCGCCCGTTTTCAGAAGCCCAAAAACATGGCCGGCATGTCGGCAGCGGGTGTCTGCTTGGGGGGCGTGGATGGTGGATCTGGTCGCACGGTTTTTTCGGGACGCGAAACTGGTTGGCCGATGGGGGCCGGCGTGGGAGGCAGTTGGCGAACGATTTTTTGGGTTTGCTGGGTCTGAAACGTCAGTGTTTTGATGGCCGACTGCAATCGCTTGATCAGAGACGATTCAATCATTTTCAGTGGCTGTTCAGCGGTACGGCTGATGCGTGTGGCTTCGTCCAACTGTCGAGACAGTTCCGTCAAACCTTTGGGCGACGGGATCTCCAGCTTCAGCTTGCTTAGCAGGGGATCAAGCAGCTTGTCGACGATCTTGTTCAGCGGTTTCAGAATGATTCCGGCGATGTCTTGAGGCTTCTCCAAGATTTCGCGAACGCTGAAGCTTTTCGTCTTTCGAGTGATCGGGTTTTTGATTCGAATCGGTTTGGTAATCACGTCATCGATGCGGCCGACCAGTTCTTCACTGGCTTTCATCTTGTCGCCACTTTGCTGAACCGATTGATGGACCGTTGCGAAAGCTGCGAACACGCCGTCGATCTTTTGAAACGAGGATGTGATCAAGCGGGATTGGTGGCCCAGCCGTTCGATCGCATCGACGGTTTGGTCGATGGAACGGCGATGCTGCGAAGCGGTGAATTCGAGTGTCTGATGAAGTTGGCGATGCGTCGCAGCGATCTCCGTTGCCTGAGACAGCGAATGCCGGTACACGCCGATGTCGCGACGCAAGGTTGCCAACTTGATGCGGCCACCGGAAATGGTCTGTCGCAGGTTTTTGACACGCTGGCGGGCCGGTTTCAAAACGTCTGCCTCGAACTTGTCCGCCTTTTTGCGAACCTTTGCGATTTGACTCTGCAATCGTTCGACGTTCTTCTTCAAATGACGCGCCGCGGTGCGAACGTGCGGCACCGATTGATAAGGCGTCAAGCGATCGGCCAACTTTTTCAATCGACGATCAAAGTCGCGAATCAGACTGGTCGTTTTGATTCCGACTTTGATCCCTTCGCCGAACCGCCAGGCGGATTGGTCCAGTTGGACCAGTTGAGAATCGAACTCGCTGATTTGTGATTGCAGTCGACGCAGGTCTGCATCGATCGCAGCACACTGGGGAAAGCGGGGAGAGATCGACGCGAATGCCGGTGCCGGCGAAAGACTGGCCCAGAGGCCGCAGATCAGGGTGACGATCAGGGGGCTTTTGCGGATCATGTGACGTTGGCAAGGCTTGTGGGCAGCGGGTGACCGAGACCGACGTGGTGTCGATGTCGATCCCTGCGAGAGCCAACGTCGAAAGGTGCCAAAAATTAGTGGCCAATCCGAATTTCATCCCCGTCGCATGCAGGGCCTCCGATCGCCATCTCGCTGCCGAATCGTCGCTGATTACAGGGAATACTGCAGCGTCAGCACGGCGTGGGGCGGAATCTGGCCCTGCGATTGATGCTGCGATAGCGGCGTGAAATTGTTTGTGTGGTCGGTCAACCACGCCGCATCAGGATCGCCGACGCCCGGCCCTGTTACGGTGTAGGGACGGCGAGTGGGCCGGTCGTTGACGATATGGACGACCATTTGATCGTCTTTGCGAACACACAGGGCTTCCAGTCCGCCGGGCTGCCTGCCATCACCGCCGGCGTCAATTTCGATGGGCACACATTGGCCGCCGGCGGGGCTGGTGTTGGCGATCTGCTGGAACACGTAATACGCCTTGCTGCGCCAGAAGCGTTTCTGCGGATAGCCTTCGCCCCACTGCGTGCTGATCAAACCCGATTGGTTCTGGGCCGGGTGCGCCCATTCGAATGCCATCCAGGCCGAACACCCCAAACGCAGCGCATTGGTGATGTTCCGCCCATATTCCATCGCCGACGCCAAATCAGATTTGGGGGATCGCTGAGCCCACTCGGTCATCCAAATCGGTTGTTGATCCGACTTGGTGAAGCGTCGTAACTCTTGGAAACGTACCGGCCAGTAACCGCCGGTGTTCCAGTAGTCGTGAACACCCCACGCGGCCAGGTGATCCAATTGACCGGACTGTACAAAGTCGGCCAGACGATCGCTGTCCTTTGCAGCGCGAGTAATCGAACCGGCCCCCAGCGTTTCCGGAAAAACGAATTGCGGAAGGTGATCAAATTCATCGTCGGCTTCGATCAATTCGATGATGGCGTTTCGCACCTGGACGTGCGTTTCGGCCAGTTCGGTCAGTGATGTGTAGTGCGTTCCGTCCTGGGTATGAGGCCAATCGGGTTCATTGAACAAACAGAGATAATCAATCGTGGTGCCCTTCCACTTGGCGTGCTTCAGGAACGCATAAACGTATTCGGCCATTTCGAGCCGGTATTGATCTCCCTTCTTCAAACCGCCGTCACCGGTGGTCGCCTGATTGGTCTTCATCCACGGTGGCGGCGAATAAAGACAAGCGAAGACCTTCAAGTCGGGGTTGCGTTGTTTGGCATTCCACAGGATCCAAAACAGGCGTTCGCAGCGCGACCAATCAAAGGCATCGTTGTTCAGCGATTGCCAGTCGTCGTTGTCATTGGTCGGTTCAAAATCTGGTCGAATCAACGCGTGAACCAATTGCGTGTCGACGTCGCGGAAGCACCAATCGAACAGATCGTTGCTGATGTTGAATTGGTTGTCATAGAACATGACTCCCGCACCCAGCCCGGTGTAAGGGTGTCCGGTTTGATCGGGGTGAATCCGCAGGGTGACGGGACCGGACGACGCGGGTTCGGCAACATCCAATGCCACTTCGGACGCGACGTTGCCGGCCGTCAACCGCACGGTGACCGCATCACCAGCGGATTCCGGAATGATCACGAACGGATTGCGTGGTTCGCCCGTGGGGTCTTGGACCAGGGATGCAGACCCCTTGATTTTGACCTGATAGGTTTCCGGGTCGGCACTGGACCAGCGGTCGCTGCCTTCGTACCGGGCTTGGATGTGGATCAAATCCGGGCCACCGGCGAACAGCCCGTCATCAGGTTCGGCCACTCGAAACGCGACGACCTTTTTCGGCGGCTCGTCGGGTGATGCGGCGGAGGCCAACCGCGACGATGACAAGGCGGCGACGACTGACAGAAAAACGACGCGGGCCGTCGTGATATTCATGGGGGTCCCCAAGGCGTGATCGTGCTTTTGCCTCCCAGTGTAGATCAGTCGGCCGGGTTGATTTCGAGCCGGTCGCCGGTCGATGCTCCGCTGCGACAGCGGGTCGTCGCGTCGGCGAATACGTCGGTCAAGCACGGGCAAGACGCCACGGCAATGGGAAACTGGCTTTACACAGGGGGTGGGGATCGGGATAATACGGGGCTTTGAAACCGAAGGCCTTTTCCGCTGTCCGCGGCGGAAAAGGTTTCTTTTTTGTCCGAAAGGAAAGATGGATGCACGAGACCGTTCCCATGACGCGGGAGGGTTACAACCGTTTGAAAGCCGAAATCTCTCGCCTGGAAAACGATGAGCTGCCCGTCATTACCGAAAAGCTGGCTGCCGCCCGCGAGGAAGGCGACCTGAAGGAAAACGCCGAATACCATGCCCAGCGTGAAAACCAGGGCATGCTGATGGCGAAGATCAGCGAGCTGAAAGACAAGGTCGCTCGGGCTTCGATCGTTGATACGTCGCAAATGCCCAAGGACGAGGTCGCTTTCGGCTGCACCGTCACCGTCGAAGACTTGGCCTACGGTGACGAAGAAGAGTTCACTCTGGTCGGCACCGGCGACGAAGATTACGACACGAACAAGATCCTGGTGACCAGCCCGCTGGGCCAAGGACTGATCGGCAAAAAGGTCGGTGACACCGCGGAAGTCGAAGCGCCGGCCGGCATGCTGAAGTTCAAGATTCTGAAGATCAAGTACGAATCCTAAACGGCTGGATATTCTTTCACGGGCGTTTTTGCCGTCCCATCAAAAAGGGCTCCGAGGTCGTCATGACCGCGGAGCCCTTTTGCATTGGACTGGGGGCAGGCGTTTCGATCCGCTGACCGATCCGGTACTAGCGGGCGACAGGTTCGATGTTGGTGGTGATGTCAAAGCCCATGTCGCGGATCATGTCGTAATCGGCTTGCGGCGGTTGCCCCTTGGTCGTCAGGTAATCGCCGACAAACAGGCTGTTGGCCACGTACAGGCCCATCGGCTGCATGTGACGCAGGTGAATTTCGCGGCCACCGGCGATGCGGATTTCGCGATCCGGGTTGACGAACCGGAACATCGCCAACGCTTTCAAGCAATCGTTGGGCGACATCGCTTGGGTGCCTTCCAATGGCGTGCCGTCGATGGCGTTCAGAATGTTCAGCGGAATGGAATGCACGCCCAGCTCTTTCAAGTCGAACGCCATCTGCACGATGTCGTCGTGGGATTCGCCCATCCCGATGATCCCACCGCTGCACATTTCCATTCCCGCGTCGCGAACGTTTTCCAGCGTTTGCTTGCGGTCTTCGTAGGTGTGCGTCGAACAGATGTGACCGTAATAGTTTTCGCTGGTGTTCAGATTGTGGTTGATGCGATCAACACCGGCGGCAAACAAACGATCGGCTTGTTCGCGGTCCAGCAGCCCGAGGCTGGCGCAAATGTCCAAGTCATACTTGGCTTTGATTTCCGGCACGATGGATTCGACCGCGTTCATTTCGCGTTCGTTCGGGCCGCGAGCGGAGATAACCAGGCAATAGGTTTTCGCGCCCCGTTCATGCGCCAGCTTGGCCGCTTCCATCAAGCGATCGCGCTGCAGAATGTTGTACTTGGGAACCGGCGCGTTGCTGACCTTGGACTGGCTGCAGTAGCTGCAGTCTTCCGGGCAGAGTCCGCTTTTCGCGTTCATCAGAAAGTACAGCTGAACGGTACGGCCGAAATGCTTTTGGCGGATCCGGAAACCGGCGGCCATGATCGCCGGGACGTCCAAGTCCGAAGCGTTGATGATCGCCAACGCGTCTTCACGGCTGATTGTTTCGCCGGCCAGCACCGAGGAGGCCAGTGAGTCATAGAAACCGGGTTCCGCCATCGGCTTGGCGTTGATCGCCACGTCGGAATCGGTGGAAACGGGAGGCAGGGTCTCCGGGGTGGCCGCGTCGGTGGTCGACATGATCTATCGGGCTCGCTGAATTCGATGAACAGGATCGGGGACGCCGTCCATGACACGATTTCTGGGGCGCGACCGGACGTTTGGTTCCGCAAAAAGCGGATTCGTATCGGTCGGCCCATCGCATCGGGCGGGCTTTTGCATCTGCGGTGCAGATCGTTCAACATGGTGGCCCTTGGCCGACAATTCAGCAAGAGCGGCCGACCGTCGCGAACCCATTTGTGAACCGTCTACGTTGGATCCCACCGAACCTGATCGAAGTCCCCAAGCGGGGCCCCAAGCGTGGACGTTGCGTCTGGGGTGTCTGGCCGAACTGGCATCGGCATCCGCCCCGGCGTCCGCGTCGGATCGTCCACTGGGCCGCCGCGACCGAGTTTTGGTGCGGACATCGCGGGGCGTGGAGCTGGGGGAACTGGTGTCGCCGGTGAGGTGGAATTTCCTACAAGGGCGTCAAGCCGGTCCCTCGCCCCGAATACTGCGCCGCACCACACCCCAGGACGAATTGCTGATTCGACGCTTGGATCGGCATCGATGCGAAGCGGTGGAGGCCTGTCGCGACGCGATCCGATCGGCGGGGATCGTCGCGACGCTGTTGGACGTCGATCACTTGTTCGACGGCGGGACGCTGTTGCTGCATTTTTTGGGCGACGTTCCCGAGCAGATCGACGCGATCACCGGCGACATCGTGCGACAATATGAAGCAGTGGTTCGCACGGGTGAATTTGCCGAATTGCTGGAAACCGGATGCGGTCCAGGGTGCGGCACCGACGCCGCCAAAGGTTGCGTCGGTTGCGTGTCCTGTGCCGCCCACGCGGCCTGTCGCACGGCCCGCTGAATCGGCGTTGGTGCATGACGCCGATTCGTCAGGGTTTGACGACGAAGTTCACCAGACGTCCGGGCACGGCGATTTTCTTGACGACCGTTTTCCCGTCCACCAGCGATTGGACTTTGTCGTCATTCAACGCGGCTTGGATCATGTCGTCCGGTTTGGCATCGGCGGGGACGTTGATCTTGGTCTTCACCTTGCCGTTCAGCTGGACCGGGATCTCGATGGTTGATTCGCGGATCGCATCTTCGTCCCAGGTCGGCCAGGTGGCATGGGCGATCGAATCATCGTGCCCCAGGCGGTTCCAAAGTTCCTCGGCCAAGTGTGGGGCATAGGGCGACAACAGAACGAGGAACGAATTCATCGCTTCGATCGGTCGTTCGTCTTGGCGGGTGAAGAAGTTGGTGAACTCCATCATCCGTGCGATCGCCGTGTTGAAGCTGAGCCCTTCGGTGTCTTCGGTTACTTTTTTGATCGTTTGGTGAAGGACACGGTTCTGTTCTTCGTTGCAGGGCTGGTCGACTAATTCGGCACACAGTTGATCGTCATCGGATTTCGCATCCACGATCATTCGCCAAACGCGATCCAAGAAGTTTCGCACGCCGCCGACGCCGGACATGTTCCAGGGCTTGGTGGCTTCGAGTGGTCCCATGAACATTTCATACAGGCGCAGCGAGTCGGCACCGTATTCACGCACCACCGCGTCAGGGTTGACGACATTGCCACGACTCTTGGACATCTTGTCGGCTTTGGCGATGACTTCGATGTCGGTGCCTTTGACGAACAACTTGCCTTTGCGTTTTTCCGTCGCATCATCGTCAAGGTCGTGGCCGTCGGTGCTTCGCAACACCAACGTCTTGTCGTCTTCTTTGCCTCGCACCGCTTCGATGCCAACGTCGGCCAGGGGTTTCTGGTGCTGTTGGGCCTGATCTTCGCTCAAGTGAAATTGTGCTTGGCCCAAGATCATGCCTTGGTTGACCAGCCGTCCGAATGGTTCGGCGCAGGTCACGTGTCCGCGATCGTACAGGACCTTGTGCCAGAACCGGGCGTACAACAGGTGCAGCACGGCATGTTCGGCACCGCCCACGTACAGGTCGACGGGCATCCAAGCCTTTTCCAGCTCGGGGTCGATCATGCATTGGTTATTTTTCGGATCGATATACCGCAGGTAATACCAGCAAGATCCCGCCCACTGGGGCATGGTGTTGGTTTCGCGTCGGAAACGTCGTCCGTCCAATTCGACGATCAACCAGTCGTCGTCGGCCTTGGCCAGCGGCGGCTCGGGGCGGCCGTGGGGTTTGAAGTCTTCCAGTTCCGGCAGCGTCACCGGCAAGTCTTCGGCCGGCACGGTGCGTTTGCGGCCGGTCAATTCGCCGGCTTCATCGATTTCATGAAGCACGGGGAACGGTTCGCCCCAGAAACGCTGGCGGCTGAACAACCAATCGCGAAGCTTGTAATTGACCGCGGCACGGCCCAGGTGATCGCCGTCCAGCGATTCGGTCACGGCTTTTTTGACTTGGTCTGTCGTCTGGCCATCAAACGGGCCGCTGTTGATCGCCACGCCGGTGGCCGAAAAACAAGCCTTGCCCGCCAAGATGACTTCGCGCCGGGGATCATCGTCATCAGGCCGTACGACGGGAATCACTGGCAAGTCGAATGCTTGGGCGAAATCAAAGTCGCGTTCATCGTGCGCCGGAACCGCCATGATCGCGCCCGTCCCATAACCAGCTAACACATAGTCGGCGACCCAGATCGGAATCGGTTTTCCGTTGACCGGGTTGATCGCGTGCGATCCGGTGAAGACGCCGGTTTTGTTCTTGTCGCCTTCGGTGCGTTCCCGATCACTTTTGAAGGATGCTTGTTCGCAATACTTTTTGACTTGCGGCGATTGATCTTCGGTGGTCAATCGATCCCGCATCGGATGCTCCGGTGCAACGACCATGTACGTCGCGCCGAACAGGGTGTCGGGCCGAGTCGTGTAGACACGCAGGGCATCGGTGGGATCTGTCGGAAAGCCTGACTTGGCACGTTCGGTTTTCCAAGCGTCAAACTGGTCGGCCGGGCCGATGAAGAAATCGACTTCCGCGCCGGTGCTGCGTCCGATCCAATCCTGTTGCAGTTTCTTGATGCCGACGGGCCAGTCCAAATCGTCCAGGCCGGACAACAAGCGTTCGGAATACGCAGTGATCCGCAACATCCACTGACGCAGCGGGATACGTTTGACCGGATAGCCGCCACGTTCGCTTTTGCCATCGATCACTTCTTCGTTGGCCAATACCGTCCCCAAATCGGGACACCAATTCACTAACGCGTCGTCTTGATAGGCCAGACGATGATCGTCCTGGTACGATTCGATCACCGCATCACCTTGGGCGGCGATTTCCGCCGGGATCGGCAACTCGGAAATCGGGCGACCCTTTTGTTGTTCGTCGTCGAACCAGGTGTCGTACAGGACCAGAAAAATCCACTGGGTCCAGCGGAAATAGTCTTCGTCCGTCGTCGCGACGACCCGATCCCAGTCGTAGCTGAACCCCAGCATCTTCAATTGGCGTGTGAAGTTGTCGATGTTCCGTTGCGTCTGGATCCGCGGGTGTTCGCCGGTGCTGATCGCGTGTTCCTCGGCGGGCAATCCGAACGAATCGAAACCGATCGGGTGCAGCACGCTTTCGCCGCGCAGCCGTGCGAACCGTGAAACAATGTCCGTCGCCGTGTAGCCTTCGGGGTGACCGACATGCAGACCGTCGCCGCTGGGATAGGGGAACATGTCCAGCACGTAGCGTTTGGTCCCGCCGGGCAAACGTGGCGTGGCGAACGTGCGATGGGTCAGCCAGTATTCTTGCCAGCGGGGTTCGATTTCGGCGGGGTTGTAACGCGGCATCGGTATCGCAGTCGAGTCGTCGGGAAACAGGGGATCACGGCGGAGCGTCGGCATTGCCGCCATCGCCCGGGGGCGATGGATTCGGCGGGCTCGGCAACGCCAGGGCATCGCGAGGCGGGATTCTAGGTCAACGTCGTGGAAGCTTCCATGACCGGGCAATCGCCGCCGGGGGACCTACGTTTCACCGCAATCGACGTTGACAGCGGTCCACGGCGGCTGTTATCCCGCGATTGACGACCGGATCCGTCCCTCTTTCAGCGATCCCTTTGTGGCCAAATCGGCGAACCCGCCGGAGACATGTCCGCACAGGCGGTCGTGCCGTTGACCGACGTTTGTGACCGCCCGCCGGATGTGAACGTTCGGCAGCGACGGATCCCCCCACCGACCAACCAGGCTTCATCGCCAGCGTTCTTTTTGCGGGAAAAGAACGCCATCCGTGCCTGCCAAAGGTTTCGCAGCCGCGTGACCTTTGGTGTACGGACGTGCCAGGATCACCGCGCGACGATTACTGGGTCAATCGTCTCGACAATGACCTGCGGCGATGAAGTCACGACGCACCGGGGTGCGCTACGACGTGCCCCGGTGCGGGGATACAATCGCCAGCATGCCGACCAACGATCCCCAGCGCGAAGCCGCGACTGACGACGCAGCGTCTGACGAACAAGTCAACGCCGACGCAGCCACCGACGTCCAAGCCGGAACCGACCCCGAATCCGCGTCGCAGGGTGCCCAAGGCGATCTTGCGGGCGATCCCGCCGATGAAGTCCTGCCGGGCGATGACACGGGGTTGGACGACGCTCCGCCGGTGACCGTCCAGGATGAACGACGACGGCGGCGCCGAAAGAAACAGTTGGCCGTGGCCGTCGCGGTGATCGCGGCGGTGATCGCGGTGGTTGTGTTCTGGGGCGGCGAATCGCTGGATGTGATGCCGGAAACGACGGAGGAAGTTCCCGCGGCCCAGCGCTTTCACGCTCTGGTCGAACAGATTCGTGCCGAAGATCTGCAATCCATCCACGTGACCGAATTCGAGGTCACCGACGCGATGTGTCAACAATTGCGGGGCTTGGACAGTTTGCAACACGTGATCTTTGACCAAGGCAGCATCGGTGACGAAGGCTTGGCGGCGATCGCGTCGTTGCCCAAGTTGCAGCACGTCCGCTTGCGATTGTCGCCGATCACCGACCAAGGCTTGGCGTCGCTGACCGAGTGTTCCGATCTGTGGCTGATCAATCTGCCGCACAGCCGGGTGACGGCCGATGGTGTCGCCCAGCTGGGCAAACTTCCGCGGTTAAGACAGCTGCGTTTGGGAACCGATCGAGCGGGCAATGACATTTGCCGCGCGATCGCCGGTTTGACGTCGCTGCGTGGCATTCACCTGATCGGCATCGGGGTGACCGACGAAGGGATGAAGTTGATGGCGGAAATGCCCTACCTGGAATCGCTGTATTTGGACGATTCCGCGGTGACCGATGTCGGATGGCAATGGCTGTTCGACACCAAGCCACAGTTGCACGTGCACGTCGATCAGCAGCACCACGATCGCGACCCCCACGCCCATCGCCACGACTGATCGGCGGCCGGCCATCGCGTCGAATCCCATTCGCACAGACTTGGATCGACGCGCCCGAACCGTCATGATTGGCGGCATGAATGCGAAAGCCCCCCACGCCGATCGTTTGCGCTCTTTGCGTCAGTCCTTCGAAACGCACCAAATCGATGCGTTGTTGGTGACCGACGAAATCAATGTCGGATACTTGTCCGGGTTTACCGGCGACAGTTCGTACCTGTTGGTCGGAACCGGCGAAGCGACGCTGTTGAGTGACCGACGATACGAAACACAAATCGCCCAGGAGTGTCCTCACTTGGCCGCCGCGGTTCGGCCGCCCTCTCAATCAATGCCGGACTTGCTGGCGGAGGTCTTCGCCGGATCCTGTTACCGTCGCGTCGGCGTCGAATCATCCAGCGTCACGTTGGCCCAGTGGGACGCTTGGCAAGACCGTTTGGCCGATGCCGAGCCGTCGATCCAGTGGGTGCCGACCGCGGGCGTCGTCGAAGCGTTGCGGCAAATCAAAGACGAATTTGAAATTGGTCGGATCCGCCAATCCATCGACATCGCCGAACGAGCGTATGTTTCGGTGACCAGCCGTTTGACGCCTCGGATGACCGAACGCGAAGTCGCCCATGACTTGGAATCCGTGATGCGGACCCTGGGGGCATCGGGGGTCAGTTTTGAACCCATCGTTGGTGCCCAGCCCAGTGGTGCCCTGCCCCATTATCGGCCCGATGCGGTTCCGCTGGGCGATGCCCCGACGCTGTTGATCGACTGGGGGGCTTTTTATCAAGGCTATGCCAGCGACCTGACGCGGACGCTGCATCGTGACGCCGCTAGCGATGCGTTTCGTCGCGCCTACGACGTGGTTTTGGCAGCTCAATTGGCGGCGATCGAACGCATCAGCGATGGCGTCGCTGCCAGCGATGTCGATGCGGCTGCCCGCAATGTGATCGAAGCGGCGGGAATGGGCGACGCTTTCAAACACGGCTTGGGACACGGCATCGGGCTGCAGATCCATGAATCCCCCCGGATGGCGTCGGTCAGCCCGCAGGTGTTGTCCAGCGGGATGGTCGTCACGGTTGAACCCGGCGTCTATTTCGAGGGTGAATTCGGCATCCGAATCGAAGATGACGTCTTGGTGACCGATTCCGGGTGCGAAGTGCTGACGCGATTGCCCAAGGGCCTCGATGATTGTCGGCTGATTCTGTAAAGTCTGCGATCTGATCTTTTGGGGCCACAGCGCCGATACTGATTCGCCACCCGGGCCCAACGGGGCTGGGGCGGCCCGGTCGGGGCACCCACCACGAAGCCTCGCGCTGCTGAAAATCATCCGTGGCTTTTCCCGTCACCTCCGCGATAGAACGATAAAGAATGAGCAAGGGAGAAAAGTCAAACACCGGCGTGTTTGACATCGATCGCATCCGTCAAATCGTCCAGTTGATGGAACAGCACGAGCTTGGCGAAGTCGATCTTCAGCAAGGCGACGAAAAAATCAAACTGTGCCGTGGGGTTGCCCAGGCTGCCGTGCCCGTCGCCGCACCGGCACCGGTGGCGGCTGCACCGGCCGCGGCGCCTGCCGATGCATCGGCCGACACGTCGGGCACCATCACGATCAACGCGCCGATGGTGGGCACGTTTTATTCACGCCCCAATCCCGAATCGGAAACGTTCGTCAAGGTCGGCACGGTGGTCAGCCCCGATACGGTGTGCTGCATCGTCGAAGCGATGAAGGTCTTCAACGAAATCCCCGCCGAATGCAGCGGCAAGATCGTTGAAGTGTTGGCCCAAGACCAACAAGCCGTCGACTTTGGCAAACCGTTGTTCCGTGTCCAACCGCTGGACGGTTGAAGCAAAACCTGACGTTCTATGTTTAAGAAAATTCTGGTCGCCAACCGCGGCGAAATCGCGCTGCGCGTCATCCGCGCTTGTCGTGAAATGGGCATCACCAGCGTCGCCGTCTTCAGTGACGCCGACCGTGATTCGATGCACGTCCAATTGGCCGACGAAGCGTACTGTGTCGGTACCGCCCGCAGTGCCGACAGCTATCTGCGGATCGATCAAATCATCGCGGCCGCAGAAGTTTCCGATGCCGACGCGGTCCACCCGGGCTACGGCTTTCTGTCGGAAAACGCCCACTTCAACGAAGTCTGTCGGGAAAGCGGATTCGAGTTCATCGGCCCCAGTGCCGATGCGATGCGCAAACTGGGCGACAAAAATACCGCCCGGTCGATCGCCATCGCCAATGAAGTCCCCGTCGTTCCGGGCAGTGACGGGTTGATCGAATCGGACGACGTGGCACGACAGACCGCGGCGGAAATCGGCTATCCCGTTTTGATCAAAGCCACCGCCGGTGGTGGTGGCAAAGGCATGCGGATCGCCGAGAGCGAAGACGTTCTGGCCGGCGCACTGAAAGCCGCCCGAAACGAAGCCGCCGCCGCATTTGGTAACGGTGGTGTCTACCTGGAAAAGTTCATCGATCGGCCACGCCACATCGAAGTCCAAGTCATCGCCGACACCCACGGCAACGTTTGCCACTTGTTCGAACGTGATTGCAGCGTCCAGCGTCGGCACCAAAAGCTGATCGAAGAAGCACCCTGCAGCACGCTGACCCCCGAACGTCGTGACGCGATCTGCCAGGCGGCGGTACGCATGATTCGCGGGGCCGATTATGCCAACGCGGGGACCGTCGAGTTCATCGTTGACCAAAACAACGATTTCTATTTCATCGAAGTCAATGCTCGGATCCAAGTCGAACACCCGGTCAGCGAACTGGTCGCCGGCGTGGACTTGATCAAAGAACAGATCCGCGTGGCCACCGGCCAGCCGCTGTCATTCAAGCAAGAGGATCTGGTCTGCACCGGGACGGCGATCGAATGCCGCATCAATGCGGAGAATCCGGATCGCGGTTTCCAGCCGTCCCCCGGTCGAATTGAATCGATGTTTGCCCCCGGCGGGATGGGCGTCCGTTTCGATTCGCACGTCTATGCGGGCTACACCGTTCCGCCACACTACGATTCGATGATCGGCAAGCTGATCGTGCACCGTCCGACGCGTGAAGAAGCGATCGCGACGATGCGGCGTGCTTTAGCAGAACTGCAGATCAAGGGCATTTCCACCACGGCTTCCTTCCATGATGTCGTGCTGGGCCACCCCGAGTTTGTGGCCGCGACCATCGATACCAAGTGGGTGGATCGCGAGTTCCAAAAACCCTGATTGATCGGTCGTGATGCGATCGATCTAAAATCGCTCGGTCGACGCTTCGGTGTCGGCCGAATCAGATCCAGCGGCGTCCAACGCGGCGATCCATTCTTGCGGCTGGTCACCGAAGTCTTTGCCGGTCGCGTCACGCAGCGAATTGACCGCCAAACGCTGGGTCGACGGGTCGCTGTCATTCAGTGCGATGCGCAGTGCGTCCACGGCGACCGGAGATTGAAATCGTCCGAGTGCGGCGATCGCGGAATTGCGGACATCATCATCGGGGTCGGCGTTGACCGTGGTGGCCAACAGCCGCGCCGCTTCCTCGTCACCCCGTTTACCCAGCCCACGACAAGCTTCCATTCGGACTTTGAAGTCGTCGTCATCCAGGCCCTTGCGTAACAGGTCCAGTCCGTTGGCTTCGTCGGCACGGCCCGCGGCGACGACGGCCAACCGCCGCATTTCCGCGCTGGGGTCGTGTTCGTAAATCTTGTCCAGTTCACTTAGCCAATACTGTTGGCGATCGGCGGTCATCCGGGCGATGCCACCAGCGACGTCCTGCAGTTCTTGGTGTCTTTCAAAATCGGTGATGCCCAACTGGCGGTCGTCACGCCATTCTTTCATCACAAAGTACGGATTGACCTTTTTCAACGCGTACAGCGGTCCGTCGTGACAACCCGGCGCGATCGTCATGATCGTGCCAAGCAGAACGGCGGATCGTATCGCGAAACCGAGGCGAATGGCCTTAGCAGGACGACTCGGTTCGATTCGGCTGCGGATCATGCGTGAATCAAGGCTCGTGAAGGAACGCGTCAGGGAAGGTCCGATGCCAAGGCAACGCGACCGTTTTGCGATGTAGCAAACCACGATGGCTGCCTCCAAGGGCAGTTTCTCGGCAACTGTGAAACTGCCAGTTTCCGCAACTGCTGGGATAGGCACCGAATGCGGGCCGGCGCAATCCCCCCGCCCAATCGATCCATTCCGATCAGTTGGCCCCATCGGATTGCCTTCCCATGGTTTCTAAATGAACGCACGCGCCATGTGCTAACAGTCAACGGCACAGTTTCCATAGAGCCGGACGAATCGCGATCTGGGTATTGCGTCGACGAATCAATGTGACTTGGCAGAGTTGTGGTTTGGGACGACGTGAATCCGTTGCGATGTGGTGTTTCGGCACGAGCAAACTGATGGGGGCATCATGGCACTTTCCATTCACTCCAACCGTTGGACGATCTTTGCGCTGTTGATCGCGTCGGCTTGGATTGCATTCATCGCCCAGGCGCCAAGGGTGCAATCCGCCCACGATTCCATCGCTTCACGTTCGTCCAACGTCCGTGTCGATCCCGCTGGGGCGGACTTTCCCGAGTCGGTCACAACCGAGACGCATTCGGGCCAGCGCGTTCCAACATCCGACAGCGTGAATACCCACGATCGGATCACGATTCATGTGGGAACGTCCACATCGATGACCGGGCCATGCGCTGATTTGGGTAATTCCGTGTTGGACGGGATTCGGGCCTCGTTCCACCAGGCGAACGCCGAAGGCAAGCGGTATCGATTTCAAATCACGGCGATGGATGATGCCTATGATCCTGCCAAAACGGCGTCGAACACGAAACGGTTGCTGGCCGATCCGACAATCTTGGCGGTGATCGGCAATGTCGGAACTCCGACCGGCGTGGTTGCCGCGACGATGTGTTGCCAGACAGACACGTTGTTTTTCGCACCGATCTCGGGCGCGCAGATTCTGCGAACCGAAGGGACGCAGACGCTTCAGCATTTTCGCGGCAGCTATGAAGACGAGGTGTTGGCGTCGATCAACGCGATCCTTCGCTACAGCGACGTTTCCGCCGACCAGATCGGCTTTTTCTGTCTGCGGGACGGACTCGGGATGGCGGGATTCAAAGCCGCCTGTCAAGTATTGGAGCAACACGGTGGTATTCCCCCGCACCACATACCGGTCGGGTTGTACGCCAGAGATTCATTGGCCATTCAAAACGGTTTGGCGGACCTGCTGAATCACCAGCGACCGCCGAGAGCGATCATCGTGGGCGCGTCAACCGACGCGGCGAAAGAGTTTGTGTCCCATGCGCGACGCCATGGCTATCGCGGCTGGATCATCTGTATCAGCTTCGTCCAAACGGATTCGCTGGCACGTGTCATCGCCGTCGACGACCGTCGAGTGATCGCGACTCAGGTGGTCCCCGATCCGCTTTCAAACCACGCTATTGCGATCCGGTATCGCGACGCGTTGAAAGACTTCTCGCAAAAATCGCATCCGAATCCCGCATCATTCGAAGGCTATTTGCTTGGATCCGCATGGGTGCATGCCGTCGAATCATTGGAAGTCCATCCCAACCGGAAATCGGTGGTTCAGGCCGTTGAAAACATTTTCGCGGGGATCACACCGGTTCCCTGGTTGGAAGAATTCCGCAGTCCGCAAAACCCCGATGGCAAGCGGATTTGGGCCACCCGACTGACGTCATCGGGAGTCCAATATGAAACGTGGGATCAGATCTTTGCATCGGAGGCGTTGTGATGCATCGAGTCATTCCCCCCCACAAACTCATTACGGCCATGCTACTGGCCGGGGTCGTCTCGGGAATCATTCTGCTGGTCAGCTGCGTGGTGACGCTTCAGCGGCTGAACGACCAACGTTTGCAAGCGGCCGAAGCTGAGATTCGGGCACGCGAGCTGGTCGATCAGACCCAGCGTTTTCGCAGTTCGATTGAAAGCATCGCCCTGCGTCCCGAGCGGCAAGATTGGGAACAGGTCGGCGGTCAAGCAGAAAGGGAACGTGATCAACTGCGCGAAGCTTTACAGTTCGTCGATTGCGGCCAGCAGCATCGTCCCGACGACTGCCAGTGTCAGAAGCTTTACGAATCCTTGGATGAAATCGTTCTTGAAATCCAAGGCTTGGGGCGATCAAGCAAGGTTCTGCGCGGCGATTTGCAAGTGCTGAAGCAACAGTTTTGTGTCGCTCGTGATGCTTTACTGCGAATCCGTACCGCCGCTGAGTCCGTCGAAGGACGCTACCGTTTGAATGGCAGCATTTCGCCAGGAGATGAAAACCATCGCAACATTCAAACGATTGTTGTGGAATGCAGCGATGCCTTGCACTACATGGAACGGACGCAAGCTGCGTCGCACGTCAGTGAACTGCTTCGATTGCGTGAAGGCGCCTATCGACCATTGCTAATGCGTTTGGAGCTTTCGCTTCGACGGCTGGCCGAGTTAGAGGATGCCAAGGGGATCGCGACGATCGATGACTTTGCCAAACTTCGACAGGCTGTTTTTGATCATTCCCAATCCCCTGATTTGTTTTTTCACTCAGATTGCGACAGCATCTTCTGTCTGCGTTTCAAGGTGATCGAAAATCAAAAACAGATCGCTGCGTCACAGGAACGTCTGAGCGGTTTGTTGACGCAAGTCAGCACGAAGGTTGCAAACCGGCTGGTCACTCTATCCGGTGACGATTCCCAACGCGCCGGCAAGATGGGGAACCCATTGCAATCCGCCATTTGGACAATGGTCGTCTTGGGCGTGATGTTGTGTGTGACTTTTGTAGGGTTGGCGGTCGCAGTACGAAGTCTGTTGATCCGGACATTCGAAACGATCGAAGAGAAACGTTTGGAGGCGGAAAAGCTGGCGCTGGTGGCAAAGTACACGGTGAATTCCGTTGCGATCACCGACGAAAAAATCCGCGTCGAATGGGTCAACGAGGCGTTCACACGAAACACCGGGTACACCCTGGATGAAGTCGTGGGATCGTCGCCCGGCAAGTTTTTGCAAGGGCCGCTGACCGATCCGAAGATCATCCGAAGGATGCGCGCGGCGCTCCGCAAAGATCTCGGGTTTCGCACGCGAGTTTTGAACTACAAGAAGGATGGAACACCCTACTGGAACGACTTGGAAGTCAGACCCATTCGGGATCAAAACGGCGAAGTCACCAAATACATCAGCATCCAAACCAACGTCACTTCTCAGGTGGAAGCCGAACAGCGACAAGCCAAACTTCAGCAGGAATTGAAGCAACAGAAAACGTTGCTGGATACCATCGTCCAGCACATTCCGGCGGGGGTCATCGCGGCCGGACCTGACGGAAATGTCACTTGCTTCAACGCGAAAGCAGAAAAACTGCTGGGGGCAAGTCGTGATGACTTGAAACGTGTGGACCAAGTGGACGCAATCTGGCATTTCCAAGAAGACGATGGGAATGTGGAATCGGAATTCCAATCCCCGCTGGGTCGCGCGGTCAACGGCGAAGACATACCCAATCGTCAAATCCGTGTGCAGGTGGGCGGCGATGACCGTTGGCTGTTGCTGGGCGCCGTCGCGTTTGATAGCGAACACGTCAGCGGCGGTGTGGTGATCTTCAACGACGTAACGGAACAGGTCGCAACCGAACACGGCCAGCGGCAATCGCAAAAGCTGGAAGCCATTGGCCAGCTAGCGGCCGGAATCGCTCACGAAATCAATACACCGATGCAGTACATCGGCGACAACATTGATTCGTTGGCGGAATGGATGGACGAGTTCGGTAGGTTCTTGGAACAAACCACCGATGGCGGCGATGATGATGACGTCGATCGACGTGATTCGACGGATCTGCCGGCACAGCGAATCCAACGATTGCAACAAATGGTCGCCGAAGCGTTGCAGGATTGTCGCGAAGGATTTGATCAAGTGACCGGCATCACTCGCGCGATGAAGGAGTTGTCGCACCCGGGTGAAGCAACCTATCAGTGGGCCGATCTGAATCGGCTAGTCGTCGGCGCCATCACACTGTCAAAAAATCGCTACAAGTATCACGCCGAGTTGGTGAAAGATCTGGAAGCCGATCTTCCAGAAATTCAATGCCGGTCGGCCGAAATCAGTCAAGTCGTTTTGAACTTGGTTGTCAACGCTTCCGATGCGATCAGCGAACGTCTGGAATCCGATGATTCCCACAGCGGTGTGATTCGAGTCGAAACGCGCCGGCAAGATGATCAGGTCATCTTGCGTGTCAGCGACAACGGTTCAGGGATGGACCAAGCCACCATCGAACGCATTTTCGATCCGTTCTTTACGACCAAAGACGTCGGCAAGGGGACGGGACAGGGATTAACGATCTCGTATGACATTGTGGTGGCAAAACATCAAGGCACATTGCTGGTCGATAGCGAACCGGGTGTGGGAACGACGTTCACGGTTGCCTTGCCTATTGAACGTGAAAACGATGGTGAATCGGAAGCCTACTCGCGGGACCTTGGTGATCCAGACATTTGGCTGGACGAAGATCCGAACGTGTTGGATTCATTGGATGATGCCGACGATCTGATCATCACCTGAACAATCCAAATGGAAACAAACAAAAAAAATCGGCTGTTTTGTCGAACCACAGATGGGGTGAATGAAAGATGAACGATCGAGTCTTATTCGTCGACGACGAACAAAAAATGCTCGACGCGGTGGCGCGTCGCTTCGAAGGGACGTTTGAAATTCATACGGCTTCGTCGGGGGCGATGGCGCTGCAGATGATGGAGCATCAAGACCCGTTCGGTGTTGTGATCTGTGACATGCGAATGCCGCAGATGGACGGTTTGCAGTTGATCAAGGAAGCACGGAAGAAGTTCCCCGACAGCATCTACATGATGCTGACCGGAAACCAAGATTTGACGACGGCATGCAACGCGGTCAACGTCGGCCAAGTGTTCCGGTTGCTTCACAAGCCGTGTCACAGTTCGGTGCTGCACCGCGCGATCGAAGATGGTTTGATGCAATTCGATTTGCTCAATGGTCGCGAAGATTTGCTGCGCCGGACCTTCGGCGGTGCACTGACCGTATTGACGGAAATCTTGGAATTGACGCATCCCATTGTTTTCCAGCGTTCCCACACCGTGATGCGGTTCGTCGACGAATTGGCGGATCAGTTGGGCCTGGGCAAACCTTGGGACTATCGCGTCGCCGCATCGCTGGCCAACATCGGCCGCGTCGTCGTGGGCGAACATGACCAAGACCGGACCGACACCTATGGTGTTTGCATCGATTCGGAAGCCGAGATCGCTGGTCGCTTGATCGCCAACATTCCGCGTTTAAACGATGTGGCGGAAATCGTTCGCCGGCATCCCAATGCCAGCCGAATTCCCGATCATCCCGAACAGTCCCGCGAAACGCGAATCGAAGCCGGGGCTTTGTTGCTTCGTACCGCGATCGTGTACGAGTTTCATTTGCGAAGTGGGCTGAAGCCTGACCGAGCTTTGACTCAACTGACGCATGCGATCCCGGGGCTTGCCAAGTCCGTGTTGGACGCTGCGGCAAGGTTGGATGTGTCGGAGTTCTCGGCACCCGACGACGAAAGACCGGATGTTGAGATTCGACCTTATGCACTGAAGGAAGGCATGATCCTGGCGCAAAACGTCCAAACCCGCGATGGTTCCCTGCTGTTGTCCAAGGGGACCCGGTTGAGCCAAGCGTTCATTGAACGTTTGCAACAAATGGCGATTCGCGACGATCTGCGGCCGCTGTTTGTCCAGGCCATTGTGGAAACCCCCGAGGCGTCGGAGGAATCCAAACCGAACGCAGCGGATGAATCTCAGGGACAAAGCGACGGCGATACGAACGCGGATCACGCTTCGGCCGATTCATTCAGTGGTGCCGACGAACCGGTTGCTGCATCGATCTAGCCGTGTAACGGTGGGTCAATCAGATGCGATCGCGGCCAAGACCTGTTGCGCCGCTTCGATCGTCTGGTCGATCATCGCTTCGGTATGCGTGCGGCTGAAGAACAACGCTTCGAATTGGCTGCATGGCATGTAGACGCCTTGGCCGATCATGCCCCAAAAGTACTTGGCGAACCGATCGCGATCGCATTGGTCGGCATCGTCCCAGCTGTTGACCGGTTGATCGTGAAAGAACAGCGTCATCATGCTGCCGACTTGTTGGACTTGGTGGGGAATCTCGGCCGACGTTGCCGCCGCGTCCAATCCATCGGCCAACTTTTTGCCCAGGCGTTCCAGTTGTTCGTAGGGCGGTTGGCGTTTCAAAATTTCCAGGGTCTTACTGCCTGCGGCCACTGCCACCGGATTGCCGCTTAAGGTTCCCGCTTGAAAGACTTTTCCGGCGGGCAGCACCTGATCCATGATGTCCTTTCGGCCGCCGTAGGCGCCCAGCGGCATGCCACCGCCGACGATTTTGCCAAGCGTCGTCATATCGGGGGTGATCCCATAGCGTTCTTGTGCACCGCCGTAGGCCAAACGGAATCCGGTCATCACTTCATCAAAGATCAGCACGCATCCGTCATCTGCGGTTAGCCGTCGGACTTCTTTCATGAAGGCTTCGCTGGCCGGGACGCACCCCATGTTTCCGACCACCGGTTCCATGATCACGGCTGCGATTTGGCCGGGATGATCGGCAAAGCACTGTCCGATCGCATCGACGTCGTTGTATCGCAGGACGATGGTGTCGCGGCTGGCGCCAGCGGTCACACCCGGGGAATCGGGCGTGCCCAAGGTTGCGGCGCTGCTGCCGGCGGCGACCAAAAGACTGTCGACGTGGCCGTGGTAGTTGCCGGCAAACTTGATGACTTTCTCTCGACCGGTGGCGCCACGTGCCACGCGAATTGCGCTCATCGTCGCTTCGGTGCCGCTGTTAACCAGACGCACCTTTTCGATCGAACCCACCGCATCGATGATCTGTTGCGCCAGCACCGATTCGGCTTCCGTGGGGGCGCCATAGCTGGTCCCACGCGATGCGGCTGCCGTGATGGCATCGATCACTTCGTCTTGGGCGTGACCCAAAATCATCGGTCCCCATGAACCGATGTAGTCCAAGTACCGATTGCCATCGATGTCAAATAGGTGCGGGCCTTTGGCGTGATCGATGAACAGCGGTGTTCCGCCCACGGCGCCGAAAGCTCGTGCGGGACTGTTCACCCCACCGGGCATCAGTTGTCGTGCGGATTCGAAGGCGGCGCGACTTTTTTCGCCGGCGGCGGCTGTCAATGAAATCGATGTCATGTCGTGGGAACCGTGCAGTGATTGCAGTGAATGTCAGGCGTTGAAGTTTTTGGTGTGGCGGTGACGAATCACAGGTTGGACGAACGTTCTTGTTCGATCATTTCTCTGGCGCCTGATTCGATCAACCGGTTCGCAATGTTAGTGGCCAACTGGATCGTCGCTTCCGCATCGGGCGAATCCAATTCACCCGTTTCGTCCAGACACTGTTGGCCGTCATGTGACAAGACACGAGCGTGGACGTTCATGCGATCGTCAACGATGGTTGCCAACACGGCGATGGGCGCCAAACACCCGCCGTGCAATTGCGACAAGATGGTTCGTTCCGCTGTCACACACAGCCAACTGTTGGGATCGTCCAGTTTTGAAACCGCATTCGATGTCGTCGTGTCACCGGCGCGAACTTCGATACCCAGAGCACCCTGCCCCGGTGCCGGCAGCATCTGTGAAAGCTCAATCGTTCGACGCGGCAGGTCGTCCATCTCCAGCCGACGGATGCCGGCTTCGGCCAACAGGATCGCATCGAACTCGCCGCTGTTCAGTTTGGAAAGACGGGTTTGGACGTTGCCACGGATCGGCCGAATGTCCAAGTCGTTTCGCAGTGCTTTCAACTGGGCCATGCGGCGGCGGCTGCCCGTGCCGACGACCGACGATTTCGGCAAAGTGTCCACGTCGTATCGCTGGGGCGAAACCAGACTGTCGCTGACCGTTTCGCGGGTCGGGACGGCGGCCAGCTTGAAACGCTCGTCCGGTTCGGTCGGCAAATCCTTCAGCGAATGCACCGCCACATCGGCTTCGTCGTCGATCAATGCCTGCTGAATACGTTTGGTGAACAAACCGACGCTGCGTGTCCCGTCGATCGGGCGCTGATCGACATCGCCACCACTGACCAGCGGGACCAGACGAGTGTCGAAACCGGCGTCCGCCAGTTTCCGGGCAACGAAACGCGCCTGCCACATCGCCAAAGGGCTCTCACGCGTGGCAATTCGCACGATCGGTAAATCTGTCATCAAGCAAAAAGTCCAAAAACTGCGGATGCCGGATCGGCTTTCTCGGGCACACATCGCGGCTGCGAAACCTGGATCATCCGGCACGGTGGCTAGAATGGGAACCGCCAAGCGAAGGGGGCGACCCGTTGACACATCGGCGTTTCCGCCGATCCCGCGGGTTCGTCGATTCGCACGTCGACGGGTACGATCATGGCTCGGTTTGCGTTCGATGGGCGGTTCGTCCCGGTGGCGGGCGATCCGATTTTTGACATCCGTACCGGTGTTTTTCGCGCCCCACGGCCGACATAAATGTTGCCCCGTCGTCAGTCATTAAGTTCCACACCATTAAACGTCAGCCGATGCGGTGTGACGACCCCGGCGGTCGTTCCATCGCGAACCGTCGGACCGAGTTTTGCGTTGAAAGTTCACCGTCTCGGCCGTCATCCATCTGGTATTTGATCTCAACGTGTCCGCAAATCCACCGAACGGCGATTTTCGCGACGACGATGCGACCCGAGAATGGTCCACCGGCGATGGGGAGGCGGGTTCGCACGACTTGACCGAAGCGGGGCTGTTCGAAGTTTCCCAAGGCGAATCGGCCGATGATGTCTTGGAGGTCCACGACCGCTTGGGCGATTACGAGATCAAGTCGCTGCTGGGTTCCGGCGGCATGGGCCAAGTTTTCTTGGCCGAACACGTGCGGATGCAGCGAACCGTCGCACTGAAGACGCTGCCCGTGCACCGTCTGGGCGATGCCAAAGCAATCGAACGATTTTTTTCGGAGGTTCGCGCCGCCTCTCGCGTCATGCATCCGAACATCGTCACCGCGTTTGACGCGGGCGAACAAGACGGCGTGCCCTATCTGGCGATGGAATACGTCGATGGAAAAACGTTGACCCAGATCGTATCCGAAGGCGGGCCGCTGACCGTCGGCGATGCGGCGGATGTCATTCGGCAAGCCGCGCTGGGGTTGCTGCACGCACACCGTGCCGGCGTGGTGCACCGCGACGTCAAGCCGGGAAACTTGATGCGAACCACCGATGGGACGGTCAAGGTTTTGGATTTGGGGTTGGCCCAAATTAGCTCGCTAGCGGTCGACGCGATTCGGCCGTCGGCCAAGACCGACGCCGTTTCCAGTACGGCCGATGCCAAGTCAGGAAAGCACGGCGATGGCAAAACCGCTGGCAAACAACGATCACGGGGCAAACGCCGACCGGGAAAGCTGATCGGCACCCTGTCGTTCATGTCGCCCGAACAGTTGGAAGACCCGGAATCGATTGATTCACGCAGCGATATCTATTCGCTGGGGGCGACACTGTATTTCTTGCTGACCGGACGCACGCCGTATCCCGGCGAATTCTTGGACCAAGTGTACGGCCACCGCCACGGCGAAATACCTGATCTGATGCAGATCCGCGATGACGTCGACATGAATTTTGCCAACGTGTTTCGACGCATGATGGCAAAGTCACCGGGGGCCCGATACAACTCGCTGGATGAAGTGATCGAAGACTTGGCGGGTTACGTCGCATCCGAAGCCGCGCCGTCTTGGTTGCAACAGTTGGCGCCCATGCAGGCGATCGCACAAGACAGCAGCACGATCATTGGTGGTTCCACCTACGGCGGTGAATCCACGGTCGCCCGTCGGACCGAGATCGTCGGTCTGGATCTGGGTATGTTCGACTTGGCCGCCGCCAGTACCGACTTAAGCGGATCGCTGCGGAATTTGACGCCCGGCGAACTGGGCCAACCGCTGTTTCGAATGGTGATGACCGGCAGCGACGGCACGATGCGGTTCGGCGATGTTGCGACCCAGCGTCAATCGACCAATCCCGACCAAGTGATTCGGTGTTTGCCGATGTATTTCGGCCAGCCCACGATCGGTCGGCAAGTTTGTGGACGCAATTGCCCGCCGGAAGTCTTGATGGGCGCGATGATCCGCCGCGCGATGCGCCAGGCGTGGAATCGCAAACAGCCGCCCGAAGCGGTGGCGATCACAGTCCCATCGGTTTATGACCAACTGCATCGCCGCAGCATCATGCAATCGGCGACCATCGCCGGCCTGCGTTCGGTTCGCTTGGTGGACCGATCATTGGCGTGCGTGCAATTGATGATGATGCAACATCAATGTGGGGGAACAGCATCGGCCCCCACGGACGACAATCCGTTGGTGTTGGATGATCCGGCCGAATCTGAACCCATGCCGGGTGACGAAAGCCGTCATGTCTTGTTTGTTGGGCTGACCGGCCAGGCGTGCGAGGCGGTGGTCGTTCGCTGCGAAAATGGTCGGCTGGAACAGTTGGGGGCCAGCGGGCATTGGAATCACGGCACGCTGATTTGGATTCAACGTCTGGTCGACTTGGCCGCGGAGATGTACAGCCGGTCGATCGATCTGGATCCACGCAAAACCTTGCGACGTGCCGCGCGGCTGCAGACGGCGTGCGAGCGTGCGATCCAGTCGCTGATCATGTTGCCCAGCGTCAAAATTACGATCGAAGCCGCATCGCACCCCGTGTCCGTCGTCGTGGATCGCATGCAGTGGATGCTGCGATGTGAAGACTTGATCGACCAAGTCACCAAACACATCCGACAGGCCTGTGAACGCGCGTCGATCCGGCCCGACCAACTTGATCATGTGGTCGGGCTGGGACCGCTATTGCGGATGCCGGAATTGAAGAAGCGGATCTTTGCCGGGGTCCCCGCCGCCGCGAATGTCACGATGGCGGATCGCCATGATGTGGCCTGTGGTGCCGCGATCTGTCTTTCAGGGGAATTGCCCGGTCGTGGTGATATTCCGATGCCCCCGCGAAACGTGGCCAGCCAACAGATCGGTGTTTTGGTCGAAGACGCGCAGGGACGCAGCCGCATTCTGCCCATCATTCCGCGCGGCACCATCTTGCCGGCTCGGACGAATCGACGAATCAGTGCCGGGAAACAAAAGGAATCGTTGACTCTGTCTCTGGTCGAAAGCTCAGGGCCTCTTGGCAAACACTGGCAATCCCTGGGACAATACGACTTCGACCTGGATTTGGCGAACGATTCGTCGGCCAAACGGGCTCGCATGATCGGCTTCGAAGTCGACATCAATGGCCTGTTGACCGTACGTGCCCAGACCCCGGGCGTGCCCGGCAGTAATAAGTTGCCGTCACTTCCAAAACCGGCGATTGACGAAAGCGATCTGGCGGGCTGGATCCAGTGGCTGAACGAACAGCCCGTCGAATGATCTTGCCGGGCCGGTCGGGGCAACGCTGCTTCCGATCGGCGATCACGCCTGTCGCCGGATGCTTGCCCGTGTGTTGTCGCACTTGGATGCTGCCTGGACGGTCATATCGGCGCCCATCGTATCGCGAACCCGCCGACGACAGGTTCGCTCGTCTAAAGAACATTCCCCACCCACCACGCGAAAGGTCTCATGGAATTTGTCAAAATGCACGGTGCGGGCAACGACTATGTTTATGTCGATTGCTTCGATCAGACCGTGCCGTCGAATCTGCCGGAATTGGCGCGACGCATTTCCCATCGACGTTTCGGCGTGGGTGCCGATGGGCTGATTTTGGTTCGCCCTAGTGAGCAGGCCGACGCGTGGATGCACATGTTCAATGCGGACGGCAGCGAAAGCGAAATGTGTGGCAATGGGATTCGTTGCGTCGCCAAATTGGTCCAAGACCGCGGGTACGCCAAAGCGTCGCCACTGACCATCGAATCGGGGGGCCAGGTTTATACGATCCAAACGCAATGCGATGACGACGGAAAGGTTTGTCAGGTCACCGTCGACATGGGCAAGCCGATACTGCAGCCCGAACGAATACCGACCCTGATTCCGGGCGATCCTCATGTTGTTGACGTGCAAGTGGAAATCGACGGACGCCATTTTCCCGTGACCTGCGTTTCGATGGGCAACCCGCACTGCGTCGTGTTCGTTGATCATGCCGACGATGAATGGGTGCTGAAGATCGGGCCACAGTTGGAAAACGATCCCCGTTTTCCCAAACGTGTGAACGTCGAATTTGTCGAAGTCCTGTCACCGACCGAGGTCCGACAGCGGACTTGGGAACGTGGCAGCGGCGAGACTTGGGCGTGCGGCACCGGTGCGTCGGCGGTTTGTGTCGCCGGTGTTTTGACGGGACGAACCGAACGAACCATCTTGAATCACCTGCTCGGTGGCGACCTGACACTGCGGTGGGATGAAGACAGCGATCATGTGTTCATGACCGGCGGAGCGGCGGAGGTCTTTCGCGGAACTTGGTGAACGACGGGATCGCCGATGGGATGAAATCGGGTTGGCACGCAAAGCGACGCGGTTTGGTTTAGAATGCGCGCTTCGCATGACGTCGCTGTTGCAGCGACCCTTCCTGATTTGCCCCTCCGCACCGATTTCGAGAATTCCGGAATGATGTTCCGACCTGCTGTTTCCACGCTGTGTTTGTCGGCGTGGTGTCTTGCTTTGTGTTTGTCCAATGGCTTGGTGTTTGCTCAAGGCGATGATTTGCCATCGGTTCAGCAACGCGCCGGAGTCCAGCCACGCAACGTCATTTTCATTTTGACCGATGATCACCGCTATGATGCGATGAGCTTCATGGGGCATCCCTTCTTGGAAACCCCGCACTTGGATTCGCTGGCATCCAATGGTGTGCATCTAAAGAATGCGTTTGTCACCACATCGCTGTGTTCGCCCAGCCGCGCGTCGATTCTGACCGGCCTGTACACCCACAAACACCGTGTGATCGACAACAACCGTGCCGTCCCCGAGGGCACCTTGTTCTTTCCGCAATACTTGCAGCAAGCCGGATACAAGACCGGGTTCTTCGGCAAATGGCACATGGGTGGTGGGAATGATGAGCCAAGACCGGGATTTGACCATTGGGTCAGTTTTCGCGGTCAAGGCAATTACTTGCCGCCAGGTCCCAATTACACGTTGAACGTCAACGGCGAAAGAGTCAAACAGAAGGGCTATATCACCGACGAACTGACCGATTACGCATTGGATTGGTTAGATCAACAAAGTGACGATCAACCTTTCTTTATGTATCTGTCGCACAAGGCGGTTCACGCGAACTTTACCCCAGCCGAACGTCACGAAGATCGATATGCCGATGCTGACCTAAGCTTCTTGCCACGGGGCAAAGACATCACCGCCGAAAATAATTCACCCCGATGGGTTCGTGATCAACGCAACAGTTGGCACGGGATCGATTTTTCGTACCACAGTGATCGCGGACTGGATTACTTGTATCGGCGGTACTGTGAATCGTTGCTGGCTGTTGATGATAGCGTCGGCCGGGTGTTGCAGCGTTTGAAAGACAAAGGCATTCACGACGAAACGTTGATCGTTTATATGGGCGATAACGGTTTCATGTGGGGCGAACACGGTTTGATTGATAAACGTGTTTCCTACGAAGAATCCATTCGTGTTCCGATGATGATGCAGTGTCCCGACCTGTATGACGGCGGCAAGGTCGTCGGACAAGTCATCGGGAACATTGACGTCGGCCCGACGATCATGCATGCCGCCGGGTTGACGACCCCCGAATACATGGATGGTCGCAGTTTCTTGGAATTGCCGAATGATTCGGATCAGCCGTGGCGTGACTATTTCTTGTACGTCTATTACTGGGAAAAGAATTTCCCCCAATCACCGACGCAGTTCGCGTTGCGAGGGGATCGGTTCAAGTACATCACGTATTACGGATTGTGGGATACCGACGAACTGTACGATTTGTCGAACGATCCCAAGGAAACGAAGAACTTGATCCATGATCCTGAGTATCAAAACGTGGTTCAGGAAATGGAAAATCAGTTGTATTCGATGCTCGGCCAGGCCGGTGGGATGGACATTCCGATGAATCAGCCCGCGGGCAGAAGCCAGAACAAGCGTTGGGACGACCGCGGCGGGAATGATGCGGCGGCGTTTCCCAAGGCGATGGTCGTGGACGAACCGATCAACCGCCAAGCGAAGTAGTTCGGCTCGCAATGCCGACGTGCCCACATTGGTGTTTTCAACTTCCAGAAAGAATGAATCGATGAAGTGGATGCTGCGCGGCGTTTCGGCCGCGACGATCATGTTGTTGGTCTCCGGCGGCGATCATGCCGCTTCGTCCGCTGCGGAACCGTCCGGCAGCGCGGCCAAGGCGGCTTGGTGGCCTCAGTTCCGCGGGCCAAGTGGTGACGGCATTGCGATGCAACAGAATCCGCCCGTCGAATTCGGTGGCGAAACAACGTCGCTTTGGCGGACGGAGCTTGTCGGCAAAGGTTGGTCGTCGCCAGTCGTTGCCGACGGTGTTGTTTGGATGACCACCGCGGTGGAACGCCAACCGACCGAAGAAGAACGCTTGGAGTTGCTGCGAAAAACAGACAACGATGAAAAGAAGTTTCGCACGCTTGCGATCGCTGCTTCGATCGAATTGAAACTGTTGGCCGTCGATCTGCAATCAGGCAGCTTGACCAAAACGATCGACCTGACCACGGTTCAGCAACCCGACGCGATTCACTCCCTGAACAGTTACGCGTCACCGACGCCCGTGATCGATGGCGATTCCGTTTTTTGCCACTTCGGAACGTTTGGCACCTTTTGCATTGACCGTGACAGCGGCGACGTCGTGTGGTCACGAGTCTTGCCGTTGAAGCATGCGGTCGGACCCGGCAGTTCGCCAATGGTGTACGACGACAAACTGATCCTGATTCAAGACGGGATGGAACAGCAGTATGTCGTGGCACTGGACAAAGCGACCGGCGAAACCATTTGGAAGGCCGACCGTCCGCCGATGCGAGCCAGCAACGGTGACCAGCGAAAATCCTATTGCACTCCCATCGCGATTGAAGATTCCAAGGGACGTGATCAACTGATCTGCATGGGCGCCCAATGGATGATTTCATTGGACCCGTCCAGCGGTGAAGAAATCTGGCGCGTGGATCACGGCAGCGGGTTTTCGGTTGTGCCGCGTCCGGTGGTGCATCAGGATCTGGTGATCTTTGCCACCGGCTTTGGCAGCAAGGAATTGTGGGCGGTCGACGTGACCGGTACCGGCGACGTCAGCAACACGCATGTCCGCTGGACGGTGTCGCGGGGTGTTCCGACCAAGCCGTCGCCGTTGTTGCTGGATGGGCTGCTTTACATCGTCGATGATTCCGGCGTGGCTTCCTGCTTTGCCGCCGATGACGGCAGCGTTGTTTGGAAGAAACGGCTGGGAGGCAATTTTTCGGCTTCACCGCTATTGGCCGGTGGCCGAATCTACTTTGCCAACCACGATGGTGACGTCTTCGTTGTCCGACCGGGCGACGAATTCGACCTGGTCCAAGAAAATCACTTGGGCGAACAGATCATGGCGTCGCCGGTGGCGGTGGAAGATTCGCTGCTGATTCGCACCGATCAAGCGATCTATCGCTTTTGAATGAATCCGGCCGAATTTGGCTGGCTCTCGGTGGCGACGGTAAGCGTGAGTTCCGCGATTCGATGGGGCGATCGATTGATGGATTCAATCGATGTCCAGCACACGTCGATAGACGTCGGCGACCCCGTTGCTCATGGCCAGATCCGAAAACTGCCGAGCGTGACGTTGATAGGCGGCTTCCGACATAGCGGTCCAGTCATGGCGACCGGTGACCAGTTCGGTGATTTTGTTTGATAGGCTTTCGGCATTTCCGGCTTCGGCCAGCAAGCCTTCGACGCCATCGGTGATCGCTTCGGGAGTGCCTTCGACGTGCGTCGCGATCACCGGAACCGCTGCGGCCATTGCTTCCAGGACGACCATGGGCAGCCCTTCGCCGAACAGGCTTGGCAACAGCATGGCGTCCAATTGCGACAGTGCCGCCGGGACGTCATCGGTGAATCCCACCCACTGGACGCTGTCGCCCAGATTCAATCGATCGGCTTGCTGTTTGACTTGGCGTTCGTATTCGGGGGTCTCAAACGGACCGATGCACCGGAGCACGACATCGTGGCCGGATTGTCGCAACAGGGCCAGCGCGTCCAAAGCGACCTCCACGCCCTTTCGCGGACGCATCAACGCGATCATGCCGATCGTCCATCGTTGTCCGACACTTGGAAAACGTTCGCGACGCGGTCGGATACCGGGCACGCCGTTGTGGACCACGCTGATGCGATCATCGGCGATGCCACCGGCCCGGCAATGGTCTCGAAGGCTTTCGGACACGGTGATCAGGTGATCGGCACCACGCAAAGCCGCCTTTTCGGTCCACGCGTTGATCCGATTCAGCCAAGGTCGATCGGAATCACGCGATGCAGGGCTGTGCACGTGATACACCCAAGGACGCGACGTCAAACGCGACACGATCGCCGCCAACAAAGCGGTCCGTGGCGTGTGGGCATGCAGCAATTCGAATCCGTGGTCTTTCACCAGTGTCGCGATTCGCCCCGTCACGGCCATGTCGAATCGACCCGACATCGGAACGTCGAAAGCGCTGCCCCATGCGCCGCGTTTTTCGTGCAGCATTTCTGAAAACCGCCCCGGTTTGACGCATGCGAAATCGGCAAAGAATCCGTGCGACGGAAGGCATCGTCCCAGATGCGATTGCACGCGTTCGGCACCGGCAAAGTGTTCGCCGTTGACCAAGTGCAAGACCTTGGTGGTCCGCATCGCCACCGGCGCTTTGGCTTTGGGTGTCGCCATGACCGCGACCGGGCCGACGGTTGCTTCGATTGACGTGGGAACCATGGGCGTAAGCATCGGGCGTGTCCTGCGAAAACGCGGGTGTACAGACGACAGATCAGATCGGACCGCGGGCGGGTGCGTGTCGTGGCTAGATTTGTCTGACGAGGTGACTGTCCAATCTTTGCTTGCCACTTGGTGCCGTGACCTGACACCGTCACTGCCGGGCCGTTGACCGGGGATCGTCTTGTTCGACTTTGCGGGTTTTGCCGGTCGATCCGAAGCCGTGGTCGCTGATGAATTCGGCCGACCGCTTCAGGCCGGCGGTGCAACCGGATTTGGCCCGTCTACGTCATCCGGCCGGCTTGGTTTAAGCTGACACGTCCCCGGCGATACCGATCGGTGTTCTGTTGGAGCGCCGTCAGCCAATTTTCCCCGTTCGATCCCCCTGTTTGTGACGAAGCATCCCCTTGAAAGCCAACCTTGTCTTGTTGCCCGGCGATGGCATCGGGCCGGAAATCGTGGAATCGGCCAAGAGCGTTCTGGAAGTGGTCGCCAAGCGGTTTGGCCATGAATTCCAGTACACCAGTTGTCTGATCGGTGGGATCGCCATCGATGAAACCGGCGATCCTTTGCCCCAAGAAACCGTCGACGCTTGCCGTCAGAGCGATGCGATTCTGCTGGGCGCCGTTGGTGGACCCAAATGGGACGACCCCAACGCGAAGACCCGCCCCGAAGCCGGGCTGTTGCGGATCCGCAAGGAACTGGGGCTGTTCGCCAACCTGCGTCCGATCAAGATGTTCGATGAATTGGCCGACGCTTCACCGCTGCGGCCCGACATCATCAAGGGAACCGACATCCTGTTCTTCCGCGAATTGACCGGCGGGATCTATTTCGGCCAGTCGGGCACAGGCGAAGTCGACGGACATGAATCGGCCTATCAGTCGATGGTGTACAGCGTGCCGGAAGTAGAGCGTATTGTTCGCCTGGCTGCCAAAGCGGCCCAAGGTCGCGACAACCGACTGACCAGTGTCGACAAGGCCAACGTGTTGGAACCCAGTCGGCTTTGGCGTCGTACCGCCGCACGCGTGATGGCTGACGAATTCCCCGATGTGCAATACGACGTGGTCTTGGTCGACGCGATGGCGATGCACTTGATCAATCGTCCGGCCGATTTTGATGTCGTGGTGACCGGGAACATGTTCGGTGACATTTTGACCGACGAAGCATCGATGTTGCCGGGTTCGCTGGGCATGTTGCCCAGTGCTTCGCTTGGCGATGGTGGTCCCGGATTGTACGAACCGATCCACGGCAGCGCACCGGACATCGCCGGCAAAGGCATCGCCAATCCGCTGGCGACGATTCTGGCGTCCGCCATGTTGCTGCGTCATTCGTTGGACTTGAATGAAGAAGCCGCTGCGGTCGAATCCGCCGTGCAGGAAGTTTTGGCCGACGGATTGCGGACCGCTGACATCGCCCGCGGCGGTGATTCGGTCAGCACCGAGGTCATGGGCCAAGCGGTCACGGCCAAGTTGGCCTAACGCGGTCGATCGACCATAGGTTCGCACACTGCGGCGTGACCAGCGGGGGCGCCGCGATCTGATTCAGTTTGCGATTTTGAATTCGGCCCAGACGTCATTGGACCGCAGGGCACAGGTGGATCATGACGAATTTTGCCGCCACGGTTTCGATGCCGGCGACTCCGGTGCAACAGGCTGCCCAATCGGCGTCCCTGACGCCGACGTATTTGCTGTTGGCTTTGGTCCTGGCAACGCTGGGGATTGCCAGTGTCGTGGGATGGTTTTTGTCGCGACGTGAAAAACTGGGTGTCGAAAACACCTTGATCACGCGGTTCAACTACAAGATCCGTGTGTGGTGGATGATGTTGGCGATCTTTGCGATCGGGCTGTTGCTTCACCGCATCGGGGTCGTCGTGTTGTTCTTCTTGGTGTCGTTTTGGGCATTGCGAGAATTCATCACGATGACGCCGACACGTCGGGGGGATCACCGGACGTTGTTTTGGATCTTTTTCATCTTCACCCCACTGCAATACATCCTGATCGGGTTGGGCAGCGGATATTACGACTACTACAGCATCGTCATTCCCGTTTACGCCAGCCTGTTCATTCCCGCTCGGGCCGCGATCGCGGGTGATTACAAGCGATTCCTGGAACGCAGTGCCAAGATTCAATCAGGGCTGCTGATTTGTGTTTACTCGCTAAGCCACGCACCGGCGTTGTTGGACCTGGAATTGGTGCGGACGCCGATCCGCAGCGGTGCCGAAAAAATCCCTTGGGAAGGCAACAACCTGAGCGTGATGATCTTCTTCGTCCTGATCGCCCAACTGTCGTTGGTGATGGAGCGTGCCTGGAGCGTGTTTGCCGGACGAACGGTGATCGCCGAAAAGATCAACGCGTCACGAACCTGGGAAGGCGTCTTGGGGTCGATCGTCAGCACGGGCATCATTGCCGCCGCCCTGTCGTGGGCCACACCGTTTTATCCATGGGAAGCCGGCGTGATGGGCGGCGTCGTCACGATCATGGCCAGCGCCGGAACGTTGACGATGAGTGCGATCAAACGCGACCGCGGGGTCAAGGATACTGGAACGCTGGTCCAAGGCCACGCCGGGGTGTTGGACCAGATCGACAACATCTGCTTTGCCGCGCCGATCTTCTTTCACGTCACGCGTTTCTTCTTCACCGCTTGATCACGACCAAGCCGAAAACCCCTCGAACCGAATCCCGTTTCCGCGAAACGATCATGACGTTGACCCTGTTTGACACCCACGCGCACCTGAACATCGACGATTTCGCCGAACACGTCGACCAGGTGGTCGATCGTGCGAAACAAGCCGGGCTGGTCGGCATTGCGGTGATCGGCATTGATCGTCCGACCAGCGTGCGCGCGGTTGAATTGGCTGCGACGTATCCTGATTACTTGTATGCGGTGGTCGGGATCCAGCCGAACTCGGTGGCCTCGGCGGCCGAAGGCGACTGGGAATTTGTAGCCGACCTGGCAGGCAGCCCCGGGGTGCGGGCGATCGGCGAAACCGGCCTGGATTGCTATTGGGACGACACGCCCATCGAGGACCAGAAGGTCTACTTTGATCGGCACATGGATTTGTGTTTGCAGACGGGTCTGCCGATGGTGATTCACATGCGTGAAAGCTGTGAACTGATTTTGCAGCAGATGCAAAGCCGTTCCAAATTACCTGCCGGCGTCATGCACTCGTTTACCGGAACCATCGACCAAGCACGGCAGTGTCTGGATCTGGGGATGATGATCAGCTTCGCGGGCATGGTCACGTTCAAGAAAAGCCACGACCTGCGCGAAGTCGCCGCGATGGTCCCGGAAGACCAACTGTTGGTCGAAACCGATTCGCCCTACCTCAGTCCTGAACCGCTGCGGGGGAAACGCCCCAACGAGCCGTCCCGCGTTGAACACACGCTGCGGTGTTTGGCTGAAGTGCGCGGTGTTGCACCGGAGCACTTGGCAGATGCGACCACCGCGAACGCGAAGCGATTCTTTCAGCTTCGTTAATCGGCCGCCGGTGATCTTCGATTCAGACGCGGGCTGATTTTAGCTTTTCTTTTGCTTCCTGCAAAAATTGCAACGCGTCCATCGGCGTCATCGCATTGACGTCCAGTTTCTGCAGATCTTCCAGCAGCGGATGATCCGCGAAACCGAACAGCGTCAATTGAAATTGTCCGCCGCCTGGGTTGTCATCCGGGGCGCTGATGGTCGGACGATCAAACGCGTCGCGGTGATCCGCTTCCAACTGTGCCAAAACATCTTTGGCGCGTTCGCCAACGGCTTTGGGGACGCCCGCCAAACGTGCAACGTGAATGCCGTAACTTTTGTCCGCACCACCGCTGACGATGCGATGCAGAAACACGACTTCGTCGTTCCATTCCTTGACGGCGACGTTCAAATTGGCAACCCGCGGAAGCATTTCTTCCAGTTGCGTCAGTTCGTGATAGTGGGTTGCGAACAGTGTCCGGCAACCGATCTGTTCGTGCAGGTATTCGGTGATCGCCCATGCCAGCGAGAGGCCGTCATAGGTGCTGGTTCCGCGTCCGATCTCGTCCAGAATGACCAGACTGCGTGACGTCGCGGTGTTCAGGATCCGCGCCGTTTCGACCATCTCCACCATGAACGTACTTTGCCCGCGATTCAGTTCATCGCTGGCACCGACGCGGGCAAAGATCCGGTCGGTCAGCCCGATTTCCGCCTTGTCGGCAGGCACGAAGCAGCCGGTTTGTGCCAACAGCGTGATCAGTGCGACTTGGCGAATGTACGTGCTCTTGCCCGCCATGTTGGGGCCGGTGATCAACAGGATCATGCCCGCTTCGGGCGAATGCACACAGTCGTTGGGAACGAATTCGCCCTGAGGCATGGTGATGTCCAGCACCGGGTGACGTCCGTTTTCGATCCGCAGGACTGAATCGTCGGTCAACTGGGGGCGCACCCATCCGCGATGGCTGGCGATTTCGGCCAATGCCGCCAGCACGTCCAGCTGTGCCATCGCATCGGCGACTTCTTGCAGGATCGCCAAATGCTGATGGGTCGCGGTCCGAAGTTCTTGGAAGAGGTGCTGTTCGCGTGCAGCGGCCTTTTCGTCGGCGGCCAACACCTTTTCTTCGTACTCTTTCAGCTCCGGTGTAATGTACCGTTCGGCGTTCTTCAGCGTTTGTTTGCGGATAAAGTCGTCCGGGACGCTGTCACGATGTGCGTTGCTGACTTCCAGGTAATACCCGAACACGCGGTTATAACCGACCTTCAAATTGGTGATGCCGGTTTCGTCCATTTGGCGTTGTTGATACGCGGCAATCCATTCTTTGCCGCCTTTGGCCAGATCTCGCAGCTGATCCAGTTCTTCGTCGTAGCCTTCGCGGATGAAGTTACCGTCGGCGGCCGACAGCGGGCATTCGTCGGCCAAGCCACGTTCCAGCTTCGAACGCAGTTCGGGACACAGATGCAGCGATGATTCGATCTGCACCAACTGTGCCGGTTTACGGCCGGTCAAGCGAGCTTTTAGCGTCGGCAGCCCGGCCAGCGTCCGAGCGACTTGCTGCAAATCACGAGGCCCGGTTCGACCCGTCGCCAATCGGGCAAGCAGTCGTGTCAGGTCGAACGTTTGCTTCAAAGTCGCGCGGATATCGTCTCGCAGATTTTCGTTGTTGACGAATTCTTCGACCGCATCCAAACGGTGGTTGATCGGATCGATTTCGATCAGCGGACCGGCCACCCAGTCGCCCAGCATTCGCGAACCCATCGGCGTGCAGGTGCAGTCGATCACGTCCAACAGCGATCCCTCACGCGATGCCGTCCGCAGGGTTCGTGTGATCTCCAGGCTACGTCGGCTGGCCGCATCAATTTGCAAGACGCGGCTTTGGCGGTGCGATGTCAGAGACCGAAAGTGATCCAGACCCGACGGCTGGGTTTCTTGCAGGTAGGTCATCACCGCGCCGGCGGCGGCGATCGCCGGTGCGTCTTCGGTGGCGAATCCGAAGCCGTCCAGATTGTGCACGCCTAACTGTTTGCACAGCGTTTCTTCGGCGGCGTCCTGGGCAAACGTCCATGCCGGTCGGCGTGTCCAGGACCACGGGGCGGTGGTGTCGGGGGAAAACCGGCCGTCGTCTTCGCGATACAGCACTTCGGCCGGCCCGATGCGTTCCAGTTCATCTTCCAAGCGGTGTCGTGGGAACACGCCGGCTTCGAAACGTCCGCTGGAAAGTTCGGCCCAGGCCAAGCCGACGATCGGATCGTCCGCGTTGTCGGATTTGGCGGGTGGCAGGAAAACGCAGGCCAAATAATTGGCTTCGCGGGGATCCAGCAAACCGTCGTCGGTCAGCGTGCCGGCGCTGACGACGCGGGTGATTTCCCGGCGGACCAGCCCTTTGGCCTGCTTGGGATCTTCAACCTGTTCGCACACCGCAGCGCGATAGCCCGCACGAATCAATTTGTGCAGGTACTGGTCCAACTGGTGGTGGGGAAAGCCCGCCATTGCCGTGGGATTGGCGCTATCCTTGTCCCGGCTGGTCAGAGTCAGCCCCAAGACCCGGGCGGCCGTTTCGGCGTCCTCCAGAAATAATTCATAGAAGTCGCCCATGCGAAACAGCAGCAGGGCATCGCCACAGGCTGTCTTCGCCTCGTGATACTGTTTCATCATTGGTGTCATGGCGGAAATCGTACCCATCGACCTGGCATCCGCCCAGTCAGGATGGACCTCGCGACGCCACGGTTTCCGCGTCTCCCGTGACGATCGTCCGACTGGGTGAACTTTTGCGGGCTGGAGGTTTCGGGACGATGTCGGGATCCCCCCACTGACAGGTTGTTTCCTGTCGGCCCAACGATGCAGTCCAGTGATCGGCCAAAAAAACAGTTCGATGGATGCCCAATCAATGGCTCTGGGAGATCGAATGCAATTGTTGAAAGGTGTAGATCTTGTAGGTTTCTCCGACCTCTGCCACCGGCGTTAAGCGTCTCACTCGTCTCAGCCATAGCGGATCGATGACCCAGGGTTTGGCATCGCAGGTGTAAATGGGCTTCCCGAGTTCTCGAAGCTGGTTGACGCTGATTGCGCAGTAGTCACTCGGACGTGGCTTCGAGCCCAGGTCACGGTCGGAGTCACTGCCAAGAAGCACCAAGTGATCTGGAAGCAGGTTTTTTAGCTTACCCCCGGAAAGAACGCCGACGTCAAAGTGGTTGAATGAGCCAACGTAGACTGAACTGCCGTTGGCTTCAGTTTCCTTCCACCACTGCAAGCGTCGAAGGTCTTGTCCCCAGTCCAGGTTGCTATCCAGAAGAAACCAACCTTTCTGCTGGCCGATTGTGAACGCATTGGAATACGCGAGATGATTCGGCCAAGATAGCACCGAGCCAGTGACTGCCGCCCCAAAACGCGCCCAGGCGATCGTGCTTCGGAATCCGCCTACTGTCACGGCGCGACCTGCGAAGACGAAAACAAAGGGTATGGCCGGCAACACATACCGATAATGCATGGTAAATCCGCCCTTTGTCGCGGCTGCAACGTGAATCGCCACCGCAAAAGCCAGTGGCAGCCAATCGGCATGTCTTCGAAACAGAGGTCTGATTGCCAATGAGAGAGGAATTAAGAGAAGCGTGCCGATGGGTGTCTTGAGCCCCATCGCAAGCCCATAGAAGTAGGGCCAACCGTGGTCCCGCAATCGCCCCAGGCTGTAAGAGTTCATGCCGCTTTCAAAATCAGCCTGTTGGTGATCCAGGCCTCGAACGTAGTTTCCAGGAAGCGGCACGCGTAGGTCTGACAACAGCGGCACATTTGAAAAGCGGTGACGGTCTTTGTCCAAGGGATGCACTTGGCTTCCATCTCGCACCCACTTCGTTGATGAATCGACTTCATTGCCACGGAATAGACGGCTAACGAACTGATACTGATTCAGAGGACGACCGAAGTCCTCAAAGCCATACCCCAAGTTGACAATGAAAAGCGAGCCAACAATTAACGCCAGGCATGCGGCGACACCGGAAAACAGACTTCTCCAATGAGTACCGCGGCGGCAGGAGTCGGCGAGAATAAGCACCACCATCAGGGGATAAAAGACAAGAAACGTGTGTTTGCAAAGCTGCGCCGTCCCCAAGGCAACGGTCGCGTAGAAAAGGTTGGCCATGTCTCGCGCGGACAGCCATCGATGGAACCGGTATCCGGCAAGCAAGCCCATTGCGGTTGCCGTAGCGTCTGGAGTCAGCAGCCCGCCGTGTGCTAGCAGATTGGGCGAGGTCGCATATAACATTGCCGACACCATTGCAGCTTTACGTCCAAACAAAGATGTCGCCCACAACCATGTCGTTGTGATTCCAATCCATCCGAACGGAATCAGCGCGATGCGACCCAAAACGAAATGCCAGTAAGCATCGGGGCCGCTATCGCAGATGTAACTACGTCCAAGATCGAATTCAGTTCGTTTCTTTTGATCACGAGTGAATTCATCCAGCGGCGGCACGTACCCGATCAGCCACACGGGCAAACTACCAACCAGTCGGGGCAGAGGGGGATTCACCCGATAGACGTCAAAGTTCCCAAGTTCCCAATGAGACAGACCGGCAACCAAATGGCCCGGCTCGTCAACCGTTGGGCTGGCAATGTAGACATTGGCAATCTGCAGCGTCGTGTAAAGGATGATCGGCACGGCGACGAATCGTCCGGTCTGGCACCAAGGTAACTTGGACTGCGTCAATTCCGTGCACCGCTCTGTCGCGTACCGCTTTCATGATGGACCGCAAGATCAATGTTATACGACACATGTCGCACTGCGCCGTCGCAAAATGACATGTGAAACCCCGAGGGGTGTGCACTGCCAAAAATGCGATAACGGTCCGGGAAGTCGCTGTCTGGGCCTGGATGCAAATGGCACCAACGAGATAGATCGACATCCACGCCAGAAGCCAAACTTTGGTCATACCCACGGTCACCTGTGCCTTCATAGTTGGTGCGTGACACGTGCTTTTCACCGATCAAATAAGTATTTGAAAGTCCGGCGGTCACATCACGCGGCCGGATTCGACTTCGTTGGAACGAGATCCCCGTTGCCTTTTCGGTACCAGGCCATTCGTAAAGATCTTGGCCGAGCGAGGAAGTGTCGCCGGGACCTTCCCTGGAATCCGTGATGAAGTCTCCTTCGCAAATCGCGAAGTCGGTTTTGGCCACAGCCTTAATGGTCACCGCATTGAACGGTTGGGTTGCATTCGAGCAGGGACCGATTTCAGGGCCTGGTCGCGACGGGCACCGGAAGAGAGACACCTCCCTATCAAATAGATCAGAGCCGTTCAAATGGTTGGCGTCCCCGTTAAACATTGAACGCCAGGATTCCAGTTCAACAAAAGGAAGAAGATTAAAACACCACCCACCTGGCTGTTGTACTCCGAAACCCCTGGAGTCGATTCCAACCCAGCGAAACCCCCAACCATTGGTTGGGAAATGCTTGTGTGCACCCACATGCATCTGTGAGCCCAGAGCAATCTGACGAAGTCGATTCTTACACGTTGTTTGTCGCGAGGATTCCCGAGTTGACTGCACACCCATCAGGACCAATCCCGTCAAAATTGCAGTGATCGCCAAGACGACGATCAACTCCAGAAGCGTGAAGGCCGATCGCAATGGCGTGGGTTCGTTCGCTGGGTAAACCGATTCCGATGCAGGGTCCGAAAACTTGGAAACATGTCCACCAAAATGGCCCAGCAATGCTGTGTACAAAGATAAACATAGAGGCAGTAGCGCAGAGGCCGGCGATATTTTGCTGGTCGAGTAGCCGAAACAGCCACAAGAGATCTCCAGTCCGCGATATAGCGCAGTTGCTTGCACGACAAAGAAGGTCATGAAAAGCAGGCTGGCAATTCGATACCAGTTGACCTGAAGCGATTGAACCAACTTGACACCGATCAACAACTGAACGGCAGGTAAACCGAAGGCGATAGGCGTTAATGACCAGCCAGGCAAAAGCCGATACGCAGCAAGTGTTGCCAGGAAGACGTGAGGCTGCGATAGATGCGTCAAGGCAGTTTTCGCCAGCAACAGTGCGATTGGGAGTGATGCCAGTCGCAGCCCAAACGTCCGGTCTCGGAAAAATGAGTGGCTGTGTCGCCCGTTGGATTCGCCGATCGGTACCTCATTCATTGGTATCACCCGCCGACTTCGGTTTTCTCGCTTCACAGTACTCGCGCCAGCCAACCTGGCAGGTCCGAACATCTTCAAAGCCGATCGCCACGAGTCTGGCTGCCACACTATCATCAAAATTGCACTGCCGGCTCTGGCAGAAAACGATCGTCGGAAGACTTGGGTCCAGACGCCCTGCGCGTTGATCCAATTCTGCCATGGAAAGATCGACGGGCAAGTTGATGGCGGTCGGAACAGATCCTGCTGCGAAGTCGGAAGTCAGACGCGCGTCGACCAACTGAACATCACTTCGCGAAATTGCACTGGCAAGTTCTCGCTCGGTCGCAGCACTCTGCGGAAAATGGTTCCAGGGTGCGAGGGCCAACGACGAGGCTTTCGTAATCTGCGACGGTTTTGTTTGTACGACCAAAGTCAATCCAATGATCCAAAGGACCGGCATGGCGTAGGCTAGGAAACTCGTGCGGTTGAGTTGTTGGGGCACCCAAAGACATGGCAAAATCAGTGAAACGTAGAAAAGAACTCTTGCGGCGGTCGGCAGTTTCATCGCCGAAGACTGGGTGATTGCGAATCCATTCCAGCTTGCAAGAAAACGCGTGATCGACATTTCGCGGGCTTTCTTGTGCCCATCGATGACCATCAAGGTTTCGTTTTCGAAATAGACGCATATCCAATGGTCATATTCACGAGAGTCCGATCGCTTTCGAACGTTTGCCAGCCAGGGTGTTCCCGAAACCTTTAAATCAAGTAGCGATAAGCCCGCATAGCCTTCCGCATCGAGACCATATTCGCCCAGCAAATCGCAAAGCTGTTTTGCAGTGCTTCCCTGACGGGAAACAACGTATTGCACCGACGCATGGTCGGATGCGTCAATCGGTTGCCCCACCAATTGGCCGAAGGCGGCAGCGGCCTGGATGCCGCAATAGGAATCGGCCGCGTCCAATGTGAAGCAACCTGGACCGGCGATTACGATCAAGCCAATCAGCAACCGTGACCATGTCGCCAATGGTGCGCGGGCGGGATGCAAGTTACTTTTCTGCATACTTGCGTTTCCGAAACGTTAGAAACCCAATCGCAGCGACTGCGAGTACGGCCAAGCCGAGAACCGTGAGGGTCGTTCGACTGATACCGGGCGCACCCGCGACCTGGCTGACGAATCGGACTTCGGGAACAGCCCATTGTCCATCAAAAATGTAATTCAAGTGTGACGCATCTCTCACGTTCACTCTGGAGCCAATCTTGTACGGAGTCACCGGAGCTCGATCGATTGCACCGGGGGATGGAGCGAATGTGATTTGTTGAAGATCCCAAGTCTCCGTAACGTTTACATCGCCCTGGCAAACGTAATGGCGAGTTGCCCGCCAATGCGTGGGGCGTCGATCCATCTCGGTGTCATCCCAATCGACGACGGTCATCTCTGTGTGGACGCGTTTGGCATAACCTTTGGGCCAGCCCCCACCGCCTCGCATGTCCAGATCGGAAAGGCGTTTGTCTGCCGATAGGCGGTCGCTGCGGGCCTGCGTTAGTTCGACGGAGACGGGGAACACGTCGCCCGGCCTTGACCATTGCACTTTCAATTGTCCGTAGTCGTCGGTTCGCTTCGTCAGCAATTGCGAACGGGGATCCGAGTTGTCGGATTCTGCCTCCAACTCGTTGGAGGCATCAAGCCATTGTTCGATGCGAACCGAGTTGACGATCCCGAAAATCGGAACATTGCGAAGCAACATCAATACGCGGTCCGTATTGACCGTTTCTCCGTTGTTAGAAATCCCGGGAGCTCGAAGCGTGGCCGAATGAAATTCGTCGAAGTGGATCGACTGTCCCTGGACATCGCTGGTAATCGTTGAAAAGGTGAGACATTGCCCGCCGTCGACGATGGACTCAATGAAGCTGAAACCTTCGCGACCCACCAACTCGGTCGCTTCGGTGTACCGTGCTCGCGTTTCACCCAGCTGAAGGTCCGTTGTCCAGGATGACCGGATCGGCGCCTCGAGCAGATCGCTGGCGCGTGAGTACCGCACCTTCGCGACGAGGCGGGCGTCACGGAACTCCCGCGCCGCAGTAACCCATCGTTCTAAAGGCTCCTCACCTGAAACGCGACCGGTGAAGCAAATCTGCAGCGTCAACAAGCACACGGCGATGGTTGGAACAAAACGCGGTAGCCAGACTGTCATCGCTGCGTAACCCCTGGAAGTAAAGCAATCTTCCCCGTCTCGAAGACGTGTCCCGATCCACTTTATCCGGGGGGGGGGGGGGGCTGTGTCAACTGAGCCGTTACGGTTTTGCAAGGGCGGCTGGTTCGCCCGTGAGTGCTCGCGCGTCGCCTGCTCTCACCGATCTTGGTCACCCTGTCGGCACCGTGCCGCGACGAGCGGTGCCTGGCAAAGTTTGACGATTGGGCGGTGAAATCCGGGGCGCGGGGCCGTGACGGGGGCCGGGGGTAGCTGGAACGATCGTCAAAACCGTCAAAGCTTTCCAATGCCGGGTTCGGTCTGTAGTGCCTGTACCACCCGCACCGATGAATCCGATTGAACGGGAGAGCGTTTTGTGCCGGTCGTAACACCGACCCAGGACCCATGAGGTCCGTCCGCGTCCGGCATGAACCCGTGATTGCTAATACGTCACCTGAACCAAAGACGGAAATACATCATGCGTCGCTCCTTCACTCGGGCATGTGCCGCGGCCCTGCTGATGGCCCAGACCGGATGGGTGGCTGCCCAGTATCCGAATCCAGTGCCGGTCAGCCAAACGGTTGGCCAGGCGGCAGCCGATGCGCCGCAGCTGAAAAAGCTTCGCGTTCCCGGTTCGGCCGCGCGACAAATCGCAACGACGATGAGTTTGCGATATCGCGATGTGCCGGGCATCTCCATCCAGCCCGACCCGCAAAACAACCAAGTCGTCGTGTTGGCACCGGCCCGCGAACACGGCCGGATCGCCAGCGAAGTTCGAAAGCTGGTGACATCCGCGGTGCAACCGGCATCGGCCCAGACCGAAGGCCCGTTGAAAGTCCAGCTGACCGCGGTGACGTGGCGCGAATTCGAAGACGCCATCGCTCAGGTGATCCCCGAAGGCACGCCGGTAACGACCAGTCGCAATGGCGAACGGGCGGCTTTCCAATTGACCAGTGCTCCCCTGACTGGAACCACGGTCCAGGTGGATCGCCGGCTGAATACGGTCACCGTCATCGCGCCCCAGCCCGCCGTCCAGGGTTGGCAAGAGATGATTGATGCGATCGACGGCGGCATCCGTTCATCCGGCGACGTGATGCAGTTGGTGCGATTGCAGAACGCTGATCCGGCACCCATCCAACGCGCGATTCGGTTGCTACGCGAAGTCGAATCGAACCAAGCCGAAGCGATGGCCGCGATCCCCGCACCGGCCGGCCGATTGGCACAGATGCCACTTCAAAACGCCATGTTCCAAGCGCCCGCCCCACAAAACGGCGGCGACGCGGGGGAAGCACCGCAAGAGGGCGAAGATATCGGCGCCCAGGGTGTTGCCGGTGATACGGAACTGCAGTTCATTCCCGAACTGGGCATGATCATCATCAAGGGGGCCAAGAAGGACGTCCAACGTGTCCGCGAGATCATCAGTGAGATCGAACGTCAAAGCGAATTGACGCGGCCCGAGGTCGAAGTCGTTCGCCTAGAACATGCCGACGCCAATGCCGTGGAAACCTTGCTGCAACAGTTATACGAAGACGTTTTGTCGACGCGACAAGGCGAAGTCAGCATCACATCGTTGGACACGCCAAACGCGTTGCTGTTGATCGGACGCCAGGAAGCGATCGCCAGCTTGATGGACTTGATCCAAAAGATTGATCAACCCATCAATGAGAACGATCGTTTGCGGGTGTTTCGTTTGCAACACGCATCGGCCGTCGACGCGGAAGAAACCATTCGCGGCTTCTTCACCGAACAACCCGGCAGTAGTGACGACCCGCGGCCTGGACTGGGCATCCGTGTTCGTATCAGTGCCGATTATCGCACCAACAGTTTGATCGTCAGTGCTTCGCAGCGTGACTTGGCCGAGGTGACTCGTCTGATCAACGAATTGGACGTGCAGCAGATCGCGGCACAAAGCGAGATCCGCACATTCACGCTTCGCAATACTCTTGCCGAAGACTTGGCCGACACGCTGAACGAAATCATCGCCCCGGGGGAAGGTGACGAAGCGTCCACACCGTCGACGACGCTTTCGATCGTCAAACTGGGCAGCGAAGGCAGCGAGCAATTGGACAGTGGCGTCTTGGTGGGAGCCGTTGTCACCGCCGATACGAACACCAATACGATCATCGTCAAAGCACCATCGACCAGCATGCCGCTGATCGGTGAACTGATCCGGCAATTGGACCGTCCGGCCGACGTTGAGTCATTGGTGAAGGTCTTCACGCTGGAAAACGGCGACGCGACCAACCTGACCACGGCACTGCAATCGTTGTTCGGCGATGACGCCGCGACATCGGGCACCAGTGTCGGTGCGGGCAACTTGGCCGATTCGACGGCATCGGAAAGCTCGCTGACCCCGCTGCGGTTCAGCGCCGAAATTCGCACCAACAGCATCGTCGCCAGCGGTAGTGCGGAAGACTTGGAAGTCGTCGAAAGCATTCTGTTGCGTTTGGACAGCGAAGGTTTTGCCGAACGAATCACCGAAGTGATCTGGCTGCGTCACCAAGACGCCACGCAAATGGCCGAAGCCTTGCAACAGTACGTCAGTTCGCGAAGCCAGTCCCAGAACCAATACACCCAATTCCAACAAGGCGGTCTGGGACCGTTCGACATGCTGGACCGCGACTTGATCGTCGTGCCGGAAGACCGCACCAACAGCCTGATCATCAGCGTCGCTCCGCGGTTGTATCCCGACATTCGGCGTCTGGTCGATCGATTGGACCGTCGTCCGCCGATGATCATGGTCAAAACCGTGATCGCCGAAGTCCGTTTGAATGATCGATTCGAAATCGGTGGTGAACTGGGCCTGCAGGACTCGCTGTTGTTCGACCGTGACATCGCGGGCGGTGCGACCGGCGTCCCGCCGTACAGCGACAACGGATACAACTTCAACGGAACCAACCTGCCGAACATCAACAACGTGTTCCCCAACACACTGGCCTCACGCGGCGTGACCACGTTCGGTGTGGGGACGTCCAGTGCGGATGCCGGTGTGGGTGGATTCGTGCTGAATGCGGCCAGCGAATCGGTCAACATGTTGTTCCGTACCCTGCAAACCGCCGGCCGATTGCAAATCATCAGCCGTCCGCAGATCACCACCGCGGACAACACCGAAGCGTTGATCCAGGTCGGCCAGGACGTTGCACGGCCCCAAGACGTCGTCGTGACGAACAACAACACGGCGATCGGCGTCGAAGACGTCAGCGTCGGTTTGATCCTGCGAATCTTTCCGCGTGTCGGATCGGACGGCCAGATCTATATGGAGATCGATGCCGAACGATCGGCCATCAACAACACCGACCCGGGACAAGTGATCGGTAACTTCGATGGTGCACCTGTCGTCGTCCCGCCGATCGACATCACTCGGGCTCAATCGACGTTGACCGCATACAGCGGACAAACCGTGATCTTCGGCGGTCTGATTCAAAAGACCCGAGAGAACGTGACACGACGCGTGCCCTACCTGTCGAACATCCCGCTGCTGGGATACATGTTCAAGTATGACGAGGAAACGGAAGCACGTAGCGAGCTGCTGCTGGTCATGACGCCGATGCTGATCAACGGCGAAGAGGATTTGGAATACATCAAGCAGACCGAATCCAGCCGCATGTCCTGGTGCTTGGCCGACGTGGTCGAAGCTCACGGTGACGTCGGACTGAGCCATGGCTATGGACTGTGGGGACCCGCGGTTGGTCCGACGATCTATCCCGATATGACACCGACCATTGATGGTGTGATGCAGGAACAAATCATCAGCCAACAAGTGGTCGATGGAAACGCGACCGGCGAAGCTTGTGTCCAGGAAGGTGCGATCATCCAATCCCAACCCGTTGAATTGAACGACGGAATGATGATCCAGCCGCAACCGTATCAGCCGCCCGCTGGTGCTGAGATTCCCTTTGAATCGACGATTCCCGCCGATGCACCGATCATGACCGCACCGTCGGCCATGCAAGCACCAACGCAGCCGCGTGCACCCCAGCGGATTCATTCGCCCGAAAATATCCAGCCGCCCGTCACGATGACGCCGGCATCACCGGTCAGTCACCGCATGCCGACATCCGGCGTTCAGCCGTCACCGGCAATGATGCAAAGTGGATCGGCCGGTCAAAGCGGCAATGTGGGCGGATTCCAACTGCCCTCAAGCGGCCGTGCCGCGGCAAACCCTGAACCCGTCGTGGCACCGATCCCGACCGACGCGATGCGTCAGGCATCTTGGAATTCGCAGTCCAGTTGGTCGTCGCCAGCCCCAGCCGGCACCACGCCGCAGGCAACCCAAAGCGGCAAAGTGATTCGTCTGGGACAAGGGGCCACCGAGAATTCCGTCAACGCGAGTGACACGACCGGACAAGAACCGGCCAAGCCCAAGCGTCGTTTCCCCAAGGTTTCGCCTTTGTCTTGGCTGCGATAGTCGACGAATCAATCGAAAGGAAGGATCCGAACGATGAAAAAGAAATCACGCCAAATCGTCGCCGTCGCACTGTTGGTCGGTGGATCCACAACCATGACCGGTTGTGCATCACTGACGGCCAAACAAGACACGGGACGTCCCACAACGGCCAACGCATCAAAGACTGATGAAACGCTGTGGGAAAAACTGCCGCTGATCGGAAAGAAAGACGACCAGCCCAAACCGTATCCCAATCCGGTGCAAGTCGCTGCGACGTGGACACCCGATACGCTGATGCAAACCGGACGGGTTCCGACCCGTGGTTTCGGCGGACGGATTTTCTTCTTCGATGAAAAATCGCACGCCGTTCCGGTCGAAGGGACCTTGGTCGTGCATGCGTTCAACGAAGATGCGACCGATCCCAAGGAACAAGTGAAGCGCTACGAATTCACGCCGGAGCAATTCACAAAGCACTACAGCCAATCCGATCTAGGCGCGTCGTACAGCGTTTGGATTCCGTTCGATGCCGTCGGCGGCGAACAGCGTAAAATTTCGCTGGTCGCATCCTTCGTGACCGAAAGTGGCAAGCCGATTCAATCCAGTCCGGCCAAGGTGGTGCTGCCCGGTCAAGTCGAAAAGTCGCAAGAGACGTTGGCACAACGTTTTGCACCGGAGTACAAGGACTGGCAGGCCGCCAACGCCGGTGGGACCACGCGAGCGTCGGGATTGACCACGACGACGATCCAGCGTCGTCGCTCGGTTCCGGGGTCGACCAAGATTGGTGGTGCCACCGAAAGCCGATCCATGTTGGCGTCCAGCGATGCGACACCCGCGAGTGACGTTTCGATGCGCCGCCGGCCGATGACCCAGTCGGCCGATGTGATGCCCGCCAGCGCGACGATGCCGGCGGATCAAACGCAGCGTTGATTGCCGCAGGGATCAAACGTCCACGGCGCGCTCGAAACGTTGGATCGATGTGGCTTTTCCATCGGAATCGCTTTCGATCACCGCGCCGCATAGACGGACGTCGCGGGTGGCGACATAAAAGTGAGTCGGTTGGAACGTTCGCGTGGTTTCCATCACGCGACGGATGTCCCGTCCGATGATGCTGTCGTACGGCCCGGTCATTCCGACGTCACATTGGAACGCCGTTCCGCCGGGCAGAACGGCTGTGTCGGCGGTCGGCACGTGCGTGTGGGTGCCCAATACAGCGGTGACACGACCGTCCAGGTAACGTCCCAGCGTTTGTTTATCGCTGGTCGCTTCGGCGTGAATGTCAACCAGAATGCTGTCGACCTTGTTTTCGATTTCGCCCAGCACACGATCGATCGCATCAAACGGGCAATCGACCGGACGCATGTAGACGCGTCCCAACAGCGACACGACGCCCAGTTTTCCGGCCGGTGTGTCGACGATGCAGTGCGTGTGACCCGCGGCGGTTGACGGGTAATTGGCCGGTTTGACGATCCGGTCGCTGGACTGCAACGTGTCCATGATCTCTTTGCGACGATAGATGTGATCGCCCATCGTCATCGCATCCACGCCGGCGTCGCACAGACGCTGGAACTGACGTGGCGTCAAGCCGGAACCATCGGATGCATTTTCAGCGTTCGCGACGATGGCATCTAAACCCAGTTCTTTCTTCAGCGGTGCCGCGTGCTGCAGCACCGCGGTGTAGCCGGGTTTTCCAACGATGTCACCGAGGAACAGAAAACGCATTACCAGCGGAGCCCAAACCGTTCGCCACCGGTGTCACGGTTGTTGCCGCCTTTCAGCGGACCGTCATGGCGTGACTTGACGGCCATCTCGCGTGGCGGTTCGATCTCTTCTTCGGCCGGTTTGGATTTTGCGGTGTCAGCGGCCGAGGTCTGGGCCGCTTTGATCGACAGTGCGATTTTCTGAGTATCGCGATCGAACGACAGCACTTTGACTTCGACTTCGTCGCCTTCGGAAACGAAAGCACTGATTTTCGAAACGCGATGATGAGCCAATTCGCTGATGTGCACCAAGCCTTCGATGCCGGCGGCCAAACGGACGAAGCACCCGAAGTTGGCGATCCGGGTGACGGTGCCTTTGTGAACCGTGCCCGCGGCGAAGGTGGCTTCGGCAGTGTCCCAAGGGTTTTCCAGCAGGTCGCGATAGGAAAGGCTGATCTTTCCGGTCGCCTTGTCGACCTTTTCCAGTTTGACCTGGACCTCTTGGCCTTCTTCCAACACTTCGCTGGGGTGTTTGACGCGATCCCAGCTGAGCTTGCTGATGTGGATCAGCCCGTCCAGTCCGCCCAGGTCGACGAAGGCACCGAAGTCCTTGATGCTGCGAACCGTGCCCTTCAGTTCATCGCCGACTTCCAGCTTTTCCAATTGCTCCTTGCGTTTTTCTTCGCGTTCACGTTCCAGGATTGCCCGACGTGATAGCACCAGGTTGCCGCGTCGCTCGTTGGCTTCGGTGACCAAACAGATCATGCGTTGGTCGACGAATTCCGACAGGTCTTCGACGCGATACTCGGTGACTTGGCTGATCGGGATGAAACCGCGGACGCCGCCGACCTTGCATTCCAAGCCACCGGCGTTGTGTCCCGTGATGGTGGCTTCGACGACGGATCCTTCTTCCATGTCCGCCCAGTCGCTGACGTCGACCGCTTGGCCGGGCAAGGTCAGGACGTACAAGCCGTCTTCGCCGTTGAAACCGCGCACCATCACTTCGACGGAGCTGCCGATTTCCGGCTCTTGTTCGAATTGTTCGAAGGGCACGACGCCTTCATCCGGGCCGCCCATACCGATGAAGACGCTGTCGTCATGGATTTTCAGAACGCGACCTTGTAACCGCGAACCTTCGGCCAGCGGTTCTTTGCGGTCCGGCATACCGGCACCGCCACCCAGAATCGAATCGATGTCCGAATCGGCCAGTTGCATGTCCAGTTCGGCCTGCAAGTCGTCGGACAACGGTTGCCGCAAACTCGGGACGGCGACCTTGCCCTGCTTGGGCGGCGCCTTGGCGGCGGCCGGAGTGGTCACGCCGCTGGGAACGACTTTGGGAGCGTTGTCGGTCGAACCTCGCTCGCCGGCCAAGCGAGGACGCGGGGCCTTTTTGCCGCCCGGCTTTTTCTTCTTGGCAGGCTTGTCCGATGAAGCGGCCCCGGCGTCGGTCGTCGCGACCGGCGACGCGGGTTTGGCCAGTCCCAGTCCACGTGAGGCAAGCGGACCGCTGCCTCGTGCCACCGGTTTGGCATCGTCACCGCTGGACGTTTCGGAATCCGCGGCCGGGGCGGCCGACGGCGTGTCCACCGGCGCCGATTCCGACGTCACCGAGTTTTCCGAAGTGTTTTCCGGATTCGGGACAGCGTCGTCCGGGCGTGGTGTGGGGGCGGTTGCGTTGGCGGGATCTTGCGGGCTGGCGCTGTCCGACGCAGGGGACCCGGTTTCGGGCGTCTGTTCGCCGTTGGTCATCGGTGGTGGTGCCGTGATCGGTTAGTAAATTAGGCGGCCACAACGTCAATCGCTGGGCATCGCCGTTGATGCTAAGGGCGAACAGTCTAACAACACGAATCTCGATCAGATAGAGTCAACTCCAGCCATGCCCCAACTGCGGATCATCGGATCAGGCCACTCGACCGACGGCGACTTTGAAAGCCAATTGAGGCAAGCTTTGGACGGCGAATTGGTCGATCGAATCGTCGCCGCCGCCGTGCCACCGTTGGATGACAGCGGCCGCGATGCCCCATTGGATGACTTCCTGACCGGCACGCCCGCGAAACAGTGGTGTCTGGCGTCTGCCGCGGCCAACCGGGATCCGATCGCCAGCACGCTGTGGTTGTTGGCCGGCGATCTGGACCGCAGCCACAGCATCAGCCAACGTCTGCACACGCCCACCGGCAGCTATCTGCATGGCGTGATGCACCGCCGCGAAGGCGATTACGGCAACGCCAAGTATTGGTTCCGCGGTGCCGGACAGCATCCTGTCGAAATCGCCCTGCAATCGGAATTCCCCGATTGGTACCCGTCGGCCGACGGATTCGTCGACCAGTGTCAGAAATCCGTCCGTTCATCGCAACCGGAAAATCCTGACCTGACAGAGGTTCAGTGGGTGGAATGGTGTCAACTGCTGTGGGGGATGATAGCGACGTCGAAACCCTGAAATCTGTGTTTTTACAGCCTTTTTCAGGACGCAAAACGAAACATGTTCGATAATAAAGACAGGAGCAGTTGCTCATAATGAGCATGTGTGGGGCACGCGAACTACGAGTGCTGCTCCGGTGAGCGGCCCGGGTTTTTTTTCAGCCGTCCGATGGGTGAGCATCGGCAGGTTGGGGCACAAAACCCGGGCCGTTTTTTTTATGCGCCGGCGGAACATCCGGCCTCTTCTTGTCCGCCCATCCCACCAGCCGATCCGCCGGTTTTGCGACATCGATGTCGCCGGGACGCAACGTCCGTGATGCCGGCAGGCAACATTGCTTTTGCCGTTGGGCGTTGCCGATGCGGTTCACGCGGAACATTCGCAATGCGGTGAACGAGCGCTGGATCCCGCAATTTCCGGGCATTTCAATTATTCACGGGACGCCCATGGCGATCTGTGGCAACGCGGTCGCGGGCGGTCGGCACATCGTCTGCTTTTGCATCGTGTCGCCGGCACGTCAGCGCGGGGGAAAGACGTGTCGGCATCATCGCGTCGTTTTCGAACGGTCCACCTCCGAACGACTTTGGCGTCCGACCATTTGCCCCGTCTGCCAAGACCGCCCATGCACTGTTTACAGTTGGCCAATCTGGCTTCGCTGCTGGCCCAACGAGGTCACGCCATCGCATACCGCGAAGACGCGATCTGTCCCCGCGCTCTGACCGACTATTGGGTGGCCTGTCGATCGCGTTCCGATTTGTGGCATCAAGCGATGGCTCGGAATCGACAAGCGCATCAGGCCGGCGATTGGGTCGCACTGCGGCGTTGGTGGGATGATCACCTGGTGGTGTTACAGGAAATTTTGGTCAGCGAAATGCTGTCGCGTGTGGTCGCATGCTTGGCCGCCGCTTCGGATCAACAGTTCCGATCGGCACCGATTTGCGCCAAGACTTGGTCTGATGAAGACGCCATCGATGGCCCCCTGCCCGACGCGGACGACTGGGCGATCGATCCTTGGGGCGAAATCGTTGTCGGTGGCGATTCGGTTCCGGGATACAGCATGTCCCATGACAAGGATCGCGACGCGTCTTCGTCAGGCGACGCTTCGGCTGCTTCATCCGATAAGGAAACGCCGGTTGGTTCGGGCAAGCAAGACCTGAGTCCCATCACCGACGCGATTCAGTCCAGTCACTTGGATGCACGGAACCGCGTCCAGTTTTTGATGCTGCACAATCGCGGTTGTCGCGTGACCGACGCGGTTCGCTTGAATCGATTGCGAATGACGGTGGAACGCTGGACCGACGCTTTGCTGGGACGCATGCCGGTTCGATTGTCGACGGCGATGAAGTACGGTTTCGACAAAGAATTGATTCGCAGCTATGCCGATGAAACTGCCGAACTGGGGCCAACGATCGGATACAGCGCCGCCGCGGCTTTGTTGAATGCGTCGATGATGAACACGCTCTCGCGTCACGTCGATCGAACTCCCGCGCTACCTCAGGCCAACCGGCGGGTCGCACAATCGGTGATCAAGATGCTGCGTCCCAATTTGTTCGATGATTGGGGTGAACTGAAATCGCTGCGTCAGCATCGCATCGAATGTGATCATCGACACAGTGAACTGGATGGTAAGTCACCGACAGCGTGGAACATGGACGCGGATGATTCTGGTGACCGCGGCGATGCCGGGGCGAAGGATTCGTTGCAGCGATGGTACCTGGCGTGACACGTTTTGATCGTACGACTGGTTCGGTGAAGTCGTTTCGGAACGACCCGCTGATCGCGTCATTCAGACCGCGTTGCTGAACCGCGTTCGAAACGTGCGGATCGGCGTCCCAGGTTTCCATATCGGTGGTAGTCGTGCGAAATGGATTGTTCGTTCAAGTACCGCAGACATTCGATGCGTCCATGATCGACAACCGGTTCAGCAATCACGGTAATGAACCTTTGGCCGCATGCACGCCGGATGGACTCGCCGGCGACCGACACGGTGCGAAGTCGGCTGATGCACCCAGCTTCGATCCGATGTACCAATTGCGCCATCGTTTCTTCGATCGGATCGATCAGGCTTGGTAACCAATCGGCACTACTTTCCAGCCAATCGCGGGCGGCTTCATCCATTTCAGGTGAAAGGGAAAGTGTGATCGGAGTTCCCACGCATACGGCAGCCGAGATTGCCACCACTGCATCGGCCAAATCATCGCCTGGCTCAATCCGTATCGTCATTCCGTCGACCGGACGATAACGCCGAACATTATCCTGCCCGACCAACTGAAAGGTGTCGTGTTCTTTCGCAAAGTCGGTCTGATGAGCCAGCGTTTGCGACGCGACGGCACGCTGGAATCGCAAGCGTTGGGCACTGCCAAAAACAGATTCAGACGTTTGGTTGTCTTTCATCCACTGACGAAATGGATCCAAAGACTGGTGCGGCGTGTCGGCTTCTTTTTCGGTCGGTTCCCAATCGTTGGTGTGATTGACGCGCGAAAGTGCCAAAACATAGTTCGGTCCGCCCGCTTTGATTCCCGGACCATAGGCAGAAAGACCCACACCGCCGAACGGTTGTCGCAAAACAATCGCACCCGTTGTCGGACGGTTGATGTACAGGTTGCCTGCGGGGATGGATTCACGCCACAGTTGGATCTCGCGATCGTCCAGGCTCTCTAATCCGCTGGTCAACCCATAGCCCGTGTTGCGAACCATCTCGATCGCTTCTTCCAGACGCCCGAAACGCATCACGCCCAACACGGGACCGAACAATTCGGTGGTGTGAGTAAAGCTTCCCGGCTGGACGTTCCACTTCACCCCCGGTCGGTACAGAGTCGGATGACCGTCGACTCGTTCGGACATCACCAGCCAGGTTTCATCGCTTTCCAATTCCTGTAGACCACGCCGAAGCTTTTCCGTCGGCGGATCGACCAAAGGGGTCACGCGGGTGTGCAAGTCCCACGCGGATCCCACGGGCAGACTGCGAACCGCGTCCGCCAAGGTTTCGCGAAACACTGGATCGTCGAAGACTTCGTTTTCCAGCAACAGCAGCGAAGTCGCACTGCATTTTTGACCGCTGTGTCCGAAAGCCGAGTGCAACACATGTTTGATCGCTAAGTCGCGGTCCGCCATTGCCGTGACAATAGTCACGTTCTTGCCACCGGTTTCGGCCAACAGGTGCAGGTCCGGACGAACGTCCAGCATTCGCATCGCGGTCGACGTTCCGCCGGTCAGCACCACGGTGTCGACCGTTGGATTCTTGACCAGGCATTCTTCGGCGACGTCGTCGTCACAGACGATCATCTGCAACGCTTCGATGGGCACGCCCGCATCCCAGAAGGCTTGGCACAGCAACCATGCCGGCAGCAACGTTTGCGTCGAAGGTTTCAACACGACGGGATTACCCGCCGAAATCGCTGCCGAGATCCCGCCGCACGCAATCGCCAGCGGAAAATTCCATGGTGTGATCACCGACACCACGCCGCGAGGACGACATTCGATGCCAGGGCATTCGTCCCAGGCCTTCATCGTCAGCGGATAGAACTCCAGGAAATCCACGGCCTCGCTGACTTCGGGGTCGGCTTCGGCGACGGTCTTCCCGGCACCCGCCACCATGCTGCCGATCAAATCGCCACGTCGAGTGCGGACAAGTTGAGCGACCTTGCGAAGCACCGCGTGACGATCGTCGACGGATCGGTCGGCGGCCCACGTCGATTGCGATGCCATGTCCACCGCCGTCATCACCGCGGCGATATCGGCCTTTTGATAGCGACAGGTGACCACGCCGGGACGCGACACGTCGTCGGTCGTGAACCACGGCTGTGCGTCCGCCCCATCATCGTTGGCAGATTCCGCCACCGAATGTCCGGCAATCACCGGAGTCACGCATATCGCGTTGTCGTCGCACTTTGTTTGCCATTGATCCAGTGTTTCCCGAGCCCAATGCCCGTGGTACAGCAGCGACCAATCGGTATCGGGTTCGTTGGCAAATTGCGTCCAGTGTTTTGCCACCGGTGGCGGTGTTGGTGGCCGACAGCGGTTTTGGGTTCGGCGTCGTTGTACCGAAACACTTGGGCTTTCGATCAAGGCGGCTTCGAATCGATCTGCCAGCAACTTGAAATCAGGTGTGTCGGGCTGCAAGCGATACGCGTGTCGCAAGAAGTTTTCCGCACCCGTGTTTTCATCCAGTCGGCGAATCAAATATGTGATCGCGTGTAAGAAGTCTTTCTTGCGACATGCCGGTGCGTACAACAACATCGATGCATCACGTTCGGTCAGCGCACGTCGTTGATGATTGGCCATGCCTTCCAGCATTTCGAACTGGACGGCGTCGGCGGCACCGAGGCTTTGAGTCCAAATCATCGCCAACGCCACATCAAACAAGTTGTGTGACGCGACACCGACTCGGACGTGTCCGGCCGATGCTGCGGTGATCAATTCCCTCAGCATCCGCTTGTAATTAGCATCTGTGTCATGCTTGTTGGTGTACGGTGCAAGCGGCCAACCGCTAACGGACGCATGGACGCGTTCCATTTCCAAGTTGGCACCTTTGACCAAGCGGATCGTCAGGGGAACACCGCCCGACTTCACGCGATCGGATGACCACTGGATCAGATCGCACATCACCAGAAAAGAATCGGGGATATAGGCTTGTAACGCGATTCCCGCCTTCACCGATTCCAAGTCGTCACGCTGCAACGTCGTGCGTAACACCTCGGCGGTTAAGTACAAGTCGCTGTACTCCTCCATGTCCAAATAAACAAATTTGGCTTGCCGATGACCATTGCCGTCGTCATGGTTGGCGTTGCGATACAAACGTTCCAAGCGATTGGACACCGCACGAATCGTGTGATCGCGAGCCAACGCAGAAACTTGGCTGTACAGCGTCGTTAGCTTGACGGAGATGCACTGCACCGTGGGCATCCGCAACAGATCGCAAAACGCTTGCATCCGCCGTCGTGTTTCGTCTTCGCCCAACAATGCCTCGCCCAACAAGTTGACGTTCATGGCCACGCCATGGCTCTGACGCGATTCCAGATGGGAAGCCAATAAGTCAGGTTCGGCCGGCAATATCACGTTCGCCGTTTCACGACGCATCTTTTCTTTGACCAGCGGCACCGCCACGCCGGGCAAGTATTCGCCGAACGCTTGGAATCCTTTCAGCATCGCTTGTTCGACCGGGTTGAAAAAGCGAGGGATGCCTTGCAGATCCAACAGATGAGTCATCTGGTCCGCCACCCGCGCCGACGTGTGCGTGCGAAACGCTTGATCGGTCATTTCCACCAGCGTGGCTTTGTCGCCATCGTGGCCGAGCATGCGATCCAGTTCGGATTGCTGGCGTCGTTCTTGCGGCGTTTGCAGACGTCGAGATTCCGTCAATAAATCGGCAGCCAGTTCGATGGCTGCGGCCGCATCACGCCGGGCATCCGATGCGGGGTCTGTCGACGGCGATTCGGGTTCATGCGTGGGCAAGACATGATCCTTTGTATTGTGTCCAACGGGATACCGGACGGACCCATTGCTTGACCGCAGCGCTAGGGTGTGTCGATCGAACGCCGAAGTGCATCAAGCCTGACCGGCACCACGATTGATCTGGTGGTGATTCCGCCTAGATGCATTGTAGGCGTGATTCGTTTTTACGGTCACTTTTCCGTTGACCATCCAAGGCCAAGCTGAATGGATTCTCGGTGGATGCGACATGCCGGTGCCGCGTCCGTCCTTTTCACGCCATGCGTCAACGACGATAACGTGTACCGGACAATCGGCCTGTCGCAGGTGCAGCTTTCGCCACCACCGGCGGTTCGATGACCGTCTGGACTGACACCGTTTCTGCGTCGCCAACCCTCGTGACATTGCCGTGACCGACGATTCCCCCCGACCTGAAACTCCTGAGCATGCACAGGCCGGCGCGGTGACAGGCGATGAAGAGGAAAAGGCGGGGTGTTTCCCGGCGATCCTTGCCGCCACGCTGATCATGGGCATGGTGTTCTGCATCGGTTGCGGCTTGTCGGCATGGGTGATTTTCGGCAAGCGTACCGAGATGGCCATCGTGACGATGGAAAAGAACTTTGTGCCGATGGTCCAGCAGAGTCGTTTGGAATCGGATGACAAAGCCGCGGTCCTGGAACAATTCGAAGACTTCATCCGTGATATGAAAGCGGACAATGTCGAAAATTGGCAGGCCAGCGGCGTGCTGCAGCGTTTGGTCAATCTGCCCGTCGTCGAATGGGGGGATTTGCAGGCAGTCGAAGCCTATGCCCAAACGCGAGATCCCGAACTGGCTGACGAGGCGCGGTTGCAGCTTTCTCGCTTACGCCGTGCTATCGAATTGCAAGAAGCCGTTCGGATCGATGTGACCGATGCGTTGAAACCAGTGATGCGTCCCAGTGATGATCCGTTGATGGTCCAGGTGTTGATTGATCCGCTGAATGACCAGGCGGTCAAGGAGACGGTTTTGCGGGCGAAGCTGTTGGCCGACCGCGCGGAGATCCCCGACAAGCCGTTTGAAGACGTACAGATTGGGCGGATTGTGCGGCGACAAATCGAAGCGGGAATGCTGAAGGGCACGTATTGAAGCCGCGTTTGGTTCCCCAGGGACTCGGCAAGGCTCTACAGTGACGGCGGTTCGGGCGACTCCCGGCCGTGTCAATTTGGGTTCGGTGGAAGGGAAGAATCGTTGGCGACCAAGAAGATTGTCATTGTCGGGGCGGGGCCTGGCGGGTTAGCAAGTGCCATGCAATTGGCCAAAGCCGGTTGTGATGTGACCGTCTTGGAACGGCGGGATCGCGTCGGCGGGCGGACATCGGCAATCCATCAAGACGGCTTTCGTTTCGATTGTGGGCCGACGTTCTTTCTGTACCCTCGGGTGCTGACGGAGATCTTTGCATCCTGTGGCTATGACCTCATGGATGAGTGTCCGATGCAACGGTTGGACATCCAGTATCGATTGACGTTCGGCGGCGGAGGTGTGCTGGATTGTTCCGCCGACATGGACGAAATGGATCGCCAAATCGCCCAGATTTCGCCTGGCGACGTCGGAGCCCTGCGGCGATACATCGACGACAATCGGGTCAAGCTGGAACGCTTTCGGCCGATTTTGGAATCACCGTTTTCGTCACCAATGGATCTGCTGCGTCCGTCCGTTCTGGCGGCCGCGCTTTATGTGAATCCGCAGCGTTCGTTGGGACGCGAACTGCAACGGTACTTCCAAGACCCACGACTGGTCATCGCGTTCGCGTTCCAATCAAAGTATTTGGGGATGTCCCCGTTCAACTGCCCCAGCTTGTTCAGCATCCTGTCGTTCTTGGAATACGAACACGGCGTCTATCACCCGATGGGTGGGTGCAGTCGTGTTAGCGAAGTGATGGCCGATTTGGCCCGGTCGATGGGCGTGAAGGTTCACTTGGACCAGGAAGTCCGTTCGGTGGAACTGCAGGGTCGGCGATTGAAAGCCTTGCATACCAATGATGAACGCTATGAAGCTGACAGCTTTGTGATCAACGCCGATTTCGCCGATTGGATCAGCAAGAACATTCCCAATGCGATGCGTCGGCGATGGAGTGATCAGCAACTGGCGAAGAAACGTTATTCGTGCAGCACGTACATGCTGTACTTGGGGATCGACGGTTTGTACGAAGACCTGCCGCACCACAACATCTACATCAGCTCGGATTACGAACAAAACCTTTGCGACATTGAACACGACCATGTTCTCAGCGATGATCCGTCGGTTTACGTCCAGAACGCTTGCGTGACGGATCCATCCTTGGCTCCGCACGGTCAAAGCACTTTGTACGTTTTGGTGCCCGTCACTCACGAACACGCCAATGTCGATTGGTCGGTCCACGCGGATCCGCTGCGTGAAAAAACGTTGGATCAGTTGGCCAAGATCGGCCTGACCGACGTGCGAGATCGTATTCGCACCGAACACCGGATCACGCCGGTGGACTGGAAGAAGGACTACGCGATCTATCGCGGCGCCACTTTTAATTTGGCCCACAATTTGGGACAGATGCTGCACCGTCGCCCGCAAAACCGATTTGAGGAATTGGACGGTGTGTACTTGGTCGGCGGCGGAACGCATCCCGGCAGCGGTTTGCCGGTGATCTATGAATCCAGCCGCATCACGTCGCGGTTGTTGTTGTCCGACTTGGGAATCAGCACGGACTTCATCGACGCATCGGCCACCGGCGTCACGGCAAAGAAGCCCGCCGTCGCGGCGATGGTGCCGGCGTAAGCGTCGTGTTCAACTCAATGCCACGCAAGTTTCGTGGCATCGTTTGAAATCAGGCCGCTTCGTTGAATAGCCCGCCACCGCGACCACGTTCGGTCGTGTCCGGTTTGCCAATTTTGTGTCCGTACGTGTCGCCACCGGTCGATCCGCTCAGCAGACGGATCAGTTCTTGGCCCAGATTTGCCAGGTGATATTGGCAAACGAATAGGGCGACCGAACGTTCCCGCGTGACTTCGATTTGACGGCCGACTTCGTCCAGACGTTTGGCCAGGCGTGCGTCATCGATCCGACGCGTCGATATCAAGCGCGTTCGCAAGGTCGTTCCGCTGCCCACCGCGTCATCGGCGGCCAGCAATTCCTCGCGTTCGGCCAGCATGTTTTGCAGGTTTTGTACCTGGGCGGACAACGCTTCCTGTGAAGCTTTCAGCTCCTCACTTTTGACGTTGATCGTGCCGACACGTGTCTCGTCCAAAATCAGGTCGATGGATTCATTGATTTCGGCCAGACGGTCGGCGTAATCGGCGACACGTTGTTGCCATGTTGGATTTGTCATGATTGTCGCTGCAGGTTGAACAGTTCGAACATTGGATCGCTGATCGTCGACGCTGATGATTCGGTCAGGTCTTCGACGATGTATTGGTCCATTTGGTTTTGAAACACTTCTTCGGCACGACCACCATGCATGTACGCCGGTTTGCCCGTCGTTTGACGCATGGCCTTCAACATCGAACCGAACATGGTTTGCCCGACGAAGTCTTGGAAAGCTTCACGCAGAGGTTCTGATTCGCCGGCCGACTTTGACGCCGCATCCAAGGGGGATTCGCTTTCCAAATTGGGACGCCGCGGTGCGGCAGCCAAGTGGGAACCGAATGAATTCTGGCTGGGCAGGACGTTCATCGAAACACTTTTGGAAACGAAGCACTCGGGTGGGACAATCGGTCCGCGCGATGAGGCAACCGGACTGCAGATCAATCACTACTGAAAAACGACTTCGCCGTACAAGTCACCTTTGGCCTTGAGTGTCTTGATAATCGCAATCAGATCTTCGGTGGAAACATCCAACGCGTTCAATGCGTCGGCCAAATCTTTCAACTTGGCGTTGGTTTCCGGCGAAGCGTCTTGACCGATTTCCACAAACTCAGGTCCGCCGGCTTCGATTCGAAGATTGCGATGCGTCACCAGGACCGGCGCAATTTCCACGTCTTTGCCGATAACCACGATGCCATCGGATTCATTGATCACGACGCGGTTGGATTTGGACTGTAAATGGATGGTGGTGTCCAGCAGCAAGGAGATGAAACGGACGGGGCTGCTGCGATCCAATTCGGGAATTTCGACTTCGATGTGCAGTTGATCGATCGCGCGGGCGGTCGAAAGGTTGCTACTAAGTCGTGCCGATCCGGGGGTCAGGTTGGATCCGTTTGCCAATCCACCCCGCGATGCCGTTGCGGAATCGCCCGCGATGATCGCCATGTAGTTATTGATTTCGTCTTCGACCCGTTGGGCAGTGATGAAGTCGGCAAAGTCCTGATCCAGGATCAGTGTGATCCGCCCGTCGGTATGGAAGTTCGCTTTGATGGTGGATTCCATTTTGGCCCCGCCTTCGACGGTCGCCACTGTCGCCGGCCCGTCAGGCGACACTCGCAATTGGCCCTGTGCCAAGGCATACACATTCCGGTCATCGGTTCGCGGCCCCAGCATCGGCGTGGTCAATAGCCGACCACCTTCCAGGCTTTTGGCGCTGATAGCACTGACTGACACGTCCAGCAAATCACCTTGCTGGGCACCCACGGCGGGGACGACCGCGGTCACAACGACCATCGCCACGTTTTTGGCATCGGCAACGTCGTCCAGGTTCAATTGCCCCGTCGTGTCACTGGAGACGGGACCGCCCATCAATTGCATGGCTCGGGCCAAGGCACGCGAGGTGGTCGCAGCGTCACCGTCACCGGTTCCCCGCAATCCGACCACCAGCCCCAGGCCTTGCAGTGTGTTCGTTTCCTGGCCACGGACACGACAAATGTCGCCCAGACGCATCCCGGCGGCATCGCATCGGTTTTCCAAAGTGATGAACACCAGCAATGAAAACACCGCGATGCACCGGAGCAAAACGGTTTCGCAAAATCGTGTCGGATCGATTGTGCGATCGGTCGATCGTTTCGGATCGGGCGACGGCATTGGGACGTCCTTGTCGGTGGGTTTGTTCTTCATCCGATTCGCGTCCGTGCGATCAGAAGGGCTGGAGTCGGTCGAACCAACGCGTGAACCAGCCTCGTTTGTATCCGTCCCGCAATTGTCCTTGATCTTGCTTGTCAATTTCCAGATCGATCAGGTCACGGCTAAGCACAACGTTGTCGGGGCCCACGTCTTGGGCGCGACAGATGCCTGATAGTGCAGTTTCCCAAAGGTTGTCGTTGACCCGAAACTTCTTGCGGGCTTCCAAAACCAGATTGCCGTTGGGCCGAATGTCGACGATGCGAGCGGCAATGTTGAAGGTCAAAGCTTCGCTGGTGTCGACGTCCGATTCGGCGCGATATTGGTTGTTTGTGTTTCCCGCGACGCTGGGGTCGCCGTTGGGCTGTTCGTCGGGTTGCAACCGGCCCTGGGTCAAGCGGATCCAATCGCTTAGCACGGCGCTGTACTGAGTAATTTTGCGACTTTCGGCGCTTCCCTCGGCCAGGACGCGAGCGATTTCGTCGACCCGGATGGTGACGATATCGTGGATCTGGAAAACTCGACGGGGCAACGGCGGGGTGTACGTCCAACTGACCGCAGCCAGCCCCGGATGCGGCGGCGGAGTTTGACCGTAGGGTGCGGAGATCACCGGTGTATCGGATCCATGTGGTCCGACCACTTGTCCGCCGGACCCTTGCGACGATCCGTTGACATCATCGCCGTGAAAGAGCGAAGTCGACTGGGCCAACCCCAATGATGGCGACACCAGTGAAACGCTCAACAGCAGCGCCATGATCGGTAACCCCCGTGGGCCGATGATCGAAGGTGCGTTTGTGTTTGTTGAATTTTGCATTAGCGCACTCTGGGGGACCGAGTCACGATTTCGGCAAGGCCGGACGCAGCGACGCGGGCGACCATTCGGCGTCTCGGTTCGGCCGTCTCGACTTCGATCAACTGTGATAAATGACCGTCGTCCAGCGCCTTGGCCATCGTGGTGACGCGGACTCCGCCACCGACGACTCGCAATTCGATTTGATCACCGCGATGGATCAGGACCGGCGGCGCCACTGCCGATACCGAAAGCGGCGCGTCTTGTCGTGCCAGACCCACGATCTCTTTCCCGATGAAGTCGTCGACGTCGGAACTGTAGTCGTCACGTTGCTGGTCTTCCGGGACGGGAACCCAGGTTAGATCTTCCACGCGAATTCGATGGCCGCGACGCAGTGGCATCTTTGGAGCAACGACCATGGGATGCGGCTTCAACTGAAGCACAACTTGGGCATCGATGGGGCCGTCCACCCCGCGTCCGGTCACCATGATCGCTCGTCGGATCGGTGTCGATTGCTCGGAAGGTTCATGGGGCGGCAACACGGCTTCGCGGAAACTGGTGTGCATGATTCCGCCGGCCGATTGAAGTTGCGTGAATCCGGCTAGGTTTTCCGGTGACGACGCCAATTGAACGTCATAGTGCTTCATCAACTCGGGATTTTGACGCTGAACCGACATTCGGATCCAAGATTCCAGTCGCGATACGACATGCGGCGATGGCGGATCCGCCACGGGCATGGAGGTAGGTGCCGAGCCGTTGGTCGATTGTCGAACCGGGGATCTGGTGGACGCCAGTGAGGCCGAAATCCCTGGGCTCGATTTGTTCGGTGCCGATACCTTTTGCACGGAAGATGGTCTTGGTGCCAGACGGTCACCCAACCGTTGCAGCGGAGACGGTCCGGCAAGGCTTTGGGATGGTGGATGCTGTTTTCGCAACGAGACTTCGATCATGTCCGGGCCGATCCATTCGATCGGTTGATCGGTGCCCTCGGATCTTGCGACCGCCTCTGCCAAACGGTCCCGCTCGATTCTTGCACGGCCCTGGCCGACGGGGATCAGACCAATGACGCCGCCCCGAAGTCGCGTCCAAACGTCCGTGGGGACTCCGATCGGTTCGGCAACGTCGCCCAATCGGATGACCGTCGTTTCCAGATTCGTCCGTCCAACACAGCGGAAACGCCAAAGCGATTTGACGGGTTCGTCGTTCAGTTCCGATGTCGACGGGGCTGTTGGTGATTCCTGTGCGAAACACGTGATCGTCGAAGGATTCCAACACCATCCAATCAGCAGCGCAGCAAACAACGCCGATCGAGCGATCGACGTGGGTTGACAACGGTTTGCGGCGGCCACCTGGTTCACTGTGTTCCTTTGCGAAGGGTTGGGTGGGGGGGGCGATTCGGCATCTGCGTATGGATGCAGGATCGCGACCCGCTAACGATCAAACCGGTTAGAACCGACGCAGGTTGGAGATGTTTTGCATCACTTGGTCACCGGCTTGGACCGCTTGGCTGTTCATCTCGAACGCGCGTTGCGTGGTGATCAGATCGATCAGTTCTTGAACGGGTTCCACATTGGATGCTTCCAAGTTGCCTTGTCGCAGCAATCCCAAACCGTCGACTCCCGGATTGCTGACCTGTTCCGGTCCCGACGCGTCCGTCGCTTCGTACATGTTTTCGCCGACTTTCAACAATCCATCGGGGTTGATGAATTGGGACATTTGAATTTGGCCTTGGACGGCCAGTTCGGTCACGCCCGGCTGTCGAACCATGACTTCGCCGTTGCTGTTGATCACAATTTTGGTCGCGTCCGGCGGGATGTTGACCGGCGGATCCAACAAGCGGCCGGTTTGAGCCGATCCGATCACCAGATTTCCGTCGGCATTGATGTCCAGGTTGCCGGCCCGTGTGTACATCGGTTGTTGGCTGGATGGATCAAGCACACGCAAGAATCCGTCGCCTTGAATTGCGATGTCCAATTCACGACCGGTTTGTTGCAGCGTGCCCTGGCGATGATCGGTCTGGGTGCTGGTCACCCGAACGCCCAAGCCGACTTGTGTTCCCACGGCGGTTGGCGTCTGTGTGGCGTCACGAACCCCCGGGTAAACTTCCGTTCGGTACAGCAAGTCTTCGAAGTTTGCGCGGTCTTTCTTGAAGCCGGTCGTGTTGACGTTGGCCAAGTTGTTGGCGATCACGTCCAACTTGGTTTCCATCGCTTCCATGCCGGTCGCGGCGGTGTACAGCGTTTGAACACTCATGTTTGGTTTTCCGTTGACGCGGCAGATTGACGAAGTGAATTACGAACGGGTTCGTGGCCGCAAGGTCACGATTACTGCAGCAGACGACCGACGAGAGACCCCATCAGGTTGTCTTGGTTTTTGATCATTTGGACGTTGGCTTCGTAGACTCGACTGGTCTCGATCAATTCCATCATGGCGTTGGTGGGCCGGACGGATGATTTTTCCAGCGAACCCGCTACTACGTCGCGTTCTTGCGGGGACACAAGGTCAAACGACTTGGTCGGCTTGAACAGGTTGCCACCCAGATGCTCCAAATCACCCAGCTGTTTGGGTTTGGCCAGCATCAGCGACCAGCGATTGTTTCCCTGGATCAGTGTTCCCTGGGGACCCACATCGAACGGCCGATCGGACTGTAATTGAATCGGGCTGCCGTCGGACGCAAGCACTTGGTGTCCGTTTTGGGTGACCAAGTAGCCGCGCGAATCCAGCACAAATTCGCCGGCTCGCGTCATCATCTGTTCTTCGCCATGTTGGATGACGAAGAAAGCTTCGCGGTCATGGATGGCAAAGTCGGTTTTCCGGCCGGTGACTTGGATCGGACCGACGTCGAAAGCCGTTTGCGTGGGCTGGATCGTGACTCCGCCGCCCAAATCGTCGGCTCCGCCCAGGCCTTCACTGATTTCACCGCGTTCGATCAATTCCGCGAATCGTGCTTGAAGGATCGTTTCCTGAGGCTTGAAGCCGGGCGTTTCCACATTGGCCAAATTGTGACTCAGCGTGCGCAGACGCTGGTCCTGGGCATGCGCGCCGGCGGCAGAGAGGTAGAGGCCGTAGGGCATGAGAGACTAAGTGGCTTCGAACTTGGCGTGTGACCGAATCACCAGGGGCAATTCACCGTTTCGGATTCAAATCAAAGGGCGCGTCACGGCGGACTTGAGCAAATCTTCACCGCAGGTAAGAAATTTTGGATTCCCCTGGCAAGGGCGAATCAGCGTCGGTGGAGTGTTTGCAAGTTCCCTTGGGAGATGCGAAAACACACGGGATGTTCGTGTCGGCCCGGTTTTGCTGCGAACGGCAGCGTTTGGCGGCTCTTCGACGGGCTCTCGCGCCCCGAATCGCCGTGAAACTGGCCTAAAGAGTTGCCCCGGTTTGGTCACATCCGAACCAAGGCGACGCTAGGGGTTTTGGGCGGCGTCCACCGCGTCGAAAAAAAAGGAAACGTCGTTTCGCAGGACCGGCGGCGACGTACTGGGGCGATCGATCGCTGCCCGAACTTCGACGCATGAAACGACAGTCACCGGCCCGAGTGCACCGAGCCCACACGACGGAAGGAACAAACGAAAGGCGATGACGATGCTATCCGCGGCAACTCGAATCACGATCGCTCGGATGACGGCACCGCTGTTCTTTTGGTTGTCGCTGGCATTTCTGGTCGGGCAAGCTTGTTTGGTCGTGCTGTGGGTCGACGTGCCCAACTTGCGTGAATCTGCCTTGGTCGCTTTGGAAGAAGTCGATCCGGAACAGGAACTGAATCTGGCCGATATCGGCCAAGCACGCGCGATCGGCTTGGGGTTGGATCCGCAAACGCAAAGGGAAGAACTTGCGACGCAGCATCGCGTGGTGACATTGTTGCTGTTGATCTGGCCGTTGATCATCGCCGAGTCGGTGTTTCACTGGCTGTCGCGTTCTTGGTCACGTGCGAACCGCTGGTTTCATTTTTACGGCTTCCTTTTCTGCTTGTGTCCGTCCTTGCGCTTGTGCGCCCGCAGCGTCGAGATGGATCGCCGATTGTGGTTGCCCGGCCTTGGGTGGCGACGCAGTGACAAGCGATTGCGTCGACGACTGGAACGCACATTCAGCTTGCCAATGATTGCGATCGCATTGCTGATCTTGCCTGTGCTGGCGATCGAATTCTTCTTCAAAGCCCAAGTCGTTCAGCACGAGTGGTTGCGTTTCGCTCTGCATGTGTCGACCGGAGTGATTTGGTTTGCTTTCGCGCTGGAGTTCATTCTGATGGTCAGTGTGGCGGAGAAAAAGTTCGATTACATCCGCACCAACTGGATCGACTTGGCAATCATCTTGCTGCCGTTGCTGTCGTTTCTTCGCTCGCTTTCGCTGGTCCGCAGCACCAAGGTGGCGAAGTTGTTGCGGGTGTCCAAGTTGACTCGCTTGGCCAGCATGTATCGGATGCGTGCGACGGCGGTCAAAGCCCTGCGGGCACTGATTTTGTGGGATGTCTTGGAGCGACTGTTGCGGCCGGATCCGGAAAAGCAACTTCAAAAGCTGAAAGAGGATCTGAATCAGCGTGAGCTGGAAATTCGCATTTTGAAACGAGAGATCTATCGGGCGGAACGCAAGCTGCGACGCGGCGCCGATGACAGTGAGGCTGCGTTGACCGGGACCGAAATCGCGGTTGCCGCCGATACGACGCTTGATTCCGACGAAGTGTGACGTTTTGACTCACTGCGGGACTGTTGTTGATTGTCGACATTCGTGTGACGATGAAGCCCTTCTTGGTTCAAGTTGTCATTGACGAGTGGGATGGTCATGCGGATTCAACGAGGTTTGGTCGTTGCGCGAAAACGGTTTCGATTGTCTGTCTTGACGGTCGCCACCCTCTGCTGCCTTTGCGTACCGTGCCTGACGGCAATAGCGCAGCCTGGCGCGGGGGATCTGGTTCGAAGTGGAAACCTGGTCCAAGACCTCAGCGGCTATCGCTGGAAGCTGAAGCGAATGCGTCCGGGTCAGGGTGTGGTCCAGGGGCTGCACGAATTGCCACCCGCTGACATCGAAACCCACGTGTGGATTTCTGGCCGCGTCCCCGGGGACGTCTATACGGACCTTTGGAAAGCTGGGGTTTTGGAGGATCCCTATTGGGGACGCAATAGCACCAAGGCGCAGTGGGTCATGTTGGATGAATGGTGGTATTCGCTGCAATTTGACGTCGGCGAAACGCTGGAAGACAAAGTCGTTCGTCTGGAATTTGACGGTGTCGACTATGCATGCGACGTGTGGCTGAACGGGAACAAGCTTGGCCGTCACGAAGGGATGTTCAGCCCGTTCGCATTTGACGTCACGGACTTCGTCAACAGCGGACCCAGGTGGGACAAGGGCCGGAATATTTTGATGGTCAAACTGGATCCACCACCCCAGGTCAATCACAAGGTGGCTGGGCTGAAGACACCGTGGTTTGGTGACTATTGGCGTGATCTGGTGCCGTTCGGGATTTGGCGTCCGGTTCGGTTGGTGGCATCTGGCAAGGTGCGGATCGATGACGTCTATGTGAAGCCCGCGGTTCGCGATGATGGTTCATCGCGGGTTGAGTTCGAAGTCACTGTCGAGAACCACGCGGACCAGGCGATGGAGATCAAGATGCCCATTGCTATTGAAGGCAAAAACTTCTCATCCGAACCCTTGGCGACTGAAGTACAGACCCGAGTGAAGCCTGGTAAGCAAGTGGTGACGGCGAAGATCGATATCACCGATCCGCAACTTTGGTGGCCTTGGGACCTGGGCAAACCCAATCTGTACAACGCAACGATCGAAGTGCGCTGTGACGATGTCGTTCATCACCAACAAACCGAGACCTTTGGAATTCGCCAAATCAAAATGGAATGGAATCCGGGGTTCGGTCCGGATGAGGTTAGCTTTCCGCGCACGGTGATGCTGAACGGTAAGCGGCATTTCATTCGTTCGGCATGTTGGGGCGGGCCGCCGGACATCTTTGTGGGGCGCACGTCGCCGGATGAATACAAGACGCTGATCGATTTGGCCAAAGCGGCCAATATGAACAACATCCGCATCTTTGGCTGGCATCCGCCGGAGATTCCTGAGTTTTATCAGTACTGCGATGAAGCGGGCCTGACCGTTTGGCAGGACGTCATTCCCTTGGGGACGGCGAATATTTCTCAGGAGCCATCATTCGTTGAACGGATTTATCAGGAAGCAGTGACGGTCATCAAGGAACGCCGCAATCATCCATCTTTGATTTTGATCGAAGGTGGCGAGGAGGCCTTCTTGCGAGCCGCTGATCCGGTTTTCACCAAAGGTTTTCTTGAAGAACTGGGGCGACGCTTACAACAGCACGTCGATCTGCCCTATGTGCCAGATTCCCCGCTGACCTGTGCGATCGCTCAGAGTGTCGGTTACAAGCCGAAAGAGGCGGTGCACGCGTTGGCCTATTTCTATTCGATGGGCCGATGGTTGATGGAAGACTGGTACCGATCGCTGGACTTCCCCATTGTTCCCGAGTTGGCGATCACATCGGTGCCGTCCGTCGAAAGCCTGAAGCGTTTCATTCCGCCGGATGAGCTTTGGCCACCCGGACCGAGTTGGGGGCACCACTGGGCCGACTTGGACCGTTTGCGGATGCAGAACTTTGATTGCTTTGGTGACGAACGTACGGGATCGTTGGAAGAATTTGTCAACGCGACGCAGGACGCCCAAGGCACGATCTTTCAGCTGGCCGTTGAGCATTTCCGGCGTGCTAAACCCAGGTGCAGCGGAGTCTCCCTGTGTCACTTCATTACGTATTGGCCGGACATGAAATGGGGGATCGTTGATGCGTATCAACAACCCAAACGTTCGTACGAGTACGTTAAGCGAGCGTACCAACCATTGCTGGTCAGTCTGGATTTTGAACGACGGCGATGGAAACCCGGCGAGTCATTGGATGCCAAGGTTTGGTTGATCAATGACACCTATCAATCGCATCAGGATTGTACGGTTCAGTTGGTCATCAAAAACTCCGATGGGGCGCACTTGGCGGTCAAAGATTTTGACGTTGCGTTGGTCGACGAAGACAGTTCGCTCGCGATCGGCGAACTGAAGTGGAAGGTCGATGCGACGGTCGAGGATTCGTTCAACGTGTCGCTGTCTTTGCTGGATGCTGACGGAGCTGTGCTTTCCAGCAATCAATACCAACTGCTGATCGGCGACCAGGAACTGGCACGTCAGCGGATGGCGGCCATGGGTAAAATCAGATCGCAAGCGAACCTGAAGTACACCTATGGCAACTACTATCGCTTTTTCCCGTCGATGATTGGCGAAGCGGATCCCTCATCAGGCTCTGCCGATGGCGTTCCTCGCGCCGGAGGGTTTTCAAAGAATCAGCCGTAGATCGTTGGGGCAATCCAGGTTTGTCGTGGCGACCGATTGCTGGAGCGGCTACGAGCGTCTGACAACGAAAAAACGCCCCCGAGAAGCATGCTTCCCGAGGGCGTTGTTCGTTTCTTTCGGTTTGGTGGCGAGTTCTTAGTTCCTCAGGATCTCAGCAATCCCGAAGGTGAAGAACGTTCCGATACCGGCGTTGATGATTTCTTCCTCGCACTTGTACTGCAGCAGTACCACGTCGCCCGGTTGAATCAGCACCCGAGCCGACGGATTGTTGGTCGCCTCGGAGATGTCAACTTCGATGGCAACTTGCTGGTTACAAGGCAGCTTACGAAGAATGTAGACGCGTCCCGGCGGTACACCAGCGACCGGCGAACGGCCAAGGCTGATTCCACCACCACTGTTTTGGGCCGTACCACCGACTCCGGCTCCGGCCAGGGCCAATGCACCAAGCACGTCCAAGTCATAGTCACGAGGCAGCGGGAATTCACCACCCGGCAACAAACCACCGGTGTAGAAGACTTCCGTTTCACGCGATTCGATGTACACGATATCGCCATCATTCAGCGTGATGTCTTCATCGCTGATGTCGGGGAATTCACCCGGACGAACACGTAGCGGCACCTTCAAGATCGACGGGTCTTCCGGAAGTTCCGGCGGACAGTAGCACGGGTCGCGTTGCAAACACTCTTGCTGTGCATAGAACTGTTTGACGAACTCGCGATACTTCTCTTGGTTCGCACGATTAGCCCGCAACACTTTGACCTGGTTTTTGGCGTTCAAGCCTGGCAGGCCGCCGGTTTCGACCAATGCATGCAAGATGTCGTTCTCGTACGCATTCAGCTTGACCATCGAACCGCTACCGCTGCGGTCGCTACCGCCACGGATGAACTGCGATGCGACGTCTTGTGACTGCAGACCTCGGCTCGTACGACCATCACCCAGTCCGTCTTCACGGATGACGATGATGTTGTAGGTCCGCTTTTGGATCAGCGTGACGATCGGACGAGCCTTTTCTTCGATCAAGATTTCTTCATCGATGTAGGCGTCGCGGATCTTGTCACGCACTTGTTCCAGGGTCAGACCGGAAACATCCAACGGCTCGATCAACGGCAGCGCCAGCGTACCATCGTCTTGGATGGCGATCGGATAACCGATCGATGGCGGCAGCGTGTTGTCGGCTTCCGGGAAGTTCACCGGCGGCGGTTCCGGCGGCTCGTTGGGCGGGTTGAAAGGCAGGACGCCTTCGATGTACACGCCCAAAATATCCCCACCGTCCAGCAAGTATTCACGCGGTGGTTCCAGTGACAGCAATGAGATGTCGACCGGGACCAAGTCGTTTTTAGGCTCCGGGAAAAATTCCGGAGGCAGGCGATTCGCGGGCACCCCGTTGATCGGTTGAGTCAACGTGCTGCAGCCGGTGATTGCCGTCACGGCGACGCCGGCGGCAAGCGCGGTTGCGGCGGTTCGCAGCGTCCTGATGCAGCGATGGATCCGCCGGCCGGCTGAAAGTGTCTTAGTCATCCTTGAACTCTCTTGCTAAGGCCTATCAGCTCACTCGAAGGTGAACGGAATCGACTCGAACGTGTTCGTGTCATCCGCGTCGTCGGACGCTGGAGACTGCGGTTTGCCAAAGATGTCGTCGATAACGGCATCAATTTCTTCTTGACTGGGTTCGTCCAACTGATAGGCGTCGGCTTGGATCGGCGTCGCACCGACCTGGTCGCTCAAGTTCAGTGAAACGGCCGGCGGCTGGGCTTGCGTCGGTGCTACGTCCGCTTTCAAGGGTGCAACTTCGACCGGTTGGTCGTCGGCCGCGACGATGGCGGGAACTTGCACCGCGCTTTCAACCGGCTCTCCGATGGCACGGTCGACGACCGTGCCCTTTCCAGCCAGGTTTCCGTTCTTGTCGTAGAAGTCGCCGTTTTGGCTGATATAGCCACCCGGCACCGGGATCATTTCTGAAACCGATGGTTTCGGTGGTTCCGGATTCTTCTGCGCGATCGTATTGACCGTTCCCGGTGTGGACGTTTGACGGGTCGGCAAGTTCGCCATTTGGATGCTGGCGTAATTTCCAATTCCGTCCTGTTCGGCCGCTTTCACGCCGATCGGATAGCCTTGGAACCATGAGTTCACCGCGACGTGTCCGTCAGCGGACTGGTACCGCCATCCCCAGTATTCACGAGGTGCGACGGTCGGCGTGCATCCGGTTCCACCTTTGGCGACGTCTTTATAGGCGTCCATGAACCCGCGTTTGATGTCTCGCAGGTTTCGGTGGTTTCCGAAGCACTTCTTTTCACGTTGCCAAGCGCGGGCGGCCATGACTCGGTGATGATGGGACATCATGAAGTCGTTCAGGCAGCCCTCGTCACACAGTGACTGCGTGGCCGTGTTGAACATGGTGCAGCCGGTCGAAGCGACCAAAGCCAGACCCAGACAACCGCTGGCAAGCAGTCGGAAACGTCGACGACGCGACGAATCCGGCTTGTCGGACCGGGAGCTGCTTGTTGATGAAGTGTCGCTATGGGTAACAGATTCCGCTGACGCGGTCGTTACCGTCATTTTGCGAATCGCCATTGGGCCCCCCTTGGCTGCTGGCGGCATTCGATTTGTCTCTACGCAAGGGATACTGCCGGAACGACAGGAACCCCCTCCTGGGATACAAATCGTCGTAACCGCCGTTGCGGATTAGCCAAAAGTGACGGAAACGCGGGCTGAACCGTTGAGAATGCTCTGCACTGTCGCGACAGACGTCGGGAATGTCCGGGTCCGACGCATCAAGACAGACCGCTGGTGGGGGCTGATGGGCGTCTTTTGGGCACTCGTGGGGCGTGCGGAATGCCACCTGTCTTCAGGTTTCGCCAGTGTGTCGCGTTAGCGACGCAGCGAACCGTATCGATTGGGCGGATTGCACAAGTCAGTCAAAAACTAGCGTTTCCCGCATGAAATCTATAGGAATTTGATCGATGCACGGGTTCGTTTGGTGGAGGGGACTTTTATACTGATGGTCGATCGCCGGTTTCGAATGGCTGATGGACTTGGGCAAAGCTTTCGGACACCGACGATCAGACGCCTGCTCAACATGCTACTCCCACTCTGATTTCTTCACGGCGGAACACACCATGCAATGGATGATTGCGATTTCGTTCATCCTTTCCCTCGCTTGTTCGCTGTTATTGGTTCGAATTGTCCGAGCATTTGCGCGGACGGTCGGGTTGGTGGATCGTCCTGATGCAGAGCGAAAGGTGCACGAGAAGCCGGTCGCTTTGGCCGGTGGAGTCGCCGTTTTTCTCTCAGTGGCGACCACCTTTGCGTTGTCCCTGGTTCTGGATCGAACCCTTGGATACCACGTGCTGGGGACGATTCAGATGCGCTGGTACGTGCTTTTTGGCGCCGCCCTCGCCATCCTGGTTGTCGGGCTGGTTGACGACGTGTGGTCGTTGCGTGGCCGACAGAAGTTGCTACTGCAGATCGTGATCATCGGTTTGATGATCGGTGCGGGAACTCAGATTCACCAGATCGGCTTGTTCGGATACGAGATCAGCCTGGGGGTATTTAGCATTCCCGTCACCATGCTTTGGTTGCTGTTGGCGGTCAACGCGCTGAACTTGATCGACGGCGCCGACGGGATGGCCAGCACGGTCGGAATGATCATCGCCATTGGACTTGGCATATTGGGGTTCGTCGGGGCTTCGCCGCTTTCCGGTGTGGTCGGATTTGCACTCGCCGGCGCCTTGCTCGGTTTCCTGGTTTACAACAAACCCCCCGCCAGTATTTATCTTGGTGATGCGGGCAGCATGATGATCGGCCTATTCGTGGGAACCTTGGCAATCTGGTCCAACTTGAAGGAATCTACCGTTCTCGCGTCGGCACCTATGGCGATTCTTGCGATTCCGCTGTTTGATTCCTCGGCAGCCATTGTGCGGCGTCGTTTGACGGGACGCAGCATCTACGCAACGGATCGCGGTCACATGCACCACCTGCTGCAATTGAAATACGGACCGCACGGGCTATTGATCGTGGTTGGTCTGGCCTGTCTGGTCACGACGGTGGTCGCGGTATTGGGCGAAGTCTACAGCGAACCGTGGTGGGCGATGTTCGGCGTCATTCTGGTCATCGCTGTTCTGATCCAGACACGCTCGTTCGGACATAGCGAAGCCCGCTTGATCTTTAATCGCGCCGCCCACTTCATCGAATCGTTTTTCATGCACCCTGAACGTTGCGAGCAGTCAAAGCAGCATCGTCGACTGCAGCTTCAGGGGGACGCACCATGGGAACTGGTGTGGGAACCCTTGGTCGAATTCGCGAAGAAACACGATCTGGCCAAGATGAAGGTCAATATCTCCATGCCTTGGCTTCACGAGAGTTATCACGCAACGTGGCAAAGTGTGCGGCTTCCGGAGCGTGCCCAGCAAATGGTGATGGAAGTTCCATTGTTCGCGGAACGTCAAAACGGCGACGAAATGGTCGACATTTCAGTTGGCAAATTAGAGCTGGTCGCTTTGGGCAAGAGCACGGCGATTTACCAAAACCTGGAAGATTTCCTGACCAAATTGGACGAGAGCAAGGCGCCGATCACCAAGATCATGCTGGACTTGGAACGCCGCCAACTGAAGGGCAAGGGCGCAGCGGTCGCTACAGTTGGCCGTCCTGAAACCGAGACTTCCGATACTGTGGCTTCCCTGTCCGGCGAAACTGCCGAACAGCCTCCAGTGGATTCCGAATCCCACGCGGTATCGTCGTCTTAGCACGCATCCGTGGTTGGGTGACGGCCCGAACGTTGACCGCGAGATCGGCTGTTCCATGAACCGTCGATCAGTTGACGTATTCTTCTTCGTTTTCGCCAGTGGGACGAGAGATTTCGCCGGTATCTTCGAGGTGCCGTACGATGTCGACGATCTTTTGCTGCACGGATTCCACTTCGCTGACGCGGACGCTGCCCAGAAATCCCATCTCGTCTTTCAGGTTTTCGGCCGCACGTGAACTCATGTTCTTCATGACCTTTTCCTGGAGCGTTTCGCTGGCGCCCTTCAAAGCCATCGCCCACTGAGCCGTTTCGACATTCTTCAGCAACGCCTGAATATCGCGATCGCCCAACTTGGCGATGTCTTCGAAAACGAACATCAGGCGGCGAATGTCATCGGAAAGTTCCGGTTCGTCGCGACCGAGGGACTCCATGATCATCCGTTCAACGGATCGTTCGCAAACGTTCAGGATTTCGGCGACGCTTTCGACGCCCCCTGCGGACGTGTGGCTCTGATTCACCATGCTGGAAAGCCGTTGTTCTAGACCGTATTCCAATTCCTCGATGGCATCGGGACTGGTGCGGCCGATGGAAGCCACTCGGCGAATCACATCCAGTTGTTTCTCGGAATCCAGGCCACCCAAGACTTCCGCGGCGTATGAGGCGGGCACGTGGCTTAACAGCAACGCGATGGTTTGCGGGTGTTCTTCGCCAATGAATTGCATCAGCGTCTGCGAATCCACCTTTTTGACGAACGCAAAAGGCATCGATTCGATCGTTTGCTGCAAATTGCCGATCAGTTCGGATGCGTCGCGTCCCAACGCCTCCTTGATCAGTTCCTTTGCTCGCTCCAGTCCGCCGGGGCTGGCATAAATCGAACTGGCTTTACTCGTCAGGAATTCCGCGATCACGATTTCTTGGTCGTCGCCACCGACGGATTCGGTTTGCGCAATGCGGATGCTGATCTGTTCGATCAGTCGCGGCGGCAATTGCTGCATGATCCGAGCAGCACTCTTGGTCGGCAAGCTCATCAACAGGATGGCTGCTTTGCGAAGCCCGTCGTTATCCGTATTGACCGTCTGCACCCTAAGGAATCCCTTCGCGTTTGCGTCAGCCCGGACTTGCCGATTGACGCATTTTCGATTGAAGCTGCTTCGCCATCCTGGCGTCTTTCGGCTTATCGACGTTTCCGCGATCGATCCGGCGACGGCGCGACGCATTTGCCGGATTCGACGGAGCTAGAGTCTGTAGGAGTGATTTGGACCTTTCCGAAAAGGCAAACCGTGACGGTCGTCGCTGGTCCCGAACCGAAACCGTCTATGCTGAAGCAGACGGTCGTTTCCAGGGCAGACGACAGACACCCCACTGGCCCTGGTTCTCATCCACGGCAACTTCGATCCACGACAAGTGATCACCAAACTGATCGAACGTGCGCTCGATCACCCGCCGACCGATGTACTCGGCCAACTCTTCGGCCGTGGTGTTCGTCACGGGCAAATGGACACAGTCTTCGTTTGGAAAAACCCAGCGACGGTCTTGGAATGTTGCCGTGGTTTCCTTTTCATCCTTCGACACCCGAATCTGGGCATGTCGGTCGGGTAACAAGACGTGATGGTCCAGACGTCCCGTTTCCGCAAGAACGGCATCACGCAACGCGATAAAGTCGACGACGTAGCGGTTTTCGTCCAATGGGCCTTCGACCGACACGCGGACGCCATAGTTGTGGCCGTGGATTCTTTCACAAATGTCGCCGGCGAAGGTGATGAAATGCGCCGCCGAAAAAACAAATTGTTCTTTGCTGACGTCGACTCGGAACACAGGTTGTTCGGTGGGATGTGTCACGCTGGTCTTTCGGATTGCAATGGAGTGGGACACAGAAGGACAAACAGTGCTGCCGCCAGAAGGTCGGCGGTGGTACCCGGATTCAATCGGTTTCCATCTGATCTTAGACGTTCGTCCAATGTCCGGATCGACGACGGGTTTTCAAAATCGGCTTCGCGGAACCATTGCCGGACTTTCGATGCGACGTCCGAACCGCATTTCCGGGCGATCAGCGAGTCGGTGTTTTCTTGCAGCCATCGATGCTGCGCCAAGCAGATTCCTTGGATCGTGCCACCCGTTTCATCGATGCACTGCTTCAATAGCGGTGTCATTTGGTGAAGCAGACTGTCGAATCCACTGGCGTATTCCCGGGCAATCGCATCACGATCGGAAGCCAGACGCATTGCGGCCATCAAATCATCGTGATTCGCACGGTCGTCGTGGACGTCCATTTCCAAGTCGTCTGATTCGTCACTCGGGTTCATGCCGCCGGCCATTGCGTGGGCAATCGCACGAAAGACCGCCCTGCTCTGTCGGACGCTGATTGACGACAGCACACTTTCCACAGAATCAAAGCGCCACCACGGTGATGTGGCGTCTGCTGACGCGGAATAATCGGTTTGCGTTACCGCTTCCACCAACGGTGCGATCAACAAAGCGATCCCCAGATTCACATTCGTGCCGGTTGTCCGTCGCGTCTGCACCACGGTCGATTCAATTCGTTGGCCCCAACCCAGGTCGGTGCGACTCAGTTGGACCGCGGCGATTTCTGCTGCCTGGGCAAAGTGGGCGAACGACAGGTCATCGAATTCGCGGCCGGGATGCACGTTGCCAGGTTTTGGGGCCGTCGCCTCAAGGACACAGGCCCAGCGGATTGCATCGCCCACCGTCCGGATCATCGGCGCGAAAGCACTCAGGGGGCTGTTTTCATTCACGTCGATTGCAGAAATTCGTCGATCGCATTCAGTGTTTCGGTCGGAGCGTCTTCCAACACATAGTGCCCCGCATCGTCGATCGGCACGACCCTGGCATCGGGCCAATGCCCTTGGAAACGCTCCAAGCATTCGGGGCGAAAGCACCAATCTTTCATCCCCCAGACCAACAAGATTGGTAGTCCGGCAAGCGAAGGGAGCTCCGATTCAAGCTTTTGTAACACCGGAAACGTCCGGTGCGACCGATGCATCGGAATGTCTTGGACAAAGGCGTCGATCGCGACACGGTTTGCCCAGCTGTCGTAGGGTGCGATCATGCCGCGGCGGACGTCCGCCGGCAGCGGCTGCCGCGAAACGGTCATCGTCTGTGCGGCTCGAGCGAACGCATTGAATCCACGCACGCCCAGCGGCCCGACCCATGGCCAGCGACAGGCGGCGATCCGCAGCGGCAGATAGGGCGGCGGGAAAGCGCCCGTGTTCAGCAACACAATCCTCTTGAATCGGTCGCGACGTTCGCACAGCGCGGCCAAGCCGATTGCACCGCCCCAATCGTGGGCCAACAGCGTTGTCTGGCTTAAGTCCAGCTGATCGATCAACCGGACCAAATTGTCGCGGTGGGATGCCAGGCAATAGTCGAATTCAGACTTCGACGGTTTGTCGCTGCGCCCACACCCCAGGTGATCCACCGCCACAACGCGACGGGCGGGGCTGAACCGCTGGACGACGCGACGAAAATAGAAACTCCAGGTCGGGTTCCCATGGACGCACAGGATGGGACCGGAATCGGACGGTGTGTTCGACGTCGGGCCTTCGTCCAGATAACGCATCGTCCAGGTCGATCCGGACAGGCCGTCGACCGTCAAAGATTTTGATTCGTATGCCAGCAGGTCCTGGGCGATCATGTCCATTTCACTCGTTTCGGATCGCGATTTGCTACCGCTGGTGGAATCCGTGTCGTTGTGTCAATCTGACACGACGAAAGTCGATTCGGAAACCCCAGGATTGAAGTGGCCGAAGATCTGTATGAAACCCTTGGCGTCGGTCGAACCGCCGACAAGGACGAAATTCAAAAGGCGTACCGCAAGCTCGCGCGCAAGTACCATCCCGACGTCAACAAAGACAGTGACGCGGCACGGGAGAAGTTTAAACGCGTTCAGGAAGCGTACGAAGTTCTCAGCGACGAAGAAAAGCGCGCCGCATACGATCGTTACGGCGCCGACTTCGAAAAAATCCGCACCGGCGGTTGGCAACCGGGTGCCGGCGGAGCTTCGTTTGACGGATTGGATTTGGAGCAGATTTTCGGCGGTGCCGGCGCGGCAAAGGCCGGAGGCAATCCGTTCGAAGGCGGGTTTACCGATTTCTTCGAACAGCTGATGGGCGGTGGTGCGGGCCCGACGCGAGGTCGTCCGGGACGTGGCCGGGCTGCCGCTGCGCCGCCGCGACGCGGATCCAATTTGCGGCACGAGCTGGAGATACCTTTTTCGATGGCCGTCACGGGCGGAAAGACGGAGTTCTATCTGCACCGCGGTGGCAAACAGGAAAAGTTGTCGGTCACCATTCCCGCTGGCGTCGAAACGGGGTCAAAGATTCGCCTGAGACAGCAAGGCCACGCTTCGACTAGTGGAGGCGAGTCCGGTGATTTGATTCTGCTGATCAAAGTATCGCCGCATCCTCATTTCAAGCGGAACGGCCAGAACCTGGAACTGCGATTGCCCGTCTCGATTGGCGAAGCGGTCTTGGGCGGCAAAGTCGACGTGCCCACACCGCAAGGTACGGTCACACTGTCGGTCCCGCCGGGAACCAGCAGCGGAAAACGGCTGCGGATCAAAGGCCGCGGGGTTACCAAAGCCGGGGCATCCCCGGGTGATCTGTTGGTCGAACTGCAGATTCAGCTACCGGACCAGATCGACGAAGAATCCAAACAGTTGATCGCATCCTTTGCCGAACGTAACCCGCCACCAGATCGTGACGATTTGCAGTTTTGACGGTGATCGCATGCATGGTGTGCCGAAACCGCACCACGGTGTGCAAGTGACGTCATTTTCCGTTTTCGATTTGCCGGGACGCGTCCTTTGAACCCAACACCAGCCGAAACAAAGATTCCCGACGGCGGTTTGTCATTTCCCAAGTCGCGTCGTGTCCGTCGCCCGCAAGAGTTCACCCGATTGATGCGGACGGGGGTCTGCGTTGCCGACGATGTGTTGGTGATGTTTGCAAGCCCGATTCGGCCCCGGCACCGTGAATTGCCGGCGGATGCGAAAGCCCAGCTGGGCATCACCATTCCGAAAAAGGTGGGCAATGCGGTAGTTCGCAATCGATGGAAACGTTGGATACGAGAATCTTTTCGAACCCAGCCCGGCGAGTTTCACGACGGTTGGCAGTACGTCGTTCGGCCCAAGAAAGGTGCATCGGCAACGTATCCGGCCATTCGGCGATCGCTGCCACGTTTATCGCGACGCGCGGTCAAACGGTATCGCCAAGCCACGGCCTGATTCGTGCGTGTTTCACGACAGCCACAACCTTCGCAGCGTACCGATTGACGGGTGGCCAACCACTTGCCGTATCGATGACAATGTCGAAACTAACGCAATGGTCCCGATGCCTGCCGCGAACGGTCCAAACAAACCAACCTGGCGACCGACGTCGTCCTTATCCCGCGACCCCCATCACCGACAGAGTGAGTTGAATGGAATTTTCATCGGCTTCTGACATTTTGCCGCCGCAAATGGCCGGCGGATATTCCTATCAGAACTACCAGCGCCAGCGTCAAATGACGTTGGGCGATTTGCTGCTGGAAAACCGCATCCTGTTTTTGCAGGGTGAGATTCATACCGGCAACGCCAACGAACTGGTGATGAAGCTGTTGTATTTGCAAAGCGAAAATCGCCGCAAGGACATCCACTTTTACATCAACAGTCCCGGCGGCAGTGTCACCGCCACGCTGGCGATTTATGACACGATGCAAATGCTGTCTTGCCCGGTGGCAACCTACTGCGTCGGCGAAGCCTGCAGCGGTGCATCGGTCGTGCTTTGTGCCGGCACCAAAGGCAAGCGTTTCTGTTTGCCCAATAGCCGCGTGATGCTGCACCAACCGATGGGCGGTGTCGGCGGTCAGGTCAGCGACATTGAAATTCAAGCAGCCGAGATGTTCCGCTATCGCGACGTGCTTAACGGCATCCTGTCGAAGCACACGGGCCAATCGGTCGAACAGATCGCCAAGGATACCGATCGTGATTTCTTCTTGAATGCAGAAGAAGCCAAAAACTATGGGCTGGTTGACGACATTCTGACGCGTCCGCCCAACGACAACGATGAAGACCGCGACGACGAGTGATTCGCCACCGCGGGGTTTTGCGGTTCGAACCGAATCGCATTCAACCGCACTTGTCGTTTCATTGTATTAACCAGCCATCCAATCAATCAAGAACGAATCACGATGCCGATCATTCCTTACGTTATTGAAAGCAACGGTCGCGAAGAACGCACCTACGATATCTACAGCCGGTTGCTGAAAGACCGGATCATTTTCCTGGGACAACAAGTCGACGACCAGATCAGCAATGCCCTGGTGGCCCAAATGCTGTTCCTGCAGTCGGACAACCCCAAGGAAGACATCCATCTTTACATCAACAGTCCCGGCGGCAGCATCACCGCGGGCATGGCCATCTATGACACGATGCAGTTTGTCAGCTGTGACGTCGCAACCTATTGCATCGGCCAAGCCGCTTCGATGGGTGCCGTGTTGCTGACCGCCGGTGCCAAGGGCAAGCGTCACGCGTTGCCCAATGCCCGGATCATGATCCACCAACCGCTGGCCGGAATGCAGGGGACCGCACGCGAAGTCGAGATTCACGTCGAAGAATTGCGTCGGATCAAGCAACGCATGAACGAAATCATGATCGAACACACCGGCCACTCTTTGGAAAAGATCGAGGAAGACACCGATCGAGACCGGTTCATGTCGGCGGCCGAAGCATCCGAGTATGGCTTGATCGACAAGGTGGTTCAGCGGATCGATCAAACGTCGTGATGCGTCTGACGCCGGGTACCCGATCACTGCCCTTGCTGGGTTGAATGTTGGTGCCCCGTCCACGCCCCCTTCGTCTAGCGGCCCAGGACGCTGGGTTTATTCGGCCCGGAAACGCTCGTTCGAATCGGGCAGGGGGTATTTCCAATGCGAAAAGGCCGGCCGGCAAAGCAATCCTGCTTCACCGGCCGGCCTTCGTCGTTGTTATCTTCCGTTGTTGTCATTCCCGGCAATCGACGATCGCCTTCGTTTGATTGCCGGCGATGATCGGCCTGCTTTGGCCTACAGATAGCGTTCCCGAGGATCGGTCAGTCCATCGGCCAAACGGCGAAGTGCATCGGTTTCGATTTGGCGTACCCGTTCGCGGGTCAATCCCAACGTTTCACCAATTTCCTTCAGCGTCTTGGGTTCATCACCGACCAAGCCGAATCGCAGTTTCAGCACCATCGCTTCGCGTTCTTCCAGATCGTCCAACAATTCCATGGCGTGACGCAGGATGTCGTGGTCCAACATCTCCTCGTCGGGAGCCTTCAAACGCTCGTCCATGACCATTTCGCCCAGCGACCAACCGGAATCGGTTTGATCGCTTTGCGGCGTGCTGTTGTTGATCTTGATCGCCTTGCGAATGATCGGCAGCTTCTTCTTGGGTAACCCCAGCACGCGGGCCACTTCTTCGTTGGTCGGTGTGCGGCCCAGTTCTTCGCTCAGCCGTGCCGTCGCCCTTCGCCACTTGCTCAGCAATTCGACCATGTATGCCGGAATGCGAATCGTTTTCGCACTGTTGATCAGCGCCCTTTTGATCGACTGTTTGATCCAGTAACTGGCATAGGTGCTGAATCGCGTTCCGACACTGGGATCAAACCCTTCGACCGCCCGCAGCAGACCCAGATTGCCTTCTTCGATCAAGTCTTGCAGACCCAGACCCTTTCCGGTGTAGCCGCGAGCGATGTTGACGACCAAACGCAGGTTGGCACGCACCATTCGGTCACGCGCCATGACGTCGCCCTGGGCAATTTGCTCGGCCAAGTCCAGTTCGTCTTGTGCCGACAGCAACGCGGTTTCATTGATCTCGCGAAGATACGTTTCCAAAGGCGATTGGGCGGCCGAATCTCGTCGAGTCTTCCGCCGTTCGGGACGAGCGGCCGGTGTGCCGGTCACCGCCATCGTTTCGTCGGTCGAACTATTATCTCCACGCGAATCGTCAGTCCAGGAATCGGTTTGCAACATGAATCGGGTACCACGTAAGGCGGCCAGGTCGTTCACGTTGATCGACGTGACGCCGCGTAGGCCGGATGACGCGAGAAAAGCGACGTCATACGACCGACACGGCGGCGGTGAATCGGTTCCGTTGGGAGTGTGGGTCGGTGACCGGTTCGTGGTGCCGTGCGACACGTGTGAACGACCCGACCTCAGGGAGGCGATCGGGTCTGAAACTAACATCGACCACCAGGACGAAGAAAAAGCACCCGTTGCGAAGAATTTCGGTCTGTGACGATCGCACCGATCACGCGATCCGTTCCGACGGCGTCGGCAAACATCAGCCGTCTTCGGCCAACAGCATCTCCAGTGTCGACCGCATGTCCTTTTCACCCTCGTTGCCCTGCCAGTTCATTTCGCCATACCAAGACCGTCGCAGAAAGCCGTCCTTGTCAATCAAATAGACCGATGGCCAAATCCGATTGCCCCAGGCATTCCAATTGGAGGATTCCAAATCCAAGAGAATTGGATATCGGATGCCTTCGCGTTTCGCCGCCGACGCGACCTTGTTGCCGTCTCGTTCGGCGGAGGTTTCAGGTCGCTGGATACCCAACACCACCAAATCATCGTCCGCATAATCGGAATACCAAGCGGTGTAGTGCGGCAGATTGCGAATGCAGTTGATGCACTGAAATGCATAAAAGTGGACAACCACCACTTTGCCTCGCAGGTCGGCCAGGCGGACGGGTTCGCCTTGGATCCATGTCACGCCGGCATTTTGAATCTCCGGTGCAAAGGGCAGTTTTCGACGGACTCGCGAAAAGTCAAATGCCGGGCCGGTCAATGAACCCAGCCGCCCACGCTGGGTGTCGGTCAGAGCGCCGACCACCGTTTCGCGTTCGGTCTGCTGTAACTTGGCGACTTGTCGGGCCGCTTCACCGGCCTCCAGTTCTTGCTTTTTCAACTTGGCAGTGATCCGCTGGCTCTCCGATTCAGTTTTGGCAAAAGCATCGGTGAAACGTTGGATCTGCGACGAAGTCAGTTCCAGGCCCTGGCGGACATCGTCCAGCAACACCATCCGCGTTCCCAGTGCTTGTCGCCGCAACTGCATCAGCCGATCGAACTGAGACGTGTTCAGGATCGACTTCAATTCGCGTTGAAGCTTTGCCGTCAAATCCTTGACCGTCTCTTGATACGGCTCCGGCTTGGTGTTTCCGGTGGTGATCAGGTTCAGCTGCGGGAACCACTGTGCGTCGATGCCTTTGACCACGCTAAACAGGCTGCGTTTCTGGTCGCTGGTTAACTCCAGGTCCTCGTGCACGGCATCATCGCGAATCATTTGCAACAGCACGGGTGGCAAGTCGGCCGTCGTCGGCTCGGACGCTTCCGCAGTCACCAGCGGCACCGACGCCATGAAAACCAGGACCCAAGGGGTCAATGCCGAGGTCAGGATGGAAGACCGCATGGTGAGCATCACCCGGGTTAGAAGATAAGAGTGGCTAGGTCGGCGACCGGCGGGCGCGGACCGGGTTGAAAAGTCAGGCAACGATCGCTGAGTCGTCACCCCAAAACGCAGCGTTCCCCACCAAAATAGCGGATCAGCCAGACGGACCGCCGGATGCCGGTGATCCGCGACGTCCCGTTTTCTGGTGACGGTCGGTCTTCATCAAATGCACACGTAAATTTTGGGGTCCGAGGTGGCCCCCGAAGTTTGCCCAGCTTCACTCATTGGAGTACCATCAGAGGGTCCCTAACCTCTGCAATGAATGCGACCGACCACGGTTGCCCCATCCTCTTTTCCGCTGATTCGATCACCATGAAGCGTTTGTTCACTGCGGTCTTGGCCGCCGGTTGCTTGTTCGGAACTGCGTCGGCCGATGTCACCCTTGATGCGATCGGTCAAACCAAAACGATTGATTTTGAAGGCTTCGCCGGAAACGGGTTCGCACCGGCTGACGCGGGCGTAGATGGACAGGGAATCATTTCAGGAGCGAACGACGGGCGGCTTGACTCTTATGATTGGAGCGCCAAGCTTTTTGAAGACTCTTTTCTGACCCTTGAAGTCCCCTTCGAAGGCGGAATGCCTGCCGGAAACGAGGACTTTTTTAGCCGCGGCGATGGCTACGGCGCCGGAATCACCGATGATGGGATCTACAATTTCATCACTGGTGGAAGCAACACGAACGATGCCTCTTTGGGGGTGGTGCCAAGGTTCTCCGATACATTTGATTCCGGTTTTTTTGCGCTTCGTTTACTGAATAATACCGGTAACGACCTGAGCAGCATTCTTGTCGATTTCACCGTTTTTGACTTCAACAATCAGTCGGGGCAGACCTTGTTAAATTTGGAGTTTTCAGCCGACGGGTCGACTTTCTCGTCAACTGGCGTTCAATTCGAGTCGGATTTGACCGCTGACGCTTCATGGAAGGAAACCCAGCTCAGCACATTGATTTCTACTCCTACACCGATCGCAGATCAGCAGCAGTTCTTCCTCCGATGGAACGGCAGTATTGCTGGTCAAACCTCAGGGTTGGGAGATATTGTGGCCATCGACAATATCTCCGTCACCGCCGTTCCAGAGCCGAGCAGCCTGATCGCACTGGGTGCGGTTTCTGCTTTTGCCGCACGCCGTTATCGACGTCGCAAGAACGGCTAAACGAGTCACCCTCTTGCAATGCCGTCGAGGAACTGGATGGCTTTTGGTTGATTTGCCGGCTGGGCGATGAAGGACGACGTCAACCTAGACGAATCGTTGTCTTAACCGGATCTTGTGGCTTAGTCACAGCGAATTGCTAATCGGGTTTGCGAACCAAACTCGATCGTTGCCAAAGCCGTCGCGAAAATGGATGATTGGGGTGCCAGCGTCCGAGTCAGCGGATACCAAGGCTCCGGCAAACATCACGCGGCTGATTCCGTCATTCGATGCCGCTTCAAAAGCCGGATGATCCTTGGTAATGATTCGGTCATCACTGTGGATCGCGCCCAGTTCCGATGAGTCGTCGATGACGCCATTCTGGTCGTCATCGTAGTGTCGCTGTCCAGCGGCCGAATCGGGGCCGATCCATAGCAACGCATCGGCATCGGGATCAAAGTGAACGCTGGTCAATGAGGTTGTGCCGGAACCGGGCGCATCGATGGAATGAAATTCGCCACCGAATTGCAGGCACTGTCCGATTCGTAGAACGCCGAACAGGACAGCCAGCGTCATCCCTGCGGCAATGAAGGGCATTGGCGTCGTCGATGGGGACGCCGTCTGGTGGTGTTCGCGATCCATCGCTCGGGCTCAGTCTCCGAAGTACTTCGCGACGGACGATTGTTCGACCTCGCGTACCTGGGTGTTCTCCACTCGGATTTCGATGTTCAGCGCTGGCAATCCACTCGCAAACGGTGGAGCCGTTTCGCGTTCGCCAATGGAGCCGCTTCCGAACGAATTCCCACCCGTTGACGCGGCGACGTCATCCAACCCATTGGTCGATGGGTCCACTGAAGCCGCATTTCCCGGCAACGTGGAGGGCGGGCTGCCATCGTTATTATTCAGCCACCATAAAGTGCCGTCATGAACGCCCGTGTTGGGATCGCTGCGCGACCATTGCAAATACCCATCACTTTCGTATTCACTGGTGAAGGTATCAAATGCCGGTTGATATAGGACAATGCGACCGCCGTTGGTGATCATCCGTCCCGAAGCCAGAAGATTGTCGCCGTATTGCGGCACATAGCGAGCGTTTTGGTTGTAAGCGGAGAACCGGGTGTTGGGGATGAGTGCCGGGTTTAGCACTGGCCGAGCAACACCGCTGAACGCATCGTAAAGCAAGCCCGCATTGCCGCGAACCGCGCCTCCCGCTTGGACTGCATATCCGAGATCAACAAAAGCACCCATTACTCCCGGCGCGGGAGGTTGGCGGTTTCCCGCGATGGTGCCAGAGCCCGACCATTGGCCGTAACGCCAAAGCACGTCGTAGTAGGACGGGTCGTTGGGCGTGACCGCATGGTCGTCGCTTCCGACAAATCCGACTTCTTCGTTGATCAATGCCGGATTGATCGAAAGCCCGTCATCAACGGTCCCGTTTTGATCGTCATCGACTCCGGCGACTCCGAATTGGCCGTCAGGCCCAGGGGAGACGTAAGTCTGGACCCCAGGATCGAACGCCTTAACGTCAAATGAAAGCACGTTGGTCAGAAGGACGTCTTCACCGACCCGCTCGATTCCCCAACCATCGCCAAACGTATCGGTGTGCGAAAGATCTTGCCCAAGGATAAATTCCGGTCTCAAAAATCCGTTCAAAAAGGTTGGCGTCACGAATCTTGTTCGCAACGCGAATCCAGGTGCGCCTCCATAGGGAGGGGCCACTGAGGGTGTGTTGATGGTGGCGGCTTCCAAGATCGGTGCGACACCGCCCAGAGCTAACAGCGGCATCGACGTATAGCCATTGGTTCCGTTGGGCGGACTGATGCCCAAAATCGTCTGTGGAACACGAACGTGTGCAAACCGGTTGTGGGGCTGTTGCAAGTCGTCCAACGAGTTCGCGAAAACGAAATTACCAGCATTACTTGTACTAGGCGCACCATTGGGCATCAGTCGTCGACCCACCGAAAGGTCGCACTGTTGGTGAATCGGCCCCATCCCAATCAACCAAGCCAGCGCCGCCTGTGATTGGTTCAGGCCGTTGCCGCCCGGTGTCTTGATTGCCGGCAACCCGGTGCTGGCATCCGAAGGCCATGTATCCGGTTGCAGATAGGTGTAGTTGCCACTGGTGAATTGCGGCAATGCAGGCCCCAGCGTTGTGACACCGTTCAAATTCAAATCGGGGCGGATCAGCAACACGCGGCGGTGCAGCTTCATTTGATCCGGGATGCCGTTGCCGTCCAGATCGACGATCGTCGGCTGTGCGGCGGTATCGTAGACGTGGATGGATTGGCCGTTGTTTGCGGTGTCCAGTGATGTCTGATATTGCGGGCTGACGTAGTAGATGATTTCCGCATACTGTGACGTGATCACCACGGGATCCAGTGCGCCGGCGACGCCGCCGGGAAAGTTCGCCGCGTTGTAGGCAACGCCGTTGGCTTCGGCCGTCTTGGCGTCCAGGACAAAACGCGGCACTTTGCCGGTGAACGGAGATCCTTCGGGAGCTTTGGCGGTGAACGCCAGGTAATCGTCGTAATCACCGAAACGCGAATCCTGCAACGTGTACTCGTTGTCCTCGGCCGGGGCCCGGCCCATCAGCGTTGCGGTGATGTTGCTGATCGGGCCGTCGAAATAGACCAGGTAGCCTTCGCCCTTGTCGCTGCCCGTCGCCGCCGGGTTGGCGGTGCATCGTGACAGTTCATCACGCATGCGGCGGGTCACGTCACGGACACGGCTGCTAAGGTCCACTTGCGCACGGCTGACGCGTACCTGTTGCCCGACTTTGCCGAACGACGAGGCGAGTGCGGCCATCAGCAACAGCGTGATCGCCATCGCGACCATCATTTCGACCAGCGTAAAGCCGACCGCGATCGATTTTCGGTTCACTCTCATTTCTCCACCTGCGAATAGATCACGGTGTTGGCGGCATTGATGTCGGTCCCCGGGCCGGCAAATCCGACGGGGATCGATCGATCAATGACATAGGTCGCCCGGTAACGCCGTTGGCGACCGATGTCGGCGTTGTATTCTTGGCCCAATTGGGACGTCGCGCTATCAACTTCGAAATAGCCGATCGTCATCCGCACCATGAAGGTCTGGGATTGGGTGCTGACCAAGTTCGGAATCCGCACCAGCGAATGCAGGTCCATGAACGAACTGCGGCTGCGGTCGGCGTGGGCCGGGCCGGCGCCGTCGGGGGTGAACAGCGGGTCAAAGTCCGACGTTTCCCCCGCTCGCGCGATGGTGCCTTCGGCCGGTGTTCGGTTGCGAAGAGCGTTCGCGTTGCCGCCCGATAAGGTCGGCGCCAAATCGGCATCCAGGCTGGTGCGGAAGATGCCGGCGAATTGTGTCGGCGAATCTTCCGTCAGTGAATTGGGATCGAAGTTGTAGGGTTGCGACTGAATTTGTGGCGGCAACGTCGTCGTATCGACGATTCGCGATGCGTTTCCGCCGGCGGGCGTGTATCCGCGTCGCGATTCCAAAAACTCTTGATAGCGAGTCGATCCTTGCGCCGTTTGTGTCCGTTCGCTTGACGACAGGTGGTTGAACATCAACCCCATCCACACCGGGTATTCGCCGATCGTGTTGATGTTCAAACGGCCCTGACGGCGGCCATCCCAGATCTTGTTGTGCGGTGGCAACAGATAATCGCTCAGCTTTTTCCGGGCATGCAAGAACGTCGAATTGGGATTGGGCACGTAGGGGACGCGTTCCGGATTGATGAATTCGATTTCACCGCGGTAACGCGGCGGCGTGGCCACGAAATCAAAGATGCGAAGGGCCTGCGACGCATCGTCTTCGGTTTCGTCCGACTGGAAGAAGTTCAGCAAATGCCCGAACGGAGCACGGAAGGTCGTCGGCGGATCCGATGATGCATTGGGATCGTACGGGCTGTTGGTTGCCGAAGCGTCATTCAGAGTGAATTCCTCGAACAACCGGCCTTGCGAACACGCCGGCACCATCATGACTTCCATCGGTGACGCAAAGTCGCGGTTCAACCATTCGTGCACCGCAAACGGAGTCAATGGCAGCCCGCGATTGCTGTTCGCACCGGTTTCAACCACGGTCACATCGTCCGCCACCACGCCGTTGCTGTTCGCCGGATCGCGAACGTCGCCGAACGCCAGGTTCAAGAAGTTGAACGTGTGGTCCAGGCCTTCTGGATTGGTATCGCCGTTGGAATCGGCGAATGCGAAATACGCCGATGCGGTGGTATCGATGGGCAGCGTGGCCGGATCGTTCACCGTGTAGCTAAACAAAACATGGGAACCCGTTCCGTTGGATGGAACACCGGTACGTTGGCGGCTGCCTGCAAGGTATCGAGTGTCCACATCGTTACCATTCACGGCCGGCGGACCGACGTTGGATTCGCTTTCTTCACCACTGAAGACGGTCAAGTCCAAAGTCATTTGATCGATCGTGATGTACGGATTCGTCACGCGATCAAACGCACGTGTCGGATCGGCCAAACGCTGCAAGAAAGCCGTTCGATAGTTTTTCACCGTGCCCAGCATCGGTTCAGCCGGGTTGGCGCTGGTCGCCAAATCCAAAGTCAAATCACCCACCGGGGCATTGGACAGCAGCAGGTCCAGCGGCTGGTCACGCGGCGGGTCATTGATCGGGTCATCCCAGTCGATGTACGAATCGATCAATGGGTATTCCGTGCTGTTGCTGGAATCGTATTGTGCCGTTGGTTCGGGATAGTAACCCGTCGGTGTCGGCAGCGGTTCGCTGATGTTCAAACCAATGCCGTGCACCGGGCGCGCCGTGGCTTGCCAGCCAAGCGGTTCAGCAAACGCTCCCATGATCAGCGATAAACCGGGCTGAGACAGACTGGTGGTGTTGGGCGTGTTCAGCGGAGTCGTGTCAAAGTTGTAATGAGCCAGACCGATGACCGGATTGGCATTGCTGATTTCGAATCGCTGGGGGCTGTTCCCCGCGGGTGCGACATCACCACTGGACACTTGGCTGCCCAGGTAAGTGACCGGGCGCGGTGCAAGCGTCAGGTATTGTTCGCCCAGCAGGCGGGCGTTGTTGCTGCCGCTGCGATTGAAGAACACTCGGGCCACACGGTTCGGGTCACCGGTTAACCACGGCATGACGTGGGTGACGTTTTCCAGTTCGGTCACGTTGTTGTAATCGGTGAAAAAGATGAATCGTTCCAGATTCAACCGACGGATGTCTTGGTTCAGTTCATCCAGCGGTCGGAAATTCTGAGTGTGCTGTGAGTTTCCGTCGTTGTACTGCGTGCCGATCGGGTTGCGTGGTGTCCCAGGGTCAAAGGAATAGCTGTCGGCAAGGTTCAGTGTGCCCGATTGAATCTGGTCACGAATGTACTGCGGTGAAATTTCGCGGTCGTTCGGCGAATTGGCGCCGTCGTAGTGGGGTTCGCTGATGGCGATTCGCCAAACCGGAACCTCGACCACACCGTTGGTCGATGGCGTGGTGACCGTCTTGTCCAGTTCCAGTCGATATTGGCCGCCCTGGTACCGATACAACTCCATCGGCAATCCCGGGGCATGTTGTTGGTCGTTGTTGTTCAAAACACGTTGACGCGGGTTGAACAGTTCCAAGAACAGCGAGCCTTGAGGGATTCGGAGTTGGTCGGTATCGGGATCGGGCGGGGTGTCCGATTTGTCAGATCCCGATCCGCCGCCTTCCTGTTTGGTGTCGCGGACACGGATGTCGTGCAGCGCCAAAGATTCGCTGAACAGAAGATCGGGGCTTTCGACGCCCCACACCATCGGGCTGGCGGGTTGGTTGCCGGTCACCGTGTTGCCGTTGAAATCGATGTCGGCATAGCCATCACCGTCGGTGTCGTAAGTGACGTTCCAATTGCCATCCAGCGGATTTCGGTCGTACACGAACGGCGTCATGATCGAATCAGGATCACGATAATCAACGACGTTGACGGCCCACTGGGCCAAACGCCGTGCACGGTATTCCGCCGGATCGGTGTTGCCCTGATCGGCAACCGGAAAATCGTATCCGTCACCGGTGATCGCCATCATCAACACATAGATGTTCCGGGCCAACAACGTTCGCGGGGTTTCCAACGTGACGTTGTAAGTCGGACCATCGATTCCGTTGGTCCCACTGGGGCGGACGTTGGAAAGATAAGTGGCGGTGTTGTTGGCGTTGCCAGCGTTCGGATACGCCCGCATTTCGTAATAGACCTCCAGCGGTTCATCGATTACGCCGTTGCCTTCGCTAGCCTCATCGGTGCTGCCGTTGGCGTTATCGTCCACGCCGGAACGCGAGCCACGTCCGTTTTCGACCGTATCGGCGGCCAACTGTCCAAAGGCGTCGTCAACGCCGTTACCGAACGGGCGGTTCAGGTCCAGTTTCTGGCCGAGTTTCAGTTCACGCGGCAAGATCGCATCCAAGTACGCCTGTTCGTTCTGCAGATCGGTTTCGCTGCTGATCCGGCCGTCGCTGTTCAATCGCTGCAGCAGCATTTCCATCAGTGCCAGCGGCGCACCCTGTGACCGCGAGCCCTCCGGCGGCAATGCGGCGGGAACATCCAAGGAAGTGCTGACGGTCGTCAAAGTGCGGGCCGCCGATGCGGGCAATCCCGTCAAACGCGAAACTTGCTCCATTCGGCTGAACAGTGACTGATCGGCCAAACCCACCATGTCTTTGGTCCGATAGGCGTTGTCGCCCGACAGAACGCCGCGGGGATCCATTTCGTAGGGATCGTCGATGTTTTCGTCGATCTGCGTTCGGACCGGCGGACCGGCGTCATAGTTGCGAACAATCGTTCCCGAACCGGCGACGAACAGGCGGCCGCTGCGGCTAAGTCCGTAACCACCGCGTCCGAACGGATCGGCCGACAAACCGGTGCCTGCCCCCAGCCAACGTGAACCGACACGCGGCCGATTGATCAGCGAGTCCAGCAGGTCATTGCCCTGCAATCCCGGGTACGCGTACGGCCATGCCGGAGCGATCCCCAGACGATTTTGATAACGGCCGGCCAACAGGTTCGAATACTGTGTCCCACCGGCAAGCACTTGTGCGTCGGTGTGAACCACGTTGCCATAGGGCAAAACGATTTCGGCCGGCCCGAATCCAATGCCCCGATAGATCTCTCGATTCACATTGTTGCTGGTCCGCGGGGTGGGATCGAACCACGGTTCGTTCTCCGATGAACTGAGATCCACTGGCGAATCAATCGTCCCGTGAGCATTGACATTCAAGCGTGCCGAAAGGTCTTCGATCAGCGGGGCGACCAACGGTTTGATCAGCCGACCATCGGGGGCCGTCTTGGTCGGCAATCCGAAGTCCACCCAAATGCTATCGGGAACACCGTCACCATCGTTGTCGACATCCCACGGTCCGTTGACCAGGGCGTTGACCAGCTGGTCCAAGCCAATCATTTGGGGAATGGACCCGGTCGAGCCAGCATCTCTGTCAACCAACAAGGGCGTTGAAAACGCTGGATCGGTGTTGCCGCCGTTGAACTGTGGGTTGATCGCGTTGGGCAAAAGGTTGTTGTTGGCGTCGGAGAACTGACCCTGTGCAAACGACAGCGGACGGAACGTGGCCCGGCGGATGGCTTCAACAATTGTTCGTAATTCGGTTGCGCTGGCGCTGGAAAGATCGTATTGATTGACGATGTAATTGATCAGCGCCGGTCGGTGAAACGACGGAATGATCCGACGTTGTCCGTTGCCGTCGACATAAGTGTGTGACAGGAACCAGTTTTGGAAATCAGCAGCGTCGTAGGATTCGTCATAGTCGCCGTCGATGCCTTGAACCATGCGATAATTGTTGGTCGCTTGGTCCAAGAATTCTTGATCCGAAGACTTCACCTCCAATGGCCCACGCAATGGAATGTTTGGATCGAAACGATTTCGGATCGAGTCGACAGCACGCGGTTGAAATGAGATCGGATACGTCGCCGCAGGGTCTGCGTAGCTGACCGTCGTGTCTTGATCGACGTTGTTGCCGTCGAATCCAACGCCGCCACCATTCATAGGCTGGCCGTTGATGATCAGCCGGAATCCGGTTTCCCCAGCCGCACCCGCGTTGGCATATTGTCGCGTCGACATCCAGCCTGGCGTGGTGCTGGCGTAGAACAATGCCGAAACCGCGTAGGGGTCGGGATTCGCCGCGTTCGGGAAATTGAACAGATCACCCACGGTCAATTCGGTGCCGTCGGACAGTGCAACCTGCAAGTCCGGGTCCAATGCGATGTAAACGCTCAACCGCGTCGAACGATCGTTGGCCGCGTCGGGACGCCAACCAATGGACCGAACGATGCGAAACGAATTCCCCGCCAGGGGGCCCGATGCGAGCGTCAATACTCGGCCGGAAAAAAAGTCGTCCACACCAAAGACGCTATCGCGAGGATTGATCCGTTCGTTCGGATTGTTCGCGTGGTCGTCTGGATAGAATCCAAACAAGGGAGTCTGTAAGCGGTCGTTCGGGTTGGTGGTCGTCAGGTCCAAGCCTAGCCGAATGCCGTTTTCGTCATGCTGGAAGAACGACAACGGAATGCGGACAAAGCCGCCGCCGACGTGCATCGGACGATCCGCCGCGACACTGGACTCGTTGAACGGACCGGTTTGATCGATTTCACGCACTGCGGTCTGGACCGCATCGGTGATTCCGTACAAGTCCGACAGCAAGTCTTCCCCGTACATCGGATGCAGCGGATCGGACGTTCCGCGGATCAACGTGGCGACGGCATCCTTGAAGTCTTCGGACGGTTCGGTCTTGCGCATCTCGCGCGACGCGATCCCAAAGGCCGACTGTCGTGAACTGCTGGTGTAGGTCACATAGGTCACCACCAGAATGCCCAGAAAGGCCAGCATGCTGAGCACGACCAACAGGATGATTCCTGACCGCCGGTCGTCACCGCAGGGGCGAACCGGTCGCGATTGGAACGATCGCGTCATGTTTCGTGTTTGTCGTTTCAAAGTGGGTCCGTTCATGATGTTCACCGAGGGATCCGAGGGGGATCGTTCGCCGGTCGTTGCCGGTGTGCAACGTCAGCGTTCGGTCACGTTCGCTTGTTCCGTGCGGCGCGCGACAGATCAAAGTTTGAAAAGCTGGATCGATCCGCGGTGTCCTGCGTTTCGATCCGATGGTTTTTAGGGGCGGCGGATGGTTCGTTCGGTGACGGAAACGACTCCGCGTACCAAAGTCATCACCGTGTTGTCGTCAATCAGTGGAGTCCCGTTCGCGCGAGTTCCGGAATCGGCAGGACCGGGAGTTTGGAAGCCGAATTCCCAATCCGGTCCGTCCAGCATCAGGCGCAGATGCCAGACGTCGAACGGTGTTCCGTGAACCGGGTCGTTGACGATGATCCGATCCGGGTCACCGCTTGCCGTTTGACCGACAACACCGGTGACGCGATACCAGCGATGGACTTCACCACCGGGTAGGCCGGGCAACGCATCACGCGAGAGCATGACCCACTGCCCCGGGATGATTGTGGGGTCGACGTATGCCGACATCACGATTTCAACGGTTCCGCCTGCTCCGCCGGTGAAGCCACCCGCGTAACTGACATAGGCGACCCGCTCTTCCGTCGCGTTGGCTTGCGGATCCTCGGCGTAGACACCATTCAGCGTTCCTTCCGGTCCGCCGTTCGGATAGGTGAAAAATGTGCGGTCGCGATTCTCAATCACAGCGATGGATACCGATGACGACTGACCGCCAGTCAGTTCGTTGACGGTCGCAATCCAGCTGTACGTTCCATCGGTTTGTACTTTCCCGTAATTCATGCCGGTGCCAGTAACGGGGTGCCCGGGAATTACCGGAGACAGTGTTTGATCTTTAGGTTTGATGATGTTCAGGTCATCCGGCGTTTCCGATAAAAGGTCGGCTTCGCGACCGCTGATAAATTGGCCCGCCGGGGAATTACCTCGATTGATCGTCACCCGTGTAAGTCGTGGCATTGCGGGCCACTGATTGGATGCCGTGACGGGCAGCGATGGGTTGGCCAAAGGGTTGTAGTTGGCTTTGTAATACGGGAATCGAACACGACGGTGGCCGTTGGTCCCCGTTCGGTTGTACTGAACATACTTGCCATCCGATGAATTCGACGTCGCAGGCAAATAGCCTGATGGGTCGGCGACAAACAGTGGATCAATGCAAACAGCGTTGGTGCTAAGGCTGACGTCACCCAGTCCCACCCAAAGCGTCGGATCTTGGCCTCTTCGTGGCCGCCACTGGTAATCTGGGTGCATCACTGAATTCAAAAACGTGATGCTTCGCTCATTGAACCCGGTACGTGCGCCAGTCCCAATGTTCATGACTGAATTTGCATTTGCGGCAGCTTTGCCGATATCCGGTTTAAAAACCCAGCGTCCCGGTTGGCCGTAGTTGCGTGCTTGGAATTCGGCCAACGCGGCGTTCGCCAGCGAAGTCGCATTGTTCAGGCTGACCGCATCTTTGGCTTGCCGGCCGGCGATCGGCAGGATGGATACCAACCCGACCAACCCGATCAAGATGATGCCCATGGCGAAGGCGACTTCGACCAGGGTCACACCGTGACGGCCACACCCACCGGCGTGTTTGCGGGAAAGAATGAAATCACTCATTACAGGTCCTCCAACGTGTCGGAGTTGAAGGCGTACGTTCGGGCCACCAAGGCCGCGTTGGCCATGTTTTGTTCGATGGTCAGATTCGGATCGACCGGTCGCGTTGACGCGATCGGGGATACCGCAACATTGCCGTTGCTGGGGTTGATCACGATCCAAACGCTATCGCCATCCAGAATGTTGGACACCGCGCGGTCTTCGGTGGAAAACGGAGCGTCCGGGCGGATGCCGTCAGTCTTGCCAAGTAAGAAAAAGATCTGGCCGGTCGGACGTCGTTCGTTGAAGGTATAAGAGGCCGCACCGGGCATGGCGGACCCGACCGACTGGACGCTGCCGTCGGGGGCGAAAACGATCGCGATGTTCAGGAAACTGATCGGGTTGTTCGGGTCGGTCGAATTCAGCGCCACGTTGCCCGCGGTGGCGTCGATGAAGTAAGGCGAAAACTCGATACCCGCGGGCAGCCCACCGGAATACGTCGCTGTGCCCGAAAAATTCAAGTCGATCGCCATGCCCTTCATCAAGTTCATCGGCGAAGTTTGCGACGGCGATGGTTGGCGGAAGATTTGAAAACGCGAGGCCCGCCAAGTGTTGTCGGCCGTCGCGTTGACGGCACCGGTCGGCAACTCAAAGGTCGGGAATGCGCCACCACCGATTTCAACAAAGCTTCGCGAATCAAATCGGATCTTGATGTACGGCTGGTCGTCGGTAGGCAAAGCCGGCAACGGCAACGCGTTCCACTTGGGATAGTTCAAGTTGTTTCGATTCCATGGCGGCGTGATCGCCCCATAGCTGGCCAAATCCAGATCGTTGGCGTCGCTGAAACCGATCGCCATGATGCGAACCGGGCGGCTGCCTTCGAAACTGATCAGGTCACCGGCTTTGATCGGTGCCGCGCCGTCATTGGTCAAGTCGCCATCGTTCAGCACTTGCGCGCTGAGCCGTAGCAACGGGTTCTCTTCCTGGCGAAAAAGGCAAGCGTTGAATTGACCGACACGATCGGAGTTATTGCTGTTGGCGGCCTGTGCATTGTTGAAAGCAAAAAAATCATGAATGATCACGCACTGGGTGTCGGGTGATTCGCCGCCGTAGGACGGCACCCCGTTGGTCATGCGAAGACGCGTGCTGTATGACCGGGCGAAGGGATCGGTCGTGCCCGCTCGTTCGATCACCACGCCGACCGGACGTCCGGTGGCGATCGCACGATCCCGTGCGGTCGTCAGATAGGCGACGACTTGCCGTGAGGTTTGTGATTCTTTTTGGTCTTTCAGCGTTTGCTTGATGGCGGGCAAACCGATGCCGGCCAACAGCATCAACAAGACCATGACGACCATGATTTCGACCAACGTGAAGGCACGTCGATGCTTCGGTCGTGACGCGTGGATACTCATTGGGCGTCTCCCGTCAGACCGTGGTTGGTGATGTTGTCGGACAGACCTTCGAAGGATCCGTCACCGTCGGTGTCAAAGACGCCGCCGATCGCACCCGCCGCGCCGTTGTTTTGGGCCAGCGACTGTCGCAGGAACGGGTCAACGTAGAAGAAGTTTTGCGGTCGACCGGCCGTTTGGTTGCCCACCCACGCTTGGGTGTTGGGCCAGGTTTCCAACGGATAAATCACATCGAAATTCTTATTATCGCTGCGAGTTTGGTAGAACCGCAGATCAAACACGCCGTCCGGACCCGCCGAGACGACCAGCGGTTGAAGCGATCGTGGCAGCGGCAAGTTCGGTGGACCAGGAATGCTCGAACCTTCCGCATACGCAAAGTCGGCACGGAACACGTCGTACTCCTCCGGTTCCACGTTGGCCAGCACTGTCGGCGGTGCGGGATTGCCCGGTTCGACATAGCCGACCGGCCAGCGGATGAACCCCAGGGGGACGCCCCAAGCGTCGACGATTTCCGGCACGCCGTCGCCGTCGGTGTCTTCGACGTGGCCGCGTGGCAGCATCTCGATTGCCGACGTGCCACTGATGAACGTCGTCGACATGATCAAGTACAAACACTCGGCCGGGCTGTTGGCGGGGCTCCATGATGTCGTGAACCCGAGTTGGTTGTTCGGAACGATCCGTGGGATTCGTGCGCGGTAAGCCGACAACTGACCGGGAACGTTGTGGTTCTCCGTCCGAAAATCGTTGTCGGTGTCGTTCCACCAGCTGTAACGTGCAACCGTAACGCTTGGGATGAAGGTGCCGTCGGGTTGTCGATCGGACACTCGGACGGGGCCCGCAATGGTGACCGGGTCGGTCCAGACACCGCTGATCCATTCGTCTGGCTGGCTATCCTTGTTGCGGTCGGATGTCAGATCAGGGCTGAAGACAAAGAACGGATCGTTGGTGGCGTTGGTCACCCGATTGTCAGTGATGCGAATCAGGTCGCTGTATCGATCCGGCAGGTACATGCGAATCGCGTCACGCCGCATCTGCAGACGAACCCGCTCGGCTTCATCGGCCGGGATCGATGGGATCCGCTGCGTGGTCCGAGCAATGTTGTGTTCCAGCGGCAACGGCAGCGAATTCAATTCATCCAGTCGTTGACGGATGACGCCATCCACGACGCTGATGACGGCTTGGGTCCGAGCGATTCGCGATGACCGACGTGCGGTGGCCATCATCGAGGCACCCATGCCCAACAGCAGGCCGCCGACGACCAGCACGACCATGATTTCCACCAGCGTGAAAGCCGATCGTGATCGTTGCCGCCGGCTGGGCAGGCGGATCGGTCGTGGTTTGAACAAGACAAGCATGACAGTCGACAAGAAAAGAGGGATCGGTTGGGTCGGGCGCGCCAACGGCGTTGGCACCGCGCCGCGGGCCGATCAGGTTTCCAAATCGCTTTCCAATGTTCGAGAGCTGAAGTTGGTAATGTTGTCCAAATGGGCGTTGCCTTCGGAACCATTGACGGCGCCGTCTTCTTGGAATCCATCCATTCCGGTGATCAGAGTTTGTTGTGGCGACGTCGCGTTGCTGTTGATCGTCATCGCCTTGCCCGTCTTTTCGATGAAGTATGCGGGCAAGTCGCTGGCGGCCACCGTGTTTTGTGCCGCCGTCATCGGCATGCGGATCAGCGTGCCGAACGTGTCGTCGGTGCCCGCCGCGATGATCTGGAATGACTTGTCGTTTGCGAACTTCCAGCTTTTCAGCGAGGCATCCGGTTCGGTGCCCCATCCGCTGCCGGTCGGCGAAACGGGCACGTTGGTCTTGTACGGACGGACGCCACCAAAATCGGGGTTGTAATAACCGTTGTAGGGATTGGCACCGGCGACCAACGTCGACACCGCGTCAGGGATGCCGCCATAGGTTCGCGATTCGAAGTAGACAAACGGCGCGGCGCGACCATCCATCTGGTAGGCGGGAATCAAATCGCCGTCGTCGGTCGAATTGACCTGACCGCCGGTTTCGGCCGCGGCCGCGTTGACGGTCAAACGTGCGACGTCGAATTCGAACAGAGCATCATTGCGCGAAACGTTGTATTGGAAATCGGCAACGTTCGTGGTCGTCGTGTAGGCCGCGTTGTTTTTTGCCAAGCGACATTCGAACGGTCCGCCGGCTCCGGTCAACGGATAGGCTGCGTCGTCACTGAACCCGCCCAAGAACAACACCAACGCTTCACTGCGATCAACCGCGGCGGGGTTGAAGCGGCCGTTGCCGTCGTGGCACATGTTGTAAAGCAGCGTCAGGTCGCGCTGCGACATTCGCGGGAACGCCTTTTTCAGGTGACGCTGGGCGATCGTCCAGCTGCTCATGTCCGGCGGGTAATCGCCGTACTTCAAGTTGTACTGCTCCACCGAGTCGGCCAATTGCGTGATTTCGACTTTCAAAGCCGCTTCGCGACCGGTGGCGATCACATTGGTGACCGCAGGAATCGCGATCCCGGCCAAGATGCCGATGATCACGATCACGACCAGGATTTCCACCAGGGTGAACCCGTGCCGAGCCGCCAGTGATTGGCGGGCCGCTGGATCGATGTGACGATCCGGCGAAGAGGCGTCGTGATGAACTTGCGTGTTTGACATGAAGGCTACCCGTGTCGGCTCGTGTCCGTGAGTCGTGTAAGAGTCGTGAAAAGCTTCGCCGTCTTCGGCGTTGGTTGGATGGAAAAGGATCAAGTCAAACCACTGATCAATTCGACCAAGGGCATGAACAGACTGATGACGATGAAACCAACGGCCAGCCCCAGGAACACGATCATCAACGGTTCCATCAGGGCGGTCAGACCGTCGGTCATGACGCGGACTTCTTCGTCGTACGTGTCGGCGACCTTGTAAAGCATCGTGTCCAGTTCGCCGGTTTCTTCGCCGACGTCGACCATGTTGACGACCAAGTCATCGACCACGCGGCTTTTGATTTTCGTCAGGTAAAACAGCCCGGCCAACGCCGCGCCGCCGACAAACAATTGGCCGCCCCAGCTGAACAACGATTGGACCATCGTGCCGTCGTCCAGCTTGGTGCCTTTGGCGGTCACCGCGATCGACAACAGGAACACGCCGGGGAAAGCACCGAAGATGATCCAAAAGACCAGCGTCATCGGGTGAAAGCCCAGCACGCTGAATTCCTTCAGCGGTTTGCTGATCACTTCCCCTTCGCGAATCGAATCGTTGACCTGTGAAAACAGGCGTTCGAACATCGCGTTGCCGGCGGTTTCTCGGGTGATGTTGATCGCTTCCAAAATCGGCACACCGCTGCTGACCAGGGTGCCCAAGGTTCGCGTGGTTCGGGCCATGATGTTCTTTTCAATCAGAGCACCGAAAATCGGGACTCGAATGATGAACATGTCAAATCCCATGCGACCGTGTCGGAATTTTCGCAACAGCTTCAGCACGATCATCAAGCAGATCGGAAGCGCGAACAGCAGGAACCAATAGTCCTTGATGTAATTGCTCATCGCGATCAACAGGATCGTCGGCGTGGGCAACGACAAACCGAATTCCTCGAACATCTCTTCGAACGTCGGAACGATGAAGACCATGATGAACGACAGAATCGCGATCGCGACCAAGACGACGATGACCGGATAGATCAACGCCCCTTTGACTTTCCGCTTCAGTGATTCGGCGCGTTCCAGGAAGTCGGCCAGACGCTGAAGGATCAACTCCAGTGCACCACCGGCCTCACCGGCTTTGATCATGTTGACGTACAGACGCGAAAACACCTTGGGGCATTTGGACATCGCTTCGCTGAGCGTCGCCCCGCCTTCGATTTCGTCACAGACGTCCATCAAGGCGTTCTTCAGCTTGCCCGGTTTGGAGTTGCCTTCCAGGATTTTCAGGCTGCGCAAGATCGGCAGACCGGCATCTTGAAGGATCGACAACTGACGCGTGAACGCACAGATGTGTTTGGTGCCGCCGCCACCGATGGCGAAGGGGCGTTTTTTCTTCGCGCCCTTTGCCGTGGTCGCCGTCTGTTTTTTGACGGCGATCTTGGTGACGAAGTAGCCCATCTGACGGATGGTGGTCTGGGCTTCTTCTTCGTTGGCCGCATCGATTTCGTCCCGGATCTCTTGTCCGGTCGCGTCCATCGCTTCGAATTGATAGGTAGGCATGACTTCGCTTCGCGAAGAAGGGAAAAGGTCGTCAGGTTACTGGTTCACGGGCATAAGACATTTCGTCATGCCGGCTTGATTCAAGACTGTTCCGGTTTGTCGCCGGATGAAGTCCGCAAAGATCCGTCACCCGGTGAAAACGCGTAGTCTTCTGCAGATTCCCGAATCTGCGTGGATCGGTATTGGATCAATGACTGCAACATCTTGGACAAAACCTTCGCTTCATCCGCGATGTGTTTGGCTTGTTCTGATTTCAACTCGTTGACCTTTCCGGCGATCAAAGCCTGGGTCCGCAACTCGGCGGCTGAACCCTTGGCGATGGTCAGAAAGCGAATGAAATCTTTGGTGGTTCGTTCGTAGCCTTCGGCAATATTGGATGCGATCGAAACTGCGGAACGCTGCATCTGGTCTTGCAGACCCCACGGTTGTTTTCGATCAAAGGATTGGTACACGTAAACCGCTATCCGGCATGCGCGTTTCCAAACTTCTAAGTCTTCGTAGGTTTGGGCCATCGTGTCCGTCAATCTTCCCGCCGGACCATCTGGGAACGCTGCCTGTGACCTGTTTTCCAGGTGACCCGACAGGCCCCTATTCCTCCACCGTTTCGCGGAGGACTTCGTCGAGGGTGGTGACGCCTTGGGACGCCATGTTCATGCCGTAATCGCGTAGCGGGATCATGCCGTTGCGGGCCGCTTCGTCGCGGATCTCGTCGGTCGATGCGTTGCCCAAAACCATTTCACGGATCGTGTCGTTCAGCAGCATCAATTCGAACAACGCCACGCGGCCTTTGTACCCGGTGTTGTTGCACTGTTCGCATCCGACGCCCTTATAAAACGTTGTGCCTTCGACTGCTTCGCGGTTGACGCCCAGGTCACGCAGCATCTCGTTGCTGACATCGGTTTCCTCGCGACACTTCGAACAGATTCGCCGCACCAATCGTTGGGCCAGGATCGCTTCGACCGTCGCGCAAATCATGAACGCTTGGATGCCCATATCTTTCAGCCGCGTCACCGTGGCGGGGGCACTGTTGGTGTGCAACGTGCTGAAGACCAAGTGCCCGGTCAGCGAAGCTTGAATGGCGATTTCGGCCGTCTCCAAATCACGGATCTCGCCGACCAGGATCGTGTCGGGGTCTTGTCGCAGGATGGCCCGCAGACAGCTTGCGAACGTGACGCCCACGGCGCTATCGATCGGGATCTGGATGATGCCGTCGATGTCGTATTCGACCGGGTCTTCGGTCGTGATCAATTTGTCTTTGATGTCGTTCAGTTCGGTCAGCGCCGAATACAGGGTGGTCGTTTTGCCCGAACCCGTGGGGCCGGTCACCAGCACGATGCCGTTGGGGCGGTCGATCGCTTTGCGAAAATTCGCGATCGTCGCTTCGTCCATTCCCACGTTGTCCAGGGACAGGTTCACGACGCTACGGTCCAGCACCCGCATGACGACGCTTTCGCCAAAGATCGTCGGCAACACGCTGACGCGAAGGTCGACCGGGTGACCACCGACCATCAATTCGATTCGGCCGTCTTGGGGCATGCGGCGTTCGGCGATGTCCAAGTCCGCCATCACTTTGATCCGCGTCGTGATCGCGAATGCAAGGTGACGCGGCGGCGGGACCATTTCGTACAGCACGCCTTCGGCCTTGATCCGAATCCGAAACTCGTCTTCGAACGGTTCAAAGTGGATGTCGCTGGCGTGGTCCTTGATGGCCAGCAGCAACACCATGTTCAACAGCTTTCGGACCGGCGCCGAATCGGCCAAAGCCTCGGCATCGGTGATGTTGAACTTTTCGTTGTCCAGCGCGCTGATCGACGCTTTCAGTTCTTCGTCTTCGGCCAGTTCGGCGACCAGCTTTTCGACGCTTTCCGATTCGCTGTCATAATGCTTTTCGATCGCCTGCAGCACGTCGTGCTCGGTGGCCACGACCATGCCGATTTCCATGCCCAGGAACGTCCGCAATTCGTCTTGGATCGTCAGGTTTTGCGGATCGCATGTGGCCACGGTCAGCCGGTTGTCTTCAAAGGCGATCGGAATGACGCGATACAGCTGGGCCATCGTTTCGGAGATCTTTTCCAACAACTCCGGGGCCAAATTGGCATCGCCCAGCGACACCGTTTGCATGCCCATTTGTTCGGCGAGCGCTTGGGCCAGCTGCTCGTCGGTGATCAACGTCATTTCCTCGGCGACCTTGCCGAACAGGGCGCCGGGTTGCTGTTCTTGTTCGGCGAGAACGGATTCCAATTGTTCGTCGGTCATGAAACCGAGGTCGACAAGGATCTGTCCGATGCGGCGTGTGGCCATGGGGGCGACTAGCGGTTAGCGAAAGAGCGTGTGGGAATGTTTCAAGGTGTCGATCAGTCGTCTTCCCCGACGGGCATCGCTTCGTCGCCAAGGCCCTTACGAGCCTGGACAATACGGCGGGCCAAGTCGTCCGGACGGTGGGCTTTGGCCAAGGCGTCTTCGACCGTGACCTTTTCCGCTTTCCAGTGGTTGAACAAAGCGTCGTCCATCAGCTGCATGCCAAACTTGGCACCGGTCTGGATCGAACTGTTGATTCGGAAGGTCTTGTTTTCACGAATCAGGTTCGACACCCCGGGAGTGACCACCAAGACTTCGTAGGCCGCACAGCGACCGCCGCCGATTCGAGGCAACAGGGTCTGGGCGACCACGCCGATCAGCGAACTGGCCAACTGGGTTCGGATCTGATCCTGCAGGTTCCCGGGGAACGCGTCGATGATTCGGTTGACCGTGCCTTGGGCACTGTTGGTGTGCAGCGTGCCGAACACGATGTGCCCCGTTTCCGCCGCACTGATCGCCGCTTCGATCGTTTCCAAGTCACGAAGCTCGCCGACCAGGATCACGTCGGGGTCTTGCCGCAATGCCCGCCGAATCGCTTCGGAGAAACTCGGCACGTCCACGCCGACTTCACGCTGGTTGATCGTGCTCTTGATGTGGTCGTGATAGAACTCGATCGGGTCTTCGATCGTGATGATGTGGTGGTCGACCGTTTCGTTCAGCAGGTGAATCAGCGAAGCCAGCGTCGTTGATTTCCCCGAACCGGTCGGCCCGGTCACCAGGAACAGGCCCCGCGGGCGGTGCACCAGTTTGACGACGCTTTCGGGCAATCCCAGTTGTTCGGGTGTCAGCTTGTCGTTGGGGATCTGACGCAGCACCATCGAAATGAAACCGCGCTGTTTGAACACCGACACCCGGAAACGTGCCAGTTCGCCAAACGCGAACCCGAAGTCCGTACTTCCTGTCTCTTGCAGTTCCCGTTGGCACCGTTCCGGCGTGATGCTTTTCATCAGCGCGACGGCGTCTTCGGCGTCCAGTGTTTTGGTTTCCAGCTTCCGCATTCGGCCGTGCAAGCGGAATACGGGCGGTTGACCGACGACGATGTGAATGTCGCTGACGCCCTGCTTAATGGCGGCCTGCAACAGTTTGTCGATCAACACGGTTGCCATGACGATTCGTCTCTTTGGGCGGTGGAGCGGCCATCCGGGCCGCTCGGGATCAGGAATAGCCCCGCCGGATTGGCTTCCGTGGGTGACCCGACGGGATCGGCCAAGGAAAGGCGGGGAAAAGTGAAAAGGGTGTGAAGGGGAATTCCGCCGCACTAGCCGGCGGGTTCGCCCGTCTGACAGCCATTATCGCAGCAAAATTCCGCTTTTCAAAGAAACCCGCCGGTTTCACGCGGGTTAGGTGCGGATTTATGAACCCGCCCATTCGGGCGGTTCTGTGTTGTCGCCAAGCTTTCGGGCGGCCGCGTCCGGTTCTTTTGGGACCTCAGGGGTTGCCAAGATGGTGGGTGGTCGCCGTCGTCGGTCTCGTGCCGGGGGGTGGGCCGCTGGTTACAGCGAAGCCAGGTCCTTGACGATGTGGCTCATCGCCAGCTGTTCTTGCTCGGTTCGCTTGGCGACCCGGTAGACCTCTTCGAAGCTGGTGATCCCACGAATCACTTTCAGCATGCCGTCGGCGTATAGCGTGGACATGCCGTTTTCGATCGCAAGTTCCCGGATTTCATTGGTCGCGGCGCCCTTGAACATCTTCTCGCGAAGCTTGTTGTTGATCAGCATCAGTTCGTAAATGCCGAGCCGTCCGCGGTAGCCCGACTTGCCGCAGTAGGTGCATCCCTTGCCCTTGGCGAACTCCGCCTGCTTGACCATTTCCGGCGGCAGCCCGCTGTCGGCGATCAGGCTTTCCGGCGGGGTCCATCGGGTCTTGCAGCGCGGGCAAATCGTCCGCACCAGCCGCTGGGCCAGCACGGCGATGACGCTGCTGGCGACCATGTAGCCAGGTACACCGATGTCCACCATTCGACTGATGGCACTGGGCGCATCGTTCGTGTGCAGTGTACTGAAAACCAAGTGTCCCGTCAGTGAAGCCTGGATTCCCATCGATGCGGTCTCGTGATCCCGCATTTCGCCGACCAGGATGATGTTGGGGGCCTGGCGCAGCATCGCCCGAATGATGCGGGCGAAGTCCAGTCCGATGTTGTGCCGGACTTCCACCTGGTTGATCCCCGGCAGGTAGTACTCCACCGGGTCTTCGGCGGTGATGATCTTGCGGTCCGGGCGGTTCAGCGCGTTCAGTGCCGCGTACAGTGTCGTGGTCTTCCCCGATCCCGTCGGGCCGGTCACCAAGACGATTCCGTTGGGGCGGCGGATCAGGCCGTTGAAGTTGCGATAGTCACGCTGGGACAGACCCAGCTGGCGGACGCCGACCTTGATGTTGTCCTTGTCCAGCAGCCGCATCACGCAGGATTGGCCGTGGTTGGTCGGGATGATGCTGACTCGCAGGTCCAGCTGCTTGTCGCCGACCGTGATTTTGATCCGCCCGTCCGTGGGGCGTCGCTTTTCGCTGATGTCGATCTTCGACAGGATCTTGATGCGGGCAATGATGGCCGACAGCATCCGCCGGGGGGCGTTTTCCCTCTCCACACAAACGCCGTCAATTCGATAACGGATCCGGACACGGTCCTCGAAGGGTTCGACGTGGATGTCGCTGGCCCGCAATTGGACCGCTTCTTGGATCATCAAGTTGACCAGCCGGATGACCGGGGCGCTGCCGTCGTCGACGACTTCTTCCCCGCCGCCACCGTCTTCGCCCTCGGTTTCGGTGAAGTCGATGGCCGTGTCGGTGAATTCCTGCAGCATACTGTCGGCCGATTCACCTTCGACCTGGCCGTAATACTGGTTGATCGCACCGTTGATCGATTCCCGTGGCGCGATCGCGGTTTCGATCTTTCGGTTCAGGATGAAACGCAGTTTTTCGATCGTTTCCAGGTCGAACGGGTCGGCGATCAGGATTTGCAGTGCCCCGTCTTCTTCGCTGTACGGGATGACCGTGTTTTCCCGGGCCACCGATTCGGGGACCAGTTCGATGACGTTTTCCGGGATCCGGGTTTCGCGTAGGTCGACAAAGGGGATTTTGTGGAAATCCGCCAGTGCTCGAGCCACGTCCTCGGGGGCGGCGTATTCCGATTTTACCAACACGTCGCCGACGTCTTGATCGGTATCCTTGGCGATCTGTTCCGCTTCGGCCAGCTGCTCGGCACTGATGATGCCGCGTTTGATCAGCAGATGGGTGAAGTCCATGGCGGCTTGGCTCATCGTGTTAGTCTTCGTCCCGGAAAGAGAGGGTGGAGCGAGAGAGTGGACGGAAAAGAGACGCGTCGCGGATGGATCGCGTCAATGTCCTAAGATAACAGACCGGTGTCAGATAGCGAGTTTTACCGGCCCTATTCCCGCCACAGGGTCCGGTTCGGCGGGCCGCCGGTTGGTCTACAGGACGGTGGTGACCAGGTCGTCCACGGCCACCGGCCGGACGGCGACGAACGATTCGGCGGCATCGACCCCTGCCAGGCTGCCGGTGACCAGAGCGGCGGCGCGGATGCGTGATTCGATCGCCGGTTTGTGGGCGAATTGGCTTTGGTAGCAAAGGATGGCGTCGATTTTCTGTTGCAGCGTTGCGGCCACATCGACCAGCAAATGATGGGAATGGCCGGCGATCGTGTCGGGTTCCAAGGCCAGGCGGAAATACAGCTGGCGGCGGACCGCATGGACGGGCAGGCCGTCAAAATGCTGGTCCCACTTGGTCAGCCGACTGTAAAAGACGGCTGCGTCGGTGATCAGTTTGGCTTGCCAGTGGTCCGGCGACGCGGTCGGGGTGGCGTCGCCAAAGCCGATGACGATGCGTGGACGGTGGATCCGAAACTGTTTTGCAAGTGCGACGCGAGCATCGAATCCGTCCATCAGCCTGCGGTTGGGCAGCCCCAGCTGGATCCGGACCTGGACGCCCAGTGTTTCGGCGGCCGCCCGGGCCTCGGCCGCCCGGACCTCCGGCGATGGGCAATGGGGCGTCGGTTCACCGTCGGTCAAATCGATGATCCCGACGCGATAGCCTTGGCGAACCAGTTTGGCCAGCGTTGCGCCGCAGGCGACTTCCACGTCGTCCGGGTGGGCGGCAACGGCGACGACGTCCAGGGGCGGTGAATCATTCATGTCGAAGGCCTGGCAGAGGCGGCGCGGCAGCGGTCGGATGGCAACGCGGGGCGTGATCGCGTTCTTTCAAGGTCCGCGTTCTTTGAAAGTCGCTGCGATCGCTACAACCGTCGTGTTGGTCAAAGTCGACCGGGGGTTGGGATGGGATTGAGCAGAAACCATCTTGATGGCGCGTACGTCGGGACGGAATCGGACTACCGTTACTGGTGTGCGAGGGACACGACGCACGGGCCACCATGACGAAACAACGAGAGAATAATAAGTGTCCCCCCGTGCGAGGCGGGGTCGGTCCTTCGGGATCGGCCTCGCCTTTTTTCGTGCCCTGACCGGCGTTTCGCACTCGCCAGTCGGGTGTCGCCCGGCCGTCCCGGACCCGTCCAGCCGCGGTGATCGACCGTCGCCACGCCCCGGCGAGCACCGCGAATGCGTGGTCCCCCAGACGCCGAAACATCAGATGAGGATTTCGCAAAGCCGATGCCCGTCGTGGAACCGAAGGTCTTTCTGCCGCGTCCCAATGGGGGAAAGCATGCAAAAATCGTTCGTTCGGTTTCAGTTTGCGTGGACATGGGCCGGTGTGACGCGATTCTACGTAGGACGTCCTTTGAGACCGCGTGGTCCTGTCAAACCTTGACGGTGATAACGATTTTTCGCATCGCCGCCGCGATGCTTTGCCGAAACACCCCGTTACACGAACCGCCCTGGCCGTTACAGCGATTTAGCTGGTGCCCATGAAGGTTGCGGTCCGCGAAGGGATTGACCGTGCCACCGCAGGGTGGTTTCCGGGAAATCTGGACCGGACTTCAACGCTGGGCATTCCAGTGCCCGACGATCGATGGTTTGCGGTTCCGCAGCGATGAAACGCCCGTCCAGTGCGACGGAAACCGATTCGCCCCCAACACCCCTGAACGAACATTCTAGGTATGTCGCGAAACGCTCTTCGACAACTGATTGCCAGCCTGACCTGTGGTTCCGCACGCCAGCATGCCGCGATGAAGCAGTCGCGTGGCGATGGCGATTTGGCCAGCCGTGGGCCCTTGCGGTTGGAAATGCTGGAACGTCGGCAGTTGATGGCCGGTGACGTGGAGATGATGTTCACCGACGGCAACGCCGATGGGCTGCCCGATGCGGGGGCCACCGCGACGGCACAAAGCGGTGTCTTGGCGGTGACCGGTCAAGCGGAAGGGGAATCAGAGCCGGATCTGGTCCAGTTCGCGAAAAATCTGGAAGCCGCGGGCGTGCAATTCTTCGGTGCGGCTTGGTGCCCGGCTTGTACCCAGCAGAAAGAATTGTTCGAAGACGGTGGGGATGAGCTGCCGTTTGTCGAAGTCACCAATCCGGACCGAACGCTGAACAGCATCGGCATCGCCGAAGGCATTTCGCAATTCCCGACTTGGCGGTTCCCCGACGATACCGAGGCGACCGGGGTTTTGGATTTGGCAACCATCAGCTCTCGCAGCGGCGTGTCGATCCCGCAAAGTGAAACGCCGACGTTCGAGACCATTGGTTCACAAACGGTTCGCATCGGATCGCCGCTGCATGTCGTCGTGGATGGTTACGATCCCGACGGCAGCGTGCTGACGACCACGGTCACGGTGGAAGATCCGTCCTTGATCGAAGCGACCGTGATTTCGGGCAACCGGTCGTTGCGTTTGGATGTCGCTGGGTTTGGGGACATGGTGTTCGAGCTGTTCGAACAACGGGCGCCGGTTCCCGCCGGACGCGTTGCGGATTTGGCGGAATCTGGATTCTATGACGGCATCATCTTTCACCGCGTGGTCAACGGCTTTGTGATTCAGGCCGGTGACCCAACCGGAACGGGAACCAGCGGATCGACCTTGGGCAGTTTCGACGATCAGTTCCATCCCGATCTGCAGCACAACCGTGACGGGATTCTGTCGTTCGCCAAGACGTCGGACGACACGAACAATTCGCAGTTCTTCATCACCGAAACCGACACGCGGCATCTGGACTTTAACCACTCGATCTTTGGCCAGTTGGTCGAAGGCGAAGACGTCCGTGAAGCCATCAGCAACATGGAAACCGATCCGCCGGCCAGCCAGGGCGGCGGTGCCCCGACGACCGACATCGTGATCGAAGATGCCTCGGTCTTTACCGACACCGAAAACAGTGTCGTGATGTTCAAAGCGGTCGGCGGAACGGGAACGACCAACGTCACCATTACGGTCACCGACGAAGACGGCAACACGCACAGCGAAGTCATTCCGGTGACGGTGGTCGCCGATACCGGCAGCAGCACTGATTCACAGCCATTCTTGGGTGACATCAACGACCCGGTCACCTCGGCGGTCGACACGCCGGCCCAGTTGCAATTGTCGGCCGTGGATGTCGAAGGCGACGCGGTTCGATACAGCGGTTCGATCGTCAGCGGCCAAGGCAACGCGACGCTGAACGTGGATTCGACGACCGGTCTGGTCACGGTGACGCCCGCTTCGGGTTTCACCGGCACCGTGGATGTCAACTTGACCGTGGCGGCCGCCTCCGGTGCAACGGGTAGTGACAACCAGGTCGTGACGTTCGAGTTTGTTGAATCACAGTTGTCTGCTCCCACAGGATTGGACTTGCTGGCCACCAGCGACAGCGGTTCCAGCGACAGCGACAACGTGACCAATGAGGGCACGTTGTCCTTTACCGTCACCGGCGTCGAATCCGGTGACACGGTCGAAATCATCAACACCAACGGTGATGCGGTGATCGGTTCGGCGGTTGCCACCGGCAGCACAGTCACGATCACGACGTCGAACATCGCCGCGCTGGGCGACGGCAGTTACACGCTTGCGGCACGACGTAGCAATGGTGGTTCCAGCAGTGGCAACAGCGCGACCCTGACGGTCACCTACGACAACACCGGCCCGGCGACGGTCGGCGACACGGCCACGACCCAGGCCAACGTCGGGACGCAGTACATCACCAACTTGATCAGCAGTGAAGAAGGCAGCGGGCTGGTCTATTCGTTGATTTCGTCGCCCACCGGCGCGACCATTAACCCGGCCACCGGCCAGATCACTTGGAATCCGCAGGCCGCCGATGTGGGGACCGTCGACTTTGACATCCGACTGACTGACTTGGCCGGCAATGCGACCGATGACAGCTTCAGTGTCACCGTCAGCGAACCGGCGGTCGCGGGTGTGCGACTGGAAATCACGGACTTGGACGGAAACGTCATCACCAGTGTCGCCAGTGGCGAAGAATTCTTGCTGCGGATGTACGGCCAAGATTTGCGACCCGGCATCGATCGACGCGGTGTCTTCGCGGCATTCGCCGACATCTTGTTTGACGCCAATCTGATTCAACCGGTCAGCGGTACAACGATCCAGTACGGCAGCGGATTCAATACCGTCCAAGACGGGACCTTTGCCAGCGGTTTAATCGACGAACTTGGTGCGGCCCAGTCCAACACGGTCCCCAGCGACGAAAGCGAAAGCCTGATCGCCACCATTCGCATGGAAGCGATCGCCAGCGGGACGGTCAACATCACCAGTGAACCGGCCGACGATTCTGGCAGCGAAACGTTGCTGTACTTGAGTGACGAACGAGTTCCGGCCGCCAGCGTCGCTTACGGCAACATCTCCCTGGCGATCGACCAAAACTTTACGGTTGTCGATGACACGTTCACTGTGGACGAAGACAGCACCTCCAACACGCTGGACGTCTTGGACAACGACACCAGTGTCGGTGGTACCACGCTAACGATCGTCTCGGTGACCCAGCCGACCACCGGTGGCGCGGTATCGATCAGCAACGACGAATTGATCTTCACGCCCACCGCGGACTTCGTCGGCGAAGTCGTCTTCAGCTATCGCGTGGCCAACAGCGACGGGGTTCAAGACGACGCGACCGTGACGGTGACCGTTGAAGACGTGAATGATCCGCCGCTCGGGGCGCCGGACACCTTCACCGTTGATCAGGGGACGGTGTTGAATGATCTGGACGTCTTGGACAACGACAGCATCGCGCCCGATACCGGCGAAGAACTGACGGTGACCGGTGTCGGGACCACGTCCAACGGCGGCACGGTGACCGTTGCCAGCGACGGCAAATCGGTGTTGTACACACCGCCAGCCGACTTCACCGGCGTCGATACCTTTACCTACACCCTCAGCGACGGCGAGGCGACCGTGCCGGTGACCGTCAGCGTGACGGTGAACCCGGGTGACGAACCGCCGGTCGCGGTCAACGATGCCTTTACGGTGACCGAAGACGCGGCCGAGGCATCGTTTGACATCTTGGCCAACGACACCCGTGACAGTGAAAATCAGGCTTTCGAACTGCTCGAAGTCGCCACACCGTCCAACGGTGGAACCGCCTCGGTCGGCACCGATGGCGAACTGCGGTACCAACCGGCCGCCAATTTTGTCGGCACCGAAACGGTCCAGTACACCATCCGCGATACCGGCGGCGGGCTGGCCGTCGGAACGGTGACGTTCACGGTGACCGGTGTGAACGATCCACCGCCTGCGGCCGATGCAACCGCCGACGTTCTGCGATCCGCCGGCGAATCCGTCGTGCTGACCGTTGCCGATTTGCCGACCAACGTCGACAGCGGTGAAACGTTGCAATTCACTGCGACCGGAACGACATCACAGGGCGGAACCGTTCGCATCAGTACCGCGGGGGATCGAATCTTTTACACGCCGCCGGCGGGCGACTTCACCGGCGACGACACGTTCACGTTCACCGTCAGCGATCCATCAGGTGCCACCAGCACGGCGACACTGACGGTGACGGTGTCCGACTACGAGCTGCGTGATTTTTCGTTCGCATTGTCATCAGCCATCCCCGGCGTCTTGCACGGCGTTCGATTGGTAGGCACTGACGACTTGGGTGCTGCCGTGGACGTCGCGGCGATTCAAGACGCAAACGGCCAGTTCGTGTTCGCCGACCAATTGCCCGGTGACTACAAGATCATGATCCCCGCGGTTCCGTTCTTGCAAAACGGGGGCCAGCCGATCGAGTTGGAACTAAACAGTGCACCGGAGGACGGCGATGCGGCACTGGAAGCCGACTTGGGACGTCTGCGTCCGCAATACCTTTCGATCCGTGATTGGTTCGGCGGTGCGGCACGACGATCGATCGTTGCGGCGGTCAGCCCCGGCGAAGAACCCGTCTTCATGCAAACCAGCCAAGACACCGGAGACGTTTCCGATCCGGATGTCCAGCTAAGCAACGACGGCACCCAAGTGATCGTCACCGGGAAAGACGATCAAGACGCCGATGTGCAGGCGACGTTGAACGTTCAGTCCGGCAACCGCGTCGAAGTTCGCGGTCAAGTCGGTGATTTGCGTCTGCTGAAAATCAGCGTCGAACCGACCGATGTCAGCTTTACCGAAGTCGCTTCGGCGGGCACCGCGTCAACGGCCGAGGGCGAAGCAGCGGCGGCAACCAGCCAATCCGTGTTGTCCAATGATCAGGCGGCCGAAGGTGAATCGCCCGTCGTCGCGGCGGTCACTCAGGTGGACGCGGTCGTGCCCGCCGCTTCACCGATATCGGTCGATCAAACGCCGCAACAAGACGCAAGCGGCGTCGGTTCGGATGCCGATACCAACGTCGTCGGCGACAGCATGGACGCCCAACAGGTTGACGCATCAATGCCACAGGTGGCATCACGTTTGAGCTTGCTGTCGTCCGCTGCGGATCAGTTGGCCGAACCCGACGACGATCTTTCGGCCGATGCCGTTGACGCGGCCTTGTCCTCGTAACAGCGTCCTCTGGCGTGTCCGCCTGATTGCCCCGTCGCACCGCGGTGCGACTTTGCTGGGGGTGATGATGTGACCTGAACGTCCGATTTGGTGGACCGAATCGGCGTGGCTGAATGCTGTCTTGGGCAAACCACATCCGTCATCGCCAGTCAAGGCCACGGCGAAAAACCCCGCAAATCGTTGGGTTTTTTGCGATGTGCCCGCTTGCACGGATCCCCCCGCCGACTTATCACCTTTCCCTGAAGTTGACCGGACGTTGGATTTTCCGGCCCAAAACCACTTTGTCACCGCCACTTTCAAAAGGGTATCGCCCATGGCCAAGGCTCCGACCAAGACTCAAATCTTGGCGAACATCGCCGAAGCGACCGAGCTGTCCAAAAAAGACGTTGCTGCGGTCTTTGATGCATTGACCGAAGAGATCCGTGCCGAGCTCGGCAAGAAAGGATCTGGACAATTCGCGATTCCAGGTCTGTGCAAGATCGTTCGTCGCGACGTGCCCGCCAAGCCGAAACGCAAGGGACGCAACCCTGCCGATGGCAGCGAAATCTGGTTGGCTCCCAAACCGGCCAGCAAGAAGATCGTGATCCGTCCGCTGAAGGGTCTGAAGGAAATGATCTGATTCGTTGGTGGAACCACCGGAAGGACGCGGTTGATCCAACCGCAAGCTCCGGCTCCACAACGTTGATCATCCTGAGCGTCCGGACACGGATGGTGTGACTCTTGTAGGCACGCCGCCGGCCGGCCGGAAGTGTTGAAAAACACCGCTATTTCCAATCAAAAAAGCCGAAGTCCGGTCATTCACCGACTTCGGTTTTTTTCGTGGACCCGCCTGAACGGCCCGCCCAGAAGGAGCGCCCAGCAGGTCCGGTTCAAATTCGATAGAGCGATCGATGCAAGTCTTTCAACAAATCGACGAAGCCCGAAACTGGGTTCGCCAGCAACGCGCCGCAGGCCACCGTACGGCGCTGGTGCCGACCATGGGTGCGCTTCACCAGGGCCACCTTTCGTTGGTCGAACTCGGGCGGCAACGGTGCGAGAAAACGATCGCGACCATCTTCGTCAATCCAACCCAGTTTGGGCCTGGTGAAGATTTCGAACAGTATCCTCGATTGCCCGAGGAAGACTTGCAATTGCTGCGTCAGGTCGGAACCGATGCGGTGTTCCTGCCGGACGCCGCGGCGATGTATCCGACCGGATTCAGCACCGCGGTGTCACCACCCGATGTTGCGGGCGACCTGGAAGGCCGACTGCGGCCCGGACATTTTTCGGGAGTGGCCACCGTGGTCTTAAAGTTGTTTCAAATATTGCCGGCCACGCATGCGGTTTTCGGACGCAAGGACTATCAACAACTGTTGGTCATCGCCGCGATGGTGCGTGACTTGAATGTTGACATCGAAATTATCGACGCGCCGATCGTTCGCGAAGCGGATGGATTGGCGTTAAGCAGTCGTAACCGTTACCTCAGTCAGGACGAACGTCAAACCGCAAAGCGATTGTCCGCAGCGTTGCAGGCGTGCTGTGATGCTTTTGCCGATGGCAACCGCGACGCCGACGACTTGCAGTCAATCATGCATGCGGTGCTGACCGAATCTGGCAAGTCACATCCGCCGGTGGATTCCATCGATTACGCGGTGGTCCGTGGCGCCGATGACCTACGCGTGTTGAACACGGTCACGGCCGATGCGGTTGCATTGATTGCGGCGAAGGTGGGATCGACTCGATTGATTGACAATCGGGTGATCGGCAACACGCATTAGACGCGTCACAAAAGCGTCACGGCAGCATCCGTCAGACGTGAGCGTCCGGCGCCTTGCCGTTCAGTTGACCGGCGACGCTGGCGTCACTGGTTCGTTTTGGCCGACAACCAGCGTGAACCTCCGCCGGGAAACGCGGCAAAGCAGATCACGATCATGGTCAACGCGATCGCGATCGGCGGCGGCGCGACGACATAGAGGCAAACCGACAGTAAGGCCAGCCAAAAAATTGGATGGGATAAGACGGTTTCGATCGATCTTCGGTGAGGCCACACCAGCACGGTGATGATGACGGTTACAAACAGGATCAGCACGTTGTTCAACAGCCATCTCAAATCCGCTTGTGCCACTTGGTGAAATTGCAATCGTGATCGCCAAGCGTCGTCATTGATCAACGCTTCGTTTGGCACAACGGTGTTGGGACCATCGATGACTCGAGCCCATATCGTGGCAAAATTTCCGGATGTGGACCCCGCGGGTGAATCGCCTTCGTCATCCAGCGGAACGTCCAGTGAAATTGCGACAGCGGCAAAGCGGTCACGCAACTGTTGCCAGCGTTGATCTTGTTCCGAATCGTCGTTGGAAATCATCCGCAAACGCGCTTGTTCGAGCGACCGAAATTCTTCGGCCCAGTCGGTCAGCCACGTCGCCATTTCCGCAGCCGGCTTTTCGGCAATCAAATCTTTTGCCCCGTCGACCACGTCAACGATCGATTCGGCCAACGCGAACAATCTTCGTTGGTTTTCATCGGCGATCCAATCACTGATGACTTGTCCGTTTCGATCATTGCCGCCCGATGACGATGCGTATTCGGTCAGCGTTTGCAGGGTCAATGACGAAACGCCCGGACGACCGGTTGATGAAACATCGTTCGAATTCGTTTCGGATACCGACCAAGGCTCCGGTGCAAAGCTTGGTTCAACCACCGGCAGGATGGCGGACAAATCAGATGTCTTGGACCCAAACGCGTCCGACGGATACTCGAACAAAACGTCGACGATCTGCGGCAGTTCGGCGTAGGCCAAGCCGACGGTCACACCGTTGGTCTGTTCGCCGTTGGTCTTGTCGGTTCCGCTAATCAACGCGGTTCTGGCGACGGCGGGTCGATCGTCGACGGAGGCACGTAAGAAGTTCGCCAGGCTGGGGTAATGAATTTCCAACGACAGATCGGATTCGGGCACGACGAAGTAGCGGCATGCCACCAGGGTGCTGTCGGGGCGTACGATGACGCGAATGTCTTGGGTGGCCACCGAAAGTGGTCGGTTATTACGTGTCTGGCTGACCAGGTCGACCGACCACTGATCGGACCGGATGGAATACCGACCGGCTGATGCATCGGGGGACGCCGCCGCTTGGGTGGATGACTTGTTTGGGTCGACGTTCGGGCCGGGCACGGTGGCTTGGATGCGGTCGACACCATTGGTTCGCCACTGTAGCGGTTGCCCAGACGCCTGCGATGGCACTTCCACGACCGCACGTCGTACGGATACATCACGGATTTCTAAATCGGGAACGGCGATGGATCCGCGGTCCACGGTGGATAATCGTCCGGTCAGGCGATACGACGTGTTGCCGGCATCACCGATGGGGCGGCGAACGCGAATCCATTGGCGACTGGCGTCGGGGCCGGGTTGCTGCAGCCATCGATCGGCGCCCTGGACGTTCAAGTCAATCGACCACAATGCGGGAACCGCGATGTCGACGATCTCCGGTGCACGAGGTCGGAAATCAATCTGGAATGCAAAGCCCCACTCGCCGTCGATTTGTTCGATACGAGTGGTGGTGTCACAGCGGTACCTGACGCCTTCGGTTCGGATCCACATCGGTTGCCCGGACCAAGACGGAGATTCCTGGCCCGGCCGCGTGGTCCAAGCGGCGACTTGGACCCAGCCTTTGTCGTTCAATTCGGCGCTGGAGAAACCAGTGGTCGAATCAGCCACGGTTTGCCCCGGCCAAGCACTGGTGGTTGATTCGCCGTCCCGTGTTGGCTCCTTTGCACCGGCGGGCGAAGTACCAATGGTGATCTCAGGATCTCGCGTCACGACATGCTGGACGGACGGCGTCGTCAATTGCATGTCGCCCGGACCCGGCCAGATCGAAAGGTCGGTCCAGACGAAGGGGGCATCGGAGCGCAAACGTCGCGTGGCTGCGATCGACAGTCGCGATCGAATCGCTGCTTCCGCGGTGACGCCCGACGATTCAGCCGCACCTTTGGCCTGAGGGGCTTTGACCTGCACCAGAAAGGTCTGGCGATTACCACGACCATACAAGACGCGTGTCACAGCTGCTTCACCGTCGACCGTGACCGAATGCAATTCAAATCCGGGCGGCAGCGTCACCGGAAATTCGGTGGGGCTTTGTGCCGACGAAAGTGACAGCAACGTCGTGTAGCGATATTGCAGTTCGACCACGTCCGGCCTGCTTTGTCCGGGAAAATCAGGCCGGTCGTCGACGTCGCGCAGATGCAGGTGATGAATCGACTCGGAAAGGATCGGTGGTCCCGGTCGGATGCGGAGGATCATCTTGGGGATGACACCGGAGAAGACTTGGACCGATTGCGCCACGCTGCGGAAACCGTTCCAGGACGCGAAGAACTGGTCGGGCGTCATCGCTTCGTTGGTCCGCTCGGTGACCACCGCGTTCGACTCGGTTTCAAACTCGGTGCTGATGTCCGGCGCGACCCCCATGGCCACATAAACGGGCGTGACAGGATCTCCGCCGGCCGGCAGCGCCGACGGCAGGACCAAATCGGTGCGCAGGGCGGTTCCCGATTCGGGGAACGCCGCTCCCGATCCGTCGACATCGATCCGAGGCGACGAATCACAGGCCGGACAGGTAACGGCCACCAGTCGGATCGGCTGATCGGAAGCCGCGATTCGCTGATAATCGACCAGCGTTCGCCCGCTGGACGTGAACACCGAGTCTACGATTCGCCAACTGTCGGAAATCAGCGTTGGTGGTGAATCCGAAAACAAGACTTGGACTCGATCACCCGCTTCGGTTTTTCCAAGCGGTGTCAGTTCATAGTCAATGACGGTTTGGTGACGTCCGACCTGAACATAGTAGCGACGCTGAAGAACATCTTTGCGAGCCGACGTTTCGGTCAAGTCCGACTGATAATCCAAGCTAATCCGATCGATGGGACCCAGCACGGCCGAACGCAGTCGACCGCTAAGATCATTTTCGATCGGACCAACGCACCGGTTCAATCGGATGTTGTCCCAGCCGCGTTGATCGACGACCAACAATTGGGCACACGCGATACGCGGAATCGGCATCGCCAGACGAACGGTGGAACCTTCGCGTTCAATCGACGGCACCAGTGTTAAACGCAAACGGACTCGATCGGTCGACGGAATCGTCACCACCGTCCAGGCGTCGGCTGACAATCCGTTGGCGTTGCCGTTGGTGGCGCCGGCATCGGACGACTTTTGTACGGTGCCAGATGCTGGAAGGCCACCCACGCCGGATGCCGCGTCCGTGTCGCTGTCGGGTGCCGCATCCTCGGCAAAGCGAACGACGCTGTTGCCTTCGTCACGTATCAGTTCGACACGTTGGATCAGGTCCGCGTCGATTGGTAAGCGGACGGAAGCGGTCGCGGTGTCCAACCGAATGTCAAACTCCGCTTCAACGGTTGGCATCGGCAATACTTCATCGGCGGCGACCTGCTGTAACTGGACGGTGTACCGAGCCGATTGGTACAACGGCGGCAGGGTGGATGAACGACGCTGGATCGATTCCCAGTGTCGCAGTGCCGCGATCGGTACATAGACGTGGTTGCCGACGATCGAACCGCTTTCATCGAAGGGCAACAGAACGTCGACCACGTCGATGGACTGCTTTGTAGGGGCCGTTTCGTTCTGTCCGATCGCCTTTGGCATGGCTCCCGAGATCGCCAACAGCGACGTGCCTAGCATCAACCAAAGTACCGACCGAGTCAGTGAGAGTGAAAACGAACCGCTGGGATCATTCTTGGAACTCTGACGTCTGTCATTTCGGTCAATCTTGCAAAGGGATGTGTGCAGCAAGGCGGCCACAAGCCAGGGCACCAGAATCCAGCCGACAAATGCCACGGTGAACTCGGTCCAAAGCAGACAGAACGTGGCCAGCAACAACGCAATCGCCGCGGACAAGACCAACTGCAATCGGCTGACGAACCATCCGGCCGCGAAGAATACGAAAGCACCACAGCAGCCCAACGCAAACAGTAGTTCTCTGCGCAACAGCAACACGGTCGTCGCCGGTGTCACGCGGATCCCAGCGACGCTATCGTGACGTGGCCGGAATAAATCACTTAGCAGCATGGTTTCCGATGACGGCAACAACCGCATCGACGATTGCCAGACGACACCGCGTGGTCGAATCCACGGCACGCGGCATTTGCGGGCTGACCAAGTGCCCAAACGGCTGCGAACAAACGTCAATCGAATGGTGTCACGTTGTCCCGGCGCCGTCGCAGGCAAGCGAATCGGGTGCTGGGGGATCTGGCCGACTTCCAACAGAGACCCGTTTCGCCGAACCGTTTCCAATTGCAAGTCCAGCGGCGTATCGATGACGATCGTCTGGTCAGATGAAATCACCAACTCGGATCGTATTTGATCGCTGCCGCGACTGGACACGATCATTTCAGTGTCTTGCTGCCAAACGTCGGTACGTCCAGGATGCGCGGGCCGACGACGCAATCGAATGGCGACTTGATCGTCAGGGTTATAACGCAAACGCTGCAAAAAACGCGACTCCGGTGCAGCTGCTTGTTCGATCGGAAGCGGCGTTGGGGTGATCGTTCCCGATGAAGCGGTGGCAAACAACGGGTCTTCCAAAAGAATCGATGCGTCCTGTTGTCCTGCGCCAGTGACCGATGGTAACTGCAGACGAATGCCGGAATTTGCGATCGCGTACTGGCGGGTGCCGACCAGCGTCATTGTGGTCGCGGTGGGCGCTGCAATATCGAAACGAACAATCCGTCGGTCGTTTGTTTCAGTCGTCCGCGTCTGATCCGCTCGAATCGCCGTCATCGGACCGCCACCGTCGGTCACCATTCCCCATTGGTATTCGGGCAAGTCGGCGTGATCGTCGATCGACAGTGAAAGTTCCGATGGCGCACGCCCCGATGCAATCAGGACACGGACGGTTTCAACGATCTCCGTGGCCGATTGACGGAATTCGACGTTCACCTGAGCATCGAAATCTTCCCGCGGCGGTGCCAACCGCAGCGGCGGAACTGCTGCCATATCGTTGCGAAAGAACAACGAATCGTTGGTCATGGGATCCAGGAAATCGCGGCGTCGTGATGATAGACCGTTCGGCCGGCTGGGTCGGTATGCCAATAATGTCAGGTCGTCCCAAACGCCGCTGGAGGGACGTTCGACCTGCGCGGCCAAGTCGGTGGCCACACCTTGGACACGGGCAACCCATGTCGCGGGAATGCGGCGGCGGTCCGCCAGTCGTCGTGATGGGAAACGAGCGGCAATCTCAATCAATAAACGCTGATCCACCAAATCAGCGGATTCCGGCCACAGGGTGATTGTTCCGCCACGCCGAAGCGGTCCCAAGCGTTCACGGATTCGACCGGAATTGGGAAAGCTGATCTGGTCGACTTCCCAGCCCGGTTGGATGGCCAGTTCGACGGGACTTAAACCGCCCTGCCCCATCGGCAATTCCAACAACATCTGAGCTTGGTGTTCCGGTTCATCCAGTTGTAACCGCAGGGTGGCCAAGCATTGCCCAAGTTCGCTTTGGGGCATGACCGTCAATCCGATCCATTGATTCGATGCGATCGGCGGACCTTCCCATTGCCAAACACTGGCGTCGACACCTGGTTGCACCCGAGCCAGACGCCAATGATCGGGCATTTGGCTGGACGTCAACGACATCGTGTTTTCGACGCGAATCTGCAACTGTTCCTCCGTCACCGCTTCCAGCACACCGGTGCTGCGGAACCTTGGTCGACGCAATTGGAATGGACGTTCGCCGTAGCCATCGGGGATGCAGTGCCCGCGGATCATTAATGCCAGCCCGGTGCCCTGGTCGTCTTCGCTACCGGTGCCAAAATTTGAAAGCTCACCTGCCACGTCCAGTTGTCCCGATGATGGACCACGTGGCGTAAACACAAAGGGCACCTCCAAGCCGTTGATCTCCACCGATTCGACCGAGCCCAGGGGGACATCAATCGATGGCAACCTGTCGTCCGACGGTGATTCAATGGTCAAACGGTGTTGCCACGTGATGCCCGATGCCGACATTTCCAATTGCGTTCGCACCCGTCGCACAACGATCGGGGTGGCGCTGCGGAAGGCATCCGAACGGCTGAACTGCAAACGCAAACGCTCCAACCCACCGGCGCGAACCACGTACAAGCGACGACGTGCCGAATCGTCGTCGGCAAATTCACCCGCGATGGAACCTTCTTGCCGGACCACGCCGACGTCACTGGTCAGTCCGACGTCGGCCGGTGTTTCGATCTGGAGTTCACAGTCAACGGCGATCGGGATCTGCAAGTCAAATTCGATCCCCTGTGGCGTTGCCAGTCCGCGTGCGGCCCAGCGAAATGTGGTTTCCGATGATTCGGAACGTCGCACATACAGATTGCCGGCGTGGTCTTGAAGCAATCCGGTCGTGTCGGTTCCCAACGCGAAACTGCTGGCCGGTTGAATCGCTAGATTGGTCGCACCCAACAGCACGGTCGAATGCGGTGAGGCACTGACGCTGTCGTCCGACAATTTTCCGGACGTGGGTTGGTCGCACCAAAACTGCGATTCGTCGCCGACCAGCATCAAGCCTTCCAGTCGTGCGCGATAGACCGAACGCTTGAGACTGCCGGATCCCGGTGTGTCGTCCCGGTCTGGCCGCAGTAGCGTTTTCAAGCGGTCGATTCGGACCGCTTCGAAATCATCCGGAATCAAGCGGTACTGACCCTTGTACACGCCAACGCCGCGCAACCGGCGGCCGTCAGGATCCGTCGTCGGCAATGACAGTGCATCGATGTTACGGCGGATCCAATCCGACGTCATGTCTTGTGCTTGCGTGACCGCGGTGGCATCCAAGCCGACCAGCCAAGATGCCAACAGCCACGCGGCGATCGTGCCGCGAACCGATGGAACATTCGTTCGCATGAATTCACCTCCGCCGATCATTCATTGCGCCGCGACGGAGAATCGGTTGGCTGGGGCGACGACGTCGGCTGTTGAGTGCTGGCCGGATCGTGCGGCGACAATATCGGGCCGTCTTGCGCAGGTTCGGGATCGCCGGGACGACGATCAAGCGTTTCCGTTTTGGACAGCGCGTCTGGGTCGATCGACGGTGCGGGGCTGGCTTTCGATCCGCCGCCATGTCGAAGTGCCGAATCGGATTGGACGCCGGGCCCTGTGTCGGGACTGTTTGAATGACGCGTGCTGCCGGTGGTGGCCGGCCGCGGCGTGGTGCTGGGCGACAGAACGCGTGAAGCTTGGCGGTCGGTCATCAACGCGCGAACCGCAACCATGATGACCAGCAATACCAATGAAACCACCAGCCACTGGCCGGCAAGCACGGCCGCATCGGGTGCAATCAGCAACAGACCGGCCAGCGAAAAAGCCGCAAAGACTCCGGTCATGGGGTGGCGGACGATCGGGGTTGCCGTCATCAGCGCCGCAAATCCCAAGACGATTGAACCGATCAGTAACCACAGCAACATGCTGCTGAACGTCAGCACAGAAAACGATGAAACGCTGCTGCCGACGTAAAGGTAGATGTTGCCGCCCGGCGGACGCGGCAGCGATTCAATCCCAACCCAGGTCGCCAAATTGCTGTCCGATTCGGTGGGGCGACGGGCCAGACGCCAGCGATCGAACCGCCACGACATCGCGCGGCCAATGGTCGGCGACGCCCAGACGATGTGCTGGTCACGCGGCGCGACGATTTGCCAATAAACACGTTCGGTCCCCGTGACGAACTGCAACAGCGGACGCACGGGGATCCACACCGGAGGTCGGTCCACATCAAACCAAACGTCCAGTCGCACCGTCTGCACCGCGCCGGTTGACGGCAACGTGACTTCCATTCCGCCGTCTCGCAGCCTTGCTGGAACATCTCGTCCGTCAATGGTCGCGTTGGCCGATATCGGACGCACGTCCGGTGCCAGTTCCAAGCGAAACGTTTCTCCGCCTTCGACCAGGGCGAAAACCTGTTCGTGACGTACGTTTTGCCCCAAAAAAGAACGGATCACCGCGCGGCGGACCATCGTTCGGTGCACCGATTTGGCCTTGTTCAGGACACGGACACGCAAGGGTTGGCTAGTGGGGCGGGCAAATTCCAGTTGGGAACGTCCGGGATGATCAATGGAAACCAAGTCACGTGACGCGTCGCCGCGCAGCAGCACACGGCGGACATTGCGCATCATCACCTCCGACGTGTCCGGTCGCGGCAACGCCACTGTCAAAACGCCCGATTCCGGGACCACGTCGGCGACCGGAACCCGGTAACGCCAGCGAATGGACCGGGCGCCGTCGGTCAATTGTTCCGATACGATTTCATACCGATCTTTGCCCAGCGGTCGAATCGCCGCAGACGAACCATCAACCCATACGATCCAATCGGCCAACGGATCGGTGGGCATCGGTTCGGCCGAATCATCGCTTTCTGTCTCGGCAAGCGGCGGATCTGATGAATCGTCATTCAGATTTCCCGCGGTCGAAAGCGATGCATCGGTGGTCGATTCGGAATCCGCGTCGATGGCCGGTGTGGCCGAATTGGATTCCGCTGATGGATCGCGTAGCACGCGAACCGGCAACCTGCCCTCCAAGTCGAACGGACTGGTCACCGTCCAGTCGATCGTCACCTGGAGCGCGTCGCCGTCCAATTCCAGCGTCGCGTCGCTAAGCAGTGAAACCTGTTGGGGTTGTTTGACCACGGTGCCGACCAGTCGTGTGGGCTGGCCGGTCGGCAGTATCCGGTACAACGACGTCAACGTGGACTCGACCGATCCGTCGTTGGGTTGCGTGACCGATGGATCCAAGCCGACCGACTGTTCCAAGTCGACGATCAGTCGTGATCGACCGGCGTGGATGATCCGCAAATTGGCATCCGATACCAACGTCGTGTCGTCCAATCCGATCACCCGTGGCAGTGCGACATCGACGGCCGACTGCTCCGGTGCAAGCGTTTGATCGGCGACGATTTGAAAGGCTGCCAGATCGCCGGTGTCCAATTGGCTGACTTCGATTTCACGCACGCTTCCGTCACTGAAAGCATCCAAATCCACACCGGTGTCCACGTCCACGATTGACCGGACGGTCCAATCGGAAAGGTCAACTTTCAGCCCACCGCCGCCGACCAACTGGCCGCTCGGGCGAACCGTCATCGTGGCGGTCAGTGCCGAATCATGTAGCGAAACGTCAATGTCACTGGTCAGCCGAAGCTGGCGCTGTTTCGCGGTCAGCCAAACGGGCAGCGCCACGTTGGCCCGATCCAGGTCAAAGAAATAGCTGCGGCGGGTCGACAATTCTTCGGTGGTGCGGCCGACCACGCTTTGGATCCAGGGGCGGCTGATCCAACGCAGCCGATAGTCTTCGCTGCACAGAAACCGCAATTCGCCCCGCTGAAACACTGCGTCGACCACTTCGGGGACTCGCAATGACAGTGGGGCAGTGGCGTCGGCACCTGAATTGCGGACCTGCAAATTGATGGTCAAATCCAAGCGACTGACTCGCTCGTTTTCCATCAGCGTCACCGTCATTCGGCCCGCCGATTCGCCGGGATCCGGCAGTTCCAATTCGGCGACTTCCACATTGGAATCCACCGTCGGCGTGTCTAACAACACGGTTTCTGGCGGCAACTGAATGGTGAACGACGTCAAATCCCCACGAAGATTTCGGACCGTCAATTGAGACGTCAAAATCGGTTGGTCCTGCGGTGAATCCCAGGTGACTTTGGCGTTCACGTAAGCGTCCAGCATGTCCGACGCGACCGCACGCTGTTTGACCTTGGACCATTGCAACGTGAATTGCCCACCGGCGCTGTCGACCGACAACACGGTGCGATCATCCAGTGTTCGTTGTTCGCTGACCTCGTCGCCGCGGCCGATCACCTGTGATGTCAGCCCGACGCCTTCGACATTCATGACAATCCGCGACGTCGCCACGGGTAGATCAAAGTCGACGTGGCGTAACCCGTTTTCGCCGCCGACGCGAACCACCGCTGGAACTTTGATCGTCAAGCGGCACGGACGCGTGGTCGATGACCAAAGCACAAATCCCGATCGATCGGGGGCCATCGTGATCCGATGACGACCGGCCGGTGGTGGCTGTGAAGTCGTTGTTTCGTCCAGCTCCGGTGCATCGACTTGTGGTCCTGAGGAAGGCTCGGGTTCAGTCGGTTCGGCTGGTTCGTCCTCGGTCTCGTCCGGTTCGCTGTCCGAATCATTGTCGTCGTTCGAATCAGGATCGGCGTCATCACCTGCGGAGTCACCTGCTGAAGGCTTGCTTGCCGTTGCCCGATCGTCTTGATTGTCTTGGTCTTTGGGTTCGTCGCCGTCGTCTTCGGTGTCGGAACCTCGGTCGGAATCATCCGTGTCGGTTTCCGTCGCGTTGGTTTCTGTCGTGGCGGTCGGGTCGGGTGCGGAAGAGGGTTCGGTTGGATCGTCGCCGGACAGCGTTGATTCGACGATTTCAAATTCGCCCGACGGATGAAAGTTGCCCATTCGCAGCGGAACGCTGACCCAACGACCCTGGGTCGAATCGATATCGACTGACAAGCTGACCGACAAATCCGCGCTGTCTTGTTCCACGTCACCCTGGACCGTCAACGACATGTTGCCGTGAGTCTGGGATGTCGCCCCCAAGCCCTGGGCCAGTCGGCGGATTCGTTCGAATTCTTCCCAACTCATCGCCGGGCGTACCACCGGGTCACCGGCCTCGTCCAAATACACGAACGCTTCGACGGACAACGACGATCCGGTCGGTCGCTCCGGCGACGATCCGATACCACCGTTTTCCTGCGGCCGATTCGTCGGCGGTTCGGTTCCCGGCGGTTGTGCAAGCGCCACTTTTGGCCACGCCAATGCCACCAGCGCGATCGCCAGGACGATGGCGATCCGGCACCGGTTCAGCGGTCGGCCGATTCCGGATTCCGGGCGTTGGCGCGGCGTGGGATTCATCAACGAATGAAACGGGACAAGGGTGATGGCGTGCGGCGCCGGGATGTCCGGTCGCACTCTTTGCGGCGTCGGGCGATGGCGGTCCCGATTTCGAACGCAGTTAAAGTCGCCTGCAGAGCCCCCAGTCTACGCAAACATCAACGTCGGGGTAGCAAACTGTCCCTTTCCAACTACCCCTTCGTCACCAAGTGTCGGCGTGAAGGTGACAACCGTCAAAATCGGAAAATCCCCAACCCCGCCCGCAGCCGGCGGCGACGTTCCTACGACGTAATTTTGACAACAGATCGGCACGAATTGGTTCGGGTGCGATTCCGGACCACTCCGCAGCGGCAAAGGTTCACGAGGCCAGCGGCAACGGTGAACCTTGCAATTGGTCCCACAGCTGGGCGATCAGGTCATCGTCCAGCGGTCCTGTTTGCTGGTCGATTCGAATCCACGGCCGGGCGCGTCGAATGACGCCTTTTTCCAGAAATTCACCGAACAGTCGTAGACGCATTTCCGCGTCGTCGGACAGGTCCATGGTGAAGGGGTAATCGCGTCGCCCCAACAGCACCGATGTGGCCAACGACGGACCGAAGACCGATGTCACGCATGCCGCACCGGGGCCGCTGGAATGTCCCGATTGCCGTGACCATTCCGCTTCGGCCGGAAATGTTTCGGCCGACAAACCGTCGCCGGTTGCGACAAGGTCGATCGTCGGATGGCTGTCCAACAGCGTGGTTTCGATCGAAACCGTCGTGTCGATGACCAGACCACCGGCTCGGTCGGTGAACGGATGCAACACCAGCCGCAGGGAATAGCTGCCCTGACCCTGAGGAAACCACAGGTGCCACTGGTCCCCGCGGACGAACGATTCGCCTAGTTCAGGGAACTGATCATCGCCGACCGCTTGCAAACGGACGGCCTGCTGACCGCCGCAATGAACCGAGACCGCCTGGCCGCCACCGGCGGCTTGGACACGGATTTCTGCGTCGGTCGCGTTCCAGATTCCGACACCCGGATCGATCAAATTCCACATGGGGGACGGTGCTCCGTAACGATTGACCGACGCTTGAAAAATAAAAATCGGACGAAGGTAAAGGTCCGATCAGCCGGCGTATTCGGCGCCAAAAAATTCCTTGCTGTCGTCGACCGACGGCTTGATCGTGCGACTGCCTTCCTTCCAGTTGGCCGGGCAAACTTCGCCGTTCTTTTCGAAGTATTGCAGGGCTTGGACCATCCGCAGGGCTTCATCGACGCTGCGGCCCAGCGGCAAATCGTTAACGACTTGGTGGCGAACCACGCCGTCTTTGTCGATCAAAAACAGCCCACGCAACGCCATTCCGCCGTCAAGCAACACGTCGTAGTCGCGTGAGATCTGCTTGTTCATGTCGGCGACCAGCGGGTAAGCCGTCTTGCCAATGCCACCCTCGTTTCGTGGGGTGTTCGTCCAAGCCAAGTGCGTGAAATGGCTGTCGGTCGAGACGCCCAAGATCTGAACGTCCAAGTCGCTGAAGCTCTTTTCGGCGTCGCTGAACGCGATGATTTCGGTCGGGCAGACGAAAGTGAAATCTAGTGGCCAAAAGAACAGCAAGACGTATTTGCCGCGGTAATCGCTGAGCGAGATCTCTTTGAATTGACCATCGGGCATGACGGCCTGGGCTTTGAAATCGGGAGCTTCCTGGGTGACGAGAACTGCCATGGTGTCTTTTGAAATGTTTCGGTGGGTGAAAGTTGAAAAACGATGTTTTAGCTCGGTGCGTCCACACTATTAGATGGCCGGACGCTTCCGACAACCGGCCCCTGCGGCGATGGGTCGCACCGCACGGCAAAATCCCAGCGGTTTTTCACAGCAAGGATTGTCAAAATTGTGAAATCTGGAATAGTGAAGGGCAAGGGCACTGCGACGTCACGCGGAACTTTCTGGGCGTGGGCGTCAGCACCCCCGCGGTTTGGCCGTTCTTTGAATCACCGCAATGTGTGGTGTCGAAGGATCGCAACCGCGGCATTTCCATCGGAACCCGTGATTGAAACGTTCGATGACCCAGCAACAACCAACGCAACGACAGCCCGCCACGGCTAGCGAAGACTTGCGCTCGGTCGATCGTGAATTGCTGTCTGCTTTGCGGGGTGGGCAATCGATGACCATCGGCGATCTGACCGACGCCTTGGGGGTGACCGCGACGGCGGTCCGCCAGCGGATCGATCGCTTGCTGTCGGCCGGTCTGATCGAACGCCAAAAGGAAGTCGCCGGACGCGGCCGACCGACTTACCGGTACGGTTTGACGGTTTTGGGCCATCAACGTGCCGGCGCCAACCCGGCCGAATTGGCGGATGCGATGTGGCGTGAAATCATGGCCATCGAAGACGCCGAGGTCCGAGACGCCGTGGTCGCCGGAGTGGCTTCACGACTGGGACGCCAATACTTGGCCAAGATTCGGGCAATCGCAGACGACGATGACCCGGTCCTTAGCGACCTGTCGCTGGAAGAACGCATGAAACGTTTGGCGGGCGTCTTGACCGGTGAGCGTATTGAAATGGATGTGCGGACGTTGGCATCGAACGACTTACCCGTCCTGGACATTACCGCCTGCCCGTATCCGTCGCTGACCGAAGCGGCGTCGCATGATCGTGCGATGTGTCGCTTGGAAGAACAAATGCTTTCCGAAGCTTTGGGCAAACAGGTTCAGTTAAGCAGCTGTCGTTTGGACGGTGACGACCGCTGTCAGTTTTCCGCGTCGCCCGAAACAAGCGACTCTGTGGACGACGCCAAACCAAAACAACAAGAACGCTGAACGATTCATTCGTCGGGGCCGTGGCTCCTTTTTACCTTTCTCTCGCTATACAGATTCCTACGCTTTAACCACTGCAGCGATGACTCACGTACTGAAAATTGAAGACCTGCGTGTCAACGTCGGCGACAAGCCCATCTTGCGCGGCGTGAACTTGACCCTTCGTCACGGCGAAACGCACGCCTTGATGGGACCCAATGGCAGCGGCAAAAGCACCTTGGGTTTGGCCATCATGGGACATCCCGGCTACGAAGTGGTCGGCGGCAGCATCGAATTGGATGGCCAAAACGTCTTGGACATGGAAGTCGACCAGCGTGCTCGTGCCGGACTGTTCATGGCGTTCCAGCGGCCGATGGCGATTCCCGGCGTGAAGATGGCCGACTTCCTGCGTCACGCGACGACCAACGTCCGCAACCCGGATCGTAAAGAAGGCGAAGAACTGATTCCAATGCGTGAATTCCGCAAGGAATTGAAAGAACGCATGGCCCATTTGCGAATGGACACCGAATTCGCACGCCGTTACGTCAACGACGGATTCAGCGGCGGTGAAATGAAGCGTGCGGAAATTCTGCAACTGGCCATGCTGCAGCCCAAGTTCGCGATTCTGGACGAAACGGACAGTGGTTTGGACGCCGATGCCGTGCGTCTGGCCAGCGAATCGATTGCCGACATCGGCCGTGAAAAGATGGGTCTGTTGATCATCACCCACCACGACAAACTGCTGGTCCACAATCCGCCGGAATACACCCACGTCATGCTGGGCGGCCGATTGGTGGAAACGGGCGGCAAAGAATTGGCCGAAGAGCTGCATGAAAAGGGTTACGACCGCATCCGCGCGGCTTATCCCGATGCCGAAGCCGCCAACCAAGAAATGTTGGCCGAAGAAGCTGCGGTTTAACGATAGGCGGTGCCGGGATATTCGGCACTGCCATCGAACATCGATCAAAACACTTCCATCACTCAAACGATTCAGACGGTCATCATGTCCACGGACGTTTCCGAAACCGATCAAATCGGCGAAATCAATAAGTACAATTTCCGCACGGAAACCACCGGCGTGTTCAAGGCCAAGAAGGGCTTGAGCGAAGAAGTGGTACACCAGATCAGCGATATCAAAGAAGAACCCGACTGGATGCGCAAGTTCCGTCTGGATTCGCTGAAGGAATTTGAAAGCCGTCCGATGCCCAAGTGGGGCGGTGCGATCGATATCGATTTTCAAGACATTTTTTATTACCTGAGGCCGACCGATCACCAGGGAAAGACCTGGGACGACGTCCCGCAGGAGATTAAAGACACGTTTGAGAAGTTGGGCATTCCCGAAGCGGAGCGAAAGTTCCTGGCCGGTGTGAAGGCTCAGTTCGAAAGCGAAGTCGTCTATGGGTCTTTGCAAGAAGACTTGTTTGAAAAGGGCGTCATCTTCACCGACACCGATTCGGCCGTTCGCGAACACCCGGACTTGTTGCGCAAGTATTTCGGCAAGGTGATCCCGGCCACCGATAACAAGTTCGCGGCGCTCAATAGCGCCGTGTGGTCGGGCGGTTCATTCATCTATGTTCCGCCGGGCGTCCATATCGATTTTCCGTTGCAAGCTTACTTCCGGATCAACGAAGAAAGCATGGGACAATTCGAGCGGACGCTGATCATCGTCGACGAAGGTGCCAGCGTTCACTACGTCGAAGGCTGCACCGCCCCGATGTACACCAGCGAAAGCTTGCATAGTGCCGTTGTGGAAGTCGTTTGCTTGAAGGGGTCGCGGTGTCGCTACACCACGATCCAGAACTGGGCCAACAACATTTACAACTTGGTCACCAAGCGGGCTTATGCCTACGAAGACGCGACCATGGAATGGGTCGACGGCAACTTGGGCAGCAAGCTGACGATGAAGTACCCGGCGGTCCACATGATGGAACCCGGCGCGCGTGGTGAAATCCTTTCCATCGCGTTTGCCAATGGCGGCCAACACCAGGATGCCGGTGCGAAACTGGTGCACAACGCTCCCAATACGACCGGCCAGATCATCAGCAAATCGATCAGCAAGAACGGCGGACGCAGCAGCTATCGCGGTTTGGTTCACGTCGCACCCGGTGCGACCAACAGCAAGAACAACGTCGTCTGTGATGCGTTGATCTTGGATCCCGAAAGCCGCAGCGACACGTACCCGTACATTGAAATTAGCGAGCAGGATGTCCAGATCGGACACGAGGCTAGCGTGTCACGGATCGGCGAAGAACAGATGTTCTATCTGCTCAGTCGCGGACTGACCGAGGCCGAGGCCAGCACCATGATTGTCAACGGGTTCATCGAACCGTTGGTCAAAGAGTTGCCGATGGAGTACGCCATCGAAATGAACCGCCTGATCCAGTTGCAAATGGAAGGCAGCGTCGGCTGATCCGACGCGGGCGTGATTTCGTCAATGCACAATGCTTTTGAACTTGAATCCTTAGATACATGACACAAACGACAACCATCGCATTCGACCAGGCGGGACTGGAAACTTTTCTGCAGTCACGTGATGAACCGGATTGGCTGATCGAACTGCGACGCGAAGCATGGCAACACGCCGCCGCGATGAGCTGGCCTGAGCGACGCAGCGAAGAATGGAATCGCACCGACATTCGTATTTTCCAGCTAGAAAAATACGGCGTTCCTTGCGGTCCGGTCGCTGACGATTTGCCTTCGCGTGCGCAGCTTGCCGAAGGTGTGGATCTGGCCGGCTGGATTCACACGACCGACAGCCAAGTCACCGAGGAATCGCTGAGCGAAAAATGGGCCGCCAAAGGCGTGCTGTTTGGCAGCCTGGAACGACTGTGCCGCGACCACGCCGACGTTATCCGCCCGCATTTGTTCACTGCGTTTGATCCCGACTATGACAAGTTCGCCGCCCTGCATGCGGCGTTCTGGTCGGGGGGGCAATTGTTGTACGTCCCTCGCGGTGTTGCACTAACCGAACCGCTGCACATCAGTTCGTTGTTGTCCGATGGCGGGACCGACACGACGCACACGTTGATCGTGCTGGAGGAAGGTGCCGAGGCCACCGTGTTGCATGAATCCAACGGTGTCGATGCCGAAGGCGGTGGGTTGCATTTGGGAGCGATCGAACTGATTCAAAAAGCGGGGTCGCATCTCCGCTTTGTCGACCTGCAGGAATGGGGTCAAAAGACGTACCACTTTGCGCACCAAAAAGCGGTCGTCGATCGCGACGCGTCCTTGCAATGGACAATCGCTGCGATGGGCGGACAACTGGCCAAGGTGAATCAAACGGTCGACTTGGTGGGACCGGGCGCGGATAGCCAAGTCAATGGCGTGATGTTTACCGAAGGCCGCCAGCACTTGGCCTTCCACACGATGCAGCACCATAAGGCTCCGAACTGTCACAGTGATTTCCTTTACAAATCCGCGCAGCAAGACCGCAGTCGCACGGTTTGGAAAGGAATGATCAAGGTCGACAAGGAAGCGCAAAAGACCGACGGTTACCAACGAAACGATAACTTGGTCCTGTCGAATCATTCGCGGGCCGATTCGATTCCCGGGCTGGAAATCGAAGCCGATGATGTCCGCTGTACTCACGGCAGTACGACGTCGAAGGTGGACGAGGAACAGATCTTCTACGCCCAATGCCGCGGCTTCACGCGCAACGAAGCCACGCGGATGATCGTGACCGGATTCTTTCAACAGATCTTTGATCGCATTACGATCGAAAGCGTTCGCGAGGCCCTCGGGGCGGCAATCGCACGTCAGGTCCGCGAGTACAGCTGATTCGGTCACGATCGACCGAGGCACGAGTTTTCAAATTTCAGGGAGAAACAGCCATGGCGCTGGCCGAAGACAAAGTTCGCGAAGCGTTGAAAGAAGTCATCGACCCCGAACTGTATGTCAACATCGTCGATTTGGGGTTGGTGTATCTGGTCGACGTTGGTGAACCGAACGACGAAGGCAAACACGATGTCACCGTCGAAATGACGATGACCAGTCCGATGTGCCCGGCCGGCCCGCAGTTGGTCGCTGGATGCAAGAATGCCGCCGAAAGCCTGGATGAAGTCCAGACCTGCGAAGTCAAGGTCGTCATGGACCCCCCGTGGTCACCTGATAAGATGACGGACGAAGCCAGAGACCATTTGGGCATTTTCTGATCGGTCGAATCGTGGGCCTGCCCATGCCGTTCGACTCGAAATGTCGGCTTTTCTGGCTTTGTTTCCAGATAAAACGGGCACTGTGGGTGGCTCCAAAGTGCGATCTGACGCAACCCTTGCCGGGCCGAGCGGTGTTCGGTGCGGCAAGCAACATGAAATGATTCGATGCGAGTTTTTGTAGCAGAATTCATTTGCGGTGGCGGATTTCTGCATACTTCGGTCGATGGGATTTCCGAAAGCCTGCGTCGTGAAGGCGCTGCAATGCTGTCGGCTTTGGTCGAAGACACGGCCGGCGTTGCCGATGTGGTGACGCCCGTCGATACGCGTTTGAATCCGTCGCTGGTGGATGTCGATCGTCTTTCGATCCGTCCAGTCGATCCTGCGGGCGGTCCGATCTGGGCCCAGTGGATCGAATCGGCCGCCGGTTGCGATCACGCGATCATCGTGGCACCGGAAAGCAACGGGCACTTGGCCCAAGGCATCGCCATGTTACGGGCTGCCGGGATCGACTGCGTTGCCGGCAGCGGTGACTTTCTGCGTGTGGCCAGCGACAAGATTCTGACCGCAAAAACGTTGCACACCGCCGGCGTGAAGCATCCGCTGTTCATGGCCGAAGGCGAACGGCGACACCGACGTCAATTGGCCAAGTGCGATCGATTTATCTTGAAGCCTCGCGACGGTTGCGGCACGCAGATGATCGCCAAGTTCGACGACTTGGACACCGCCATCAGCCAGATGACGCCTCAAGACATCCTGCAGGAATTCCGGCCGGGACGTCCCGTTTCGATTGCGTTGATCGCCGATGACGCGGGACTGAAATTTTTACCGGCAGCGGCACAGTTCTTTGACGCCGAAACGTGCATTTATTCCGGTGGTCGTGGGCCGTTGTGTGACGATGACCAACGACGTGCGATGGCTCTGGCATCACGTGCGATCGAAGCCATGCCGCCGCGGGCCCGCGGATACATCGGGATCGATTTGATTTTGGGGGACTGTCCCGGTGACGATTGCGTGATCGAAATCAACCCGCGTCTAACGACATCCTACGTGGGGCTGCGTCGCATGACATCATGCAACTTGGCGGCACAAATCTTGGGCATCGAAACCCAAGCGATCTGTTGTGATGTTGGTGTGGATGACGTGTCTTGGACCAGCGAAGGTGATATTGCGGTGGCGACGGAAATCCCGTTGTCCGATGCCGGCCGGCCATGAAGCGCCAGGCTGTGAAGCGACCGGCTGTGAAGCGGCAGGCTGTGAAGCGGCAGGCTGTGAAGCGGCAGGCTGTGAAGAGACCGGGGCTGCGAATCGGGTTGGACATCGGTGGTGCCAATCTAAAAGCTGCGACCGATGCCGGTGATGCCGCCGACGTGTTCTTTCCGCTTTGGAAGCAACCGGATCGTTTAGCAACGGCCGTCGCCGAAATCTTGCAGGACTTTTGCAGGGACGACCCCGCTGATTGCACCATCGGCGTGACGATGACCGGCGAGTTGGCTGATTGCTACGTCGATCGTGCCGTGGGAGTCGCTCATATCACCGACTCGGTGGTCCAAGCGGCGGAATCCATTGGGATGAATCGTCGGCAAGTCCATTTCTACTGCGTCGATGGTCGCTTCGTCGATTCGCAGTTGGTCAAGCAGTGTGTGGATCGAGCCGCGGCGTCCAACTGGCATGCGTTGGCCAGTTATGTGGCGGCAGAGATTTGTTCCGACGGCTGGCTGATCGACATTGGTTCGACGACGTGCGATTTACTGCCGCTTCGAAAAGGCCGCGTCGCAACCGATTCGCTCACCGACTTTGACCGTCTCTGCAAAGGTCAGTTGGCCTATTTCGGGTGTCGACGGACTCCGGTGCAATCCATTGTTTGCAGCTTGCTGATGCCACGGGCTTTGCAATCCGGAATTGTCACGGTCTCCAATGATGCCATGAACTGTGATGGTGATTTGATCGACGTCCCGGTGATGCGAGAGCAGTTTGCGACGACCGATGACGTCGGGTTATTGCTGGGACATGTGTCCGAAGACCAGGATGATTGCGATACCGCCGACGGGTGTCCGCGTACGGTTTCATCCGCGATCAATCGGATCGCTCGGATGGTCGGTTTGGACCGACGAAGCGTGGACTTGGCATTGGCCCGATTCATGGCAAAGCAGGTGCAACGCGCCGCGTCCGATCGAATTCGCGATGCCGCCGCACGAGCGGTGTCCGACCAAGATTCCCGCGGAGACACCGCGATGAACGGCACGAAACTGGTGATCAGCGGGCACGGTGATTGGTTGATGCCCGATGATCTGGACGTCGTACTTAAGGGCGATCGTCATACTGGCGATCGTCATGTCGGCGATCGGCCGCCACTAATCCGGCTAGCCGAACACTGGGGTTCGGCGATCAGCCGCGTTGCGCCGGCCTATGCCGTTGCCAGACTGGTGCCGGCCGACGATCGATGCCGGCCGGCTTGATTGGTATTTGGCGTCGCCCGAGTTACTCGGCGGATTCGCCGTCTTCCTGCGGGTCGGCATCGCCTTCGGCATCCACGGGGCTGCCACCGTCGTCGGGTTCGATTTTGGCGGGAGGTCCGATCAGTTCTTCCAGGTGCTTATTCAATCGAATGCCACGTGCGGCGAGCGAAACGACCTTGCCTTCGCGATCGACCAGAATCGCGGTGGGAATACCCGTGATGCCGTAATACGTTGCCATCGGGTGGTCCCAGCCCATGCCGTTTTCTTCGTCACCGACCAGATTGACCCAGTCGATATCAAACTGTTCGATACATTTTTCCATCGCGGCGATGCTGCTGTCCATGTTGATCCCGATGATGGTGAAGTCATCCGGATAGGCCTGCAGCGCACGTTTCATGTTGGGGATTTCACTTTTGCAGGGGCCGCACCACGACGCCCAAAAATTCCACCAAGACAACTTTGCCACGATATTGGTCCCAGTCGAATTCATTGCCATCGGCGGTGGTTCCTTTGACTTCGATCGCATTGCCGGGCAATCGCATTCGTCTGGCGGAACCCATGGCTTTGTCAGCCATCTGTTGGAATTGTGGATCATCTGATTTGGACAACACTTTTGCCAAGCGTTCGTACATCTCGGCGCCCAGTTCGGGATGATCGGAATAGCCGATGTTGCGGGCCAGACTGGATGCAAGAGAATAAGACGATCGGTCGATCCCGTCGGTTTCGATGATCCCCATCACGCGGTCGATCAGGGCTTGTTGTTCTTCCGCCGATGCGGTTCGCGCGCCGCTGATCTCCGATTTCAGTTGTTGCATTTCGATGAATTGGCGGACACGCGGCAGGTCACTTTTGGAATGCCGTTCCAGCAAATCGGCAAGCTGTTGGCGGGCGTCCGCTTGATAGTTTGCCAGGAACGACAAAGCGGGCCACTGGATGTTCAACGCCTGCATGACGGTGTCTTCGTCGGCGTCTTCGTGATCGACGATTTTTTGCGCAGCGTCCACCACCGCTCGTGCCGAACGGAACATGGATTCTCGGTCGCGTCCACGCTTGGACATCACATCCTGGATGAATTCGAACAGTTCGTCAGGGGAACCCTCGGGAACCACAAACGCCTGTTCTTCTTGTTCTTCGGTATCGGTCGCCGTTTCTTCATCGGCCGCAGCATCGTCGGCGCAAGCGACGCCGGAGACTGGGCCAGCCAGGACGACGGCCAGGGCCAAGCAGACGATCCAACGCAGGCCAAGCGAAAGACGCAGATTCGAAAGGCGTTCGATCGAACAAGTGTGCTTTGCTTGATCGACGGGTCCAATGGGCATGGTCATGTTTCGATAAACCCCGGTGGCAGGCGGCATTGATTTTGAAGCGACGGACCTGGGGTCGAATCACGGTGTCGACCTGGTTTGGGTCCGAGAGGCGATTCCCCGAAGATAACGGGGTGGCCCGTCGACGCGGTAGAACTTCGCCGAATCTTTGTCGCGAAAACACTCAATTCCCGGCGATGCCACTATCCGGCGGCGTGGATGTTCAGTGGCCGCTAATACCGGCGGACTCGTGCCATCAGGATGACGGAGATTCCGCCCAGGACGAAGTTGCCGACCCAGACGCCCCAAGGCGGAACGTGCCCGTCCTTGGCCTGTTCCAAGCCCAGCAAGAACAGCGGGAAGTAGATCAGGATGGTCGGCAGAAAGCACATGCCGAACGTCGACCAGTAATCACTGGACTTGGCAATCATCGCGAGCGGTGCGCCGACCAAGACGAAAAACAAGCAGGTGAAGCCTTCGGCCCAGCGACGCCAAGGTTCGGTGTGCAGCAAGATCAGGCGTTGCTGGCCGCTGGATAATTCCCACTCGATCGCCTGGCCTTGCGGACCCGCCAATTCTTCGGGGCGAGCGGTCAGGATGGAAAACGCCGTTTGCGCGGCCAGTTTGCCGACCGTTTCATGCATCGCGCTGTCTTGCCGCAAACGTTCGCGTCCGATCAGGCGAAGTGGCAAGTCTTGTGGACGCATCGACGACGGATCACGGTTGCCACCGCCTTTCTGTAATTCGATGGGCCATTCATGTTCGCCCGGAAAGGTGCCGCTGACATGGCTGCCGAATTCCAACTGGCTGTCGACCAGTTTGATGATCAACGACATCGTTTCCGGATCCAGGATCAGTTCGCCTTCGGCCGCGGTCAGCTTATGAACCGGACCGCCGGATGATTTTCGGATCGTGACGGCGGGGTGAATCAATCGGTGCCCGACGACCTCGCGAACGTGGATCGAAAACCCATGGTCCGATTGATAGGAATGCTTCGACCGCAATAGTCGATAGGCGATGTCTTCGATCGACATCATGACCACACGCCGCAGGCCGGGTTGGCCCCACGATTTGGCCACATCGGAAAGGGCCACCGAAACGGGGCTGAGTAGCGCGGCAAAAATGATCGCCGGCTGCAGCAGCTTCATCGGTGAAATCCCGCTGGCCTTTACCGTCGCAATTTCACCGTCCGATGCCATTCGTCCGTATACACAACACACCGAAAACAGTGCGGTCGCCGGCAATGCGAACTGCAACGCGACCGGGGCCATGAAAGGCATGATCCGCAGCACCGCATCGGGACCCAGCCCTTTGCGTAGCAATTCCCGCGCGACGACGATCAGCAACAGCAGCACGGTCAGGACGACCAACGCGATGACAAAGATCTTGAAGATCTCGGCCAAGATGTAGCGGGTCAGTCGACTGGGCATGAGCGGCAGGTAGGCACGGCGAAGATCGGCACGGCAACGTCAAACCGACCTTTAGCAAAGTTGGCACGGTTTCCCTATGCCAATGCGTGGCTGTGCGGACCACCATCGCGGCACCGTCGTGATCTCGATCCACTGCGTGCTGTGAAACGTGTTGCGGTTTCACGCCCAAGCGTATCTCTTGACCGGTGGAGGACGCGATTTCGGGGCACGACGGCCGAGCCATTGAAATCCACTGGCAATGAAGAAGGCCACCCGCACGAGCCAAGGGAAACGGAATGCGTGCACCCTGAAAGCGATGTCCCGCACGGCAAAGTGACCGCGACCCTAGTTGTCGATGGCTGTTTCGCCGGCGGCCCGATCGTGCTGTTCGCGCAATTGTTGCATCGTCGCGATGATGGCCTCGGCTTGGTGCCGGACGGCTTCGGCGAACTGGCCATTGCTGACGGCCTGTTCGGCGGTCCGCTGGTGCTTTTCCACCTCTCGCCAGTCCATTTCCCAGCACTTTTCGTCGGCGGCACGTCGCAATTCGTCGACGGTGGTCCGCAGTTTTTCGTTCAGCGAATCGGATGGCTTGGCGTTGTACCGTCGATACGGGGCTCTGCCGCCGCCGGGATGATCGTTTCGCAAACGATTGTTGGCCGGCTTGGCGCTCAGCTGCATCTGCACGATCGATGTGATCGCCGCAGAAAGCCCCAACAGAATCGCGATCACCATCGACTGATACATGCCGGCGAACGCCAGGACGCCGGCGCCAAGCAGGCAGGCGACTGCGGCCGATGGAAACAGGCCGGACACGACACGTTGCGTGTCGGCGGCTGGTCGTGCCGGTGGTGTTGCCGATCCGTCGGGCATTCGGTCCACACGGGCGATGATGACGGTGGAGTTATCCGGACCGCCACGCAGATTCGCCAAATCGACCAAGACGCGGGCCGCTTCGTCCACCGGCAGACAGCTCAGAATGGCGCCGATCTCCTCATCGTCGACTTGTCCCGAAAGCCCATCGCTGCAAAGCAAGAAAGTGTCACCGGGGGCCACCGGGAACGGGCCTTCCGAATCGACTTGAACACTTGGGTTGGGGCCCAGCGAACGGGTGATCACATTCTTTGGAATGGATTGGCCCAGCGCGCTGTTGGGATGAACTTGTCCGCTGGCTTCCATTTCCCAAACCAGCGAATGGTCAAACGTCAGTTGATCCAACATGTCGCCGCGCAAGCGATAGACACGCGAATCGCCCACGTGCGCGATGATGGCACCGTCGGGGATGATGGCCATCGCGCTGGCGGTCGTCCCCATGTTGTGGAATTCAGGATTTTCCTGACCGCGACGATGAATTTCTTCGTTGGCTTGGTCGACCGAGGCACGCAGCAGATCGATTGCCGCGAATTCATCGCTGGGCAATTGCGAACCGCCACGGAAATACGTGGACGTGATGCGATCGATCGCCATCCGGCTGGCCAGTTCACCAGCGGCGTGCGCACCCATGCCGTCGGCGACGACGAACAGATGGCCACACAAGCCGAACCGTTCGGGGGAATCCGCCAGCACCACCGCGTGGCTGTCCTGGTTATTGGATCGACGCATGCCGACATCGCTGATGTCGGCGAAGCTGATTCCGTGATTCCAGGCTTCGGACACCGACACAATGCTCACGCTGACAAGACAAACCGCCGGACAAGACTGTTCAAGGGGCGGCTGGAAACAAACATAGTAGTCTACTGTCTGGAAACGTCACGTGGGGCCCCGACACGCGAACGTTAGTCCTGCAGCCCTTCACGATCGATCAAGTCGCCTTCGGTCAGCATGCGAAAACCTTTGCCGGCCAGCGTTTCCTGGGCGCTTTCAATGTTATCAACCATCAAAGCGACGGCGGGTTCCCCATGGGGACGCGACAAAAGCGGATAGGCCTGGATGATGTTCAGTTCCGCCTGAAGCAGCGCCGTGCAAACACGCAGCAGCGGTTGCGGGCCATCGGGCAATTCCACGCCGACCAGGTCACTTTCAATGATGGTCAATCCGCTGCGTTCCAAAATGTCGCGGCCGCGGTCGGGGTCGCTGACGACGAAACGCACAAACGCACACTCCGCCGCGTCGCTGATCGACAGCGCGACGATGCGAATGCCCGTCCCTTCGAAACGTTTGACCACCTCCAAAAGTTGGCCCACCCGATTTTCCAAGAAGACCGTAAACTGTCGAATGGCCGGAAAGTCGCGGCCACGCATCGTTTTAAAATCGGTCCCCGAATTGGCGCCGAAGCTCATCGTGTCGCTGTCCTCTTGTCATGCGAATAGGGCCCGGGTACCGGCAGAGTTTAGGCCCCGCCGGTCGGGACGGTCAATTCGCCCGACGAATCAGCCCGACCCGTCTATTTTGATCGACCCCTGTGGAAAGGAATGACCTGTCACGGATGAATGCCAAACAGACGCCAGCCGATCCCCCGTCCGATCCGCCGCCACTGGCTGCGATGCAGATCCCCATACGGGTCGCCTACCAGGAAACCGACGGCCAGCGACGGGTGCATCATGCGAATTATTTGAACTATTTCGAGCGGGGGCGGGTCGAAATGTTGCGCGAATTGGGCATCTCGTATCGTCAGCTGGAAGACGATGGGATTCTGTTGGTCGTCACCGAGATGAATTTGCAGTACCACGCGGCGGCCGAATTCGACGACGTGTTAACACTGACCACCGAAGCAATCGAAGTCCGACCGGTGCGGGTGAAGCATCGCTATCGCATTCATCGTGATGATGACTTGATCGTTCAAGCCTGGTCGACCATTGCGGCGGTCAATCGTGAAGGCAAGCCGTGTCGTCTGCCTCCACGGATGCGGGAATTGGCCCGCGCGGCTGAACGTTCCTCCTGATCGCAGGCGGTCCGAAGCATCGCCGGATATCTGGTCACCCGTTGGTGAACACGTGTCTGTCAGTTGCTTTCCGCTATATCGGTGCCAACGGTAAAAAGCTGGACCTAGCTAGCCAAATCGCTACAATAGACCGCAGGTAGATGCCGAACAAAGACGGGCCAGACCACTGGTCCCTTGGACCCGGCGGCGCACCGACCCCCACCCACCCCCGCGTGACTGACGCGAAACAGGCAACCGCGTTCATCGCCTTCGTCCCATTCGTCCGCACCGATCAGTCGGACATCGCAGCTCAATCGGAAAACCGCGGCTTCCGCGGATTCTCCAGCGAGACGGCTTGTGGTTTCTGATCATCGCGGCCGGTTCGTTTGCTGATCGATTCGGTAAATGGCTCTCGAAAGCTGATGAATCGGCCCTGTTGGCCAACCTTCGTTCCTGACTCGATTCCCCTCTTTTCGAATCAGCGGCGATCGCGTCACGACCCACCCCGCCACGACTGACGAAACTGCCAATCCGGAATGCTGATGCGTTCATCCACGATGGGGCACCGCCTGTCGATCGATGCCGCCGCATCGCCATTCGGTTTGTCTGGCCACGGGCCCGACCGGTCGGCGTCGACAGTCTCCACCCGCCTGATCTGACACGCCATGCATCGGAACGCATTGATCGAACGACGGCGCCGTTTGCCGAACCCTTTGGGTTGCCGGTCGGTTTCCAGTTCGCGCCCACTGGTCCGCATTCAACCAGAAAGATTCGGCCGGTGCTCGGCGCGTGCGGTCGCTTGGATGTCGACGCTTGTTTGGATGATTGCCGCAGGTGGTGGTTTGGCAGTCGCAGATGAGTCTGACACGCATCCACAAGAGATCCAAACGTCCAGCGAATCAGACGTCGAAGCCCGCTGGCAAAACGACGGCTGGGAATTGATGGAGCGATTCTGTCTGGACTGTCACAACGATGCGTTCCAAGAAGCCGAATTGGATCTGTCGGGTTTCGACACGATCGAAGGGCTGATGCTGGAGGGCAACGGCATGACCGCCGAACGTGTCTTGAACATGGTTCGATTCGGCGCGATGCCCCCGGAAGATTACGACGTTCCCACCGACGGCGAACGCAAACAGTTGGTCCAAGCTTTGGACGCGGCGATGTACTCGGTTGTATGCGACTTGGTACCCAAGCCTGGCAAGGTCACCGCGCGGCGATTGAACCGCGCCGAATACAACCATTCGGTCCGCGATCTGTTCGGTATGGATCTGCGACCCGCGGATGCTTTCCCGTCGGACGAGGTCGGCGGCGGATTCGATAACAACGGGGATGTCTTGTCGCTGTCGCCGATGCTTATGGAAAAGTACCTGGACGCTGCGATCTCAGTCGCCGATGCCGTTTTGGTCGATCCGGCCGACTTGCCGCGAATTGATTCCGAAGCAGCGGGTGACCTTTTGGTCGTTCAAGGCGACGGGGTGACCGGCAGCTTTTACGGTCGATTCATCACGCCTGAATCTTTCGTCTGGACCGAATTCAAAGTCCCCGCCGATGGCAAGTACCGTGTTCAGGTCGCATGCGGGATGACGCGTGAGGACGATGGTCCCGGCCGCTTTGGTTTGTTCGATTCCGACGGAATGTTGTTGGGCACCTTCGTCGCGGAATACTTCGGCGGTGGTGGCAGCAGCCAACGCGAATCGGTCACCGTGCATTTGACCGAAGGAACCCACGTCTTGTGTGTCGCGCCGTTGCCCGGTGCGGATGACGATGCCAAAGGTGACGCGAACTGGAAAGTCGGTGAAGCCAAGTTGGATGCCATCGAAAAGCTCAGCAAGCAAGCCATCCGCGATGGCAAAAAACAGTTCGGCAAAGGTCTGACCCCCGACCGCCGCTTTGACCGAGACCGATACACGTACATGGTCCGCAAGATCGAAGTCGAAGGACCGTCGGAGTTCGACAATCCGGTCTATCCGCCCAGCCAGTGGAAAATTCTGCGGAAACAACCGCCGCGTCGCCGTGGTGGATACCGGGATGTGGCCGAAGCCGCACGCGAAAACATGGCCCCGCTGCTGCGTCGTGCGTTTCGCGGACCGGTGACCGACGACGATTTGGACGCCTATGCCGCCTTGGTCAAACAGGCCACCGATCGCGACGAGTCCTTTGTGGATGGCATGCGAATCGCCATCGCCGCGATGCTGGTTTCGCCACGGTTCTTGTTCCGAATCGAAAGCCCCGTCGACTGGGAAACGGGCAATGTCGTCGCCCAGGCGGACGAAGGCGTGGTGACGCTGAGCGATCACCAGTTGGCCACGCGGCTGGCGTATTTCTTGTGGAGCAGTTTGCCGGACGATCGTTTGTTGGACTTGGCCGACAAAGGTAAGCTGCGTGACGAATCGGTGCTGAAGAGTGAAGTCAAACGAATGATTCGCGATCCGCGGTCGCGGTCGCTTGCCAGCGAATTTGCGGCGCAGTGGCTGGGACTTCGGAACCTGGAAGGCGTCCAGCCTGATGCATCGCGCTACGCCGGTTTCGATGAAGGCCTGTTGCCACGCATGGCCACCGAAACCGAATCACTGTTCATGCATTTGGTTCATCAGAATCGACCGATCAGTGAACTGTTGACGGCGGACTACACGTTTGTCGATGCTGCACTGGCGAAGTACTACGGTCTGAAGGATTCGAAGATTCCCGAAGATGATTTTGTCAAAGTCACGCTGGCGGATACTCCGCGCCGGGGTGTCCTGGGGCATGCCAGCGTGTTGACCCTGACCAGCAACCCCACACGTACATCTCCTGTGATCCGTGGTAAATGGATTCTGGAAAACATTCTGGGAACGCCGCCGCCCGAACCTCCCGCCGGTGTTCCGGAATTGGAGGAAACAGCGACCGCGGGAGCCGAAGCATCCTTGCGGGAACAAATGGAAATCCACCGCGCTGATCCGGCCTGTGCGTCCTGCCACCGCGTCATGGATCAATTGGGATTCGGCTTGGAAAACTTTGACGCCGTCGGTCGTTTTCGCAAAATGGATGGCAAGTTCCCGGTCGATTCCAGCGGCGAACTTCCCGGCGGTCGCACGTTCAACGGCGGCAAAGAACTGAGCGAACTGCTGGGACGCAGCGAACAAAAATCGTTCGCCGCAACGGCGGTTCGCAAGCTGATGACGTTTGCACTGGGGCGCGAGTTGACCCCGCAAGATCGATGTGTCGTCGACGAAATCGTGGCACAGACAGCCGCGGACGATTATCGGCTGGCCGATCTTGTCTGGGGCGTGGTCAACAGCCGTCCATTCCAGGCCTACGAGTGGACGCCCAACGTGACGTTCCGCGATGCCGTCGGCGACGCCGAGCGAAAATAGCCCACTCCAATGAAGCGAGACAAATCGTTTGTCTCGTGATTAAGCAAAACCCGTTTGCGATGCTTTCACCAAAACCGGAGACTCCGATGACCACACGAACCATCGATCAACGCACCGAGAGCGGACTGTTGCATCGCCGCACCCTGTTGCGGGGCGCGTCCGTCGCGCTGGGGTTGCCAATGTTGGAAGCGATGTCGCCGATGGCCAAGAGCGCGTTCGCCGCAGCGGCCCCCAAACGGTCGCCTGTCCGTATGGCCTGTGTGTTTGTTCCCAACGGCGTGATCGTGCCCGATTGGAAGCCGACCGGCGGCGGTTCGGATTGGCAGCTTTCCAAAACGCTGCAACCGTTGGCGCCGTTCAAGTCAAAGCTGAACGTCATCGGTGGCTTGGCGTTGGACAACGGACGAGCCAAAAAAGACGGCGCGGGCGACCACGCACGTGGCGGTTCGACGTTTTTGACCGCGGCCCGGCCGGTGAAAACCAGTAGCAACATTCGGCTGGGCATCTCCGTCGACCAGGTCGCCGCGACCCAACTGGCCGATGTGACGCGTTTGCCATCGATCGAATTGGGACTGGAAGGCAGTCGTAACGCGGGCAGCTGTGACAGCGGATACAGTTGCGCCTATTCGTCCAACATCTCTTGGCGAAACGAAACCCAACCGATGCCCAAAGAAACGATCCCACGCATGGCGTTTGATCGCATGTTCGGATCGGGCGATTCCGCCCAGCGTCGTGAACTGAATCGGACCCGCCAAAGCATCTTGGATGTCGTCCAGCGGGATGCCAAACGATTGCTGGGCCAAGTCAACCAGACCGACCGACGCAAATTGGATGAATACTTCACCAGCATTCGCGAAATCGAAAAACGGATCGAGCGCACCGAACGCGAAGACGCCGCCGCGCTGCCCGATCTGGATGTGCCCGATGGTCGTGTCGAAGCATTCCGCGAACACGCGCGGTTGATGTTCGACTTGATGGCGATCGGTTTCCAAACCGATACCACGCGTGTCGCGACGTTGATGTTGGACAACGCGGGCGGGAATCGTTCGTATGCCGAAATCGGTGTGAAAGATGCACACCACCAATTGAGCCACCACCGAAACCGCGAAGAAAACGTCAGCAAGCTTCGCAAGATCGATTACTACTTGGTGGAACAACTGGCGTATTTCCTGGAACGGTTGGATTCGATTCCCGATGGTGATGGCACACTGCTGGACCAATGCATGGTCCTGTACGGCAGCGGGCTGAGCGACGGCAATCGGCACCAGCATGATGACTTGCCGATCGTTTTGGCCGGCAGCGCGGGCGGTCAATTGGAAACCGACCGGTACATTGTGACGCCGTCAGAACGCCCGATGGCCAACATGTTCCTTTCCATGCTGGACATGATGGGCACGCCGGCCGAAAGCATCGGCGACAGCACCGGACGCTTGGATGAATTGGGCGTCACCCTGAACGCCTGACCGATCGGCGGTATCCGGGCAGGCCGCTGTGATTGTGGTCCACGGTGTGCAGGTGGGCGAACGGTTCGCAATGCGTCAAACTAATGACGCATCACCCGAGTCCGAGTTCCGATCACTCCGTCCCCCGAGTGCACCTCGTGTCCAGCACGCCCGATACTTGTGAATCTGCCGCCGGTTCGTCGGCCAGCCACGGTGACGTCGTCACTGACGGACAAGCTTTGGCCAAACGCTATGCCGACGTCCGGGCGCTCAGCGACAGCATCGTCGCGCCGCTGCAACCAGAGGACTGCGTGCTCCAGTCGATGCCCGATGCCAGTCCGATCCGCTGGCACCTGGCACACACGACGTGGTTCTTTGAGACCTTTGTTTTGGCCGACCGTTGCGATGCACCGGTCGCCGACGAATCGTTTCGGTATCTGTTCAACAGTTACTACAACACGGTGGGGGATCAATTCCCGCGGCACCAGCGTGGACTGCTTTCGCGTCCCACGGTTCGCGAGGTCATGGGATATCGACGCGACGTCGACGACGCTGTGGTCACGTTGCTGCGAAACGCCGACGTGGTCGATGAGTCTCTTGCACGTGTCATCGAGTTGGGGCTGAATCACGAGCAGCAACATCAAGAATTGATGCTGACCGACATCAAGCACGCCTTTGCCCAGAACCCGCTGTACCCTGCTCATGTCGATGCTGCATGCGGACCATGCGATGCACCGGAGTTGCAGTGGATCAGCAGTGATGGTGGCGTTGTGAACATGGGATGCACCGGAGACCGGTTCTGTTTCGACAATGAATTGCCACAGCACCGTGTCTTTTTGGAACCCTTTCAAATCGCCAACCGCTTGGTGACGAACGCGGAATACCAACAATTCATCGAAGACGGTGGCTATCAGGATCCTCGGCATTGGTTGTCAGCGGGATGGGCGACGGTCCAGCAGCAAGGTTGGACGAACCCGATTTATTGGATTCGCCAAGGCGAGAGGTTTGACGAGTTCACGCTGGGAGGCCGCCAACCAATCGATCCCGAAGCACCGGTCGCCCACCTGAGCTATTTCGAGGCCGACGCATTCGCACGCTGGTCGCGGGCCAGGTTGCCGACCGAGGCCGAATGGGAAACAGTTGCAAGGGAGCCAAGCCCTGATGATCCAACCAGCGGCGAGTGCATTGATGCTAGGCGGCCCGTTCATCCGACCCACGGTACCCCATCGGCAAGCGGTGTTTCAGGCTTGTACGGCACGCTGTGGCAATGGACCAGCAGTTCCTACGGCCCGTATCCGGGATACACACCGCCGGAAGGTGCGTTGGGGGAATACAACGGTAAATTCATGTGCAACCAATACGTTTTGCGTGGCAGTTCCTGTGCCACGTCGCCGGGGCATGCGCGTCGAACGTATCGGAATTTCTTCGGCCCGGATGCGCGTTGGCAATTCACCGGCATCCGTCTGGCGCGGTCGGTGTGATCGGGCGGCGAGATGACAGCTTGTCGATCACGGTGCTTCGTCGAAGGTGACAAACCAGCCTTCCGGCGGATCATCCAAGCCGAACGATTTGTGGTATTCACGTTGACGCAGTTCAATCCAGACCAGGTTTTCTTTGTTGAATTTGGTCGGTGCCCATCGGACCGCACGACGGGCCAATTCTTTCGCTTGGGTGAAATCCTGGCGTGCCACGGCGGCCAAGGAAAGGTTGACCATCGCACTGGTGTTTAGGGGATTCCAACGCAAAGCTTCCTCCCACAGTTGCGCCGCCATTTGCCAGTTGCCGTTTTTGGCCAGCTTGTTCCCCTTGCGGACGCGGCCGCTTAGCGGGGTCAGGTAGGGACGCGCCAGTAAAACCTCGTCTTTGCGCAGCGACGGCAGAATCAAGCGGTTCGTATCGCGGGCAGCCGCCTTCAACAGTGCCAATGTTGGGTCTTCTTCATTGGCCAAGTCCGGATAACGCTGCATCGCATCGTCGAAGTGAACCGTCAGCGGGGCACCGATGGGTGGTTGATCACCGCTGGTTGCCAGCAGACGCCAAGACAGTGTGATGTGTTCGGGGGCGGCGTTCTGGATCGGTACCACATCGCGACGGATGCGCTGGTGTGTTTTCTCGATGACTCGGCCCTGCAAGACGTAGTCGAACCCTTCGGATCGGGCGATCGGCATCAGCGCGACGTCGCTGGGCACCGCGTCCGTCGCACTGGTCAGTTGAATCTCCGGAGGCTGTGGCAACTGGTCCACCGTTGCCAATTGAATTTGGCGACCGGCATCCGACGGCGCTTGCTGCAACAGTTGATCCACCAAGCGACCGGTCAGCGACCGAGGCCCTTCGACACCCGCGATGATGACTCGTTTGCCCACGGCCGATTTCAGTGCTGGCGCCTGCCAGACATGCATCGTCGCAGCAGTCCTGCAGCCTGCAGAAAGCAGAATCACACTGCACACCACCAAGCACACCCCGATCGGGGCGGCGCGGCGCGAAATCGCCGGTCGCAAACGTACCGATGATCGTGTAAAGGCGTCTGGATACATAGGCGGATGAATAAGAAGCGGTGGCCGCAAACGTCAAGGTGAATCCCACGTTGCTAGCAAGCCGGACGTCTCGGCTGGTATCAATTGGAGAGTTTCATGACGGAGCGATATGCCGAAAGTCGCATGGGGGACAGCGGTTCCCAGTGCAACCCCTCGGGTGATTGAGGTGCGGCACGGACGGTGGTTTGGACTGTGCGGCCAGTGATTTTTCACGAGGGGCTCGCCAGGCTGATGGTCGGCTGGGTATATGAATCGTTCGATGCGATGGTCCCAGGGCAAATTTTGTTTCTGATTGGGGCGACTCGGGGGAGTGGTTCATGGACGCCGGGTGTGACGATCGAGCGGCAAACCTTCGCGACACACTGGCCGGCCATCGCTGGGCGAAAAAATGGTCGCTGATCAAATCAGCGTGGCCACGAAGTTCACGTTGGTTCCTTCGTGAAGCGTTGGCTGATTCCAAGGGCAATTTGCGAAGCTTGGTGAAGGGGCGATTGAAGATATTGTTCGAGGAACCTCTGAGCGATGCATCTATCCCAGGGTTCATCGCATGGGACTTTCTACCGGTCTCACCGGGCATCTCCACCATGTTGTCGATCCGCGAACCGTCACGATCACCTACCCGTTCACCGACATACTCTTCATGATCATTGGTGCGGTGATTGCCGGCGCCCATGACTTCGGCGCAATGGCTCACATTGCCAACACGAAGAAGGAGTGGTTTGAGATGTCTCTCAACATGACTTGAGGAGTTCCTTCGCACGATCGATTCAGCTCGATCCTGAAGCACATCAAGCCCGAAGAATTTTAGCGCAGTTTGCTTGCTTGGTTGACTGAGTTGCACGAAATCACTGACCGCCGAGTCGGTGATCCGGTGCACGTCGGTGAGCCATGACGCCACAATCGGTTCAAGCTCATCAAGTTCAATCGCGGAGGTATGGCATTGAAACGTTCGTGCGGACGAAGGTCATATCGCATGTTCAAAAACTTGGCGAACCATTCGCTCCCTGTGTTTGCACGCTTAGCGACCGAAACGAAATCGTCCGCTCCGCCGCTGGCTCCACTGATCATCATCGACAGTCAATCGACAAACCGGTTCATCGCGACGCGGGTCTGTTACGTTTCCGAGTTGGTCCACATGCGAAGCATCCCGTCGCAAAAAGTCACGGCGAGTGGATTCGCCTGACGCTGCAATTGACAAACTCTCCTGTGGTCATTTGTCTACTTTTTGGCGGCGCCCAGTGCGGCACATTCGCGTCTTGAAATTCTCCCACACCACCCTGTGCTGGGATAATTTGCGCTCTTGGGTTTGGCGATTGACATTGAGTTCGATAGGGGCGCGATTCCAGGGCACAAGATTTCGGGCACATCAATGGCGGGGGCAACAATTTTGCGATTTCTCAAGCCTGACTTTTGGTTGATTTGTTGTTTCCCAAATGACAGCCGAACTGGGCGTTGTCAATGGAAATGCGGATTGTGCCGCGTCTCTCTGGCTTTGCTGTGTATTGGTGATTTGTGGGTGTCTTGATAATCCCGACTCGCAAGCATCAGTTCCTGTAAAGAATAAAAGGCTCCTTCGGGACGGATATGGTTTTGCGATTGATTCATCAGCATCAATCAATCTTGGCGTATTGTTTCCCGGTGAGTCGACTTTCGTAAGGGTGCCGTACGGCAGCGTTACATCGGATCGGCTGTCTATTGATTCAACCTGCGAATGTCTTTCAGTGACTCAGCAGGCGTATAGCGATCAGGCGTATCTTTGTTTTTCCATTGAGAATGATTCGCCGCCCGTTTCAAAGCAGAGGTTGGCAATCGTGGTTGAAGTGAAAACAGGCGACCGGCTTCTACACACTTATCGAGTGGATGTTGTCTTGTTGCCAGGGGCCCCGCACCGGGATGGATTGGCCCAGACGCGTTCGAAGATCCGACGAATGGTGATATCATATGAATGAAATTTTCCAATGCCAGCCATTCTTTATTGTTGGATGCCCTCGTTCGGGAACCACGCTGATTCAGGTGTTCTTGAACCGGCATCCAAACGTCATCTGCCCGCCCGAAACTAAGCTTTTCTGTCGGTTTGATGGATGCCCCACTTGGATTAAGATCCGGACTCTTCAGAGAATCAATTCCGATCTTGGAATAAGCATTCCTCTTCGCCTGGCGAAGGAGTCTTGCGGTACTGAATGGGTGTTCCGGACGATGGATGCCCAATATTCCTCGGTGAGGCCCGATGGAGCTTACGCAACGCATTTTGGGGAAAAGATCCCCGAGCACACGCCTCGTGTCGCACGTCTGCTCCACCTTTTTCCAAATGCTCGAATTGTTTTTATCTATCGAGATGGCCGTGACGTATCAGCGAGTCTGCAGAAGGTGCCGTGGCTGAAGTCTGATTTTCGTTCCGGACTGATTCTCTGGAAGCGATACTGTCGGCACCTTCTGTGGTGGCAACGCCGGCAAGATTCCCGTGTGTTGTTTGTTCGCTACGAGTCCTTCGTTTCTTCTCCCGTCTCGGAACTCAATCGCATCCTGTTGCACCTCGGGCTGCCCGGAGATGCAATTGATCTCATGTGCCGGCAATACGTTGATCGGGCTGTCGTCCCGGAGAGGGAGCTCGACTGGAAATGTCGAGCACTTGGAAGGCCTGTCTCATGTCGTGTCGGACAATGGAAAAACGATTATCGACACATGGCGAAGGTTGCCGATGGTTTGATTGGAAGAGAGTTGCGACAACTAGGCTATGATGCAGCACCAATGAGTAGCGTTGTGTCATATATCCAGTGGGCTCGATCGATTGGTTCTATTGCACGTACTCTTGGAGGGGTGCCCCTGGACGTGTTGATGGCGGAATGCTCCTGTTTCCTTGTTGATAGATTGAGGCGTCAACGATTCGTTCCGTTGACGCGGGCCAAGGCGGCATCAGGCACGCGTGTCGCCATGGATTGCAAACAGGACCCTTTCGCTCCTTCGTTTTTGGCGGGTGCTGAAAATGATCTGCCAGTTGAAATGTTTGACCAGGAGGCAAAGTCGTGCAACTAAAGAGTGTGCTATTACGTACGTTCCTTTTAATGGTTTCCGTTTCTGTTGGAATGATTGGAGCAAAGACTTTAAGTTCGAAAGATGTGATTGCAGTCGAGCCTAGCCACGTGATTGACATTCATGTGACGGATCCAGGCGCAGTCAAAGAAGCAACGTTTCAACTCAAGTCGAACGTGTCTTACCCAGTCAATGTCATTGGCGTGGCTCTCCCTTGTAGCTGCATGGAGATTTCACCAATTCCGGTTTCCATCGAGCCAAAAGGTAGTGTAGAAATGACACTGAAGATTCATCTTGCGGATCTAAGAATCGATCCCGCCGCACTTCGAAGAGGAGAAATCGCAGAGACGATCCAGGTTTATACTGAATATTCGGATGTCGCTCCAATCTTAGCCATTCGTCTCGTTGACGATGTGTAATCGGTTTGAGTAAGTTGTTTCTGTTTCAGGAGAATGATGATGATTCGTGAAGTTCGTCCCACGATCTTGTTTGCATTGGGGGTAGTGTTGCTATCGCTTTCCCTGACGTCGTTTGCTCAAGCGGCGTGTTGGTGCGGTGGAACCTGCTCGGACGCAACCCCTGACGAGAATGGAAATTGCATCGGAACTTGTACGGGGTACTTTTGCAGCAATGACTGTGGATGCGAGCCAGACAGGAACGGATTGAACTGCGAGTGCGACAGTTAGTCGAAAACAGACGAACAAAGAAAACGTCTATACTTGAGATGAGGATTCGCACGGCCATTGTCGTGCGAATCTTATCTCGGTTTTGAGCAATCGTTCTGTCGCCCGATCGTTTGACTCCGGCCGAAGCTCAAAGTATGTGACAATCAAGGCCCCCCCGCCTTTCCTCGATGGTCATGGGCATTGGTTGTTTGATATGACGTGATGCTACTGAGAAAGTTGTATAAATATGGGTGCCGTAAGAATTCTTATCGTGAGTACGCTACTCGCGTCGCACGTCCTTCCATTGGCCGCTAAGAACACCGCTGGTGTACCTGCGGAAGTGCTCGAGTCTTGGCAAGAACGATTGGCTGAGAGGCCGTCAAGCTCAGCCATCGTCACTGTTGAGGTAAAGCGACACAATTCTCAAAATCCAAAGTCGGGTGATACCACCTATTGGCGTGAATTCATTGACGGTTCAAACTACAAAATCGAAGAATTTGCATCTTTGCAAGATGCGATCGACCGAAAAAACTTTGCTTCCGTGAAGATGCGGAATGATCAAGGATTAATCGAAATTGGTGCGAACGAAAATGGTCAGCTTTTTATTCGGCGGTTTATCCCCGTCGAGCAACTTGAAGGAGAAGGTGATACGCCGATCCATGCGAGGGTTTCTGACTTGGTTCTCGATCTTCCATGGATAGCTTGGGCAGTTCCCTTGGGAGCGATCGAAAATTCTCAGCAGTATGACTTTGTGGGATGGGGGCCTGCAGAGGATGACGAAAATGGGTGGTCATGCAAAATTGATGATCTTTCAGAAGAGCCATCCAAGTTCTCAAAAGTTTCTTTAACGGTCGATCCTGAACATGGTTACCGCATTTTGCATTTGGAGGCAGATTTCGTGGGCAAACCTGAGAGGTATCGAAAGGTCCGCACGCTTAAGTATGACGAATCGGGGCTTCTGGTGTCTTCATTGACAGAATTTGTTGAACAGACGGAAAGAGCCCGCAAGGTCAATTGGTCATCGTCGGCCATGTTGAGCGATTTTGCTTCTTCTGTGCCGGCGGAAGAGTTTACGCCTGAGTTTTACGGACTGGTAACACCCTTTCAGAAACGACATTGGCTGAACTCGATGATGATTGCGGCCGTTTCATTTGCGCTGTTTTTGGCGGTCATTGTGTACGCGACATTGGATAGACGACGTGCCGCAAGGTAGCTTATGTCATTCTGCTGTATTTTGTTGCCGGGTGTGTTGAGCGAATGTGTGAGTCATCGATCCAATGCGCCTGTTTTGACGCAGCGGTTTTTGTTCCATGGTTGATGACCACGGTCCTGATGTTCAAGTCGCACTTGCGAATTGCAGGTCGGTGGTTCCCTGCCGGTGACATCTTGTTGCGCACCGAAGTTGCTTTGGTTGTATCGTTTTATTCACTTGTCGTCCATGCTTGTGTGTTGGGAGCACTGGGGATTCTCCATCCCTGGATCTTTTTGGGGACCATTTTATTGCAGGTCGTGGCGACCTTGCACTGGTGCGAGCCAGTCCCACTGGGCTCTCATGCATACAAGCTCCGTCGCAATTCATCTCAGTGACGTATTTTCTTTGGCTTGCGATTGCCTGCTTGGCGGTTTCATGGGTTTTAGTTCGAGGAGTCAACGAGTTTCCGACTAACTGGGACACGCTTTCCTATCACCTGCCCATGGTCGAAGCCTGGATTTCAGAGGGCAGTATCTATACGCCCAGAAACATGAAATGGTTTTTTCCGGGTAATAGTGAAGTGCTCATTTTGTGGTGTGTCGGTCTGTTTAGCGGAGACTTTCTGGCACCGATAGAGAACTTGATTGGAGCTTCGCTGTTAGTATGCAGTTCATTGTCTTTGCTGAAAATGTTGAATATTTCTGGTTTGTTCCGACACTTGGTTTGTTTCGCGGTTGTCGCCAATGATGTCGTTTGGCACCAGCTTGTCGATAGTAAGAACGACATCGCAGCAGTTGGTCTTGCAATTGCGGCGTTGCATTTTTTCTGCGTACATTTGACTGCTGGTGACGGTGCTAACTATCTCGTTTTGGCTTTTGCATCATTGGGTCTATTGGCCGGTGTTAAATATTATGCGGTGCCTTATGCGGTTCTGTTCGCGTTTGCGGGAGTCTTCGGGATTGTTGTATCACGCAGGCTTGACCGCATTTCATGGAAGCAATGGGCGTTACTTGTGGCGGTGTTTTTTGCTCCATCATGTTGTTGGTACCTTCGTAATTTTGTTGTGACGGGATTTCCGCTTTTCCCGCAGTCTTTGATCGGGCAGGATCGGGGAACGGACGATGCGAGTTTGTTTGCGACTACCATATTGGGGCACGGCAATACCGAAAAGTGGTTTTTGCTTGCGCAAGCTATCTGGGGGCTGACGGGACCGGTGCATGTTGTCGCGTTGGTTGCCCTTCCCGCATCCCTGGCTCGTCTAGCGATCGGGGGCGTCGTTGGATTTGGGGAGAATGCAAATGGCGTGCGTGACATGCGATCGGTTTACTGCATTTTGTTGGTCGCCGCTGCCGGTTCTGTTCTGTTGTATTTGGTGACGCCGTTTGCAATTGGCAGCAATGGTACGAACATGGTTTTTGTTTCGCATGGTTACGTAACGGTCAGGTTGGGGCTGATCTGTCTGACTCTTGTGCTAATCGTTGTCAGTGTTGCATTTGAGGGTGTTTTTCGATCGGCAAGGTGCATGGAGATTCGCGGAGATCGAGGGATGGGAGTACTACAATGCCATTCCATTCGATCAATTTTCGCCTTGTTGATTCTAGCAATTGCTACCGCGTGGCAGTTCTTACGAAGAATGATCCCGAGTGTCGATCCATTGCAGGTAAACCCTATGGGGGTGAACCTTTTTCCAGAGGACCCAGCGATTCAAAAATATGGGATCGCAACATGGGTGATCGCGACCGTTTACTTTTTGGGTTTTGTAGTGGTGTCTCTCTTCTGGCATCGGGGAAGAGGCCGTGTTACCTGCCCAAGGTTTGTCCTAGCCGGGGGCATCGTGGCGGTCTGCGTTGCGGTTGGTGTGCGTTCGGCGATCTGGCATCAGGGGTTCGATACATTTTATGGGAGGTTTTTGGGAATGGATGCCTTGCCCGCATTGAAAATGCTTGAACAACGCAAGGGGCTTCATCGGCCGTCGATATTGGTGACGGGGCAACGTAGCTATCCATTCGCCGGGTCGGATCGACATCGGCAACTTGGCCAGTGCTATTCAATGCCTGCTTTGAAGCGCCGGTTTGAGGGCACCGCCGAAACGATCAGATTTTTTCGACAGCAAAGAACCGACCTCGTCGTTCTACGTAATTCCGCCGAATGGGAAAGTCTGTCTATTTCTCCCGATCTCGTTTCGAAGATTAGCAAACTTGAAGTGACAAACGAACGATTCCTGATTTACAGTTTGCGCCAAGACGTGATTGAGGATTTGTTTGCAACCAGTGTTCAGGATATTGGACGGTGATCGCGGGCGTGTCCGTCAAGTTGCGCTCCATCGATTTCCCAGCCTGATTCCGGATGTTCGATCCTTTGTCCACGTGGCCAACGAATCGAATTTCTTCGCGACTTCAGTTGGGAGTCTGCTCGGGGGGCGGATGGTGCGTGTCGAGTGGGCCTTGTGTTGACCCGCTCGGTTTTGTCGGACATCTCTGGAGCCGATTCGGTTGAAACCGGCAGTCCAGGTTTCCTTTCAAAATCCAAGCCCTCATCGACATCGGCAGGATTTCCCGGTGGTCGTCGATCGTGCACCAAGGCATTGCATCAGGATCGTGGCCAATCAGGCTGCCCATCGGTCCACAACATTGCTCGCAAAGCACGAGAATGGGAGGAAACCAGCATCAACGACGACCGAACCACCAGACGTTTGCTGGCAATAGGAGTGTTTGCTAGCAAGGCGGAGTCTTCGTCTTGCTGGGGCTAAAGATTGCGGAGGCGTTCCCATCACAGGAAAGTGGCAACTCCTTTGCGAATTCGCCCAAACAGGTTCAGAGCCTGAATCGTAGTAGCGAACACCGGGATTTGCGAGGTTCGCAAAGGCACCCGGAACTGCTGGCATTGGTGAAGGGGAAAGATTTTGCAAAGCGGAGGTAAGTTTTTCTCTCATGGTTCGCAACGCGAATCGGGCCGGACACTGTTTGGAAATTTGTAAACCAAGAACTGCGTTGAGTTTACGAAGATTCATTGAGATGACGGCCTGCAAAATGGCACACCGTCTGCATTACCGCTTCACCGTTCCGACGCGGATCGAGCGACGTCGGGAAGGAATCTGTTCAACATTCACAGCGCCCGAGGGCAAAGGAAACTGCCATGTTAGTTTTGACTCGCAAAGCCAAAGAACAAATCGTTATCGGCGACGGCATCACGATCACGCTGGTGCGTGTCAAAGGAAACAGCGTTCGGATCGGCATCGACGCCCCCAAAGATGTCCGCGTGGTTCGCGGCGAGTTGGCGGAAAAGGACCAACAGCGACAAGCGGACGATGGTGGGAAGTTGGACGTCGTGTCGGGGGCCGAAGACGTCGATGCGTATCCGAAGGCACGTCGATCCATCGCCGGAAAGTTGCGATGCGAAACCAGCCGCGACGGCAAAATCGTCTCCGGCCGCGTGTCGATGCCCGGGCGTCGTGGTGCGGAACCGACCAATCGGCTGGCTGCGATGCCGCATGCCGGCAAGATTTCCCCGACCGCTGGCATCAGCCAATCGGCCGGACCTTTGGCAGGATTTGGAACGATCCGCTAGCGTTCAACCGGACGCCTCGCGGCGTTAGGTTTTTCGGCGGGCTGCCCGGATTGACGACGTGTCAACGTTCACCGCGTTGCCGTTGCGGCGGAAATATCGCTGGCTTGGCGGATCGGCGTTGCCAAGTGTGCGGGATCGGCGTTTGAACCTGGACCACTTTCGGTTTGTAGGGCAACCCGGTTCTTGGCATCAAATTCTTGCAGGTGCTTCAATAAGATTCGGCGGACTTCGAAAATGGCTTGTCCGGTCATGTGCAATGAAACGTGATCGGCATCCACCACCAACTCACTTTCAACATCGTTCATCGTGGCACTGGCGTATTCCACGACGCCGTCGCCTTTGTGTTTGGATCCCACGATCAACGGCGGATCTTTCAAGACTCCAATGATGTTGTGGTAACGTGTTTGCGGCGATCGGTCGGCCGCCAACATGACTTCGAAAATCGGGGACTCCGGTGCCAGTGAATCGATCGCTGTTGCCTCGGTCAACAAGTGGCTGTTGCGAAACAGTCCCGGATTGGCGCCGACCATGGTGCGTCCGACGGACATCGCCATGTTGGGCAATTTAATGAACGTCTCGCCCAGCCATTTGGTGATGCTGTTGGCAAAGTCGCTGCCGCGGTGCGGCGTGCCGATGGTGATCACCCGACTGACCGATTGGTTGGGGTGAAAGAACATCGCGCTGACCAACTTGGCCTTTTGATCTTCAGGACCTTGCAGTTCTTCCGGCGGACGGTCGCTGATGATTTTCCAGAATTTGTCTTCGCTCTCGATCGTTTGAAACCGGCTCAGCAGCCCGCCCATGCTGTGCCCCACCAAGACCATGTCATCCAGTGGTCGATCATCGCCCATCGGGTCGAACGTTTGCCGCATTTCAGCCAAGTCGGTGCGCAATTGAGTCGCGCTTAGCCAGAACGGTTGTCCGGACGGATACAGATAGAACCAGAACTGATAGCGTTCTCGGATCTCGGGGAAACTGCGTAGATCGTTGAACATGTCCATCCAGGTGATCGGGCTGGACCACAATCCGTGGACCATCAACACCGGGATACGGTTCGGGTCGTAGGGTTCCAACATGAAGATGCCGCGGTTTTCTTCCACCATGTTGGGGCGGACCAGTCCCAAAGTCGGGCGATCGCGTTCGCGGTATTCGGGGCTGTCCAGGAAGAATGCCAGCGGAGTCGTCAGGTCGGTTTCCAGCGGCACCCAGTGATTGGCCAATTGAATTTGATTGGCTTGCAGTGGGTCAAAGAACTCCAAAACGCAGACCGGAGTTTCGCCAGGTTTTCGATCCTCTCGCGGCGTCGGGCATCGCATCATCGCGGTCACCGCATAGCTGAGGCCTTCGGGGTAATAGCCTTCGCGGTGATCGCTTTCCGATCCCGCGCGCCGGACGGCGATCAGCGGAACACCCAGCCCATACGTCGTGTGACGGTTCCGCAGGGTTTGGATGTCATAGTCGCTGACGAATTCATAACGTTCGAATTCGGACGGTTTCCAAGCACCCCGCATTTCCGTGCGGACGATGAATTCTCGTTCCGGCGTGCGAATGGTGTAGGTTTGACCGGGTTGGAATCGATTCTCGCGGCAAAGCAACCGCAGGGTGTCTTCCAACGATTCGTTGTACAAATTGCACACCGATCGGAACTGCGGATCATACGGGTTCCGCGTGTTCACATAGGCGTCGGAAAACAGATAGTCATAGCTGTTGGTCAGCGCGATGCCGTAGTGATTCAAAGCATCGCTGACTTCGCCGGCACGTTCCGACTTCTTCCCTTCGACGTACGCCAATTCGCTTAGCGCGTAGACCAATTCCGGATCGGGGGTCTCGTGGATTAGCCGGCGAATGTTGGAAAGGCAGGTTCGACAGTCTGTCTGATAATTGCTTTCCAGCCCGTATCGTCGCAGCGTGCTCCAAGTCCGATCGCTAACTTTCGGGCCGCTCAGTCGCATCAAATTCAGCGGGCGGCTAAGCGGATTGTCACGGACGTTGCGGTCGACTAGGTACTTGGTCGTCGAACAACCCGGTCCAGCGGCCAGAAAAACCGCCAGCCAGATCAATGGCCACCGCTGACGACACGCCCAAGCCCGACGATGCGGAACTTGCCAATCCCGATCGGTCCGCCAGCGACACCATGGGCGTCCACGATTCGGATGGAAATCACCTTCCATGGCTGGGGCGGTCGCGACTGTGGCTGGTTCCGTGGGACGGGGACTCGGAATCGTTCGAGCGGTTTTTACGGCTTCATTGCCATCGATGGACCGCCGGAAACTCGGTAGCGTGACAGTAGAAAAATTCGTCCCAGGGTGTCAACGGACATCGCGAAAGCGGCCATTGGCGACGTTTCGCGGCGGACGGGCCGCGGTGGTGGCTCACACAAGTTTCACCCTGGGTTCGGCCGTCGCGGGCAAGACGATTCGCGGTCTTACGGGTATCCTAGAGGCGACCGAAACAAAATTCCCGCCGGCGTCCGCCCGTTTGTCGATTGACGATGGTGTCGTGTTACGACATCTGCGTTGCGATACACCACGGACCGAACGCCGAATCGATCCTGACAAGCATCAATATCCATGGAATCACTTCGCCAATACGTCCGAGACATTCCGGATTTCCCCAAACCGGGCATCTTGTTCCGAGACATCACGCCCATGTTGGCGAATCCCGAAGCCCTGACGGCGGCGGTCGATGCGATGGCGGTCCCCTTTGTCGACGCCGGCGTGGAAGTCATCGCGGCGGCTGAGGCTCGCGGTTTCATCTTTGCCGCGCCGTTGGCGATGAAGCTGAACGCCGGTTTCGTGCCGATCCGGAAACCCGGCAAACTGCCTTTCGACATGCACTCCTTTGCCTACGAACTGGAATATGGCACCGATGAACTGCAGATTCACGTCGACGGTGTGAAAAAGGGCCAACGGGTGCTGCTGGTCGATGACCTATTGGCCACCGGCGGCACGATGGAAGCGTGTTGCCGTTTGTTGGAAAAGTGCGACGCCGAAATCGTCGGATGCTCTTTCTTGATTCATCTGGAAGTCCTGGGCGGCGCCGCACGTTTGTCGCCCTATCAAGTCCAATCGGTCTTGACATACGGACAGGATGATGAGGAAGCCGAACTGAGTATCCAAAATCGCCAACCGGGTCCGTCGGTCTAGTTCAAGACGGACGTCGGTGTGTCGCCGAAAGTAAGCCGAGTCGAATTCGATGCACGACTGGTCTGATATCACGAATTTGCCGGACGATTTCGACCAGCGGGTTCGCATGTTCCCGCTGCCGGAATTGGTCGTGTTCCCTCACGCGATGCAGCCGCTTCACATTTTCGAACCGCGATACTGTGACATGCTGCGTGATGCCTTGGCATCGGATCATTTGATCGCGATGGCAACGGTGAAGTCCGGCCAAAGCATCGATTTGAAATCGGCAAAGCCGCCGGTCGTCGGGCCCGCGGTCGAAGACACGTTGTGCATCGGACGGATCGTTTCACACACCGAATTGGAAGGCGATCGGCACAACATCCTTTTGGTGGGAATGAAACGAGCGACCATGATCGATGAAATCGATAACGGCCGCACGTTTCGTACGGCGTCCGTCGATGTGATGGACGATTACTACCCGCCCGCCAATGTCGCGCTTCGCAACGAGTTGAAAGACGATTTGTTGCGTGCCTTCGCGTCGATCATCCCCCAAAGTGCAAACGTGCAAAAGAACTTGCACGATCTGATGGCGGGGCAAATGACTCTGGGCCCCATCACGGACATCATCAGTTACACGATGCCGTTCGAAGTGGACGAAAAGATTCAGTTGTTGGCCGAACCCGATGTCGACAAGCGAGCGGCGTTGCTGATTCGCTATCTACGCAGCGGGAAAATTCAGCTGCATTCGGTTTCGATCGAAGAACAGCAGGAACAGAAATCACAATCGGTCGGCAGCATGATTCGCGCCAACCGAAGCGATCAGTTTCCGCCGCCGTTCAGCATGAACTGACGGCCGGCGTCGTGTTTCTGCGTCGGCGAAACCAGCCGACCGCGACGGCACACAACGAGCCCAGACCCGCCATCGATGTGGGTTCGGGAACCGCGGTCGGATTGATCTGCCCGATCGACGTCGAAAAAGCGTCACCGGAAAACGCAACGTCGCCGGCGATGTCGCGACCATTCAGATCAAAGATTTGGCCGTTATCAGGACTGTTGATCGCGTACCAGTCACCCACACTGGCATCGCGGAATATCAATCGTGGTTCGTCACCGGTGAACGCAAAATCCGCACCGCCCAGTTGTTGACCATAGGTAAGGTTGTTCTGTGTATCACCACTGTCAGTGATACCGATGGCGTCCCTGACACTGGAAATCGATGCCAGGTTGTCGATGATTCCGTCATCATCGCCATCCAAGTCCGTCATGCCCGCTTGGCCGGTGAAATCGTCGACCAGTGCAACCGTCAAGGTCGGGTTTAGAAACGGGCGATGGTCAAAGACATAGATGCCGTTGCTGTCGAAGGTTCCGTCGATCGAAAGAGCCCGATCCACCAAACCGTAGCTGCCGACTTCGCCGCGAATTGCCAACAAGAATCCGCGAAACGGCATTCCAGCGACGCCGCTGAATTCCGACTGAGTCGTTAGCGGAGGCAGGCCTGGGATATCGGGTTGATATTCGCTGATCAGGACGGCCGGGGCGGACGATGTCCACAGAGTACCGATCCCTGTGAACAGAAGCGTGATTGATTGAAAGATGAACGCGCGCATGGTTGATTGAATTTGATTGATAGAGTTTGCAATTACTCGGGGGAGGCAGAGCCGGGCATGCATCGGAAACCAATGCCAGCCCGGCGATCACTTGCAGTCGATGGTCGCAACACTTCGCCGGCGACAAATCACTGAACTCGGTCGACGATCGCGTCCATCCATTCTTCATCATCGTCCAAGCCCGATCGTTGGATGTCGGCGGCAACTTGGACCAAGGCTTGGTCTGTCGTGGCGTTCTGCGTTGTTTGGCGTGCCAGTGTGTTGATCACACGCAGGGCATCGATCGCGGTGATGCGGCCGTCACCGGACACGTCGACCATCGGATGGTTGGCCGACGTCTGAACCGACGCCGATTCGCCTTCGGCAGTCACTAGCTGTTCGACGTCCACGTCGCCGCCGTAGCGGGCAACAAAATTGATGACCATCAAGGCGTCCAGTGCGGTGGTGCGGCTGTCGCCGTTGACATCGGTCGGCATCACTGGGTTCTGGAACACCCCGGCGATCACGGGCGCCGACAGCGGTGATTCGAATGCACCGCTGTCCGGGGCGTCGCCTTGCGGGCGTGCGATGCCACGCTGGTCAACGTCGACTCCGGCGGGATCACCCGATGCAAGTGCGGGGCTTCCGGCACTTAGAGCGTGCGTCATCGTCGGGCCGCCGTTGTCGGCAAGCGGTTGCAATCCTGTGTTGGTCACATCCACTTGGTCAGTCGGCTGGGTGTTGGCAAAGTTCGCCCCCGATGTGTCGCCAATGACGTTGAAACCGTCGGTGGTCACCGCACCATGGATATTGGGGCCATCATCCGCGTCATTCATCGCGATGATCGACGATCCAATGGTTGTCGAACCACCGTCGATCGTGTCGATTCCGCCACCGCGGGGCGAAGCGTTTAATGCGATGGTGGAACTGACCACTGTTAATGTGCCGGTGCTGCTGTTCCAAAGTCCGCCGCCTTCGTTGCCCGATTGGTTTTCACTGACGGTGGTGTTAATGACATCCACGATCGCATCGCCGCCCAAGTGAAGCCCGCCGCCGTTGCCCGGCATTGCCATGCCGTCGGGCCCAGTGACGTTGCCAACAAGCAAGACACGTTCGATGGTGCTTTCACTTCCTCCGGTGACTTCGATGCCACCGCCGGCGCGGTTGGACGTGTTGAATCCAATAGTTGCATCGGAGATTTCCAGCGTTCCGCCAAGATTCATGATCCCGCCGCCACTACCGCTGGTTCCATCGGCCTGGTTTTCCGAGATCGTTCCGCCGGAAATCGTCAGTGAACCACCGTTGTTGAAGATGCCGCCGCCGCCGTCGTCCGCGGCATCACCACTGGCGACGTTGCCCATCAGATCGGTGGACAGAACGGACATCATTCCGCTGCCGTTCCACAGCCCGCCACCTTCGCGGCCGGCATGGTTTGATTCGATTCGGCTGTTTTCGATCACGGCGTCGCCAACACCCGTGATGTGCAGGCCGCCGCCATTGCCGGGGGTTGCAAAGCCGGATGGGCCGGCGATGTTGGACACCATGTCGACTTGGCTGAGCGTGGTGATGGAGTTCGGTGTCGCTTCGATTCCACCCCCGGCACGACTGGCAATGTTACCGTCAATCAAGGTGTTGCTGACTTCGACGGTTCCGCCGTCATTCAAGATGCCTCCACCGCTTCCCATCGTTGTCGGGAACACGACTTGCCCTCGGAGTTCGCCGCCTGGGTTCGTGGTCGAATGGAGGTTGATGTAGGTTCCGCCCGCGGCGAAATCGGCAAAGTTGGACTCGGGCAGTTCGACATCATGCAGTCGCAAGCGAATGGAATCGCCGTCTTGGACAAAGTTTTCCACACCCAGATTGACGATGACCGGACCGTTGGCATCGGCGGCGGCAACATGAAGGTGTGCACCGGTCAGTTCGGGCAAGCTGGTGTCGTCGTTCAGTTCGATACCACGGACGATCACGTCCAAATCAAAGGTGCCGGCATTCGGATCGTAATGGATCGCGGCCGTTCCGGTTGCCACCGTCGTCACCGAGGGAACTTCGGCGTCACCGGACAGGGTGACGATGGTCGATGCCGTCGCTCGGTTGTTCGTCAGGGTGGATGAATCGATTTGGATCGTTCCGCCCGCATTGAAGACGCCACCGCCACCCTGGTCGGCTTCATTACCAGCAGCGACGTTGCCATCGATCTGGGTTCCCGAAACCGCCATCACGCCGGTCCCGTTCCAAAGCCCACCGCCTTCGCTGGCGGCGAAGTTGTCGCGAACGGTGCCGCCGATCACTGCGACGGTACCCTGCCCTGTCACATGCAGACCGCCGCCGTTTCCGGGCGAAGCCGATCCAACCGGCCCGGCCGTGTTGGATTGCATCGTGACGTCGATCAGCGTGCTTTCGCTGTCCGTGGTCGCCTCGACGGCCCCTCCGGCGCGATTCGCAACATTTTCGGAAAGATTGGTGGATTCGACTCGCAGGATCCCATCCAGATTCAAGATCCCGCCACCGCTTCCGCTGGCACCATTGGCGACGTTTCCGGTGATGTTTCCGCCGTTGATGATCAGCTGACCGGTGTTATTGAAGATGCCACCGCCGCCGTCGTCGGCCGCATCACCGCGGGCGATGTTGTCCATCACGTCGACATCGACCAATGTCATCAAGCCTGCGCCGTTCCATAGTCCGCCACCTTCGCGGTCGGCCGTGTTGCCCACGACAGTTCCGCCCTGGATTTCAACCGATCCACTGCCCGTGACGTGAAGCCCGCCACCGTTGCCCGGTGCGGCGGCGCCCATCGGACCAGCCTCGTTTTCCATCAAATCGACGTTGGACAACACCGTGTCGCTGTCACCGGTGACTTCGATGCCACCGCCGGCACGTGAAGCCGAATTGTTGCGGATCTGTGCACCGGAGATTTCCAGCGATCCCCCGAGGCTGAGGATGCCTCCACCACTTCCGCTGGCGCCATCGGCCATATTGGATTCGATCACACCACCGTCCATGATGACTTGACCGCCGTTATTAAAGATGCCGCCGCCGCCTTCATCGGCTGCATCACCCGAGGCATTGTTTCGTTCGATGGTGATGTTGATGACCGTCATGGTTCCCGAGCCATTCCACAGTCCACCGCCTTCGGCCGCAGCGATGTTCTCGCTGACGAAGCTATCGGCGATCAAAACGTCACCGGCACCGGTGACGTGAATCCCGCCACCGTTTCCTGGCGCGGCGGCGGATGCGTCCGCTGCAGTGACGCCCGCGTTGTTGTCGCTCAAAAACACGTTCTGCAGCGACAAGCCTTGGACGCCAGGAACATCCGAAGCGTCTTCGATCCCGCCTCCGGCACGACTGGCGACATTGTCCGTGATCTCGGAGTCGAACACGGAAACCTTGCCCGCGTTGATATTCAGGATGCCGCCACCGCTGGCACCGGTTCCCGCCGCAAAGTTGCCGGACACGATGGAACGATTGACCGTGACCAAACCACCGTCGTTGGCAATCCCGCCGCCCCCACCCGCGGTTCCCGTCGTCGCATTGTCAGTGATCCGGGCGTCGGTGATGGTCAGCAAACCGCCGTTATTGAAAACACCGCCGCCGCCTTCGGTATTGGTTTCGCCGCCGGCCCGGTTGCCGACGATTTCCGCGTTTCCGGCGATCGTCATCACGGCGCCGTTTTGATTCCAGACTCCGCCTCCCTCGGACGCTGCGAAGTTACCCGCGATGACCCCGCCAAAGATGGCGACTGATGTTGCCGCAGCGCCACCGGTCACGTGAATGCCACCTCCGTTGCCCGGCGACGCCGAACCGGCAGGCCCGGCAATGTTGGCGTCGTCGACGGCGAATCCGCCCAGCATCACATCGGTAAGCGTCAACGATCCGGTGCCCAGTTCAATCGCGCCGCCGGCACGATTGGCCACATTGCCCGCCAGGGTCGTCGATTGAATCGATACCGAACCGCCCGTGGAAAGAATTCCACCACCACTACCGCTTGCACCGGAGGCGGTGTTGTCGGTGATCGAACCACCGATGATGACCAAGTTCGCACCGACGTTGTTGATCGCCCCGCCTCCTTGCCTGGCGGCGTCACCCGTCGCGACGTTGGAAACGATGTCCACATCGTGCAGTTCTAACGACGTCATGCCCGCGGCATCGATCGCCCCGCCCGACGCTGCGGAACCACCGGTCAGCGTCAAACCGGAAAGTCGGACCGGACCTGCATCGGTGATGGAAAACAGCCGACTGCCACCCTGTGCATCGATCTGAATCGATTGGCCGAAAGATGGTTCGATAGCGACCGAGTCGGTCAATGAAAGTTCACCACCGGCCAAATTGATCGTGGCATCACCCAGCGACGGGCTAAACGATATGGTGTCGATTCCCGCGGTCGCACCGACTTGGCCCGCGGCAGCCTCATTGACTGCGGCGTTGGAATTGGCCGCCTGAATCGCCTCACGCAGACTGACAAAGCCATCTGCCGCGACCACGTCGTCGACGGTGTCCACGATGTATCCGGTCAACACACGTCTTGCTTCCAGCGGTTCAAGTCGACTGCGACGAACCTTTCGGCGTCGCAACCGGGATTCCTTGGTGAAACAAGTTGATGGACGACGTTTATGGTTGGATTGGCGCAGGTTGCGTTTCAGCATGAATCAGTTCTCGTTCGGGAATCCGGAGGGTTCGCCGACGCAAGCATCCGAGTCTGATCATCGCTCCGATCACCTGCGTCGCGAAAGGTACGGACAGCGGTGGGGCAGCGGATGCAAAAAGCTGAAAACTTTTTCGTAGATTTCCTAAAGCTGATTCTCAAACCAATCGGTCAGATCTTCGCTGACCAAATCGGCATCCTCCAGCGATCGTCCATCGCGCGGGGACTGTGTCCCTCGTTCGATCGTGACGGCGATGCGTTGGATGGTGGTGTACGAATCCGGAATGTCCAGCACACGAGTCCGGTCATGGTCGTCGTCGCCGCCGACTTGTCCGGCAAACGTCCATTGTCCCCGCGGATCCACCAACCAAATGGCATAGAAAGTGTCACCGTCCAGTGGATCCCAATTGACCGCATGGACGTGTAATTGGTTGGCCACACGGTCAATCCAAAATGATGCCAGCGGTTGTGTGGGTTCCCGCCGATTAACGACGGATACCAAACGCTGATTCGGGTCGGACATCGATTGAAAACGTGGTGGCAATGGATCGGTTTGACCGTGCGTGCTTGCCGAACCCAGTTGGAGATGATTGTCCGATCGAGGAATCATGACGATCGCCATCGCGAAACCGGCGGCGGTCGCCAAAGCGGGAATCATCCAACGCTTCAAAACATCCAGATTTTCAGATTCGGCCCCCGATGCTCTAGCGTGTCTGGCCGGCGTGGAATTGTCAGCGTCGATGGCGTGATGGATTTCTCGTTCGATCGATTGGATCGTCGCAGCATTCGGGCGATGATCGGATACCGATGTCAGCATCGCTGCGTGAGCAGCGGACAAGCTTTCCAGCGAATCACGGCAATCTTGGCATCCCGCATCCAGGTGATCTTCCACCTGTCGGGCGACCGAAGCATCCGCCTGGCCGGTCAGATAATTCATCAAGTGCTGCTGGCAATCGTGACAGTTCATGACGGTTCAGTGTGCTCGATCGACTCGAAAGAAAAGCGAACGTTGGAAATCATTTCAGTGTTCCCTGGTGTCGGAACCGGTGTCCTTTCGCAACCGATCGGCCAAATCGGCCAACCCGCGACGGATGTGACTTTTCACCGTTCCCAGTGGCAATTTCAATTTTTTGGCGATCTCACGATGGGTATGCCCATGGAAAAAGGCCAATGTCAGCGCGGATCTGGACTCATCCGACAACCCAGCCAAACACCTTCGAACCTGTTGTGCGTCTTCTTGGGCCGCCAGGTTTTGACCCGGATCGGTCGAATCCACCAGGCTTGCCACCGTAGGCGTCAGCTGCGGATCCAAGGAGGCTTCAATACGCACTCCCGCTTGAGAGCGGCGAAGGTGATCCCGAGCGCGGCTGCGGGTCAGGATCGTCAAATAAGTACGCAGTGAACTACGCTGCGGATGATAGTTGTCCGGGCTTTTCCAAAGTTCGATGAAGACTTGGCTGGTCACCGCTTGGGCATCGCTGTCTTGGCCACAAATCGAATGGGCAATCGCATAGACCAACGAAACGTGCCTGCGATACAAACATCGCAGCGCCTCGGTTTGGCCGGAAACCATCGCGGCCAGCAACTGTTCGTCGGACTGGGATTCCGTCATGGCGATCGAATCAGAGCGACAAAGCGGGCTGATCGGAATCCGCCGGTTCGACCGCGGCATCCGCCGGCACCACCGCCAGCGGCGTCACCGCTTCGGTCATCCAGCATCCATCGAATGGAGGCTCGTTTTGCCGAATCAGATAGAACTGGTACGCACGTGTCTGGCCATCGGCGTTGTCAATGGAAACCAAAACCATCGCTTCATCACCGCGAATCTGTGGACGCCCGATCAAGCCGTGGCGGTGGCCGATCAGGGCGGCAAACGGTGGTTCGACCACCAGACGTTGAAATCGCTCAAACGGACCAGTGAGTCTGCGATTCGATGGCGAAGCAAACGCAAAACAGAGTTTCAGCTGTTCGGGATCGACTGCGCCCTTACGCATCGATTCCAACTGAATGGCAACGACGTCCGCCGGGCCCAATTCTGGTTGGACTCCCTTTTCAAACTCGGCAAGGTCCAAGGATTTTGACCCGGGTGTCGGGGCCGAGGGATCTGGTTGAATCAACCGCCAACCGATCCCGGCGATCAGGCCAATGCCGACAAAAATGCCGATGGGCAAAACCTTGCGAAAATCGGTGGGCACAGCTTGGGCGTCTCAGAAAATGCGGATAAGACCGCGATCATCGTCACGGCCTGAAGATGGCATGCCTAGGCGGTTTAAAAACGCCGACCCCATCATAGGGACTCAAATCACAAACGTCTCCGATCGAAGTTTGAATCCACGTGATTCCAAATCAATACCGCAAGTAACTAACCGACCGTTGCCAAGTTCGCTTTGAGTGCTTCGTTGATCGCCCGACTGCCGGTCAAGTTTTCAAAGGCGACGCCCGCACAATGCCCGCTTTGGGACGGGCGTGCCCAGCGGACTTTGACCGCAGCGCTGGGCCCTGTCGGAAGCGTGACCAGGATGCGTTCGCCGATTTCCAATGCTTCGTCCGTGGCAATTTGAAGACCGCTGCGCGAAACATCGATCAACTGGGCGCTGTTGATCAGCGTCTTCCCGGCGGTCCGTCGCACCGTGACGTCGATGCCAACGACTTCGCGCGGATGTTCGCGACGGCTGATGTGCCCTTCGTGGATCAGGCGTTCCAGCAATTCGGGATGCAACTCGCGGCGGAACTTCATCCCGAAGCTGCGTGACGAAAGCGAAGTGTGCTTGTCCCAGCAGATTCGACCGGCTGCTTCGACCACCACGTCGTCTTGGCTGCCGAAAATTCGAATGATGCCAACCTGCGGACGGATTTCTGGGGGAAGATCAGCCTGAACTGCGCAGCCCGACTGGCTGACATCGATGATTTGTGAATCGAATACCTTCGGTTGATCGTCGAATCCGACGATCAGCTCGGCCCACAGGGACATCGAGCTGGTCCATCGGTATCGATCATCTTTTCGCTGGGGCGGTTGTTCGTCGGACATGGAAGGAAAAACCGGGGCTGGACAAATTGCAGAGGCAGGGAAAAAAGGCACAAGGATCACTGTTCACCGTCAGACCTCGTGCCATGGGTAACCTAGGCCACAAAACCTGCGTCCGACCGCTGACACTGCCGTTGTCAGCCCCCCCAAGCGAAGAGATTCACCCGTGGTCACGATCGGTTGTAGCGGGGATGCGAATGATTCCGGCAAATGCGAAATCTTTACGCCCCATCGTCCGAGTCGATTCCGCAGTGGGGGAAGGCCCTGATCAGAGAATGCGGCCCATCGCGGTGACTGTGGAAGAATCGCTAGCCGAGCCGGTATACTTCGTGCGGCAGGCGGTTCAACGACGCTTGCCGTCGAATGACGACCGCGAATCCGTCGATTAGCCCAGTCTGTGACCGGGTGCGATGCGAAAGTGGGCGAGTTGAAAAAAATCACCCTCCCATGACGACGCGACGGGACCCATCTCGTCGCGCGTTGCCATCGAAAGGAATGGTCCACTATGGACTCTGTTGCCGACACGCCATCTGGCAGGCATTTTGATGATTCTTCGCACTGCCTGGCGGCACGCGAAGCTCCCATGCACGTCGATCCCAATGAACCCAAGGGGGACGGCGCCGATTTAAAACGGATCGAGGCGGCCGTTCGCGTCATCTTGGATGCGGTTGGCGAAGATCCGAATCGTGAAGGTCTGCTGGAGACCCCCGCACGGGTCGCGCGGATGTACGCGGAGATGTTTGCAGGATTGAAAGTCGATCCGGGCCGTCACTTGGCCAAAGTTTTCACCGAAGATTACGACGAAATCGTTTTGGTGCGCGACATCAGCTTCTGCAGCATGTGCGAACACCACCTGCTGCCATTCACTGGCAAAGCTCACATCGCTTACTTGCCGGACGGAAAGGTCGTCGGGCTTAGCAAACTTGCACGCGTGGTTGAAGAAGTCGCGCGGCGACCACAAGTTCAAGAACGAATGACACAGACGGTGGCTGACCTGATCGAAACGCGCTTGTCCGCTCGCGGCGTCGCCGTGGTTGTCGAATCCACTCACAGCTGCATGACGATGCGAGGCATTCGCAAACCCGGAAGCCTTTGCATGACCAGCGCGATGCGCGGCGCCTTCCGCGATGATCCGGCGACCCGCGCCGAAGTCCTGGGGCTGATCAATCGATAAACCGTTTT